>CAZYLU010000019.1:0-64616 GCA_964648945.1 uncultured bacterium | reverse complement strand
GCATCGAGAAGCGCAAGCCATGCCGGACTGCGATCGCGCGTTGGAGCTGGATCCTAAAAACGGCTGGACATGGTATCAACGCGGGAAGCTGAACGTATTAGCGAAGCGCGACGTCAAAGCAGTCAGCGATTTTCAAAGCGCTGTCGCAAATCGTGGAGCCCCGGCACGTGCCTACATTGATCTATCGCAGGCGCAGATGCGGCTGGGCAACTTCACGGAGGCACTTAGCTCCGCAAACGCGTTCGTAACGGCGCATCCGGAGAGTGCGGCGGGGTATGCTGCGCGCGCAGAGGTCGAAGCGAAGCTGCGCCAGAGTGATGACGCTATAAACGACGCGAACCGAGCGTTACAACTTGCAAAACGTGACGATTCAGAAACTATAGAGCGGGCAAAAACAGTTCTTGCGTCGGAGAAGCAACCATAGCGAGATTGCGGCTTGCTCGGGTGCCGTACCGCTTCCGACGACGCGACAGAGTTTACTCCCGCTCGATCGTCTACACCGCAATTCCCATTCGTTTATAACCGGCGCTTAATCGACCGTCCAATACAGTGATAGCGGCAGATCGCCACTCGCACTTGTAGAGGAGATTCTAGTGTTTGGAAGAGCAGCATGGGTAAGCACCGTTGCGCTAATCGCCGTATCGGCATGTTCCGGAGGCGCGAATCAATCGACACCCGCGGACAGTGGCGGCTACGCGCCGCAAGCGAGTACCGTTGCGCAGCCGCAGGACACGCGGTCGCAGGTCACACAGGCAACGCAATCGCAGGCGACGCAGACGGGTGCGCCGAGCGCAGCGCTTCCGCATGGCACGGGATATACGGTTACGGTGTTTGCACGCGGAACGTCGACGTTAACCAACCCGGATGCGGTCGTTTCGACCGGCGGATGGACGTACGTTGCGTATCAGAATAAAACGTCCGCGACCGGTGGCGGCGGAGACAGCACGATCGTCAAGTACGGTAGCGACGGCACCATTCATCACACGTGGAATCTAGCCGGGCGCATCGACGGCATGCGTTTCAATCCGTATGACGGTTTGATGTGGGCAACCGTTAATGAGGACGGGAATTCTTCGTTGTATACGATCGATTTGGTCAGCTTCGGCGTGCATCACTACACGTTTTCCGCCGCAACGCACGGTGGCGGGTATGACGATCTTGCGTTCTCGAACGGCAAGGCGTTCATTGCTGCGTCGAATCCGACGCTAAACTCGGCGGGCGTCAATACGCACCCCGCAGTCGTCGCCGTTACGCTGAAGGGACGTGTGGCGGAAGTATTGCCGGACCTCATGGGTAATGCGCTCGCTCGCGACGTTACAACGGGAAAATCGGTATTGCTCAATCTCACGGATCCCGATTCGATGACGGTTGCACCAAATGGCGACGTCGTTCTTGTTTCGCAGGCAGATCAGGAGATCGTGCGCCTTCACAATCCCGGTGTAGAAGGGCAAACCGTCACGCGCCTGCTTTCAACGGCGCAGCTCGACGATACGCAGTTCGCTCTCGAGTCGGACGGATTGTTGTACGTCGTCGATCAGACCGCGAACGTTACGTATGTCGTTCGCGGTGCCATCAAACCCGGCGCCATCTACACCGAAGCCAACACGTTCGTCGGGATCGTGAATCCGGTAACGGGAGCGATTCAAGACGTGTTGACCGGCTTCCAAAAACCGAGCGGATTGCTCTTCGTCGGCGATCGCGATTAACGCGTTCCCGTCATAATACGTGTTGGACTAACCAAGCCTCCCATTGGCGATAGACGTCTTCCGAGCGCACCGGATCTCGCGGGAAGTGGCCGGCAACGGGCCAGATAACGAACTTCACGGGAGTACCGGTGGCCCGGACGGCGTGATAGAACTCGTACGCGAGCGGCGTCGGCACGCGATAATCGCCGGCGTCCGACAGAATCAGGGTCGGCGTCTTTACATGAGACGCAGCCGTGAGCGGCGACTCGTCTTCAAACAAGTTGAGCAGCTCTTTGCTGCGCCATTGATCCGGCGCGATGAATGACGGTGCGAAATCTTTCGCGTCGGTCATGGCGTCGTAACCGAGCCACTCGTTCACCGCAGCTCCTGATACGGCGGCTTTCCAGCGCATATCGTGGGTGATCAGCCACGATGTCATGAGTCCGCCTTCGGACCAGCCGGAGACCGCCATTCGTGAGGTATCTACAAGACCTGGACGTTTCAGAAGTGTGCTGATGCCGTCTTCAATATCGTCGCCAGGCACGCTCGCGATATGCGGAACGGTCGTTTGTGCGAATCGAAGACCGAGATTATCGCTGCCGCGGTAATTCGGTTGAAACACGAGCCATCCGTGCGCCGCGAGTACGTCTGCGAAGGCCGAGAAACCGGTGACGGACGATGATGTCGGACCGCCATGAATTACGAGAACCAGCGGCAGGTTTCGCATGGCGCCGCGCGGCGGGAACGTCAAGACGCCGTCGGCGATAAGTCCGTCGCGCGTTCGCCAGGTGATCGCCTCGTGACGGCCGATCGCGCGGTGCTGTATCCACGCGTTCACATTCGTTAATTGCGTTGGAGCATGCGCGCCGGGTTGCAGGACGTAGAGTTCGCTTGGGTGATCCGGCGTAAATCCCGCAAACGCGATCGCACCCGCGCGCGAAATGCTCGGCGCACTGTTGACGTCGATGTTGCCCAGGGCAAGCGCGGTGTATCGTCCGCCGGGCATTATGCGGAAAAAGCGCCGCGACGTCGCATCGTTCGTTTGGATGACGACGGAATCGTCGGGCATGAACGAAGCGCCGTAGATGTTGCGGTCGAGCGACTTCGTCAGCCACTGTGGATGCGAAATATCGGCGTCCGCAAGCGCGAGTTCGGATTGCATCGGCCCGCGCGGGTTCGTGAACGCAAACGCAATACGCCGGCCGTCGCGCGAACGGAGCGGATCGCTTTGCCAGCGGGAAAGCCGCGGGATTGCCATCGTTCGGCCGTCCGCGATATCGACGCGAATGATTTCGCGGTGACCGTATTGGTTCGGATACGCACCCCGTGCAACGCGCGTAACGAAGACGCTTTTGCCGTTCGCTGCATACGTGAATCCGCCGCCGACGCTCCACGTTCCGTTGCCGATATGATGCGGTTTAGCGCTCGGCTTTGCATCGATCTCATACAGCTGGTGCTGCGGCGTGGGTTTTTCTTCGGTCCACGCTTCTTCGGTAACGTCGAACGCATCTTCGTGATGCTCGCGGGCCTTTGCATCACGCGCTTCCGGCTCCGCTGTATATGCGATCGCCCGTCCGTCGGGGCGCCAGTCGAAATCTTCTACGCCGTTTTTCTCTTTTGTAAGCGCGACCGGCGCACCGCCGTTCATCGGAAGGACGTAGAGTTGCGGCGGTTGCTTTTCGTCGGTGCTCATTCCGACGTAGGCAATGCGCGTTCCATCGGGCGACCATTCAAAGGAACCCGGGCCGATGTCCGGGACGAGCGTGTGCATCGCGCGTGTCTTCACGTCGACGACCACGAGGTCGGAGATGGCACGATCTTTTTTGTAGTCGTTCGTGCGGCGCGCGAAGACGACGCGCGTGCCGTCGGGCGAGATTTGGGGCGTACCGACGCCGACGAGCTGCCGCAGATCGGCGAGTTGAAGCGCGGGCTTCGGATCTGCCGATGTTTGTGCTGCGCACAGCGCGGCGAGCGCCGCTGTTACAAGCGCTCCGCGAACCATGATTCCCATTGATGAAAGACGTCCTCAGAGCGAACGGGATCCGAAGGAAAGTGTCCGACCACGGGCCAGATGACGAGTTTCACCGGTGTTCCCGTCGCGCGGATCGCATGATAGAACTCATACGAAAGTGGCGTGGGCACCCGGAAATCACTCGCGTCCGTCAGAATCAACGTCGGGGTCTTGACGCGAGCCGCATACGTGGTGGGCGACTCGTCGCGATAGATCGCCATGCGCGCGGGATCGACCCACGGGTCTTTGCCGATTAGTGACTGCAAATATCCCTTCGAATCGCTCATGTAGCCGAGTCCAAGGAAGTCGTCGACCGCGGCGCCGTCAACCGCGGCCTTCCATCGCGTATCGTGCGTGATGAGCCACGATGTCATCATGCCGCCGGCGGACCAACCGGAGACACCGATGCGCGCGGGATCGGCGCTCGTGTGTTTGAGAACGGCCTCTACGCCGTCTTCGATCGTCGGACCGGACACGCTCGTTACGTGCGGAACGATGGAATCGGCGAAGGCGACCGATTCGTTGTCACTGCCCGCGTAGTTCGGTGAGAAGACGATCCAGCCGTGCGCCGCCAGCACGTCCGGCATTCCGAATGCCGTCGTTGATGCGCTCGTCGGTCCGCCGTGGATATACAGAACGAGCGGAACTTTCTTGCCGCTGCCGCGCAGCGCGTCATAGTTTGGCGGATAGACCAGAACGCCGAAGACGTTCATGCCGTGCGAGCGCCATGCGATCGTCTCGTGACGTCCGATTGCGTAACGGTTCACCCATGCATTGACGTTCGTCAGGCGCACCGCGCGCGTCGATTTCGCCGGAAGCACGTAGAGTTCGGACGGATGGCTTGCCGTTGTCGCAATGAAAGCGACGCTGCCGTCGCGCGCAACGCTCGGCTCGCCGCGCAGGATTAAATCGTCGCCGGTAAGGGCCTTCGTACTATGTCCGTCGACGTGGAATAAGCGCGTCGTGGTGCGGTCGTTTGCGACGACGGCCAGCGAATCATCCGGGAAAAATGCCGCGCTTTGCACGTTTCTATCGAGGCGCTGCGTGCTCCAACGCACCTGCGTTGCGGCGGCGTTGCGCACGATGACCTGATTCACCGGCTCAAATTCACGATATGCAGCGAGGTGGGCGATGCATTTTCCGTCGGCCGAGCGGAGCGGTTCACCGGCAGACGTGACATTCGCAATCGACGTTACATGGCCGTCGCTTCGATCGACGCGTACGATGCGATTGCGCTCTTGCGAGGGATTCGTGCCGGGCTGCATGACGGTCACATAGATCGACCGGCCATCGGCGGAATACGAGATGCCGCCGGAAACGGAGTCGAGCTTTCCGATGAATGAGCGGGGCTTGCCGCCGGCGACGTCGATTTCGGAGAGCGTATGGGATTGAAACGGTTGCTGCTCGGTCCACGACTCGCCCGTTTCATCAAACGCGTCTTCATGATGCGTGAGCTCCTTGGCATTTTTCGACTCGGGCGTTGAAACGTACGCGAGCGCTTTACCGTCCGGGCGCCAATCGAAGGCGTCGACGCCGTTCTTTTCATGCGTGAGTTGAACGGGTGCACCGCCGTCCATTGGTAACACGAAGAGCTGAGGCGACTTTTCGTCTCCGCTTTGAGGCGCCGTAATGTACCCAAGACGCGAACCATTCGGCGACCACTCAACCTGTGCGGCGCGCGCATCGGGGACGAGCACCCGCGACGTGTGTGTCTTCACGTCGACGATGGTGAGCTCGCCCACGTAATGATCCTTGTCGTAGTCGCCGTGACTCGTCACGACGACGACGGTTCTGCCGTCGGGCGAAATTTGCGCCGATGAGAGCGATATCTGTTGACGTAGATCGGTCAGATGCAGGCTCGGCTTCGCCGACGCGTTTGCTTGCGACGAGACGAACAGCCCAGCTGCGAGCGTTATGAGAAGTGCGCGCATCACTTGTTCCATTGTTCGATCCATCCGGTCCACGCGCGAAGGACTTGTTCTTGTCCGACCGGGTCTGTCGGGAAATGACCCGGTCGTGGGAAGGCCGTGAAGCGCACGGTTACGTTACGCTGCTTGAGCGCTTGATAGAGTTCGAACGCTTGCGGAACCGGCACGCGCTGATCGCGTGTGTCCGAGAGAATCAGCAGCGGCGTTTTTATTTGATCGACGTACGTGATGGGCGACTCGGCGTCGTACGCCGCTCGGCCCTCTTTGGTGTATGGAAGCGCACCATTGAAGAACGCCTGATTGAACGGCTCGTTGATATCCGAGAGCAACGCTTGCGCGTATTGATCGTTCACTGCCGCGCCGCTTACCGCTGCGCGCCAAAACGTCGCATGCCCGACGAGCCACGACGTTTGCAGTCCGCCGCCAGACCATCCCGAAACGAAGATGCGCGATTCGTCAAACATGCCGGTCTTTCGGAGAGCGTCGACGGCCGCGAGATTATCGCGTCCGGGACCGCTCGCCATATCGCCGACGATCGCTTGCAAAAACGCATCGCCCTGGTTATCACTGCCGCGATAGTTCGGGCGGAAGACGAAGAAGCCGCGCGCTGCGAGCAGCGGACCCAGCATCCCGCCTTCCATTCCGCTGACGTTCCACGTCGACGTCGACACGGGACCGCCGTGAATATCGAGGACGAGCGGATACTTTTTGCCGGCGACGTAGCCGACCGGATAGATGAGGACGCCTGATGCCTTTGCCCCGATGTCGGTCGTCCACGTGAACGCTTCCGCTTTCCCGAGTTCGAATGACTCGGCCCACTTGTTCTCACGACTGAGTGGTTTTGGCGTCGATGCGCCGGGTGCGAGATAGTAGAGTTCCGGATAATGATCTCTGCGCAACCCGACGAATGCAATTCCACCGTCGTTTGCGACCGAGGCTTGTGTCATGTCGACGTCGCCGAGGTCGAGCCGCTTGTCTTTTCCGTCGCGCGTTACGATCCACGCTCCGTTGCGAATGCCGTCCGATGCTTCGTAGAGTACGCCGCTGTCGCGCGGCAGCCAGTGATATGCGTGGACGTTGCGATCGATCGCATTGCCGTTGAACACCTCGTGGCCGTCAATGGTCGAGCGGATCGACATGTCCATCGTGAGATAGATGAACTTGTGACGCGGAACCGAGACGGCGATCATGCTGCCGTCGTGGGAGAGATCGGGATCCGTACTCACGTCGGGCCCCAGCGGCGTATCCGTCTTAGCGGCAATATCGTGAACGTACGTTTGTTGCGAAATGATGTGCGCGTAGATTGGATCCGGCATCCGATCGTAGTAGATCTTTTTTCCATCCGGCGACCATGACGGTTGCGTTCCCGGCATCACGCTCCAGGTACCGTCAGTCAAGCGCGTATTGTGTTCGCCGGTCGCGTCGATCGTCCAGAGATGCGACGGCTGGGGGGCAGTGCGCGTCAGGTAGCTGTCGTCGGTGATGACAACGGAGTCGAGATGTTTCTCGATCTCTTTTTTATTCGGAGCTTCGTTCGTTGCGACGTAGACGAGTGCTTTGCCGTCGTTGCGCCATCCGTAACCGCTGACGCCACCCGGCGCATCGGTCAATTTATGCGAATCGCCGCCGTTCATCGGAAGCACGTAGAGCTGCGGCGGCTTTTCGCGTTCCGGTTCGGCAAGATAGGCGATAGCGCTGCCATCGGGCGCCCAGCGCGGATTGCTCACCCCGATGCGGTCGCGCGTCAAGATCCGAGAGGTGCCGTCGCGCACGTCGACGAGCACGAGTTCGTTATTGCGCCGATCGTTTTTCCAATCGACGCTCGAGCGGACGTAGACAATGCGTGTACCGTCGGGCGCGATCGACGGCGCTTGCACGGCGACGATGTTGCGCAGATCCTCGTAGTCCAGCCCGCGCGCGGCGGCGGGAAGCGCGGCGGCAGAAAAACCAAGCGCGAGAATAATCGCGCTCAGAGAGCGTGAAAGCCGCATGGGCAGCTCCTCATCAACGAAAAGCGATTGGAGCGGCTGCTTCGCGGTTACTTCGGACGAATCCGGTAGACCGCGCCGGTTTGGTCGTCGGCTACAAACAGCGACCCCTCGGGACCAACGGCGATCCCGGTCGGCCGCCCAATACGCTCGATCGTCCCGCCGCTCTGATAGCCGTCAATGAACGTGGTCCATTGGATGTCCGGGTCGTTCCAATTCATTGCGTGCGCCGGTTCATCGCCGTGCATCGGCACGAACACGACGCGAGGCGGGACGTAGCCGGGCAGTCCGTTTGCCGGTCCGTGCCATGAGCCGTGTAACGTAACGAACGCGCCGCCGCGGTAGCGCTGCGGAAACGCGTAACGCCCGTGCACGTTCGACGGATAGAACACGGCGCCGATCGGTGTGTCGTACGCGGGAAATACGACACGCGGAAGTGCCGCGTGCGAGCAGTTTGCGGGCCAGCGCGGATGCACCCGGCGGTCATCGTAGCAGCTTGGCCATCCGTAATCTGCCGGCAGTGCGTGCGCCGTGACGTCATCGAAAATCTCGTACGGTTGTCCGGGTGGAAGGTCGTCGATGCCTGCGACGCCGGCCCACAGTGCATGCGTCAATGGATCTATGGCAAGTGCGATTGCATTGCGAATGTGCGTGGCTACCGGCGAAATCGTATGGCGTTGCAGATCGACGCGTTGAATCGTCGCGCGTGTCGCGTCGAGCTCCGGTTCGCATCCGTTACACGAGGATCCGACGCTTGCATAGAGCGCGCGGCCGTCCCATGCGACGGTCGTCGTGTCGTGATCGCGTGCCACGCCGGAAGTTCGCACGGCTGCGAGCTTTTCGGGCGCCGAGCGCGGCCGCGTTTCGCCAGTGTGGTACGGGATTCGATACACGCCGAATTGCGTTCCGACGAAGAGCGCGTCGTTCGAGAGCGCAACGCCTGCCGCCGGTTCATCGCTGAAATGCGCGAACATCTGCGGCGAGGGATCCGATGACTCCGCATGTTGCACGATCGCGACGCCATTTCCGCTCGTTCCAACGAATAGATCTCCGTTGGGCGCCATCGCCAATTCTCGCGCACCCTCCACGGTCGTGATTCGCTCGATCGTAAAGCCTGGGGGAACGTGTGGTAGCGAAAGAAGCGCGGCCGCGAGCAGATTAAGGACGAACACGATAGATTGCGCCGGTGTCGTCGTCCGCAATGAAGAGGCTGCCTTGGGTACCGACCGCGAGTCCGCTGGGGCGTCCGATACGCGTCGTACCGTCGGAGAGCTGGTATCCCGTCACGAACGGACTCCATTGCTTGGTGGGGTCGCTCCAATCGACGGCCGTTTTCGGTGTATCACCGTTCATTGGAACGAAGACGACTTGCGGCACGGCATAATACCGTCCATTAAACTGATGCCATGAGCCGTGCGCAGAGACGAATGCACCGCCTCGATAGGATGCGGGTAAAGCGTATGCTCCGGAAACCGATTGCGGATAGAATACGGCACCGATGAGCGTCGAATACGCGGGAAGTTCGACGAGCGGAGCGACGGTATTGGCGCACGATCCGCCCCTGCCGTACGATTGATGATTCTCTTCGCACTGCGGCCAACCGTAGTCGGCAACGCCGCTGTGGGAACTCACGTCGTCGAAGAACTCGTACGGGTGGCCTTCCGGAAGCGCATCTTGGCCCGCGTCACCCGCCCAGACGTGTCCGCTTTGCGGATCGACGGTCAACGCGATCGCGTTACGAATGTGAATCGCGCGAGCGGACATGGCCGAACCGTCGAGATGCATCTGTTGAATCGATGCGCGCGTAGGGTCCGTTTCGGTGCAAGCGTTACACGACGAACCGACGCTCGCATAAAGTGTCCCGTTCGAAACGGCGACGGTCGTCGTTGAATGTCCGCCGCTGCTGCTGGTGCGAACGCTTGCGATCTTTGTGATGCTTCGCGCGGACGTATCGCCGTCGTTATACGGAATCTTGTACACGCCGTTCGTCGTGCCGACGAAAACCGTGCACGATGAACCATCAAATGTGACGCCGGCCGCATCACCGTCCGGCATAGCTGCGTATGTTACGGGATTGCCTGCAGCGCCCGCGCTTTCGGCGTTTGGAATGAGATAGACATTCGACGAACCCGTGCCGACGAGAAGATCGCCGTTCGGAAGTGCCGTGAGCTCACGAGCGCCATCGACGTGCGCGATGCGCTGCATATGTAAGCCGCCCGCGACACTGAGGCCCGACGGTGTTGCCGGCGCGGGACCTGGCGACGCCGCTGTCGTCGTCTTCCCGGAACAGCCCATTGTTGTGACCGGCGGAGTCGGCGTGCCGCTCGCGTTGGGTGTCGACGTCGAGGTCGTCGTGCCAACGCTGCCGCCTCCGCCGCCGCATCCGTTTGCGAGGATGATGGATAAAAGCGTCGCACCCATCGCCGTTTTCATGATATCCGGTGACCTTCAGCGAGAATGGCCCGCAGACCAAGCAAGCGCGCGCGGCTCTACGGCGACGGGAACGGGATAGGCGAAGTCGTCGGCAATGAGGTCGGAAGCCCCGAGGAGCTCGGGAACGGAGCCGGCGTTGTAGTTGGGAACATCGTAGGGAACGGCGGTGGCGGACTGTTACCGGATGACGGGCCGGGACTAGTGACGGGAGCGAACGTGTTCGTTCCGCCGTATGAGTTACACGCCGCTAACCCTGCGGCCGCGAGAGCGAAAACGATCGCAAGGAATCTGTGGTTCACGCATCTTCGTTTACCCGCTCACGGACGAATCATCGCTGATCGTTCGAATGCGTTACGGAAATCATCCGGCACGAGGTTCGTTTGTTCGGCAAGACGCGAAAGATTCGGTTGTTCGAGATCTTCCGGATTCAAGCGGACCATGTAATCGCGTGCCACCGCATACGCTTCCGCGTGCACGTCCACTTGACGAGTACGAATGCGTCCGGTGGATGGATCGACCAGCTGCTCGAGTCGAAGGGGGTACAATCGTCCGCCGGAAAGCGCGATCAACGACCCGCTTTCGCCGGAGAGCAGATAGCGAACAGCACCGTAGCCGAGCGTGCGCGTATAGTCGAGATCGAACGCAACCGGTCGAGCGCATCGGAGTTCATAGCCGATGTCTTTCGTAAGAACCGTTGTCTGAAGACCGATCTCAGCAAGACGGCGGCGAACACCGTCGCGTAAGAGCGCACCGATTGGAACGTCGGCGAGCCGAACGTGGCCGTACGCGTCGCGTTCGACATTTTCCAGCGCATCGAGCGCTTCCGCTGATACCCGTTCGATAATTCCTTCGGCTACAACGGCGACGCCGTACCCGCGACCCTGCGTGCGGCGTTTCACGATCGCGCCCACAATTGTATCGATCACTAAATCGAGATCCAGCTCGTGTTCCGGAAACTCTTCCGGAATCACCGCCAGCGTTGCGCCCGCGGATTTACACATGCCGAGTGCGAGTGCACCCGATTTACGTCCCATGCTGACGACGATGTACCAGCGAACGGTCGTGCGCGCGTCTTCGATCAAACTCTCGATGAGCTCCGCGCCGACCGATCGCGCCGTTTCGAAGCCAAACGTCGGCGCATTTTCGGGAAGCGGAAGATCGTTGTCGATCGTCTTGGGCACCGTGCATACACCGATGCGTCCTTGCGTACGTTCCGCGATTCGCGTTGCACCGAACGTCGTGTCGTCTCCGCCGATGCAGACCAGATATCGAATGCCGAGTGCTTCGAGCGATCGTACGCACGTCTCGAGTGTTTGCTCGTCTTTTGCAGGATTGGTTCGAGAGGTTCTTAAGATCGAACCGCCCCGCGTATTGTTTTGCGCGACATAATCGATCGTCAGCTCGATGGTCTTCGCCGGAGTTCCGGCGGCGAGATCGCGGTAACCGTCGTAGATGCCGATGACGCGCAGGCCGCAGTTGATCGCTTCGATTGTGGCGGAGGCAATCACACCGTTAATCCCAGGTGCGGGACCTCCGCCCACGAGTATCGCGAGAGTATCGCTCATGCGCGGAGAAATGCACTCCACCGATGGAGCTTTCCTACACTGCGGTGTGTTTCGATCTCTTCGGCACGCTGGTCGATCCGCAAGGCAATGCGGTCGACGGCGCGCGCGAGGCGTTGCGGCTGCTTCCCGCCGGCCGTTGGGCGATCGTGACGTCATGCGGCAGCGCATATGCGCGTGTGCTGATTGCGGCCGCTGGCCTGCCGGAGCCTCGCGTGCTCGTTGCGTCAGACGACGTCGAACACGGCAAACCGGCACCCGAGCCATACGTCGCGGGCGCTGCAGCGCTCGGCGTTTCGCCGCGCGACACGCTGGTCGTTGAAGATAGCCGCGACGGCATCGCGGCGGGACGCGCGGCCGGGATGGACGTCCTTGCGATTCTACGTGGACGCGGACTCGCATTTGCGCGCGATGCGAGTTTTCAGGTCGAGCGTTTCAGCGAGATCGCGTGGGCCACAAAAGAAAACGGCCGGATTCAGTTGCGAATCCGGCCATAGCAACGTCGTTATGGAGCGGGAGAGGGCGAAGACGGAGGCGCTTCGCTGCCGCGTTCGCCGCGTTCGTTGCGCATGTTTTGCATGTTCTGTTCGACTTGCGAACGCTGCGCAGGGGTGAGCACGTTCATGATCTGCGTGCGCAGTTGCTGACGCGCCTGGGGATCCGGCTGGCTCCCTTGCGGATGCGCCTGGCGGTACTGTTGCATCAGCGTTTGGATCTGCTGCTTCTGCTGATCCGTCAGATTGACGCCGTGCAGCCATCGCATGCCGCCGCGGTGGTGGCCGTAGGCGCCTTGCGACGCACCCGGCTGAGACTGTGCCGGAGCTTGCTGTGCGCAGCCAACGATGGGAAGACCGATCGCCACGGCAAGAGCCCCGGAGAGAAGGAACGGGGATAATTTCATGGCCCTATCCTAGATTGGTCCGTTGATGCTTACCTGAGGCTTTGATTAGAGAAAGGAGAGACGATGGAGACCGGCGCCATGGTCTGCTACACCGAGCATGTGACTGTCAAAACCGAGCGGCGGTACGAAATCCGCGACATCACCGATGAGGTGGAACGGGTACGGCGAGCGGCGTCACTCCAAGACGGCTATATTCTCGTAAGCACGATGCACATTACGTCGAGCATCTTCGTGAACGACCATGAGTCCGGACTCTGGCAAGATATCATGGAGTGGCTGGAAGAGCTGGCACCGCGAAAGCCGGAGTACAAGCATCACCTTACGGGTGAAGACAATGCCGATGCACACTTAAAGCGCATGCTGCTCGGACACCAGGTGTTAGTTCCCGTTACAAACGGCGCACTCGATCTCGGTCCTTGGGAACGCGTGCACTACGGTGAATTCGACGGTCAACGGCCCAAGCGAATTCTTTTGAAGGCAATGGGAATCGGCCGGCTAAGTCCCCGCATCCGCGCCGATGCGCAGCACGTATTTGACGATCAGCCGGTCGAGCGTCGCAACAGCCGACGGCGAGCCGAAGTTCACATAGAGATCGCCGCTTTGGGTGCGTACGTGCAACGCAGCCGCGAGATTGACGCCAGGCTGCGCGAACCCGCCGATTCCGTTGATTCCGCGAAGTCCGATCGTCATATTCGTCGAGCGGTTGAGGTTGAACCCAATCGATATACGGCGCAGAAATTGTGACTCGAGTGCACCCGTTTGTAAACTCCGTTCGTATGATGCGTCGTATTCCAGCCCAAGCGTGTAGCGCGAGCCGAGCGGACGCGACGTTTGCGACGTATAGAGATGCGTCCAGTTTCCACCAAACGTTCCCCATGCAGCCGAAACGTCAATCGGCGTCGGCGTTCCGTCGTTGTAGCCGATTGGGACGTTCATCAAGTTGAACGGTACGTTCACGCCGTCCCTGTAGCTAGGATATCCCGTGAACGAATTGCCCTCGTATTCGCGTAGACCGCTGGTAGACGGACCGAGGCCGTTGATCGAAAAGCGGTTTTTGAAGACCACATTGAGGAGCACGTTGGTATCGTATTCGTGCACGGCGCCGCTGTGGTCAAAATACCGGTCGCCCTGGAAAAACAGCGCCCAATTCTTGAGTGCCGGCGTACTGCCGTTGAAATTGACGTATCCCGCGAAGCCGCGAATATCGGAAATCGACGTGAATCCGTCGATCGGATTGTAGTTCGGCGAAATATCGGCGTATTGTACCACCGCTTGATAGTTCGCTTGACCGATATAGACTCGTCCGTTACTTGAATGCGCCGTTCCCTGTGGCACCCACGAGCCGCGCTCGACGGCGAAATTGAAGCCCGGGTAGACCTTCGTACGGGGATTCAGCGCCTCGAAGCCCGCTTCGTATGTGTTGTCGTCACCCGCGATACTGTGATGGGCGAGGACGCCGTCAGCCCAGTATTGGAACGTGCGGTCCTGGAGCGCGTGATGGTACCCGAACGCTTGATCGTCGAACGTATCGCCGGTTAGTTCGTTAAAGCCGCGAAACGAAAGCAGCCCGATGCTCTGCAAGCCGTACGTGCCTTCGATCTTTGCACCGCGATCGAACGGCCCGATGCTGGGTGAATAGAACACCAGATTCTTTGGTGCGTTGAAATTTGTGTACCCCACCGGATTGGGGTTGATGAATTGAGCGCCTTGCGAGAAGAACGGGCGATACTCGAGAAGCTGACGCGGAAACTCCTGCGGCGCAATTGTCTGTTGATCCACTTCGACGTTCGAGAAGTCCGGCGCGAGCGTTCCGACGAAGTTGATCGTCGGCGTGATCGGCACGCTAAAATCCGCACCAAACGGCCGCGTCTTTTGTTGCGCAAACGTGCCGTTTGCTTGTGCGTACACGTCGCGATCCGCGCCGCTGCTCGAGAGCGCGAAGAGCTCAAATCGAGGCTTCGGCTTGACCGCTGCCTTTAGTGCGATTCCGGTTGCACTCGGCCAATAGCGCAGGTCCCCGAAACTGGGCCAGTTGCCGGCGCTTTGATCCTGCATCGTCGGATCGTACGCCCACGTTAAATGTTCGCCGCGTGCGGCGATGTTGCGGAAGAATCCGATGCGCCACGTTTGTGGTGATCCGGCGTGCAGGCGGATCGCGCGCAGCGGAATCTTCATCACGGCGGTCCACGTGGTGCCATTGATAGCAGCGCTCGACGTCCACTCGGGGCGGTAGCGGACGTTCTCGGACGCCTGTTCGTAATGGACCCCTCGCGGCGTTACTTCAAAGAAATACGCTTGTGAGCCGGCCCCCGAACTGTCGATACCGACGGCGACGAAATCGTCGGTGCCGAATCCGACGTCATTCGTCCGTTGCGTTGCCACGATCGGTGCCGACGATTGACGCGCGACGAACGCGACATAGACATTCGTATCGTCATAGAGCGCGTAGACGTCCGTCGCGTCGGTCGCAGGCGTGCGCGTCGTCTCATTCTCCCAACGATCCCGGCTCGGTACTTTGCCCGTCAGCCACACGGGATCGCTCAGCGACGTGTCGAGCAGGGGCGGCTTGGCCGCCTTAACGAGCGGAAACGAGAAGGACGAGGTGACGGTAGCGCGCGCCTGGCCCGAGGACGCGGCCAGGAGTACGATAATAGATGCCAACGCCACAAGCGGTTTCATTGCGTCCAGCATCGCGGCGGTTGGAGTCGATGGTCTTAAAAATCCTCATCAAATTCTTTTGAAGGCAGGGCTCCAGATGAATCTCTATGAGGTCGGTCCCTTCCAGCTCAATGCCGACCGCTTGACCCTCCATCATCACGGACGCGCCGTTACGCTGGGTCCGAAGGTTGTCGAAACGCTGCTGGCGCTCGTAGAGGCGGCCGGATCGGTGGTTTCAAAAGACGCGCTGCTCGATCGTGTGTGGCCGCAGGGATTCGTCGAGGAAGCGAACCTTTCGCAGAACATCTATGTGCTGCGCAAGACGTTCCGCACGTACGGTTGCGCGCATTGCATCGAAACCGTCCCGCGCCAAGGCTATCGCTTCACGGGCTCGGCTCGGCGCGTGACCGAGCCGCCCGCTGGCCGGCGTGTTATGAGTCCGCGTTTAGACAAGATCGCTGCGGCGGTTGGTGCAGTCGTTGCCGTCGCGGCGCTCATCGCGCTCGGCGGATACAGCAGCGCCCATCGGGCGACTTCGTCGCACCACCTCTCGGTAACCGGCGAGCGTCTCTACCAAATCGGTTTATATTATTGGAACCTTCGCACGTACGACGGCGTCCAGAAAAGCGTCGCGTACTTCACACGCGTGGTCGACAGTGACCCGGATGATGCGCGTGGTTACGCAGCGCTCGCCGACGCGAACATCACCATCGGCGATTACTGCTATGGTACGCACCGGCCCGACGTCTACTTTGCTCGCGCGCAGGCATATTCGGAGAAGGCGCTGGCCCTCGACCCGTCTTCTGCGCAAGCCCATGCGGCGCTCGGGTTTCTCGCTCTGCACCGTAACAACAGCGCGGGGGCAATGGCTGAACTGCAACGCGCGATCGACCTCGATCGAACCTACGCCTCCGCGCACGAGTGGCTTGCGATCGCCCTGCTTCGTGAAGGGCGTTTGGTCGAAGGGCGCTATCAACTGAAGGTTGCATTCGCGCTCGATCCGCTGTCCGTATCCACGGAGGCGTGGCTGGGATCGGTTGCCTACGCCGACGGACGTTTTTCCGACGCGATTCTCTACTCCCGTCAGGCGCTCGAGCTCGCTCCCACGCGCTCCGACGCGTTGGTGACAATTGGCGAAGCGTATCAAGCGCGAGGCGACATCGATCGTGCGATTCAGACGTTCAGGCGTTACGGCGGCGAAAATTCGTACTATCGTCCGCAAGCTGCTGCGTTGTTAGCCCGCGCGTACGCAGTTGCGCATCGAATGCGCGACGCTCGCGCACAACTCGCATATGCACGCGCGCATGCCGATCGGGTTGATTCCGCCTATCTCGCGCTAGCGATAGCAGCGGTGTACGGCTGGAAAGTGACGCCGCAACTTGTCGATGGCGCACCAGGGCATTTCTCATCGGTTGCGGTCGAGAACGCGGCGCACTTCAACGTATTGCGGAGCAATGGATAGGAGCCGCTTACTCGCGACCGGTGAATTCCAGTTTTGTGCCGAGCGGGTCTTCGAAGAAAATTGCGCGGTATTTCGGGTCGTCGCTGCGCTCGATGTTTTGCGCTTCGAGGCGTTCGAGAAGCGCGTGGAGCGGCGAGAGGTCGTCGACTCGCACGCGAAACGCGATACGGGTGTCGTTTAAGCGGTGCAACGGATTTTCGATGATGCCGAAGAAGCGCCGCGGCTTCGTCGGATGTTCCGGTTCATAGTATTCGACGGTGTTATACGAGTCGAATTCGCTGTGCCATTCGCCGTCAGCGTCGACGTAAGCGTAACGTTTCTCGGTTAAGCCGAGCGCCGGCATCAGTTCGTCGTAAAATGCTTCGACTGCCGGGAGCGAACGCACCCGGCAGTCGATGTGGTCGAACCCCAGAAAGTCGCCCGACAACCGTCAGACTTTCGGCTTGATTGCGACGGCTTTGACGCCTTCGCTTGCGAACGGCTCGAAACGTTTGAAGTTATTGTAGAAGAGTTCGGCGAGTTTGCGTGCTTGCGCGTCGTACGCAGCCTTGTCGGGCCACACGTTTCGCGGATTGAGCACGTCGCTCGGAACATCGGGAACGCTCTTGGGAACGGCGAGACCGAAGAACGGTTCTTTCTCGAAGTCGGCCGGAATGCGACCTTCGATTGCGGCATTCACCATTGCGCGCGTGTGCGCGATAGACATGCGTTTGCCCACGCCGTACGGGCCGCCGCTCCAGCCGGTGTTCACGAGCCAGCACTCCACTTCGTGTTCGTCGATCTTCTTACCGAGGAGTTTTGCATACACCGTGGGATGGTGCACCATGAACGGCGCGCCAAAGCACGTCGAGAACGTTGCTTGCGGTTCGGTGACGCCGCGTTCGGTCCCCGCGACCTTTGCCGTGTAGCCCGAGAGGAAGTGATACATCGCCTGTTCGCGCGTCAGCTTTGCGATCGGCGGCAGCACGCCGAACGCGTCGGCGGTAAGCATGATAATCGTTTCGGGGTGACCGGCTTTACTGCCCGGAACGATATTCGGAATGAACGCCAGCGGATACGCGGAGCGCGTGTTCTCGGTCTTCGCATCCGAGTCGACGTCGAGTTCGCGTGTGTGCTCGTCGTACACGACGTTTTCGATGACGGTCGAGAAGCGGTTCGTCGCGGCCCAGATCTCGGGCTCGGCGGTCGGCGAGAGGCGAATCACCTTCGCGTAGCAGCCGCCTTCGAAATTGAAGACGCCGTCGCTGGACCATCCGTGTTCGTCGTCACCGATAAGGGGACGATGGGGATCGGATGAAAGCGTCGTTTTACCGGTTCCCGAGAGGCCGAAGAAGATCGCGACGTCGCCGTCCTTGCCGACGTTCGCCGAACAGTGCATCGGCAGCGTATCGCGCAGCGGCAACAAGTAATTCATTACGGTGAAGATCGACTTCTTGATTTCGCCGGCATACTTCGTGCCGCCGATCAAAATCATGCGCTTCTCGAAATTCACGAGAATGAACGTCGAGCTGCGCGTACCGTCGCGCTTGGGATCTGCTTCAAAGAGCGCAGCATCGACGACGGTGAATTCGGGAACGAATCCGGGCACCGGTCTCTCCGGCGTGATGAAGAGATGGTGCGCGAAGAGACTATGCCATGCGAATTCGCTGTACACGCGAATCGGAACGCGATAGCGTTCGTCAGCGCCGACATACGCATCGAGCGCGTAGACGTCGCGCTCCGAAAGATACGCTTGAACCTTTTCCCAAAGGTTATCGAAGATTGCGGCGTCGATGGGCTGATTCGTATCGCCCCAGTCGATATGTGATTCGCTGGAGGGTTCTTTGACGAACGCTTTATCTTTCGGTGAACGGCCCGTGTGCGGACGGGTATCAACGATGAATTGTCCGTCTTTTCCAAGCACGCCCTCACCGCGCCGTAGAGCATGCTCGATAAGCTCGGGCGGTGTGAGGTTCTCCCACAAGGTAGCGGCCTTTAGTTTTTCCGGAACGGTAAGAATGATCTGATCCCTCGTGACATGCGCCTTGGAAAGTATCACAGTTTTTCACCTCCGCAGGCCTTGCCTGCTGCAATTTCCAATGCAACGGCCCATGCCCAAGCGATTGCAGTGCGCCCTTGTGCTTCTAGCGGCGCTATTTCTAGCGGCCGCCGGCCACGCGCAAGCCGTGCTCCCGTTCCACTTTGGATTCTATCCCTCGGGTCCGCTCGATGGCATTACCGATATCCCCGGCGTTCGCGTAGGCCATGTGACATTAGTCGAAGGCGCTGACGTTCGAACCGGGGCTACAGGGATTCTTCCCAATAGCGACCCTTGGAACAACAAAGTCTCCGCGGCGGCGGTTGCCTTTAACGGCAACGGCGAGATGACCGGGACGCACTGGATCACGGAATCGGGCTACTTGGAAGTGCCGATCGTCCTAACCAATACGCTGAACGTCGGACTCGCCGATGACGGCGTCGTCGAATGGATGATCCGGCACTATCCGAACGTCGGCCGAAGCGATGACGTCCCGCTTCCCGTCGTTGCTGAATGTGACGACCAGCTGCTCAACGACATTCAACTGCGCAGCGTCAAGCCGGCCAATGTGGTAGGGATGCTCGACGGCGCAAGAGACGGACAATTCGCGCGAGGCAATGTCGGCGCAGGCACCGGAATGCGCGCGTTCGGGTTCAAGGCGGGAATCGGATCCGCATCCCGTGTGTTGCCGGCGAATCTCGGCGGATATCGCGTGGGCGTTCTGGTCAACGACAACACCGGAAGTTCACGCGAGGCGCTCACGATCGTCGGCGTTCCTGTCGGGCAGAAGCTCAAGAACGAATATAAAACGGTCTTCCCGCAGCACGTTTCGGAGGCGACGCTACACGGACGCATGGAGAGCGGCAGCATTATCATCGTCGTTGCGACGAATGCGCCGCTCGATAGCCGTCAGTTGCGTGCGGTCGCGCTGCGCGCAGCGCTGGGTATGGGACGCACCGGCTTGACGTCGGATGTCGGGAGCGGCGATCTGTTCATCGCCTTTTCTACCGGCTACGTGTACCGTCGCAGTGCCGAATGGAAGATCAATGCTCCTACGACGCCGATCGTCGAAGACAACTCGACGCTCAATGCGCTCTACCGTGCAACCGCGGAAGCAACGCAAGCCGCGATCTACGATGCACTCTTCGAGGCGAAAACGATGAGCGGAAACGGCGCGACCGTGTACGGATTACCGGACGATCGCGTTTTGCAGATGCTTCGAACGGCGGGCGCGATCCAATAACGCCGTGGCGTTCATCGAAACCGAACGGCTGATTCTGCGCACATGGATGCCGAGCGACGCGCCCGCGCTGCTCGCGCTGTCGTCGGATCCGGAGGTAACGCGCTTTCTGCCGATGAGTTCCGCTCCGAGCCTCGAGGGCATCTCCGCGTGGATCGAGCGGCAAATGGACGAACAAGAGCGCGAGGGCTTTTCGGTCTGGCCGGTGATTCGCAAAGACGACGGACGGCTCATCGGGCGCTGCGGGCTTCACCGTTTGCCGGAAGGATACGTAGAGATCGCGTGGGTCTTCGAACGCGCGGCATGGGGCCATGGATACGCGACGGAAGCGGCGCGCGCGGCTGTGTCGTACGCGCGTGATACGCTGCATTTGCCGGAGCTCTATGCGTTGATCAGTCCGATGAACGCCGGTTCCATTGCGGTTGCGTACCGGCTGGGGATGCGTTTTGATCGCGTCGTTCGTGCGTATAAACGTGATCTACTGAGGTACGTGCTATGAAGATTGCGCTCGGCGCCGTCGGCCATTTTGGTCTGGCGGTACGCGACCCGGAAGCGACCGCAGCGTGGTGGAAGTCGCTCTTCGATCTCCGTGAGATTTTCAGCGGCGAAGACTACGTCGGTCTTTCCAACAACAACGTCACAATCGTCTTTCACGAGGGAGTGCCGCATCCGGGCGTCCTCGGGCACATGTCGTTCCATGTTGCCGACCTGCGGCATCTGCGCGCTGCGCTCAAAACGATGCGCGAGGCAGGCGTTGACCTTGAAGATCCGGGTGACGAAATCGGCCCCGAAGCGCCCGGGTCCCCACATCTCGGTGTGTGGTTTCACGATCCCGATGGATACCGCTGGGAGCTTTCCGTTCAAAACGGCGCACGCGAAGAGTAGTCGCTTGACGCAAGCGCACTAGGTTTGCTATGCTGCAAGTGTCCTAGTGTATTAGGACACAGAGACAGAAGATGAATGTGGCGTCCTTTTTTGTCGACGACGCATCCGCGCTGCCGGTATATGCGCAACTGCAGCAGCAATTTATCGCGGCCATCGGTCGCGGCGAATTGCGCCGCGGCGAGCAATTGCCCAGCGTGCGTGACGTCGCCGCTACGCTCGGAATCAATCCGAATACGGTGAACCGTGCGTACGCGGAGCTCGAACGCGACGGGATCGTCTCGACAAAGCGCGGACGCGGAACATTCGTCGCGAGTGCGAGAAGCGCCAGCGATATGAACCGGCTCGTCGACATTGCAGATCGGTTCGTAGCGCACGCGCGATCGCTCGGATACGAAGGAACGCAGATCGTCGCTTCGGTTCGTGAAGCCGTCGCGCGAAGGCAAAGACAGAGGAGCAGAAAATGAACGCAGCCGTCGTGTTTGGGATTATCGGATTCGCGATTTGGTGGGTGCACCGGCTGACGGAACGCCGGCAGCGGCCGTCACGGCGACGCGACGACGCGTTTTCGCACGCCTTGCTTCCGTCGAAGGACTGGAACTAGCGCGAGACGCTAGCCTCGCATCGCGAGCATCGCAACTTTCGTTGCGCTAACGGGTGTTTTGTGCATCTCGAAATCGACGAGTGCCTTTCCGGTGCGGTCGGCCGTTGCATTCGTAACGAACCACGGCGGCTTCGGGAAGAGCGTCGCGCCGTATCCTAACAGGCTGCGCGGGAATTCTGCGAACGGCGCGTAGACGACGCTCTTTTGCGCACGATCGAACAGATACGCGTTGTGCACGACCCCCATGCCGCTGCGGACGTCGTTTAGCGTGTGGCCGGGATAGGCGCCCCAGGTCGTCTCGGCGAGAGAAAATCCCACACCGGTCCATGCGTTGACGCCAACGGATCCGAAACGCATCTGTGCGATCGCCTGATCTAACTCCTCGGCAAATACGCGCATCGTCTTTGGGTGAATCACGATGTTTCCGCCGAGCGTTCCCCACAACCGGTCGTTCGCAAATGCGACCGCGGACTCGAGGAACTCACGCGTGTCGCCGGGCAACGTCGTAACAGCTAAAAGACTCGAGAACGCTTCGATTTCAAATGCCTGTGCAGAAGAAGATGCGTCGACGTTCACGATTGTCCGAGGCGTGAAGCCGTCGCCGTCTTTTCCGAACCGCAAGACATCCGCTTGCGCGTCGCTCAACGTCTGGCAGCGAGATGCCGCCCCCGGATAATACGCCGGGCGATCGGCGATCTCACGCATCACCGCCTCGATCTGCGCGAGCAGCTTGGGTGTGCCGTCCCACGACTGCGGAAGAATCAACACCTGGCTTGCAATGCAATTAAAGCCGCCGTTGTGCATCTTTTGCGTTGCGATTTGTTCGGCTTGGAAGCGGAAGTCTGCAGCGCTCCATTCACCCGGCACGACGATCGTCGGCGAAACGTTGCCGAGTTCGGACGTGATGGGTTTGTGCAAGAGCGGATCGTTGCGGCGCTTTCGTTCTTGCGCATCCGGTCCTTCGCCGAAGACGATGCGGTCGTGCGTCTTATCGCTGCCGGTAATGTGAATCTCCTCTACGAGGTCGTGCGCACAGAGAAGCTTACCGACCTCCGGTCCGCCGTAGGCGAAGCGCAGGAAGCCTTCGTCGACGAGCGGTTTGAGCGCATCTTCG
Source organism: uncultured bacterium (assembly GCA_964648945.1). Lineage (GTDB taxonomy): Bacteria > Vulcanimicrobiota > Vulcanimicrobiia > Vulcanimicrobiales > Vulcanimicrobiaceae > JAMXLG01. Next base: position 42,131 of record CAZYLU010000019.1, on the reverse strand, counting down.
AAGACCGGTCCGAGGTAGTCGTTTACCGGATTCATTTTGAGAATACAGACCGCGCCGTCGGCGATCATTTTGTAGAAAACGTCGAGCGGCGGAATCGCCGCGACATTTCCCGCGCCGAGCACGAGCGCGATGCGCGGCTCCGGTTGGCGGCGCTTGTACCAAACGGCCATCGTTTCCGACAGCGTTTCCGGCGTTACGCCGGGTTGCATCCAGACTTCCGCGTGGATGCCGCTGAACAACAGCGCGTCGTACGGTCCGTTCGGGAAGACATCGACCACGACTTGGCCATCATCGCGCGTTCGAATGCGATTACGGCGAATCTGCGGCGTTCCGAAACGTTCGATGTCGCGCAACGTACGGATGTAGCGGTTTAGCGCGTAGAGCACCGTCCACGGCCCGCTCAACCACTCCTCGCCGGCCAGCGGTGTGCCTGACACTCCCTTTGCCTCTGCGGCGGCGTCGGCCCAACGTGCCGCTTGCGCGTACGTGGCGTCGCGAACGCGTTCGAAGAGCGCAGCCTTCGAACCGGGAGGTAGCTGAATCCAGCGCCTTGCGCCCTCGTGCAATTCCTGGAGGGAACGTTCGATCTCGACCGGCGTCGCGAGAGCAGTCATGAACTGGAGGTTCGACACCGTGTGGTAGACTGCTACACGGAGGTGCACGATGGCCAAGAGGAAACGGCGCAAGCCGAACCTCGTGCCGCGCCTGGGGCCGCCGACAAACCTTCGGCCCGCCGGCGCGCACGAGTCGCTCAGACGCTACAATCGACGACGCATGAAAGCCGCTCTCCGGCGCGAAGCCGAGAGCGGTTTTCCATTTCAATCCGATCCCGACGTGGACTAGCCCAGCCAAAAAGCATCGTTAAGAACTGTTCTTTGGATGGGTATATGACCCACCTCGGAGGGATCTGCATGAGCGAGTTAGCAACCGAATTGTGGGTGTATTTGCGCGACGGGCGCCGCGTTTGCGAGCGCTACAATCAACGCGAAATGGCGGAGTTCGTTCGCGAAAACATGTTGGAGCGCATGAAACATCACATGCCGCTCGTTTGTTTTGACGGCGAACAAATCCAGATCCCGTCGCAATCCGTCGAGCGTATCGAAATCGTTCAACCCTACTTGACCGCGCGCTAGAATCGCGCTAAAGCGCGGCGGTGCCGTTTGGCGAGCCGAGTCCCGCTTGAAGTGCTGACGCCCCCGGAGCGACGGGATTCAACGTGCCGCTGTGCAGGTAGATGTATTCGGGCGTAGAGAGCTGCGCAGCGTTTCCCGCTAGCGCGATGGAGCCTGCAACGATGGGAGTTGCAACGCTCGTCCCGCCGTAGACTTCCCAGCCGCCTTGTACCAAGGGCACGAGTAGAGAAGCCAGCAGCCCTTTACCGAGAGCTTGCGAGTTGTAGATTGCGACGCCCGTGCTTGGGTCCGCCACGGCTGAGATATCCGCAACGCCGCGCGTGCCACACTGCGTCTGCGCCTGCCACGACGGCTTCGCGAACGTGGCGCTGCATCCGTATCCGGCCTCACTCCATCCGGCTTCTGTCCAGCCGCGTGGAACGTTGGCGCGTGTCAGCGTCGTTCCGCCGACCGCGACGATCGACGGTTCGGACGCCGGCCATGAAACCGCATGTCCCGCGTCTCCCGAACCGGCGACGACCGCGACGCCGGAATGCGAGAATGGGCCGGACACGCTTTGGCTTGCATATGCCTCCGGAACGCTCCAGCTATTGCTAATGACGGTCGGCTTGAAGGTGACCGCCTCGTCGAGCGCCGCTACGAGATTGCTCAACGTGTCGTCGTTCGCTTCGACGACGAGCAGCTTGCAGTTCGGACAGCTCGCTGAGGCCATGTCCAAGTCGACCGAGATCTCTGCGGCCCATCCCGAATTCGATCCGGGAAGATTCGAGCTGCCGTCTTGCGCAACGAAACGCAGACAGCCGCTGCGCGTTGTGCATGCCGGCAGTCCGAATTTTGAGCGGTAAATTTCAAGATCGCTTCCCGCCGTTGGGTCATTGTATGGAACGACGATCGCAATCGTTTGACCGGCGCCGTTCGTTGATGACGGGAGTTTATACGCGGATTGAATGTCAGCGGGGTGAAGACCCGGTATTGCGCTTGCCGGCGTCAATACGCCGAGCGGCGGAAGATCTAGTCGTAGCAGCGCCCCACATGTCGTAATAATGCCGACGCACGGATTGACGGTAGGCGGAGGCGTGCTGATCGCAATTGCACGAGCCTCTTGCGGCGCGTCGCGCGTCACGGTCGAGGCGCCATCGTTGCGCGCGGGAATGACCGGCCCGCTGGAAACGGCGCTGCAGCCCGTAATAAAAGCAGCGCATACAATTACGGTGATGATGTTGCTGATCTTACGCATCAGTGACTCCATGTGGTGATAGATCATGAGCTCAACACCGTCCGCAGTGCGCGGACGATTTCCGGGTCGAAATGCGAACGCGTGTGGTCGTCTAGTTCGGCCAACGCCTGCGCGGGCGGCAAGGGTTCACGATAGGGACGTCTTCCGATCATGGCGTTGAATGCATCAGCCACCGCGACAATCCGCGCTTGAAGCGAAATTCCATCGCCGCGAAGGCCATCGGGATAACCGCTGCCGTCAAGCCGTTCGTGATGGTGGCGAATGGCGGAACGATAGGGATGTAAGCCTTCCTGTGCTTGCGCAATCTCGTCGCCGCGCACGCTATGCGCACGCATAAGAATCCACTCGGATTCCGTCAGCGCACGCGGCGCGGCGAGAATTGCTTCCGGAACATCAATCTTTCCGATGTCATGGAGGCGGCCGGCGCGCGACATTTCTTTGGCTTCCGAGTCGTCAAGATGAAGGCACCGCGCAATGCGCGCGCACCAGGAACCAACTGCGCGCGAGTGCTCGGCGCTCAGAGGATCTTGGCCTTCCAGTTGGCTCAACAGCCGATTGATCGTCGCATCGACTTCGTCGAGTTGTCCGTCGCTGTTTTGTTCGGCGCCGGCAAAGGCATCGTCGACGATCTCGACGAGCGTTTGAATCCAGGGCCGCGCGACGAGGCCGAAGCCGTTGCGAACCGCGAGGTGTGACAGTGCCGGGCCGAGCGCCCGTGCTACATCTTTCGGCGGACGCAATATGTTCGCTTGTGCAAGCGAATCGGATGCCCAATCAAAAATCCCTTGGCCGTTGGATTCTTCGTGCGCTTCAAGCAACGACGTGACGAACGCATCGACGTACAAATGCGCGCTCACCGTCCAATGCGATCCGTTGCTATGGCCGAGGACGTCCGCTGCGAACCCGCTGCGACGCTGCTCCAGTACACGAGCGAACGCCGCGAGGATCTCACCATGCGTGTGCGCTTCAGCCACAGGCCGGCACCTCGCGGCAGCGCTCGCGTAACGCAATAGGCATCGGTAACTGTGCGAGCATCGCGGCGAGCCCGGCGCCGCCTTCCGACTCGAGCCGGCGAAGCGAAGACTCCACGTCGCTTGAGTTCTTGCGGCCCGCCCACAGTAAATGAATGTGGAGCGCCGCGTCACGAAAGGCCTCAAGCCGCGGGTAGCGCAACGCAAACGACTCGAGTTGCGCGAAGTCGAGATCAGCGTGCCGGTCACCCGTCATGCTTGCAGTGAGAGCGGCCACGATGCCGGCGCGAACGACCTTTTGCGAGGCGCGATCTAGGGTTTCGAGCATCGAGCGCACGTGGCGCAAGTGCGCGCGCGCTTCGCCGAGGCGGCCCGCTGCAGCGGCGTAGAGCGCGAGCTGCGCTTCGCGGTATGCGCGAAAATCATCAAAAGCCTGCTGCGCGAGGCTGGGCAGAAGAAGATCGTATGCGCGATCGAATGTCCCTTCCCACGCGTGCTGCATGGCTTGGCTCGGCAGCAGGACGTCCGACGTCACGTTCGCCTCATAATGCACGTCGAAGGTTCGTAGCATGTTGGTTGTTTGCGCGATCGCCGCGAGATCATGACGCTCGACGTGATGCTCCAGCATAGCCATCACTGCATAGGATTGAAAATCGATGTTTCCGATCTTCACGCTGTAATCGGCAAGCTGCGCCAGCGCGTCCAGGGCCTTTTGAGGCTCGTCCCGCCGGCACGATAGGGCGTAGAGAACGGAAAGTGCGCCGACGGCAACGACGTACGAATCCGTGAGCAACGCGAAAGCCAAGCCGTCCTTCGCATAGCGCTCGGTTTCTTCGAGATCGCTCGTAGCGTAGAGATAGACGTATGCAACGCGCGTATATAGGAGCGCTTTGGTGGCGTCGTCTCCAGCGTTATCAACCAGCGTCAGGACGCGTGCCACGTGCGCGAGTGCCTCTTGTAGCCGCTCGTTCATTACGCAGCTTTGCGCTAATGCGGAACGTACTTCACTTTCGCGGCGTTGTTCGAGCGTGCCGTCTGCAAGCAGCGGACTCAGTACGTCGAGCGCATCGAGGCGGTTTCGCCGCAAGAGATCGCATCCGTATGCATACGTAATTTGGTGTTTCAACTCGCCGCTAGCAAGTTTTGCGGCTTCTACGAAAAGATTCTCTGCCAAATCGTAACGGCCGGCACGCGATGCACTTGCGGCTTTCAACGCGCAAATCACCGGCTGTTTGCGAATGCCGGCCGGCAGCGCGCGCAAAGCGGCGTCGATTGAATGACCCGAAACAGACTCCGCGATGCGAAGGCCGTGTTCCGCAAGTAAGTCCTCAAGAAGATCGAACGTACCCGATCGCTGATAGACGTTGAGCGCTTCCTCGTACAGATGGTTTTGAACGAGTGCCTTGCCGATATCCAGGACGATTTCGCGAAACGCTAAAGGATCGCGTCCGCGCAATCCGTTCACGAGCCGCCGGCGCACGTCGGCACGAATCATCAGCGGTGCGCGATTCTCGAAAATGGCTCTATGGCGGCGGTGAATGCTCTGCAACATCTTCGCGCCTGCGCCACCTACGGTTGCTTGTACGACGGCTTGCGTCAGATCGCGAAATAGCGATACGCGCTCCATGAAGCTACGTTCCGCACCACTCAAGCCGTAAAGCGCATCCTGCGCGACAATCGGATCGCCTATCGCGTAAATCGGGAGCCCGGCGATTCCGTACGCCATCCATGCATTGATCGGGAGATCGCCGAACGCGCGTCCGGCGAAAATAAACTTGGCATTGGCGGCAGACCGGACCAATTCATCGAGAAACTCGACGATTTGCGGCACTTCTGCAACGATGTCGATGTTATCGATCGCGATGGCAATGCTGCGATCCGGCAGGTGTGAGCGCAGCCACGCAGCAATTCGCGGCGCCGGGCCGGGGACGGATGAAAGCCGCTCTTGCATGGCGTTGAAGCTGACCGTTGCGCCGCGGGCTACCGGTGCGAGCGCAGTTACCAAGCCGTGGACGAATTCGAAGAGCGCTTCGTGTTCGTCGCCCACCGGAAAAATGAACGCCTCGGAATTCTGCTGCTCGATCCAGCGTGAGATGGCGTGCGTCTTTCCGGAAAAGGCTGGCCCGACGAGACAGCAAACGCGCCGGCTCGCATGGATTTCGCGGATCGACCCAGGCTCAAACGCCATCGGAAGGCCAGTATACTCTTGCTAGGCCACCCTACTGACGTACGACGTACTGCCCTTTACACACGCATTACAAACAATGTGCGGGTCACGTCTAAAGCGCGCCTCATCCTGAACCGAAACCTGCGTCGAATTAAGTCGGCGTACTAGCGAATCAAACGCATTCGCCCCGACGGATACTCGCGGATGTGCGTCGTGAACGCATGGCGCTTTCCGTCGGCGAGTTTGACGTGCGTGCGCACGCTATAGTCCATCGTGTCGTCGAAGTTTTTAAAACGGCCTAACACGTGCATCAGCGGCCGCCCTTCGCGCTGCTCCATGCGGCCATGGGAGAGAAGAAAATGCGCGATCCGTTGCTCCGTCTCGGCTGAGATATGCGGCTCGCCGCGTCCGTGCCGCGCAACGGAGGTCACCGCCTTTTTCGGCTTCGGCTTACTGAACCAGGACATGATGCGATGATGGCACGCACAGCGTCCGGAAACCGTCCAGAAAGAAACGAGGAGCCGCGGCATTGCCGCGACTCCTCGGTCACGTTGACCGGCGAATGTCTTAGCTGATCAGCTCTCGTTCTACCATCACGGTGCGCGGGTCGATCAGATGCTTGTTGAGGCCGAGCTTCTCCGGCGGCACGCCGAGCGCGAACGCCACGAGCTGCGGAAGATGGAACGTGGGAAGGTCGGTACGTCCCCAGCGCGACGCGGAATCTTGCTGATAGCCGTCGAGCGCGAGGTGGCAGAGCGGACACGGCGTGATGACGGCTTCCGCGCCGTGATCCTTCGCCATGCGCATGTTCTGACCGACCATGTTGGCCGCGACGCCGTCTTTTTCGAGCTGGATGTGGAAGCCGCAGCAGCGGGTCTTGCCGGCGTAATCCACGGCTTCGCCGCCGATGGCTTCGATGACGTCTTCGAGCGAGTGCGGATTGCGCGCAGACTCCCAACCGTTGACGTTCTCGGGACGAATGATGTGGCAGCCGTAGAACGGCGCTACCTTCAATCCGTTGAGCGGACGAACGACCATGTTGCGAAGGTTGTCGAGGCCGATATCGTCGATCAGCAGCCACAGCAAGTGGCGAACCATGACGTTGCCGTTGTATTTTGCGCCGAACTTGCCGAGAATCGCGTTCGCCTGCGTCATGCGCTCTTCACTCTCGAGCAGTTCTTTGTTCGCCGCGCGCATGTGGCCGGTGCATGTCGAGCAGATCGTGATGACGTCGTCGAGACCGAGCGCTTCGGCTTGCGCGTACGTGCGAGCGTTGAGGACGCGAGCCACGTCGCGATTCACGTCGTTGACGACCGATGCGCCGCAGCACGATGCCGCGGTGAGTTCGATGAGCTCGATGCCGAGCTTGTCCGCAAGGAGCATCGTCGAGTTGAAGAGCTCTTTGCACGACTCTTTGGCAACGCAGCCCGGGAAGAAGCCGTACCGCTTCAACTCGCGCGAACGCGTCGACTTATGCGAGTCGAGCGCGCGATCTTCAGGAAGCAGAGTGGTGGACATTAGCTGACCGGGACCTCCAGAGATTCGAAAATAGTACGGACTTCATCGACCTTCGGAATCGGTTTGATGAAGATGGGAGGCTGTTTACCTTTGAGCCCCATGCGCGCACCAAGCGCGGCGCCGAGGAACGTGACCTTGAGAAGACCTTTGATGTTGAAGCGTCCGACGGTGCCGAGGATGACTTCGGTTTCCGCCAACATGCCGGTCTGCTTGATCGTCTTCGAGACCACAAGTGCGTGACGCGGACCACGTTCGTTCATCATGACGCGATCTTTGATTGCCGCGCGCTTGACGTCGACGATGCGCCAGTTCGGGTCGACGTGCTTGGGACAGTACGAGCACGCATAGCAGTGCGCGCAGAGCCACAGATAATCTTCCGAGATTTGCGCGATGCGCTCGTCGCGCTTGCCGTCGCGGACGTCTTCGATAAAACGATACGCGTACGCGATCGCGGCCGGCCCGGCGAAGGCCGGATCGACGCTAACGACGGGGCAAAGCGCGTAGCAGGTGGCGCACATGATGCAGTTCGCAACGTCGACGAGCTTCTTCATGTCATCCGGCGAGACACGGCGCTCGCGCTCGTGATCGGAATCCTTGTCCTTGGGCTGCAAGTACGGCTTCAGACGCGCGTACTTGTCCCAGAACGGATCCATGTGGACGACGAGGTCTTTCATCGGCTGGAAGTTCGGCATCGGATCGACTTGGATCGAACCGTCTTCCTGAATGACGTCTTTGCAGTTCGTTTTACATGCAAGCGACGTCACGCCGTTGATGTTCATCGAACACGAGCCGCAGATTGCCGAGCGGCACGAACGGCGGAAGCTGATCGATCCGTCAACTTCGGCCTTCGCGTACTCGAGCGCATCGAGAACCGTGGTCGTCTCCGGAATATCGACTTCGACGACGTCGCGATGCGGAATCGTGTCGGTTGCTTCGTCGAACCGGAAGATATCGAGTTTGATGTTGCCCATAATTTAGTAGGTTCTTACCTGCGGCGAGAACTGGGTGATTGTCACTTTACGTGAGTAGTCCAGACGGGGCGATCCGTCAGCTTCGCGCCACGCGAGCGTGTGCACGAGCCACTTGTCGTCGTCGCGTTCCGGAAAATCGGTGCGCGATTGCGCGCCGCGCGATTCCGTACGGTGCAGCGCACCTTTCGCGAGCGCGTAAGCGGCGTCGATCAGAAAGTCCGTTTCGAGCGTGTTGACGAGATCCGTGTTGAACGTCGAGGATTTGTCCATGACGTACGCGGTGGCATCGAACTCTTTGCGAATGCGATCCATCTCGTGCACGGCTTCAGTCAGGCCCGCTTCATCGCGGAAGATGAACGTGTTCTTGCTCATCGTTTCGTTCATCGCGTTGCGCAGTTTCGGCCCGCGCGTTCCTTCATTGCGCGAGAGCAGCTGGTTGACGCGATCTTGCTCTTGTTTGAGCGTGCGTTCCGAGGGACGAACGTTGCCGGCTTGTTTGATGTAGTCGACGGCGTGCGCGGCAGCGCGTGCACCGAAGACGATCGTTTCGAGCAGCGAATTTCCGCCGAGACGATTCGCGCCGTGCACGCTCACGCACGCGCATTCACCGGCAGCGTAGACGCCGGGAACGCGCGTTGCGCCCCACTTGTCGGTCTCGATGCCGCCCATCGTGTAATGCGCGCCGGGAAGAATCGGAATCGGTTCGTTGATCGCATCTTTACCGGTGGCATCCATCGCGAGTTCGCGAATCTGCGGAAGACGCTCGAGAATCTTTTCGCGGCCGAGGTGGCGCAGATCGAGCAGCACGCAGCCGTCGACACCGCGGCCTTCGAGAATCTCCGTCCACTCCGCACGCGAAACGACGTCGCGGGAGGCAAGTTCGCCTTTGTTCGGCGCGTACTTGAACATGAAGCGCTCGCCGGCGGCATTGAGCAGATAACCGCCTTCGCCGCGCGCGCCTTCGGTCATGAGCACGCCGTTTTCTTTGAGCGTCGTCGGGTGGAACTGCATGAACTCCATGTCCATCAGCGGGATGCCCGCCTTATAGGCGATGCCCATGCCGTCCGCGGTCGACGCGTAGCCGTTGGTCGTCTTGAGGTACATGCGTCCGGCGCCGCCGGTCGCAAAGATCGTCGCTTTTGCGGTGATGAGTTCGAGCTGGCCGTTGCGCATGTTGTACGCGACGACGCCGCTGCCGATGCCGTCTTCGATCGCGAGCGCAGTGCAGAAGTACTCTTCATACACCTTGACGCCGAAGCGCTCGAGCTGCTCCCACAGCGTGTGGAGGATGACCAAGCCCGTGACGTCCGCCGAGTAGCAGGTGCGGGGCGCGCCGGCGCCGCCGAAGGGGCGCTGCGCGATACGGCCGTCGGGCAGGCGCGAGAAGATGCAACCGCGATGCTCGAGCCAGATGATCTGCTTCGGCGCGTCTTCGCACATGGCTTCCGACGCATCTTGGTCTGCGAGATAATCCGAGCCCTTGACCGTATCGAAGGTGTGAGCTTCCGGCGAGTCCTCTTCACGGTTGCCCAGCGCGGCGTTGATGCCACCCTGCGCTGCGCCCGAATGGCTCCGAACCGGATGCATTTTCGAGACGATGGCCACATCGGCACCACGCTCGGCGGCTTCCACCGCGGCGCGCATGCCGGCGAGACCGCCGCCAATGACGACTACGTCGTGTTTGATCACGTTGGCCTTTCCGGATAAAACGTTATCTCTCTTTATACTATCCGTCCGGAGGAGGAGCCGACGACTGTTGTCAGGATGCTGGGAGCGATCCCAGGCTAGGCGGTGACGTTCTCGGAGGCAGGTTCGCCCTCGTCTTTGGTGCTGCGGTTGAAGAAGCGGAACTGGTTTTTGCCGGCTTGTTTGGCCTGATACAACGCTTCGTCGGCGGAGAAGAAGAGCGTCTGGCCGTCGGTGCCGTCGTAAGGGAACATCGCAACACCGATGGAGCTTGCCAGACCATTTCGGCGAAGCGCCGCCATGATGCGCTCGATGCCGCGTTCGGTTTGTTCGCGGTCGCTCTGCGCCATGATGAGCACGAACTCGTCTCCGGCGTAGCGCGCGATGATGTCGCCTTTACGGGCGTTTTTCTTGAGCACTTGCGCGAAGCGCTTGAGCGCCAGATCGCCGAGGCTGTGACCGCCGGAATCGTTGATTTTCTTGAGATCGTCGAGGTCGAGAATCACGAACGCAAACGGCGTATCGTACCGTTCGGACGTGTGCAGTTCGCGCTCCAGCATTTCGGTAAGCGCGCGGCGGTTCGGAATCCCTGTCAAACTATCCGTATTCGCAAGGCGCTGCGTCTCTTCGAGAAGCCGGCGCGTCTCTTCGTAAAGACGTGCGTTTTCAACGGCAATCGCGGCCTGCGATGCAAAATCGAGCAGCACGCGAAGCTGATTTTCCGTGATTTCGTCCGCCGGCGGGTCGTCGGCATAGAGCATGCCGCGGACGACGTCGCGCGCAATAAGCGGCGCGATACAGTACGAGCCGCGCGTATCCTCGAGCGGAGAGTCGGGATCGCCCGCGCTGCCGTAGGCCAGTTGCAGGTCGCCGTGCGCAACGTCGATGAGGGTCGAGCCTTGGCGGTACTCGCGCGGATCGAGCGCGTGGTTTACGGTGCCGTTACTATCGCATTCGAGCCGGCGCACGATGGTGCCGCCGTCGATCACGTCGAAGAGAACGACGCGCTTGAACTTGAGCGCTTCGACAACACCGCGCAGCACCATCGACAGGATGTCGTTGATCTCGAGCGTCGAGTTGATGGTGGAGAAAACTTGTTGGAGAACGAAGAGTTCAGCGTTTTGTTGGGCGTACTCGTCCCGCTCGGCCTCCAAAACGGCAATACGGCCTTTGAGCCGCTCGATCTCTTCCAAGAGTTCGGCGACCTCGTGCGGCCCAGCGGACAGGTTCATACCCATCGTTTAAGGTAACGTCTAGCTGCTTTGTTTTCTTTAGGCCAGGGCATCGTAGGTTGTCGCAGTTCGTTCATCTCCACGTCCATTCTGAATACTCTCTCCTGGACGGCGCCTGTCGTGTAGACCGCCTTTGCCGGAGAACGGCCGAAGACGGGGCCCCTGCTGTCGCGCTGACGGACCACGGCGTGATGTACGGCGCCATGGAGTTCTATTACGCGGCGCGCGACGTCCGGTTGACGCCCATTATCGGCTGTGAAGCATATATTGCCCCGCGCGGGCGATTTGACCGCACGGTCCGCGACGAAGCCCACGTGACTTTACTGGCGGCCGACTTGGTCGGATACCGAAACTTAACGGCCCTCATCTCCAAGGGCTTCCTCGAGGGCTACTATTACAAGCCGCGGATCGACCTCGATCTGCTCGAGAAGCACAACGACGGATTAATTGTTTTATCCGGCTGCATGTCGGGGATGGTCGCATCGCCCTTGCTGAAAAACGACTACGAAACGTCGCTCAAAAACGCCAAGACGTTCGTAGATATCTTCGGCGACCGGTTCTATATCGAAGTGATGCGCCACGGCATGCCCGAGGAAGACGTCATCAACGACGGCCTCGTGAAGGTCGCGCGCCAGCTCAACGTGCCGCTGGTCGCAACCAATGATTCGCACTACCTGGAACAGCGCGACGCACCGGCGCATGACGTTCTGCTCTGCATCGGCACGGGCAAGACGGTGTCGGACACGAGCCGGATGAAGTTCTACTCCGATCAGTTCTACGTTAAGAGCGCCGAAGAGATGTACGCATTGTGGAGCGATTTGCCCGAGGCGTGCGAGAACACGGTCAAGATTGCCGAACGCATCGACATCAAGATTCCCGAGAAGATCCATCATCTTCCGGCATATCCGGTGCCGCAATCCGACAATGCCGTTGAAGAGAAGACGCCGGAGCAGTTCCTGCGCGAATTGTGCGAAGCGGGCCTGATCGAACGATACGGCGAGGAACGCGCTGCAAACGACGCGGCGCTGCGCGAACGGCTCGACTACGAGCTCAACATCATCAACACGATGGGTTTTGCCGCGTACTTTCTCATCGTGTGGGATTTCATCAAGTACGCGCGCGATAACGAGATTCCGGTCGGGCCGGGACGCGGCTCCGCCGTCGGTTCGGTCGTTTCATACTGCCTGCACATCACCGATCTCGATCCGCTCAAGTTCAGTCTATTCTTCGAGCGCTTTTTGAATCCGGATCGTATCTCGATGCCCGATATCGATACGGATTTCTGCGTCGAACGCCGCGACGAAGTGATCAAATACGTTACCGAAAAGTACGGCAGCGAACGCGTCGCGCAGATCGTTACGTTCGGAACGATGGCAGCGCGTGCGGCGGTACGCGACGCGGGCCGCGCGCTCGGCGTGCCGCTTCCCGACGTCGATAAGATCGCGAAGATGATTCCTTCGGGGCCAGGCGGTCTATCGATCGAACAAGCGCTCGAGCAGATTGCCGACTTGAAGCTCGCGTATTCGAGCAACCCGATGATTCGCAAGTTGCTCGATACTGCCAAAGATATCGAAGGGCTTGCGCGTAACGCGGGAACGCACGCCGCCGGCGTCGTGATCTCGGCCGGACCGCTGATCGATTATGCACCGCTCGTGAAGTTCAACGACGGTGGCGTAAACACGCAATTCGATATGGTATGGGTCGAAAAGATCGGCCTGCTCAAGATGGACTTCCTCGGGCTGCGTAACCTCACCGTGATGAACGACGCGGTCAAGGAAATCCGGCGTACGGTCGATCCGGAGTTCGATCTCGCGAAAATTCCGGACGACGATAAGCGCACGTACGACATGCTCTCGCGCGGCGAAACGATGGGCGCGTTTCAACTCGAGTCGGACGGCATGAAACGCGTGTGCGTGGAGTTGAAGCCGTCGCACTTCGAAGATATTATCGCGCTCGTCGCGCTGTATCGTCCCGGCCCGATGGAGTGGATTCCGCAGTACATCAGCAACAAGCACGGTCGCACGAAGCCGAAGTATCTGCATCCGAAGCTCGAACCGATTTTAGAGACGACGTACTCGGTACCTATATACCAAGAGCAAATCATGCAGATGGCGCGCGATCTTGCCGGCTTCACCATGGGACAAGCGGACGAACTTCGCAAAGTCATGGGCAAGAAGCAGAAGGACAAGATTCCCGTTTATCGCGAGAAGTTCATCGAAGGCGCGAAGGAGACGTCAGGCATCGAGCGCGATCTCGCCGAGCAAATCTTCGCCTTCATCGAGCCGTTCGCGGGCTACGGCTTCAATAAGGCGCATGCGGCGGCGTACGGCTGGATTGCGTATCAAACGGCGTACCTCAAGGCCAACCATCCGCTGCAATATCTGACGGCGCTGATGACGTCGGTGAAAGATAAGACCGACAAGCTCGTCGAGTACATCGATGAAGCAAAGAAGATCGGCATCGAAGTGCTTCCGCCGGACATCAACGAGTCGTTGGTGAACTTCGCGGTCGTCGGCGATCGCATTCGCTTCGGGCTTGCCGCAATCAAAGGCGTGGGCGAAGGCGCGGTGCAGAGTATCATCGACTCGCGCGAACGCGACGGCCGCTTCACGGATCTCTTCGATTTAGCGAAGCGCGTCGATGGAAAGCAAGTGAATCGCCGCGTATTCGAAGCGCTGATCAAGTGCGGCGCGCTCGATACGCTGCCGGGCAATCGCGCGCAGAAACTCGCGGCACTCGACGTTGCGATGGACCTTGCCGCGCACGCGACGCGCGAAGCGGAGATGGGCCAGTTCTCGCTCTTCGGCGATCTTACGGAACATGCACCGGCGCTCGTCCCCACGCTGCCGAACGTTCCGCCGCCGAGCAAACGCGAGATGCTCGCGTGGGAGAAGGAGACTCTCGGTATCTTCGTCTCGGGCCATCCACTTTCAGACGTACAAGACATTCTCGTTCGTCAAGGTGCGACGCTGATCAAAGATCTGCGCAACGTCGAGGACGAATCGGCGGTAACGATCGCCGGCATGGTGACGAGCGTACGCCGAACGATGACAAAAGCGGGCCAACAGATTCTCATCGCGTCCCTCGAAGATACGACCGGTGGCTGCGATGTCGTGGTCTTCGCAAAACTCTATCCGATGGTTCAGCAGTACTTTACCGATGACGCGATTCTCATCGTAAAAGGGCGGTTGCGTCTACGCGAGCGTCCGGGATCGTCGCCTGGAGAAGAGCCGCCGATCGAACTGAACGTGAGCGCGAATGACGTTGCGCCGTTCGAGCCGCCGAAGACGAACGGCGCGCACCGCAGTCCTGTCCTCGGCTGGCACGTGGAAGTGCAATCGCGCGATCAGATCGACCGGCTTGCGGCGCTCGTCGACGAGTGGCCCGGCGAGGTTCCGCTGGTGATGCACGCGCGGGGGCGCAGTCAGAAGCTTTCGCGCACCGTTGCGCCCGACTATCGTCTGCGCAGCGAACTGGAGCGTATCTTCGGAAGCGGAAACGTCCGAGAGGCACTCGATGCTTAGCGTGATCTCCGCGAGCGATCGATTGAAGCTTGCGGGGATCTCTCGCCGCGAATGGCGGCCCAACGCCGAACTATCGAAGGCCGTCGCGGGAATGCTCGAGGATGTGCGGCTTCGCGGCGATGCGGCACTGGTTGATTACATGCGCTCGGTGTGCGAGGGCCACTTCGACACATCGAAACTGCGTCTGGCGATTCCGATGGCGGAACAGGCGCGTAATCTCGTGCCGGCGGAAATCGCGGATGCGTTACGTCTTTCGAAGCAACGTATCGCTCGCGTTCACGAACGCCAGCGCCACGCCGACTCCAGTTATGTCGATGAAGACGGGACGCGCTACGGCATGCGCTATCGTCCGCTCGATTCGGTCGCCGTGTACATTCCCGGTGGCTCCAATGCATCAGCCGTGCTCATGACGGCAATTCCGGCGAAGATCGCCGGAGTCTCGCGTCTCATCGTGCTGGCGCATCCCGATTCAACGGGCGCCGTCCATCCTGCGGTTATTTTTGCTGCGAGTCTGTGTGAGGTCGACGAGTTGTACGCGGTCGGCGGCGCGCATGCCATTGGTGCAGCGGCGTACGGTACGCAATCGATCGAAGCCGTCGAAAAAATCGTCGGCAAAGGACCCGCTGCCGTTACGGAAGCAAAGCGGCAGGTCTTCGGAACGTGCGGGATCGACTTGCTCTCGGGCGCGCCCGACGTTCTCGTCATCGCGGACGACGGCGCGAATACGGAACTCGTAACCGGGGAATTGCTCTCGCAAGCCGAGCGCGATCCGCTTGCACGCATCGCGGTCGTTTCCGAATCGCGCCCGCTCCTCGATTCGGTCGCACAGCTCATCGACACGCTGGAAGTCAAAACGTTGCCGCGCGGCGACGTCATCGACGAAGTGGTCAGCGCAGCGTGCTATTTGATTCACGCCGAGCATCGCGATGATCTGTTCGACGTTGCCAATGCCTTCGCAGCGGAACGCGTCGCGCTGCACGTTCGCGATGCAGAGCCGTACCTTGCGCGATTGCGGCGGGCTGGTGCCGTTTTCGTTGGCGATATGACGCCGATTGCAAGCGGCGACTACTTGGCGGGCACGAACAGCATGCTTCCGTCGAGCGGCACCGCGCGTTTCGCGTCGGGTCTCGCCGTCGCCGATTTCATGCGCGCCTTTAGCGTCGTAGAGAATTCGCGCGACCGGATGCTGCGCGACGCGCAGCCGCTCGCCGCGCTCTCCGACTTCGAAGGCCTCCCGCAACACGCACAGAGCGCGAGGATGCGCAGCGGCGCATGAAATTAGTCGCCTTCGATCTGGACGGGACGCTCATCGGACGCGATCTCGTTCTTCGGCCACGCGTGCGCGAAGCGATTGAGCGCATGAGGAACGCGGGCATCGCGGGATGCATCGTCACGGGGCGCATGTATCGCGCCGCCGTGACCTACGCGCGCGATTTACACTTCGATGCTCCGGTTGTTTGTTATCAGGGGGCGGCGATCGTCGATCCGCAGAGCGATGCGGTCTTGCGCGATATTCCGATCGAGGTCGAGACGGTCGGTGCGATCGTGGACGTCGTGGAACGCGACCGCATGCATTTGCAGCTGTATCGCAACGACGAATACTACTGCGAACGGCGCAACCGCTTCTCGGACCTCTACGCGTCGCTCTCCGGAACAGAACCGGTTATCGTTCCGTCATTGCGTGAAGCGTTCGCGTATAGCCCGGCGACGAAGGCCGTCGTCATCGACGATCCCGATCGTTCCGCGGCGTACGTGCAGCGCGTGCGCGAACTGCTCGGTGACCGCGTTTATGCGACCCGCAGCTATCCGGAGTTCGTCGAAATTCTGAATCCTTCGGTGGATAAAGGGGATGCGTTACGGTTCGTGGCCGCGCACTTGGGCATCGATATGAAAGACGTGGCGGCGATCGGCGATTCATGGAACGATGCACCGCTCTTACGGACGGCGGGTTTCGGTATCGCGATGGGATCCGCTCCCAAAGAGCTACTCGATCTCGCGCACGCAGTCGTCGCTGACGTTTTGGACGACGGCGTTGCCGAAGCAATCGACAGGTACGTGATGGCGTGAGCCGTTCTATACCGCGCCGGCGGAAGAAGAGCGCGGCCGCGAGATTGCGTCCGTTCTGGTTTTTGGTGTTGCTGCTTTTTGTGCTCGCGACGCTGCTTGCCTATTTTCTCGCGACGTGGCCCGCGCTGCGTCCGCATACGATCGTCGTCCACGGGAATCACGTCGTGGACAAAGAGGCGATTTTGCGAGCCGCCAGGATCGACTTGCAGAAGAACGCGTGGCTGCAGAACACGGGCGCGATGACGCATCGGATCGAGGCGATTCCGTATGTCGACACGGCCTCAGTGCACCGGCGGCCGCCGTCCACGTTCGTCATCGATGTGACGGAACGGATACCGTTTGCCCGCCTCGTGAGCGCCGGTGAGACGGTGATCGTCGATCGCGATCTACGCGTACTTCAAGAATCGAGCGCGTCGTTCAACGCACTTCCCGCGTTGATTGCGAAGAATCTTCCGGCGCCGCGCACCGGCGCGACGCTGTCGCAGACGGAGCTCATCGCGCTTCGCAATGACGCGGAGGCGCTCACGAACGCGCATCTTGCCGCTGCGCTGCTGGAACACGATAAATACGGAGACTTGGTGGTGACGCTGCGTAATGGCGTTCGCGTGCTCTTCGGTGACGAGACCGATCTTACGAAGAAGATTCCGTTCGTCGATCCGATCTTGGCGCAAGTCGGCCGTGAGGGCCGCCCGATCGCGGCAATCGACTTGCGTGCGCCAAAGACGCCCGTAGTTGAATATAAGAAGTAGGCGTTAGTAGTCCGCGAGGGTTTCGAGGAAGATTCGCAGCGCGGTAACGCGTCGCGGCGGCAGCATCTCGCTCCAGGAGAAATCGATGGCGACCGCACGATCGAACAGAATGCCTTCGGGCATGACCATGTAACCGTTGCGCTCTTTGACGCGCAGCACCAGGTCTGTCTCGCGAAGCGCGCGGCGGAAGGCGGCAGTGATGCCGAATTCGCTGCGCAATACTTCGAGGAACGCCTCGCGCCGCGCTTCGCAGTCTTTCAAACGCCGGATCTGTGCGCTGAGAGCGAGCATCGTTCCGATGTCGTTTTTCGCTTCGGTCTGGCCATGGATCTCGCGCGAAGTCACCACAACGCGTTCGATTCGTCCCAATTCGTCGTAGCCGGGTGACGCGGAGATCGCGACTCGCCGCGGCGGCCGCTCGCTGCGCTCCATCTGGAGTTCGTGCTGAAAGGTATCGCCGGCGAGCACATTTGTGATGTCGACGGCATCCGATAAGCGCTCGGCCAAGATCCGTTCCGGCGAGGTCTGCAGCATCGCGCACATCGCGTCGTTGACGTACAGTACGCTTGGGAGGCCGCCGGACATTTCAATGATACAGAGTCCCTCGTGGGCTTGCTCCGCCGCGTGTTCACGAAGAACGGCGACGTAGTGTGTTACTTCTTTGCCGGCATATTGGAGAGGCGACCAGCGAATCTCGGTCCACGTCGCGCGATCCTTACCGGTGAGCGCGATTTCAAAGCGCACGGGTTTTCCAGCGCGCACCTGCGCGAGCAGCTTGTCATATCGTGCACGGTTGTTCGGTTGACCGCGTAAGAACGGATTCGATGGATCGAGCAGTTCGCGGCGCGAAAAACCACTCAGCCGCTCGATCGTCGCGTTTGCGTAGACGATCCGAATCGGCAGATGTGGATCACCGGTGAGGCGCATGACCGCGATGCCGTCGTTGGCTTGCTCGATGGCAAATTCTAGTAGATCGACGAGCTGTACGATCCCGCGGTCACCCCGAGACTGCGGCGTAGTTCCCACTTTCCGTGACGTTGTTTGTCAGCGATCTTACGTTCCTCTGGTTGCTGTGGAGAACGTTAAAGAATTCACGCCCGCTTTACACTTCGAAACGAAACCAAATGAAAGTAACGGTCGCCCGAGATCGGCGACCGTTGCGACGATGACTTGAGTTGGTATTGTGCTAGTGGCTGGTCAGGTCGAGGTAGACCATAACTTGGCCTTTGATGACCGAGAGCTTTACTTGATCCCCGGGCTTGATTTTGGTGAAGTCCACGGAGTCACGGCTGGTAGAGAGCGTTGTTTCAGAACCGTTGTCCATCGAGACATCGATGTGCTTGCTGTCGACGATCTTGACGACTTTGACCGTGTAGGTGCCGTCGGGAATGAGCGACGCATCGATGGTCGCTGCAAGCACCGTCGAAGGAGCCGCGATGGCGGCGATGAGTGCGAAGGCCGAGAAAGTCTTGTGCACAGGGTTCTCCACTACTAAAGTCTCAAATTTCTATCAATTTTCACGATGATAGCGCAAGGGCGCCTGGATCTTCCAGTGCCGGTTTGGGCCCACTTGTGCCATCTTCTAGGGCCGTTTGGCCTGTACGGAACTGCCCGACCATTTCCTTGAGCTGCGTCGCTTCGGACTGCACGTCTTCGGCGCTGCTCGTCATGCTGGTAATGGCTGCCGAGTTCTGACTGCCGAGTTCGCTCGACTGCTGGATACGGTTGCCGAGCGCTTGGATTGCCGTCTGTTGCTCGGTCGAAGCTCTCGCCACCTGCGCGGTGCGGTTCTCGATTTCGGAAACGCTCTCGAGAATCTGATTGGACGTGATCGCTTGTTCGCGCATCGTCGCGGCCGCCTCGTGCGTCATCGCACCCATCTGCTCGCTTGCTCGCGCCAGTTCTTCCGACGCGCGCGCCTGTTCCGTGGTCGCGACGCTGATCTCGGAGACCAGCTGCGCAACCTCGGTAACGCGCGTGCTGATCGTCTCGATCATCTGCGTGACGTTCCGGGCCGATTCGGCATTGTTCTGGACCAACGAGTTAGCGCGGGCCGTTCGTTCCAATACGGCGGAAGTACGCCGTTGAATGTCGGCGACGAGCTGGCCGATTTGCTTGGTGGAACTGGCCGAGTTCTCGGCGAGCTTGCGGACTTCGTCCGCGACGACCGCGAAGCCGCGGCCGTGTTCGCCGGCGCGCGCGGCTTCGATTGCGGCGTTGAGGGCCAAAAGGTTCGTCTGGTCTGCGATCTCTTCGATGAGGCCCAGGATCTCGCCGATCTGGCGTGAGGCCCCGTCGAGGCTCTGCATCTCGGTGACAACGTCTTTGACCGTATCGCTGATCGAGCCCATACCTTTGGAGAGCGCGAGCACTTCGTTGCGTCCCTCGCGCACTTGTTGATCGGTGACGTTCGATTCGGAACGCACGCGGTCGGCGTTGCCCGCTACTTGCACGATCGACGCCGACATCTCTTGCGTGTTCGCAACGGCTTGCTCGACGACCGTCGCGAGATTGAGCAGGTTCTGATCCATTTCTTGGATCGACGCCGTCATCTGAGCGACCGCACTCGAAATATCCGAGACTCGGCGCGCAACCGCTTCAGCGTTGTCGGCGACCGTGCCCGCATTTGCGGCGAGATCGCTCGAATAACTCAGTGCCTGCGAGAGCGCAGCCAATTCTTCTTTGACACGATCGTCGACTTCATTCGCGAGGCGATTGCTTTGACCCGATGCCTGCTGCACGGTCATCGTGGCGCGCTGAATGCGGCTCATCATTGCCGCGATGCGGTCTGCAAAATCGTCGATCGCATTGCCGAGACGGCCGAGTAAGTCGGTCCCGTGCCAGTTGATACGTTGCGAGAGATCGCCGGTGCCCATCGCTTCGAAGATTTCTACGCAACGTCCGATGCTGCGTAAAACGATGTTACGAAGCCAGCCCATTGTAATGAGCGCCAGCACGATAGCACCTGCAATACCGGCGACGAGCACGATCAGCGCCATGTTACGCGCTTGTATTAGGCGATTGTAGCGATCTGAGGCGAGCGTGGTGAGGGCATTGAGCATCGCCTGACCGTCTTTATTTTGCTTCTCGTATGCGGCGCCGGAGGGTCCGTTGATCTGCGCCAGCGCGTCTTTGTTCTTGGCGTTTTGCAGTAAGCTCACGGCGGACAATGCTTGGAAGTCGTAGGCGCTCGCACTGGTGCCGAACGTGTCGACCAGCGCGCCGATCGCCTTGGCGATCTCGTCCTTTGCCTTCGAACATTGGGTCGCGCTCAAGTCCGTATCTTTTGCGTTCTTGTCTGCAGGGCAGAAGATATCGGTCATCGCGCGCGCGTCGTCGGGAAACTGCTTGACGAGCGTCTTTGCCTGCGCGAGTTGTAATGCCGCTACAACGTGATCCGTTGCCGTCGCGGCTTGCAATGTCGCTGCTCGCAGCGTATCGGCGTCGCCCGCAACCTTCGCGTACGCGAGTTGCCCCGCGATGACGCGTTTATCGAGGACCTCCGCCTGCGTGGTAATCCCGTTCATCACCCAGATGAGAACCGGAATGATCAGCAACATGACGGCGATCACGAGGCTAAAAGCAATCGTGAGCGCGCGCTCTAGACTCGTGCGGCGAGCTTCCATACAAATGGTAACATCGGCCTACGTGAAACTGGATTTAAGCAGACTTAACTTCGGGTACAGCTATGGCGACGTGAAGATTGCCGGCCTTTCCTCGCCCCGGGAGCTCATCGCATTGGTCGACAGCCTCCCCATCCCGACGATCGTTGCGCTTGACGCTGCACTGTCGGTTGTCTATTTCAATACAGCCATGCAAGAGCTGCTTGGCATCCCAAGCGATAAGGCGACCTTGGCGTACGACGAAGTGCCGTACCACCTCGAATCACGCGGACGCAAGCTATCTAAAGAAGAAATGCCGTTGGCCCGCGCGATGAGCGGCGAGGCAGTTATGGGTGAGGACTTGGAGTTTGTCTGCGACGACGGTCGCAGCTTCGAGCTGGTCGCATTCACGAAGCCTCTGCGCAACGAACAGGACGAGATCGTGGGCGCCATCGGCAACTTCACCGATGTCACCGCGGTCCGTCACGCCGAGAGGAGAAGTGCCGAGCGGCTGGCATTTTTAACCGCCGTCGGCGCACGCTTGGGCGATGCGCTTTCCATTCAAAGTGTCTTTAGCGAGATCGAACGCGCGCTCGTCCCACGATTCGCGACGCATCTCCTGATGCAGTTGGAAGACGAGGAGGGGCGCGTCGTCGACGTCCGCGGAGCGGACGAGCGGGAATTGTGGGAAGGCGACTCCTATGCAAACGTGCCGATGATCAGCCACGGGCGGGTCATCGGCTCCCTTGTCGTACGCAAGCGCGAAGGCTTCACCGCTGACGACGAGCGGATGCTGTATGAGGTCGCCCGGCGCGCCGCGACTGCGGTGCAGAACGCGCAGCTCTTCGAACATAACGAAACCGCATCGAAGGTCTTTCAAGAGGCCCTACTTCCCGCAAAATTGCCGTCCGTCGAAGAGGTTCATTTCGATGCGGTCTACGCTGCGGGCGACGATCGCGCGCTGATCGGCGGCGATTGGTACGATGCATTCGAACTTCCCGACGGACGGATCGCCGTATCGATCGGCGACGTCACCGGACGCGGCGTGATCGCGGCGGCCCTCATGGGAAAAGTCCGCCAAACGATCTCGGGCCTTTCGTTTTATGAATCGGACCCCGTAAAGTTGCTCGACGTCGCGGAATTGGCGCTGATGCGCCGGTACCCCGATTCCATTGTAACCGCGGTCGTCGGCGTGCTCGATCCCACAAGCGGCGAGTTCATCTATGCAACGGCCGGTCATCCTCCGCCGTTTTTACGTCGCACCGATGGGACGGTATTACGTTTGCCGTGTCATGGATTGCCGCTCGGGCTACGCTCGCAAGACGAAGATCGCTCGTCGGTAACATTCCGGATTCTGCCAGGCGACACGCTGCTGTTATATACGGACGGCGTTACGGAAGTCGACCACGATCCGGTCAAAGGCGAAGCCAGCGTCGCGAACGCGCTTGCCGAGATGCCGACGTCGTGCGAGCGTCCTGCGCACTTTTTACAGCGCACGCTTCTGCCAAACGGTTCTCGCGACGACGTTGCGTTGCTCTCGCTGACGTACACGCCCGCGCACATCCAGCGCCGATCGGAAGTGCTCGAGATCAAGTTCGACTCTCGCGACGTCCGGATGGCGCGGGATCTGCGAATCTTTCTCGTTCGCTATCTTCGCTCGTATGGTGCGCCGAATGCCGACTACAATTCGGCGGAACTCGTCCTCGGCGAATTGCTCGGAAACGCTGCGCGACATGCACGCGGACCGATTGAAATTCACATCTCGTGGACTGGAGAGTATCCGATTCTGTCGATGCTCGATCAAGGAGCGGCGTACGATCCCGCGCTTTGCGCGCCGCTGGACACGTATAGCGAAGGCGGACGAGGACTATTTCTCGTCGGTCTGCTAACGCGCGCATTTACCGTAACCCGGTTGTTCGGCGGTGTGAATGAGACGCGAGTAGAACTGGACGTGCCGCAACGCACCGAAGTGCCGGCTTAAACGCTTCCGAGCGACACGGGCAATTCCGCGCAGACGTGGTTCCCGCCGTTCTGGCGCTCGATGCGCAGATTGCGTGCGAGCGCGTTGACGAGGAATAATCCGCGTCCGCTTTCGGCGAACGCATCTTGCGGCAAGGGCAGTTCGGGAATCGGGGCGCCGCGATCGTTGACGTGAAGGATCGCACGGTCGCGCTCGAGCTCGAGTGTGATCGTCGCGTGGCCTTCGGTGTGACGCGCGACGTTTCCGAGCAGTTCGCCGAGAATCAATTCGACCGAGGCGAGGTCCGATTCTCCGTTCGCGTATTGGCCAAGATGCCAGAGGAACGCGCGTTTGACGCGGCGCGCTTCGGCGATCGCGCGTGCGTCGATCTCCCAGGTGCGCGCGCGACTCGCGCCGCGAATGCCGAGTTCGGTAACGCCGATGAAGAGAATCGCCGAGTCGTCGTGCGGAACCACGTTCGCGAAGACGCGATTCTGAATCGCGAGCGCAATGTTGTCGCCCGTGTTGTAGTACTCGGCGTTGATGGCATCGATCAGGAGCGAGACGCCGCGCGAAAAATCGCCGCGGAACGTTTCCACCAATCCGTCGGTGTAGAGTACGAGTGCGGCGCCGTCCTCCAAATGCGTTTCGAAGCGTTCGTACCGCGCGCTGCGTTCAACACCGAGCAACAATCCAGAGCCGGCGAGCATGCCGATCGTTCCCGATGCGCGCACCGTAATCGGCGGGGGATGACCGGCGACGGCATATTGCATGTAGCCGGTTCGCGTGTTCAAAATACCGAAGAACGCCGAGATCACGCCGCTGCCCTGATCGGTGACGTTGCGGTTGACTAATTCAAAAACGGCACTCGCGTCTTCGGTATAGCGCGCAGCGGTTTGAATCGACTGACGCACGATCGCCATCGTCGACGCAGCCATGAGCCCGTGGCCCGTTACGTCGCCCATGCTGATGCCGATGCGGTCGTCCTCGAGAACGAAGACGTCGTACCAGTCGCCGCCGATATCAATCCCGGTGGCCGCAGGCCGGTATGACGCATCGATCCGGATGCCCGGCACGTCGGGAAGTTGTTGCGGTAGTAGCGCGCGTTGCAATTGCGTCGAGATCGCTTCTTCGCGCCGCATGCGCAGCGTCGTTGCACGATATTCCGCATCGAGATCGGCGATCTCGTCCCTGCCGGACAATGGCAGCGGATCTTGACCGGCCGCAAGCAGCGCGACATTGTCGGAAAGACGGCGCAAGCGTCCGACGATGCGTCCACCAAAGATGAACATCGCGAGCATCGTGAGAACGATGCCGGCTGCGAGCACCGCGATAAGATCTTCAACGAATCGCGCACCTTGCGCGGTGAGATTTTTGAAACGTTCGATCGCGAGTTCACGTTCGGTACGCTCCAATGCCGCTTGGGTTCGTTCGAAATCGCGCCCTGCGTTTTGCACGCTAGGGGAACGCTCGATCACGCGCTGCTTTTGAGGATTTCCGGCGGCGTTTGCAACGTCGCGAAAGACGGGCCCGAATTGGTCGATCAACCGCGCAAGATGCTGCGCACGCGCTTCTTGCGCCGGATTGTCGGTAACGACCGCCTCGAGTTGTTGCGCGCGTACGTTCACCATCGCAAGCGAAGCCTTGAGCCGTTCCAGGCGCGCGGGTTGGGGATGATCGCTATATTGGACGAGCGCGGTATTCGCGTCGCTGATGCTCTGCGTCAGCGTCTGGCTCGCAGCAAGGACGTTTTGCGAGTGCTGGCCCCAGTACGCGTTGGCCTGCGCGTTGCGCGCGCTCATAATTGCAAAGCCAAGCACAACGAGCAGTACCGTAAGTGGTACTGCGCTGAGCAAGAGCGCCTGGGTTCGGATACTGAGTCGCATCAGGGCCTTAGCATTACCTTTCGGCACGCACCGCCGTATATCCACAGTCCATGCACACCTATCCTCAAGGAGAGCCGCCCGCGCTCGCCAACCCCTCACGATCCCTTGTAGCCGCGTCCCGTATGTAGTAGGGTTTCCTTAACGTAGCCCCAATATATAGCGGTTAATTGTAGGGCATTGCAGAGATAGGTGACCATCGGATGAAGCACGAGACCGTATGCGGGCTCGATATCGGCACGACCAAGACCTGTGCGGTCGTCGCCGTCGAAGGCCCCAACGGCCTCGAGATCGTCGGCGTCGGTGAGGCCCCTTCGCTGGGAATGCGTAAGGGGGTCGTGGTCGACCTCGAGGAGACCATCAAGTCGATCGAAGCAGCGACGGAGAAGGCCGAGCGCATGGCCGGGCTCCACGTGGGCGATGTTTACGTCGGCATCACCGGCGACCATATCCGCAGCACCAACAATCGCGCCGTCGTTGCGACCTCCAACGAAGATCGTGAAGTCTCGCACGTCGACGTGCGCCGCGTCATCGACGCGAGCAAGATCATCAATCTCCCGGCGGACCGTCAGATCATTCACGCACTGCCGCGTTATTTCACCGTCGACGGGCAAGAAGGCGTGGAAGATCCCGTCGGCATGGCCGGCGGCCGCCTCGAAGTCGACACGCACATCATCACGGGCGGCACGACATTCATTACGAACGTCCTCAAATGCGTGCACCGCGCGGGATTAGAAGCGGCGGGGCTCGTGTTCGAGCCGCTCGCAAGTTCGGCTGCGACGCTGATGGCGGACGAGAAACAAGTGGGCGTGGTGCTGCTCGATATCGGTGGCGGCACGACCGACATCGCGGTGTATTCGCTCGGCAGCGCGATCTTCACCGCGACGATTCCCGTCGGCGGCAACATTCTCACCAACGACATCTCGCTCGGCCTCAAGACGTCGCTGGCAGAAGCAGAAGACGTGAAGAAGCAGTACGGCGCCGGCGTTGCCGAAGACGGCGAGCAGACGTTTAGCGTGCACGGCTTGGATGGCCGTACGACCAAAGAAGTGACGACGCAGCAGCTGCGCGCAATTGTGGTGCCGCGCGTATTGGAAACGCTGCGCATGTCCAAGCAAAAGATTGTCGAAAACATACCGCGAGATTTAGTGCTCGGGGAAGTCGTTATTACCGGCGGCG
Organism: uncultured bacterium; assembly: GCA_964648945.1. Lineage (GTDB taxonomy): Bacteria > Vulcanimicrobiota > Vulcanimicrobiia > Vulcanimicrobiales > Vulcanimicrobiaceae > JAMXLG01. Next base: position 16,252 of record CAZYLU010000019.1, on the reverse strand, counting down.
GTTCGCTCTTACCGGGACTGACCCCGATCGCCGAAGACGTCTTCGGATTGCCGACCCGCGTCGGCGTTCCCTCGATGGTCAGCGGACTCACCGACGCGATGAGCCAGCCGCAATACGCAACGGCGATCGGCCTTGTGCTCTTCGGCGCAAACGGCGAGATGGAAGAGACTAACGGCCACCGTCGCAACGGCGGCACGATCGTCACGAAGATCCGAAACTGGTTCGCGGATCTTTGGAACTGAAGTGGAACCGGCACCCGCACAACTGGCACTGTTTGAGGAGCAGATAACGCACATGGCAGACGCACGACGCTTTCAACCGGAACATGCCGCCGCGATCAAAGTGATCGGCGTCGGCGGCGGCGGCTGCAACGCCGTCAATCGAATGGTCGAGGCCGGCCTTAACGGCGTCGATTTCTTCGCAGTCAACAGCGATGTGCAGGCGCTGCGCAATTCGCTCACCGAGAACACGGTACACATCGGCAACGGCATGACGCGCGGCCTTGGCGCCGGCGCAAATCCGACGCTCGGACGTGAAGCAGCAGAAGAATCGCGCGAAGATCTCGCGATGGTGCTCGACGGCGCGGACCTTGTGTTCATCACGGCAGGCATGGGCGGTGGTACCGGCAGCGGTGCGGCTCCCGTGATCGCCGAGATCGCGCGCGAATCGGGCGCGCTGACGATCGCGGTCGTGACCAAGCCCTTCGCATTCGAAGGCCGCAAGCGCATGCAAACGGCTGAAAACGCGATTGCGGAGCTCGAAGCGAAGGTCGACACGCTGATCACGATTCCGAACGAGCGCATTCTGCAAGTCATCGAAAAGCGTACGCCGCTCAACGAAGCATTCTCGTACGCCGACGACGTCCTACGGCAAGGCATTCAAGGCATCAGCGATCTCATCACGCAGCCGGGGTTGATCAACCTCGACTTCGCCGACGTCAAGACGATCATGACGGACGCGGGTTCGGCGATGATGGGCATCGGTGAAGGCACCGGCGAGCATCGTGCAGCCGACGCCGCGCAAAAGGCAATCGCATCACCGCTGCTCGAGACGACCATCGAAGGCGCACGCGGCGTGATCTTCAACATCACCGGCGGCAGCGACATGGCGATGTACGAAGTGAATGAAGCTGCGGAAATGATTGCGCGCAGCGTCGATTCCGATGCGCAAATTATCTTCGGCGCATCGATCGATCCGAACATGACGGGCAAAGTCCGTGTCACGGTGCTCGCAGCCGGTTTCGGCGCACCGCGCGCGTATCGCCCCCAGATGAGCGGCAGCAACGCATTCGATAACGGTAAATTGGAAACGGTGTCGCCCGTGAACATGGACGACATCGAAGTCCCGGCATTCCTTCGTTATCGCGGCTAATTCATTGGACAACGGTTTCAGCGCGCGGGTGCTTACCGATTCGGTAAGCCCCGCCGGCATTCGTTTAACAACGATGGAAGTTCGCTTCCCTCGTTTTGTTTTGAGCGAATTTAACACGCACAGAGTTCTGTCACGAAATAGCGCGAGTTCTCGTGCCGTTCCGACACAACGCATGATCGAAAAAGTCATGCAGAACCCTGCGATGCCGGTTGAATGGGGCGTGAACAAAGCTGGAATGTCGGCGAGTGAAGCGCTAACAGCGGAACAAGCGCAAGAAGCAAAAGCCGAGTGGCTGCGCGCGCGCGACAGCGCAGTTGAGCACGTCCGCGCACTTCAAAAGTTTAACGTACATAAGCAAGTTATTAATAGAATTTTGGAACCGTTCATGTGGCATACAGTCATTGTAACTGCCACGGAGTGGGAAAATTTCTACAGCTTACGTTGTGCGCCGAACGCGCAGCCCGAGATTCGAGTGGCCGCCGAGCTGATGCGCGACGCGATGAACGCGTCGCAGCCGCGAAGCGTCGGCCCAGGGGAGTGGCATCTGCCGTTAGTGCAGGACGATGAACGCGATCTTCCGATCGAGCAGTTAAAGAAGGTCAGCGCAGCACGGTGTGCGCGCGTGTCGTATCTCACGCACGACGGAAAGCGCGACATCGCTAAGGATATTGAGCTCTGCGAACGCTTATTGAGCGACCGGCATCTCAGCCCGTTTGAACACGTAGCGACGCCGAGCGACGACGCCGAGTTCCACGCGAATTTTCGGGGATGGATTCAAATGCGCGCTTCAATCGAACGTCTTGCCGTTGCGAAATAGTGGTAGCCTGACCACCCTTCGCGCGTAAGCCCCAGCCCGTCAGTTCCCCGTTCCGAAGGCCCCTGGACATTAAGGTGGCTTTAACTTCCGGTTTATTGTCAAGATGTTGCTATCTATGCTTTAACAATTGGCAAGCAAGCGCTTGCGGCGCTCGCCGGAACTGATCCTTACTGCTACGGGTGGAGCGTTTGGCGACTCAGATTACCGGTCGTCCATTGCTTTTGGACGACGCGTTTCCAGCTATTTCCCGGGATGCACTCAGACATATTCCGTGTGCGTTCGCGCAACGATACAACGTGCTTGCGTATCGCGTAGACGGCGGTGATCTCCACGTTCTTGTTCCCGACGTAAACGATGACGATACGCTCGATCGCATCCGTAACGTTGTTGGCTTACACGTCGTTGCACATCAGACGTCAGCGTACGGCCTTCGGGCTCGCATCGCAGAAGCGTATGGAATCGCCGAAGATGGAATCGAGGAACGCGGGGACGCGCCGCCTGCGATTCGTGCTGTCGATGAATTGCACGAAAACGCCGTTAACGCCGGCGCTTCGGATATCCACGTCGAGCCCGCCGCTAACGGCGGACGTGTGCGTCAGCGCGTGGATGGGATTCTGATCGAGACTCGTTCAGTGTCCGCCGAACTCTTCGTGCAAATTGTTTCGCGTATCAAATTGCTCGCCGGTATGGATATCGCGGACCGGCGCCAGCCGCAAGACGGAAGGTATAATCTCAGCGCGCGAGGCCGTTCAATTGACGCGCGCGTATCATCGATGCCGACAATCGCCGGCGAAAAACTGGTGATTCGTCTGCTGGACTTACATGGGAACGTTCCTAGTCTCGAAGAATTGGGAATGTCGTCGCTGATGCTCCATCGTTACCGGGCGTTGTTGCACTCGCCGTACGGGTTTATTGTTGTTTGCGGACCGACCGGAAGCGGGAAAACTACCACGCTTTATGCCTCGATGTCGGAGCGCAACATCGTCGGCCAGCATCTGTGTACGGTTGAAGACCCTGTCGAAGTTCGGATGCCGAATGTAGCGCAAGTGCAGGTGAACGAACGAGCTGGACTGACGTTCGCCGCCGCACTGCGATCGTTTCTTCGACAAGATCCGAACGTGCTGATGGTGGGTGAGATGCGCGACGGAGAAACGGCAAAGGTCGCCCTATCAGCGGCACTGTCCGGTCAACTCGTCATGACGAGCCTTCATGCGAGCGACGCACCGAGAGTCGTGGAGCGCTTGACCGAACTCGGCGCTCAATATCATACGATCGCTGCAGCGCTGTCGGCTGTGGTCGCGCAACGGCTTGTGCGGCGCTTGTGCCGCGTTTGCCGCGAACAGACAAGACTTGATTCTGCGGATTCTGCATTGATCGGTATACCGTCAGGTACAATCGCGTATAAACCGCGCGGATGCGTCGAATGCAGTGGTAAGGGCTATCGCGGGCGCATTGCAATCTTCGAATTTCTCGCGGTTTCGCCCGAGATCCGGCACGCTATAGCATCCGGTGCATCGTCGGTCACGATCGCCGAATTGGGCCGGTCAGTCGGATATCGCCCGATGTTGGCCGATGGCACGGCCCGGTTACTCGCAGGCGACACGAGCCTCGAAGAGCTCGAGCGCGTGCTCACGATCGAGAACGGCGGATGAACGAACAGTTTTCAGAGATTCGATTCAACGACGCAGTCCATCTCGCGCAGTCTCGCGGTGCGTCGGATATTCATCTCGTTCCTGGCGTGCGAACAGTCCTGCGCGTCGATGGTGCGCTTGAGTACGTTGACGGACCCGCCGTTACCGCGCTCGAGACCGGTTATCTAGCACGTCGGCTTCTTGATGAGGTGTCGATGGCGCGACTCGAGGAACGGGGCGACGTGACCTCCTCATCGAGCGGCGTTGAGGGAGGCACGATGCGCATACACGCATCTCGCACGCAAGGCGATGTTGCGCTCTCCATACGCCTGCTGCCGCGATCTATTCCCTCGTTGGAATCACTTCATTTGCCCTCTGTGGTTCACGGGTTTGGCCGCAAGCAACGCGGTCTCATCATTTTCGCCGGTCCGACGGGCAGCGGGAAGTCGACATCGATGGCGGCAGTCATCGACGAGATAAATCGCAGTCAACCAAGGCGCATTGTGACGATTGAGGACCCGATCGAATTTCGACACGCGAGCGACTGCTCGATGATTGTGCAGCGTGAAGTCGGACGAGACGTGCCCAACTTTTCGGACGCGGTCGTCGGTGCGTTGCGCGCCGATCCGGATGTCATCATGATCGGCGAGATGCGAGATACGACGACCATGCATGCGGCATTGACGGCGGCCGAGACCGGCCACCTCGTGTTAGCTACCGTTCATACGGGCAATGCGGTGCAAACGGTCGACCGAATTGTTGACGCGTTCAGTGGAAGCGAACAACCACAGATTCGCGCTCAACTCGCTGTGTGTCTGGTTGCTGTTGTATGCCAACGTCTGCTGCCCCGTGCGTCCGGCGGGGGACGTCGCGTTGCGGCGGAAGTGTTGGTAGCAACTGATGCGGTTCGCGCAACGATCCGCGAGGGTCGCACGCATCAACTCCGCAACGTGATGCTTACCGGGCGTCAATACGGAATGCAGACACTGGAGCATCACTTGAGTGAACTGCTAACGGAACGCGTCATCGATGCTGGCAGCGCGACAGCCGCTTCAGAACGGCAGAGCGAATTGCAGAACACTGCCGTGAGTGCACGGTAACATGGCGACACTATTTGCTTATACGGCGCGAAGCTCGGAAGGACGATTTGTCGCCGGCTCGCTCTCGGCCGAGTCGCTTGAGCAGGCACTTTCGCACCTCCGTACGCGCGCGTTGTTCGTCACATCGCTGCAGCCCAGGACGCGGGTGCGGGGTGCGCTGACAAGCATCTTCACGCTACGTCCCGTGCTGCCGAGCGCGCGTCTCGCATTATTCCGCTCTCTCGCGACGCTTGTTCGTGCGGGTGTGCCGTTACGGCGGGCACTCGATGTTTCTATCGATCAGTGCGCAGATAGGCGTCTTGCCGAGGCGTTGCGATCCGTCGCGACCGACATAGACGCAGGCGCCCCGCTTTCCGTTGCAATGTCGCGGCGACCTCGCGAGTTTTCGACGCTGTTCATCGCGATGGTCAAGGCCGGCGAGCTGGGCGGTGTTCTTGACGAAGTCCTCGAGCGTCTGGCAACGATGCTTGAACTAGATCGCGCTATGCAAAAGCGCCTCTCGGCTGCGCTCGCGTATCCCGCGATTGTTAGCTGCGCCGCGATTGCGCTCGTCCTATTCCTCATCGCCAACATCGTTCCGGCCTTTGCCGGATTGTTTGAGCAAATGCACGTTAGCGTGCCGCTTTCAACGAAGATTATCATTGCGATTGGTATGACGCTCACCTCGCCGATACATATCGCGGCGGTCGTGCTTCTCCTAACCGCATGCCTCGTTGGCCTTCGTGCTGCGTGGGCTCATCCAAGACTTGCCGTTTCGCTCGATCGCATTCTGTTGCGCCTTCCTGCGCTGGGCTCACTCATACGCAAGGCGATCGTCGCCCGTCTCGCTCGCACGCTTGGCACGCTTCTTCGATCGGGCGTTCCGGTCCTGAGCGCTTTGGAATCATGCGAAGATATCGTTGGAAATAGACTCTTTCGAGAAGCGGTGCAGGCTGTAGGCAAGCAGCTGCGCGAGGGGCATCCGATGACTGTGCCGCTGCAAAGCAGCAGGCTGTTCGACCCTATTTTCTTGCAACTCGCACGCGTCGGTGAAGAAACAGGGACGCTCGATGCAATGCTGCTTCGAACTGCGGAGTATTTCGAGGTCGACGTCGAGACTGCAATCGCGACGCTCGCAAGCATCGTCGAGCCGGCCCTAATTATCGTTTTGGGCGCAGTCGTCGGAACGATTGTCGCTTCTGTTCTCATTCCACTCTATTCGATTATAGGGAGTATAAAGTGACCGCGGTTAAAGCGAGCCGGGACGCCATTATCGAGGGCCACCATTATCTTTGCGCGCGCGCAGCGAGAAAATTCTATCGAGACGGCGTCGAACGCGCCGATCTCGAGCAGATCGCGGCAATCGGATTGATCAAAGCGGCAGATCGATACGATGACCGGCAGGGCACGCCGTTTGAGGCCTACGCATGGGTCCTCATTCTTGGCGAGCTAATGCACTACGTCCGCGACTCCGAGCGGCTATTGCGCGCGCCACGAAAAATTCGCGATTTAGAGCGCCGTTGGGCAGCCGCGGAGCGTGAGCTATGGGGCGAGCTAGCGCGGGAGCCGAAGAGCTGCGAAGTCGCTGCACTTCTGGGCTTGAGCATCAACGAGGAGCAGGAGGTCGAACGCTACCGTCAGGCGCGCGCAACCATTTCGATGGATGCGTTGCATCCCTATGAGAGGCACGTGCCTTTTTACACGCTTGACCAGCAACTCGATCGCATTGTGATCGATGCTGGGTTGCATGAACTGTCTCCAGTCCAGAGGCAGATTCTCATCGAGATTTACGAGCGCGACACGCCGGTTCAAGAAATCGCGGAACGTCTTGGTTACTCACGACGTCACATTGCGCGTCTGCATCGAGAGGCACTCAAGAAACTATCACCGGTTACGCGTCCCATCTACGCGTAACGCGGGCACTCCATCTATTACGACGCATTTGTTTAGGGACGGAATAGTATGGAGCGACGCGGAGAACGAGGATTTACGTTGATCGAAATGATGATCGTTGTTGCGATCATCGCGATTCTCGTTTCGATTCTCGTGCCCAATTTTATGCGAGCGAGAGCTCAGGCTCAAACGGCGGCCTGCGAGGCAAACCTCAAAGAAATCGCAACGGCGCTCGAGCTGTATCAAACGGATCATCAGCAGTATCCAAACGTAACGGCAGCAACGAGCGTCACTAGCACGGAACCGAACATCGGCCCCTACTTGCGGCAAACACCGATCGATCCGGTTGCTCCGACCGGAAATTACACCTACCAGGTCAGCAATCCGGGCTCGGGAACGGCGGCGTATACCATCACATGTCCGGGAAGTCACGACCCGGCGACGCTTACGGCAATCGGTGGAACGGCGTCCAAAACGGGGATTCAATACACTTCAGCCAGCGGCTTTGCGGCGCAGTGAGAAGCGATGAGCTTCATCGACTTCGTCCCCGCCTCGGCGAATAATCCCGGTTCATATCTTGTCGCCTGTGCGGCCGGAATTGCAACGAGCGTGGGACCATGCGTTGCGCCAAGATACGTCGCGATTGTAAGCATCGGAGCGCAGAAGAAGGGAAGGACTGCCCGCATAGCGGCGTTTCTCGGCGGCACGATATCGATGTACATGGCAATCGCCTCCGCAGGCTCGTTCGTCGTTCAACTTGCGCAGTTCTCGTCGGCCATTTACTGGGGACTCGCTGTCACGCTCGTCATATCGGGAGTGCGAGCACTATGGAACAATGACGCGCACTTCTGCACTGCGCGGCCGGTTTTACAGAAGAGTCTTGGCGGCGCGTTTCTACTTGGCGCGTCGACGTCGATTGCTATCTCACCATGCTGTACGCCGATCCTTGTTGCGATCGGCGCGTTGAGTTCTACTACGGGAACGAGCGGGATTATCGGACTCACCCTCGCGTACGCGATTGGGCACACTGCTCCTGCGTTAGCACTCTTTATGCTTGCAAACGCAGTGCAGCTTCCTGGGTTCGCCTATCAGCACGCAGCCGGTACGGTCACCGCAGGCATTACAATTGCTCTCGGGTTGTACTACGCGGTGCTCGCATGAGCTCATCGTCAGCTGGGCGACGCCTACTCCTCACGTTGGTGGCGATTGCTGCTGCCGCGCTTTTGTTACGGCCACAAGTATCGTCAGCACTCGTTACGAGAGCCGATTCGCTCGCATATTGGGGACATCTCGAACAGGCAAGGATGCTGTATCAGCGAGCGCTGTTCGTCGATCCTCATAATGGCGTTGCCGCCGATCGATACGCTTTTGCTGCTGCGATATCACACGATCCTACTCTCGAGCGCGCTGGCGTCCTCGTCGCAAGCCGGTACCTGATGACATCACCGGATGATGCCTCTGTTCTTATGGATAGAGCGCTCTGTTACCAGCATCTGCGCGCAATCCGTGCGGCCATCATGGATTTTGAACGCGCGGCCGGTCTCTCGCATGATGCACGTGCGCTATTGTTCGCCGCTCTTGACGAACGCTTGCTGAATCATTTCGATCGCGCCCGCGCACTGCTCCGGCGGGCAACACTGTTCGACCATACATTCCAACCGCTACGGCGCGACATTGCACGGACCTAGGCTGTGAGCGTCGTCTACTTTTTCGTTGCGTCTGTGGTTTTGGCTATCGTGGCGCTCTCCAACGCGAAGCGAGTGGGCGACGCGTTCCGCTTTGACCTACTTCTCGTCTTTGCGCTCGCGTCAGTCATCACGCTAACGATTGCCGGACCTGGTGTCTCCTTTGCACTATGCATCGTTCTCGCATGCGTTACTACGTGCGCTGCTACCGATATCGCTTCCGGCTATGTGTATAATGTCGTGACCTATCCGACAGTTGTAACGATTCTCGCGGCATCTCTCGTCTCAGGAACGTTCTCGTCTACGTTCACCTGGACGGTAATTACGTTCGCCGCATGCGGATTGTTGTACGCACTCACGCGCGGTAAGGGAATCGGCCTCGGCGACGTCAAGCTGTTTGCAGTAGTGGCGTCCGCGCTCGGTGCATCGATTGGCGAGGTTATTGGAGGCGCCTTTATCATCGGAGCTTGTGCGGTAGCGATTCCGCTGGTCCGCCGCCGGATTCGCTTCGGCCAAACGCTCCCATTTGCACCATTCATTGCGCTCGCGACAATGGCCATCGTGCCCGCCGGAGGCCTGATCAGATGAGCCGTTATCGGTTGCTACCACTTGGCGTGGATCTCGGGTCGTCACGGATACGCGTTGCGTTGGCCGAAGCCGCTTCCCCCGAGGAGGTGCGGGTCAAAGCTGTTGCGGCACGCGACGTGCCTGAAGATCTCCGCGAAGACGTCCATCTCATCGCTGCATTAGTCGAGGAAATGATCGGAGAACTCGGCACGAAGAACCGAACCTGCGTGTCTGCGCTCGGTGGTGCAACAGCAAATCTTCGACTGATCGGTTTTCCGAAGATGAGCTGGCACGAACGCATGCGGGCTGCGCGATTTGAAGCGCAGCGCTTTGCGCCTCAACACGTCGAAGGCACTGCCGTTGTTCGAATACATCGAGCCGAGCGAAAAGGCACTTTCGCCGTTGGGGTGACGAGCGAGTCCGCCGTTAAGGGACGCATCTCGCTTTTGAAACGGGCGCGGCTGCGGGCAATGGCAATCGACCACGATGCGCTCGCGTTGCGACGCGCAATGCCATTCGTCGATGCGGTATTGGATATCGGCGCAACTCGCTCAACACTCCATCACTACGCTCCCGCGTCGCCGTTCTCTCAATCTATTCAGGTCGGTGGAGACGATGTTACGCTTGGCATTGCTCGCGAGCTAGCCATCGATCTCGAGAGCGCGGAGAAGCGGAAGCGGATTCTGGGCTCAGCGGGGGCGGGAATCGCTGTCCGTAACGCACTCGCTGCGGAATTGCTGACGCTCATCGATCGCGCGCGAGCCCGCGCACCAGTCACGCGTGTTGCCCTCGTCGGTAACGGAGCGCGGCTTCCAGGCCTCGTTTCCGAGCTGCAGTCATCGTCGGGGACAGCAGTGGAACTGATCGTGCCGCCCTTGCTTCAGACGGACGCGTATCCGGAAGATGTTCTGCGTTCCGCTGCTCCTGATTGGACCCTTGCGGCCGCGCTAACGATTTGGGGCCTCGCCTCGTAATGCGTTTCAACTACATTCAAGATGCGCCGCCCGAACCGATCGAGCATTTACGCGCTCTCCGCATCCCGCTCGAGCTTCGCACGCCACTCGGGGCACTCGTTACCGCGATCCTTGTCGTCTGTGCGTGGTGGACGCTCGAGCGCCATTGGATTGCCGCGGCAACGAGAGAAGAAGCGGTCGCATCGCAGCGCTTGAAGCAGAGCCGGGCGATGTTTGCCGCTACGAAGCTCGTGCGGTCCAATGTCGATCAACTCTTATCGCTCGATGGCCGACTGCGCCGTATACGACTCTCCGGGTCCGGCTTGTCGCACCGGTTAGCGGACATCGGTAACCACTTGCCGTCAGCGGCATGGCTAACTTCAATTGTTCGAACACCGGACGGTCTCGAGCTCCACGGCCGCGCAGAAGGGCTGAACGTCCTCAGCGCGACGGTGGCAGACCTCATGACGAGCACCGCGGCTGCATCGCCTACGCTCGTGCGGGCGGTGAAGGAAGATCGCGCGCGAGATGCGCTGGTGACCTTCACGATTCGAGCGCAGGAAAGAAACTAATGAAGATTCAGATGGATCTGCGTGCCTGGGCTCGTGTCTTGTGGCTTCTTGCAGCGTTTATGGTGCTTGCAGTCGGCGTAGGTTGCATCTCGTGGCCTGGCTCGCAAGAACTGTCGCAGCGTCATGCGCATGCGCTGGAACTCTACGATGAAGCAAACGCAATCGACGCGGCTACACGGCGTGCCGCGCAATTGCGCGCAGCTCAAGCAAGGATTGCGTCGGACCTTACCGCGCTTGGAGGCGTGCGTTCTGCGGGAGGCGTCACCGCTGCGCTGCTGCGACTCCTGCATGACGAGTCCAACCGTCAGGCGGTGGATATTCGGGAAGTCGCGCCCGATACGACAACGCACGGCTCCGATAGTGCAGCGGCTGCGATTCGCGCAAATGCCCTTCTGCCATCTGATGTCGCTATCTCTGTTCGCGGCCCATTTCGCAACATCGTTGCACTGGTGGCTGATCTTCCGCGCCATGATGTGCTCATCGACGTTCGTGACATTCACTTGTCCGCGACGGAAAGCGATCGTGTCCCGCCCGTCCTCGATGTAACGCTTCACGCAACGATCTACCGTTTAGCCGCACTACTTCCGTTGGAGAACTCGCGTGTACGAACTGTCCGATGAACAACGTCAGGATCTGATGCGTCTTGCGCTGATGATCGTATGTGGCGGAACAGCAATTTTACCGTTCACCGTTCCGCCTACGTCTCCAATCGCGAGAGCTCAGACGGTCGCTCGTGGATCGCTCATCGCACTGCCTGAAATTCCTGGCCGCCTCGACTATCCGGCGATTGAGATCGAGCGCGATCCATTTGTTGCAGATAAGACCGCGTTGCCGCCCGACGTGCACGCCGGGCCCGGCGTGTCGCATGGGACCGACGAGATCGGAATCGTTTTGCCGCCAAATGCCGGCGCGGCGGGAGTGACGTCTCCGGCAACGGCCGGTTCGGTTCCCATTGTTCGCGGAATCGTCCTCGGAGACGTGCCGCAGGCGCTCGTCGAGTTCGGTGAATCGATAAAAGTAGTCAGCGTTGGAGATCACATAGGCACCGATACCGTCCGCTCGATCGATGCGGGCGGCATCACACTCTCCGGCGGACTGCGCCTTCCAATAGCAAGCGCTCCGCGATGAAACGGATTGTTACTCTTTCGTTGATCCTCGCTCTGCTCATCGCGCCCGCAAGCGCAGCGGAGAAACTCCTCTCGCTCGACGTCCAAGACGTTTATCTGTCCGACGCACTGGCGTTGTTGGGCGCGGAGGCCGGAGTGAACATTGTAACCGACGCGACGGTGAAGCCGCAGCGGGTGACGGTTCGACTAAAGAATGTTACGTTCGAAAACGCGTTATCGGTGATCGTTGGTTCGTACGAGCTTCAGGTCCATAAGGAGGGCAGTGTTCTCATTGTCGGCGAGGCAGACGCGATGAATCGCCGCTACACCGACGCGAATACGCCGCTTGCCGCGCAGACCGATGTGCTGCCGCTTGCACACGCGAAACCGGACGACGTCGCGAAGGAACTCACTGACGCTCTCCCGAGCGGTACGGTGATTGTTCCAGACAAGCGCATTCGCGCGGTTGTCGTTACCGGTCCAGCCGATACCATTTCCCGCGCTCGATACCTGGTTTCTGCGCTCGATGCTACGACGACGGTCGGAGATGGGAACGCGCCGGCAAAAACGTATCACCTGCACTACGTACGAACCGACGACGCGATCAAGCAACTTAAACTCTTGTCGCCTGATGGGATTTATGTTCCTGACGATCAGCACAACAGCGTCGTCGTGAGTGGGAACGAAGAGGTCCAAGCTGCTGCTGCGCAACTGTTAGATTCGTTGGATCGCCCAAGTCCGCAAGTTATGTTCGAAGTAAGAGTGGCCGACGTCACGCCTCAAACCACTGACAGTAATTTTGGACTCGAGTGGGGTGGCGAGGACCTCGAAGGACATCCTACGCCCGGGTCGACGGCATATGCGTTTACCGGCGGCGCTATTCCTATAAATGTGCGGCTGAATGCGCTGATAACGGAAGGACGCGCACAGATCCTTGCAACGCCAAAACTTGTAACAATCAACAATAAAGAAGCCGATCTTCTCATCGGCCAGACCTATCCGGTCATTTTCAATACGTCCGTGCTCGGTGGCCAAAACGTACAATTCGTCGATATCGGTGTTAAACTTCGGCTGACGCCGACAATCGGTCCGGACGGCGTTGTAACCGCTGAATTGCACCCAGAGTACAGCGAACTCGTCGGCCTTACGACAACTGGTTATCCCATCATTGCGAATCGCAAGATAGACTCGACGCTTCGTGTGGCAGATTCGGACACGATCGTACTTGGGGGATTGCTGCGCGACGTTGATAATCAAACCCTCGAACGCGTCCCCGGACTCTCAAATATCCCGATCCTTGGAGAGTTTTTCAAGAACCGGATCTCGCATCATGAACGCGACGAGATCGTTTTTCTGATAACACCTCACGTCATCTATCCGGATCAAAAGAAGGTTCCTAGAAAGCCGTAACCCGCAAAAACGGGTCACAGCTCGAGCTAAGACGAACGCTTGCGTATGCGTCGTAAAGCGTTCATATCCGGAATTGCGGCCGCCGCGAGTGTGCCGGCGGCATTGAAAGCTGCGCCTGCTGGAGACGTCATCGTTACGGCGGAAACCGTTCACACGGTCGATCCAAGCGGTACAACGGCGCAAGCCTTTGTCGTACGCAACGGGCGCTTTGCGTATGTCGGATCGCGCGAAGGTGCGGTTAATTTCGCGGGCGTGAACGCAAGGCGGCTCGATTTGGGGGGCGTAACGGTGCTGCCGGGGCTCATCGATGCGCATCTGCACTTCATGAACGTGGGCGACGATTTCTTTATCGTGCAGCTCATGGGCTCGAATTCGTACGAAGAAGTGATCCGCCGCACGGTGGAATATGCGCATCGTTGGAGCGATCCGTGGATCACCGGCGACGATTGGGATCAGACGCGCTGGCCGGGGCAGCAGTTTCCGACGCACGAGGCGTTGACTGCTGCGCTGCCGGATCGCCCCGTCGTGCTCTACCGCGTCGACGGTCACGCGCTCTTGGCAAATGCCAAAGCGATGCAACTTGCGGGCGTGACAGCGTCGACACCGGAGCAAACCGGCGGACGGATCGTCCGCGACGCGCATGGTCAGCCTACCGGCGTATTTATTGACAACGCCATGGAGTTGATTGACCGCGCGATTCCCGCTCCGACCCACGACCAAATGAAGCAGTCAGCACTCGCGGGTCAGAAAGAGTGTCACCGCTGGGGGCTGACGACTATTGCGGAGCCGGGCGTGGACGACGGCATGCTCGATGCATATCGAGAATTGCTTGCGGATGGCCAATTGACGATGCGCAATTACGCGATGCTGGCAGATAACGAGCAAGTGATTGCGCGCCATCTGGGCGCAGGTCCGGTTCATCTTTCGTATGATGGGCGGCTCTCGGTGCGAGCAATTAAACTTTTTATCGATGGTGCGATGGGCTCGCGCGGCGCGGCGATGTTCGAGCCGTACAGCGACGATCCGGGAAACCGAGGGCTGCTCCGCATCACACAGGCGCACATCGAGGACGTTGCGGAGAAGGCGCTGCGCGCTGGTTTTCAAGTATGCACGCACGCGATCGGCGATCGCGGCAATCGTGTTACGCTCGACGCGTATGCCAATGCGTTAAAACGTGTTCCTGTTCGCGATCATCGCTTTAGGACCGAACATGCGCAGTGCCTTACCGCCGCCGACATTCCGCGCTTTGCGCAGCTCGGTGTTATTCCGTCGATGCAGACGACGCATCAGGTCAGCGACATGCGTTGGGCGCTTGCGCGACTCGGCCCGGATCGCGTGAAGCGAGCGTATGCGTGGCGCTCTTTGCTCGATACCGGTGTAGTCATACCGAACGGCACCGACGCTCCGGTGGAAGTTGTCAGTACGCTACGGACATTCCATGCCGCGATTACGCGACAGGATGAAACCAACAGTCCCGCAGGCGGCTGGCATCCGGAACAGCGGATGACGCGCGACGAGGCGCTAAAATCGATGACCATCTGGCCGGCGCACGCCAATTTCATGGAAGGTGTCGCCGGCTCTATTTCGGTCGGCAAATACGCCGACTTCACGGTACTCGATCGTGACTGGATGAACGCCGCGCCGGAGGAGATTATGTCGACGCGCATTCTCGGCACGTACTCTTCCGGACATCAAGTCTACGAAGCACCCATTGCGACGGCCTACGAGCCGGCACGGCGGCCGCGCGCCGCGCGTAAAGGCTGCTGTGGCAGGAGTACGCATTGACGGCTAACGAGAGAAAGGCGGGCCCTGGAGCCCGCCTTCGTTAATTCGTACACGCGTGGACTTTGTTCGAGTACTCTTCTTGAATCTCGTATCTCCTGAAGTAGAGGAGATCGTTGTCGTCGTAGCCGGCGCATAGGTCGGCTACCTCGCCGTTGAAATTCTGGTTGAACCACGAGCTGTTCGGATCCGGATCCGTGATCGTTTCGATGTACTCGTGTGACAGCGTAGAGTCGGTGGAATCGATCAACATCGAATTCGGTCCGTTGGTGACGGCGCAGCCGGGGACTGCTTGATACGGCTCGACAGTAAAGAGTACGTGTCCCGCCTTGTCGCTGAAGTCAACGCTGCTGTGATACGCGCAGAAGACCCAGTTTTGCGGAACGTCGGGCGAGTAGCATTGCGTCGTTCCGCTGATACACGTATCGATGCCCGCAGGTAGGAAGACGTGATAAATATTGTGATACCCGCCGCCAATGCGTAGCGCGGCGAGGTGGACGAGGTTCACGATCTGGTCTTCCGACATGGAGTTCGTAGAGAACTTCACGTACGCGGAGTAGTTCGCGCCGAAGCGGTAACGGTAATTGGTGGTCGCGTGGACATACTGGTCCACGACGTGTATGAATGTGCTGTCGTTGAGATTATCGAGGAACTCTTGCGGGTCGCCCCAACAGCTCGCCGCGCAATCGACGTACACGTTGTGCGAAAGCGCCGACGTCACGACGGCGCCGCCGTTGTATTGAAGGTCCGCGGGATAGTGCAGCGTTTGCGCCCTTACTGCTGCGCCGCGCTCGTTGACCGGATAGAGATGATACCGGAATGATGAAGAGACGCCGGGTTTTGGTGTTGGCGTCGTCGATGTAGCGGGCGCCGTCGACGTAGTCGGTGCAGTGAGTTGGCTTGGGTTATTGGCGGTCGCACTTTGCTGCGTCTGGGGTAGGCCCTGTGTGCCGCCACCTCCGGCGCAGCCGCTGACCACAACGCTTGTTAGCGTTGCGGCCAGCAGCGATGCAAAGCAAGAACGCGAGGTCCTTGCGAAGATCATGTTGACTCCCTAAATAGAAACGTGAATGTCCTTTACCCGTCGACAGGGGGTAATCCGAGGGACGTTCGGCCAGAAAAAATGGGGTGGATGGCCCAAGGAGTCAGCCAGGATGTGGTCCTGGGACGCGGCCAACCGCAGCGACCGCCCATTGTTCGGATAATTGTTACTGTTGTTCAAGCTACGACAACAGATTGCCCCGCATAGTCCATTTGTCACAGATGCTGCCGCAGGTAGCGCCACGCGTAAAAAGCGAACGACTTGGCACTCGCTGCGCATGTGGGGTATGTATGGGCAGTAAACGATATTTTGCATTCACTTTAGCATCGTTCGCAATGCTTCTT
>CAZYLU010000018.1:0-69783 GCA_964648945.1 uncultured bacterium | reverse complement strand
TAGCTCGCTAATTCGTGGCGACGGCTCGAGGAGTAGGTAATGAAGTGGTATGAAGCAGTCGAGCAAGTTTCACCGTTCGTCGTAAAGATCGAGACGCCGAGCGGACATGGGACAGGCTTTCTGTGCTTATACAACGAGAGCAAGTCGCTCTGTGGGATCGCGACAGCTTTCCACGTCGTTTCACACGCTGAAAAATGGCAGCAGCCCCTGAGAATCACGCATGCAGACATGGAGCTCATGTTTGTCAAAGACGACAAGCGTGTAATTTTCCCCGACGCAAAAACGGATTCAGCCGTTATTCTTTTTGATCCGAGCGAGCTTAAGCTTCCAGAAAAACTGCTGCCATTGATTCCCCCTGACCAAATGCTCAAAGTCGGCGCCGAGGTCCGTTGGCTCGGCTACCCCTCGGTGGCTCCGAACACGCTTTGTTTTTTTTCTGGAATCATCAGCAGTTGTCGGCTCGATGATGATTCCAGTGAGACGTACTTCATCGACGGCGTCGCCATAAACGGGGTCAGCGGCGGCCCTGTCTTTGCGCTTCCGGCCGGTCGCGGGAAGCCGCGCATCGTCGGAACTATCTCCGCGTACTACGCGAACGTTGCTACGGGGCGAGCTCTGCCGGGTCTGTCTTTTGCGCAAGGAGTAACTCACTTTCACAACACGATGAAGTCGATGAAGTCGTTCGAAGAGGCTCGCAAAAAGCGGCAAGAACAGGAGCGTGAACAAGAGCTTTCGTTCCCGCCGCAGAGTGAATCCAACGAAGCAGGCAGCGTATAAGAATGGGCGACGCTGCACAGGAATGTGCCCTCTGCACCGCATTAGTGGGCAAAGCGCCACCGCTTAAGTGACTTGACAATTGTAAAGTCGCAGCCTAGGGTGGGGGCATGAGTCTGTTCGCCGACGCCCTCAATGCGGCTATGGAAGCCGCAAGCCTTTCCGCTGCGGAACTTGCCCAACGCTCCGGCGTAACGGAATCTGCCGTGTCGTTGCTGCGCTCCGGGCGGCGCGAGCCGTCGTACCGCACGTTGCAGCGCCTCACGAAGGTACTGCCGGAGCTTGCGCCGTCGGGCGAAGGCGAACCTGAGAGCCCCTTCGATTCCATCCAGGATGCGATCGACGATATTCGCGCCGGCAAGATGGTTGTCGTCTTGGATGACGAGGATCGCGAGAACGAAGGCGACCTCGTGATGGCGGCGCAAATGGTCACGCCTGAAGCGATCAACTTCATGCGCAAGGAGGCCGGCGGCCTCATCTGCGTGCCGATGCTCGGCAGTCGGCTGGACCAGCTTCAGATTCCGCAAATGGTCAGCGAAAACACCGCGGTGCACGAAACGGCCTTTACCGTTTCCGTCGAAGCGCGCGGCGTAACGACGACGGGCATCTCCGCGCACGATCGTGCCGCGACCATCAAAGCGTTGATCGATCCGAGCGCGACGTCGACGGATTTCTTGCGTCCGGGCCATACGTTTCCGCTTCGGGCGCGTGACGGCGGTGTGCTCGTCCGCGCCGGTCAAACGGAGGCATCCGTCGATTTGGCGCGTCTGGCCGGTTTGTACCCCGCCGGCGTCATTTGCGAGATCATGGCGGAAGACGGAACGATGGAGAGACTGGACGGGTTACGGAAGTATGCCGACCGTCATGGGCTTCGGCTCATCACCGTAAAGGATCTCATTGCGTACCGCATGCGAACGGAAAAACTTGTAAAAAAAGTCGCTGAATTCAATTTGCCGACCACGACGGGTGATTGGACAGGCGTTGCCTACGAGACGACCATCGACGGCAACACGCACGTCGCACTTGTTATGGGCGATATCGGAGACGGAAAGGACGTGCTCGTGCGCGTGCACTCCGAATGTCTCACCGGCGATGCACTGCACTCTATTCGCTGTGACTGCGCGGCGCAACGCGACGGCGCGATGACGATGATCGCGAAAGAAGGGCGTGGCGTATTCTTGTACCTGCGTCAGGAAGGGCGCGGCATCGGTCTTGCCAACAAGCTGCGCGCATACGAATTGCAAGATCGCGGTGCGGATACCGTTGAAGCGAATCTCGCGCTCGGGCTGCCGATCGACAAGCGCGACTACGGCATCGGTTCGCAGATTCTTGCGGATCTCGGCATCAAAGAGATGCGTCTGATCACCAACAATCCGCGCAAGATTTTCGGTCTCGAGGGTTACGGACTCAAGATCATCGGACGGGTCCCGATGCAAACGACGCCGACCGTGCACAACAAACGCTACATGGCCACGAAGCGCGCCAAACTCGGGCACATGTTCGACGAAGAAGAAACGGTCGCGTCATGAAAACGAACGGCGAACAGAACGCGCCGGACGGCATGACCGCGCCGGACTGTTCGGGCAAACGTTTTGGGATTGTTGCGGCACGCTTCTATTCCGAGCTGAGCGATTGGCTAGTCGACGGCGCGGTGCGCGCGCTGCGAGCGTGCAACGTCGCGGATAACGACATCATGATTTACGACGTTCCCGGATGTTTCGAACTGCCGCTTGCGTGCAGGTATGTCATCGACAACGAGGCCGTGGATGCCGTTGTTGCCCTCGGCGCGGTGATACGCGGCGAAACCGCGCATTTCGATTTCGTTGCCGGCGAGTGCGCGCGCGGCATCATGGACGTGCAGCTTTCCTTCGGCGTGCCGATCGGATTCGGCGTGCTGACGACCGAGAACATGGAGCAAGCGCAAGAGCGCGCCGATCCGAAGCAAGGCGACAAAGGCTACGAAGCCGCGATGGCTGCCGCGGCGCTGTTGATGATCCCGAAGAAATTACCGCGAGCAGGGTTCCGCGCGTAAGCGGTCTGGGTACGACCCGGCCATCATGAAAGACCGGAACGAACTAACGCGCGACGGAGAGCCGCTCTTTGATCGCGGGACCATCGACCAAGAAGAAGATGAAGAGCTGAATCCACCAGTCGACGAGAGCGACGATGGGCCGCAGCCCGTCATCATCCGCAACGACGATGACGAGCGGCGGAACACCAACGATGAAGAGCATCCCACGATTGCCGCTGAGGATGCCAAAGACGTGTTAGACGGTTAAACCGCAGCCGGAGCCGTCACCTTGACGGCTTCGAGCGAGAGGTGGATCTCGATGTCTTCACCCACCAGCACGCCGCCCGCTTCGAGCGCCTGATTCCACGTCAGACCGAAATCTTTGCGGTTGATCTTCGTCGTCGCGCTGTAGGCGACGCGATCGTTGCCCCACGGATCTTTGAGGCGGCCGTCGACCGACGCGTTCAGCGTGACGGGGCGCGTCACGCCGCGCACGGTAAGGTCACCGTCCATTTTGAAGTTGTCCGGCGTTCCGCTGATACGCGTGCTCCGGAACGTGATCTTCTCGTGTGCTTCCACGTGCAAGAAGTCAGCGGAGCGAAGGTGCGCGTCGCGATCCGCGACCTTCGTGTCGATCGATTCCGCGTCGATTTCGGCGTTGACCGCCGTCGGAAGATTGGTAGCGTCATCGACCTCGAGGTCGACGCGGAACGAGCCGAAGCTGCCGCGGACCTTTGAGATGACCATATGCCGAACCACGAACTCGACTTGCGAGTGGGCCGGGTCGAGGGCAAAAGCCGTCACTGTGTTTTCTGCTCCTTTAGTAAAGGCGATATTACGTTACTAGGCTACCATATGTAAGTTAAATCGCGCAAGCGTCGTTTCCGGCTTTTTGTATGCTTGCCCGCTTACCGTTCCAAAGGAGGGGTTCACTTACCAAAGTCGCATTTGACCTAGCCTGATTCGTTAGACGTCCGGAGGCCTCGACCCAGTGGAAGACAAGATGCTGACCTGTAAGGACTGCGGATCGCAGTTCGTTTTCTCTGCGCGCGAACAGCAATTTTTCGCCGAGAAGGGCTTTGTAAATCAGCCGCAACGCTGCCGCGATTGCCGTCAAGCACGACGTACGCAAAACGGCGACAGTGCACCGGCTGCGCAACGTCCGAGTTTCGAGGCAGTCTGCGCTGAATGCGGCGTCACCACAACGGTGCCGTTCCGTCCGCGCGGCGATCGTCCGGTGTATTGCCGCACGTGCTACACGGCGCGCGTGCCCGCCGGCGTCTAACTTTCGCAGACCGCGACAATGAACGCGTCGCGCCGGGCCCGAAGGCTCGGCGCGATGTCTTTTACTGACGAAGATCTCTCCGCCGTCTCGTGGGAAGGCGATGCCGTTTCGTACATCGATCAACGGTTGCTGCCACACGAAGTCGTGCGAAAGCACGCTCGCACCGTCGACGATATCGTCGAGGCGATTCAAACGCTTGCGGTGCGCGGCGCACCGGCGATCGGCGTCTTCGGCGCGTATGGCGTCGCATTGTTGCGCGCCACGATTTCCAGCGACGATGATTTTCGCCGTGCGGCGGAACGCGTGCGGGGCGCGCGGCCGACCGCCGTAAATCTTGCGTGGGCGGTCGATCGGGTCACCGCGGCGTCCGATATGGTCGCAGAAGCAAAGGCGATCCATCGCGAGCAGATTGCGATCGACAAGGCGATCGCGGATGCCGGCCTCGACGTCATCGAGAAGAACGCAAAAATTCTGACCCACTGCAACACCGGCCCGATTGCAACGGCGGGCGGCGGCACGGCGCTCGGTGTCATCATTCACGCGGCACGCGCCGGAAAGAAGCCGCACGTCTTCGTCGACGAAACGCGGCCGCTGCTCCAAGGCGGGCGTCTGACGTACTTCGAGCTCGCGAATGCGAACGTCGATGCGACGTTGCAAGTGGATGCGGCGGCGGCGATTGCAATGCAGCGTAAAGGCGTTGACCTCGTTATCGTCGGCGCCGATCGCATCGCGCGCAACGGCGATACGGCAAATAAGATCGGTACGTACGGTCTTGCAGTGCTTGCGGCGCACCACGGCATTCCGTTTTATGTCGCCGCGCCACGCAGCACGTTCGACTTCTCGATGGAAAGCGGCGATGGAATTCACATCGAGGAGCGCCGTCCTGAAGAAGTGACGTCGTTCGGCCCCGCCACGGTCGCAATGTCAGGCGCGCACGTGTACAATCCCGCATTCGACGTTACTCCGGGACATCTCGTCACCGCCTTCATCACCGAATACGGCGTAATCCGCCCGCCCTATCTCGAAACGATTCCCGCGCTGCAAGGGCGGCCACATTTCCATGCGTTCGCATGATGGGGGCCCGTGCGCAACGTGCGCACGGGGGCGCGCAACTGCATTTCCGGCGCGTAGTGCCGGAAGTGCAGTGGAGTGCCAAGCCTCGCGCAGCGTGCGAGGCTTTTTAAAATGAAATTCTACGAGTTCATCGATAAGACACCGAAGGTCGGGTCGCTCGTTGTCATCGAGGGTACGGAACGCGCGCTTGCAGAGTTAGCCGTTGATGCGTTGCTCGACCGGCTCTTGCCTGATATGCGCGACCTCAATCTCGAACGGTTTCCGGCGTCGGAATGGACTGATGCGGGACGCGTTCGTGAAGCGCTCTCCGCGATGCCGTTTCTGGCCGAGCGCCGTGTCGTGCTCGTTCTCGACGCGCAGTCGCTCAAGGCGCAGCCGCGACGCGATCTGCTTGCAGTGGCAGAAGACGTGCCGGCGGGCAACACGCTGATCATCACCGATTTGCTGTCGCCGCGTTCGCAGCGCCCCCAACCGCTTGGCACGCAATTGGGACGTGCGGCGCTTCGCATCGACACGACGGTGAACGAAGAGACGCGAACCCGCTTCATCCGCGAGACACTCGAGCGTCTGGGCGCGACGGCAGAGCCGCGCGTTATCGCCGAACTCACGCGCAGCGAAGCCGAGCTGGCCGCGGTGCGCAACGATCTGGAAAAACTGGCGCTCTCGGGCAAGAAGATCACCTACAAGGAGCTCGAGAGCGAATCACTTGCGATCGAGGATCCCAAAGCGTATCTGTACGCAAGCGCGCTCGTAGAAGGCAAAGTCGCGCAAGCTATGGGCATCGCGCACGAATTCTTCTCGAACGATCCACGCGGCGCGGCAATTCCGCTGCTCTCGGCACTCGCGACGGAATGCTCGTTGATTTGGGAGCTCGCGCGTCCCGGCGGAGAGCTACCGGCTCGCGCGCGTTGGCGCGAGCGGGTGCTGCGGCCGATCGCGGCGCGCATCGGAGAGCGCCGCGCGCGCGTTGCGTACGAACGGGCCGTTCGTGGAGTGGAATCCATTGTCACGGGAAGCGCGGGCAGCGACCCGGAAGACCACCGGACCTTGGTTGAACGGATAACGACGGAGCTTTCAGCCCTCGGGCGCCGATAACAACTTAAATATGGATGTCATGACCCCGCAGGAGGCCGGGACGACCGACGTCGATCCGAAGCTCGAGCTTCAGAACGATGTTGATCGCGCACGCGCCGAGCGCGAGGATCTCGAGCGTCAGATCCTAGCCGACCGCGAGCGCTTGGCCGAAATTCGCACCGCGCTCGACACCATGGTCACCGCCACGTGGCGCGACGTCTTCAGCCAACAACAGTCGATGCGCGAGCGCGAAAACATCGCGTCGGCACTGACGTTCGCATGGGTTCCCGGGTATCAATGGCTTTTGATCGCAGCGATGACGGCTGTCGCGGCCGGTGCAATTGCGTTGTTGCAGGTGACGGGCGTATTTGTTGCGCTCGGCATCTACCTTCTTGCGGCGCTCGCCGGCTACTTCGTTGCGCGCGACCAGTGCTTGACGCCGTTGCGAAAAGCGCGTGCGTCATACCTCGGTGACGAGGGACGCGATGTGCGGTTCGTTGCGTTCACCCACTACGAACCCGGTTTGAGTCATCCACTCATTGGTTTCGATGGTCCGACGAACGGCGCGATCGAAGATCGCGCGTGGAAAATTCCCGGCGTACGCGACAAGGACGCGCTCGAAGAGACGTTCATCGAAGTGATCGACGAGCGGCGCAGTCACGTGCTCTTGACGCGCTTCCCCGAAAAGAAGCCGACGCTCGTCCACGCCGATCTCGAGAATCCGTTCATTCGCGCGTACGGCGTCTTTTTTCAGCGCGCACTCGAACGTCATCTTCCAAGCGTAAAGACGCAGGCAGAAGATTTCCGCTCCGTGGTTCGTCACTTCGGCTCGCGCAAGTCTCTCGACGAACGGTTGCGCAAGCTCGAATCCGAATTGCACGAATATGACGGCACCGCCGCGATCATGCGTCCGCTTCCCGTGTCATCGATCTTACGCGAGCGGCTCTTACGGCAAGTGTTGCTGTTCCGCCTCGGTGATCCGGCGGCGCGGCGCGGATTGTTTTTGGTAACGGGCGATCGTGCCGATCCCACGGACGTGCTGCAAACGCTCGCGCGCGCTAGTGCTGCCTCGCTGCTCCATCTTTCGTTCTCGCAGATCAAAATCGGATACGTCGGTCAAGGCGCTTCGACGGTATCGCGCCTCTTCGAGTCCGCGAAACGCACGCGTTCGATCATCTTCATCGACGAAGCGGAACGGTTCTTTGCCGCGAGCGGATCGGCGGCGTACGAATCGATGCGGCGCGAAGTCGTGCAGGCGATCGCCAAAGAGTGGGAAGCGCTGGACGATAACGCTGATGTGTGGGTCGTCGCAGCGGCGAGAACGCGAGACGACCTAGATCAAGGGATGGTTGCGCGTTTTGGAACGGTCATCGACTTCTCGCCGCCGGAAGGCGCGATGGATCACAGTACGATGGTGATCGACGGCGCCGCGGCAGCCGTTACGGAAAGCATCGACGATGTTGTGCTGCCGGAGCTCGTTGTCGAACGGCTGCGACTGCTCTCGGCGATGTTCGCGCACGTCGATACGATGGAGTCGCAGGGCATTACGGTTCCGCGCGCTGTCCTCATTGCCGGACCCTCGAACGCCGCAAAGCAGTTCGTTATCCGCGGCCTCTCGGAACAAACGTCGCTTGTGGTCATCGACACGCTGGTCGATGACGTCGACACAGCGATACTGGAAGCGCGCGATCGCGGGCGTGCACTCGTTGCGGTGGAGGTTCCGGAGTACGCCGATCCGGGCGCCGTTGCGCACTTCGCCGTGCTCATAGACGAACTCGTCGCAAACAACGCGCCGGTCTTCGTGCTCGCGACGACAGCCGATGCCGGTACCGTCGATCCCGAACTGCGCTCGCGCTTTCCCGAGACAATCGATCTGCACGAGCTCGATGCGCAAGCCCGTCGCGCGAAGCTGCACGAGCTTCTGGACGGCAAACCGGTCCAATTCGACCTCGATGCGGCGCTCGAGGTGCTCGAAGCGCAGACCGAGGGGATGACCGAGGAGCAGCTACGGCAGTTCGCCGACGACGCCGTCCGTAAGGCGGCCCTCCGGGCGATCGATTCGGGTTCTCCTGAGCACATCTTAATCGAGCTGTCCGATTTTGAGGCGCGCGCGGTTGCTCAAGCTGCGACGAAAGGCGACGAGGCAGCGCTCTAGGCGGGGGCGAACGGAGCTTTCGTCCCATGGATTACCGTACGTATGCCTCGCCGTTCTCTTGGAGATACGGCAGCGCCGAGCTTCGTCTTCTCTTTTCCGAAGAAGAGCGTCGGAAGCTCTGGCGCGCAGTGTGGGTCGCGCTCGCCGAGGCGCAGGCACATCAAGGATTGGTCGCGGCGGACGAGGTTGCCGACCTTAAAGCGCATGCGGGACGCGTCGACATCGATGCGGCGCTTGCTATCGAACGAGAAATCCATCACGACCTCATGGCGGAGATCCGCGTCTTCGCTTCACAGGCGGTGCGCGGCGGCGGGAAGCTGCATCTGGGCGCCACCTCGATGGACATCGAGGACACGGTCGAGACGTATCGTCTGCGCCGGGCACTCTCGCTCGTCGGCGAGAATCTCCGCGGACTGCTGGAAGCCCTTTCGGGACGCATACGTCAGTACAGCGATCTGGTCTGCATGGCGTTCACGCATCTGCAGCCGGCCGAGCCGACGACGCTCGGCTATCGTCTGGCGGTCTACGCGCAAGATCTCCTGATCGACGAGACCAACCTGCGGTTCGTTTTCGATCAACTTACAACGAAGGGGCTTCGCGGTGCGGTCGGCACGGCGGCATCGTACGAGCATCTTGTCGATCACTCCGGTGGATCGGCGCAGATCGAGCGTGAAGTGCTGGAACGTTTCGGATTGGAAGCGCGCGAGATCAGCACGCAAACGTATCCGCGCAAGCTCGATTATCTGTTGCTCTCGGGCCTCGCGGGGCTCGGCGCGTCGCTTTCGAAGTTTGCCGCCGACATTCGCATTCTCTCGAGTCCGGAGTTCGGTGAAGTAGCGGAGCCCTTCGGAAAATCGCAAGTCGGCAGTTCGGCGATGCCGTTCAAACGAAACCCGATCATGTGCGAGCGTATCGACTCGCTTGCGCGCTTGCTGGTGGGTTACGCCGATGTCGCGTGGCAGAATGCCGCCACGAATTATCTGGAACGCACGCTCGACGACAGTGCAAACCGCCGGACGATTCTTCCCGAAGCGCTTCTGTGCGCCGATGAGATCGTCTCGCTGGCCCGCAAAGTCGTCGATGGTCTGCGTGTCGAGGAGCGCCGCATCGCGCACAATCTGCGCACCTACGGGCCCTTTGCCGGTACGGAAGCCGTTATGATGGAGGCGGTGCGTGCGGGCGGAGATCGTCAAGAATTGCATGAGACGATTCGGGGAGCCGCAATGCAGGCGTGGTCTTCGCTCGCCGCCGGTGAAGACAATCCGCTCGCGCAAACGCTCTCCGGCGATCCCTCGCTCACCGCTCTCGTCGACCCCGCCGAGATCCGCCGCCTGCTCGATCCAAGCAAACACGTCGGCACGGCACCACAACGCGCACGAGCACTTGCCGAAAAGCTCGATGCACTCCCACAGTTTCCACAACAAAAAATCGTAGAGGTAGGTTCGTGAATAAGGGCATCGAGATTGCCAAGGGCAAGACCAAAGTTTTATACGAGGCTGCGGGATCGCCCGATCAATTGGTTGTTGCGCAGACGGATCAGATTTCTTCGGGCGATGGCGCGCGGCGGAACGAGATTCCAGGGAAAGGGCGGCTTGCGGCGCAGACCACGGCGCGCGTGTTCCGGCTGCTGAATCTCTGCGGGTTGCCGACGCATTATTTGAACGGCGGCGAGGACGACGACAACAACGAGATGCTCGTGCGCCGCTGCAACATGATTCCGCTGGAAGTAGTCGTGCGCGGCGTTGCGGCGGGGTCGTTTGTGAAGCGCAATCCGGGCGTGCAGCGAGGCGCGTTGATGGTGCCGCGCGTGATCGAGTTCTTCTTGAAAGATGATGCGCAGCACGACCCGATGATTACGCCCGATGCAATCATCGGTAACGGAATCGCGAACCCGAATGAAGTGGGCGTGATGACCGAGCTGGCGCGGCTGACGTTCGAGATTCTCTCGCATGCATGGCGCAAGCGCGATGTGCTGCTCGTCGATTTGAAGATTGAATTCGGACGTCTTGCCGGCGGCCCGGACAAGGGGCAGCTCGTGATTGCCGACGTGATCGACAACGATTCGTGGCGGATCTGGCCGCAGGGGCGTGAAGAGTTAATGCTGGACAAGCAGATCTACCGCAATTTGCCAAACGTTGACGATGCGGCGCTTGCGCGCGTGAAGTCGGCGTATGAAGAAGTGGCCGAACTCGTGGGCACCTTTCCGGTGATGCGTCCCGGCATGGCCGCCGTCGTCGGCGATTCGCCGGAGCGGACGGAATCGATCAACGCGGTCGTCGCCGCGCTGCAGCAACTTGGATTGCCGACGGTCCGTCACATTGCAAGTCCCGCGAAGACGCCGGGCTATGTGCTGCAACTGGTACAGCAACTCGAAGCCACGTTCGCGCGCCTGTTTTTCGTTGCGGTCGATCAAGACAGTAGTCTGCGCGCGATGCTCGATTCGGCCTCATCCTCGCCGGTGCTCGACTGGCATGGCGATCCGCAAGAGCTCGCAATGGACTGCGCAAAACTGCTCGGTCTGGAAGACACCGTGCTGTACGGACGAACGTTGCTGATGCAGGCGAACGCGCGTTCTGCCGTGTTGCACGCGGATGCGATGCTGCAGCAGCAAGCGCAACCCATTCCAACGCCTCCGGGGACCGCAATTGGCTGAGCTCGACACTTCCGGCGTCACCTTACGCGCCGACGAACTCACGCAGATCGCTCGTACGCTCGGGCGTACGCCCTCGGTCGTCGAGCTGCACGCGTTCGATGCGCAGTGGAGCGAGCATTGCAGCTATAAGTCGAGCCGCCACCACCTGCGTACGCTGCCGACGAGCGGACCGAACGTCGTCCTCGGGCCGGCCGAAGATTCCGGCATTCTGCACCTCGGCGAATTCCAAGGCGAGCGCTACGGCATCGTCATCGCACACGAATCGCACAACCATCCCTCGCAAGTCGTGCCGTTCGAAGGCGCCGCGACGGGGATCGGCGGTATCGTTCGTGACGTGCTGTGCATGGGTGCGGAAGTCATCGCGGTTGCCGATCCGCTGCGCTTTGGACTCGTCGACGATCCGCAATCGCATCAACGCTACGTTGCGCAGGCGGCGGTTGACGGCATCAGTGCGTACGGCAACGCGATCGGCGTTCCGAACATCGCGGGTGACGTCTATTTCGATGAGCGCTTCGACGACAATTGCTTGGTCAACGTCGTCGCGATGGGCATCGTCAAAGAATCGGAAATCATTCACTCGTATGCGCCCAAGGGCGCGGACGGCTGGGATATCGTGCTCGTCGGGAAAGCGACCGATCCGAGTGGGTTCGGCGGTGCTTCGTTCTCGTCGCTCACGCTCGACGTTGCCGATGAAGAATCGAATCGCGGCGCCGTTCAAGTGCCCGATCCGTTCCTCAAGAACGTGCTGATGCGCGCGAGCTACGCGGCGTTCGGCTATCTTCGCGAACACAACATTACCGCGGGATACAAAGACCTTGGCGCCGGCGGCATCATGGGATGTTCGGCCGAGATCACGTCCGCGGGCGGATATGGCGCGCAGATCGATCTCGATAAGGTGAACGTTGCGATCGATACGCTGCGCCCGGAAGTTATCGCGGTCGGCGAAACGCAGGAGCGGCTGATGTGGGTGGTACCGCCCGAGGTAACGCCGCATCTGCTGCGGATCTATAACGAAGAATTCACGCTGCCGGAGATCGCGTACAACGCGCGCGCAACGGTCATCGGGAAGGTGACTGCGCAGAAGCGATACGTGCTGCGGTATCACGACGAAGTGGTCATGGACGTCGATATCGAGTTCTTGACCGGGACGATTCGCGACGAATTACCGTTCGACCAAGTCGAAGTCACGGATCGAGTGGTGGATGAAGCGCCGATCGTTACCGGCATGCAGATCGACGAACTGCTCGAGCGGGTGTTGCAGCATCGCGACGTCTGCTCGCGCGAGCCGCTCTATCGCCGCTATGACGCCGTCGTTCGCGGTGCGACCGTGATTCCGCGCGGCGCCGGTGATGCCGGCGTGCTTGCGCCGGTCTTCGGTTCGACGCTCGGCGTGGCACTTTCGGTTGCGGGAAATCCCCGGTACGGCCGCTTGAATCCGCAACTGGCGGCAGAACACGCCGTGTACGAGGCGGTTCGCAAGTGTGTCGCGGTCGGCGCGCGGCCGATCGGGCTCACAGACTGCTTGAACTTCGGTAACCCGCGCAATCCCTCGCATCTAGGAGAATTCGTCGCGTCGATCGACGGACTCGCGAACGCTGCGCGGAAGTTCGAAACGCCGTTCGTTTCGGGCAACGTGAGTCTCTATAACGAATCCGCGAGCGGCAAGGCAATTCCGGCCTCACCGATCGTTGCATGCGTCGGATCGATTCGCGATGTCAGCAACGTCGTAACGATGACCTTGAAACAACCGGGTTCCGTTCTGTATTTCGTCGGACAGCCGCACGCGGCGCTCGGCGGTTCGGTTGCCATCGACGTGCTCGGACGCCACGATCCGCGGTTGCCGCGCATCGATTACAAACTCATGCGGGCGCAGCACGATATGTTGCTCGCCGCCGCGCAAGCAAACGTGTTGCGTGCGGCGCATGCGATCGGAAACGGCGGCTTGATCACGGCACTGTGTGAGATGGCGTTCCGCACGCTGCGGCGCGGTCAGAAGCCGGTCGGCGTGCAGGTCGACGATCCGTGGCAGTGGACGCACGGAAGCGTGGGCGATATCGAGGCACTGTTCGGTGAATCCGGCGGCTTCATCGTAGAAGTCGCTGCCGAAGATGTCGATGCGTTCGAAGGTATCGCGGATGACGTCGAAGGTGCGCACGAGATCGGCGTGACGATCGACCAACCGGTGCTTGCCGTTGACGACGAAGCGTTTGATTTGAAGCGCTTGCACGAATTATGGATCAAGCCGTTGCAAGAGGTGTACCCGTGAACCCGCGCATCGCGGTGCTCGTCTTTCCGGGCACCAATTCGGAAGAAGAGACGCTTCGGCTGTTGCGCGACTGCGGGGGCGACGCGCACCTGCTCCATTGGAGCCGCGCTGCGCTGCTGCCAAAGTTCGACGCGTATGTGTTGCCGGGCGGCTTTGCGTATGAAGACCGCATCCGCGCGGGCGCAATTGCAGCGCACGACGAGATGATGGATTATGTGATCGACGGTGCGCGCGAGGGGAAACTCGTGTTCGGCGTCTGCAACGGCGCGCAGATTCTGCTCGAAGCTGGACTCGTTCCGGGCACTGGCGAGATTCGGCGTCCTACGGCCGCCTTTACGCGCAACGGGCCGGTGCCGCACTTTGTCTGCGAACACACGTGGGTGAAGCTCGCAATCGATCCAAACCGTTCGCCGATCACGGCGGCACTGCGCCACGATGAATTGATTCCCGCATGGGCCGCGCACGGCGAAGGCCGGCTTGCGGCAGATGACGAGCACTTGCTTGAGTTGCAAGAGAACGGCCACGTCGCGTTCGTGTACGCGCATGCTGACGGCCACGTCGATCCCAGTGCGACGCCGAATCAATCCGCTCTCAACGCCGCGGCGTTAGTGAATAAGCAGGGCAATGTTCTTGCCATCATGCCGCATCCCGAACGGGACGGGTGGACGTTCAATCATCCGGACCGGCGTGGGCGCAATGGAATCCTCGAGCCTTCAGGCGGTGCGGTGTTGTTCCGCAGCTTCGTTACCGCGGTGAACGCTCGATGAAGCGCACGGTGGCGATTTCGCTCAAAATTCCGGACAATGCCGCCTACACCACGCTCACGACGCTGCAGCGCTTGCGCATCGATGTGGCGCATCTTGAGCGTAGTGAAATTTGGGTCGTCGAAGACCAAGGATCGGCCGACGATTTCATTGCGCGCATGGAATCGAACGAAACGATCTTCAATCCGAATAAGCACCGGTTGGTGGATCTCGGCATCGATGAGCCCCGACCGGGCGAAGTGTGGATCGGCGACCGCAGCGCGCACGACGAGACGCGCGAACATTTGGGCGGGAAGAAGATTCCCGGCATCTCGCAGCCGCGCCGTTACATCGGCTGGCGCCTGTTGGATCGCGACGGCGCTGCCGTCGACGCTCCAATCGTGCGCACTGCCGCAGAACGGCTGCTCTGCAATCCCGCAATTGAAACGGCTCTGTACGAAGGAAATAGATGAATCGTCCGTATACCATAGCGACCCTCGGGTCGCACTCTGCGCTTCAGATCCTAAAAGGAGCGCACGATGAGGGATTCAAGACGCTGGCCGTCGCGAATCGCGATACGGAGAAACTCTA
Source organism: uncultured bacterium (assembly GCA_964648945.1). Classification (GTDB taxonomy): domain Bacteria; phylum Vulcanimicrobiota; class Vulcanimicrobiia; order Vulcanimicrobiales; family Vulcanimicrobiaceae; genus JAMXLG01. Next base: position 55,157 of record CAZYLU010000018.1, on the reverse strand, counting down.
TCGATCGTTCGCCTTTATCGACGAAGTCATCGGCGTAGATTCGTATTCCGAATTTCCCGCGATGATCGGCGAACTCGAGAAGCGCAAAGTCGTCATTGTACCGCATGGTTCGTTCGTCGCGTATCTTTCGCTCGAAGAGCACAAGAAGATGACGATACCGTACTTCGGCAACAAAGCCGTGCTCGATTGGGAAGCGAGCCGCGAGCTGCAGCGCGAGTGGTTGACGAAGGCCGGCATTACGATGCCGCGCCAGTTTAAAACCGGCGCTGAAATCGATCGCCCGGTGATCGTCAAACTCTACGGTGCGGGTGGCGGCAAGGGCTATATGTTCATTCGGGATGCGCGCGACTTCGAGACGCGCTCGAAAGAACTCAAGAAAGCCTATACGATTCAAGAGTATATCATCGGCGTTCCGCTCTACATCCACTATTTCTATTCGCCGCTCCAAGACCGTCTCGAGATCATGTCGATGGACCGTCGCTACGAGACGAACGTCGATTCGCTTGGCCGCATTCCCGCTGCCGCACAAGAAGGCATGGACGTGAGTCCCTCCTACGTCGTGGTCGGCAACCAGCCGGTGAGTCTGCGCGAGTCCATGCTGGCGGAAGCGTTACGAATGGGTGAGAACGTGGTACGAGTGAGCAAGGAAATCGCAGGCCCGAAGGGACTCTTCGGCGCGTTTTGCATTGAGACGATCATCACGCCCGACATGCAATTCTACGTCATGGAAATTTCGGCGCGGATCGTCGCAGGCACCAACCTCTTCATCGACGGCTCGCCGTATTCGTATCTGAACTACTCGGAACCGATGTCGACGGGCCGGCGCATCGCGCGTGAGATCAAGAACGCACTTTTGACGAACAATCTTCGTTTAGTATTGGATGATTCGAGCCAGCTGTAGGACCATTGCCGCGGGGCTGCTCGCGGCGGCGTTGTTTTCCCCGATCGCGGCGCGCGCGGCGATCGAAGCTGACCCGCAAGTGCTCTACAACCAGATGAAGGCGGCCTATCAAAAGGCCGCGGACCGCAACTGGGATTTCGCCGATCAGGAGCAATATCTCTCGACAATTTTGGATGCGGGGCGCGCGTACTCGCTGCAGCGTCCGAACGACCCCGCGTACGGTGAGATCGCGACACTCGCCGTGCAAGTCGCAAGCGGGCTGCATTACGATCCGCTGCTCAATCACGACGGTGCCGCCTGGTATGTGCGTGAAGCTGCGAATTGGGCGATGAAGAATTCCAGCGATGCGACGCTGGTGCGGAATGCGCAAGATCTCTTGCAGCGCGCAAATGCGGAAGACTCGTCAACGGCACTCGCAAGGCTTGCGGATGACGATGCAACACAAAATGCGCATGATTATCCAGGCGACGTCGATGCGGCGTTGCAGACCGTGGAAGCAGCGTGGCGCGCGTGGCTATTGACCGGCGATCCGTCGTGGCGAACGCTCGCGTTTTCGCGGGCAGCGAATCCGAATTTTCCGCTGGCGCATCTGCCGACGAGTTACGGGCCCGAGTTTGTGCGCGCCGTACAGATGGCGTCCGCGGGAACGCTCAACGGCGATGCGCCGGGCGATAAAGCAAACGCCAATACGATTCTCCAGCGCTTGAAGAACATGACGTCGCCCCTCATTATAGCGAGCGTCAAGGCGGTTCCCCACGACGTCTATCTGTCGACGCTCGCACCCGCCGATGAATACTTTGGTCGCATGGGCTATTCGATACTCGGCATCCAGAACGAGCTCAAGCACATCAACTTCATGCTCGACTATAACTACGGGAATCGCGAGGCGGCCGCGACCGTTCTCGTCGCCGAGGCGATCGTCAACATGCAGCACGTGTACCCGCGGGATCGCGATATGCCCAAGCTGCTCTACTCGGCAATTACGACGCTGCGGCGTATGGACGCGCCCGAAGCGAAGAACTCCGAGGCGACGCTGCGATCGTTGCTCACCATCGAATACCAGGATTCTCCGGAAGCGCGAAAGGTCTTAACAGAGGGCACACCTACGTCGTAAAGTAGGCGTATGGACATCGTGATCGCCGACCGCCTTCAGTTTGCCTTCACGATTATGTTCCACTACCTGTTCCCGATCACCACGATGGGACTCGCGCCGTTCGTTGCATGGTTCACGTGGCGCGCGTATCGTACGAAAGATCCGGTCCACGCCGCCTCCGCTGCGTTCTGGACCAAGGTTTTCACAATCGGCTTCGCCGTCGGCGTCGTTACCGGCATTCCGATGGAGTTTCAATTCGGCACGAATTGGGCCGCATTCTCGACGCGCGCCGGCTCGGTAATCGGACAGCCCCTCGCGATGGAAGGCGTCTACGCGTTCTTTCTCGAGTCGGTCTTTCTTGGTGCGCTGTTCTATCGGCGCGGGCCGCTACCGTCCGGTCTGCAAACGATCGCGGCAGTGTGCGTGTGGCTCGGTTCGTGGCTTTCCGGTTTCTTCATCGTCGTAACCGATGCGTTCATGCAGCATCCCGTCGGCTACACTGTTGCGCGCGACGGCTCGTTGCAAATGGCGAACCTCTGGGCCGTCATCACGTCGAAGTTCGCATTCTGGCAGTTCACGCACGTGATTTCCGGCGCGCTCGTCACCGGCGGATACATCGTTGCGGGTATCGGCTCGTACTATCTGCTTTCGCGGCGGGACGAAGAGTTCGGTCGACGCTTCCTGCAAGCGGGTGTCATCGTCGCAGTGGTCTTTTCGCTGACCTCGACTTTTCCAACGGGCGATCAAAACGGCAAAGACGTCACGGAATATCAACCGGTGAAGCTGGCCGCGATGGAAGGGCTGTTCGAAACAAAGACGGGTGCGCCGCTTGCAATTATCGGGATGCCCGATATCAAGAATCAACAGCTCATCGACCCCGTGATCGTCCCAGACGTGCTGAGTTTCCTCGCGTACGGCAATTTCAACGCGAATGTGAAAGGCCTGCGCGCGTACGCCACGACGCTGTGGCCTCCGGTCGAACTGACCTATTACGCGTATCACGTGATGGTCGGACTCGGCACGATCTTCGCAGGCATTGGTGTGCTGTCTGCATTCTTTTTATGGCGCGGCATGCTGCCGAGGATGCGATGGCTGCTGTGGATTCTGATGCTAACGATGCCGTTTCCTTACATTGCGAACGAAGCCGGCTGGGTCGTCACCGAAGTCGGACGTCAGCCTTGGATCGTGTACGGCTTGATGCGCACGAACGAGGGAGCGTCGCCGACCGTTGTGAGCGGTGAGACGATCTTTACGATTATCGGATTTCTCGGGATGTATTTCGTCCTCGGCGTGCTGTATTTATATCTGATTTTGCGCGAGATCGGACACGGCCCCAGTGCTCCGGCGACCGGGGGAACGATCGAGGCTGTCTCGTGAGCGTCGTCGCATTTCTCGTCGTCGCGTTCATGATCGGTGCGTACGCAGTGCTCGACGGATACGATCTCGGCGTCGGTTCCATTGCGCCGTTTCTAGCGCGCAACGATCGTGAGCGTCTCGCTTCGATGCAGGCAATCGGGCCGTTTTGGAACGGTAACGAAGTGTTTTTAGTCGCCGGTGCGGGTATCCTGTTCGCGCTCTTTCCGAAAGGGTACGCGTCGTCGTTTTCCGGTTTCTATCTGCCGTTCATCGTCGTCTTGTGGCTGCTTATGGGGCGTGGCATCGCGCTTGAATTGCGAGAACACTACGAGAGCCCGCTGTGGCATCAGTTCTGGGATGCATGCTTCACGGCGGCAAGTGCACTGTTGATTCTACTTTTCGGCGTCGCGCTGGGTAATCTGATCCGCGGCGTGCCGCTCGATCCGAACGGATACTTTTTGGGAACGTTTGGGTTCTTGCTCAACCCGTACGCGCTGCTCGTGGGCATTTTCGCAGTTACCGCGCTAGCAATGCACGGCGCCGGCTTCATCACGCTGCGCGTCGACGGAGCACCGGCAGATCGTGCAGCAGCTCTGCTGCCGCGGCTTTGGATTGCGACGGCCGTACTGTTTGTTGCGGTCACCGTCACGACGTTCCTCACGCGTTCCGATGTGTTGTTCAATCCGTTGATCGACGTCTTGGGCATTCTCGCCGCCGTCGCGCTCGTTGCCGTCATCATCGCGGCGCGACGGCGCTCCGAACTCGCCACGTTCGGCGCATCCTCGGCGTTCCTCGCGCTGCTCCTCGCGGTCTCCGCTGCGACGATGTATCCGAATCTCTTGCGCGGATTCCCCGATGGACGCGGCAGCCTCTCGATTTTCGATATCGCTCCGTCACCGACGGCGCTCGCAAGCGCCCTCGGTGTTTCCATCGCCGGTATGGTCATCGTCGTCGTTTACAGCACGATCGTGTGGCGGCAATTGGCGGGAAAGGTTCGCGTCGGCGAGTAACCCGCCCGGGTGCTTGAATTCGTCTCTAAGGCGCTCGCGTCGTACGACCGTTCTCGCCTGACGCTCGCCTCGATCGGGAGTCACTCTGCGCTTGAAGTGGCTTACGGCGCGCGCGCGCAAGGTTTGCGGAATCTCGTAATCACGGCGAAGGGCCGCGAGCGCACGTACAACCAGTACTTCATCCGCAAAGAGACGCCGATTCCGCGCGGCTGCGTTGATGAAGTCATCGAACTCGAGTCGTTTCCCGATATCTTGCGCGACGATGTGCAGCAGCGCATGCTCGACGTGAATGCGGTGTTTCTTGCGAACCGGTCGTTCGAAGTGTACTTACATCAGAAGTACAGCTATGACGAGATCGAGCGCGGGATGCGCGTTCCGTTCTTCGGCAATCGCTTTTTGCTGCGCGCCGAAGAACGCGACGAAGCCGGTAATCAATATACGCTGATGCAGCGCGCGGGCATCCGCTATCCGCGGCAATTCGACTCGCCGGATCAGATCGATCGCTTAGTGATGGTCAAGGCGCCGCATGCGAAAGTCAGCTTCGAACGCGCGTTCTTTCTCGTTTCGTCACCGCAAGAGTATCGTGAGACGAGCGCACGGCTGATCGAGCAAGGCATGTTGACGCAGGCGGGGCTCAAAGACGCGGTGATCGAGGAGTATCTCTTAGGCCCGTCCATCAACCTCAATTTCTTCTATTCGCCGATTCTCGGCGAGCTCGAGTTGATGGGTACGGATACGCGGCGTCAAACGAATCTCGAAGGATTCCGAAACGTGCCCCCATCTGTGTTCGATGCCCTCCGTAACGTTCCAATGCGCTTGGAAGAAGCGGGACACATTGCTGCAACGCTCACGGAATCAACATTAGAGAAAGCCTTCGAAATGGGCGAGCGCTTCGTTGAAGCGGCGCGAGAAGTCAATCCGCCAGGTGTCATCGGGCCGTTTGCGCTGCAGTGTGTGATCGTGGCGGGGCCACCAAAGGAATTTGTCTGTTACGACGTTTCGCTTCGCATTCCAGGATCGCCGGGAACGCGCTATACGCCGTATTCGTCGTACCGATGGGGACGCGACGTTTCCGTTGGTGAACGCATCGCGATGGAACTCGTCATGGCTCGCGATGCGAGCCGGTTGGAAGATATTCTGACGTAGTCCCCGTGTCATCCTGAGCGCAATGAGGGAAGCGAATGAAGTCGAAGGATCGCTACGCGCGTGTGTCTTGAGGCGATCCTTCGACTCCGGTGCTTCGCACCTGCGCTCAGGATGACACGGGGTGTTCTAGCGAGCGCGGACGACGTTGTGACCGGGAATTGAATCGAGGGCGTCGGCGACGTGGTAGCCGAATTTGCGCAGCTTATCGGTGATGTCGTTCGCCGAGATCGTCGTTTCGGCGAAGATCGCGTATCCGCCGGGCAGCATCGCCGTTCGCAGCGTGACGAAGTCCATGTCGGCAAGCGTGCCAAAACTGTCGTAGCACAAGGCGCGATCCACGAGCGGGCCGGCCGGAGTGTCGCCGACCACGATATTGTCGAGCTTTTCTTCAAGCGCGCGATCCGAGACAGAACGCGTGACCTCGGAGGTCGTGTCGCAGACGACGATAAGAACGTCGGGCCGGGCAGCCGCTATATCTAGGGCGACTAAGGCGCTGCCGGCACCGAAGGTGAGCACCCGGCCGTCCCTTGGTATGTCGAGGACGGGCAAGAGGTCGTCGGAGACATGAGGCTCGTTGGGTGCCATGGCCCTAGCCTTTCGGCCCGGGCGCTCGGTTCACTTGCTTGATGGTTGCCCTTTCACCCGTGCCATGGTAGATTGAGGCGTCTAGGTTTCGCGGTCTGGTTCCCAAAGTTGGGCTAAACGAGTCGATTCCCGGAACAATGATCACTACGTAATCGAGGAGTCCTCGTTTAATAATGTACCAAGATGAATATTTGAACTGCGTTGATTGTTCACGTCAGTTCACGTTTTCTGCCGGCGAGCAAGAGTTCTTCGCTATGAAGGGCTTTGCCAATAAACCGAACCGCTGCCCGGATTGCCGTGCGGCGCGTAAGGCGGCCGGTGGCGGACGCCAAGGCGGCGGAAGCCGTGGCGGATTCGGCGGCGGCGGCGGCCAGCGCGAGATGTTTCGCGCGACCTGCAGCCAGTGCGGCGGTGTAGCGGAAGTTCCGTTCCAACCGCGCGGCGACAAGCCCGTCTACTGCCGCGATTGCTTCCAATCGCGTCCTTCGTATCGCTAATTCGCGAACACAAGGGAAATAGCAAAAGACCCGCAACTTTGCGGGTCTTTTCATTTTCTTGCGCGATTGGAGGTAGTTATGGCAACGCAGACGTTACAAGAACGCACCGGCAAGTTAACCATGCGCGGAAATCCGCTCACGCTTGTTGGTCCCGAACTAAAAGCCGGCGATCAGGCGCCGGAATTGCATTTGAGCGCCGCGGATCTTTCCGTGAAGACGCTTGATGATTTGACCGATCACGGCAAGCGTCCAGCGATGCTGATCGTCGTGCCGTCACTCGATACGAGCGTGTGCTCGACGGAATCGCATACATTCAACACGCGCATCGGCGAACTCGGCGAGGACGTGCGCGCGTACGTCGTGAGCATGGATCTGCCGTTCGCGCAAGCGCGCTGGTGCGGTGCCGAAGGCGACGTCAAACTGGAGATGCTCTCCGACTACCGCGACCACCGTTTCGGCTACGACTACGGCGTCCGTATCAAGGAAAACGGCCTCCTCGCCCGCGCCATCATCATCGTCGGCGGCGACAAGCGCATCAAGTACGTTCAGCTCGTCCCTGAACTTACGAGCGAGCCGAACTACGACGACACGATCAAGGCCGCTCAAGCTTCCAAGTAGCTCAAGAGGGCTGTCGACATTGGTCGCAGTCCTTTTCAAGAAGAAGCCGGGGGCCTCGGGCCGAATGACGCGGGTCGATGCCCCCGACCGTCTTTATCCTTGATTTTGGCGCGCAATATAGCCAATTAATTGCGCGTCGCACGCGCGAACTCGGCGTCTACTGTGAAATCGTTCCGTTCGACGTCTCGTGGTCTACGCTCGCCGACCGTGAACCCACGGCACTGATTCTCTCGGGCGGACCCGAGAGCACGCTGGTTCCCGGCGCTCCGGATCTTGATCCGGCGATTTTGTCGAGTGGTTTGCCGATTCTCGGCATCTGCTACGGCATGCAACTCCTCGCGCGTCACCTCGGCGCCGAGCTGGTGAAGCTGGATCACGCCGAATACGGCCCTGCAACACTCACGATCGACCATCCCGAAGATCCGTTCGTCAAGGGCGTGCAGCACGAGTCGCGGGTGTGGATGTCGCACGGCGATTCGGTCGTGAAATTACCGGACGGTTTCGTTGAATTGGGGTCGACGCCGCGCTGCAACGTCGCGGCGATGGGCGACGGCGCGCGCAAGATCTACGGCGTGCAGTTCCATCCCGAAGTTTCGCACACCGAGCATGGAACCAAACTACTCTCGAACTTCTTGCACGACGTCGCTGGGCTCGATGCGAGCTGGCGGATGGAAAACGTCGTCGATCGCTTGATCGCCGAGATTCGCGAGAAGGTCGGCAACGACAAAGTGATTTGTGCGCTCTCGGGCGGCGTCGACTCAGCGGTCGCCGCGACGCTGGTTTCGCGGGCAATCGGCGAGCAGTTGACGTGCATCTTTGTCGATCATGGTCTCTTGCGCAAGGGAGAAGCGGAGTCGGTGCTGACCGCGTTTCGCGACGTACTGCACCTCAACGTCATCGCCATCGATGCGCGCAAACGTTTCCTTGATAAACTCACCGGCGTAGAAGATCCCGAGCGCAAACGGATTATTATCGGCCACGAGTTCATCGCCGTCTTCGAAGAAGAAGCGGCGAAGATTCCCGGCGTCAAGTATCTCGTGCAGGGGACGCTCTACCCCGACGTCATCGAATCGAAGACGCCGCAGAGTAAGGCAGGGCACAAGATCAAGTCGCACCACAACGTCGGCGGCCTGCCGGAGAAGATGAACTTTGAGCTGATCGAGCCGCTGCGCGCGCTCTTCAAAGACGAAGTGCGTTCGCTCGGACGCGTGCTCGGATTGCCCGAACACATCGTGCAACGCCAACCGTTCCCCGGCCCGGGCCTTGCAGTGCGTATCATCGGCGACATTACTGAAGAGCGTCTGGACATCGTGCGCAATGCCGATGCAATCGTGCGCGAAGAGATCGACAACGCGCGCGAACTGCGGCCCCATCCGTGGCAATACTTCGCGGTGCTCACACCGGTACGCAGCGTCGGCGTCATGGGGGATGGACGCACGTACGCAAATCTCGTCGCCGTCCGCGCGATTACGAGCGAAGACGGCATGACCGCCGATTGGGCGCGTTTGCCGCACTCGCTGCTCGAGAAGATCTCGACGCGCATTGTCAACGAAGTGCAAGGTGTCAACCGCGTTGCCTATGACATTACGTCGAAACCGCCCGCCACCGTGGAGTGGGAGTAGACGATGCGCATTCTCGTTGTCGGAAGCGGCGCCCGCGAAGACGCGCTGGCGTGGAAGATCGCGCAGTCTCCGTCGTGTGACGGATTGTTCGCCGCGCCGGGCAATGCCGGCACGGCATTGCGTGGCACGAATTGGAACATTCCGGTGACCGACGGAAAAGCGATCGTCGAGCGCGCGCAAGCGGAAAAGATCGATCTCGTCGTGCTCGGTCCTGAAGTCGCCATTGCATCCGGTGTCGGCGATCGCTTGCGTGACGCCGGCATTGCGGTCTTCGGCCCGAATCGCTCCGGCGGGCGGCTGGAGTCGAGTAAGGTCTTTGCGAAGCGGTTTATGGAACGGCATGGCGTTCCGACCGCGCCCGCCGCGATCGTGCATTCGCTTGCGAGCGCGATGAAAGCGCTCGATGAATGGACCGCAGACGGCGTCGTCGTCAAAGCCGACGGACTTGCAGCGGGTAAAGGCGTTGTCGTTTGCGATTCGGTCGATGAAGCACGCGCCGTAGTAAGCGACTGGTACAACAACAACAGAATTCCGGGCGGCGGCAGTGACGTGCTGCTGGAAGAGCGCCTGCGCGGGCGCGAAGTGAGCGTCTTCGCGCTCGCCGACGGCCGCGCGATGGTGCCGATGGCAGCTGCGTGTGACTATAAACGCGCGGGCGACGGCGATACCGGACCGAACACCGGCGGCATGGGCGCGTACTCGCCGCCGTACGATTTTCCGGCCGACATGTACGATCAAGTGCGCGAACGGATTCTCGCGCCGGTGCTGCGCGGACTGCTCGCCGAAGGCGAAACCTACATCGGCGTACTTTACTGCGGGTTGATGTGGACGCAAGACGGGCCGTATGTCATCGAGTTCAACGTGCGCTTCGGTGATCCCGAAACGCAAGTGTTGATGCCGCGCATCAATGGCGATTTCGCCGGTTTGTTGAAATCATGCGCCGATGGCGCAATGGACCTCACGCTTGCGACGCTCTCGGGGCAAAGCTGCGTGGGCGTTGTTCTCGCGACGAGCGACTATCCGCGCACGAGCACGCCGCTGCGCGGACTCAACCCCGATGTTTCGCTGCCGGAGGGTGCGCAAGCGTTTTGGGGCGGAAGTTCGCTGGTGGATGGTTCAGTCGAGACCGGCGGGGGACGTGTGCTTACGGTAACGGCACTTGGTGAAACCATTGCGGATGCTCGATCGGCTGCGTACGATGCCGTGAAGGCACTTGCGGGACGCCTGGGTACCAACGAGCTGAGTTATCGAACCGACATAGGAGCAGTACGATGATGACAACCGAAAAAATTATCGATCGCGTTGCGATCGTCTCCGTTCCCGTCGCCGATCAAGATCGCGCGAAGGATTTCTACGTCGACACGCTCGGCTTCACGCTCGTCGCGGATCAACCGATGGGCGACGGTGCGCGGTGGGTACAAGTCGCGCCGGGATTCGGCGGCGTGAGCCTCACGCTTGTGACGTGGTTTGACCAGATGCCGCCGGGTTCGCTGCGCGGTATGGTTCTTTCAACGAAAGATATCGTCGCCGCTCATGCGGAACTGCGGCGGCGCGGCGTTCCTATCGACGAGATCGAAGACGCACCGTGGGGACGGTACGCAACCTTCGAAGACGTTGACGGGAACGGTTTCGTATTGCAACAGTCAGCCGGGTAAAACGTCCACGAGCATCCGCACGTCGCGCGTCCTTCGTGCCATTTCGGCTATGGTATTGGCAGTGGCGCCGTATCAAGCCGATTGTTCGACACTGCCCTTCGGCTATGTCGAGGAAGAAATTCGCGTTCCGACCGCCGGAGGGATCCTCGTTTGCGCGGAAACGTTGCGGCCGCAGCATCAGACGTCACGCCGGCCGGCTGCATTCGTCTTCACAATCTACGCAGACCCGCGCAATGACGCGAAACGTATGGAGTATGCTGTCGACCGCGGCTACGTCGGTGTAACCGCGTACACGCGCGGCAAGGCGTGCGGTAACGGCGCCATAACGCCGTATGAAGATGACGGGCGGGATGCGGATGCGGTGATCAATTGGATTGCCAAGCAGCCGTGGAGCGATGGACGTGTCGGAATGTATGGCGGCAGCTATAACGGCTTTACGCAATGGGCTGCGGTCAAACATCCGCCTGCGCCGCTCAAAACGATCGTTCCCTACGTCGCCAACAATCCCGGTGACGGGCTGCCGATGCAGAACAACATCTTCCTTCTCGTCAATTATGCGTGGATCTATTACGTCACGTCGAACAAATATTTAGACGAGAAGACGTACCATAGCCCTCGCTGGAACGGTCTGAACGAACGATGGTACGAGAGCGGGCGAGCGTATCGCGACGTCGATGCTATTGCCGGGGTTGCAAATCCGTGGCTCCACAAGTGGCTTGCGCATCCCTCGTACGATGCGTATTGGCAAGCGATGACGCCGTACCGGTGGGAGTTTGCAAATATACGGATTCCCGTGCTGACGGTGACCGGTTATTATGACGACGGTCAGCTCTCCGCGATCCGGTACTTCGACGATCTCAACCGATTCAATCCGCGAGCGGACAGCTATCTTGTGATCGGGCCGTGGGACCATTTCGGCTCGCAGCACCGCGTAAAATCGCCTGTCCTTCGCGGTTATCGGATCGATTCCGTTGCGCAGATCGATACGCCGAAGCTAACGTTCGATTGGTTCGATTACGTGATGCGCGGAAAGCAACGTCCGCCATTGGTTGCCGATCACGTCAATTATGAGGTCATGGGCGCCAATCAGTGGCGTCATGCGGCGACGTTCGAGGGAACGGGACGCGAGATGCGTCTCTATTTGAGCGGCAGTCGGCAAGGTCCTTACCGGATGCTCTCAACGCAGCCGCAACGGCGCGTTACGCTGGAGCAGCGTGTCGATTTTGCCGATCGGAAGACAAGCAATAACGACTCGTATCCCGCGCCTATTGTTGGAAAGAAGCCCAACGTCTCCAACGGGTACGTGTTCGTTACGGCCCCGTTCGACAAGCCGGCCGATCTAACGGGTTTTGACGCATCGATCGATCTCATCGTGAACAAACGTGACCTCGACATCGGTCTGGTGCTCTATGAACTGCGTGCCGACGGAACGCTGATGCAACTTTCGTACGCCACCCAGCGAGCGAGCTTTGCTTGGAACAAGAGTGCTCGGCGGCTGCTCGTTCCCGGTCAGCGAACCGTGGTACCGATCGATGAAGCGTCGTTTTTTAGCAAATGGGTCGCGAAGGGTAGTCGCTTGATGCTCACGTTGAACGTGAACAAGAATCCGTATGCCGAGATCAACTACGGGACCGGCAAAAACGTGGCGGCGGAGACGATCCATGATGGCGCCGTTCCGATGCGCGTGCAGTGGTTAACCGACAGCTTTATCCGCGTACGAACGAGTCCCTAAGAAGTTGCGGGGTTGGCGCGACGATAGTGAAAAGCGCCGCGATCGCGACGAAAAACGCCGGCCCCGCAAGTGTGAGGGGCCGGCGCAAGGCTGCGTTCACGGGTTTGTACTTTCAACAGACGGGCGGGGATCGGGTAGCTCCGGATCTTCGGTGCCCTCGGGACGAGAGATCGCCTCGAAACCCCAGTCGCTATTGGCGCTGACCAAGTCGAAACCAGGAGATGCGCCGCCGTCGAGGGAGTCTTTGAAGTAGATGTGATTGATCCGCTGGTCGCCCGGCAATTGCCCTGGCGGGAAGTTTTTCGGAATCGCGTCGAGCGCGGCTTCGAACATCTTTTGATGTGCGACTTCACGTGACATGAGGAACGTCAATGTATCGCGCGCGCCGGCGTCGCTACATTGCTTGATCAACCGCTCGTATACGATCTTCGCGCGTGCTTCCGCGGCAATGTCGGAACGCAGGTCGGCGACCGGTTGGCCAATCGTGTCGATGTACGCCGCCGTCCAGGGAACACCCATCGAGTCGGTGAGCCGAGGACCGGGCCCGCCATTGTCCATCTGGCCGCTCATGAGGGAAAGCTCGATGTACGAGCTATGGTTACCCTCGAGCAGATCGCCCATATATCCGCCCTCGACCTCATCGATCATTGCGCTCGGCGATCCTTTCAGTAACATCGTCAACATTTGCGCAACCATCTCGAGATGCGATAGCTCTTCCGTCGCTATGTCAAGCAGCATATCGCGCCGCTTCACATCGCTTTCCGCCCAACCTTGCGTAAAATAACGCATCGCGGCTGCCAGCTCGCCGTTCGGTCCTCCGAACTGATCCAGCAAGAGTTTCGCGAATTGCGGGTTCGCCTCGTCAACGCGGACGGTGTATTGCATTTTCTTATTGTGCAGAAACAAGTGAGTCGAGCCTCCTATCGTGGAGGAGTTGTGCACGCGCGGTGGCGCCGCGAAACCAGACTGATGCCTCTTCAGGCGAGCGGCCGCGAAGCTGACGCGTTAGTTGTGGTGCACGGGTTCCACCTCGGGGCGATGTTCGATTGCGACGGGTGCGTAGCGCGGAACCGCTCCGCGTAGGCGTTCGCGGATCGATTCGATGACGAGATACAGTACGGGGACGAAGACGAGATTGAGTACGGTCGAAATCACCATGCCGCCGAACACTGCCGTACCGAGCGAATTGCGGCTTGCGCTGCCGGCTCCCGTTGCGAATACGAGCGGTGAGATACCGAGGATAAACGCAAGCGACGTCATGAGGATGGGGCGCAAACGGATCTCCGCTGCTTGACGGATGGCGTTTGCCGCCGTCAGGCCTTGCGCGCGTAATTGGTTCGCGAACTCCACGATCAGAATCGCGTTCTTCGAAGCAAGACCGATCAGCATCACGAGACCGACTTGCACGAAGACGTCGCTTCCGATGTGACGGATGCCGATCGCCCACAATGCACCGAGCACTGCAACGGGAACGGCAAGCAGAATCACGAGCGGATCCCACAAGTTACCGTACTGCGCGGCGAGCACGAGAAAGACGAAGATAATACCGAGTCCGAAGATGATGCCCGCGAGGTGACCGCCTTCGATTTGATCGAGTGAGAGTCCGGACCACGCGTAGGACATTCCCGGCGGTAACGTTTGTTTCGCAGCGTCATCCATAGCGGCGATCGCGTCACCCGACCCGACACCCGCGCGCGGCGCACCATCGACTTCGATGGAGCGAAAGAGATTGAAATGCGTGATTTCCGTGGCGGTTGTTCCGTTCGTCGGCGCTAGCACGTCGCGCAGCGGAACCAGACCGTTCGCCGGCGATCGCACGTACATGTGCGAGAGACCTTCCAGCGAGGAGCGATACGGGCCGTCTGCTTCGACATAGACGCGATACGAGCGATCCTTCATCGTGAAGTCGTTGACGTATTGCGAACCCATCATCGTACTTAGCGTCTCTGCAACATCACTCACCGGAATATGAAGCGATTCTACCTTCGTACGGTCGATCGCGAGGTTGATTTCCGGCAAGTCGTTACGGAATGCCGTGTACGCGCCGGCGAGACGCGGATCCGAGTTCGCAGCGCCGAGCAGATGCATCGTTGCGGCGAACGACGTTTGGAATCCGATATCGTTGACGTCGAGCACTTGGAACTGGAATCCGCCGACGTTTCCGACGCCTTGCACGGAGGGCGGGTTGAACGGAAGCACTTGCGCTTCAGTTATGCCGCCGACGATCCCGTAGAGACGGCCGAGGATGGCGTGGAAGTCGTGTCCTGGTCCTCGGCGTTCCGACCACGGCTTTAGCGGAAGAAACATGATCGCGCGATTGGGTGCACTGCCCGTAAAGCCGAAGCCGTGCGCAGTAAACACGCCCTCGACTTCAGGAACCGATCGCAAAATAAGTTGACCGACTTTTGCCGCGACGCGGTGTTCGTAGTCCACTGACGTTCCGACGGGAGCTTGCAGCACGACGATGAGATAGCCTTGATCTTCGTCAGGAATGAACGACGTCGGCGTGCGCGCGTACGTGAGGCCCGTCAACAGCAGAATGGCACCGAACACGGAAAGCACGAGGCTGCGGCGCGTGAGGAGTTGACCGAGCATCGCATGATAATTGCGGCGCAGCCACGTAATCGCGCGATTGATCGCACGAAAGACCGCAGACGTCGGCGGATGCGCGTGCTGGAAAAGGAGCGCAGACAGTGTCGGCGCCAGCGTGAGCGCGGTGAAGAGCGAGATTGCGATCGAGCATGCAATCGTGATGGCGAACTGCTTGTAGAGCAGGCCTGTCGAACCCGGGAAGAAGGCGACCGGAATGAATACGGCGAGCAGCACGAGCGAAGTCGCAACCACTGCGCCGGTAATCTCTTTCATGCCTTCGACCGCCGCATCGGCAGGAACCAAATGTTTCTCTTGCACGAAGCGGGCGATGTTTTCGATGACGACGATTGCATCGTCCACGACGAGTCCGGTCGCGAGGGTGATACCGAAAAGCGTGAGCGTATTGATCGAGAAATCCAGCGCTTTGAGAAGCGCAAACGTGCCGATGAGTGAAATCGGAATCGTCAGTACCGGAATTAGCGTCATGCGCCAGTTTTGCAAGAACGCGTAGATGACCAGGACGACGAGCAAGATGGCAAAGCCGAGCGTAATGACGACTTCCTTGATCGATTCGCGGACAAAGAGCGTTGCATCGAACGGAATCACGTATGAGACGCCCGGAGGGAACGTCTTGGAAAGCGTGTCTAACGTGTTGCGCACGTTCTGCGCCGTTTGGATTGCGTTCGCGTCCTGCGCTTGGATCACGCCGAAGCCGACGGTATCCTGTCCGTTCCAATCCGCTGCGTTGCTGTAGTCCTCGGCGCCGAGTTCCGCGTGACCGACATCCGAGAGACGCACGTAGGAGCCGTCGGGCGTCGTTTTGAGAATGAGATTGTCGAACTCGGCCGGCGTCTTTAATCGCCCGTCGACGTTGAGCTGTATCTGCAGCCGTTGGTGCCCGCTTGTCGGTGCAGCGCCGACGGCGCCCGCGGCAATCTCCTGATTTTGACTTTGAAGCGCGGAGATTACGTCACTGACCGCCAGGTTTTCCGCCTGGAGGCGCACCGGATCGAGCCAGAGGCGCATGGCGTAGCGGCGTAAGCCGAAGATGCGCACGTCGGCGACGCCGGGAACGCGCTTGATCGCATCGATGACGTGATGCTCGGCAAAATCGCTGAGCTCATTCGGCGCGACGCGCCCATCCGAACGAATGCCCACGCCGAGAATAATCGCCGAGGACGTCTTCTTTACGCTGACACCCACTTGCTTGACGGCAGCCGGAAGGTTTCCGGTCGCCGACAGTACAGCGTTTTGCACGTCGGCTTCGGCAGCGTTGAGATCGGTTCCGAGCGTAAACGTCGCGGTGATCGACGACGTGCCGTCGTTGCTGCTGGTCGAGGACATGTAACGCAGGCCCGGGACGCCGTTAATCGCTTCCTCGAGCGGGGTCGTCACGGCGCTTTCCACCGCTTGCGCGTTGGCGCCGATGTAATTCGTCGTGACGCTCACCTCCGGTGGCGCAACTTTCGGATATTGCGCCACGGACAGCGTGGGGATCGCGATCAATCCCGCGATGAGGACGATCGCTGACGCGACGCCCGCAAGCAGCGGACGGCGCAGGAAAAACGAAATCATGAAGTAGCCTCAGACAGCACGCGGCGCAACTGTTTGCGGGCGCGGGCAAGGTGTGTGCGAACGGTATGATAGGGCACAGCCTGCTCGACCGAAATCTCGTACGCTGAGAGACCGTGCACATCGTGCAGAAGCCACGTCTCGCGATACGGCGCACGCAGCGTCAGCGCGGCGGACGCGATCTCGTCGAGCGCCTCGGCACGAGCCACAACCGCGTCGATCCCCTCGCTTGCGCGCGGAACGTCGGCAACTAATTGTTCAAAGGATTGGGCCGAGCGAAGATAATCGATCGCCGTGTGTGTTGTGATCTTCAATAGCCATGGCGCTACCGCCGAACCTGGGCGGAATCGTCCGCGCCCGCGCCAAGCCCGCTCGAGTGCCGTTTGCACGACGTCCTCGGCGTCGGCATCGTTCCAAACCATGCCGCGCGCGCGGCGAATCAGCTGTCCGCGAAGCGCGCCTAGTCCCTTGTCCGTAAAGGGTCCCCGACCCTGATTGTCAGCATCCATGATAGTCAGCAAGAGTGACTTTCTCGGTGCAGGGTTGCACCGGTGAATAAAAAAGATAGTTAGCGTGGTACGTACAGCGAGTGCGAAACGGAAGCATAGCGCGAGCGAAGTGAAGTGCGTCTATCCCGGTGCGCTCATCGGCTGCACCGATTTCACACTCACGACGCTCAGTTATCTCGTCACCGGTGTCATCGAAGAGGCACTTCGTCCCCTCAAATTGCGCATACGCGAGTACCGTTTGCTGCGAATTCTCCTCACCGACGGACCACAGCGCCAGAATGCAATTGGCGCGCAGCTCGGGATCGATCGAACCACGACGGTTGACCTGATCGACGGGCTCGAAGCGGCCGGCCTTGCGAGACGCGAACGGGCGGTTGAAGACCGTCGCGCGTATTGCATCCAACTTACGGCGAAGGGTCGTCGAACGGTAACGAAAGCGATCGACGAACTTTCCAAAACCGAACGATTGATGTTCGGTCCGCTGCATGCCCGCGAGCGCGAAGAGCTCCAGCGTCTCGCCGTTGCACTCCTCACGGAAGCCGGGCCCATCGCCGAGCAGCACCGGCGCGAATTTCAATCGCTGATCGCACGGTCCGCACACTCTACCGACGAACGACGGTGAGGCAAATCGACATCAGATCAAAGTGAGTTGCGTGGGGACGTTTGCAACGATGCGCTCGATATGACGCATCGGCGCGGTTCGGTAAGCGGCGTCGACCCGTGCGTCAATCGCCTCCGAGATGGCGCGCGGCGCATATTTGCCGCGGTAGATCGTCGCGTAGTGGGCGATCAATTCCGGGCGATGTTCTTTAAGGTAGCGGAAGAACTCGTCGCGGGTCACGTCGTGCAGATTGAGCGTGTTGTGCCAGATCCGGCGGGCGCCGGCATCGCGAGCGGCGCGCACGACCGCTTCGAGCTGCTCTTGCGAATCCGTGATGCCGGGAAGCACCGGCGCGAGTGCGACGCTGACGTCGATACCCGCTTCGGCGAGCATCCGCACGGCACGCAGGCGCTGCCGCGGCGGCGCGACCGTCGGTTCGATCTCGCGCGCGAGCGCTTCATCCATCGTGGCGATGCTGACGGAGACATGAAGTCCGGCTGCCTGCGCGAGCGACGCGAGTACATCGATATCGCGAACAATAAGCGGCGAGCGGGTGATAATCGAGGCCGGCGTGCGGTAGTCGCGCAGCGCCTCTAAAACCCCGCGCGTGATGCGATAGCGCCCCTCGAGGGGCTGATAGGGATCCGTGGCTGTGCCGATCGCAATGTCTTCGTGCTTCCACGAACGCTTGGCGACCTCGGCGCGAACTACGGCCGGCGCGTTGACCTTCACGTAAATACGGGAGGCCCACTCGCGCATGCCATCGGCTTCTAAAAACGTGTGCGTGCGGCGCGCGTAGCAGAAGCGGCACTGATGGTAGCAGCCGCGATACGGATTGATCGACCACTTGAACGGCATGCCCGGGACGGCGTTGATGACGCTTTTGGCCGTTTGCTCGATTACCTCGACGCCCCGCATGCCTCAACTATACCGAACATATGTTCGGTATGCAAGCCGCACGCTTACGTGTAACTCTCGAGCGGCACGGAGGTTACTATAGAAGGCAATGGCGTATCGATTTCAGCCCAACCCCTCGTACCGCGGCGGGGCTCCCGCGGTTAACACGCAGACCCTCCTCGGTCAGGTGCTCGGGCTTACCGCCCTCGGCATGTGTATCACGGCGCTCGGCGTTTATCTCTTCCCGAACGTCGGCTTCGGCATCAGCCGCATCGCGTTCTTTGCCTCGTTCATCCTGCTGATCATCATGCAGTTCGTACGGCAGAACGGCCCGCTCGCGCTGGTCATGTTCTACGCGTTCACGTTCCTCGAAGGCATCTTTCTCTCGCCGATCGTTGGATATTACGCGCACACGGCCGGTAACGAGGTTGTCTTCAACGCGGCACTAACGACGGGCCTTGGCATGTTTGCGCTCGGCGCAGTCGTCTACGCCACCGGCTTAGATCTCCGGCGCTTTCAAGGCATCTTTCTCATCGCGTTGCTCGCGCTGGTGGTGATCGGGATCATTTCGTTCTGGGTGCATCTCATCTCGCCCACCGCGTATTCGTGGGGCGTCTTAATCATCTTTACGGGTCTCGTGCTGATCGACTTTGCTCGCCTGCGCGCGGGTGGCGATGGCCTCAGCCCCGTTCAAATGGCCGTGTCGATCTACCTGGATGCGATCAATATCTTTCTCGCTATCCTTCAGATTACGGGCGGACGGCGCTCGAACGATTAACCGCGGATCGCATGTTCCCGGCTTTTATCCAAGCTGGAACACGCGTTCGTGTGTTGAAATAGACTAACGGTCATGTGCGGCATTACGGGGATCATGGCGCCCGGACGCGACGCAGCGCGTTTGGCGTATTTCGGGCTTTATGCGCTTCAGCATCGCGGACAAGAGTCCGCGGGCATTGCTGCGGCCGACGGCGGAACGATCCGCTCGCACAAAGACATGGGCTTGATCGGCGCGATCTTCGACGAGGAGCTGCTCGGGCAGCTCTCCGGACACATCGCCGTCGGGCACACGCGGTATTCCACAACCGGTTCATCAGTGGTCGTCAACGCTCAACCGCTCCTCGAGTCGACCGAGATCGGTGATTTCGCGTTCGCGCATAACGGCAATCTGACGAATACCGACGAGATGCGCGAGGCGCTTTCGCCCACGACGACGCTGCAAGCCTCGTCTGATTCCGAAGTCATGGCGAAGACGATCGTCGAGGCATCCGGTTCGATGCTCGATCGCATCAAGTACGTGCTCGGCGTTGCGCGCGGTGCCTATTCGATCGTGCTCGCGACCAAAGACGAACTCTTCGCGTTTCGCGACCCGTGGGGCGTGCGTCCGCTCTGTATCGGAACGTTCGCGGACGGCGGATACGCCGTTGCATCAGAGTCGTGCGCGCTGCCGACAATCGGCGCGCAATATTTGCGCGAAGTGGAACCCGGCGAAGTGATTCGCATTACGCAGCACGGCTTGGAATCGCATCGCGTCGTGCGCGAAGATGCACGACCGGCGATGTGTATGTTCGAATACATCTACTTCGCTCGTCCCGATTCGACGCTTAACGGCCGTTCGATTTACATGGCGCGCTATGCGATGGGACGCGAACTTGCCAAAGAGCATCCGGTCGATGCAGACGTCGTCATGGCAATTCCCGACTCCGCGGTGCCGGGCGGGATTGGATACGCCGCCGAGAGCGGACTTCCGTACATCGAAGGGCTGATCAAGAACCGCTACATCGGCCGCACCTTCATCAGCCCCGACCAAAATATGCGCTCGCGCGGCGTGCAGCTCAAATTCAATCCGGTGATCGAGAATCTGCGCGGCCAACGTGTCGTGGTGGTCGACGACTCGATCGTACGCGGTACGACCACGCCGCGTATTGTGAGCTTGCTGCGCGATGCCGGCGCGAGAGAAGTACATCTGCGTATCACCTCGCCGCCGATCAAACATCCCTGTTATCTCGGTGTCGATATGGCGACGTACGACGAATTGATTGCCGCAAATCACACGATCGAGGAGATACGAGTGAAAACGGGAGCCGACTCGCTCGGATATCTCAGCTTAAACGGCCTCATCGCCGCGACCGGACGCAAAGGCGATGAGATGTGCCTGGGTTGCCTCACCGGCGTCTATCCGAATGTTCCACTCGCGCACGAGACGCGAGCCGTCGCCGGATAAAGCGCAGGCGTGAAGGTCCTATTAACCGGCGGATCCCGTGGGATTGGCGCAGCGGCGGTTCGCGCACTCCATCGCGACGGCCATGACGTCATCTTCACGTATACATCAAAAGCCGCCGAAGCGAATGCGCTCGCAGAAGAGCTGGGTTCGCGTGCGCGCGCCGTCCACTGCGATCTCTCGAATCACGCAAGCTTGCCCGCCGTCATGGATACGTGCGTGTCGGCGTTCGGCCGTATCGACGTGCTGATCAACAACGCCGGGATTTTCGAAGAGAACCCGTTCTTCGACAACGACTACGATGCGTGGCGTCGCGGTTGGGAGCGAACGTTCGCGATCAATTTGTTCGGTACCGCGGATCTGACGTATCTCGCGCTCCAACAGATGCGTAAGCAAGGCTCGGGAAAGATCATCAACGTCACCTCACGCGCGGCGCATCGCGGTGAACTTGCAAATGCCGATTACGGTGCGAGCAAAGCCGCGCTCGTCAATCTCACGAAATCGATCGCGCGTTCGTGCGGCAAGTACGGCATCAGTGCCGTTTCTATCGCCCCGGGATTCATCGAAACGGACATGGCTGCACCCGATCTCGAGGTTCCGGCGCGGCGCGCGGAACTCGAAGCAGAAGTGCCGCTCGGATATATTGGAACAGCGGAAGAAGTCGGCGAGGTGATCGCTTTCTTCGCATCGGAGCGCGGAAATTACGCCAACGGTGCGACGATCGATCTCAACGGCGGCAGTTATGTCCGCTAAGGCATGATTGCATTCAAAGAATCACCGCTCGTCCTTACGAACGGCGCGATCGAGTCGCTCGGCGACTATGCCTCGTATGCCGGCGTTGCAAAGCGATTCGATCTGCCGATCCAACTCGAAGTGCGCAGCCCGGAGACCGTCGCGCTGGTACGCGAGGTCGCAGCATCGAGCGGCGCACGCATTATTATCGCGGGGATTGTCGAACCGTCGACCAACGGTGACGATCCCTCGGAACGAGCGGCAGCGCTTGCGTCTGCGGCTGTCGATCTCTTATATGCAGCGCGATTCCCCTCGATCGACGAACTCGACCGTGTTGCGCGTGCGATGGCCGAAACGAAGACACCCTTCGCGCTGGCGCCGATGCTGAGTGCCGAGGGGACGATGACCGATGGAACGACGCTAGCCGACGCAATTGCACGTCTCGATGACGATCCGACGGCTCGACCGTGGCACTACATGCTCGCGTGCTTGCATGTCGCGCAAGCCGCAACTGCGTTGGAGTCACTGTTTCGCACTGCGCCGGGACTCGCACATCGCGTCGTCGGTTTGCAAGCGAATGGATCCCCTGAAGCGGCGACATTCGCGCGTGACGTATGGGAATGCGCGCAGACATTCGGGTTGCACGTTCTGGGCGGATGCGCCGGGACGGACGCGCGGGACATCGAAGCGATCGCGCAACTGTATCGTGCAGCGGGTGAGTCGTGAAGCACGTCGACGACGCGGGTAAGCGTGCCGCCGGATACGCCGCCGTCGACCGTTTCGTTCGCGACGGCACGTGCATCGGACTCGGAACCGGAACGACGGCGTTTTACGCCATCGAACGCGTCGGTCAACGCGTTGCCGCCGGCGAACAAATCAGCGCCGTTGCGACGTCGATCGAGACCGAACGCCTGTGCCGGCAATGGCATGTGCCGGTCGTCACATTGCTCGAACGTGAGATGGATGTTGCGGTCGACGGCGCCGATGAGATCGCGCCGGACTGGGCGTTGATCAAAGGCGGCGGTGGCGCGCTGTTTCGAGAAAAGACCGTCGCACTTTGCGCGAAGCGTTTCGTCGTCGTGGCAACGGCCGCGAAGCTCGTACCGGTCCTTGGGAAGTTTCCGCTGCCGCTCGAGATCGTACCGTACGCCTTACCATACGTTCTGCGCGAAATTCGCAGCGCATATCCGCGTCTCGAAGTCGTGCGGCGTGGCGGTGATACACCGTTCGTGACGGATAACGGAAACTGGATCCTCGACTGTCATTTCCAAGCAATCGAGGACCCGGCCGCACTCGACACTTCGCTGAAAACTATTCACGGGATCGTGGCGACTGGTATTTTCGTGGACATCGTGGATGAAGTGATCATCGGGCATGACGACGGGCGGGTAAGCGAGGGCCGGCCTTCGCCATATACCTAGTTTTGAGTATGTCGGGGCTTGCGCTGCGCGTCCTATTCTGCGATGCAGGAGGTATTCTGCATGAGAAAGGTCGCTGCCGCAGCGCTCGTCCTGAGTGTTATTACGGCTGCTTGCTCGGGTCATAACGGTTCAACGCTTCCGCCTGCCGGGTCTGGCAGTTCACCGAGTACACTCGGTGCCAAAACATCGCGTACTACGGCCGCAGTGATCGCACCCGCCGGGTGGGCGACAACGGCTACACAAGTTTTTTCATTGACCAACGCCACTGATCTCGGCGCCGTATCGTCGTCGCAGACGATTACGGTGCGCTTGGGTCTGCAACTGCACAACGTCGATCAACTCAAATCGCTCGTTGCTTCCGGACAAACGATCTCGCCCAGCGCGTTTAACGGAACATACGCACCGACGGCAAGCGACGTGCAAGCCGTCACGTCCTATTTGCAATCCAAAGGCCTCACCAACATCACGGTTGAGCCGAACAACGTCATCGTCAGCGCGACCGGAACGGCCGCGCACGTGAGCGCCGCGTTTAACACGACGCTGCATTCATTCTCGCAAAGCGGCGCGACGGTGTTTGCGAATACGACGCCCGCGTACGTCCCCACGAACCTTGGTGGTATCGTCCTCGCCGTCATGGGCCTCAATAACGTGCAAACGTTCAAGGCGACGCCGCATAAAGGCGCGACGCGTCCTGCACCGACGCCGGCGCCGACGGCCGCGCCGACCGCCTCGCCGCAGCCGGAATCGCCGTGCGACGTCTACAGTCTCGACATCGTGGGACTGCCTTCGCCGCAACCCGAGCCTTCGCCGGTTTCGGGCGCGGTCGGATGCTTGCGCAACTATACGCCATCCGATTATTGGCGCGCGTACGACGCTATGAACGTTCCCGCAGCGACGAACGTCAACGTCGCGATCATGGCGGAAGGCAACGTGACACAGTCGATCGCAGATGTGCGCACGAACGAACAGGGCTTCAGCCTGCAGCAAGTACCTATCGTCGTGAAACAAGTCGGCGTCGCCAGCACGGATACGGCTGGGGCCGACGAGTGGACGCTCGACATGGTAGCGTCAAGCGCAATGGCCCGCGTCGTAAAAACGATCTATCTCTACGACACGACGTCGCTGACCGATAGCGATATCGCACTGGAATACAACCATTGGGTCACGGATAATCTTGCCAAGATCGGCAACTCGTCGTTCGGCGGATGCGAATTCGGACCGTATCTCGACGGCTCGATGTTGGTCGATGACGAGATTCTGCTGCAAGGAGCAGCCCAGGGACAGACGATGTTCGCATCGTCGGGTGATACGGGATCGTTCTGCTCGGTCGGCAATCCGAACGGCGTTCCGGGCGGCGCACCATTCGTTGAATATCCTGCGGCGTCGCCTTACACGGTCGCTGTCGGCGGCACGACCCTCGCATCCATGAGCGATGGTTCGTACCAAGGCGAAGCGGGTTGGAACGCCGGCGGCGGCGGTATCAGCCAATTCGAATATTCGCCGTACTGGCAGCAAAAAGTACAGCCGGCAGACGCTACCGGTGCGGCCGGATTCCGCGGCGTACCGGATATCGCGATGGACGGCGATCTGCAAACCGGCATGGTTCTGTACATCACCGGTTACGGATGGACGACGATCGGCGGCACCAGCCTTTCGTCACCGCTGGCGGCCGGCGTCTGGGCGCGCATGCTGCAAGTGCATCCAAACCTCGGATATGCTGCACCGCAACTGTATAACGAATACACGTCGGCGACAGCGGGTGCGAATACGAGCGTACAACCCGTTACGCGTCCGGTGGCCGGATTCCACGACATCCTAATTGGTGCAAATGGAGCGTACTCAGCACTGCCGGGCTACGACTACATCACCGGCCTTGGAAGCCTTGACGTAGGCCTGCAGAGCCAACACCTGTAGGGTGCCTCCTACAACTAGCGGGCGCTGGAGTTCGCTAGTGCGCGCCGGCTGCAAATTCAGCCGGCGCGCCCTTTTTCTTATGCTAACGCACGTACAACTCACTCGAGCGTTCGTCTTGCGATTCCCAGCCGGCGCGGGCTAATTCGGGGGTGTCGCGTTCTTCCTTTGGATAGCCGACGCAGAGATACGCGATGAGACGCCAGTGTTCGGACACGTCCAACGTGTGCGTAACGAGCGCGGGTTCGAGAATCGAAACCCATCCGGCGCCGATCCCTTCGGCACGAGCGGCGAGCCAGAACGTGTAGACGGCCATCGTTGCGGAATACGCGAGCGTTTCCGGCATCGTTGCGCGGCCCAGGCCTTTGCCCGTCAGCGTTTCGTCGTCACAGAAAACGGCGAGGTGAACGGGCGCTTCGCGCAGGCCGGAGAGTTTCAATGTCGCGTAACGCTTTGCGTCGTCGCCGGTATAGCCCGCGAGTGCGTCGGCATTCGCGCGTTCGTACGATGCGATCACCGCTTCGCGCCGCTCTTGGCTGCGCACTTCGACGAAGCGCCACGGCTGCGAATAACCGACCGACGGTGAGAGTGACGCTTCGCGAACGAGACGCTGCAGTAGTCCACTGGGAAGCGGATCGGGTTTGAAGTGGCGCACGTCGCGGCGCCATTGAAACAATTCCGCTAGCTTCGAGCGAAACGTTTCGTCGAAAAGCGGCGCACTCACGTTTCTGGAAACGAACGCTCCCGTACGGCCGACGCGTAGTCGCGTAATGCGGCGACCGACGCTGCACCGATCTCCGCGAATCGTTTCGCAAACGGCGGAGAATGCGCGTATATGCCGAGCAAGTCGTGCAAAACGAGCACTTGCGCATCGCACGCACTGCCAGAACCGATGCCGATCGTAAGAATGGAAAGGCGTTCCGTGAGTTCACGCGCGATTTCGAAATCGACGACTTCGAGTACGATCGCATAGGCGCCGGCGCTTTCGATCGCGAGGGCATCTTCCAACAGCCGGTCGCGATGCGTGCGCTTACGATATCCCGGTCCCAGTCCGGCCGTTTGCGGCGTGATGCCGATGTGGCCGACCACCGGAATTCCCGTGCGCGCGATCGCGCGAACGCGGTCGGCTTCGTGCACCCCGCCCTCGAGCTTCACGGATTGCGCGCCGGCCTCTTTGACGAAGCGAATCGCGTTGCGCACCGCTTCTTCGTTGCTGACTTGATACGAGCCGAACGGCATATCGGCCACGATATGCGCCCGCCCAGTCCCGCGCGAGACAGCCGCCGTATGATGCAGCATTTGCTCCATCGTGACCGGTGTCGTTTCGTCATATCCCAAGACGACGTTACCAAGGCTGTCGCCCACCAAGATCCAGTCGATCCCCGCCTCCTCGGCAAACCGCGCAAATGGAGCGTCGTAGGAGGTCACCATGGGGACCGGAGAGGTGCCTTTTCGGCGCTTGATGGCTCCGGCGGTGATCCGGCGCAGCGCCGGGCCCTGCGCAGGTTCGTATGGACGTGCGTCGTCCTTGACGTGATTGGAGGCGAGCATGCAGGCTCGTTTCGGGCTAAATCCGTGCGGGTACTCCTTTACTATGAGTACCGAAGATCGCCACAGCATCACTGAAGAAGTGAAGCGAGGCGTACAAGACGTTCGCGACAGCGCGGCCGAAGCGGTTCACCATTCGGCAGCCGAAGGCGAACGAGCACGTCGCGAAACCGAAGGCGACACGATGACGCCGGGTGAGAAGATGACGTCGGTCGTCGACGAAACCAAGGAGCGAATGAAAGAAGGAGCGGACAAAGCGAAGAGATCGATTCGCGACAACACCTAAAAAGAATTTAGGCTCCTCGATCGCGCGCTGACTCCCATGCGAGCAGCGCGCGTTTCTTTTCCGTCCCCCATTTGTAATTGCCGACGATACCCGTGCTCGCGATTACGCGATGGCACGGAATGAGGACGGCGACCGGGTTTTGCCCCAGCGCATTTCCGACCGCGCGCGCCGCATTCGGCTCGCCGATATCGCGCGCAAGATCGGCGTACGTTTTCACCGTGCCCGGCGCAACGTTGAGTAGCGCGTTCCAAACGCGAAGTTGAAAGTTCGTACCGCGCACGTGTAAGCGTAACGCGCTTCGCTCGTTGCCGAACGCGCACGCGGCAATCGTTTCGGCGACGGAGTCGTCGCGGACGAACGTGGCGTTCGGTAAGGGCGTGCGCGCCGGATCGAAGGTATAACGCGGGTCGACGAATTCGAGCATCGCGACGCCCCGCGATGTCGTGCCGGCAAGCATCAAGCCGAACGGCGTTTGCGCGAAGCCGTAGGTGACGTTGAGCGACGCGCCGCCCGACTTATATTCGCCGGGTGACATCGCGTCGATGGAGACGAAGTGATCGTGGAGGCGCGCGGGGCTGGACAGTCCCACGTCGAGCGCCGCGTCCAGCACGCTTGCATTGCGATCGAGAAGCGCTTTTGCCGATTCCAGCGTTAAGGCGGCAAGGAACTGCTTCGGCGTCACGCCCGCGTAGCGGCGGAACAGGCGTTGAAAATGGAACGGGCTCAGCCCGGCGTTGCGCGCCACGTCATCGAGCGACGGCTGTTCGTAGCGGTGCTCGATCAGAAAATCGATGGCCTTCGCCACCCGTTCGTAGTCGGTATCCATGCTCAAATCGTACGTCCAGGCGCTTCGCCAGGCGACCCGGTTATTGCTTTTGAATGAGTAGGCCGGATGGGGATTGTCGGACTGATGCGTTCGCGTGTCAACGAACGGCTCGCGCGCGCAGCAAGATTTCCCGTTACGTTGGTCGTCGCGCCGGCGGGCTTCGGCAAGACGGTCGCTCTTCGTGATTTTCTTGCAACATCGCGGCTCGATGCGGTGCGGTATGACGTTCCGCGTGAAGATGCGACGCTGCTGGCGTTTGCGCACGGGCTCGCGCGCGCCATCGAGGGCGTTGCACCGAGCGCGTATTCGACCTTTCCGCAGATTCAATCGCGTATTCTGCAAGAGGCCTCGCCCGTCTCGACGCTTACGGAATGGTTCGGTGAACATCTGCGGCGCGTCGTCGCGACGGTCGTCATCGACGATTTGCATCATGCGGCTGTGGATCCGCGCGTCGTCGAACTGGTCGTCTCGCTTATCGAACGCACGACGGGACGCATCAACTGGATCATCGCAACGCGTTCAGATGCGGGACTTCCGGTTGCATCGTGGCTTGGCTACGGCCGCATCGATGTTCCCGTCGGCGAGGACGATCTGCGTTTTACCGAGGACGAAGCGCTCGCGGCGGCCGAGGAGGCTGAGGCGGGCATCGCGCGCGACGAGATTGCGGCGCTTCGTGAACTCACGGGCGGGTGGCCCGTCGCGCTTTCCATCGCCGTGCGTACGCGAACGTATGCGACGGATCTTCGCGCAGCGACGGCGGGCGCGCGTGAGATGGTGTACCGGTATCTTGCGGAGCAAGTGTATTCGGGGCTGACTGCGGAGCAACAATCCTTTCTTCTCGATTCGTCGGTGTTTTCGTCGTTCAATGCGTCGATTGTAACCGAGCTAGGTGGTTCCAATGCGCTTCTGGCCGAATTACGGCGCGAGGCATCGTTCATCAGCGAAGTGATGCCCGGTGTCTTCCGGTATCACGATTTGTTTCGTGACTTCTTAGATTCCGAGTTGCGCCGCGCGGGACCGGAACGCGCGGCACGCGCACACGGTCGCGCAGCGGCGATCCTGGAGCGCAGAGGAGAAACGGCCCGTGCGCTCGCGCTTTACACGCTCGCGCAAGATCACGGCTCGGTAGCGCGGTTGCTGGCGGAACGTGGTGCCGACGTCTACGAACGCGGTGAAGCGGAAGCAATTGCAACCGCACTTGCATTACTCGAACCGGCAGAACTCAGTGATGCACGCATCCTTGCCGTCAAAGCCATCTCGCTTTCGGGACGCGGGCATTTTGACGCGGCGGAGCGCGAGTTTCTGGATGCGATCGCACGCGCGGTCGACGCCGAAGTGCGCCTTTCGATCGTACACCGGTATGCGATCGAACTGATCCGGCACGATCGTGACGCTATTGCACTGCTCGCGCCGTACGCTGCCGACGAACGGATTGCGCCGGCGCGCCGCGTGCCGCTGCTCGGAGCGTATGCGACCGCACTCGCGCGCGCGGGATTGCTCGATGCCGCAGCGGACGTGGTCGCGGAAGCGCTAACGCTAATCGATGCGGGCGTTTCCGACGCGGCACGCGCGCGCTTCTATCAACAAGCCGCGTACGTACACCACCTGTTGCCGGATCGCGGAAACGCGTGGAACTATGCGAATCTTGCGATCGATCTTGCGCGCGATTGCGGACTTTTCGACGTCGTTGCTCGCGCATACAGCGTGCTGTATACGATCGTGTACGATGACGAAGACGATCCGATCGAAAGTCTCGCGTTGCTAGACCGGCTCATTGAAGCGGCAAAAAAAAGCGGCGGAATGCAGACACGCATGTACGGACTGCTCGCGTCGATCGATATCGAAACGAGCCGCGGCGACGACCTTTCTATCGAGCGTTTGGAGAAGGAGATCGCGCGCACGGACGGCTTGTTGCCGCACACGGTCGCAGAAACGCTGCTCGCGTCGCGCGCGTTGCGCGCGGCATGGAACGGTGACTTCGCCGATGCATATGAGATTGTTGCAGGCAGCGAAAACGCAGTAACGGGCGAGGCGCGGCGCGCATTTCGCTGTTCGGAGATTGCGCTGTACGCCGCGGCGAGTGGCCGATCGGACGACGCCGCTGCAGCCGTTGCGAAAGCACAAGAGGCGCTCGCGGCTGCGCCCTCGCGGTCGCACCGCATCGTGCGGACGCTGCTCTTGCTCTCGCTGGTCGAACTCGTGCGCGGGCACGCTTCTGCGGCGCACCGCTTTCTTTCGGAAGCGGAGGCGGCTATGCCGCGGACGGGCCGCCGGCTCCAGGCACTCGCGCACGCCGTTCGCGCCTACCATCGGCGGGCGCTCGATCAGGGAGAGCCGGCCGAGATCGCAACCGCCCTGGAGCGCCTCCGAGCCGCGCACTTCGGCGGAATCGCGCGGCTCCTCGCAAGATTGCCGTTCCCAATGGCGACGCCCGGTGGAGGCTACGGCGCGCTGACCCCGTCGGAGCGTGAAATCCTGTTGCTGCTCGCCGCAGGCGCGAGTTCGAAGGAGATTGCGACGAAGACCGGGCGCAGCGCGCACACGATCGACACGCATATTCGGTCGATCTGCCGGAAGTTGGAATGCAGCGGCAGGCGCGAGGTCGTTGCGTTAGCGATTAAGTCGGGATGGGTAAGGAGTTAGGCAAACTCATGAGACGTACGCTTGCTTTGTGCACTGCGATCGCCTTACTCGCGGGTTGTTCGGCAACCCCCGGTTCGTCGATTGCTCCTTCGCAAACGCCGCATAGCCGTTCCGCACAGGACGGCGCTGCGGCATTACCCGGCGGCGACGGAGCGGCCGCCTTGCCGGGTGGTGACGGTGCTGCGGCCCTGCCCGGCGACGGCGCCGCCGCACTTCCGGGATCGAACGTTCTTGCCTGCAATCCGACGGTCGCGCAAGGCAGCGTCAGTTGCACCGTTGCGCTGAGCGTAAATGCCGGTGCGATCGGCAATGCGCAGTTGCCCGAATCGCTCGTCCCGGGGTTCCATCCTGCCGATCTGCAGAGCGCATATGGGTTGACGGGCGGAGGGGCAACGACGGTTGCAATTATCGATGCATATGATGATCCGTCGGCTGAATCGGATCTTGCCGTCTATCGCGCGACGTTTGGTTTAGGCGAATGCTCCAGTGCGAACGGATGCTTCCGGAAAATTGACGAGCACGGCGGCAACGCGTATCCGTCGTTTAACATGGGTTGGTCGGAAGAGATTGCGATCGATACGGAAATGGTCTCGGCGATCTGCCCGCATTGCTCAATTTTACTGGTGGAAGCTAACTCCGCGTCGCTCGATGATCTCGGCACGGCCGTCGATACTGCGGTCGCGCACGGCGCGCGCATCGTGAGCAACAGTTACTACGCTCCGGAGTGGAACGGCGAGCGTGCGCACGACATCCACTATAACCACGCGGGCGTTGCGATGACGGTGAGTTCCGGCGACCAGAAGTATGCGTCGTATCCCGCTTCGTCACCCTATGTAACATCCGTCGGCGGAACGATTTTGCAAAAGAACGGTTCGAGCTTCACGCAGACGAATTGGTCGTACACCGGGCACGGATGCAGCGCGTACGAACCGCGGCCGGCGTGGCAGAACGGTGTGACGTCGTGTGCGACGCGAGCGAGCGTCGATGTCGCAGCCGTCGCGGATCCGCAATCGGGAGTCTCGATGTTCGATGCGACCGCCGGCGGGTGGCTTGTTGCGGGCGGCACGAGCGTCGGCGCTCCCATTATCGCGGGCGCATATGCGCTCGCCTCGAACGGCGCGACGACGTCGTACGCCTATGCGCACCGCACGTCGCTGCAACGCGTTGTTTCGTCAGTGCCGTTTAGCGTGTATAGCGGGCTGGGTTCACCCGCGGGCCTCGGCGCGTTCTAACTGTTCGGGCGCGGGCTGCGCACTGATCGATTCAAGTTCGCGCTGCTTGGTTTCCGGCACCGCGACGCGCACAAACACGAGCGCTCACGACGCAGAGCAGCGCGTACACGCCGAACGTCAACGGAGCCCCAAGGCGCCTGAGCATCGAGAGAAAGAAGATCGAAACAAGGAAGTTGCCCGCCCAATTGGCGGCGGTCGCGATTGCCATTGCGCGTCCGCGCACGGGAAGCGGATAGATTTCCGCGAGGAGCAGCCACAGGATGGGACCGAGACTGAATGCGAAGCACGCGACGTAGAGGATGAGGCTGCCGACCGCAATCGCGCCGAGCGATCCCGTCAGCGCGTGCGATGCGAATCCGACCGAGAGAATAACGAGCGCGATGCCCATGCCCGACACGCCCGCATAGAGCAGCGGTTTTCTCCCCACACGGTCGATGAAGGCGATCGCGATGATCGTTGCAAGTACGTTGACCACTGCGACGACGGTCGTCGCGAGAATCGCGGTTGATGTTCCCGGATAGCCGGCCAATTGGAATATCCGCGGCCCGTAATAGATGACCGTATTGATCCCTGTTACTTGCTGCAGTACGGCAAGTGTGATGCCGACGAAGAGTGCCCAGCGTACGTTCGGCGCGACCATTTCTCGCCACGTCGCCTGATGGGTGCTCAGGCTGTGCTGGATGTCTGCGATTGCGGTATCGACGTCGATACGCGAGTGCGCCAAGACCGCTCGAGCCTCTTCCCCGCGGTTATGCGCGAAGAGCCAGCGCGGACTCTCCGGAAGAACCAACATTCCAGCGGTGAGAAATAATGCCGGCACGATCGCGAGCACGAGCATTGCGCGCCAATTACCGGATGGCGCGAACGCATAGTCGACGATATCCGCAAGCAAGATGCCGATGGTGATCGCCCATTGATAGAGGGCGACGAGCGCGCCGCGTGTTTGCGGTGGAGCGACCTCCGAAATATAGAGCGGTGCGGTCACCGAACTAAGTCCGATTGCGATGCCGACGACAAGACGAGCCGCGAGAAGAACGGCGACGCTGGTTGCGAGTGACGAGACGATTGCGCCGGCTGCAAAGAGAAGGCCCGCAGCGATTAACGTCAGGCGGCGTCCCAAGAAGTCCGCGCCGCCTCCGGCGAGGAGCGCGCCGATGAGCGCTCCGATCAGTACTACGCTGACGACGAACTCTTGTGTCGCCGTCGACAGGGAAAAATCTTTGGTAATGAAGATGATGGCGCCGGAGATCACTCCCGTGTCATATCCGAAGAGTAATCCGCCGAGTGCGGCGATACTCGCGACCGCGAGAATGAATCGGCCGTAGCGGCTCGTTAGCATTGGATTCCGTCAGCCGTCGGCGCCGGTGCGAGTGTGGCCCGTTGTTTCCCAAATGTCGATCTCTTCGTCTTCCAGGTCGAGTAAGCGTTGAACGCGGCGCATGACCGTGTTGTCGACTTTCCCCTCGCGGCGAAGCTCGAGCAATGCGTTGCGCTGGGCAGAAAGCGCTTGCGACAGAACGTCTCGATACTGCGCTGCATCTTTAGCTGTACTGCCCGCGGCTTGATCTTCCCTAGAGAACTCGCGCCATCGTCTCCTAAATCGATTGCGCAACGAGTCGATGATCTGTGGCGGCGCACTGCCGTGTCGGCTCAGATCATCCAAACACTTCAGCGCGGCTTTCGCCGTATACGCAAGCGCCAAGCGTTCTTCGCGCCGATCGGCGCCGTCGTCGCGCACGTTCAACCATCGTAATATCAGCGGCAGCGTACCGCCCTGTACAACGAGCGTTGCCAATAGAACGCAAAACGTCAGAAAAATGATGAGATCGCGGTCGGGAAACGGTCGCGATGCGACCTCGAACGGAATAGCGAGCGCCGCTGCGAGCGAAATGCCGCCCCGCATCCCTGACCATGCAAGCACGGTTACATGAGACCAGTCGGGTTTTCCGTCACGATGTTCAGGCGCGTTCGTTGCGGGCAGAAGTGCCTGCGCAAAAACCCACAGTAATCGGACGATGATCACCGTCAACGAGATCGCTAGAGCGTATTCGATCAATTGCCATGGCGAAAACTGCTGGTGCAATGCCGCGAGAATGCTGTGGAACCGCAGACCAACGAACACGAAAATGACGGCGTTGAGCAAGAAGACGATGGTCGCCCAAAAGCCGGTCGTGCGAGCGCGCGTCCTAGGCGCGAGCACTATCGGGGTGTAGCGGCTCACGGTTAGCCCGACCGTGACGACAGCAAGCACAGCTGACACTTTGAAGTAATACGCCGGCAAATAGGCGATGAACGGCGTCATCAGCGAGATCAGGGCTTGGAGTGAGTCGTTCTTGATGAGCCGCCACGCGGTGATCGAAAAGAACGCAGCCGCAAGCCCGATGGCAACCGCGCCTACAACGGACAGGACGAGCTCGCCCAGAGCGTGCGCCACCGAAAACGTTCCAGTGACGATCGCCGTTATGCCGATGGCATACAGTACGAGCGACGTCGCATCGTTCACCAGGCTCTCGCCTTCGATCGTTGCAAGCACGTGGCGAGGAATGCTAACGCGTTCTACGATCGGCCCGAACGCAACCTCGTCCGTCGAAGAGACGATTGCGCCAAGAACGAACGCAGGCGCCCACGCCATGAGGCCAAGCACGCGATGAGCGACGGCGCCAACGGCCAGCGTCGTTACGATGACGAGGCCAAATGCAAGCTCAAATATCCACCACTGTCCAAAGCGTGAAAAAAACTCACTCGAAGGCGCATTGACGCTCTCCCAATACAGCAGTGGTGGAAGAAAAACGACGAGGACGAGATCCGGCGGGACCGGCAACGACGGAATTCCGGGGATATAGCCGATTGCGATGCCGCCGAGTACCAGCGCAATAGGATATGGAATCTGAACGCGATTCGCAATCGGGACCAGGACGAGAATCGTCAGGAAGATGATTGCGAGATCGATGGCCACGCCGGCGCTCATGTCGAATATCGTACCCGGCGCGCTCCGGCTTCCTGCACGGAGAAAAGGAGAACGGCGAAATGACGACCGGCGATTCCGAAACGGCGAAGCTCACGATTCTGACCACGGAACAATATACGCTCCAAAGCGCACGGCAACTCTGCTTACAAGATATGCAAGGCCGCGCGACGATGTTTTTCAATGTCGTATCGGCGTCATTGGTCGTGATAGGATTTTTCGGAAGCGCCTCTCATTTCGGTAATTCGTTCTCGATTTTCATATTGGCGCTGCTCACTGGGTTGTGGGTGTTGGGATTTTTGACCTACATTCGCGTGATTCAGGCCGCGATGGAAGACGTCATCATCAGCTTCGGCTTGGCGCGAATTCGGCATCGCTACCTCGATATGCAACCAGCGCTTCGCGAAGTGTTCGTACGATCAACCAATGATGACTACACGGGTATAAACAGGGAAATGGGTTCTACACAGGCCTGGTGGCAGCCGCTAATGGCAACTCACATCGTCATTGCGTTCGCCACGTCGGTGATCGCCGGCATGGAGATTTCGTTTGCGTTAAATCAGATCGTCCACGTTCCGGTTGCCGGTGACGTCATCGTTGGTGCCGCTGCATTCGCCGCCAACCTTGCAGCTTTCGCAGCATACGACGAAATGTTTTCGGAAACGTCGATCGTCTCTTTCCGTCGCGCTATCCGTCAACGCATTGAGATTAGCCGAGGCCGATTTGCTTTGCGTACGCCGCGTTGTCCCAGAACAGATGCTCTTCGTCCATTACGCCGTCTTTCCAGTGGCCAACCGTGACCATCATGAGTTTGAATGCTTTGCCGGTGGGCGGAATGCTGTTACCATCGAACGTCGGCAGCGGTTCCACTCTTGATGTGAGAAGACTTCGAAATCCAACGTGTCAAACGTTGCCAGGTGCTGTTTGCCGTTCTCTTCGGCAGCACGATATTCTTCGAGCGTTTTCTCTGCTTGGGGATGAAGCATGCGGCGCGGGCGCTCGAAAAGAAGGCACTTCTTGGTGTTCCGTTGGGCAACAAAGAACGATTGAAAGTCGGTTTTACTCCTCCTGTAAGTAATCGAACCGGCGCAGTGACGGAAAGATGAGCGCCCAGAGTGCAACGACGACAACGGTTGCGATGCCGCCGAATACGACGCTTGGGGCGGCTCCGATGAACGATGCAAGGGTGCCGGATTCGAATGCGCCGAGTTGGTTCGATGCGCCGATGAAGATGTTTTCGACGGCAGAGACACGGCCGCGCATTTGATCGGGCGTACGCAGTTGAACGAGCGCGTTGCGGATCACCACGCTGACCATGTCCGCGCCGTCTGCGATTGCAAGTGCAACGAGTGAGAGCCAGAACGAATGTGAGAGGCCGAAGACGATCGTGAAGACGCCGAAGCCGCTGACGCACCAGAAGAGCCACCGCCCGCCGTTTCGATGAATCGGTTTACGCGCAATGAGCAGCGCAACGACTCCGGCGCCGACCGCGGGTGCAGCGCGGAGCAATCCGAATCCGACGGGGCCGACATGAAGAATCTGCGTTGCAAACACCGGAAGCAACGCCGTGGCTCCGCCGAAGAGTACCGCGAAGAGATCGAGGGAGATCGCGCCGAGCACCACTTTGTTTCGGAAGATGTATCGCACGCCTTCGAGCGCCGTGTGCAGCATCGCCGTGTCGTTGTGCGCCGAGGGGCCGGGCGGGCGCGGCGCCAGCATGAGGAAGGCGATCATCGAACAGAATTCAACAACGGCTGCTGCACCAAATGCGAACGGCACACCGATGATGATCAGCAATCCGGCGACGGCGGGTCCGGCGATTGTAATGACCTGCGCGATGGACATGGTCAGCGCGGACGCGCGAAGGTACGTTTGGCCCTGCATGATCTGCGCGAGGATCGATCGTTGCGCCGGCGCACCGGTAGCATACGAGATGCCTTGGATGCCGAGTGCGATGAACCACGCGGTAAGTGACGTCGTGTGGGCGTATGCGAGTGCAACGTAGGCCAGCGAGCAGAGCAGATTGACGATCGCGACCGCGATGCAGATCACTCTGCGATCGAAGCGATCGGCGAGCACGCCCGCCGGAAGCGCAAGAAGAAGCTGTGGTAAGAACCAAACGAGGCCGACGAGACCGAGGTCAAACGCGCGATGGCGCAGCGCGAAGACTTGCCAGCCGATCGTCACATCGGCGATCGACGCCGAAAGCCAGGCGCTTTCGCGTGCAATGAAATACGCGAGAAATTCGGGATTACGAAAGAGGACCCGGAGTTGTTCCGGGCCCTCTTTTGATGCGATCCTTCGGCTTCGCTCCGCTTCGCTCAGGATGACACCGTAGCGGTCGCGCCGTTTGCGTAGACGGGTGAGCCGGCGAGAGTTTCGACGTAGGAGACGAGTGCGCGGACCGGTGTGCCGGTCGGGCCTTTCGCTTGCCATGCGAACTCGTTGTCGAGATACGCGGTGCCTGCTATGTCGAGGTGAATCCACGGTGTTTCGTCGACGAAGGCTTTGAGGAACGCGGCTGCGGTGAGCGTTCCCGCTGCGCGGCCGCCGGTGTTCTTCAAGTCGGCGATATCGCTCTTCATTGCCGTTGCATAGTCTTCATAGAGCGGCATCTGCCAGTAACGCTCGCCCGTCGACTTCGCCACGTTGAGGAACTGTTGGACGAAGTTCTCGTCGTTCGTGACGGCGGCACTCGCGGCATGTCCGAGGGCGATGACGCAAGCGCCGGTGAGCGTCGCGCAGTCGACGATTTTCGTTGCGCCGAGTTTGTTCGCGTAGCAGAGTGCGTCGGCGAGAATCAAACGGCCTTCGGCGTCGGTGTTGATCACTTCGATCGTCTTACCGTTCATCGCTTTGACGATGTCGCCCGGCTTCGTCGCTTTTCCGCCCGGCATGTTTTCCGTTGCGGGAACGATACCGACGACATTGATCTTCGGCTTGAGTTTGCCGATCGCGCGCATCGCGGCAATGACCCCGGCCCCGCCCGACATGTCGTACTTCATTTCTTCCATGCGCTCCGGCGGCTTGAGCGAGATACCGCCGGTGTCGAACGTGATGCCTTTGCCGACGAGCGCGACGAGCTCTTTGCTTCCCGGATCCCCGTTGTAGCGCATGATGATGAACTTCGGCGGCTGCACGCTGCCTTGCGCAACGGACAGGAACGAGCCCATGCCTTCGCTCCGTGCGCGCGCTTCATCGAACACCTCGACGTCGAGACCACTTTCCTTCGCTGCTTTCGTTGCTTCGTCGGCTAGAATTGTCGGCGTCATGTCGTTTGCCGGCGTCACCGCGAGTCGGCGTGCGAAGTTGACGGCTTCGCCGAGAATCGTGCCGCGATTGACGCCGGCTTCCAACGCTTTGGGGTCGCCATTACCGAGGATGGTCACGTTTTCGATGCTGTTGCGCTTTTCGGCGTCATCTTGATAGAGCGTGGTGTCGAACGATCCCGAAATCGCACCTTCGGCAACAAACGATGCGGCGAGGGTCGAATCGACGTTCGACGTTTGCGGAAGCGCGATCGCGATGTCGGTGATCTTGCGCCGTCCGAGGTAGCGAACGGCCGTACCGGCGTAACGCGCCAGCATGTGCGGTTCGAATTTGTCTGCGTCACCCAGACCGACGAGGAGCACGCGATGGAATGGTTGATCCTTGGCGTGAATGAACGAAACCTCGGCAAGCTTGCCTTTCATTTCGCCGGATGAAAGCACGTCGGCGATTGCGCCGTTCAGCGCGCCGTCGACCGTTTTTGCGGGACCGCTGAGTTCGTTACCGGAGAATACCGGCACGACCAGGGCGCCGGTGCGCGCGGCCGCCGGCGCATCATGAGCGATACGGACTTGCATGGGCTACCTTTCGATTGGGTGAACTACTGCGTTTCAGATGATAAGAATGCACGCATACCTTCGTCCGTTGCGCTCGTTTCGCCCTTCGGGGGGAGACCGGTGAGCGACGAAAGTCGGAATCAGGACGCCTATGCGCGAGCCGGTGTCGATATCGCAGCCGGAAACGAGGCGGTCGCGCGCTATAAATCGGTGCTCGGTGCATGGCGGCATCCGGATCAGCTCGATGCGATCGGTGGATTCGGCGGCGTTTTCCGGTTACCCGGCGGCGGCGATCGCGCGCTCGTTGCCTCGGCGGACGGCGTCGGAACAAAAATTTTGATTGCAGCAGAATTGCAGCGCTATGACGGCGTCGGACGCGATCTCGTCAATCATTGCGTCAACGACATCTTGGTTGTCAACGCCACGCCGATGTTCTTCCTTGATTATTTTGCCGTCGGCAAGTTGGATCCGAACGTGGCCGCTGCGGTTGTCGAGGGCTGCGCGAATGCGTGCCGCGCGCACAACTGCGCGCTGCTCGGTGGAGAGACGGCGGAGATGCCGGGACTCTATGCGCCGGGACACTTCGATCTTGCGGGCACGATCGTCGGTATCGTTGACGTGAACGATGTGCCGAAACCGGAGACCGTTGAAGCGGGCGATGCGATCGTTGGATTGCCTGCCGTCGGATTGCACACCAACGGCTACTCGCTCGCGCGAGCGCTGATCCCACGTGATGAATGGAACAAACCGTTGGCAGACGGAACGACGTATGCCGACGCATTGCTCGCCGAACATCCGTCATATTACGAGGCGGTACGTGCGATAGAGCGTGTTGCATCTGTTAAGACGATGGCGCACATTACCGGCGGCGGTTTGCTCGAGAACGTGCCGCGGACATTGCCGCCTGCGATGAAGGCGGTCTTCGAGCAATCGCGCTGGAGCGTTCCACCGATTATGGCCGAACTCGTACGGCGCGGATCGCTGCGTGATGAGGAAGCGTACCGCACCCTCAACATGGGCATCGGCTACACGCTGGTCGTTCCACTCGCAGACGCGCAAAAGGCGGTCGATGCCGCTCCTGGTGCACGGGTCGTTGGGTGGATCGAAGCGCGTCACAACGACGAACCACAAGTCGTCGTTCATCCCGCGCGTTAGCGCGTGTTCGCCAATCTCGTCGTCGATCTCGACGATCGTTACGGTCCGCAGCGCGTCGCAGAGGAGCGCCGCAGGCTTGACGCTCTCGGCGTCACGCTTGCCGTACATCACGGCGCGTCGGATCCGATTCTCGCGTGGATCGATGACGCGTTCGGCGGGACGTGGAGCAGCGAAGCGAACGTCGGCGCGAACGTTGTCGCAATGCGCAATGGGACGCCGGTCGGTTTCGCGACCATCGACCCTCAAGGTCTACGCTTCGCGTGGCTGCGCGGCGCGGCGGCGGAAGAAGGCAGCGGCGTCTTTGGACCGTTCGGTGTCGTAAAAGAAGAGCGCGGGACCGCTCTCGGGCCCGCCATCCTCGGCATTGCACTGGCTGAATTGCAAGCGCGGGGATATACGCGCGCGGTAATCGGCGCGGTCGGCGCGCCGGCATTACGTTCGTACTATCAACGTCACACCGGCGCGTTTGTCGCCGAAGAGTTCGATCCGATGCAATTCATCGGTCGCAAACCACGAACCGTGATTCTTGCATCGGGAAGCGGAACCAATGCGCAGTCGGTGATCGATGATGTCCGCGCAGGTCTGCCGCTCGATCTCACTGCGGTCGTCAGTAATCGAGACAATGCGTTCGTGCTGGAGCGCGCGCGCCTTGCGGGCATTGCGACGGATACGATCGTTTGGGATCGCGCGCAACGGTCGCGTAAGGACTACGACGACGAGTTGCTCGCGCGCGTGTCCGCGTTTGAGCCGGAGCTGTTGCTGCTGCTCGGCTGGATGCACGTGCTCGATGCGCGGTTCGTGAGCGCGTTCCCTGAGTTGCTAAACATCCATCCCGCTTTTCTACCGCTCGATTCCAGCCGAGACATCGTGGGACTTCCCGACGCGAGCGAAATGCCGGCATTTCGTGGTGCGCGCGCGGTGCGCGATGCACTCAACGCCGGCAGCCACTGGGTCGGCGCGACGATGCATGGTGTGACACTGGAAACGGACCGAGGGCCCGTCTACGCGCGTCGTCCGCTGCGCGTTAGCAAGGGAGAGGATGAAAGCGCGGTGTTGGAGCGATTGCATCCCGTGGAGCACGAAGTCGTGCGAGCAGCCGTCCGCCGGTGGCTGTACGAGCGATAAGACCTGCGTGCGACGGGTACGAAATTGGTTATGAAACACGCTAGCCTCGCCCTTGCGGCGCTCCTCGCACTCTCGACCAGTGCGGTGGCAATGGCGCAGACGCAAGATCAACCCACGCCAGGAACCACGACGCAGCAAACGACGACGACTACGACAACAACGGTCGATAAGGATCCAAACGCGGATCTCGACGACACCGCCGCGACGGGCCCGAACAATCAATATGGTGACCCGATTTGCGGAACGTGGTCGAGCGGCACATGGACGCCTAACGGTAAATGTCCGAGCTATGCCGTTGGTCCGCATCGCGCGCGTGTTGCGGGAACGATCACAGCCGTCAAAGGCCACCTCGTTACCGTTCAGCAAGCAACGCAGACCGTCGTAATCAACGATCAGCCTGCGCTTGACCGGATGCAGACGGGCAAAGTCGCGGTAGGACGGCAGATCGTCGCTTACGGCTACTGGGCCGCTGGAAATTTCTACGCCACGGTGATTGAATAACGGCACGATAGCCGGATAATCGAGGGGCGGGTGAGAACCCGCCCCTTTACATGGCAGCATCGCCGGTTGAAACGGTGCACCTTAAACGCAGTCTCGGACTGTTTGACGTCGTGCTGTTCTTTGTCATCACCGGCTCGAATTTGCAGTGGGTCGCAACGGCGGCGGCAGCGGGCGCAAGCTCGATTTCCGTCTGGGTCCTCGGCTGTTTGGCGATGTTCGTCCCGCTTTCCATTGCCGTCGTCTATCTCAATTCCGTTTATCCGGAAGAAGGCGGGCTCTACATGTGGAGCAAGCACGCCTTCGGGTCGTTCAGCGGATTCATGACCGGCTGGAGTTACTGGACCACCAATCTTCCGTATTTTCCGGCGCTGCTGTATTTCATGGTCGGCAACGCGCTGTATGTCGCACCAGGAGGAGAAGCGCTGCGGACTTCAGCGATGTTCTTCGTCCTTTGTTCGATCGGCGGACTCGCGCTCGGCACGATTCTGAACATCTTCGGTCTCGATGTAGAAAAGTGGCTGAACAACGTCGGCGCCATTGCGCGCTGGACGGTAACGTTATTGCTCATCGGAATCGGTATATATGCATGGAATCGCTTCGGCGCGGCCACTCGGATTGATGCGCACACGATTCGGCCGTCGGCGAGCGTGAAAGATCTCGTGTTCTGGACCACGATCGCGTTCGCGTGGGTCGGTCCGGAATCGGTCTCATGCATCGCCGGAGAAATCAAGAACCCGCGGCGTTCGATTCCGCTCGGTCTCGCCATTGCCGCGCCGCTCATTGGTGGCATCTACATTCTCGGCACGATCGCCGTTTTGACCGCGCTCAAAGCGGACTCGGTCAACAGTCAGTACGGCGTGGTTCAAGCGATCGAAAGCGTTGCTTCGCACGCGGGGTGGTCGCTGCTGACGCCGATTGCCGCGGTCTTGGTTGCGATCAGTTGCATGGGAAGTGTCGGCGCATGGCTCGGTTCGGTCGCGCGTTTGCCGTTCGTCGCGGGGCTCGATGCCTATCTGCCGAGCGCTTTCGGGAAGATGCATCCGAAATACGGGTCGCCGGTTGTGTCGCTGCTGACGCAATTTGCGCTCGCGGCGATCGTTATCGTGCTCGGTCAGAGCGGCACGAACGTGCACGGAGCGTACGACGTGCTTGTCAGCATGACCGTGCTGGTAACCATGGTGCCGTTTCTCTTCGTGTTCTCGGCGGCGATCAAGGTTCGCGCGCCGTCCATCGGCGTTTCGATTCCCGGAGGCCACAGGACCGTCGTCGTTACGTCGATCGTCGGCTTGTTGACGACCATTTTTGCAATCGTCTTTTCGACGATTCCCGCTGCCGACGAACCAAATAAACCGCTGGCTGTCGTCAAAATCGTTGGTTTGACGCTCGTCTTACTCGCTGTCGGCGCCGCTTTCTATGCCGTTGCCGAGTGGCGGCGCCGGCGCGCCCTCAAAACGGTTGCTGCGTAAGGCCGGGGTAGTCGTCGGGACGCGGGCCGAGCGGTTCCCATAAAAACCGCCGCTCGGATTCCTCAATGGCAATGTCGTTGATGCTCGCTTCGCGCCGGCGCATCAAGCCATGTTCGTCGAACTCCCATTGTTCGTTCCCGTAGGCGCGAAACCAATTCCCGGCGGAGTCGTGATATTCGTATTGGAAGCGAACGGCAATGCGATTGCCGGTGAACGCCCACAGGTCTTTGATCAACCGATAGTCGAGTTCGCGGTCCCATTTGCGCCGCAGGAATGCGACGATTGCCTCACGCCCTTCGAAGAACTCTGACCGATTGCGCCACTTGCTGTCTTCGGTGTAGGCGAGCGCGACGCGTTCGGGGTCGCGTGTGTTCCAAGCGTTTTCCGCCATGCGCGCTTTTTGCGCGGCGGTTTCCGCTGTGAACGGCGGAAATGGAGGACGGTCCATCGCACGTGTTGTCATGTTACTTTAAAAGCACTAGAAACGCCGTACGGTTGCGAGCTGAGAACCCGGCCGACCTACCATTCTAGAGATGCCGCATGACGTTTACATGAACTCGTGAAACTTATATTCTGTTAATGTCGAGATAAACACAATATAAATCTTTAACGCTCAAATGAGGTCTGTTTGGAATTCTCCTTACAACAAAACGGAGCTTTCATTTATCGTTATGCAATCACGCATTGTTGCCGCGGTTTTAGCGGCTGCACTGCTCGGCGTTCCGCTTGCCGCGGGCGCGCAAACGACGCAGAGCGGCAGCGCAACCTTGAGCGGCCGTGTACTCGACACCAGCGGCGGTCTGCCCGTGCAGGGTGCAGACGTCGAACTCGATGCGGGCGGCCAAAAAGTCGCCACGACTACGACCGACGCCAACGGCGTCTATTCATTTAAAGCAGAACCGCAGGGCGAATATTCGGTTCTGATCGTCGCGCGCGGCTACGTCGCAACGCGCGTTCCCACCGTTTTCTTGATCGATGGCAGGCTCACGAACATCACGACTGCCGTTCAACCCTCCAGCAACGGGTCCACGAATCTGAAAGAGATAGGACGCGTTGTCACGGGATTGAACAGCGGCAATTCGCTGCAGACGACGACCACGGTCAACGAATACGTCGACCCCTCGCAGGTCCAAAGCTTGGCTTACTCGCATGTCGGCGATCTGCTCGCTCGCCTTCCCGGAATCGACATGCACACGAGCCCTTCGGTCGGCGACGACATGTCGATCAGCATCCGCGGCTTCGATCCCTCGGAGACCGCGACGTTGCTCGATGGTCACCCGGTCGGTCCGATCGGC
Source organism: uncultured bacterium (assembly GCA_964648945.1). Classification (GTDB taxonomy): domain Bacteria; phylum Vulcanimicrobiota; class Vulcanimicrobiia; order Vulcanimicrobiales; family Vulcanimicrobiaceae; genus JAMXLG01. The sequence goes on along the minus strand of CAZYLU010000018.1, from coordinate 11,623 downwards.
GCCTTTGGCGGCGCGAACAGCCCGGGCTTCGACTATAAGCTTGCACCGTTCTGGGGCCTCTCCGGTACGAACGTCATTATGGGATCCGGCGCCGCCGGTCTCTACGGCGTCTCCACCATCGCGGGCGCGGTAAACTTCCAAACGCTCAACCCGACGCGCACGCCGGAGGCCTCGCTGTTTCAAGGCATCGGCAACCTCGATCACACGATGAGCGCGGCTTCCGCGACCGGCTCGCTGGGCAAGTTCGGTTACGCGCTTGCCGGCGCCGTGCAAGGGTCCACGGGACAATTTCCCGGCGGTGACATTACGCAGACGGCAAACATGGCGAACAGCGCCGTTTGCGGCAACTGCTCCGGCGGCACGGGCACGTATCCCGACATTTCGAGCGCCAATGCGGCAGCGAACACCTACTTCGTCAGCGGCGCATATACGCAACGCAGCGACCTCGTGAAGTTCACGTACGCACCGTCGTCTAAGACGCAACTCTTGACGTCATACTACGATGGGTCGACGTGGAACGATAAAACCGGTAACGGCGATCAAGACGCAATCTCGTCTCCGCTCGCGCTACAGAACGCGCAAGGTCAGGTCGGTCAGAACTTCTCGTTCGGCAATGTCACGACGAACTGCTCGAACACAACGATCCCGATCCTCGACAACTCGAGCGCCGGCTACGGCTGCTACACGCCGCAGCAGTACGCGCAATTCTTCTCCGGTCCCGCCGGTGGCGGCATCGGCCGTTGGAACGCGAGCCACATGCAAGACTACCACGCGCGTGTGACGCAGCAGTTCGGAAGTACCCAATTCATCGTCGACGGCTTCGTCAACAATTACAACATGGACGAGCACAAGAGCCCGACGGGACCGTTCTACGAGGACAACTACCTTACGCACGGCCTGCTGCTGTCTGACGAGTTCCAGCTGGGCAATCACGACATCTCGCTCGGCTACTACACGCAGCACCAGCGTCACGCGTATTCGACGAATTACAGCGGTGGAAAGGCGTCTGTTGTCAACCCGGCCTTTTTCCTGGGTTCGAACAGCTATTTCTTACGCGATCAGTGGCAAGCATCGCTGAAGTTCGCGGTTTCGGCCGACCTATGGGAACAATACTCGGTCGCAACGCACACGTACAACTTCGATCCACGCCTCGCGTTCGTCTTTCGGCCGGACTCAAATGACGTCATTCGCCTCACCGGCGGACGTTCGTACAGCGAGCCCGACCCGTCACTGCTCTATGTCGCGCCGCAGCCGAGCCTGGCCGCCGCGCCAAGCGTGAACCCGGTGTACGGCGGATTCACCGGCATCGGTAGTGCGGGTGATCCGTATCTCAAGCCGGAGACCGCCATCGACGAAGAAATCGGCTACGGACACCGCTTTAACCGGCGTCTCTCGTTCCAAGTCGACGCGTACAATACCATCGAAAACAACGCAATTCTTTCGTCGACGCTGCCTCTTTCGGCGTACCCGCAGTACGGCTCGTTCTTTACGGCCGCGGTGTTGCAGCCGTACCTCGCGCGTTTGAGCCCGTTGATCCCCGGAATTACCGCATCGGGACTGGGCCTCACTGCGTACGCAAACGCGGCGCAGGCGGTTTATCGTGGTATCGACCTCGAAGCCAACGTCGGCGTACTTCGGAACCTGACGCTCGATGCGCAATACGGAACGCAAGTGGCGCAATATCGCGGAATCCCCGATGCGCTCTTGCAAACGAATCCGTATCTCGTAAACAACGAGCAGTTCGCGAAGATTCCGTTGCAAAAGGCGTTCGCAAGTCTCGTCTACGCAAACGCATCGGGCGTGAAGGCTGAAGTCGACGAAACGTACGTCGGCAACAACAACCAGTTCGTCACTCCGGCATTTGCATACACCGATGCAAGTATCGCCAAGACGACGGACAACATCACGGTTACCTTCGGCGTTGCGAACGTCTTCAACAACGCGGCGCTGCAGTACGGTGAGATCGGTCTGGGAACGCCGGTCCCGGTCAACTCGTACGGCATGGCAAACGGTCTGACGACGGGCTTGGCACAAGGTCAAGAACTGTACGGTATGGTGCCGCGTCAAGCGTGGCTGACCGTTACGTTCCACCTGTAAACGTCAGCATCGTAACTGACACGACGAAGGGCCGCGGAATTTATCCGCGGCTCTTTTTCATTGGCGCTTACTGCGGGGTAACGTTGTCGACGGCAGTCGGCCGGTCGAGATACAGGTTCAACACGCGCGAGACGTCGGCGAGCGCGGCCGGCTTGGAAAGATAGTCGTCCATGCCCGCTGATAAGCACGCTTCGCGGTCGCCCGAAAGCGCATTGGCGGTCATTGCGACGATCGGTACGTGAGAACCCGTTCGGCTCTCCATCTTGCGAATCTCGCGCGTTGCTTGGAATCCGTCCATGACCGGCATGTGACAGTCCATGAAGACGAGATCGAATTTCTCGCGCGCAAGCCTCGTAACGGCCTCTTGACCGTCGGCGGCAACTTCGCCGCGATATCCGAGACGCTCGAGTTGGCGCAGAAAAACTTTGCGGTTGACCTCGTTGTCCTCGACCAAAAGAATGCGCTCGCCGTGCGCCGGTGCGGATTCTGCCTGCGCTTGCGTTTGCTCAGCGACGCGTGGCCCGACGAGCGTTTCCACGATCGCATCGTACAGCTGCGATTGTCGTACGGGTTTGGTGAGATACGCCGAGAAGCCGGCGTTGATCGCCTCCTGCCCTTTCTGCGGCGCGTCAAACGCAGTGACGAGCAGCAGTTTGACGTCTCTTGTGAGCACTTCTTCGCGTACGCGGCGTGCGAGTTCGATGCCGTCGGTATGCGGAAGGCGAAGGTCGATGATTGCGATGCCGTAGGGTTTTCCGCGTCGCGCCGCGTCGAGCATCATGGCGAAGGCCGCCTCCGCACTCTGCGCGACGCTCGTTCGTAGACCCCACGAGTTCGCATAGCGTGAAAGGATGTCGCGCGAGATCACGTCGTCGTCGACGATAATCGCGTTTAAATCGCGCAGGTCGCGCCGCGGAAGCACGGTGCGGTCGCCCACGCGCAGATCGAGTTCGAACCAGAAGGTAGAACCGCGGCCAACTTCGCTCTCGACCTGCAATTCGCCGCCCATGACTTCGACCAGACGTTTTGAGATCGCAAGTCCGAGACCCGTACCGCCGAACCGTCGCGTCGTCGACCCATCCGCCTGCTGGAACGAATCGAAGATACGCGGCAGCGCGTCACTCGCGATTCCGATGCCGGAATCATTAACGGCGAAACGTAGCCGGATGGTTTCGGGAGCGAGCATGATCGGGTTGACGATGATCGCGACGCCACCGGCTTCCGTGAATTTGACGGCGTTGCCGACGAGATTTACCAGCACTTGGCGTAGGCGAAGGCTGTCACCGAGAAGTCGCGGCGGAATGAGCGGATCAACGTAGCTCATCAAGCTGATGCCCTTCTTGTGCGCTTCGCTCCCGAGCATGCTCGCAACGCCCTCGACCTTCGCAACGAGGTCGAACTCGCTGATCTCCATCTCGATCTTCCCGGCTTCCATCTTCGAGAAGTCGAGAATATTATTGATGATGCCGAGCAGCGCGTGCGCCGAATCGCGCGCCGTCGTCGCGAGTTCGCGCTGGTCGCGATCGAGCTTGGACTCGAGCAGCAATTCGGTCATGCCGATCACGCCGTTCATCGGCGTGCGAATCTCGTGGCTCATCGTGGCGACGAATTCGCTCTTTTGACGCGATGCTTCCGTTGCCTGATAGAGCGCCGTACGCGTCGTTGCCTCGGCCTCGCGACGTTCGGTAATGTCACGAATAATCGTGATGAGCATCTGCTCGCCTTTGAGATACGCGCTCTGCATCGAAAGCTCGACGGGGATCGCGGAGCCGTCCTTGCGGCGGTGCTCCGTCTCGAAGTGTAAGCTAAACGCTCCCTCCTTCGGCACCTGAACACTTGCCGGTTTCGAGGCATCGGGAGCAGCGAGATCGTGGATCCGCAAACGGCGCAGCTCGTCGTGCGAGTAGCCGTAGATCCGAACGGCAGCATCGTTCGCTTCGACGATCCATGCATCCGAGCGGCGCACGAATAGAATCGCGTCGTGCGCGAGATCGGCGAGTAGACGATAGCGCTCCAGCGCGTCGCGGCGTTCCGTGACCGCGACCGCCATCTCACGAAGCGTGCGCGATACGTCCGCGATCTCGTCGATTCCCGATATTGGAACCGGAAGGGTGCCCGATGATGCGAACGCGATGGCTTGTTCGCGTAAGATGCGCAGACGGCGAACGATGCGGCGCGCTAGTGTAAATCCGACGATGATCGAAAGCAGTACGGCCACGATCATCGCGCCGATGATCGTGTCGGATGATTGCGTCCAGAGGCGCTTCGTGCGGAGCCGGCGCTCGGCGGCGAGGTCCTGTTCGGTGCGCTGGAACTGCGCTAATTCACCGGGGATCCGATCTCCCGACTGACCGTAGTGTGGATTGCGCAGCGCTTGTGCGATCGTCTGCTGGTAGATCGCTTGACGATTGCCGTGCCGCATGCGCTCCATGAGCGTATTCGTGTCCTTAATCTGCGATAGGGTGTAGTTCGCGAAGTCGGTTGCCAACGCCAATTGTGAGGGATTGTCCGACACGAGCGCGCGAAGACGCTGCGCGTCCTTGGGAATGCGCGCGCTCGCGGTATCGTAGTCGGCGTAGGACGAGGGCGCACCAGTCAGGAGAAAGCGGCGTACGGCGGTACTTCCGTCTGCGGCGTCGGCTTGGAGACGACGGACCTCGCTCAGGACGTCGTCCGAGTGCTGCGCCCAAGACGATGCGTTTCGCGCGTCGGCATCCAAACGGAGCACCGCCCCGAGCACGACAACCAAAAATGCAATGGGAATAAGCACGAGGCCCAAAAGCCACAAACGGATCGACTGCACCACACCCTCCTGGTCACGACGTCGATAACGAAGCCCGTATGCGGGCGCCGCTCGCCCTTCCTTAATGTATCGGCGCGTCGGACGCTCTTTAGCACTCCGGATAGCGGTGCTCGGCCGAAGCTCGATCGTCTATCGTCAGCCCTCATCGCTGCGAGAGGCGGTGAGTCTCGCGAAGCGGCCCCGGCCATTTTGCGGACGAGCTTGCGTCCGGGAGCGCGGTTGTCGAGTTTAGCGGTTCACGATTACGGCAACATGAAACGCGAAAACATAGGTGCTCTTAAGCATTGCATAACCGGCAGATAAATTTCGCACGGTAGGAGTCAAACGTACCACTCTCAGCTACTAACGGAGTACCGTACGAATGTTTAGACGAACATGGTCTGCCGCTTTTGCGGCGATCGGCATCGTCGTGTGTCTGGTGAGCGGAATCCCGGCCGACGCGCAGAGTGCGGGCCGTGGAACCGTCACAGGCATCGTTGCCGACCGTATCAGTGGCCTTGCAATCTCAGATGCGAACGTGACCCTGTATCAAGGGCCGAAGTCCGTTGCGACGACGAAGAGCGATAGCCGTGGCCAGTTCACGTTCAAAGACGTTGCACCGGCAATCTATACCCTGCTTGCGACAGCGAACGGATATCAACCGCAGAGCTCAAACGACATTGCGGTAATCGTTGGTCAGCAGAGCGTTACGAATTTCACCCTAACACCGGCGACGACCGGGGACGCCGGCGGCCTTAGGACGATCGCAACGACTCGCGCAAGCGCCGGAAATGCACTTGCATCCACCACAACGATCTCCCGCAACCTCGATCCCGCGTTGCTTTCCAGCGAGAGCTACATCCGCTTCGGCGATCAACTGCGTACGCTGCCCGGCGTGAACCTGGGCGGACTCTCGTCGTCGGTCGGCGATGATCTCTACATCAATATCCGCGGCATGGGCTCATCGGAGACGCAGGCACTCCTTGACGGCCATCCGGTAGGACCAATTGGCGTCTATGCGATCAACGGCGGTAGCGCAAACTATCCAACGAGTTTTAACTTCGCCGATTCACCCGCATTTGCGCTCAACAAAGTCGACGTTACCTTCGGATCGGGCGCAGGCGGTCTCTACGGTGCCGACGCCATCGGCGGCACCATCAACATGGAAACGCTTACGCCCACCGCGACGCATCACGTCGAGTTGCAATATGGTTACGGCGATCAAGGCAAACAGCTCGCGCTCGCAAAAGCGACCGGTACGGTCGGACGACTCGGCTATGCACTCGCAGGCGGAGTCACTGGTACATACGGCATGTTCGGCCCGCAGAACATTACACAAACCGCACTTCCGGACAACGCCGGAAATCCGTGCCCGGCCGTTGCGACGCAATACGATCTTACGCCGTGTCACTACGCCGCGAACACCTACCAAGTCAGCCAACAAACGAACCTTCGCGCGGGCTTAGCGAAGCTTACGTACGCGCTCTCTCCAAACACGACGCTGCTCGGCTCGTGGTTCGCATCCGGACAGTGGGCCGATTCAACCGGCAATGGCGACAACGATAACAAGCCATACGACTACCGGCTCTACGAACTTCAGCAAAACGGAAAGCCGGATTGCGCCCTGCCGAGCGATAGCGGCGGCGCCGTTTCGGGATATAGCGTCACGACCGGCGCGGGAACTGCATGCTATACGTCGGGGCAGCTGGCTTCGGCAACCTACGGTCCTTTCGGCGGTGGCGCGGGCCGTGCGCGCGGCACCTCGATGTTCGACTATCACACTCGATTGCAAACGATTGACAATCACAGCACCTACACCGTCGACTATTTCTTCAATCATTACAAGTTCTTCAAGACGTCGGAAGACGCGGCGGGATTGAACCCGGACGGCACATGCTGCGCCGGCACCGTCTATTCGCAATTTCTCAACTCCCAGGGGTTCTTGGTTTCGGACGACATCGTCAATGAGAACAGCGAGATCGGCTTCGGATACTTCTCGGAGCACCAACAGCAAACGCGCCTGAACTTCCAGTTCAACGGACAAGGGTCGTACAAGTACACGACGCCGATGTTCCCCGGGTTCGGAAGCGTATTCCTCAAGGGCTCTGTAAACCTCACTCCGGAGTATTCGGTCTACGCCAATCTATGGGCGAAGCGTTCGAGCGTCGACAACATCACGAGCTTCGATCCACGCGTATCCTTCGTCGTTCGTCCGAAGACCGGGCATGACGTCTTCCGCGTAACGTACGGACACACCACCGGCGATCCCGCTGCGGAGCTCGTCCAAGGCAGCGCGGTCGTCAACGCCAATCCGTCGAGTCTCATCACCGGTTTCAAGTGCAACCCGTACAACGCCGTGGGACAAGGCCCGAATCCGGCGATTCTGCCTGAAGCGGCGAACGACGTGGAACTGGGATATGCACACCGGTTCGAACGCGATTCGTCGGTGCAGTTGAATCTATATGAGACGAGCGTCAAGAACCAGCTTTTTTCGGCGGTACTTCCGCTCACGCAGTACTCCGGCAATCTCCCGATCGATCCGTCGTTGCTCGCCGGATTCAATCGTGACGCCTTCGCTAACGGTTGTAACGTCGATCCCAATAATGCAAGCTCGGTCATCCCCTTCTTGGCAATCAGCACGACGTACAACGCAGCGAGCGCTATTTACAAAGGCGTCGAGTTGACCGGTCGTCAGCGCTTCACGCGGAACTTCTACGTCGATTATTCATACGACATCCAGTCGGCGAAGCAATACGGCGTGAGCGATCAGATCCTTCAGAATAATGCGTTCATCATCAACGGTGCGCAGATTCAGGGAATTCCGTTCAACCAAGCCACGCTTGGACTCGACTATTCCACGCCGGATGGATGGCAGGCGCACCTCGACGGGTACTTCGTGAGTACCAATAACGTCTCGGAACGGCCGGCGTACAACTTCTGGAGCGGGTTCGTCGGAAAGAGCCTCACTAGGGGTACGACGGTCCGCGTCGGCGTCTTCAACATCTTCAATCAGGCAACGCAGAACTACGGATATATCGGGCACCAGCTCTTTATTCCGGAGAACCAATTCTTCCACGACACGAATTCGCTGCAGCAGGCGCTCAACGTCGCCGGTGAAGAGTACGGTTTAGCGTCCCGTTCGTTCATCATCACGTTGATCCAGTCGCTCTAGCCGGCGGCCTGGAACAAAATGAAACGGCCTCGTGAGCGATCGCGAGGCCGTTTTCATTTTCGCAAGACAGCCTTGAAGTGTGGATCGTGACGTTCACCCAACCCTGCCAGCAATGATGCGAGTGCGCCGGACTCAGCGAGGAATGCATCGTGTCCGTGATCCGTTTGCATCTCCAGGTACGTACCGCCGAGTGCTGCAGCGGCTGCGCGTATGTCTTCCGGGCGGAAGAGCCAGTCGGAACTGATACCCACGAACGTGAGGCGCGGGCCGCGCGCGGGTCGTCCGCGCACGTCGAATGAGTCCATGGCTTGCGTTAGCGTCGCGTACGTCCGTGCATCCATTCGCCCGGTAAAGCGATCCGCCTGAAGATCGAGGTAGCCTTCGATATCGAACCGTGACGGATCGTTGCGGTCCGGTTTACGGCCATGACGCGCGTTGAACAACTCCTCGGACTTATACGTGAGCATCGCGATTTTGCGGGCGGTTCGTAAGCCGCGAACGGGATCGAGTTCCAAACATTCGCGCTGAATCGCATTGAGCGCGATGCCCATAGCGCTATGATGGTCATGCGCGCCAACGATAATTGCGTTGTCGACGCGCTGGGGAAAATCGAGCGCCCACTGCAGCGCTTGCATACCGCCGAGAGAACCGCCGATGACGAACGCGAGCTTGTCGATGTTCAGTTCGTCCAGTGCGCGTGCCTGAGCGGCAACCATATCGGCAACGCTCACGCGCGGCGCCCATGTTGAGCCGTAACAGCTACCGAGGACGTTGATGCCGATGACGCACCAATGCTCGGGATCGAAGAGCGCGCCTGGGCCCACGATACCCGGCCACCACTCCGCTGCACGACTCGAGCCGGTCAAGGCGTGATTGACGAGCACGATGCGCTCGCGCGACGCGAACGGAGAGCCGTAGATGGTGACACGCTGCTGCACATCGTGCAGCAGCGTGCCGTCGTCGAGCCGCTGGGACCCGACGTTTATGGTGACTTCGCGCATTACTCCGCGAGCGCTTGACGCAGGTCGGCGATGATATCGTTGATATCTTCGATGCCGACCGAGAGACGGATCGTCGATGCATCGACGCCGCTGAGCAGCCGCTCTTCCGCGGTGAGTTGTTGGTGCGTCGTGCTCGCCGGATGAATGACGAGCGATTTTGCATCACCGACGTTTGCGAGCAGCGAGAAGAGCTTCAGGCGGTCGATCACCGCTTTGGCTTCACGCTCACCACCTTCCACGGTGAAGGTAATGATCGCGCCCGAGCCTTTCGGCAGATACTTGCGCGCGCGTGCGTTTGCGGGATCGCCCGGCAAACCAGGATATGAGACGCCTGTGACGCGCGGGTGAGACTCGAGGAACTTCGCGACCGCGAGCGCGTTGCTGCTGTGACGTTCGACGCGCAGCCCGAGCGTTTCGATCCCTTGGAGCAGCAGCCACGCATTGAACGGTGAGAGTGCGGCGCCGACGTCGCGCAGCAGCTGTACGCGCGCCTTGAGGATGTACGCGATGTTGCCGAAGACCGGCGCGTATTGCAGACCGTGGTACGAAGGATCGGGTTCGACGAACTCTTTGAATCGCGCGTTGTTGCCCCAATCGAACTTCCCGCCGTCGACGATGACGCCGCCGATCGCAGTGCCGTGGCCTCCGATGAACTTTGTTGCCGAGTGCACTACGATATCGACACCGTGTTCGATCGGACGAACGAGATACGGCGTTGCGAGCGTATTATCGACGATGAGCGGAAGGCCGTTGCGGTGCGCGAGGTCGGCGTAGAGTTCGAAATCCAGAATGTCGATCTTCGGATTTCCGATCGTCTCCGCGAAAATCGCTTTGGTGTTGGGACGGATCGCCGCCTCGACGGCTTTAGGATCGTTAAAGTCGACGAGGCTGACTTCGATGCCGAAACGCTTGAACGTGTGTGCGAAGGCGTTATAGGTGCCGCCGTAGAGTGAACTGCTGCTAACGATATGATCGCCGCTCTTGGCGAGATTGAGGATGGAGTAGACCACTGCGGCTTGACCGCTCGAGACGGCAAGGGCGGCTGCGCCGCGCTCGAGCGCTGCGATGCGCTGCTCGAAAACATCGGTCGTTGGGTTGTTGATGCGTGTATAAATGTTGCCGAACTCTTCGAGCGCAAAGAGTTTCCCGGCGTGTTCGGTTGAGTCGAAAAGATAGGATGTCGTTTGGTAGATCGGGACGGCGCGCGCCTTAGTAGTCGGGTCGCCATCATGGCCGCCGTGAATCGCGACCGTATCGAAGGAGAGCGTTTGACCGGGTTCGAGCGTTGTGCTCATCGAGTGGCTGTTTCCTTTCCCCGTCATGACAACGCACGCTGCGCGTGCGAGACGGGAGCATCGAGGAGTAAGTCATCCCACAGCACGTAGCGTGGGAGTTCGGGATGGCGCGGAAGATCCGCGAAGAGCGGCGCAACATCGAGCGCCGGTTCAACTGCTTGCATGCGGCGTCCGAGATCGTGGCGTTCGCCGAGCGCACGTAGTGATGAAACAACGTCGCCGAGTACTGCGGATGCAGTTGCCGCACCGCCGGCGCCTCGTCCGCGCATCACGAGCGAACCGGCATCGCGCGCGACGACGCGTACGATATTTTCGGGACCGGAGAGCTGCGCGAACGCGTGGTCCTGCCGCACGAGCATTGGAGCAACATCAGCGAGCGCGCCTCGCCCGCCGCGCCTTGCAGCTGCAACGAGCCGAATGCGATAGCCCAGCATATGCGCGCGCGCCACATCGCGTTTCGTTACGTCCGATATGCCGCTGTGGCGGACGCGCGGTGAGATGATGGCGAGGCCGAACGCAAGCTGCATGAGCACCGCCAGTTTGTGCGCCGCGTCGTGTCCCTCGACGTCGCTCGTCGGATCGGCTTCGGCGTAACCGCACTCCTGTGCGAGCGCAAGCGCGTCGGCATAGTCTGCGCCTGCCTCCATCGCTGAGAGGATGAAGTTGCACGTTCCGTTTAGTACGCCGGCGAGTGCATCGATGCGATCGCCTGCGAGCGCTTCATCGAGCATTCGCACTACGGGAATCGCACCGCAGGCGGCAGCTTCGTATCGCAGCGCAGTACGGCGCGAGGTTGCGAGCGCGTGCAGACGCGGCCCTTGTGTTGCTAAGAGATCCTTATTCGCCGTGACGACGGAGCGTCCACGTTCCAGCGCCCGTTCGACGAGTTCGGCCGCGTCCGCTGTACCGCCGATACACTCGATGACGATATCGACGTGCGGGTCGTCGACAACGGCGCGCACGTCGCTTGTAAAGAGACGCGAATCGATCGTACTCGACCGAGATTTTGTGACGTCGCGAACGGCGATTGCGCGCAGTTCATAGCGCACGCCGCTGCGGCGTTCGATGGCATCGCGCTCGTGAAGCAGCCGTTCGGCGACAGATGCGCCGACCGTACCGCAACCGAGCAATGCAATGCCCGCGGTAGTTACCATTCCTCGTGCCTCCTTTTGCGACGGGAAAGCGAGGAGATAAGAACGACGCCCCCCGCCATTTCGGCGAGGGGCGTCGTCTGCGATCATATTTTTCCGTTTACTACACGGTTCGCTCCACGACG
>CAZYLU010000017.1:69206-71609 GCA_964648945.1 uncultured bacterium | reverse complement strand
AGGATCGCCTCAAGACAATCGCGCGTTGCGATCCTTCGACTCCGGTGCGTCGCACCTGCGCTCAGGATGACAAGCGCGGTTCCACGCGCGAGCGCAGTTCGCTGTCAGGCTGGTTCCAATCGTCGACGAACATGCGCAACACGCGGCCCGTTAATCCCCAGATGCGGCGACCGTCGTAATCGAGTAGCGTCGTCTCGATTTGAACGGAGCCGACGTCCATTACCCCGTCGCGAACCTCATCGAGGAGCGTTGCGAGCGGGACGCTGAACACGCCGGCGGTTTCGCTGGGGTCGATGACAAGCGGTCCGGGCTGCACGATCGCGACGAACGGCGTGACGAGAAAATTACTGACGCGCGGATGCAACTCCGGAAATCGCCAGACGAATTCGAGGCGCTCGGCTGCAACGCCGACTTCTTCTTCCATTTCGCGCAGCGCCGTGCGTTTTGGATCGTTATCGTCTTCGGGATCCATCGCGCCGCCCGGTAATCCGATCTGCCCCGCGTGATTGCGGAGATGCGCCGCGCGCTCGATAAAGACGACGCCATGTGGCGGCGCCGAGAAAATCGCGAGCACAACGGCGGCTTTGCGTGGCTCAGACACTAGCGGAGCAAGTCCACTTTCGACGGATAGATCGGACGATTGATGATGCGTTCCAACGCATCGGCTTTCGCGGTCAGCACGAGATCGCAGAAGCGCTTGAAGCTCTCGCGCTCCGCTTCACCTTCTGCGAAGCGTTCGTTTTGCGTCAGATCGACCTTGCCGTCGACTTTCCGGAAGCGGATGTAACGGCCCGCGTCGTCTTCGGCAATCTCCACGAGACCTTCGTCTTCGAAAATGCGCAACGCGCGGCTCACCGTTCGTTCGTTGGCCTTATCGAGTTCAAGCGTGCGCGCGATGTCGACGTAGCTCATGCGCACTTCGCCCTCATGCGCGATGCCGCGCACACCGCGGTAGACGGCGCGCAGCACGTTGAGCGTGGGCGCCTCGCGATCGATGATGAATTCGTTGATCGCGCGGTCTTGCTCGCCGAAGAGCAAATGAATCTTCGCCTCACCGCCGTCGCGACCGGCACGACCGGCCTGTTGATTGAACTCGGTGAAATCGAAGTTGAGGTGATAGAGCACGACATGACGCACATCGGGAAGATCGATGCCTTCCCCGAATGCCGAGGTCGCGACGACGACTTGCAGTTCGCCGTTGCGAAAGAAGCGTTCGACGTCGTGCCGCTCCGGCGTCGGCATCCCGGCGTGATAAAACATCACGCGATTGCCGACTTTTTTTCGCAGTCCCTCGGCGACTTTCGTTGCCTCCGTGCGCGAATTACAGTAGACGATGCCCTTCTCGCCGGTGCGGAACAAGTCGTAAAGATATTCCGCTTTATCGCGCGTTCCACGCGAGTCGGTCACGTGCAGATTCTCTCGTACCGTCGGATCGATGACCCACGCGCCGATCTTCAACTCACGTACGATTTGCGCGAACGCTTCGTCGTTTGCCGTCGCCGTGAGCGCGAGCACTTGGGGATTGCCGAGCGACGCAATCGTTTCACCAAGGCGCCCGTAGGCAGCGCGGTGCTTCGATTCGTACACGTGATGCGCTTCGTCGACGACAACGAATCGCGGAGTACTACTGCCGGTAAACTGCTGACGATGAAACTCTAAAAACTCGGGGGTCGCAAGCATCATATCCCACGCGCCCTCGTGCAGTGCTTCGAACAGTTCCTCACGTTCTTCGTGCGAGATGGACCCGTTCGCACGATAGATACGCAAGCCAAACGGATCGAGTTTGCGCAGAAGCGCCTCGTATTGATCGTTCGCAAGCGCGCGCAGCGGATAAATGACGAGTGTTTTTCCGCCGCCGCGCAGCGCGCGTAACGTTGCCGGATACTGGAAGCAGAACGACTTGCCGCGCCCGGTGCCCAGAACGGCAAGGGTGTTGCTGCCGCCTTCGATGCGCTCCAGGACGTCGAGTTGTGCTTTATGCGGCTGTCCGTCGCCGATTAATGCGCGACGAACGGAATCTTCGAGGTCGTCGCCCGTTCGTACGTGTGCGCGCAGTTCGGCGGCATGCACGGCTCGTGCGGCAATTGACGCGGCCGCATCGCGCCAAACGTAGACATTGACGCCACGGTTTTTGCCCGACCCACCCGTGAGGGATTCGATGCGAGCTTGGTAACGCGCGCCGCCGTCCATGAGCGGGGCTATGTGTTTGGCGATGCCTTTGTTGATGAAGCCCAGTTGGAGCGCGCCGAAAAACACGGCGATTGCGTTCGGATCGAATTCGTTCTCAGGTTGGCGCTGCAACTGCACTTCCACGCCGACGCGCAGGCCTGCGATAACGTCTTGCCGGCCCTCGAATGAGACGCCGGCAAGTTTCGTATGGAATTGGGATGCGCCGCCGATAGA
>CAZYLU010000017.1:0-69106 GCA_964648945.1 uncultured bacterium | reverse complement strand
TTCAAACGCACGTTCCGACGCGGTGGGCGGCGGAAGCGCGCGTTTACTTATCGTGGTCGGCTTGCGGCTCGACATGCTCGGGGGCGTCGAAACCCTCGAGGTTTAGATTGATCTCTTCGTGTCCGGCATCGAACGCTTCATCGTGCATGCCGGAAACTTGCGCGTCGAGCGGATCGATCTCCGCAACGTCAGCGGTCGCCGCTTTGCGCTTGTAGCGAACGGGTGCCGTTGCGGCGGGACGCGTCGACTTCTGCTTCTCGCGACGCGCACGGCGTGCCGCGACGATATCTTCACGCGATGCACCACGGCTTGCAGTCGAGGAGGCGTTGCCGCTCGGCGTGGCGGGTGCCGTTGTAAGACTCGCGCGGCGCTTGCGTTCGGCGGCCGCGAGCTGACGCTTGCGGAAGACGACGACGAGCGGCGCCGAGTAGAAGATCGAGTGATACGCACCCGAGAGAATACCAACGAGCAACGCGAACGCGAAGTTCTTCAAGCTCTCGCCGCCGAGCAGCAGCAGCGCAACGAGCGTGATCACAACGGTTGCAACCGTGTTCACCGAACGCGTCATCGTCTGCTTGATCGACTCGTTGACGATCGTCTCGTACGGCGCGCCGCCCATGATCTTCGTGTTCTCGCGGATACGGTCGAGGATGACGATCGTATCCATAACCGAGTAACCGATGACGGTCAGCACGGCGGCAAGAAACGCGTCGTCGGCCGGACGATTCGCGATCGCGTAGATGCCGATCATCACCGCAGCATCGCGAACCAGCGCGATCACCGTGACTAGACCGAAGATGTAGTTCCAATTGAAGCGGAATGCGATGTAGATGAACTGGATGCTGAGCGCGATCAGCAGCGCCCACAGCGCTAGACGCAAATACTCGCCGCCGAGCGTCGGTCCGAGCGCGGTGATGCTCAGTTTGCTTGCATCGTACGCGCCCGCTTTGGAAAGCGCGTCTTTGAGCGGCACGGAATTATTTGCAAACGACGTCTGCGTTTGAACTTCGAAGCTCTTGCCGTCGGTGCCCGCGGTCGTAATGCGCTCGTCCGCAAGATTCAGCGGCGCAAGCGCGCCCTTCACCGCATCGGTCGTCGTCGGCTGATTGTACGTCACGTGCACGTCCGTACCGCCCGTAAACGAGAGGCCGAGACGCAGCATGTGATTGGCATGGAAGCCGTCGCCGCCTTCGAAGCCGTGATAGATCATCGCCGCGACACCGAGCGCGATAACGAGATACGAGATCGTCTGAATGGTTTGGAACCAGCCGACGATGTTCCAGTTCAGTCTGCGAAATAGCATGTTGCGGTCCTATGCCCCCGCTTTTGCGAAGATGCCGACGTCTTCTGATTTGACGCCGTAGAGCTCCGGTGAGGTGAGCACGTTGTTGTCGACGAGCGCGTCGACGAAGAAACGAGTAACGAAAACGGCGGTGACGAGCGAGACGACCGTTCCCCAGAAGAGCGTGAACGCGAAGCCTTTTACCGTACCGGTACCGAGCATGTACAGCACTCCCGCACCGACGATCGTCGTGAAGTGGCTGTCAAAGACCGCCGAGAACGCGCGCGCGAATCCCACACGCACCGCGGAGCGGAACGACTTGCCGTTCCACAGCTCTTCCTTGATACGTTCGAAGATCAGAACGTTCGCGTCAACCGCCATACCGATCGAGAGCACGAAACCGGCGATACCCGGCAGCGTCAGCGTCGCGTGCGAAAGCGCGAGAATTCCGAGCATCACGAGCACGTAGATCGCAAGCGCGATATCGGCAAGGAAGCCCGGCAAACGGTAGACGACGATCATGAAGAGCAGCACGAGCGCAAGACCCAACATCGACGCTTTCAACGACTTGTCGAGGTCGATCGCGCCGAGCGTCGGTCCAATCGTTTCCTTTTCAATGATGTCGATGTGCGCGGGAAGCGCGCCGGCATTGAGTTCGTTGGCAAGCGTCACGGTGTAGTCTTGCGTGAACGAACCCGTGATTTGACCGCTATCAAAGATCGGGCTCTGAATCGTCGCGGCCGAAACGTAGCGGTGATCGAGGAAGATCGCGAGCAGCTTACCGATGTTCGCGGTCGTCATGCGGCCGAACTTCGACGGATCTTTCGTCTGAAACGTGATGTTCGGATTACCGGATTGATCGTAGCTCGCTTGCGCGGCTTTCAATTCTTTACCGGTGTAGACGACGGGGCCCGATGCGTCATAGGCGCCGTGTTCAACGTACGCTTTGGCGTCCGCGCGCTGCTTGGCGGTAATGCCCGGACTGTTCGGCGGCGCGTTGACGATCTGCAGATCGCGATCGGCTTTCTGCGCTACCTCGGGCGGCATGATCTTATAGTCGAGCACCGCGACTTGCTTAAGCAGTTGCTCGGCTTGATCGGGATTCTTGAGGTTGGGAATCTCGACGAGGATGCGACTGCTGCCGACGTTGCTGATCTGCGGTTCCGTCACACCGAGCGAGTTGATGCGCTGGTCGATGACCTGGCGCGTCTGCGCTTGGACTTCCGGCGTGATCTGCTTCACGTCATTCGTGGGCGAGAGCTGGAGCAGCAAACGCGAACCGCCTTGCAGATCCAGACCTAGGTGAATGCGCTGATCGAGCGGCAGAATCGTCCACAGTGAATAGGCGACGACCGCGATAATCACGAGCGCTTTGACAAACGGTTTAATCGTATTCCAGCTCATCGGCTCTAACTATGAAAAGAAGGAACGCCAGGCTAAGCCCGGCGACAACCCTACGAGTGTACCAGGGCTCCCTGTGACGGTCAAACCGCCAGGGGCCGGCGCTCATGGTTCACCACTTCGGCCGGAACTAACTGCAATTCCGGGGGCAGTTCACCATAAGCTAATACCTCGGTCCGGATTCCGGAACGTATAAGGAAGTCAGCCAACACCGGTCGCAACGGCGCCGTACAGACGACGGCCGAACGCTCCCTTGCCACCCGCGCCGCATACGATTCCACGGCATCGCGAAGGGCGAGCGCCCGGTCGGGGTCGGGCGCGACCTCGATGCCCGGGCCGGTCCACGATCGCGTCAATTCGCGCTCGTATTCCGGGTCGAGCAAGAGCGGCTCGAGCTTGGCAACGCCACGCCGCCGCAGCAGGTCGGGTAGAATCACTCGCCGCGCCGCTTCGGCAAGGTCTCGGGCATCACGGCTCGGGGCTTCGAGCATCGCTTGAAGCACGATCACCGGGTCTCGAGGCCACGCTTGTTCACGAAGCAAGTAGATGAAGGCGCGATGGAGCGTGCCGAGCGGGAACGCCTCCGTACCGATCTCTTTCACGAGCGCCGGCATCGTCGCGCGAAGATGTTCGAGCATCGTCTGAAGCTCTTGCCTGCCCACCAGTTCCGACGCGTGGCGCCGCACGATCTCGGCAACGTGCGATCCGACGATCGAAATCGGATCGAAGACCAGCGCACCGGCATCTACGATCGCACCCCGCTGCTGCGGATCGATCCATGCGGAGGGTAAGGCGTATACCGGCTCCGGTTCTACCGCGAGTCCGAAGCGCGTGAGAATCGACGCGTCCGCGACCGCGAGGAACCGTTCGAGTTGCAGCCGGCCTTCGCCGACGACGCGGTCGCGCACGCGAATCGCATACGTGTGCGGATCGCGCGCGAGATCATCACGCAAACGCACGCCGGGAAGTACGATGCCGATCTCGGTCGCCAGTGCGCGTCGCACTTCACCGATGCGATCGAGGAGCGCATCCGCAAGCGGTGGTGCGAGTAAATGCGCGAGTTCCGCACCGATGTCGATCGACATCGCGTCGACGCCGACCAGACCGAGTGCGAGCTCCGGACGCCGCAACGCCTGCCGCTTCGCACGTTCCGTTTCCGCAACAGCTTGACGCGCGCGCTGCCGCTGGGTTCGAACGGCGAGCTGCGCTGCAACGAACGCGCATGCGCCGAGCAGCAAGAATACCGGACGCGGGAGTGCGGGAACGAACGAGAGCACGATCAACAGCGCGCCGGCGCTGCGCAGCACGTCGGGACGCGCGAAGAGTTGCGCGGCGAGATCCGCACCCAATGCTCCCTCGGATGCAACGCGCGTCACCATCATGCCCATTGCCGTCGAGATGAGAAACGCGGGCAACGTCGTGACGAGGGCATTGCCGATAGAGAGCAGCGCAAAGGTGTTGAGCGCGTCGAGCGGCGCCAGGCCGTGATACGCGATCCCGACCACGATTCCGCCCGCTAAGTTGAGCGTGACGATCACGAGCGCCGCAATCGCGTCGCCTTTCACGAACTTGCCGGCGCCGTCCATCGCACCGTAAAAATCCGCTTCACGCTGCACGAGCGCGCGTTTGCGTCGCGCGCCCTCGGCATCGAGCGCCCCGGCGTGCACGTCCGCGTCGATCGCCATCTGTTTACCCGGCATCGCATCGAGCGTGAACCGCGCCGCAACTTCCGCGACACGTTGCGATCCGCTTGCGATAACGATGAATTGAATCGTGATCAGAATCGCGAAGACGATCACCCCGACGACGAGGTTCCCATGAACGACGAACTCGCCGAAGGCTGGAATGATCGCACCGACGGCGCCGGTCGTCGCTCCGTCCGTCAAGATCAACCGCGTTGCCGACACGTCGAGCGAGAGACGAAAGAGCGTGGTGACGAGCAGCGCCGGTGCGAACGCCGAAAACTCCAACGGATCGTCGATTGTCACCGCGAGCAGCAAGACCAGCGCAGAACCGAAGACGTTAATGGCGAGCAGCAGATCGAGCAGCCACGGCGGCAGCGGAACGATCAAAATTGCGACGATCGCAAGCAAGCACGCGGCAAAGATGTAGACGGGTAGCTTCGTCATTCCAATGCTCCGCTGCGGATGAGTGCGGCAACGATCTCCGCGACGGCGACGTACTGCTCGTGCGGAATCGGCTCGTCTACCCGCGCTTGGGCGAAGAGCGCACGCGCAAGGGCAATGTTTTCGATCACCGGTATGCCGGCGTGCGACGCAGCTTCACGAACGCGCAACGCCATCTCATCCGACGCGCGCACCAGGACCACCGGTACGGGCACTTCCGGTGGACGATACTGCAGCGCGACGGCAACGTGCGTCGGATTGACCACCACGAACGATGCGTCTTTGACTCGCGCAATTGCGCCGCGGATCACGCTTCGATGCAATGCCTTCCGGCGCGCACGCGCCATTGGATCGCCGTCGTTCTCTTTGAGTTCGCGTTTGAGTTCATGCAGAGTCATCTTCAATTTTGTAAGCCATGTGCGCCGCGCTACACCGTACTCGATGGCAGCAAATGCGAAGCCGACTGCGCCAGCGGCGAATACCACGTGTTGTGCGCCGCTCCACGCTGCGCCGGCGACCGTCAAGCTCGATCCGATGCCAGCCGTCGTCAAAACGGAACGCATGGCGCCCGCTATTGCTGCGGTTGCAAGTGTGGATGCGAACACGGCGCGTACCGCATGCGTGACCGCCTCGCGCGAGAGCATCCGTTTTAGGCCCTCGACGGGCGCAAGGCGCGACAACTTCAGCGACGGTGCGACGATCGTCAATCCACCTGTTTGCAACACGCCTGCAGCCAACGCTGTACCGGCACCTGCGGCAACGACGGTTAGCCCGCACGCGAGAATCGCCAGCGTATCCGCCGTTACATCGGCTCCTCGAGCGGCGCGCGCAATTGCATGCTGCGCGCTCGCGGCAAATCGTGGTGCGATCCCTAGAAGGCAACATGCAGCGGCGATGAACGCGATGTTTGCAGCAACCTCTTGTGAACGCGGAAGATTTCCTTCACGACGCGCTTTCGCAACGCGCGATGGCGTGGCCTCGAATTGTTTCTCTGACGCGTCGCTCATCGTACGCCCGGCATCGGAATCAACGGATGCGCGGCCTGCGTGACGGCGAGCGGAATCGATATCGCCGTCACGATGAGCACGACGCCGAATACGAGCGGAAACGACAACGTAAACGTTGCAAACCGCGGTACGGTGCGCGCAAGCGCGGCAAGCGCGACTTGCGTCACGAATGCCAGCGCGACAGCCGGCGCTGCAACGGCGAGCGCGACCGCTACGATGGTCGTCGTAACAGTGATCGCGAACGCCGTCCACGCATGCACATCGAGCGGCGCACCCGGCGCAATGCGCTCGAAGCTCTGCGCGAACGCGGCGACCGCCGGACGATACGCGCCGAAGAGAAAATAGCCGCCGGTAAACGTAATCGACCAGATGCGGCCAAAACCGCTGGGCGCAACGAGATCGACGTTCGGCGCGATCGCTTTCACGCCAACGTAATCGTCGAGCATGCGGCCGCCGGCGTACGCGCCGTCATACAACAGCGATGCCGCCATACCGATCGCGGTACCGAGCGCGAATTCGGTCACAAGCCCAACGATGAAGCTGACGCCGTCAAAGCGTTGTGCGCGCACGCCGGGAGTGATCGCTGCCGTAAGCGCGAGGGCAAGTCCCGCGCGAAGCACGCGCGGTACGCTGGGATGCGAGAAGCCAGGTGCACGAAAGAGAAATCCCGCACAGCGCGCAAAGACGAGCAAACCCGTCGCAGTCACGATCCGAAGACCAAGAGCGGGATGGCTTCGAGCGCATGATGGAACAGATTTTCGCACGCGTGCAGCGCGAACGCACCGAAGAGCGCGATGGTAAGGCCGACGCCAATCATCTTTGGTAGCAGCGTCAGCGTCTGCTCTTGAATTTGCGTCGCGGCTTGGACCACGGCAATCGCCGTGCCGACGAGCGCCGCGACGGCGAGCACCGGAATGCAGAGAAGCGCAGCTAGCAGCATCGCCTCACGCAATAAACCGGCAAAAGCATCCATGCGCCGACGCTATCGTCCAAGGGTTTCCGGATTGTTACGGGGGTAGAACGGCTGTATGACGAGCGACAACCAACCGGTTCTTGCTGTAACGGGCGGCATTCATGGAATCGGGCGTGCCATCATGGATCTTTTCGCGCAGCACGGCTACGCCGTCTCAACGATCGATCCGGAAGCAACGCCCGGAAACGACGCGCGTACGCTCGTAATTCGCGGTGACATTTCGAAGGAAGAGGACGTCAAGGCGTGGATCGACGAGACCGTTACACGACTTGGCGCTCCGACGGTCCTCGTGAACAATGCCGGCATCGAACGCAACGTTCCCGTCTTCGAATTGCGAGCAAGGGACTTTGATCGCGTCATCGCCGTCAATCTGCGCGGGACGTTCCTATGCTCGCAAGCAGCGGCGAAGGTCATGGCGGATCGCGGCATTCAGGGCTCGATCGTGAACATCGCATCCACGCGCGCATTTATGTCCGAACCCAACACCGAAGCGTACACGGCGTCAAAGGGTGCCATCGTTTCGTTGACGCATGCGATGACGATGAGCCTTGCCCCGTATCGCATTCGCGTGAACTCTATCTGCCCGGGATGGATCGAAACGCGCAAAGCGCCGGTTTCATCGCAGCGCGATCACGAACAGCATCCGGTCGGGCGAGTGGGAACACCGGACGATGTGGCCGAGGCGTGCCTCTTCATTGCCGAGCGCGCACCCTTCATGACGGGCACGCACCTCACACTCGACGGCGGAATGAGCGTTAAGATGATCTACGAGGAATGATGGAGACGGCGCGCGGTCCGATTCCCTTGCTCGTAGGCGTCACGGGTCATCGGGACGTCGCAGAATCGCATGTCCAGGCTGCGAAAGCATTGATCGCCGGGCGGTTTCGCCAATTGACCGAGGATTATCGTCACACGCCGATCGTTGTGCTTTCGCCGCTCGCCGAGGGCGCGGACCGCATCGTTGCCGACGCGGCGCTCGCATTGCATTTGGAACTCGTCGTGCCGCTGCCGTTCGACCTCGACGAATATCGCCTCGATTTCACAACGGCAGAATCGCGTGAAGAGTTCGAGGCACTTCTCGCGCGTGCGAAGACCAGCTTTATCGTCCCCGCGTCATCGGAAGCGACGGATCGCAACAGCCGCTATGTCGAAGTCGGATCGTTTATCGCCAAAACCAGTGATTTGCTGATTGCGCTTTGGGACGGCATGCCGGCGAGAGGCGCCGGCGGAACGGCCGAGGTGATCGACGTTCGCCGTTCCGGGGCGCAGCCGATCGACACGATCACCGTTTCGCGTAACGGAGCCCCAACCGTCGAACAGAAAGTTTCGAGCGAGTTCCACAAACCTGATCCGCAGACATGGTCGCGCATCGACGAATTCAACGCTGATGCTGCGCGAGATTTTCCCTCGGAGCAGTCGCCGTCGCTCTTTACGATCGCAGACAAGCTCGCGATGCGCTTTCATGCGGAACAGAATCGCGCGTTGGACTGCACCTTCGCATTCATCGGCGCAGCGGTTATAGCTCTCGAAGCATATGCGCTCGATAGAGTACTGGTTTCGGCCGGCGGCGTACCGCCGTTGATCTTTTTGGTCGCGAATCTCTTTTCTTTCGCCGCCGCCTTCTTCGTCGTGCAATTCGCACGTCGCAATCGTCTTGAATCAAAGAGCCAAGACTATCGCGCGCTCGCCGAAGCGCTTCGAATCCAGCAGTTTTGGAACGCACTGGACCTGGGTGGCAGTCTCGGCATGCTCTACCAACGCAAGCACGAAGCGGAACTCGAGTGGGTTCGCAAGGCATTACGGTCTTCCACGCATTACGAGGTTTGGCGAAGCCAGCGGCGCGCGAGCGAGCAGCAGTGGCTCGACTCCGCGCGCCAAGCTCGCGAGTCGTGGCTCGCCGATCAGCAGAACTTCTTCGAGCGCGCGAAGCGCAGAGACGAGCGGCACATTCATCGGTCGAGAAGAGCAAGCGCCATTCTGATCGGATTTGCGTGCGTTCTAACGCTCGTGCTCGCGGCGCGCGAAATACTGGGCGCGGCCGCGGGCGAGACGACCGACGTAATCGTCTTTTTGATTTTCGTTTTCGCGGCGGTATCCGCGCTCATCAATGGCTATGCCGACAAATTCGCATGGTCTTATCACGTGCGTGAGTACGAGCGCATGTTAGCGTTGTACCGCTCGGTAAACAAAGAGCTTTCGACGATGCTCGACGACGACGACCAACAGCAGCCGGAAGCGGTGAAAGCGCTGTTCCGGTCACTTGCGCGCGAAGCACTATCCGAAAATGCCGATTGGCTGCTCGCGCACCGTGAACGGCCCATCGAAATGCCGGACACGTAGGCTACAATGGGTGTACTGGAAATTGACTATGGCAGCAGAAGGCGGGATTCCGCTGCTGATCGGCGTTACCGGGCATCGCGAGGTTTCACCATCAGACGCTCTCGCGGCGAGCGAGATCGTGACGCAGCGGCTGCAAAAGATCAAGGAGCGCTACAAGCATACTCCGCTGATTTTACTTTCGCCACTCGCGGAGGGTGCCGACCGGATAGTAGCCGACGCGGCGCTTGCGTTAGATTTGGAATTAGTTGTTCCGCTGCCGGCCAGTCTCGACAAATATCGAAACGATTTTAAAACACGGGAGTCGCTCACCCATTTCGATTCCCTCATAAGAAAAGCGAAGGCGGTCTTTGTCGTGCCAAGTTGTGCGGACAAGCTCGACCGCGACGAAGCATATGCCGAACTCGGCAGGTTCATGGCAAAATCTTGCGACCTCCTCATTGCTCTATGGGACGGTCTTCGTTCCCGTGGAGTCGGCGGAACTGCCGATGTGGTCGACGCTCGACTTGCCACGGCAGAACCTCTCGACTGGATCGTCATATCGCGTGACGGGGCCGGCCCGGTCGTACGGGATGCCTTGGGCGAGTGCGCGACATTAAACGTCGACACATGGTCCAAAATCAATGAATTCAACACGGACGTAGAAGAGGAATACCCCACGTCGCCGCGGCCTTCGCTCTTCATAATCGCCGATCGCCTTGCGATGCAATTTCATGAAAGGCAAAAGCGCGCGCGCGACTGCGCCTTCGCTTTCATCGCTGCCGCCGTGCTGTCGCTTGAAACATACCAACTCACCTCAACATTTTTCGACGATGATAGAGCAGCGCTTATTAGGTTACTGATTTTAAATCTCATCTCGTTTGGCAGCGCCATCTACGTCGTGTTGTTCGCCCGAAGACATGCTTTTGAATCGAAGAGTCTAGACTATCGGGCTTTAGCAGAGGGCCTGCGATTGCAGTCGCTTTGGGACTCCCTCGACTTCGGTGACGATCTCGCTGCGCTTTACGAACGTAGACATCAGGCCGATTTGGAGTGGGTTCGAAAAGCGCTCAGATCATCGGGCCGATATTACAGGTGGCGTAGCGACCGATGTGGTCCTCACAACTGGCGCGAACATGCACGTACAGCGAAAGCCTCATGGGTGCGCGATCAAGAACGCTTCTTCTCAGACGCACTCCGCCGCGACGAGAGGAAACTGCATCACGCGCACGCGGCGAGCTTCGGCTTTTTCGCCTTGACGATCGTCGCGACGGCGATACTCCTTTTCGTTGAGTTCATCCCTGTCTTAACCGAGTCGGCGCTCGATAAAATAGGACCGGCGATACTTCCTTTATTCGATCCGACCCTCCGCGAGATGGCGCCGCTGATATTTTGGTTCGTCGAGTTCGCGCTTCGGCTAATGGTGGAGGCGCTGCGCGAACCCTTTGTATTCACAATATTGGTCTGTGCTGCATTTTCTGCACTTTTCCGCGGCTACGCGGAGAGATCGGCTTGGATCCACCATGCGCATGAATACGCGCATATGTCCGAGCTGTTTCGCGCTGCCGATCGCGAACTTGAATATCTTTTGGATAAACAGGACGTGCAATTCGACACGGTTCGAAATTATTTTCGTGACCTCGCTCGCGAAGCGCTATCCGAAAATTCCGATTGGTTACTCGCACATCGCGAGCGGCCGATTGAAGTTCCCGATCACTGAGTGCACAAGTTCCCCTTTCGCCCCTATTTGGCCGGGACGTTCGTAACGATACTTTTTCATCGCGTGCAGTCTACGGTTAGCAAGTGACGTGCTGACGGGGAGGCTCGTGCGATGGCTCGACGTGCTCTTGTCCTTCTAGTAGCTCTTATTTCATTTGCATTGGGCGCGTGCGGCGGGGGATCGAACGGAGGCGGGGCACCGACTCTACCGAACGGCGACGGCAACGGGAACGGCAACGCAAATGCTTCTCCTCCCCCCGCCAGTGCTACGCCGGATCCATCGCCGGCTGCGAGTTCGGGAATCAACGAGCACCCGGAGCCGAAGGCTACGTTCCTAGGTGGAGTTGCGCTCGGTACCGACGGTCTTGTTTACGCGACGACGACCTCACCGCCCGGAATCAACATCTATAGCCCACAGCTCTCGCCAGAGCCGTCACCCCCGTCCATGCCGGCGGCATCCAACCGCCTTGTAGCGCAGACGTGGCCCACCGTGCCGAAGAAGCTCGCGGCGACTGGCCCTGTAGTTGCGGCCGGTACGATTATAAGCGCTCTCGCCAGCTCACCGACAACAACGGGCGGGGCGCTCGGCAGTGAGGATTTGAGCGCGAGCGTTGGTCCGATGCCCACGCCTTCGAGTTTTCCGGCGCTCGTGCAATACGATGTGAACGCGCGCAGCTGGATACCGCTTGCGCGTCAGAATTTCGGAGGCTTCGGCGACAGGTGGGTCTCATTGGCATCCCCCGGTCAAGGTGTCGTTTTCGTGGTAGCAAACCGCTTCACGGCAACGCCACCCCAGTGGGTCGGTACAATCATCGGCTTTGGTATCGCGTGCTTCGTGCCAACGTTTCCCACTTCGCTCGGAGCATCGGCGATCGGTCCCGACGGCAGCACTCTCTTTGTCGCGAGCGATCCCCCGCTCAACGGCAAAGAAGACCCGCAAACCAACCCATCAAATCTTTATGCAGTTAATACGTCGACAGGAGCGATCGAACAGACGATTCGCCTAGACGATCTTTTCCATGGAAAGTCATCCCACGTGAGCTCGATCGCCGCCGGAAATGACGCCGTGTGGTTCACCGATGACGCGGCCGACGCGATCGGATTTGTTCCGATGGGAAGCAGTTCCGCTCAAATGATAAATTTCAATCCTCATAGGCCTGAAGGAATAACACGAGATAGCTTCGGCCGCATGTGGTTCACCGAGCACGACGGAAAATTTGTCGGATACGTGACGCCCAACGGAACGAACAATCCACCGGTTACGATCGTCAAGACCAAGAAACTCACCGGCCAGACGGTAGGGTCGCCACTAGGGATCGTCGGGTGCTCGCGCATACCGGGGCAGCCGTGCGCGCAAACTTCGAATGTCTTTTTCGTCGAACAAAATCCGTCCGTGGTTGGCGACGCATCTAGCAAGCGGTAAAGTACCGCCGCTGTAGTATGATCGCTATGTGCTCGTTATCTAGCGAATACGAACATGGGGCGCATAGCGATATCATACCGGCGAGCCGACTCTGCGGCGATCTGCCGCGCGATTTTCGACCGGCTTACACAACATTACGGAAACGAATCGGTGTTCATCGACATCGATCGGATTCCGTTCGGTGAGAATTTTCACAATTACATCGCGCAGACGCTCGAGAAAACCGACGTGCTTCTCGTCGTCGTTGGTCCCAAATGGCGCGGTCCTCGCGGAAAACAACAGCCCCGCATTTTCGACGCTGATGATCCCGTTCGCTTAGAGGTCCAAACCGCAGCAGCGGCCGGAACGTCGGTACTGCCGGTTTTGGTACATAAAGCGCGCATGCCGGCCGAAAGCGAACTCCCGAAGAGCCTCGAGTGGTTCGCCGCACTCAACGCCGCCCAGGTCGATGAGGCGCGCGATTTTGATGCGCACATGACCGCGCTGATCCAAGCCATCGACGATCGTTCCGCGGAGGGACGTCGTTCGCGCTTCGGCGAGATCGCCCCGAACAACTTACCGCATGAGCTCTCCGCCTTCGTCGGGCGCAAAAGCGAACTCAAGCATCTGCAAACGCTGCTGCGTGGAAAACGGCTTCTTTCGATCGTCGGTCCCGGCGGCGTTGGAAAGACGCGCCTTGCGCTGCAGCTAGCGCACAGCGTGCTCCCGCAATTCCCCGGCGGCGCCTGGTTCGTTCCGGTAAGCGAAACACTGACAACTGATGTCGTGGTCGCGGTCGCAAATGCGATGGGGCTCGAGATCGTCGGGCGCGACCCGATGCAAACGGTGTTACAGCATCTGTCAGGTCAAGCGACGCTTTTCATCCTCGACGACTCCGAACAGTACCTCGAAGCAATCGGTATGTTTGCATCGCAGGTGCTCAAGATCTCATCCTGCGTCAAGCTGCTCGTAACGAGCCGCGAACGATTGCATGTACCGGGCGAGCAAGTTTGCGCGCTTGCGCCCCTTCAACTTCCGCGTGAGGATATGCCGCTGGACGAAGTGCGACGCTCCGACGCCATGCGGCTCCTCTTCGATCGCGCGAAAGCCAACGACGAAGCCTTCAAGATCAGCGAAAAGAACGCGCCGGATCTTATCAAGATCTGCGAACGCCTCGACGGCATTCCGCTTGCGCTCGAATTCGCGGCAGCACGGTTGCGTACGCTCTCACCACGTCAGGTGGTGCAGCGGCTCGACGAGCAATTCGCTCTTCTCGTAAGCGACAAAAAGGAAGATGGCCGCCACCGTACGCTCAGAACGGCGATCGAGTGGAGCTACAATCTCTTAGACGCAGCCGAGCGCACACTCTTCGCGCGCCTTGCGATCTTCCAAAGCGCCTTCGGTATCGATGCCGTCGAGTCGATCTGCTCCGACGCACAAGTCACATCCAGCGTCGTTCTCGATACACTTACCGCACTTGTCGAGAAGTCGTTCGTTACGAAGACCGGCACGGAAGAAGAAAGTTGCTTCCGCCTCTTACACGTGATTCGGTCGTACGCGCTCGAACGGCTCCCCGAATCAGCCGATACCGGCGAACTCGAAGAGCGGTACTTCCGCTACTACGCGCGTAAGATCGAGGCATTTGCGTCTGCCGAACCGCAGAGTCGCGCTGAGTCGATGGAGGAACTGGTCAATTCGCATCCGGACATCATTGCTGCGCTTCAGTGGGCCATTGCGCATCGCCGCGAGGAATGCGTCGTGCTCGCGCTTGCGCTTACGCCGTTTTGGGTCGTCCGCGGATTTTATGCCGAAGGTGCGGAGATTCTCGAGTCTATCGAGCGCTCGGGAATCGCCGGTGAAAGCGAACGCGCACTTCTTCTCAGCCGCGCTGCCGGCTTACGTAGCGCGCACGCGGAACTGGACGCCGCAATGCGCGATGCCGAAGAGAGCGTAAAACTGCGCGAACGTCTGCCGGACCAAGCGGGTCTCGCCGATGCCCTGCTCACGCACGGCGGCACGCTGACGAATGCCGGTGATCACACCAGAGCGTGCTCGCTCCTCGCGCGTGCGCTGGCGCTGTTACGAGAAAGTACCGACGAGGCGGCCCTCGCAAAATGTCTCGTCAATGTAAGTATTTGCGCTACGGCGCTGCGAAACTATGAATCCGCTCGCGATGCTGCGGGTGAAGCCGTTGCGATTTGCGAGCGAACTGGAAATCGCGCGCTCCTGCTCTGGGCCCACGGTGCGCTCGGAAACGTTGCGCATCAAACCGGCGACCTTGCTCTCGCCCGTGACGAATACCACCAATCGGTCGAGCTCGCGCGTTCGATGCAATACCATTTAGTCATCGCGACGAATCTTAATCATCTGGCCGAGGTGGAATTGCTCGACGGAAACGAAGCCGCAGCCGAACGCTGCATCGAAGAGAGCTTGACGATCATACGGGAACATAACCTTTCGCTGCAGCTCCCCGACGTGCTGGAGGCTGCGGCGCGTCTGCTCTCACGGCGCGGCGACGACAACAACGCGGCGCAACTCTTCGGCAGCGTCGACGCGCTTCGTCTGCGATTGAAATTCCCGTTGCATGAGTCGGAGCGTGACGCCCGCGCGGAAGTCGTTCGTTCGATCAGTGTGCGTCACTCAGAGCAATGGTTTGAGGAACAGCATGCGCGCGGCGCGGCACTCGACCCCGGCGCCGTTCTTCACCTTGCGCGTCGCGCCG
The DNA here is from genome assembly GCA_964648945.1 of uncultured bacterium. Taxonomy (GTDB): domain Bacteria; phylum Vulcanimicrobiota; class Vulcanimicrobiia; order Vulcanimicrobiales; family Vulcanimicrobiaceae; genus JAMXLG01. The sequence continues at coordinate 54,158 of CAZYLU010000017.1, read as the reverse complement.
TGGTCAGCGCCCGCCCGGGAGCGAAAAAAGACGTTCGAGAGCCGCTAGCAAGCCACTAAAAGTTTTACCGCAGCGCGAACAGCGGGCGCCATGCGCTGCCTGCAATTAACGCCGAGACGATTGCGCGCGTTGCGGGCGAGCGGTTCAGCGTGTAAAAGTGGATTCCGGCTGCGCCTTGTTGCAGCAACTCCGTCGCCTGTAGCGCCGCGTACGCCACGCCGAGATCTTCTACGGCTTTCCCGTCTTCCGCACGCAGTTCCAGTTCGCGCAGCAGCTTCGGCGGAATCGTTGCGCCGATCGCCGATGTAAAGCGTGACACCTGTTGATAGTTCGTGATGGGCATCAATCCGGGAACAATCGGAACGTTGATGCCCGCCGCACGCGCTTGACGCGCGAACGCGGAAAAACGGTCGTTGTTGAAAAACAGTTGCGTGATCAAGAAGTCGGCGCCCGCGTCCACCTTTTCTTTGAGATGCCGAAGATCGGTGTCCGCGTCGGGCGCTTCGACGTGGACCTCGGGATAACACGCGCCGCCGATGCAGAAGTCGTAGTTGCGGCGCAGCATCGCGATCAGTTCCGTCGCATGCGAAAAACCGCCCGGAGGCGTTTCGAATTGCGTTGCGCCCTTCGGCGGATCGCCCCGCAACGCGAGCACGTTTTCGATGCCGGCGCGCGCCAAGTCATCGAAGAGCGCGCGCAACTCCGCGCGCGACGAACCCACGCACGTTACGTGCGCCATGACCGTCAGGCCGATCTCGGCTTGAATCTGCTTTGCAAGGGCGACCGTGCGATCGCGTGAGGACCCGCCGGCGCCGTAGGTGATCGAGACAAACGCCGGGCGCAGCGGCGCGAGCGCCTCGATCGTCGCGAACAGCTGCTTCGATCCGGCATCGTCCTTCGGCGGAAAGAATTCGAATGAGAAGAACGGGCGTAGCGTCGCGAGCGCGTCGGAGATTCGCATGGGCTCCTTTTACCGAAATGAGGCGGCGACGCCTCCGCTGACGAGTTGACAAGTAGTCCGAAATCGGATTATTTAGTACGATATGGAACAACCTGCACCGCCGGTGTCGGTTCACGTCAAAGCCCGAGCGACGGCACGATTTACATTTGAAGTGACGACGACAAGGCCGCCTGACCAAGCGATCGAGTTGTTCACGCCTGAGGGCGAGCGCACGTGGGCCGACGGTTGGAACCCGATCTACGCTAATATACGTACCAGCTATGAAGTAGGAACCGGTACCGTCTTCACCACCGAGGCGCATTCGGTTCGGCGAGTGTGGGTGGTCGATCAATACGATCTGCAAACCGGTATCGTTCGCTACACAGTGTTTACCCCAGATCAAAGCATCACGCGAATCGAAGTTCGTGTTTCGCCCGCTCCCGCTGGCTCGATTGCGCGAGTCTCGTACGATCGGACCGCATTGAACGCCCACGCCGATGCCGACGTCAAGCATTTCTCAATGCATGCTCGGATGATGCAAAGCGAATGGCAGAGCGCTCTCAACGCGATTCGGAAACGTTAGCGGGCGCCTCGACCGCGCCATTCGCGGCACTGCACCGCGCAGTGCACGCAATTCAGCAAGCGATACACGAGTCGAATCTCGACGTGACGCATCCGGAGGCCGTCGTGCTGGCGCTCCTTGCGACGAAGGGAGAGGCCACGATGAGCGAAATCCATCGCAGCTTTGGATTTCGCAAATCTACGGTGACGAACGTAGTCGATCGTTTGGTCGAGCGAAGACTCGCTGAACGTCATGCCGATCCCTCGGACGGACGGAGTTCGATCGTTCGGCTTACGCAGGCCGGTGCCGTCACGAGTAGGCGCGTAGTGCAAGTATTTCGCGATACAGAACCACTGGTTAAGCGAATCCTCGGAGGCAACGGTTTCGTTTAAACGATTGTCGAAAGCTTCCCATAACGTCAATGGAATGGCGTCTCGGGACCACTGTTACTTGACGAACTGCAACCTGTTGTTGGGATAGTCGATCACGACTTCACGATACTTCGCGAATACAGGCGCGCCAACCGAGAACGGATAGCCGGTCCGATCGGGAAGCGGACAGAGCTGCGCTTCCGTTGTCAAACTCCCCAGTGAAATCTTTGCCAGACGGCCGTCCCGGCAACCGCCGGCGAAGGCGGCTGGCGTTACGAATGCCGGCGGCACTTTTACCGGCACGGCGGACCCGGTATCGAACAACATCGTGAAGCGCCGCTCATCGATAGTTACCGTTCCGATCGGGACCTGCCAAACGGAAATCGATACGCACCCCATCACGCACGTCGTCGGTTGTGACTCATTCACGAGTTCCGGTTGCGGTGCAAAGATGAGCCGCACCCGATTGGTTTGGAAGTAATCAAGGCCGACGACTACCGTATCCGACGGCAACTGGTCATCTTCGGTAACGACGGGTTTTGTGAAGACCGTGCCAGCAAGTCGAAGCGATTGCACGCGCCCGCGGTGTGCACTCCTTCGACCTTCCCATGCGTTTAGCGCGAAGTCGCTGATTGTTCCGGGTTCGAATTTTGCGACGTCTGCAGACGCCAGCAATCCGCCGCTTCCGGTATCGAGAATACAGGACACATTGCGATCATCAAACGTACACGGCACGACAAACCGCCCAGAACGCAGCATCATCGGAACGCTGCCATTCCCAGGGGTAATTGACGTGGCCCACGCCACCGTTCTCGGTTCGATGATGGAATGATCGTCAATCACAGCGCGTGTCACCGTCAATGGCGCGCCGCCGTCAACCGTCCACGCACTAGGATACGTATGGCCATTGGGTAGCGTGCCGTACTCGGTGATGCGGATTTCGTGTGCAGATCCAATCGTCGACGGTAATACCGCATAGACGATACGTCCATTCCCGTCTACCCCGGCACTAACGACGAGCCCGCCAGCGGTAAATGCAAAGAACCCTTTTCCAGCGGGTTCTTCAATCGGTGTGAGTTCGTTGCACAAGACCGCCCGCTCGCTCATGAGGTCCTGTAAATGGCCTTTTCTATCAATGGTCTTGACGCCGTTCTCGTCAACGAACCATGCCGATTTCCCATCAGCGCCCTCGGTGCGGCGGTAATCGACGCCCGGGGACGCCAGTGTCTTAGCAATGGCAGACGAGGAGAGGCGGATCTCCTCCGGCACGCCGAGAGGTGATGTCAGCGAAAGGACTAAGGCGCCGGTTCTTGGACACGCACCAACACTGGATCGAGAACCCGTATCATCTGCCGCGCCATGCGACATGCAGAAAGAAGTCAGGACGACTGTGCATGTCAGAAATAGCAAAAGACGCGGCAATGTTAGATTCCTTATCAGTACGGATCCAGCTGGGTGGGCACGGCCGTTCGTCGATGTCGAATGTCCAGTTTGGCCCCGTCTTACCGAAATGAGGTGGCGACGCCTCCGCAGACCAGTGCCCATCCGTCGACCATCACGAAGAGCAAGAGCTTTACCGGCAGCGAGACGACCGGCGGACTGAGCATCATCATTCCGAGGCCCATCAGCATTGCCGAGACCGCGAGGTCGATCGCAACAAAGGGCAGGTAGAGCGCGAATCCGATTGCAAACGCGCTGCGAAGCTCGCCGACGACGAACGCCGGCACGAGCACGACGAGCGGCACTGCGGAGGGAAGCGCATGAGGCGCATGCGCTACGCCTTCGAACAGCTTGATGTCCGCGACGCGTGTCTGTCGCAGCATAAAGGCCCGTAGCGGCTGCGTTGCGCGATCGAATGCTTGCGATTGAGAAAGATGTCCGTGCGCATACGGGTCGACGGCGTCGCGACCGATCTGCGAGAGCGTCGGCGACATGACGACGAGCGTCAGAACGAGCGCGAGCCCCGAGAGCACCGAATTTGGCGGCAGCGACGACGTACCGATCGCGGAGCGGACGAGCGAGAGCACGACGACGATTCGTACGAACGACGAACACATCATCAGCAGAAACGGAACAATCGACAGTAGCGTGAGGCTGACGAGTACGTCTAGCGGCAGCGATCCCTGCGCGTGATGGGCAACGGTGAAGAGTCCATCCATGCAGCAAGGGTGACGCGGATGCATCACCCTTGCATGAACCGGTTATTGCGAAGCCGTTAAATCGGCCGCGAGATCAGCTCCGTAACGCGGACGCCGAAATTGTCGTCGACGGCGACGACTTCGCCGCGGGCGACCAACTTGTTGTTGACCAGCAAATCGACGGGACCGCCGGCGAGACGGTCGAGTTCGATAATGGAACCGGTGCCGAGCTTCAGTACTTCCGCAACGGACATCTTCGATGTCCCGAGTTCGGCGGTGACGGTGAGCGGAACGTGCATGAGCACGTCAAGGTTTGCGCGATCCTTCATTTTCTTTGTATCTACAGTCATTGTTACGGTTCGCTTCCCCCATCAGTGCACGGCGAGAGGCCGACCGCCATAGCGAACCGGTTACCCCGGACGCCGCATTCGCCACGTGCGAGCGGCCTCCCGGCAATGGTTGCAACGGCGGTCAGGCCGGTTGATACAGTAATCGGCACGATTGCGCCCGGCTCCAATGCGGCGAGCTCCCCGGCAGGGACGACCGCCCCCTCGCTACGCACCCGAACTTCGACTTGCACGTCAAGCATGTCTTCGATGCACAGGTTTCCGCAGGTCTCGATAGGGCGGTTGCGGCGGAGGGCGACACCGATCGCCGCCCGCACCGGGCGTTCGATCGCGAGTTCAAAGTAGGTGAGGAATCCGTCGATCGTGGTGACAGGCTTCGCGACGAGTGCTTCAACGGACGGTCCGCAGATCGTCGTAAAGTTTCCGGCAATCGCTTGAACGAGGCGTTCGATAACGGCACTTTCGATCGCCGAGAGTGGACGAGCCGCGGTTGCGGGCTCGCCGAACGCTGCCGACGCAAGCGCGAGCGAGGCGTCGGGACGGATGACCAGCGCCGCGTCTGCCGACGATCCACGGATGTGGTAGAGCCTCGCGCTGCCGGTGATTGCACGCCATGCCTGCACGGAGGGCACGCACGGTTCGAAGAGACGAACATCGACGGACGATTGAAACAGCGCAGCAAGCGTTTCCCGCACGCCGTTGGCGACGACGCAGGCGGCGGAAACCGGAAATGCGGTGCGCGTTTGGAATTGCATCGGGCGAATACAACGCGTCATTTCAAAAGATCCATAGCAACTTTGCCCGTTGCGCCTTGCGCTTTGTGTACCGCTTGCAATGCATCAAACGCAACATACGCATCGTGAAGCCGATCCAGACTCCGGTTGAAATCGATGCGGCTCTCCTCGCGGCGCATCGGCGAAAGACGTCCGAAGTTGCCGTCCGCTGCACGACCGACGTATGGCAGCACTCCGGGGGGCGGCGTAACCGTGCCGTCAGATGCGTTCGACAATTTCGTTGCAGCGGGAAAGCGCGCGAGGGCAAGACGTCCGACGCTGACACGTTGTATTTCGACGCCGCCGCTGCGTGGCTCGACGACACGCCGGTCGTACGCAACCTCTCCATTTGTTTCGATGCGTACGTTGCGCACCCGCCCAAGTGCGTCGTCGACGGGATCAATCTTCAATGCGCTGAGCGTCGCATCGCTATCCGCATACCCGAGCATCGGACGTCCGTTGCTTCCAACCAACGTTGCATTGACGAGACGCATTTGACCGTCGCGCGTGTACGTCGTGCGACCGCGGTCGTCTGAGCTGATGAAGTAATCATCGGCAGGCGCCGTGACGGCGAGCGGATCGAGAACATCGCGCGATTGCGGCGCGCTGGTTGCGACATCGTCGAAAGCCGGAAGTGCTCCTGGCGTAAAGGCGTTATAAACGTCGGCGGCTCGCTGCGAGATGAGATCCAACGAACGCTCCGTCGCGGTGTTGATGAACATCGTCTTACTCCGTAACGCGCGCGTTAAGCGCGATTCCGCGTGCCGCGAGCGCATAGCGCGCTTGTTCGAGCGCGTGTGCGACGGTTTGACGTACACGCGGCGGGCATACGGCAACAAGGCGTAGTCCGTGCGCCGTTCGTTGCATCGTCACATGCACGCGGGCACTGCCCGCATCGATGGTAAAGGTCGCACGCTTCGTCTCGGCATTCGGCCGGAGGAAGACGTGCTCGATCTTTCGCGCCAGCGGCGAACGTAACGATCGGCGATCGACCGGCGTCGCGTCTCTGCGCTCCGGTATCGATTGACGATGCACGCGCGGCAGTGTCCCGCCGTGAACCGCAACACCGCCACGTCCGCTGGAAACGGTGTGCTGCGATTCGCCACGAGACTTCAGCGCTGCTATGCGCTTCGGCGCTTCCTGATTCGCGGAACCATGCGCCAAGTGCAACGCTGAGTACCATGCTTGCGATAGCGCGCGGCGATCGATCGCCGCGATCGGCGCCGTCAGTACGCTGAATCCGAGTTGCTGCGTCATCATTGCCCGATGATGCGCGGCAATGTTCACCGCGACGTCATCAGGGCATTACGGAATTATGACCGCTAGCCGGGAAACCCGTCGCCGCTTTCGACGCGTTGCCGAAAGCGTCCGTCGTCGAAGTTATGGGCCTTTTGGAGGAACAGTGAATGCTGCGCGAGGTCGAACGTCGTGACGAAGTTACGCAGCACGCCGTAACCGACGTTGCCGCCGTCGTTGCGATCCGCGAACGCTCCGGCGGTTGCAAGAATGACGTCGGTGTAACGGTTGTACAAGCGTTGGTGGCCGATCTCGAGCATGTCGACCATCGCCATGACCGCCGGCGCAGAACCGCCTGCACCGCGATTCTCGACGGCCCTGTTGCCGGCGAACATGATCAAGCCTTGATGCGCATTGATGAAGCTCTGGAACAGCAGTAATTCGTTCGAGTTCCCGGTATCGACGAGCAGACGCGTCTTCGCGCTTCCGTCGATCGTCGCTTCGACTTCGGCCAGTTCACGGTCGGTATCAACGTCGAGCTTCTCTCCGAGCGGCGTCAGCACACCCGGCTTCGCAATCGTTAGTTCGTTACCGTCGGGATCAAAACGCAGCTCTGCAGCGGCGAAGAACGGATAACCCAGCACGCCGTCGATCACGGCGGGACCGCGCAGAATCTTGCTGAGATCGAGCACGGTCGCTATACGCGAAGGAAGTTCAACGCCGCCCACTTGCATCGGCGGCGTTTCCACCACGCCGAGGCTCGGGGTGCGTTCCGCGCCGCGGATTTCGAGCGTTCCTTCGGGATGCAGTCCAAGTTCCGCCGCGACGCGCGGATCCAACACATTTCCTTGCGAACCGGAGTCGATCAAAAATTTGTACGTATGCCCCGAGATCGTGACTTTCACGAAGGGCAAGCCGTTATGAAATTCGAGCGGCACGTGAACCGGTGCTGTAAGCGCAACCGTTTCGGGCGCGAGCGGCGCAAAGGTCGACGGTGGGATCGGCTGATTCACCAGGACGTTCGTTACGTGCGACGTTACGTCGAACTTTGTGTCGCCGTTCGAATCGATCTCCGTATACGGAATGAGCATACCGTCGACGACGTGATAATCCGCGTAGGTCACGACCTGCGGCGAATCATGCTCCATGTAGGACTTCTGATCGATGAGCCACGTCGAGGCATCGATACCGACGGTGAACGCTTCGCCGCGCGGCGGCGCGATCGTCAAACGGTAGACGGTGCGTCCATCGGGCAGCGTCGTGCGGTCGACATATTTCGCGGCCTCGGGATGCTTTGCAAAAACTCCCGTGTCGATGAAGTCGTCGGTGAGCTGGCGACGCGCGATCAATCCATGCAGTTCGCGAATCTCGCCGCTCGTGTTCTCGATCCAGAGGTTATCGCCAACACGCAGTTCGCGCTGCGTACGGAACCCGAGGCGCTCGTCGCGGCGCTCCTTGGTTCCGGCTTGCCATTCATGAAACGTTCCTTGAAGTCCAAGACCTTGAATCGTTCCGGTCGTTTCGTGAGTTTGCGATGCGTGCAGATGCATCGCGGCGACCGCCGCAGCGTGATTCTTGAGGATCGTTTCGACGGAAGGATGCGACGCAGCCGTTTGCGCGACCAGCGCGCAACTCAACGCTGCGAAAACGAAACTACGGAGAGTACTGGTTGCGGTACTTTTCGTAACTTGCGAGAACGTTTTGAACGTAGTTCTGCGTTTCTGCATACGGAGGTACACCACCGTACTTCTCTACGGCACCCGGTCCCGCATTGTAGGCCGCAACAGCTTTTTTGACGTCTCCATCGAACCGGTCGAGCAGGCCCTTGATATAGCGAGTTCCACCTGAAACGTTCTGCGCGGGATCGTAAGCATTTGTGACACCGAGATCACTTGCGGTTGCGGGCATCAGTTGCATCAGGCCTTGCGCACCGACATTCGATGTCGCGTTCGCGTTGAATCCCGACTCATTTGCAATGATCGCCTTTACGAGCGCGGGATCGACACTCCACTGCGATGCATTCGCGTTCACGAGGTGGTCGATTTGCGCGGGGGCCACCATCGCGGGCGCGTTGATCGCGCCGACTGCGGCGCCGGAGGCGATGCCCGGCACGTCGCTTCCAGCGGCCTGCTGCGCGTTTTGCGCGGCGAGCTCGGCGCGCACCATGCTGGCAAAAGACGCGGATTGGTCGCCCGCCTGCGGCAAGCCGGGCAGTTCAACAGTCGATCCGGTGATTTGTGTGATGCGCTGCTCGACGGCAGCGAGATCAGAAGCGATGTTCATGCGGTTCTTCCAAGGTATCGGCTATTTCGAGGACCGTCGCCAGCGTCTCGTCCGGGGCCGTCGGCACGGACCCTTGGCGCAGGAGCGCTTCGAGCCGCCGTTCGCTGGCGAGCGCGGCCAACGTAAACGGATCCCGCGGTTCGAGGCCCAGCGAGCGCAGGTCGGTGCTTGCGGTGAGTGCGGCGAGGGCGGCTCGGACGCGCGCCGCCGATTGTTGATGACGGTCGGAAGTGACGTTCGTCATCGTCCGGCTTGCACTGGCGAGAACGTCGATCGCCGGGAAGCGTCCGGCGCGCGCCAGCTCTCGCGAGAGTTGGATGTGGCCGTCAAGTAACGAGCGCGCCGCCTCGCTTACGGGGTCGTCATCGCTCCCATCGTTCAACACGGTGGCGATGAGCGATATCGAGCCGCGCCGGAATGCACCGGCGGATTCCACAAGGCTCGCGAGCTCAGCGAAGACGCTGGGCGGGTAGCCGCCGCGCCCGACCGGTTCCGCGGCGGAACGGTCTTCGCGTAGCGCGTGCGCGACTCGCGCGAGACTATCGAGAATGAGGAGCACGTGCAGCCCGCGTCGCGCGAGCGCGTGCGCATGCGCGAAGGCCGTATGCGCCGCCGCGATCCGTTCGCGCGCGGGACGATCGCTCGTCGCGCACACAATCGTGGTGCGAACATCGCGGCGAGCGATCCATCGTTCCGCTTCACGCCCGCGCTCGCCGACGAGCGCTACGACGACAGCGTCTGCATTTGTGCCGGCGACGATCGTTTCGACCACGGTGCTTTTTCCGGCACCCGGCGCACCGAAGATGCCGACGCGCGCACCGCGTGCGATCGTCAGCAGCGCGTCGATGGCGCGAATGCCGGTCCACAGCGGCGTATCGAGTGCAACACGTTGCATCGGATCGACGGGCGCAACGCGAGCGGACACGCGCAGCCCGCGCAGCGGCGCTCCACCGTCGAGCGGCGTGCCGGCTGCATCAACGGCGCGCCCGAGGGCCGCCGTGCCGAGAACGATCGCCTTGCTCGCATACTGTTCTTGCGCGAGCGCACCGGGGACGATGCCGTCGGTTCCGCTCGCAACCGCAACAGTGACGACGCTGCCCGACGTTACGGCGACGATTCCATCCTTCCACTCGCCGTTACACGCGATCGACGCGCGGGTTCCCGGCGGCAGCGGCGGCATGTGAATGTCGACGGCGTCACTGCGCACGTTGACGACCGTGCCGCGTGCAATCATGTGCGAATTCCGCACAGTAGACGCTCGAGGCGAATGCCGAGCGACGCATCGATGCTGCCGTACCGCGTTTGAAGCACGACATCACCGCGACGGAGTGAATCGTCGCTTACGATTGGAATGCCGGCCGCTTCGAGAAGGGGTACTTCGTCCGGGTGCACGTGCACGTGTAGCGGCTCCACGCGGTAGCGGTCCAACGCTTGTGTGACGATCGCGCGCAGATCGCACGGGGCGAGCGCGAGTTCACGCGCGAGCACGTCGCTGGCGATATCGCGCAACAGATCGTCGAGGGAACACGCCACGGCATCTTCCAATGCAGCGCGAAAACGTTTCGCTTGCGCGATTGCGTCGTCGACGTCGCTTGCGACGGGGACGACGCAGTCCACTTCGCACGCGATCTCATCTTCCGGTTCGACGACGACCTCTTCTACCGTCGCATTGGGTTCAAGCGCGCGTTCGAGCCAGGCGCGCATCGGAACGAATGCTTCAGGCATGGCGACCGATAATCTCCTCCGCATCGGGAATGAGCGGCGAATGCGCCCGCTGCATGCGTCGCACGATCGCTTCACGTTCGTGCGCCGGATAGAGTTCGAGCACCGCCGCCGCGGTTGCCGCCGGTAGAGCGCTGATGATTGCAGCAGCCGCGTGCGGCGGTTCGTTGGCAAGTGCGCCTCGCACTTGCGCCGGCGCAACGCCCGCAACCTGTGATGAAATCTGCGCGATGCTGCTGCGCTCGAAATACGCCTTTACCAACGTCCCGGCGTGTGGCGCGGCGTAACGCGCAGCGACCAGTATCCCGAGCACTACTGCGACGGTCGGCAGCAATGGAACGAGGGCCCCGTACATCAAGTACCACACATCATGCGCCTGCGCGCGCGTGTGATGAAAATCGACGGCTTCGACGGTTAATATGTCGCCTCGACGTCGATCGAATCCGACTGTTGCGGCAGCAAGCGCGCGCACGTTTTCGATCGACACGTTCTTCTGTGCATCGACGAAGATGGCGGTCGTAACACGTGCTAACGAACCGCGCGCCCGGCGCGAAACACTTTCGTGCACGTCGCTGCCGCGGTCGTCTTGCTCCGCATTTTTCTGGTAACGCCGTCCTTGACCATCGAACTGCTCGGTTGAACTATCGCGCGCGATCGGCACGCTTCCCAGCGGCGCACGGCGGATGTCACGCTGCTCGCTTTCGGCGCTTTCGTACTCCGCGTGCACGCGAACGATCGCGATGCCGGAGCCAAGGGCATCATCCAGCGCACTCTGTAGCGATGTTTGCAACGCGTTTGCATCATCGCTTTCCGCGGCGTCACCGGTGAGTGCAAGACCGCGATCGTCGAGAATCGTAACGCGAGCCGGATCGAGACCCGTGACGCTCGCCGCGACGAAGGAACGGATGCCGGCAATCGATGCGCGGGAGAGATGCGCTCCGGGATGAAGCTGAAGGCGAACGCTCGCACTGCCGTCCGCCGAGCCTTGATCGGCGAATTCGGCGGCTTTCGCCGGGGCAATGATGACGCGCGCGTCGTCGACGCCGTCGACGCTTCGCAGCGCGAGCCCGATATCACCCGCAAGACCGCTTCTCGTCTGCGCGTCGACGACCGCTTGCGGCGTCAGTACGCCGATAGTCGCAAGCGCTTCACCGCTTGTCGGAACATGCGCGTGCGGCACGCCGGCGAGAGAGAGCCGCAACAGTACGTCGTTACGCCGCCGGGCGTCGACGATTACGTTATCGCCGCTTGCCGTAAACGCGACGTTCCACTGCGCGAGTCGCTCTTCAACTTCCGCAAGTTGCTCGGCATGTAGCGGCTGCGCGAACAGCGCTACGCGGGGCGGATTGACGATAATCCCGATGCCGATAGAAAGCAGCACCACGACGCCGAGTGCAGCGATGCTACCGAGCTTCACTGCAGGCGGCAAACCGCCGATGCGGGCGAGGAGCGTGTCAATCCTCATCGCTAGATCTGCATGTTGAGAATCGACGTCAGGGCCTGCGCGCTACGCTGCGCCGCTGCCGTTGCGATCGAGAGGGCCACATCGGCACGTGCGCGCTCGTAAACCGCCTGCTGCAACGATCCGCCGCCGTTTGCAAAAGCGTCCTCCGCGGCGTTCGCACCATCGAGCAATGCACCCACAGCATCTAGTGCGCGTGTAAAACCCGACGAATCGATCTTCGCGCGCGGCGCGACGGGCGCTGCATCGGGCGCAAGTAACTCTACTTTCATTGCAGCCGGCCCATGTCGATGGTGCGCTGCGCGAGCGTCTTGCCCACGTCGAAGAGCGATGCATCAGCTTCATACGCGCGCGACGCGTTCATCACTGCGATCATCTCGGTGACGATGTCGACGTTACTGCCGCGCTCGGTCTGTGCACCGGTGAAGTCCACCGTCGTACCATCGTCGTCCGTGCGAAGATCGAATTGCGGAACCAGCCGTTCAAAATGACCGTTGCGCCCTGCCGCCTCCGCAGCGGCAACGTTGCGCGCGAACACATCGAGCGCTGCGCGCTGCGCGTCCATCGCGCTCGCCGCGGTCGAGAGTAAGTCAACTTGCTCCATCAACGCGTCACCGCTTTGAGTTCTGAGAGCCGCGCATGAACTGCGTTCAGAAGCCCCTCGTTGAAGATCGCGGCTTGTGCCGTTCTCGCCATCGCGGCGTCAGTCGAACGTCCGCCGTGCCCCGCGTTCGCGGCTGCGACCGCGGTCTGTGCGTCGCGCAGTCGAAGCTGGGCGCCGTCGATTCCGATTTGAAGCGATTGAGCTACGTCAAACATGCGATCACGGTAGGGACCGCTGATGGCCTCCGCGCAACATCGGTATTACCGTGATGTTACCAGCCGCATGACGCTCTTCTCCTACGCGTTCGGCATGGCGCTTTCGATTGCGCTCGGCGCCGCGATCGGCAACGCGTGGGTGCGCGAACATTATTACGGCGTGTGGACGCGTAACGTCGTCATCGTCCTAGCCGTAATCGTTGTCGCATTCGGACTGATTCTGGGCTGGGCGATGGCGACGTGGCTCAATTGGGCGCTCAGCTCGTGGTCGGTGCGAGCTCCTTAGGCTTCTCACTGGGCTTCTTCGGCTCAGCGCCGGCGTCGTGCGTGCCGCGGAAGCGCGTATCCGACGGCGCGACCCACAGGTAGACGTTCGGAATCAGCACCAGCGTCAGGATTAGCGAACTCAGCACACCGCCGATGATAACGATACCGAGACTCGAACGCGACTCCGAACCGGGATCGAGCGCGAGCGCGAGCGGTATGTTTCCGGCAACGACCGAGAAACTCGTCATGATGATCGGGCGGAACCGCACGTGCGCGCTCTCCATGATCGCGTGGAACTTGTCGTACCCGCGTTCTCGGAGCGTATTCGCATAATCGACGAGTAGAATTCCGTTCTTCGTCGCGATACCGATCAGCAAGATCGTGCCGATTAGCGAGAAGAGATTGAGCGTCTTGCCGGTGATGAGCAAGGCCGTCAACGCACCGATCGCGGCAACCGGAACCGAGAAGATAATGATGAACGGCGAGAGATAGCTATTGTAGAGTGCGACCATCAGCAAATACACGAGCAGCACGGACACGATCATCGACGTACCGATGCCGACGAGCGTTTGATGCATGAAGTCTTGCTGACCGAGCGGTGCCGGACGCACGACGATATTTGGCGGCAGATGCAGCGAGGGAACTTTGTGCATGATCGCGTTTTCAACGGATGAAAGCGATGCGCCGGGACCGATATTCGCGTTGACGTGAATGACGGTGTTGCGATTGACACGCGTCATGAGCGGCGGCGTGGGCGTCGATTGCAGCGTTGCAATGTCGCCGAGATAGACGATCGCGCCGTTCTGCGCCCGAATCGGAATGCTCTTGAGCGCCGCAATATTGGTCTGCTCGGATCGCGGATAGATCACTTGAACCTGCTCGAGCCCAGTCGTCGTCTCGAATTGCGTCGCAACGTTGCCGCCGAATGCAGCGCCAACCGCTTGTGCCGCCGTACCGAGGTCGACGTCCAGCGCTTGCGCCTTCTGACGATCGAAGATCACCGAAACCTCCGGCGCCAGCTGCGTTCCGCTGCTGTTCACGGATGTTGCGCCCTTGACTTGGCGCAACGCGTTCAAAACTGTCTGCGCGTACGGCGTCGGATCACCGCCGGTGAGGTCGGTGACGAGCAAGTCGACGGGCTGCGCGTTGCCGCCGCCCGAACCGGTCGACGGTACGACGGTGGTCTGGACGTTCCCCGGCAAGACTTTGCTCGAAAGCGTCCGGAATTGACCGACCCAGTAGTTCGTCGGGTGTTTGCGGTTGTCGTTGAGGAAGACGTGAATCTGCCCGACGTTGCTTTGCGTGACGAAACCGCCGAACGACGCCGCGTACGCTCCGGCAACCGTCGTATCGTGCTGGATGTCGCCGCGGTTCTTATCGATCTCCTGCTCGAGCGCGAACGTCCCTTTCTCGACGGTCGTGACCGGCGTTCCGATCGGATAGACGACTTGAATGAAGATCTCACCGCGATCGGTTCCCGGAATGAATTCTTCGCCGACGACTCCGAACGCGACCATGCCGATTGCAACAACGAACGTAACCGCGCAGAAGACGGCAACGAGTACACCATGCTCGATGCCCCACGGCAGTACGCGTTTGGTATACCAGTCGCGCAGGTCGTCGAACTTTTGTCCGAACCACTCCACCGGCCGCCATGGCTTCCAGTGCGAGCGCAGCGCCCACAGGCCGGCGAGCGTCGGCGTGATCGTAAACGAGACGAACAGCGAAGTGAGCGTCGAGATCACGACGACGATCGCAAACTCCGAAAGATTGCGACCGACTTGGCCTTGAATGAAAGCAATCGGGAAGAACACGACGACGTCGACCAGCGTAATAACGACGGCCGCGGCACCGATCTCTTCACGGCCGTGTATCGCGGCTTCCGCGGGCGGCTCTTTGAGCTCGGTGAAGTGCCGTTCGATGTTCTCGAGAACAACGGTCGAGTCGTCGACGAGAATACCGATGACGAGCGACATACCGAGCAGCGACACCGTGTCGATCGTCATGCCGAGTAGTTTCATCGCCGTCATCGCAATCGCGAGCGACGTCGGAATCGCTACGCAAACGACGATCGCGCTGCGCCACGAGCGCAGAAAGAAGATCATCGCGATGCCGGTCAAGAGAATCGCTTCGGTCAGCGTGCGCACGACGATCGAAATTTGCTGCGCCGTGAAGCGCGACTGCACGTTGATGATTTGGAACTGAATCTGTGGGAATTGCCGCTCGAGCTGCGGAAGCGCGGCGAGGACCGCGTTCGACGAATCGATTTCACTCGCTTGCGACATCTTTTGAATCTGCAAAAACAGCCCCGGCGATCCGCTGACTCGCGCGAATTGCAACGCAGGTTCGTTTCCAGCCGTTACCGTTGCTACATCGCCGATGCGCACGACGCTGTTGCTCGCCGTCCAAGCGTTGACCGATCCCGGAAGCGTGTTCAGCCCACCGTTCATGTTTGCAACCTGCGTGCCGTTCGGCGTCGAAGCCGTTCCGCCCGACGTCGCCATGACGGGAAGATTGCGCACGGTATCGAGTGAGGTGATGTCGCCGCGAACTTCCACCGCCGTTTGCCGGTTCGGTTCGTAGGCGTAGCCGCCCGGAACGCGCTGATTCTCACTTGAAACGGTGTTGATGATATCGTTGAGCGTCAGGTTCGCTGCGGCGAGCTTGTTTGGATCGACCTCGATCTCGTAAGCGGGCGTAACGACACCGCCGACATTTGCGAACGAAATACCGGGGACTTGCTCGACCTGCGGAACGACTTCGTTTTGCGCGAGCTGGGAAAGTTCAGCGAGAGTCAGTTTGGACGAATGCAGCGCGAGCGTGACGACGACGGATTCCGACGGATCGCGCAGATTCACCGTCGGCGCTTGAATGTTCGACGGTAAGAGGTGCATGGAGGCTTGCACGGCCTTGTTCGTTAACGCGAGATCCGTTGCGGTATCCGACTGAAGGTCGAACGTCCCGGAAATCGTCGCCGAGCCTTGCTGCACCGTGCTGTTGATCGTCTGGAGATCCGGCGTACCGGATAAATTCTCTTCGATCGGTTTGACGATTTCATCGCGCATCTCCGTGACCGACGCGCCGCTATAACTCACCGAAATCGTAATCGTCGGCTGGCTGACGTTCGGATACAGTTCCTTCGGAATGACGATCGTCGAGACAATACCCGCGAACATCATCAACGCGACGATGACGAAGACGAGGGTGGGACGGTGGACGAAGAGGCGAGTCAGGCTGAAGTTCATTGCTGATACGAGACCTTCTCACCGTCGCCGATGCTCGATTGACCGTTCGAAACAACACGCGTGCCCGAAGCAATACCCGCTACGACAGACGTCGTGCCGTTACTCGCGAGTTCCGAGACCTTGACGGTTTTTACCGTGCTATCCGGCTGGACGATTTGAACCGCATCGTGATTGTCATCCGTAAATGCGGTTTCGGGAATGCGGACACCGCGCACGGCCGGAAGGCTGACGTTTCCCTGAACCGCCATGCCTGGACGCAGCGACTCGTCCTCGTTCCGCAGCAGCACCTTGACTTGGAACTGCGTCGATCCCGGCTGAATCTCATTGAGCACGCCGACAACCCGGCCGGTTAGTTGCGTACGAGCGGCACCTACGACGGAGATCTTCGCCATGCTGCCGGTCGAAATGCCGGCAACTTGCGCCGCCGAGCCGCGAAGAACGGCATATGCCGGCTTCACTTGCTGCAACGTAAAGATCTGCCGGTTTCCCGGATACTCGCCCGGATTCAAATTACGGTTGACGATGACACCGTCGACCGGCGAAACGATGGTCGCTTTTGAAATTTGCACGCGCACTTGCTGCCCTTGTGCGAGCGCGACTTGTACTTGCGCGCGCGCTTGTGCAACGGAGGCGGACTGCGCGCCCGGCGCGTTGATGTTCGAACCGTTTGCTTGCACCGATGCTTGCGCCGCGCGAACGTTGGCGGCGTCGTTGTTCACCGCTGCCTGATCGGTTTGTAGTTGCTGCAGCGACACGTAGCCCTGACGGTACAGCATCTTGTCGCGTTGGAGGACGCCTTGATCTCGCGCAAGCGTTGCTTGCGCAGCGCTTACCTGTTGTCGTGCCTGCGTGATGCTCGCCGTACCGGTGTAGTATGTATGCGAGGTATTCGCCTGATTGCTTTGGGCGGTCGCAAGATCGGAAGCGAGTTGCGCTTGCAGATCCGCGGTATTGAGACGCGCGAGTACCTCGCCTTTGGTGACGTGATCGCCCTCTTGGACGTACACCTCGTCTGCCGGCTCGGTGAGCGTGCTCTGAATTGCAACTTCTTCGTACGGCGCAATCAAGCCGGACAGTGACGACGCCGGCATCACTTGGCCGAAATCGGCGACCGACGTCGCGACGTAAGGAGTCGGTGCTTGACGCTGCTGGGGCCGCTTGCCGCAGCCGGTGAGCACAATTGCAAGAATGAATAGACCGCCCAAGGCGCGGGCGGCAAATCGCGCGGAATCGTTCATCGTATCAAGTTTGACTCTGCCCCTATACCCTGAGAATGAGCAGAAATGGGGGGTGGCGAGAGTTTGTTTGCTCTAGCGGGTGATTGGAATGCCGCTAGTGTTGAGCGGGATGCCTAAGTAGAGGCGCGTTACTTCGTTGTAGTTGGCGATGCCGGCGGCGATGTGGTTGCTCTTTAAATAGGAGTTGTAGGTGCGCCAAGAGAGATGAGCGAGGCGTGCGTTTACGCGTTCGGCGTTGCGTTTGCGCAGCGCGGCGAAATCGCTCCACACTTCGGGGGCGAAGGTTTTCTTGGTGTATTTTTCGAGCGGCGGCAAATAGAGAAAGAGTTCGAGCCAGCCGGAGTATGCGAGGACGGGATCGGATGAGCGTGTGCACGTGACGATGGCGATGTAGTTTGCTTCGTCTTCTCGGGCATAGGCCGCGACGTGGCTCCATTCGTGGGCGAGGGAGAACGGGCGCTCGAACCACAGGAGATCGCTTGCGAGTTGGACGTTGAGGGTGAGCGGGTTTACGAAACCGCTCGTCCCCGTTGCGTTCATGAATGGATCGAAGATGGTTGGTTTTGGAGCGCCGGTGAGCGGTGACCACGAATCGCCGCCCGCGCGCACGACGGGAAGCCACGCGTCGTGGAGCGTTGCCAGATCGAAGCCGCTCGCGGATCGTTCGTGCGCAAGCGGTGCGAGGCGGTTGATTTCCGCAATTGCGCGTTTACGTAGCGCATCGACGGCGTGCGCGTTTACTGCACCTCTGCTGTATTGCACGCGCGTTTCGATTGGCGCGCGGTTGTAGTTCCAGCCCCAACTCGCTTCGAACCAGAAGTAGTACAGTCCGAGAATGCCCGCAACTTCAATGAGTGCGAGTCCAATGCGCTGCCAGAGCGCGAGCGTTGCGCCTTTGCGAAACCAAATGGAAACACGCCACACGAGTGCGATGATACCAAGCGCAATCGCGGCGTCGCCGAGCGACCACGGAATCGCATTGGTGAGCGGAAAAATCGCATGTTCCCAATGCGGATAGATTCCGTTGGCAAAAACGGCCTCGACCCACTGCGCATTTGACGGCACGAGCAGTGTGAGGATGCCCAAGGCAATACCTATGAGCGGAGCAGGCGAAAAAGCAAAGGAGCCGCCCAAGGGGCGGCTCCCGTTTTTCACGTTGATGCGCAACTTCGAATTAGCGCTTCGAGAACTGGAAGCGTTTACGTGCGCGCTTGCGACCGTACTTCTTCGATTCTTTTTCGCGCGGGTCGCGGGTCAGGAAACCGCTCTTGCGCAAAATCTCTTTGAAGGAACCGTCCATCTCGACAAGAGCACGTGCAATGCCGTGACGCACAGCACCGGCTTGACCCGTCACGCCGCCGCCTTCCGCTTTGACGATGATGTCGAAGCGGGCTCCGCTCTGCGTGGCCTCGAGCGGCTGGCGCACGATTTGCTGGAGTTGCGGACGCGGGAAGTATTCTTCGATCGGCTTCTTGTTGACGGTGATGACGCCCTGACCGAGGACGAGCTTCACACGCGCGATCGCGCGCTTACGGCGTCCGGTGGCTTGAATCTGATTGCTATCCACGAAAACTCCTAGAACAGCGGTTGCGGCTTTTGCGCGTCGTGAGCGTGCGTCGTTCCGGCGTAGACCTTCAAACGGCCCAGCTGGACATCGCGCATGCGGTTGGTCGGAAGCATGCCACGCACGGCCTTCTCAATGAGGCGCGTCGGATGCTTCTCGTGGATCTCACGCGCGGTCTTCGTTTTGAGTCCGCCCGGGAAACCGCTGTGGTTGTGGTAGACCTTCTCGTCCCACTTCTTGCCGCCGAGTTCGACTTTGTCGGCGTTGATTACGATGACGAAGTCGCCGTTATCGATGTGCGGCGTCCACGTCGGCTTGTGCTTGCCCGAGAGCGCGCGCGCGATGCGCACCGCGAGCGTGCCCAGGCGTTGCCCGGCCGCGTCGACGATGAACCAATCCGCTTTCGTCTCCGCCGTCTTCTGTAGCGTTGTTCGCATTCCTAAATGTCCTGACGAGAAAGTACGCGCCGCACCTCTTGGCGCGACGAACTTACGCATCTTACCGGGTGGCCCGGGGCGGCGTCAAGGGATTTTTCACGAGGAAAATCATTTGACAAGTATTTGAGTAATCAAATATACTGCCGCCATGCAAACCGACGCGATGGAAACGCTCCTCGCCCTTGCCTCTGCCTACGCCGTGGTCACCCGCTCGCTTGAGGTGGCTGGCCTGAGCTTTGCCGAACTGCGCATGCTGCTTTCGCTCCGCGGTACCGAAGCCGGCCGTCGCCCAACGGAGCTTGCCCACGACCTTCACCTCAGCCCGTCCGGCGTGACGCGCGCGCTACTGCCCCTCGAGAAGCGCGGCATCGTCGAACGCAAACGCGATCCCGGCGACGGCCGCGCCTCGCACATCTTCCTCACGACGGCCGGGCGAGCGTTGGTCGACGAGGCAATCGAGGCAGCTGCCGAGCGCGGGACAAAGCTGCTTCGGCGCCTGAGCGTGGGCCAGACAAAACAACTCCAGCGGCTGCTGGAAGAGATTGGGCGCTGACGCGACTTCCGACTTGTGAACAACGCTAACGCTTCGTTACTTTCGTTGCTTTCGGGCGCGTGTTCAAAGCAATGGCCGCTCGAATAAGTGCCTTCAATGCCTTCTCGTTGATCTTCTCGCCTTCGTGGAAGTCGATAGCGCGCCGCACGTTGCCGTCGAGGCTCGAGTTGAAAAGGCCGGACGGATCTTCAAGCTCCGCGCCCTTGGCGAATGTCATCTTCACGATGTCCTTGTACGTTTCGCCGGTGCAGATCATTCCGTCGTGATACCAAACCGGAACGCCGCGCCACTTCCACTCCTCGACGACGTCGGGATCAACTTCCTTAATCAACGCGCGTAATTTCGAGAGCATCTTGCCGCGCCAATCGCCGAGCTCATTGATCCTCTCGTCGATCATTTGGGATGGAGATGTTGTTTTCTGAGAGCCGCTTTTGATCACGATCGTTCTCCGTTAGTCACACACTGTGTCATCCTGAGCGCAGGTGCGAAGCACCGGAGTCGAAGGATCGCAACGAACCATTGTCCTGAGGCGGTCCTTCGACTTCGCTTCGCTTCGCTCAGGATGACACGGGAAATTGGCGCAATCCCACAACTGAACCGTTGGGATCCTTGACGCTCGCAACCAGCAAGCCTTGGGCTACGTCCGTAATGTCTTGCACCACGGTGCCGCCCGCCGCTGCGAGTGCTTTCACTGTTGATGCGATGTCGTCGACCGTCCAGTAGGCAAGCCCTCCGGGCGCGGCGCTTGTGCCCTGCGGGACCAGGCCGATTTCAATGTCGCCGTTTTTGAAGCCAACGTAATAGGCGCTATCCGCGTACGGGTCGGCTCCGATGAGCTCGCGAAAGAACCGCTTGGCCGCGGTCACATCGGTCGCCGGATACACGATTAGAGACACATCCTTCAAGATTCCATACCCCTTTCAACTTTATGACGGATCGAGCGCGCTAAAACGTGACGAGTGGAGAGTGGCTCGCGGAGCGCTTTGAGGCGGCTCGGCCGCGCTTGCAGCGGATTGCGCGACGAATAGTGGGGTCGGCCGCGGAATCCGACGACGCGCTGCAAGAGACCTGGCTACGCATTAGCGCCGCGGACGTTGCCGGTGTTTCGAATCTCGACGGATGGCTCATGACCGTTGTTGCGCGAGTTTGCCTCGATATACTCAAACGCCGCGTGAGCCGGCGCGAAGACTTCACGCCGGATGATCCCCGTCGCGACATCGCAACAATCACTCCCGGCGAACAGCCCGAGGACGAAGCGATCCTTGCTGATTCGCTCAGCACGGCTTTGCTGATTCTGCTCGATGCGTTGCCGCCCGCCGAGCGCGTTGCATTCGTGCTGCACGATATGTTTGATGTGCCGTTCGACACCATCGCGGAAATCGTTGACCGATCGCCGGAGGCGGCTCGACAGCTCGCAAGCCGCGCGCGTCGCCGCGTACGCGGCGCATCGTCGGGCCATGACGCGACGACGCAACGGCACGACGAACTCGTGCGCGCGTTTTTAGAAGCATCGCGAGCGGGAAATATCTCCGCGCTGCTCGCGCTACTCGATCCCGGGGCTACGCTTCGCGCCGATCGCGCCGCGCTTGCCATGGGCGGCGCTGAGTACTTCGGCGGAGCGTTCCCGATGGAAGGCGCGGATGCCGTTGCGCGAACGTTCTCCGGTCGTGCGCGTGCCGCGCAAGCGGTCTTCATCGACGGCAAACCCGGAGCCGTGTGGATGCATGAACGTGAGGTGCGCGTTGCGTTCCGCTTTACGATCGCGAACGACCGCATCACCGCAATCGATCTGGTCGCCGATCGTGATGCACTCGAGCAATCGGTCATCGAGCATTAGCCTGCCCGAGCGTTATTCGAGCGCGTCCAAACGCTGACGCACTTCCGCGTCGCTGATCTTCTGATTGTCGAACTCGGATGCCCCAACGGCATCGAGCGCGCCCGAGGAACGCAATTCGGAGAGAGCCAACGCGCGCGCTCGCAGGTCGGCAAGCGTTTCATGCGCACGTGCGAGCAACATTTCACGATCGGCGCCTTCCGGGCTCACCGGCGTCATCGATTCGTTTCCGTTTGCGACGGCGCGCGCTGCGCTTGTCATCGCACGCACCGATTCTCGACGCAGACGCAGCCTTTCGTACTGCGCGCGCATCTCTTCGAGCAAAGCTTCGACGGCTAATCGTTGAGAAGCTACGTCCGTGATATGCGCTTGCGCTTCTTGTGCCAATCGTTCAGCCACGATCGCCCTGCGCATCGACGTTTGCGCAGCGTGCTCATCTCCGGAGGCACGAGCATCGGCGGCGGCATTGACGTGCGCGCGAGCACGCTCCTCGAGTTCTTCGAGGAGCATGCCCAAGCGCTTTTCTCCGGTGGCAACGAGTGCCAGATCCCCGCGCGTTCGATTGATCGCTTCGAGTTGCTGCGCCATCACCACGTCGATTGCTTCCGCGGGATCGTCGACGCTATTGGCGCGCGCCGTGACCTTCTGCCGAATGATTCGAAGTAGACGATCGAAGAACGATTCGGCGCGCGGTTGTTGCACGATCGCTAAACCTTCGTGTGCTCGCCGTTCGTCGGTGCGCTCGCACCGTCGACATAGGCATCGCGAATGTCCCCGCCGCGTTTCGAGATTGCGCTGCGCACCAGACCAAGACCCGCAGCACCGGCGCCAATGATCGTTCCGAGCGCTTTGCCGACGCCGTCCGCGCCGTCGAGCACCGTCATGTTTCCGACGTTGCCGAACGCCTTTGCGGCTTGCTCGACGATCGCCGGCCACTTCTCCGCGAGTTGCAGGCCGATGACGGCATCCTGATTCTCTTTAAGCGCATCCGCTCGCGCCTTCGTCGCATCTGCTTCTGCAAGCCCTTTTGCGCGCGTCGCTTCTGCTTCGGCGAGGCCGCGCGCTTTATTCGCGTCCGCTTCGGCTTGACCGGTAACACGCGTTGCCGCGGCTCGCGCGTCTGCTTCGAGTTGCAATCGCTGCGCTTCACCTTGCGCTTGCGCAATCGACGCATCGCGATCGGCTTCAGCTTTTACTTTGATTGCATAGGCTTGCGCATCGGCCGGTTTACGAATGTCGATTTGCAACTGCTTCTCTTTGCGATCCGATTCAAGCTGCGCCATCTTCGTTTGCTCGACGACGACTTGCTGCTGCGCCATCGCCGATGCCAGCGGCCCGGATTGTGCGGCTTCCGCTTTCGCTCTGTCGATGTCGGCTTGATACGACGCCTGTTTGATTTGGCTGTCGCGCATCGCTTGCGCTTTTTGCGCGGCCGAATCTTGCTCGGCCTGCGTCGCTTCCTTGTCGGCGGACGCCTGTGCGATGCGCGCCGCCTTTGTTACTTCCGCCGTGTGGGGCGCCGCGAGGTTCTGAATGTATCCGGTCGGATCGTCGATCTCTTGAATCTGCAATGAATCGACGACGAGACCCAGCTTCTGCATCTCTTCGCCCGACGCTCCGCGCGCCGCATCGGAAAGCTTGTCGCGATCGCGTATTAAGTCTTCGACGGTGAGGCTTCCGACGATCGCTCGCAAATGGCCGGCGAATACATTTTGAATGCGTCCATCCATCTGAGCTTGTTGATCGAGAAAACGGCGCGCGGCGTTTGCGATCGAGGCATAATCGTCGCCGACTTTATAGATGACGACGCCGCGAATTTTCACCGGAATGCCTTGATGCGTCACGCAATCGATGGTGAGATCAGCTTCTCGCAGATCGAGTGAGAGACGCCGCACCGCCTGGATTCCAGGAATGACGAGCGTACCGTGTCCGGTTACGATTTTGAAGCCCAAACTCGAGTCTTTTGAAGACGAGCGAATACCCGATATGATCAGCGCTTCGTTCGGCTCTGCAACGCGCCACATCGCGCGAAAGAGCATCATGCCGACAAGAGCTGCCGCGACGATCAGAACGCCGAGCAGCAGCGCAGAACCTTCCAACACTCCCATGGTGGTAGCAGTGCTATCCTTTCTTCGTCAGGGAGCGGCCTCAACGATCACCGTTCGCGGCGGATGATACTCCACCACGACAACACGAGAACCGGCCGGTATATCCACACCGCCGTCGCATCGTGCTAAGAACGCTTCACTGCCGCCGCGAACGGATACCATCACTTCACCGACTTTGCCCGGTTTGATCGCTCCCGTTACGCGCCCGATTTTTCCGACCACTTGATGGTCGCTCATCGTTCCCTCCATAGCATCATACTCGTCCGCGGCGCCAGTGTTACCGTGCCGTTTGGCTCACGGCGATTTCCATGTAAACACCGGCGGCTCTGCATACGAATCGTAGCCGTCAACGTACTGGACGCCGGCCAGATATAACCCGTGCGCGGGCGCGGTGAGCCCGGCAGCGGCACGCGACTTCGCGGCAAGGACCGAAGGAATCGATGCGGGATCGCGACGTCCAAGTCCGCACTCTACGAGCGTTCCGACGATCGTCCGCACCATCCGGTGCAAGAATCCGTCGGCGGATATTTGTAGGCGCACGTATTCTCCGGTTTCGACGATCTCGAGCGACCGGACGTTGCGAATCGTCACGCCGCCGTCGGGTAACATGCCGCAGAACGACCGGAAATCGTGCTCGCCGATTAGATGCACCGCGCCTGCGCGCATCGCTTCGATATCGAGCCGTCCGTACACGTGATATGCGCGGTGCGCGAGCAATGCCGAGCGATCTTTACGATGCAAGATCGCATAAACGTAGGTCCGCGCGCGCGCCGAAAACCGCGCGGAGAAATTCGAATCGACGACGGCGACGTCGCGGATCGACACATCGTCGGGAAGCGCGCTGTTGCAGGCAATCGCGAGGCGCTCGAACGGAAACGAGCGGGCAGTGCTAAAAGAAATCACTTGCCCGCTCGCGTGAACGCCGGTATCGGTTCGTCCCGCGCCGGTGATTTTTACCGGCTCTTGCAACAGCGTTGAGAGCGTCTGTTCGATTTCGCCCGCGACGCTGCGTACGGACGGCTGAAATTGAAAACCGAAGAAACGCGTTCCGTCATATTCGACGGCCGCGCGAATCGTCGTCGCTAGGCGTTCGCCGTTTCGCGTTTCGGAACCGGACGCTTCTCGTCCAGATCCAGGATATCGGGCCAACTCGTCACGTCCGTGCGGTCCGGGGCGATCTGATTGCGAAGTTCGAGGAAGTATTCGAGCGATTCTCCCGTGGGCTTACGCGTCAACCATTCCTGATTCCAGCGCGCGATCTCCTCGGGCGACTTCTTGTCGACGAACGACTTCACGTACGATTCGATCTCCGCGTCGCTCTTCGCGTTCTTGATTACGTCGAGCAGCGCTTCGTGATCGATGCCGAGGAACGAGAAGACGGCCTGGTCCATGGGGCAGTTGTAGTGGTATTCGCCGATGTTGCCTCGCGCTTGGGCCTTGCCCTTGTCGATGGTGCGGGCGATTTGAACGAGACCGAACAGCTTCTCGTGAACGCTGCGCGGATAGCTTGTAGTTAGATCCAAACTCATGCGATCTCCTCACAAAAAATGAATCGGGGTTGGTAAGCGGTTCAACACGACTTACCAAACACCGGTTGCAAGGATAATGTTGCCTGGCGGCTAGTTCTTTCTGGCTATCCGTGCTGGCGCTGTAACGGGAAGAGCAACACATCGCGGATCGACGTGTTGTCGGTGAGCAGCATGATCAAACGATCGACGCCGATGCCGATACCGGCCGTCGGCGGCATGCCGTATTCCAGTGCGCGAACGAAATCCCAATCGGGTTGCGGAATCTCTTCGTCGCCTTGCGCGCGTTCGCGCACTTGCGCTTCGAAACGCGCGCGCTGATCGTCGGGATCGTTGAGCTCGGTGAACGCGTTCGAAATCTCCATGTTGTTGCAGAAGAGTTCGTAACGGTCCACCAGTTCCGGATCGTCGGCTTTACGCTTCGAAAGCGGCGAGATGATCACCGGATAATCGAAAACGAAGGTCGGCTCGATCAAATGCGGTTCGAGCACGCGTTCGAAGATTTTATCGAGCGCATGGCCATGCGTCGGCGATGGCGGCAATCGGAGCTCTTCGAGGATCTCCGCCGCGCCTTTGGGATCGAGAAGACGCTCGCGCGTAAACCGGCCGCCCGAATGCTGCGCAATGCCATCGAGATACGTCATGCGCTTGAACGGACGCGCAAACGATATCGTACGGTCGCCGACCTTCAGCTTGTCGTCGCCGCCGGTTACGACGTTGACGAGATGGGCGATCAACGCTTCGTTGAAATCAGCCATGTCCTGCACGTCCCAATACGCCGCGTAGAGTTCCATCATCGTGAACTCCGGATTGTGCGTCGTATCGATGCCTTCGTTACGGAAGATGCGTCCGATTTCGTAGACGCGCTCCATGCCGCCGACAATCAAGCGTTTGAGATTCAGCTCGGTTGCGATGCGCAGTTGCATCTCTTCACCCGAGAGCGCGTTGACGTGCGTCAGAAACGGACGAGCAGAAGCACCGCCTGCCACATGCAGCAGCGTCGGGGTTTCACACTCGTAGAATCCTTGATTATCGGTGAAGCGGCGCATCTCCGCGATGATGCGGCTGCGCATGATCATCGTGTCGCGCACGTCGGGATTGACGATCAAGTCGACGTAGCGCTGACGATAGCGCTTCTCGACATCTTGCAATCCGTGCCATTTGTCCGGAAGTGGCATCAGCGCTTTGCTGAGCACCTCGAACGAACGCACGTGCAGCGTCAATTCGCCCTTCTTCGAACGGAACATGAAACCGCTCACGCCGATGATGTCGCCGCGATCGAGATCGTTCCACTCGGCAAATCGATCGTCGCCGAGTTCATCTTTGCGCACGTAAAGCTGCAGGCGTCCCGTGCGGTCGTGCAAATCAGCAAAAAGCGTCTTGCCCGAGTTGCGGATCGACATCAACCGTCCCGCAATATTCCAATTCTCGGATTCGGCATGCTGAGTGACATCGAGAATCTCGTACTCACGCAGCAAATCGGCGGCGGTCGTATCGACAGAGAAGCGCGTCTGTTGGAATGGATCGCGGCCGCGCGAACGCAAAGCGGCCAGATTGTCGCGTCTGGCCGCTACGAGTGCAGCTTCGGTCTTCCCGAGCTCGTGCTCGGTGCCGGTCTCTGCGGACATGATGGTTAGGACGCTTTTTTCGTCGTCTTCTTCGCAGCGGTGGCGCTGGTCGCGCCGTTGCCGTTCTTGATGCCTTCGATCTTGTATTTGACGACACCGCGCGGCGTTGATACGTCGACGGTCTCGCCCTTCTTGTGACCGATCAGCGCGCGGCCGAGCGGCGATTCATTTGAGATTCGCTTCGAACTCGGATCGGCTTCTGCCGAACCGACGATGTGGAATTCGTAGCTGTCGTTGTTCTTGAGGTCTTTGACCTTGACGGTCGCACCCAAGTGCACTTCATCCGAAGCGTATTCCGATTCGTCGATGATGCGGGAGTTACGGATCATCGCTTCGAGCTTGAGAATGCGGCCTTCAATAAAGGCCTGTTCCTGTTTGGCATCCTCGTACTCGGCGTTTTCGCTCAGGTCACCGTACTCTTTTGCCTGACGGATCCGGTCGTTGACCTCTCTGCGATGGACGGTTTTGAGCTCGTCGAGCTCGTTCTGGAGTTTCGCCAGGCCTTCGGCGGTGAGAATGATCTCTTTTTCGTTCAAGTACAGACCCTCACGAAGGATCGAGGAAGAGGCCCTTGGGCCCCGATCACCGACCCCGTGTAATAAATTTTGCGCCCGGGAAGGACGCTGGCGCGGTTTGTTTGGGGGACCCAGACCGTTCCCCTGCACCGTGACGGCAAACCCGCAGTCCTACCCTCGCAGAACCCGACCGCGCCAGAGCGCAAACGGTATACCCAACAGAATCCCCGCCCATGCGTACCACCGTAAAATCGGATCCTCCACCGCGATGGTTGCAGCGAGCACTCCGAGTAAAGCGAAGGCGCCGACGAGCGGAATGACGACACCGGAAAGCGATTGTCGCTCAACGCCGCGGAAGCGACGAACCGCTGCTAGCGCCGAGAGAACGAAAAGCAAGCCTAGAAAAACGGAACTGGCATTCAGGACCAGTTGAAGCTGGTCGGCTGCCGTCTTTGAGAAACCTGTGATTAGTTCGCATCCCGTTACCAATACGGCAACGACCGCGAGCGACCACAGCGGTTCATCGCGACGATCGAGACCGCCTAGCGTGCGCGGTAGCAAACCATCGCGACCCATCGCGAACGCCGATCGCGACAGATAGAGAATCGTAGTCCATAGCGTCGTCAGCGTCGAGACGAGCACCGTCACGACGATTGCAACACGCCACCATCCGCCGCCCAGCAACGTTCCCACGTATGCAAGCGTGTCCGTTTGGTTCTGCGCAAATCCCATCGGCGTGCCGAGATGCATGTACGCAAGCATGCACGCAAATAGCGCAATCGTCGAAACGATGAGCCCTGCGATGCCGCCGCGGCCGGCGGCCGCCGGCGAATCGTTAACCTCTTCACTCGTCGACGCACTGACTTCCCAGCCGTCATTCATCCATACGGCGAGCGTCATCGCCGTAACGAAGCCTCCGAGCGCAAACGGCGCCGGCGCGGGATCGCCATGTACTGCCGACACGCCTGCTGCATGGGGAAGAACGGCGGCGGCAACAGCCGTTACGAGCAATACGAGCAATTCGAACGCGAGCGCAAGGAACGTCACGAGCGCGGTTGGCCGCACACCGACATACAACAACACCGAACTCACCACGATCCACGCTGCGCCAACGATCGCCGCCCACAGCGGATCGCTCTCATGTCCGCGTGCAACGAGCGCCAACGTGTAGATTCCGGCGGGTACGGCGATTGCCATCGTCGCGAAGAAGTTCGAAAGCAGAAGCAGCCACGCACCGTAGGCACCGACGCGTGCGCCGAACGCCATGCGAATCCAGCTGTACGAGGATCCCGCGTTCGGTGCAACGCGTGAGAGTTGCGCGAATGCTATCGCAACGCACAACATAATCGCCGAGAGCACGAGAAACGCAAGCGGCGCACCGGTTCCCGCCGCTGCAACCATCGGTCCCATCGTCGACGCGAGCGAATAGGCCGGGCCCATCGACGCCGAAGCGAGCACGGAGATGTCAAAGTAGCGCAGTACGCGCGGTAAGTGACGTGCGGCTTGCGCCATTGCTATCGCTTCGAGAGATAGAAGCGGTGTGCGGCGCGAAGTTTCGTGCCCTCGACGCGCACGATTCCGTACGAATAGGCCGGATTCAACCGCTTATCCGTGGGCGACCCGGGATTGAACAGCAGTACGCCCTCGCGCCGCGCGCGATACGGAATGTGGGAGTGTCCGAACAGTATTGCGTCCACGCGCTCATCGTTGAATGCTGCGTAAGCGCGATCCGCCGTCGATCGTCCTTTACCCGCGTGGCCGTGCACGACGCCGATTCGCGCGTCCTCCGCCTCGATGATCGCCCGCTCGCCCAGCTCCCGGTGCAGTTCCTTGCCGTCATTGTTGCCCGCGACCGCAATGACCGGTGCGATTTCTTCGAGTAGTTCGATTGCAATGCGCTCCGTCAAGTCTCCGCAGTGCGCGATAACGTCCACCTTGGCGCGCGTAAGCCCGCGGACGAGCGCGGGCGGCAACTCACGCCCAAACCGTGGGAGATGCGTGTCCGAGACGACGCCGA
This sequence comes from uncultured bacterium, assembly GCA_964648945.1. Classification (GTDB taxonomy): domain Bacteria; phylum Vulcanimicrobiota; class Vulcanimicrobiia; order Vulcanimicrobiales; family Vulcanimicrobiaceae; genus JAMXLG01. The sequence continues at coordinate 24,573 of CAZYLU010000017.1, read as the reverse complement.
CGATCAATTGAGCGAGATCACCCGTGGCTTCAAATGCAGTTCGTGCAAGACGCGTTCATAGTCCGCGGCCGTCACGTCTTCCCACCGTTTGCCGACCAGCGCGAGCAGCGCCGCTTCGATGACGTTCGTACCGAACGAACGCCCTTGAAAATCGGGAGTCGTCGTGATAAGCATCTTCACGCCGCGATCGCGCAGTTCATCGATATTTGCTTGCGTCACCGTATTCGTCAACACGATCTTCCCGTCGAGGCGCGGCGGCATAAATTGACGCATGAAGTGGAAGTCGCCGGCGATAATGTCCGCCTCTTCGTAGTATTGCGGATACTTCGGCTCGGGCGGCTTCTCTTGTTTCTTTCCCGTCGGATAGAAGAATTGAAACGGCAGTTTGCACGCGTCCGGGAGATACTTCTCCGCCATCTCTTCGAACGTCTTGAGGTCGCGCACCGCCATGTCTTTATCAAGCGCGAAGATGAAGTCGCCGAAGAGCACGTCGGCTCCGGCATCAACCAGCGCTTGCGCCATGCCGAAACGGTCGAGCGCGCTGACCATGAGGACTTTCTTTCCACCAAGGTCGATGTGCAAGTCGTCCTGCATAAAGCGCACTGCTTCGCGTTCAAGCGTATTCTTCAATCCGCTGCCGTCGACGACGGGCGTAGTCTTCGCCGCATTGAGCAGACGCAGCCCATCGCGGAGCGCGTAGCGTTTCAATCCGGCATACAAGTACACATCGATGCCGCCTAGACCGATCGCGTCCACTTTCCCATCCAGTTCCGCGACGCGCTTGATCGCTGCATCCAACTTTCCGTCGACGCCTTCGCGCGAAATATCAAACTCTTCGCCCATCAGATCCACAACCGCGCGGTGATCGCGCGTTGATGAACCGAGAGAAACCGATACGATTTTTTTCAAGCCTGTGTCATCCTGAGCGGAGCGCCGGTGGCGCGCCGTCGAAGGATCGCCTCTTCTCTCGTGCGCGCAATTTTCTCGGGGGTAATTGCCGCATCGAACGCGCGCATATCAGCGAGCGTAAAGCCGCAGCGCGTCGCCATCTCTTCAATCTCGACAACCTTTTCGAGGTCGATGCCGCGACCGAGCGTGTAGCATTCCAGGCGCCGTTCGAGTGCGAGCACCATCGTTTCACTCATGCACGCAAGCGCGGTGCGCGGCGGCAGATTCAAGTCGAAGTCCGTTCCCGGCTCGCGCACGCGTTCGAAGCGCGGCTCGCCCGGTACGTGCATGTTGCCGCCTTCCGTCACGAGCACGTCGGGCCGTTCGATTGCCACACGACGGCTCACGTCATGCGGCAACGAGAGTTCGCATACCACGGCACCGGTTTGAAGATCTTCGGGTTCGATGATATCTTGCGTCGACGACGTCGCGGTGAGGATCAGTTGCGAGCGGCGAACTGCCTCGGAAATATCCGTTGTGTAGCTCGACTCGCACGGAAGTTCGTCGCGCACTTGTTCGTAGAACTTCGCAAGCCGCGTGTTATTGCGCGCGACGAGAATGACGTGCTGCACGCGCGGCGCAATCAACTTGACGCACGCGCCGCCGATCGAACCCGTTGCGCCGACGACGACGGCCGTCGACGTCGCGGGGTCGATATGCATCTCGGAAGCACCGCGGAAGAGGCTCTGGATTCCGGCGGCAATCGTGAGCGAATTCCCGGTAGTCACGGGAATCGGCGAGCGCTCTGCTATCGTGACGCCGCCATCGCCGACGACGCCGGTGAATGCACCCAGGCCCGCCACATTGGCGCCCAGCTCCGCGCCGATCTCTATCGCGCGGACGATCCGCTTGTAGACCTCTTCACGGGGAAAATCGATCATCTGTTCAGGCAGAAGCGGTGCGGCGACGAACCAGCCTTCAGTTTCACGCCCATCCGGCGTGCGTACGCCCGTTACGTGAACGGCGGCGTAAGACGGCATCCACTCGAGAATCTTGCGAATGATGGGCGCGCCCTTGCCGGCGGCGCCCGGTTCATAGCGAGCGACGTCTTCGAGTGAGAGCGGATGAATGACGAAGCAGAACTTGGGCGTCTTCACGCTAGGCTTTCTCGGCCTCCGCCTTGAGTGCAGCGAGCATCATCTCGCTGTTTTCTTTAACCTTTTTCTCCAACGTCGGGCCGATCAACTCCGCAAGCGTGGGCACCCCGAAATCGTAATCGACGCCGAGCACGACGTGCGTGACGCCGTCCTGCTCGTTAAAGGTCCACGCGCCTTCGAACTTATCGAGATCGCCTTCGAGCAATTTATAGTCGATGCGCAGCGCGTCATCGTTGAAACGATCCTCTTCCGTCCACTCGATCGGCGCTTCTTCCACGAGCGTCTTCCAGCGCGTGATCCAATGATCGTCGTGCCGCTCGATGACGGACACGGTTTCAACGTCCGGCATGAACTGCGGGAAACGTTCTTGATCTTTCGCGAGCTCGTAGACGGCGCGCGCAGGCGCCGCGATTGCAATCGTGGTTTCAACGTAGGGCATGATGGGTTTACAAGCGGCCTAGCTTCTCAGCGGCGGTTGTCACCCCTGCCCGGAGCGCGGCGAGCGCGCGATCAACTTCATCCGACGTCACGACTAAAGGCGGCTCGAGGCGAATGACGCGCTGCTGATTCAAGGTCCACGCCGCGGTAACGCCCGCTTTGAGCATCTCCGGGATGATCCACCCGCCGTAGCCTTCGTTCGTTAGCTCGACGCCGACGAGTAACCCCAGCCCTCGGGCTTCACGAATGACGTGCGGAAATTCCGATGCGAGCTCACGGCATCCATCGAGCAGCTGCGCACCACGTTGACGCGCGTTGGCGACGAGATCTTCTTCTTCAAGAACATCCATTGCCGCAAGCGCCGCCGCACAGGCAATTTCGCTGCCGCCGAACGTCGATGTGTGCACGAGCGGCTGCTTTGCGTAGGCGCGATTCCACACGTCCGGGCGCGCGATAAATGCGCCCACCGGGATGATGCCGCCGGACAGCCCTTTCGCGAGGGTCATGACATCGGGAACGACGCCGTCCCGATCACAGCCAAAGCGATAGCCGCACCGCCCAAGACCCGTTTGGACCTCATCGGCGATAAATACCGCACCGGCGCGATCGCATGCCTCGCGTACGGCGCGCAGATATCCCGCGGGCGGAACGTTGACGCCGCCTTCGCCTTGCACCGGCTCAACGATGAATGCGGCGGCATCACGGAGCGTTTCATCAAGCATGGATGCATCGCCGAAGTCAACGTGCGCGACATCCGCCAAGAGCGGACGGAACGGCGTTTGAAACGTTTCTCGTCCGCTGATCGAAAGCGCGCCGATCGTTTTGCCGTGATACGCATCGTGCGTAGCAACGATCTTGGTACGCGCCGTTGCCGCGCGCGCGAGTTTGATCGCGCCTTCGACCGCTTCCGTTCCGCTGTTACACCAAAACGAATACTGTAAATCGCCGGAAGCGAGTTGCGCGAGACGCTTCGCTGCGCGCCCCAGCACCACGTTGAACATCGTCTTGCCCGACAGCGACATCAACTCCATTTGCTCGCGAACCGCCGCAATCACACGCGGATGGGAATGGCCTAGCGTAAAGACGCCATAGCCGCCCGCGAAATCCAGGTACGCCTTGCCGTTTTGATCCCAAATGGTGGTGCCGAACGCGCGAACTTCTACCGGCGAGCCGGACAGTTTCATTACACGCGCGAGCGGCGGGTTAACGTACTGCTTGTAATTCTCGAACGCTTCAGCGGCGAGGTTTTGAGCCGTCTCTCTTGTCACGTCCGCTTCTTCGCGTGATTGCATTACAGCGCTCGTAGCTTAATTGGATAAAGTCCGGCCTTGACTAAGCCGGTGATGTGGGTTCGAGTCCCGCCGAGCGCGACCCGATGGCTGAAGCACCTTGACGCGGATTGGTCAACCGCGCTAGAGTCAAGGTGCTTAGTCAAGGCCATGCTCAAATCCATTGAGCTACAAGACGAGGAGATCGCGATGCGGTCTCCTCGTTTTTTATGCCGCAACGTACGACTCGCGTTCAACACGCTGGATCGTTTCTTCGATGATTGCTATTGCTTCATCAGCAGTCGGAATGCGCATGATTCGCTCGCGCAAGATCGCAGCGCCGGGAATACCCTTAAGATACAGCGCAACGTGTTTGCGCATTTGCGGAACGGCACGCGTTTCACCAAGTTCGTCGACCATGCGTTTGTAGTGCACGATGCAGAACCGTAAACGATCGGCATCCGAAGGCGACGACTGCGCCTCACGGCCTTCCATTAAATCCCGGATCTGCGAAATGAGCCACGGATTGCCGAGCGTCGCGCGCCCGAGCATGATTGCATCGACGCCGGTCTCGCGCATGCGTTGCAACGCGACATACGGATCGTCGAGATCGCCGTTACCGATCACCGGAATACCAACCGACTCTTTTAACCGTTTGATGTGGTCCCAGTCGGCGCTGCCTCTGTAGAACTGACGGGCGGTGCGCGCGTGCAATGTCACCGCTTTGACGCCGACCCGTTCCGCGCGTCGCGCGACATCAACGTAGACGAGTTTGTCTTCCGTCCAGCCCAGGCGCATCTTCATGGTCACGGGACAATCGACGGCGTTCACGACCGCAGCCATAATTGCTTCGCAGCGATCGACGTCTCGAAGGCAGGCGGAGCCGCCGTTGGTCTTGGTCACCTTGGGCGCGGGGCAGCCGAAGTTGATGTCGACGATGTCGGCGCCGCATTCGCGCACGACCTTTGCCGCCTTCGCCATTACCTCGGGATCGTCGCCCCACAACTGGGTCGACACGGGCTTCTCGATGCCGTGCTGATCGATCATCTCCATCGTGCGCTTGCTGCCGTACTGCAGCGCGTTGGACGAGACGAACTCGGTCACGGTCAGACCGAGCCCAAAGGGCTTATAGAGCGCCCGCATCGTCCGGTTCGTAACCCCGGACATGGGCGCCAGAATGAGGGGAGGCCAAATCTTGTGCTCGCCGATCTCGAGCGGGGAAACGACGGGGGTCATGGCAACCCGCAGTATACCATGACCCCGCGTCTCTACGACTAGCCGTTCTACCAGTACTTGTTACAGTTGTTGCCGGAATTGTCGCAGACCGCGACCCATCCGACGTACGGCCACGAGCCGGTGTCGTCTTCAGTCCAGTCGATGCCCTGGCTGCTGGCATTGTCGTAGTAGTACCGGCCCTGGACGTACACGTAGTTGCCGACGGCGACCCACGGCCATGTCGAGGGCGGCTGGTTCGTCGGAGCCTGTGCCATCGCATCGAGGTTTGAGACGATCTCGATCTGATAACCCGACGGCATCGCTACGTAGAAGTACCCGTGGCGTCCGCTCGTCGTCGTCTTTTCGGGCAGCACTTGCGTGACCGCGCCGCAGACGTCTTCGAGTTGATCCCCGCTCAAGGTTCCATTTCCGAACGCGGCTTGATCGTTCAAGAACTTCTGATCGTTGCACGGGAACGGCGATGAACTCGGCGTAGCCGTCGGCGCGATGGTCGGCGTAGCCGTCGGCTTCGCGGTCGGCGTCGGTGTCGGTCCCGTCGTCGGCGTTGCGGTTGGTTTCGCCGTCGGTGTTGCGGTGGGCGCGGGCGTCGGCGTTGCGCCGTTCGCACCAAGGAACACGTCGTCGACGTATTGGTAGATGTATCCGCGTGTCCAGCCGTTACCGTAGACGCCGAAGAACAAACTTACGCTTTGTCCGGCATACGAGCTAAGGTTGAACGATTTTTGAACCCAGCCGTTCGTCGTCGCCGCTTCCGCATAGAGCGTCGTAATGACATTGCCAAGGGAATCGAGGAGGTCCGCTTCTTGATCGGCGTAGGCGACCGTATCGTTCGTGCCTTCGTACACCCAGAACGTCAGCGTGCCGTTCGCCGGTACGGTGATGTCTTGGCAGACACCGGCGTATCCGTTTACTTCGGGCGCCGCTGAGGATCCATTGAAATCGCTATAGGTGCCGCTATGCGCTTTCGCGCTCGTGATCTGTGCGTTGACGTTTCCGCATTGGTACCAACCCGCGCTAAAGCCACCACTCTCGAAACCGGGATCGGCAAGAAGATTCGTACCGGTCACCTGCGCATGTCTGCGGGTCGCACTTCCTTTTGCAGGCAATGCAATATGCGTGGCGGACGACGGTTTCTTCTGTCCGTCGTTTTGTAATGTCGATGAGATCGATGGCGTAGTACTGCTGCCACCACCACAAGCAGCGAGAACGAGTGCGAGCAGCACACTCGCTGCCGCAAAACGCTTTTCCAATGCAGATCCTCCGTTAGACTTCTAGAAAGCAACGCTTTCGAGTCTATCGTGGCGATATTAAATCACCGTAAACTTTTTCAGGTGCTATTCGCACTTATCGGCGTCGCGCACGCTTGCGTAAAAGCGCTGCAAGCCCACCAGACTCAAATTCGCGTCAACGCGTTCGATGAGTGAACTGTGCCGCGCAACGACGTCGGCGAGTCCGCCCGTTGCAACGACACGCGCATCATGTTGCATCTCCACGCGCATGCGGGTGATGATCGCTTCACTCTGTCCGACGAATCCGTACATGAATCCGGCCTGCAACGCTTCAACCGTGTTGCGTCCGATCACACGATCCGGCGCTTCCAATGCGATCTGCGGCAACTTTGCCGTGCGTCCAATGAGCGCGTCGATCGAGATATTTATTCCCGGCGCAATGGCAACGCCGAGATATTCGCCTTGCGGTGAGATCGCCGTAAACACCGTCGCCGTCCCGTAGCTCACCACGATGAGCGGTGCGCCGTATCGTTCGCGGCCGCCGATTGCGGCGGCGACGAGATCGGCGCCGACTTCCGCGGGGCGGTCCGTGCGTATTTCGATCAAGCGCTGCAACTGCGGCTGCAAGAAATGCGGACGAACGTGGAAGTATTTCTCCGAAACATCAGCCAGCGTATTATCGAGGCGCGGCACGACGCTCGCAATAGCGACTGCGTCGATCTGTCCAACGGGCAATGCTGCCGTGGCAAAAAGCTGCGTGAAAAAGACACCATACTCATCGCCGGTTCGCCGCGCGTCGGTGTTCACGCGCCAATGATGAATGAGCCGGTCGCTGCCGTGTTCGAAGATGCCGAGCTTCGTTTCGGTATTCCCAACGTCGATCGCTAAGAGCACGCCATCAGCTCCTCGATTGCATCCAAGAGACGCACGGCGAGTTGCGATTTCTCAGCGGTTCCCAGTGCTTTGCGGCCGTCGGTTCCCCATAGCACGGTAAGGGTATTTTCGCCCCGTCCGAAGCCGCGTTCGCCGCGCACGTCGTTGACAACGATTGCGTCGAGATGCTTGCGCGCGAGCTTCTCACGGGCGTTCGCTTCGTGCTCGTCCGTTTCGGCAGCGAATCCGACGAGAAACGTCGCCCCTTTTTGTTCACCGAGTGCGGCGAGCACATCGGGATTGCGCACCATACGTACGGTGAGGTCGCCATCCGTCTTCTTTAGTTTCGATTCCGCGCGCTCGGCGGGACGCCAATCGGCGACGGCGGCCGTCGCGATCGTCAGGTCAGCGCCGACGGCTTCGCGCAGCGCCGCGTCGTGCAGCTCTTGCGCAGACGTGAATCGAACGACGCGCACGCCGGGAGGCGGCTCGAGCAACGTCGGTCCGAGCAATAACGTGACGTCTGCGCCACGCAGCGAGGCTTCACGCGCGAGCTCGATTCCGGTCGATCCCGTCGACGCGTTGCTCACAAAGCGAATCGGGTCGAACGGTTCACGCGTCGGTCCCGCGGTGATCGCAACACGCTTTCCCGCAAGCGATCGCGAGCGGCGAAGCGTCTGCGCGATCGCTTCGAGCAATCGCTCTTCGGCAGCGAGACGCCCGACGCCCGATTCGCGTTCGGCAAGAAATCCGCGCTCGGGATCGATGAACTGATAGCCGCGCGCCCGCAGCGTCGTGAGATTGTCTTGCGTGGCGGCGTTTTCGTACATCGCACCGTTCATGGCCGGGGCAACGAGCACCGGAATGCGCGCAGCAAGCAACGCTGTCGTCAACAGATCGTCGGCGATGCCGTGCGCAAGTTTGGCGATGATGTTTGCCGTGGCCGGCGCAACGAGAACGACCTGCGCTTCACGCACGAGCCGAATGTGCGGAATGCGTTGGGGCGCATCCCACAGCGAACTGTAGACGGGCCGCGCCGTTAGCGATGAGAACGTCAGCGGGCCGATGAATTGCTCCGCTTCCGCGGTCATGATGACGTCGACAATCGCGCCACGCTGCACCAGCGTGCTGGTGAGGGCCGCAATCTTGTACGCTGCGATCCCGCCGCACACGCCGAGTAGCACGCGCGCGCCGGCTAACGGGTCTATGCGATCCATAAATTATCAAGCAGCCGCGTCGAACCGAATCGCGCGGCGCCGATCACAAAGGCAGGCGGCAAAAGCACGTCGATCGGAGCAAACGTATTCGCATCGACGACGTCGAGATAATCCAGCTGTGCGAGTGGATCGAGACGAGTGCGTGCGGCGGCAATTGCATCCGCTTTCGACTTACCCATCTGCATCGCCATACGCAATGCCTGCAGCGCGTGGTGCAGCGACGGCGCCGCTTCCCGTTCTCGCGGATTCAAATAGACGTTGCGGCTCGACATTGCGAGTCCGTCGGCCTCGCGCTCCGTGGGAACGATGACGACGTTCGTGGGAACGTCGAGGTCACGAATCATCCGCCGCAACACCGCCGTTTGCTGCGCATCCTTCTGTCCGAGATACAACGCATCGGGGCGTACGATGTTGAGCAGTTTCGAGACGACCGTCGTCACGCCGCGAAAATGCGTCGGTCGCGCCGCGCCTTCAAAACGCGTGCCCATCTCCCCGACATCGACCGTCGTCGAGAAATCGGCGGGATACATCACCGCTTGGTTCGGCGTAAAGAGCACGTCGACACCGGCAGCGGAGAACTTCGCGCAATCACTCTCCAGATCGCGAGGATACTTCTCGAGATCCTCGCCTGCGCCGAATTGCAGCGGATTGACGAAGATCGAGGCCGCAACGGTCGTCGAGTCTTCCCGCGCACGCCGCGCGAGCGCGAGATGGCCTTCGTGCAATGCCCCCATCGTCGGTACGAATGCGAGCGGACGCGGCAGCACGTCAAAGAGTGCACGCGCTTGCAGGACCGTATTGACGACTTGCATTGGGACGCTTGCTAGGCGCGCGTCACGCGAAGGACCGTACGTCCGACCACGAACGGCGCGCCGAGATCGAGTGTCGCATCGCCCGTGACGACTTCCCCGTTTACTTTCGTCCCGTTACGACTTTCCAAATCGGTGACGTGCAGCGTTGCTCCATCAACGCGTAAATGCGCGTGTTTGCGGGAAACATACCGGTCGAGAGCGATGCATGCTTCCGCGACCGAATCGTCGCGGCCGATCGTGATTTCGCTCTCGAATGTCCAGGTTTTTCCATCTAATGGTCCGCTGAGGACCTCGAGTAGGTACATGGCGGCGTGGCCTTCTCTGGTGAAGCCGCCCGGCTCCTGGTCGGAAGTGGGGGCAGCCGGTTTGGTGCTTACGATAGGCTAACAAAACCGCCAGGGCGGACGATTACTCAAAAGGTGACGATGAACGACCGGATCGACGAGCTCCTGGAGCTCATAGAGGTAGAGCCGGATGCCCTGCGCGAGGCAGAATTTATGCAAGCGCAGGCAATTCTAGAGACATTGGTCGGCAAGACCGTCAGTGCAGCTGAAATTCAAGATACACGGATTGTCATTACGACGTCCGAGGGGAATCGCTACTTCTTCTACGGCTTCATGGGCGAGTCCAACGAACCACGCCCCTAGCAGCGGTTATGGCTGCGGCCTGCTTTCGACATTGCTAACGAAATTCGCGATCTGATCGTGATCGTGCGTCGTGTATTGCGTAAATGCGATGCCATGTGCGTACGTTTTTGACGCATTGTCATAAAAGGAAAGCACGATCTTCGCGCGCACGAGCAACTCTCGCTCGCTGTTCGGGAGTACGAAGCGAAGCATGATCGGCTGGCCTGCGGGAAGATCCGTGGTCGTCGATACGCGCATGCCGCCGCGGCTTAAATCGAGCGCCTGACCCGTCATGATCAGTTCGTGTCCCGGGACGATGATCGTCACCGGAAAATCGACATTTGCTCGAAAGAACCGGCGCTCATGTGAGCGATCTTCTTGTGTACTCACTGAGGGAAGCACATTCTCTGCGCCGGGTACGCCGCCTTCATTGAACAACGGCTTGCGCTGCGAAAAGTGCTCCGAGGAACGCATGCTCGCTTGTTAGCCCGCCTTGCAAGTACACCTCATACGGCTCTCGCAACGGCGCATCGCAGGAAAGTTCGATCGTCGCTCCCGCGACGAACGCGCCGCTCGACATGACGACTGGATCAACGTAGCCGGGAACCGGCCCCGGCTCGGGCGCGAAGCGCGCGTTCACCGGCATCGCGCGTTGGAGTCCTCGCGCAAACCGCAACAGACGTTCACTACTTCCCAGGCGGATCGCCTGAACGATGTCGGTTCGCATGGCGCCCGGGCGCGGATCGACGGAGAATCCGAGCTCCTCGAAGAGCGCGGCGGCAAAGTCCAAGCCGCGAAGTGTCTGCTCTACGATCAGCGGCGCGAGAAAGAGTCCCTGGACGAAGGAACGACCGAATCCGAGGGTTGGCCCGAGCGCGCCGCCCAGCCCCGGCGCATAGAGGCGTGCAGCCACCCGTGCGACGACATCCGTCCGCCCGGCGACGTAGCCCCCGGCGGGCGCGAACGATCCGCCCAGATTCTTGATCAGCGACCCCATGACCAGGTCCGCGCCAACATGGGTCGGCTCGCGCGGCTCGACGAGTTCCCCGTAGCAGTTGTCGACGAGAATCAAGACGTGCGGTGCCGTTTCCCGTATCCGAGCCGCCAATTCTTCGATTTCGCTCACGTCCACCGACCGGCGCGGCGCATAGCCGCGTGAACGCTGAACGAACACCGCGGCAACGTTTGCATCGGGAACGCGCCGCACGATCGTATCAAGATCGAGAGCGCCCTTTTCCGTTAGCGCAATTTCCTCGTAGACAACGCCCTGCTCGACGAGCGAATGCGGTGCCGTGCAAATTGCATTCCGTAGCGTGTCGTACGGACGGCCCGCAACGGAAAGCAGCGTTTTTCCGGGCGGCACGCATGCGGCAAGCGCCGTCACGATCGCGTGCGTTCCACTCACGATTGACAATCGCGCGAGCGCACTTTCCGCACCGAAGACCCGCGCCAGCAGCGATTCGTACCGCTCGCGCGCGGGATCATCGTATCCGTATCCGGTCGATCCCGCGAGGTCGCTCTCAGCGATTTCTTCGTCGAGAAACGCGCGTAAGATGTTCGCTTTCACGGAGTCCTGCGCAGGATAACGCAGATCGCGCACGCGTTCGTACGCGCGCAACGCTGCTTCGCGAACGCCTCCCGTAATAGCAAAGCGTTCGCAGAGTAATTCGATCAATCTTGATTGTCCCGATGGTCGCGGAGATAATGCGTTTCATACGCGCGCACGAATGGAAAATAGATCACGGCGGCAATCGCGATATTAATCAGCACGAGGACGACTGCGCGGGGATCGAGCGTTGCAACGTAGGTTGAAATCACCGACGGAACAGACGACGGCACGTAAAACGCGGGGCGCCCGACCCAGCCCCATAGCATCGAAAAATATGTCGTAGTCGCAAGCAATAACGGCACGACGAGAAACGGCGGAACAAGGTACGGATTAAAGACGATCGGTGCGCCGAAAATCAGCGGCTCGTTGATGTTGAAGAGCGCGGGGAGAATCGTGACGCGGCCGATCGTATGCAATTTGCGTACGCGTGAGAATGCAAGCAACACGGCAAGTGGAAGCGTGCCGCCCGCACCGCCGGGAAAGACGAACAGAAACAACGACACGACGACGATATGGGGAAGCGCAGAATGTGCTTCGAACGCCGTCGTGTTTTGCATCTGGAGCGTGAGGTAGACGGGCGTAACGACGGCAGCGAGCAGCGCGGGACCGTGCATACCGAACGTCCAGAGCAGCGTTTCGATGAAGACGATGACGACAAACGCGAAATACGTATCGCCCAGCGTCCCGAGCGGTCTGAGAATCGCTTCTACGGCGCTCGTCAGTGAGATATGCGCAAGATGGAGCAACACGCAAAGCACGACAGCGCTTGCCGCGCCGGCCCACGCGTTGTGCCACGCTCGTGTGAAAAGCGCGAAGATTCCCGCAATGCCGAGGGCCAGAAACAACCCGCTGGGGCCGACGAGACGCAGATAATCGAGTAGCGAACCCTGCAGCGGCGGCAACGCCGCTAGATATGCCACCAGCGGGCCGAGAATCGCGGGCGCGAGCGACAATTTAGAGCGCTTCGCATACTGCCACCCGAGCGCCGGCGCCAGCGCAGCGCCCATGATGCCGAATGCGGGCAGCAGCGCAGCGGTAACGCGCAGCCCTAATCCCGGCCCGAACAGCGGCCCCGGAGTCTTTACGAACGGAAGCAGCAACAGAAAAGCCGCAAGCAGCGCGCCGAAGCTCCAAGGGAGCGCGTCGCGTGTCGCGGCTATAAACGGAAGATCGGCTACCGCTCGAAATCGAGCGGCCGCACTAGAGGCGGCGGACGACAGCCTCAACGCGGCCGATGATGTCGACATCGCTCGCGTAGATTGGCGCCATCGCGGAATTTTCCGGCTGCAATCGGACCTTACCGTCCTCGCGATAGAAGCGTTTCACCGTCGCTTCGCCCTCTAGCATCGCGACCACGATTTCGCCGTTGCTCGCGGTCTTCTGCGGACGCACGAGGATGAGATCGCCGTCGAGGATCGCCGCTTCGATCATCGAGTCGCCCTGCACGCGAAGCATGAACGCATCGGAAGAACGCGGCACGAACGATGTCGGCAGAACGAATTCGCCTTCGACATTCTCTTCAGCCGTAATCGGCACGCCGGCTGCCACTTTCCCGACGATCGGCATCACGACGCTCTCCGGCTGCAATGGCGAGGGCGGCACGTTCAAATCCGAGCGCAACGCGCGCGGCTTGGTTGGATCGCGGGAGATCAATCCGCGCCGTTCGAGTGCCTTCAGATGCGCATGAATCGTCGACGACGACGATAAGCCGACCCGTTCTCCGATCTCGCGCACCGAGGGCGGATAGCCCCGCTCTACGGTAAAGGCGCGGATGACTTCGAGAATCCGCTGTTGTCGCTCAGTCGCTGGCTTATCCAAAATCTGGCCCTCCGGGACCCCTGATCAGCAAAATGCCATGCGTATGGCATGGGCTTGCTTTACAACCCTACCATAGGAATTCAGAAAAGGCAAACATACGTTCGAGAAACGCTTGACAGCCCTTCGAGAGTCTGTGCTAAAATCTAGGGGACGAACAGTTGTTTGGCCCAACATATAGACCGATTGGTAGTCGAACGCTCGTTTGCCACAAGATATAGGAAAGGGAGCAAAACGGTGGTTAAGCGCAAGAAATTCACTCTGATGCCCGCGATCACACTCGCCGCGCTCAGTCTCATGGTCGCCCTGCCGACGCTCTCGAACATGCATCTGTACGCGGCGACCGCAGAACACTACAAAGTGGTAACGGTTCAACCCGGTGATACGCTCTGGTCGATCGCAGCATCGAACACGTCAAGCAACGGCGACGTGCAAGAAACGATCGATCGCATCTCCGACGCAAACCATCTCCACGCGACGTCGCTCGAACCCGGCCAACGCCTGCGCGTTCCGCAATAAAACCGTTTCCTCTCCCCCAAATAAAAGACGCCGCGTAACCACGGCGTCTTTTATTTTTTCGGGATATCGAGATCCCTGAATACTTCTCGCACATCGAACATGAGCCACGGCACCAGCAGATGCGCGAATTGATCCGATTCGTACAACTCATTCACACCGATGTTGTCGTGCACGCGAATGCTTCGCGTCAGCGGATCAACGTCGAGGACGACGAGCGACCCGTGCGAAAGATACAGCGCGATCTTTTTCTGCAAGTACGCGCGATCGTCACCCGGCGACCAGACTTCGACGGCAATATCCGGTGCGAATGGCGGAGACTCAGCATCACGCTCGCTGATTTCGCGTAGACGATCGAACGAGAAAAACGAAACGTCCGGGATGAATTTCGTAACTTTCTCGTGATCGGGAAGCCAGATGTCCCACTCCGTACCAACTTGTCCTCGACCCGCGGCGGCGGTGCGCACGATTGCCGCGATCGCCGTCTGCACGACCGCATGGCGTTCGCGCGGGCTTACCTTAGGGTGCACCTCGCCGTCGAGATACTCCCAATACTCGGGTTCGGTTCGATACTGCACGGCCATGTTCACCGGGTTTGCGCGTTCAGCGCAAACCCATCACAGTCTATCACGGCTCTACCGCCGGCTAACGAGTACGATCGAGTGCCCCTGGTGATCGTTGAGGAATTCCAGCCCCTCGCTCATCCACATGTCCAGGCCGCCGCTGGAGTGCTTCGCAACCTCGCGCACGACATGAACGCGATCGCGTAGCCACGCGAGCTCGCTGCGCGTCGTCGTCGGAAAGATCGCCACCTCGCAATCCTCGCACTTATAGCCATATTGCATCGCGCGCGTATTCGAAAGAAAAAGAATGAGCCCCGCCGCTTACACGACGGGGCTCGCTTCTATCAGAGGCCTTCCAGGCCACCGGTAAGATTTACATCTTCACGGTGAGCTGGACGAACACGTTGAACGGTGACGGGATCGATCCCGCATCGGTAAACGTGCGCGGCGAGTACGACTGGACTTGCCACTGCTGCGGCGTGAAGCCGTTAGCCGCGGTGTCAAACGGACTCGTGCCGTTGTAGAAGTTGGACACGTAGGCACCGTTCGTGCCGTAGCCGCAAACGTTCGTGCCCGGCGGATACGCCGTCGTCCATGCCGCCTTCGTTCCACCCCAGCAGGTGTGGAAGAGATTGGCGAGGGTGACGTTTGCCGAGATTCGCGGCGAGAGGTCGTACGTCAACGCGAGGTTGCCGACGGCCAGCCACGGATTCCGGTAGGCGCCGATCGTCGCAAACGATCCCGTTTGCGGGTTCGGGATGTAGAGTACACCAGCTGCGTTCGAGAACGTTCCGGCCGCTGTCAGCGCATCGCACTGAAACGGATCGGTCTTCGGCGAAACTGCCAAAATGCCGGCAGTCGTCGAGTTCTGCGCGCACGCACGCGGGTCGATGCCGACGACGTCCATCGGTCCGCCGTACGACGTGCCTTCCGTCGCTTGGAGCGAGAACGTCGCCGCGAACTTCTGCTTGCGCCAGTTCAGCAGCCACGTGAAGTTCCAGGGCGAGTCATAGTAGGATGTCGACGAGTTGTTCGTCGGCGAGAGACCGAGATCACCCGGCGCGTACCATCCTTGCGGATCGATCAATCCTTGCGGACTGTTGTTGTAGTATGGATTGGTGATCGGTGTCCCGCCGAAGGCACCACAGTTCGGCGTCGAAACGCCAGGGCTCGGATTACCGGCGGCATCCGCGCCGCCCGAGCAGTAGTACGGCGAACCGCCGCCACCCTTCGTGAGCAGATTGTACTGCTGGATGGCTTGGTTGACGCCGTTGAGCTGGTTGTTGCCGAACCAGGTCTCATACTGAACCTGCGCGTGCGTGTAGGTCGCCGCGATTTGCGTCGAGAGCCCGTCCTTCGCGAAGTCGCCCTTCGTGAACGCCAGTTCAACACCCATCGAGCGGAAGTTGCCGACAGGTGACTGCGTAACGAAGTTCGGTCCGATGAAGTTCTGCTCTTGATATCCGACCGTGTAGTTGTAGAACGGCGAGATCTTGAAGCTCATGTCCGTTCCGCGGACGTGGCGTTCCAGCGAGAGGTCGGCTTGCGTCGCACTCATCGCGGGAATCGGATGGAATGGCGTGTAGAAGCCGAGCGGCAACGTCGCGCTCCAAACGGAGAGGTTGTTACCGGAGCTGTTGAGGTACTGCACGGATGCCGAGATCGGCGGTTCCGTGAAGCGTCCGATCGACCCACGCAATACCGTATCCGGGTTCAACGTGTACGTCGCCGAAAGACGCGGCGAGAGGTCCTGGATATTGTATGAGCTCGGGGACTTCGCCGTGAACGGTGGATGCGCGTACCCGGCGGGAAGGCCGCTCGGATAACCCGAGACAACCGTACCGGCGGCACACGATGGCGTGTAGATGACCGGTGCGGGCGGCGGCTGACCCGGCGCCAGCGGCTTGGTGAGGACCGTGCCGGACTGGTTCACGCAGACGTCGTTGGCAATGATCTGCGCGTAGAATTGCGTCGCAAGGCTCGGATTTGCGACGAGCCCGTATTTGTAATCTTCATAGCGCAGTTGCGCGTTGAAGAGCCAACGATCGCTCGGACGCCACTGATCGCTCAGCGAAACGAACGCGAACTGTGGCTTGACCGTGTTGTACGAACCACGGGCGTTACCGTCCCACAGCGTGACCCAATTCGCACCAGCCGCCGTAGCGTTGGGGCCGATTGCGCCACCACCATAGGGTCCCTTAACTGAGCTCGAGCCCCACAGCTTAAATGCGGAACCGCTCGGAACGCAAGGAACCGCGGTATCGTACAGAGCCGTACCGGCTTTCTCATCCCAGCACGAGTAAACGCCTGCAGAATTGCGGCTGATGATGCCGATCGGTGAGCTTCCGCCGATGTAGCCGGTGTTGTTGAAGCGCACGACATTCGCAGTCGTGAAGTTCGCCGTCAACTGGACGAGGTGCTGGCTCGTGATTTGGTCGACGAGTTCCAGCTGACCGCCACCCGTATGGGTGATGAGGTCATAGTTGGCAGCGACGCCTCCATCACACGGACCGAGACCGTTGAAATAGCAGCCGATAGCGGAAAGCGCACCCGCCTGAGTCCAGTCCGAGAAGAACGTGTACCCGAAGACACGGGCGAACGCATTGCTCGAGAATTGGTGCGTGTACTGCAGCTTCACAATACCGGTATCGTTGAAGATGCCGTCACGCAGATCGTTCGGGATCGGTGCGTTGAACTGACGATTGTTCGGACTATCGGGTTGATAGTACGACTGCGTAGTTAGACCCGCGACCGGGGTGCCGAACGGCGCATTGTATACCTTTGCGTCGATGTACGCCGGGTAATTGCCGTTCGGCGACGGCGTGCACTTCGCGCCGGTTGCATCGATGCTCGTCTTCGGGTTGCAGTACACTGACCCTAGCTGCGCCAGCGCGTAAACCGCCGGGCCGCCGGCATCGTTGATGCTGCTGTAGTATTGCGAGTTCAGCATCGACGTGCTGCCGAGGAGCTGAATATCGTCGCTCGTCCCGTTCTTCTGCGGAATGCGGAAGTGGAAGTTGGCGACGTTTTCACGATCCGCGATCTGTGCAAGCGAACCGTAGATGCCGTTGAACGGAACGTAACAGTTGCCGGCGCCGCCGGTGTCCGCTGAGTACCACCGAGTCGCCGCATTCGTCAGCAACGGATTCGGATCGACGCCCGTGTTCGTGCACGGCATCGCGAGCGCCGGAATACCATTCGCGTTGAGCGTCGTGAGCGTGAGCGACTGGCCTGTATACACGCCTAACGGACTGTTCGTCAGGTCGCCGCCGTTCGCATTATTGAGAAGGCGGAAACCTTGGTTGTATCCGCTGAGGCCGACGTAATAGCTGAAACGGCGATCCGGCGTTGCGCCGCCCGCTTCAACTTTTGCTTGGTGATAGTACGTCGGCGTTCCGATACCGCCGGAAAGATCGAGGTAGCCCGGATACGTACCGGTTTTGAAGACCTGGTTGATAAAGCCCGACGTACCGGCAGACGCCGATGACGACGGACCGCCGCCGGTGTAGACCTGCAGCTCTTGCAAGCCGAGGTTCGATTCCGTCGACGAGTTGTAGTTGTCGAATGCGCGGTTGACGGGGATACCGTCGTACTCGAAGCCCGTGAAAAACGACTGCGAACCACGGACGTACGTCGCTTGGTTCCAGCCGGCACCGCCGTTCGGAACCGTGACGCCGGGAACCGTCGAGATCGCCGAGTAGGCGCTATTGAGGTTACCGCCGCCGCCGTTTGCCGACGCAGTCGTGATGGCTTGCGAGTTGACGCTGTAAATGTCCGAGCCGACGCCTGCCTTGACGAGGTTGCCGGCCGAGGTGGCTGACACTTTCGCAATGGTCTTGAGCGCCTTCTGCATACGGAAGGACAGCGTGAGTTGGTTATCTGCGAAGACGGTTACACCGGCATAAGAGACCGGATTGAAACCGTCTTTCTCGATCGACACCGTATACGTATCCGGCGCGAGCGAGAGGAAATTGAAGCGGCCCGAGGCGTCGGAAGTGGCCGAAGCGGACTGCGACGCGGAGACGACCTTAACGGCCGCACCGGAAATCGGAGCCCCTGCCTCGTCCGTGACTTGACCCGCAACACCGCCCGTCGTACCTGCCAGTGCCCATGTTCCCTGGAACAGGAAGGCGACGAGAAGCATCAGAGCCACAGCCACCCGACGTAGGGTGGACTTTCTATTCAATTGATAGCCCTCAGTTGAGTAGAGTGACATACGCCAACACATGAAAGTGCCGAGAGCCGCGTCGTGCGTCTCTCAGCAGATTCTCATGTGACGTACGGGGCGAATTCTCGCGACAAAGGTCGGCTCCTTTATAGGAGCTTAAAAAATAAGAGGCCGCTTGGACTAGCGACCTCTCGGATTACCTCACGCTTCGTAGCGAAGCGTAATGGATTGATAAGTTTTTTAAGCTGGAACCACGGCCATTGCTTCGGCGAGAAGCTTCGGGATATCGGAGGGACGGTCTGCCACCGGCACTCCGGCATCGCGGAACGCGCGGATCTTGCTTTCCGGCGTGCCGAAGCCGCCGGAGATGATCGCGCCTGCATGGCCGAGAGACTTTCCGGGCGGCGCATTGCGGCCGCCGATGAAAGCGACGACCGGAACGCCCGCAAGATGCTCCTTTACGAATGCGGCGGCGTCTTCTTCATCCGAACCACCGATCTCGCCGCAGATGACAATCGCTTTCGTTTGCGGATCGTTTTTGAACTCGCGCAAGCAGTCCACGAAGGTGGTGCCGATGATCGGGTCGCCACCGATGCCGACGCAGGTCGATTGACCGAAGCCTGCGCGTGTGAGGCCGTCGACGACTTCATACGTCAACGTGCCCGAGCGGGAGATCAATCCCACGTTGCCTTCCTTAAAGACGTGACCGGGCATAATGCCGATCGACGACTTTCCGGGTGAAATCAAGCCGGGGCAGTTCGGACCGATGATCCGCATGCCCGGTGTCGTGCCGACGACGCGCAACATGTCGTGGACCGGAGCGCCTTCGGTAATGCAGACCGAGAAACGCACTCCGGCTTCGTACGCTTCGAACAGCGCGTCGGCTGCGCCGGCGGGCGGCACGAAGATGCACTGATGCGTCGCACCGGTTGCGGCTACGCACTCTTCAACCGTGTTGAAGACCGGCAGTCCGTGTTCGGTTTTCTGTCCGCCTTTGCCGGGGGTGACGCCGCCGACGATGTTCGTCCCGTACGCGAGCATACGTCCGGTGTGGTACGAACCTTCCGCGCCGGTGATGCCTTGCACGAAGACCTTGCTGTTTTTATCGAGATAAATACTCACTTTGCTGCTAACTCCACCGCGCGTTTCGCGCCTTCATCCATCGTTTCAACCGGCGTCATGCCTGCGTCCGCCAAAATGCGGCGGCCTTCTTCTTCATTCGTACCCGTCAAGCGAATCACGAGCGGAATCTTTCGTGAGCTCGTGGTGTTGATCGCTTCGACGATGCCCTTGGCAACTTCGTCGCCGCGTGTGATGCCGCCGAAGATGTTGATGAAGAACACTTTCGCGCCCGTGTGATTCACGACGAGTTCGTAGCACTTGCGCACGCGTTCCGCGTTTGCGCCGCCGCCGACGTCGAGGAAGTTTGCGATTTCGCCACCGGCGTTTTTCACGGCATCCATCGTGCCCATCGCTAGACCCGCGCCGTTTGCCATCGTCCCGACCGTTCCACCGAAGCGGCGGAAGTTGCGGATGCCAAGACCCGCTTCGGTCGCGAGCGTTTCGTCCTCGTCGAGCGGCAGCACTTTTTGCCACTCTTTGAATTCCGGATGACGGAAGAGTGCATCGTCGTCGAGCTCGACTTTCGCGTCGGCTGCGATCACGCGGCCGTCTTTCGTCAGCACGAGCGGGTTGATCTCAACGAGTTTCGCTCCGTACTTGAAGAACAGATCGTACATACCGGAAACGATCGCGGGATATTGCTTGCGATAGCCTGCATCGAGATCGGTCTTGAATGCGAGTTCGCGCCCGATGAACGGTGAATACCCGATCGCCGTATCGACGAAAAACGTCGCAAACGATTCGGGATGCTTCTCGTGCACTTCTTCGACGTCCATGCCGCCGAATTTCGTCGTGATGATCGCAGGCTTTTTCGTCGTGCGATCGACGCTGATAGCGCTGTACGCTTCCAATGCAACGTCGAGCGTTTCTTCGACGAGCACGGAATGAATCGGCTCGCCGTTTGGATTCTGCCGATTGGGAGGCATCGGCGTCGCCATAATCTCTTGCGCGACTTTGCGCCCCTCTTCGGCCGTCGTCGCGAATTTGATCTTGCCCGCCTTGCCGCGCCCGCCCATGAGGACCTGCGCCTTCACAACCCATTTGCCCGGATTCTTTTCAATGAAGGCAGCGACTTCATCGGGCGTATTGCAATGCTGCGAACGCGGCACAGGAATGCCGCACCGGCGGAAGAGTTCCTTCCCCTGATACTCCATGAGATTCATGGCGTTCTCTTGCTGTTCTCCTATTCAGACGTTATAGACCCACGATGGGGCGTCTCGATGGTGTCGACACTCAGATTGTCACCCTGCAGTGCCGCGGGTTCGATTCCCGCACGCTCCAACCCCGGATGGCTTGCCAACCGTGGTAAGATGTTGTTGGCGCAGGGTGACAATCTGGCCACGACATCAGACAGGCGGACCGCTCGAAAGGGCGGCCCGTCTTGCTTTTAGTCCAACTTTCCAAGTAACGACCGCGCGATGATGATCTGTTGGATCTCGGAAGTGCCTTCGTAGATTTCTGTGATCTTTGCATCGCGGTAGAATCGTTCGATGGGAAATTCGGTGGTGTACCCGTAGCCACCGTGGATTTGCAGCGCTTCAGCTGCATGTTTTCGCGCCGCGGTCGACGCAAAAAGTTTTGCTTTGCTCGCTTCGATGACGAACGGCTTTCCGGCATCTGCAAGCGCGGCCGCACGATAGACGAGCAGACGCGCTGCGTCGAGGTCCATTGCCATCTGCGCGATCTTGAACGAAACGCCCTCGAATGCACCGATCGCGCGGCCGAAGGCCACGCGATCTTTGGCAAATGCAACTGATTGATCGAGACAGCCGGCGAGAATGCCCGTCGCTTGCGCCGCGATACCGATGCGTCCGCTCGCGAGTGCCGTCATCGCGTTGCCGAAACCGTCGCCTTCATTCCCGAGCAGCGCTTCATCACTGACGTGCACGTCGTCGAAGGCGAGATCGACGGTGTTACTCGTATGAATGCCGAGCTTCTCCGTCACTTTCTCAACGGTGATGCCCTTTGCGGTCTCGGGAATGAGGAACGCGCTCACGCCTTTCGGACCGCCTCCTCCAGTGCGGAACATGCCCATCGTCACGCCGGCGTAGCTGCCGTTCGTGCACCATTGTTTGCGTCCGTTGAGGACGTAGCCGCCCTCGATCTTTTTCGCGCTCGAACGAAGTGCGGCAGCATCGGAACCGGCATCGGGTTCGGTGAGCGCGAAGGCGCCGATCTTATCACCCGTCGCCAAACGCGGCAGCCAATACTCTTTGATCGCATCGCTGCCGAGCTTCATGATCGCTGCGCAGATCATCGAGTGAACCGAGACCGTTACCGCGGTTCCCGCATCGATGCGCGACAGTTCTTCAATCGCGAGTGCGTAGGAAATGTAGTCGGCCCCGACACCGCCATACTGCTCGGGGACGATGATCCCCATGATGCCGGCGTTCGTGAGCTTGGTGTAGAGATCGCGCGGGAACGTGTGATCGCGATCCCATTGCGCGATGTTCGGCGCGATTTCGCGCTGTGCGATTTCAGCGGCGAGCGCCGCAATCTGGCGCTGTTCGTCGGTGAGGTCGAATTGTGCTCGCCTCGTTGTGTCAATCATGCGTACGTGTAGAAACCTCGTCCGCTCTTGCGCCCGAGCCATCCCGCCGCAACGTACTGCTTGAGGAGCGGGCACGGCCGGTATTTGGAATCAGCGAATCCGTCGTACAGCACATCCATGATAGCCAGGCATGTGTCCAGGCCGATGAAATCCGCGAGCGTTAACGGCCCCATCGGATGATTCATGCCGAGCTTCATCACCGTATCGATCGCCTCAACCGAGCCGACGCCTTCGTAGAGTGCGTAGACCGCTTCGTTGATCATCGGCATCAGCACGCGGTTGGAGACAAAGCCGGGGAAGTCACGGACTTCGACCGGCGTCTTGCCCATCTGCTTTGCGAGCGATTCGGTAAAATTGTATGTCTCTTGTGAGGTTGCAATGCCGCGAATAATTTCGACGAGTTGCATCACCGGAACGGGATTCATGAAGTGCATGCCGATGACGCGCTCGCCGCGTTTGGTAGCGCCACCGAGCAACGTGATGGAAATCGATGAGGTGTTGCTCGCGAGGATCGTGCGTTCGGGAGCGACGGTGTCGAGCGTGCGAAATAACTCGAGCTTCGTCTCGAGATGTTCCGTCGCCGCTTCAATCACGATATCGACGTCGAGCTTTTCGAGCGCGGGATGCGGGTGAATCCGCGCGAGAATCGCGTCGCGTTCGCTCGCGTCGAGTTTACCTTTCTCTACCGAACGATTGAGGTTCTTGGTGATTACGCCGAGACCGCGCTCGATGTATTCTTGAGCGCGGTCGTTGAGAAGAACGTCGTGGCCGCTCTGCGCGGCCACTTGTGCGATGCCGGAACCCATCTGTCCGGCACCGATCACGGCCAGTTTCACTAGCCGACTTTCACCAGCAACGCATCGCCTTGTCCGCCGCCGGAGCAGATCGACGCGACGCCGTAGCCGCCGCCGCGCTTGCGCAACTGATTAATGAGCGTGCCCACGATGCGCGCGCCCGATGCTCCGATCGGGTGACCCATCGCAACCGCGCCGCCGAATTTGTTGATGTTCTCTTCCCCGATACCGAGATTGCGTGCCGATGTGATCGCAACGGCGGAGAACGCCTCGTTGATCTCCCACACGTGAATGTCGTTCGTCGAAAGGCCGTGCTTGTCGAGCAGCTTCTGCGCCGCCATCGCCGGCGTCATGCAGATGTACGGCGAGTCCCAGCCGACGGTCGCGTGATCGAGGACGGTCGCAATCGCATCGTATCCATGCTCCTTCGCGTACTGCGCGTCGGCCACGATCAGCGCCGCCGCACCATCGTTTACGCCGGGAGCGTTTGCAGCGGTGATCGTACCGCCCGCTTCGAGCGGCTTGAGCTTTGCCATCGCTTCGAGGCTTGCGTCCGCGCGAACCGGTTCATCGCGATCGACGAGCGTGTACGGCGCGTCACCGGTAACGAACGGCGCCCACTTCGCGTAATCAAACGTGAATTGCTCCGACGGCGTGTGATCCCAGACTTTGCTTGCGCCGCCGCCAGCCATCGCGGGAACACGGATCTGCGCGAGTCGCGGAAGTTCGTCGAGCACGACTTTGCCTTTGGCCTTCGTCGCGACTTTGACGGGAACGATTTCGTCGGAGAAGTGTCCGGCTTCGTGCGTCGTGTGTGCTCGGCGGTGGCTTTCATACGCGAAGCGATCTTGCTCTTCGCGCGTCATGCCCATTTCGCCGGCAACGATGCTGCCTTGCGTCGACATTGTCATCGGAAAGTACGCGTCCCAAAGTCCGTCGTTGATCATCGCGTCGATCAACTTGCCGTCGCCGAAGCGATAACCGAACCGCGCGTCCTTCATCAGGTACGGCGCGTTCGACATCGATTCCATGCCGCCGGCCGCGACCACCGAATTCGCACCGGCGTTGATCAAACGCATCGCGCTTGCAACGGAGAGCAGCCCCGACGCGCAAACTTTGTTTACGGTTTCCGCCGTCGTCGTTTTCGCGAGTCCCGTTTTGAAGAGTACCTGACGCGCGGGATTCTGGCCGACGCCCGCTTGCAACACCTCGCCGAAAATCAAATGCTCGACTTCGGAGGGATCGATTCCGGCGCGACGCAGCGCGCCAATCAACGCAACCGCACCGAGTGTTGTCGCGTCGAGCGATGAGAGCGCACCACCGAGTTTTCCGAACGGCGTTCGGGCGGTGGACAGAACAACGGCATTGGAACTCATGGAACTCATAACCCGCCTCGGCTTCGGGACGGGTTCAGGCTTTACTTCCTGACTTTAGTCTCAAGGTTCGTCGGGCCGGCAGATGATGATACCGCCGGGATCGCAGTGTTCCGTCTCCATCTGCACCGTGACGTGGCCGATTCCGTAGCGCTCCTGAACCAGCGAGCGCAAGCGTTCGAGCACTTGCGGCCCCTGCTGCAGACGCGGCTCGTCCAGAAGCACGTGCGCCGACAAAGCATGCGAGCTCGTGCCGATCGTCCAGATGTGCAGATCGTGGACCGCGGTGATGCCCGGAATGCCGAGAATTTGGCCTTC
>CAZYLU010000016.1:58744-75447 GCA_964648945.1 uncultured bacterium | reverse complement strand
GGACATCGCCCTTTCAAGGCGGAAAGACGGGTTCGATTCCCGTTGGCGCTACCAAGCGAAGCCCTCGATTCACGCGCGAATCGCGGGCTTTTTACTGCCACTCCTCCGAGCGCACTCGACAGCAAACGCGTGCCTGAAGGTCTAGCGCAGCACGACGATCTGCGATCCGGCGTGATTTCCGCCCCATGTGTCGGTATAGACCTCGTACAGCGAAACGATGTTATCGTTGTCGACGACCGCTTCACGTGCAGCCTGCATGAAGGCTCGGTGCATTAACGCATCATCGGCTACCTTACCTTCGACATTCGCAGAGTACGCTGCGGGATTCAAGATTTGGGCTGCCGGCGGACCTTTCAGAAGCCACGCTGCATCCACGTTGGCCTCAAAGGTGATGGTGAACGGATCCTTGGTACTCAATGAAGGCCCATCGACGTTGCGCATCGCCGCGAGGCGATCGGCAAGCGTCGCATTTTTGTTGAAGCCGCACATGACGTCGCCTGCTGATGAACCACCACGCGCTGCGCCGAGTGCGGCGATGCCGGTGTGCAACAGCGACGCGAGCTCCTCCGCTTTCTGCTTGGATACGTCAAGCGCTTGTGCAAAGGCTCGTCCTTTCGCAGCATTGCAATCTGCGACGAACGGCATGT
This sequence comes from uncultured bacterium, assembly GCA_964648945.1. Lineage (GTDB taxonomy): Bacteria > Vulcanimicrobiota > Vulcanimicrobiia > Vulcanimicrobiales > Vulcanimicrobiaceae > JAMXLG01. The sequence goes on along the minus strand of CAZYLU010000016.1, from coordinate 74,800 downwards.
ACGTTCCGAGATCGTAGAATCCGTTGCGCGACCATAGCTGCGCGATCCAACCGAGCTTTTCTGCGTCCTTGCGGCGAACGAGAAGGTAGGCGTCAACAAGTTCCCTGACTGCGTCGCCTTTCGTGTCGCGTTCGACGAAATCGGCCGGCGCCACCACCCCGCGCACTTCCGCAATTTTTTCGGCGACGATTTCGGGTTGCCCAATAGGCTTGCCCGCGAATCCCAGGTCGTAGTGAAGGTGAATGACGGCCGCATCGGCTTGTGTATCTATCTGCGCTTTGCCTAACGTTCCAGCGAAGCGCTCTTTGAGATTAAACGACGCATTTTTCACATTTTGTGGAAGATCGCTCGTTGCGATAGCGGGCGGTTGTTCATCGTGCGCACCGGCGATGCTCAGCACCGCAGAGACGCTTGTGCGTTCGCTCAGTTGGTCATGAAGCCGATCCGGTAATTCTCCAGTGCGATAGAATTGCGGTCGGTGATCGGCGGGGCAAAGAACCGCGCTTCCGTCGGGAACGGTGACCGACGGTGCGCTGAGTGTGGCGTGGGTCCTCTGCGCGATTGTCGCCGCAACGACTCGAGCGTCGGAGATTGCTTCGCTTTGCAGATATGCATCGCGGTCAGCGCAGTCGACGCCAAAGAAAGGCATTGGGTAGAAGTCAACATTCGTATTTGGAATCTGATCGAGCGGGCTGTGATCGCCGAAGGCCACGTTTTGAAGCTTTTCAAGCTTTGCTTCAGCGTCATCAACGGTTCCGAGATCGACCATGATTTGGCCGATGGTAAGCACGCTGTCACCTTCGCGAAAACCGTCATATCCGACCGGTGCGGCGCGCCTCCACGACCTCATCGAGCTTGCCGGAAATCCCATTTGGACGAGCGTGCGGAGAACCGCGTCGAGTTGCTCTTGCGAAACGTCGCGCGGTCCTTGCTGCGTACGCCTGAGGTTCGTCCAATCGCCATAGCGGTTCCAGTCGATGTGCAGCCACCCCGTGGTGTTCTTTTTGATAAGGTAACCACCATCGATGTAGCCGACATGATGGCCCAACACCGCGATTCCCAAGAATACGTGCGCGTTCGGAAACGCGTACGTGCGGCTGACGGTGACGGAAACGGTGCGCGGATTTGCGATCGGCGCTGTAGAAGCGAGAAGCAGCAACGTGCTGAGCGTCACAAACAAGCGTTGTATCATCGTTCAGTTCACAACGAAGTAAATCGTCGGAGTGTGATTAGATGCTGTTTGCACCGATACTTGCAGCCGTTGCGGCACTTACCGTTCGGGCTACCTTTGATCTGCAGGTAGAGCGCGTCTACGCGCCCGTCGTTGTCGGTTCTCGCTTTGAACTGTCTCAAGGTCATGCCGGTATCGATGCCGTTGATGTCACACCGCAACAGCTTGAGGATGCGAAGGCGGCGCTCGTCGCCGCGGGTTTTGCCGGGGATCGCATCGAGCAGTGGACGCAGACGGCCTCGACGCTTTCAATGGGAGCCGGAAGATATCGCACGCCTAAAAATGTCAAGCTCGGGATCCTACTCGTCGATTTAGGATCGCCGGCCGAAGCGCCGGCGAATGCCATGCGCTTCAATGACGTGAAGATGCGCGGGCTCACTTACGGTTGGGACGAGTTCGTGCGCGTTGATTGCGATGAACTCAAGAGGAAAAGCGATGCGCTTCTCGGCGCACAGGCACGCGATGCCGCCGCGCAGCTTCTCCACGGAAAGGTCGTATCGCTCGAGGCGACCACCGATCCCGCGACCGGTACGTTTGATCCGGTCCCGATGTGCCCTCGCGGGTTTCGTCCGCTCGTCAAATCATCTGGATATCGGCCACTAGTCCCCGGTCAAATTGGTGCTTCATACGGACCGTTGCGGCTGCATGTTGCGGCGAACGTCCGTGTCGCCTTCGATTCCGGCGGAGTTCTCGACGTTCCGCCACCATCCGACGCATTCTCGCTGTTTCCTTACACCACATTTGGAGCTCCTATTCCAATCATCGGGCATCAGAATCTGCAGTTTGTGCTGCAGGGTGGGCGTTTTGCCGCATTGCCGGGAGATGCTGACGTATCGGCACCGGTGCAAAACTCGGTCGTGGTTTTTCTGTACAACGAGAAACCGAAGTTCGAGGACTCCGTGAAGAAAGCACCTAGTCTCGGAATTGCAGCTGATGATCTCTATGCCGACCACGACGCAAAGAGGCTCTACGTTCGCATTCACGGCGCTCCTAGCAACTGGTCCGCCACGAGCGAGGCGTTGTGGGGTGGGAACGACCAGATGTACATCTTTATGAAAGACTGCGCGCCGTACGCGCGCTATGCGGACTCGGTCGCGCTCGCACGTAGCAAAAGGCTCGCGCAAATTGCCGCTACAACGCTCTCGACGACCCTTGGACCGCTCATCGTCAAGACCGATTGGGCTGGCCCCTCGACCAGCGCTACATGTGGCAGCGATGGTTCGGGCGATATGCGCGACGTGGTCAAGTATATCGGCCAGAGCGGAATAGCGGTAAGCGGTGAACCGGGCTTCGCCTGGTTTACCTCAAGTTTTTACGCCGCTTGGCAACTGGGACCGGTCGCCCCGAAGGTCATATCGCAGTCAGTGGTTGAGCGACTCATTCCGGTTATCGTGGGAGCCGAAAGCGGCGAGAAGGTAACGGGTACTGCAACGCTCACGCCGGATGCGTATTTCGTTCGTGCCGACCCGAAGGACTATTTCCACTACACGATCGTCGCAAAAAACGGAGCGCCGCCGAAGGACGCCGGTAACGTTATTACTGATTGCGATGGCGCGCAAGGGAAGGCTCTGTCGGACGCGCTCAAAGTGGCTCTCCTCGATCATCCCGTTCATTCATTCTATGCGCAGCAAGTGCAGTTTCGAAGCACCTCGTGCCTGAGTGCGGAGTATATCGGCAAAACGATTTCAGCGCTCACGTTATACAACTCAGGCAGCGCTACCGGCGAAGCGCAGGCCGAGGACACCATCACGGTTTACCCTTAGCGGCATTGCCTACTTTCGAGTTACTATCAAACGCGCGCATCTCAGAACGGAATCGTTGTCGGATACGCCTGCGCTTCGACAACACGAGCGAAGCAGCCCATCGCCGTGCGTACCGCGCTGATGTAGTGCACGTTGCCCGCTGTCACAGCGCTTTGTAGAGATGCGTTCATAAGAGCAACGGTCTCGCGGGCGCTCGCGCTAGCCTTCGTTTTGCAGTTACAGTCAGCAAGATTAAGGTTGCTGCAGGCACGAACGCCGTGCGGACGAACGGCAGAGGCGGTCTGAGATGTCGGACATTAAAAAACAGCATGACGCATTGATAGCGCGGATCCTCGAGGGCCGCGGTGTCGCTTCGCGCTCTGAGCGGCATGCCGCATTTAACAATGAGCGAATAGGCGGACCGATCGGGGAGTTAACGCACAAAGTAGCGATGAGCCCGCACGCGATTACCGACGACGACATTCTGGCCGCTCGTTCCGCCGGCTTCACCGAAGATCAAATTTTTGAGCTGGTTCTCTGCGCCGCCATCGGAGAAGCCACACGCCAATATGAAAGAGCGCTCAGTGCTCTCCAGGCTGCCGCGGCGGACAGTTGAAATATGCGCCTTAGGATACTGGATAGAGGTCACACTTTCGGAACGAAAGCGCTTTTTGCTCTGATTCGCATTGCGAGCGGTCATCCGGTGCTCGACGTTATTAAGCTGGTGAAGTACCGTGCGGACTTCTACGGCCGCCCGATGCAGCGGGTGACGCAACAGGCAATGCGCGGCCAGTCAAAGTGGTCGGTCCGCGACCGAGAGTTGATGGCTGCGCTCATTGCAAAGACGAACGGTAGCGAATGGTGTACGAGGGCGCACGCCGCCGTCGCTCAGATGGCACAGCAACATGGCGCAAACGTGTCGGACCTGCTTCTCGATTTCGAGAACGCACCAATAGACGAGCCGCTGCGGGCAACGCTACGCGTCCTTGAAAAACTCACACGCGAGCATAGTGTAAACGTAGACGATATTCGCTCGCTGACAGCTGCCGGCGTTTCGTACGCGCAAATCGAAGACGCACTTGAAGTCTGTTTCGCGTTCAACACGATCAGCCGCCTCGCCGAAGCCTTCGATTTTGCGATGCCCGAACCAAAGGCGCTAGACGCCGGAGCAAAGTATTTGCTTGCACGCGGCTATCAGTAGTGTGCCTGCGGCTACCGGACGTGCTTTTGCATCTCCGCGTTACGAACACCGGCAGCAGGCGTAGGTAGGCTCGTCCACATCATGGACGGGAAGATCTGCGTCGTTTGTTTGGTACTAGCCGGTCGTGGCCAGTGGCGAGAGCGGATAACCGAGATGTGTTAGTTTGTCCGGATTGATGATCGAGCGTACACTTTGAATCGCGCCAGCGGCAATCTCCAGCGCAAACGCATTGATAAGACGATGCTCCTGATCGAAAAAGAGTGCACCGGGCGAACCGTTGATCTCCGCGCGTTGTATACGTACGCCGTGTTGCGCGAATTTCGCGAACATCCCCGTTGCAAGAAAACGGTGAACTTTGTCCGCGCCGAAGAGCGGCTGTGGAAGGCCGCGGCCTTTTCCACCACCATCGCCGTAGAAAGAAGCGTTAGGTGCGAGGAACTGTATCAGCGCCTCAAGGTCACCGCGCTGTGCCGCCGCAAAAAAGTGATTCGCAAGTGATTCTTGCTCGCTCCTCGTCGCCGTGAAGCGCGGTTTGCCTTCTTCCAGGTGCTTGTGAGCGCGCACGAACAGCTGCCGGCAATTCGCCTCGCTCTTCTCGACGATCTTCGCGATATCGCCGTAATCGTAGTCGAACACTTCGCGCAGCAAGAAGACTGCGCGTTCCACAGGATTGAGCCGTTCGAGCAGTACGAGGAACGACAGCGATAGGGAATCATGCAATTCCGTACGTTCCAGTTCCGGCGCATTCGACGTTAGTAGCGGTTCGGGAAGCCACGGCCCGAAATATGTCTCTCGTCGAACCTTTGCCGAGCGCAAGTGGTCGATCGCAAGACGCGCCGTTACTGTCGTTACAAATGCGCGCGGTGATTCAATCGATGGTCCGCTCCGTGCTGCCCGGTGGAATCGCAGGAACGACTCTTGGACAATGTCTTCCGCTTCCGTGACGCTTCCGGTCATGCGGTATGCGATCGAGAACGAGAGGGGTCGGTATTGTTGGTAAGCGTCTTCCGTTGTCGTCGTCAACGCTGCCTCCTTGTCCCGGACGCTTTGTCACAGGGAGCTGCGTACCTCCGTCTTAGGGGCTGAAAACCACCGAAGGAGGCAGTATGAAAGTCTTTGTAACGGGAGCAACCGGTGCCGTCGGCGCAAGCCTCGTTCCGCAACTCATTAAAAAGGGGCATGATGTGATCGCGATGACGCGGTCAGAGCAAAAGGCGCGGGAATTCGGCGCTATGGGCGTGCACGGCATCGTCGCAGATGGACTGGATGCAGCTGCTGTGATGGCGGCCGTTGGCAACACCCAACCGGATGCCATCGTTCATCAGATGACTAGTTTAGCGAGCGCTAAGGATTTTAAGAATTTCGACCGTGAATTTGCGGTGACGAATCGGTTGCGAACGGTAGGAACGGACAACCTAATCGCTGCGGCGCTTGCCGCCGGCGTGCGACGCATTGTCGCGCAGAGCTACGGAAACTGGAATTACGAGCGGGTCGGCAGCGCACTCAAGACCGAGAGCGACCCTCTCGATCCGAATCCACCCGCGAATCAGCGTGAATCACTGACAGCGATTCGCTACTTGGAAGACCGTATAACGGGTTCGGCGGACTTCGTTGGAATCGCCCTGCGTTTCGGAAATTTCTACGGCCCGCGTACCAGCTTCGCGTTTGACGGAAGCATCACGGAACTCGTGCGCAAGCGTATGCTCCCCATCATTGGTAATGGCGCCGGTCAGTGGTCGTTCGTCCATGTCGATGACGTCGCATCGGCAACCGTGGCTGCGCTCGAACGGGGTGCATCCGGCGTTTACAACATCGCCGACAATGAGCCGGCGCCGGCTGCCGAATGGATCTCGGAGATCGCGAAAATTTTGCGAGCGAAGCCGCCGATGCACGTGCCGGTGTGGTTGGGAAGACTCGCTGTGGGTGACGTGGGCGTCTCAATGATGACGCAGATCCGCGGAACGTCTAATAGGAAAGCGGCTAGCGAACTGCGCTGGCGTCCATCCTACGGCAGTTGGCGCGACGGCTTCCGTGTGGTTCTGGGAGAGCGCAGCGCTGTCGCGTAGCATCAATAAGCGCCCCCCGAAGTCGCGCCGTTACGAGGTTCGCTACGCAACGCGCATTACGATCTTGCGAGCGAAAGTAGAAGCCGCCGAGTAACGGCCTATTTCCGCAGCGCTTCGCCACGGCGATATGGGACGAACGCTCTAAGCGAGGCGCACCTCGGCTTTGCGAACACGTCATCAAAGTCACCGCTACGGATGGTGTGCTCAAGACGAATGCTGCGTGACGTCCGCTAGGGTGTTCACTACGGGTGATCTTTCATTGTCGATCGATCCAGCGTAGAATTTCATCGTGAATCAGCACTGTTCCGTCGACTAACAGGAGTGCGGGAAGCTTTGTCGATCCGGTCTGAACTCGCAATTGCTCTCGCGATCCTCTGCGAAAGAATGGGATAGGACTTCCGTGCGCTGCAATGATTTTGTCGTACGTTATTCGCTTCGCACGAAGTGCTTTCTGAACTCGTCTACATGGGTGAAACGGTGGGCCGCCTTCATCTCCGTGACAAACAAACAGCGTTGGGCGCATTTCTTAAATGGCCGTGAGGGCCGCCGAGAGTTTGTCGAGCACGTCATTCCAGCCGTTTTCGAACTGATCCGCAACATCCGGCATCGCTGCGCGCAGCGCGTCCAAGTGTTCGTGCAAGAGCGTGAGCGTTGTGACACCATTGCCGTCCCGGCGAAATGTAACGGTAAGGAGCGAATCGTACATAGGGCCGTCCAGGCCTTGCGGCCCCAGTAGCCCCCATTTCAACACGATCCGCTCGTTGGGGACGAGTTCAAGGATCTCGGCGTCGAAGCCGCCGATCGCGTCACCGTCGCGGCTCTGAGTTAGACGAAAGCTTCCGCCAACACGTTCGTCAACTTGGACGTCTGACACCGTTGCATCACCCGGCGCGAGCCATTTGCACAATGTACGTGGATCCAGCCATGCCTTAAATACACGCTCGACCGGTGCGGCAATCGTACGCTCTAGCTTGATTGAGTTTTTTGATACGTTCATTGTCTCTTGCCTCGTTTGGAGCGTTTTGGCTTCTTCGATTCCAGCAAGTGTTGCAGCGCGTCCAAACTTCTCTGCCAGTGTCCCTCGTAGAACTGCAGCCACTCTGCAACCGAGAGGAGCGGAGCCGCTTCAAGATGGCAAATATGGTTGCGGCCCGAGACAGTACGCCGAATCAGACCGGCGCGTTCGAGTATGTGCACGTGCTTGGACGCAGCCCACAGTGACATCGACAGAGGCTCCGCAAGTTCACTCACCGTGAGATCGCTGGAAGCAAGGCGCTTGAGCATGGAACGACGCGCACTGTGCGAGAGTGCTTGAAAGGTGTCGTCTAGCTGCGCGCCAATGTCAACCATACGGTAGAGTATCGTCGACGCCGATAGTTTTGTCAACCATTTGGTTGAGCCTTTCTAAGGCAAGAGCCGGCACCGGCGCAACGGCTCGTTTTCGTTTCCTACGATGGCGGACGCAAGAAACGTAAGCGAACCTTCTCTATATGAAACAACGCCTGTGCTAGACTTCTCGCACAGGCGTTGTCTTAGCAAGGAGCGACTTTCGCATGGCAAACTCAAAGGCGCTCTCAATTTCGCTTATCGTCGCACTCGGGTCTTTGCCGGCGGCCTCGTTGGCAGACGTTGCACCGTCCGAAACGTCCGCGGTCGTGGTTTCACAAGCAAATGTCAATCGCGCCGTTGGTTCCCTCGATCGGATAACCGGGGTTCTCATGCACAAAACCGGCGTCCCCGGCGTTGCGATAGCCGTCGTGTACAACGACAAAGTTGTGTTTTTGAGAGGTTGCGGCGTACGCAAAACCGGTACGAACCAGCGCGTCGATGCGAATACGGTTTTTGAAATAGCCTCGCTTTCGAAGCCGGTCGGTGCCGCCGTGGTGGCCGGAGCGGTTGGACGCGGCGCAGTAAAATGGACGGACCCGGTAAGCCGCTATCTTCCGGGCTTCACCCTTTCCAACGGGTACGTCGGACGCACGGTAACGATCGCGGATATGTACGCGCACCGCAGCGGCTTGCCTGATCACGCCGGCGATCTGCTGGAAGATTTAGGTTACGATCGGCCGGCGATTCTGCAGCGCCTATCGCTCGAGTCGCTGGAGCCATTTCGCATCACGTATAATTACACCAACTTCGGCCTAACCGCCGGCGCACAAGCCGTTGCAAATGCAGAAAAGACGACGTGGGCGCAACTCTCTCATGACATACTCTATGCGCCGCTTGGCATGACGTCGACCAGTTCGCGATTTGCCGACTACGCAAAAGCGCCGAACCGGGCATTGCTGCATGTGCGAATCGGAGACCGCTGGGTCGCAAAATACACGCGTAATGCGGACGCGCAATCGCCAGCGGGCGGCGTCAGCACCAGCGCGCGCGACATCAGCCACTGGCTGCGCTTCGAACTCGCAAACGGCAAGTACGACGGCAAGCAAGTCGTCGACGAAAAAGCATTGTTGGAAACGCGGCTACCTAACCTCATGAGCTCGCCGCTTGCGTCTCCGAATAGTCGCGCCTCATTTTACGGCTTAGGAACCGGCGTGAGTTACGATGAGGCGGGACGGCTGCGATTGAGCCACTCAGGCGGATTCGCAAGTGGCGGCGCAACGGCGTTCGTTCTCCTTCCTTCCGCGAATCTCGGTATCGTGGTGCTCACCAACGGGATGCCGATCGGCGTTCCGGAGGCCATCGCCGCGGAATTCATGGATCTGGCGGAGTTCGGCAGCACGCACCGCGATTGGTTCGCGGGGTATTCGCGTTTGTTCGCGCCGATGTATCACAATTCGAGCGTGCTTGCGGGTAAGACGGCGCCGAAGAACGGAACGCCGGCACTTGCCTATACCGCGTATGCCGGAACCTATGCGAACCGCTATTACGGACCGGCCGTCGTTGCAATACGAAAACGCGCTCTGGTTTTGCAGTTAGGACCGCACCGCGAAAGCTTTGCGCTGAAACACTGGGACGGAAACACGTTCTCCTACGAACCGAGAGGAGAAAATGCCGTCGGTATAGCCGCCGTAACCTTCACGGTTCCGGCGGGTGCAAAACGTGTGTCGGGCGTGACAGTAGAGAACCTTAACGAAAACGGGCTGGGAACGTTTTCGCGCTAACGGCGTAACGCGATATCGCAAGATCCGCAAAGCGAACTGCTCACGCAATCTATAGCGAGTACCGTGTAAAAAATTGCCGACGGCTACGGCGCCTTAATGCGCTACAGCCTCATATGCGGAAGCAGCATCCAAGGTCGCAAGTGCTGTGGAATCGAGGTGTAGTTCAACCGATCTCATCAGATCGTGCAATTGCTGCAGCGATGTGGCACTTGCGATAGGTGCCGTGATTGCAGGACGCGTGATCAGCCACGCAAGCGCCACCTGAGCTGGCGTTGCGCCGAGATCGCTCGCTACCGTATCGAGCGCTTCGAGAATCCGCATGCCGCGCGGATTCAAATATTTATCCACCATTCCCGCACGCGCGCGACCGTGTAAATCGGCTGTGCTGCGATATTTGCCGGTCAGGAAGCCCGCCGCGAGCGAGAAGTACGGAATCACAGCGATGGCTTCAGCTTCGCACAACGGTGCAAGTTCGCGTTCGAACCCCTCCCGCTCGTAGAGATTGTATTCCGGCTGAAGGGTTTCATACCGCGCGAAGCCGCGCGATTCGCTGATTTTGAGCGCGGATCGCAAGCGCTGGGCGCTGAAATTAGAAGCCCCGATCGCACGAACTTTGCCCTGCGTTACAAGCTCGTTGAACGCTTCGAGCGTTTCTTCTTGCGGGGTCTTTTCGTCGTCGAAGTGCGCCTGATAGAGATCGATGTAATCGGTCTGCAGCCGCTGCAGCGACTCTTCAACTTCGCGAAGGATGTACGCTTTGGAGAGGCCTTTGCGGTTCTCGTCCATTTCGCCGCCGACTTTCGTGGCGAGCACGACAAGATCGCGCTTTCCGGTCTTTGCAAACCAGCGGCCCAAAATCGTTTCCGATTGTCCCCCGACGCCGTTGTTCGCCCATCGCGCATAATTGTCAGCAGTGTCGATGAAATTGAATCCCGCGTCGACGAACGCGTCGAGCAGCGCAAATGACGTTTGCTCGTCGGCGGTCCATCCGAAGACGTCCCCGCCAAAAGCGAGTGGTGTGATTTTAAGTGTCGAGTGTCCTAAGGTACGTTGTTCCATATCGCTTCCGTACAACGACGTAGGAGGCGGTTCGGTTTCGGCACCGGAAGGTAAAAGAAACGAATAACATGCCGTCATGTGAACATTACCTCAAACCGAACACGGCGCGTTCGATGGCGGGAAAGACGTCCGCGAACCGCGTTTTGGCGACATCCGTCTCGTTAAACTGCGCAAAGTGAGCAATGCACAGCGCTTCTTGCGTGGCGCAGATCGAGCGCGCGAGACTCACCGGATCCTCGATCGCCGCAAAGCCGGCGTCGTGGATCGCCTTTAAAAATTTCGCGAGCAGTGCAATGCAATTGATCGTAACGAGCGACAATGGTATCCGTACGCGCAGCTTGCCGGGATCGCCTTGGGATAGTGCCCATCGTAATGCGCGGTGTTTGAGACACGAGTAATAGCCGGCCCAATACCATTCTCGAAATCGTTGGCGGGCTTCGTCCAAACTTTCTAGCGGGACGTCGAGCCGGGGCGCGGCTTCAACGATCTCATCGTGTACACGAGCGAGTGCCGCGTTGACAACGCACTTGCGGTCGCGGAAATAGCGGTAAAACGTGCTCGGCGAAATCTTCGCACGCGACACGATGACCGATATGGTGATGTTTGATGGGTCGCGATGCTCCATCAGTCGAGCGGTGGCTGTGATGACGTTTTCGCGTGTAGCGCCCTCGGAGCGCTTTCGCAACGGCGGCTGCACCTCGCCGTTCACAACGGGACCGACGTATTGCCAGCGCGTCTTTCGTTTTCCAGTTTTTGAATCGCGATATCCCTCAACATTGTAAAGATAATCACGCCCTTTGATCCGCTTCGTTACCTGATACGCCATATTTGCAGATACCTTCGACGTCGTCATCGTAGTGGAAAATGCGGGTATCGCAACGGAGTCCATGAACCCTGTGTCACTTACCAATACTGGGACGCAAGTAACGCTGGTAACACCGTTACCACAGCATTACACGACACGCTTGGGCGTATTTCTTTTACCTCGCCGAAATGTTGCATGGTGCTTTCTGCAACATTATAGTTCTTTTTCGCCGCTCTAAATTAGATCGCACTACGGAGAGTACAAAGCCGTGACCCATTTGAAACCATTCCTGGCCGCTACAGCATTGATGGCGCTTACCGGCGTTGCAGCCTCCGAGATAGCGAAAGCTGCCCCAACTTCTTCCGGAACCGTGAGCTTCAGCGCATCACAGGTCGCTTCGGGTCGAAAAGCATTCCTGCAGTCATGCGCGCAATGCCACGGAACGAATCTGCAAGGTGTCAGCGCACCGCCGTTATCCGGCGCGACTTTCCAAGCAATGAACGCTTCGACGAGGCCGACAGTCGGTGCTCTGTTTCAGTACATCACCCAAAACATGCCCATGGACAATCCCGCGGGCCTCTCGCACGATCAGTATGTCGCGATCATGGCGTTCATTCTGAGTAAGAATGGCTTCAAGGCGGCCGGTGCCCCGTTGACGTTTGAAGGCGCGAGTAAATCCAATACCAAGATCGTCAAAGGAAAGTCGTAACGACACACCCTTTGCATAGCCATTCAATTACTAACGCTCGAGAATAGAAAGCCCAAAAGGTTGAGCAATACAACGTGTAAAGAGCTCTGCACCACGCGGCTGTTCGAAGCGTGCTCAAATGGAGTGTGCGGTTGGGAAAATACCTGAAGTACCTTCCCTTTGCGTTGCTCATCATTCTGGCCATTACATCAAAGGCGGCAATCGCGCAACCAAAACTCGCGCCTGCCCTAATTCCTCCGGCAGTGCCTACAGTACCGAGTCCGTTTCCTACACCGGTCATGGGCACGCACGAGAAATGGCGAATGCTCACGTATGGGGCGCGGCCAACTTACTCGTTTCTCTTCGGTTCCGCGTGGGCCGTCCACGATCGCGGTTCGCCCATCAATGGCGGATTACTCGACGGCACTTTCGATTTTCAATATCAGGTCTCAATCACACCGTCGACGTCTATCGGTATCTATCATGAGGAGCAGCCGCTTTACCTCATCGGCGATCATAGCGTGGTGCCGCTCATGCTGCCCAGTGGAAAGCAGATTGGGAGCGTCGATCTCTCGAAACGCGGGGCCAATACATCGATCAAATCGATCGTCGATTTTTTCCAAATTTCGCAAGGACTGCTCGAGACAAAGGGTGGTTTGCTCAGGAGAGGCGTCTTATCAGCCGCCGTCCATTGGTCGGATCTTCACGGCGGTATCCCCGGTGTCGGCCAGGACTCGACGCAGTGGACACCAGAGAGCGGATTCGTCAGCGCGACAAATCAGCAGCAGTATTGGAATTTTTTATTAGAGTACGCGTGGTTCCCTAGTTCGCGTTTCATCGGCATTGTCGAACCTGACCTGAAATGGGGTGAGCATGTTCCCGGTGGTGTCTTTGCACGGCCGCAACACGTATCAGCCGGGATTGTTGGCTATGTTCAGTACACGCTTGTTCCGAAGCTGTTGGATGTCGCCTACGTAAACAGCACCCTCCCTTCTGTCGGACCGGCTCTCGAGAGTCTGATAAACACGCACGCGTCTATCTTCGGCATTTACATCTATGGCCCAAGGCACACGCTCGTGCAGCTCTCTGCGGGCAACTTTTTTTCCAACAGCGACGTCTTCGGAACGCGAGCGCTCGTCTGCGCGAATCCGCCTACCTGTTCGAACGTCGCACCATATCTCGGCGGATCGCACGCAGTCTCGTATCAGATAAAGTTCGGATTCGGCGCACCGGTCCTTTCGCCACTTTAAAAGCAGATCGCATAACGAAGACGTTAAAGGAGTACCTTAAAAATGAAGTTCTACAACGCACTTGCGCTTGCAATTGCGGCAGGCGTGCTGAGCGGTTGTGGTGGAGAAGTACACGCGGCGAACGGTCCGGTCGAAAGCGATTGGCCCAGTTACAACGGAAATCTCTTGAGCCAGCGCTACTCCGCACTCACACAGATTACGGTCTCCAATGCCGCATCGTTACGTCGCGTATGTTCCGTAAAGCTAAGCGAAGCAGGTTCGTTGCAAGCTGGTCCCGTCGTTACGGGCGGAACCCTGTATGTGACGACAGCACTGCACACCTATGCGATCGATCCGGAAACGTGCGCGACCAAATGGACGAACGGATATACGCCAAAAGACAAGGTCCCGGTCTTTGTAAATCGCGGCGTGGCGGTCGCCGGGAATCGCGTTGTGCGCGGCGAGCCCGACGGACATTTGATCGCAATCGACGCGAGCAGCGGTAAAACCCTTTGGGACGTCGCACCCGCGTCCGGAGCGAAAGGCGAATTTCTGAGCTCGGCTCCGATTGCCTGGAACGATATGGTGTTCATTGGAATCGCCGGCTCAGACTGGGGCGTTAAAGGACGGATGATGGCCTTCGACGTGAGCAGCGGCAAAAAACTATGGACGTTCTCGACGATCTCTACGGATTTAAAGAGCTGGGGAAGCGTGCGCGCAGCAGAGAGAGGTGGCGGAGGAATGTGGACTTCGTATACGCTCGATCCGGCAACTGGCGAGCTCTTCGTTCCGGTTGCAAATCCGGCGCCGGATTATACGGCCGGGGGGCGCCCAGGCGCGAACCCTTATACGAATTCTGTTGTGGTATTGGACGCCAAAACCGGTGCGCTCAAGTGGTATCGCCAGATGGTGCCGCATGACTCGCATGATTGGGACCTATCTGCCGCTCCCGTGTTGTACACCGCGAAGGACGGCACGTCGATCGTTGCGTCGGCAGGTAAGGATGGCTACATCGACGGCATCGATCGGTCGACGCATCAATTACTGTTCCACACCGCCGGCACTCGGTAGACGTTGAGTACGGGCATTTTGAAGAGTACATCGATTGGCTAAATTCAACATGGAAGCCGACCATGGAAGCCACGAAGAAAGCTGGGCTAATCATCGATTACAAGGTCTTCAGAGTCACTCCAAAATCACCGGATCAGGCCAATATAATTCTCTGGATCGTTTTTAAAAACGGCGCAGCGGCTTTAGATAAAGGCGTCGAGCTCGAGGACGTTGCCAAGAAGGTAATCGGTAGCACCGAGTTTCAGAACAAGGCTAGAGTGCACCGGAATGAATACAGAAAAGTTCTGGGCACTGAATTGATTCGTGAAATTATTTTAAAATGAAATCTTTAGTGCCCTAGATGGAGGCGTCGGGCTCCACCCGTGCCGATCGCGTCAGCCATCTGTCTAAAGCAGTGATTCATCAGGGCGCGCATCGATGATTCTCACTCCTCAAGCAACACGAAGCGCATCCGTAGGTGGCTAACGGCCAGGCGCGTTCGGTTTGTTAGGCCCAGGCTCTATTGCGCGTAACGAGTGAAGACGAAGTCGTTAGCTTTAGCCGGCGCATGGCAAGAAAAGCACGTTGTTTCCACTATTTTATCCGGCCTACCGTTGGTGAATTGAGCGAATCCCCATCCGCCTGTCGAAGCAAATTTTCGTGAATCCTTGAACATGAATTGAACGTTGGTGGCGGCTCCCGCTACAAACGATTCACTAAGAAGTTTCGACGTTGCATCTGCGCTCAATCCAGCTTGCTGCGCTTGTTGACGGAATGCGGTAATCGTCTGCGGATCCGCTGATTGTTTCCAGGCCAACCGGGCGATGGTCGCGCCGTCTCGATAGGGAATCGTTCCTTTCCGAAAATCACTCATCGCGACCTCGTTGCCTAGTTTGGCTCGAACGTCGTTTAGGGGTGGCCCGACTGCGGCGACGGAAATGAGTTGCCACTCGCGGTATCCCGGTGGAATCGTGAAGCCGGTGGCTGTGCCGTTTTCTTGCGGAGATGCAGCTGCCGCGATCACAACAAACCCAGCGGCAGCAATCCATGGTAAGAGTTTAAGAATGCGGTACTTTCGGCTGAAATGCGGCATCGCTCCCCCATCCTTAGCCATACTTGAATTCAGGTTTGCTTTGCCCGACTTCGATGATATAGCCGTCAGGGTCGCGGATGTAGCAACGTGTCTCGCCGTATTTGTCGAGAGGCTCGGTGAGAAATGTCGCTCCGCGACTTTTCCAAAGTTTGTAGCACGCTTGAATATCGGCAACGCGAATATTCATGAAACTACTGATCAGATTGGGATCGGGCGTTTGGAGCGTGACGGTCGGCTTGTCCGGTGTTGGTCCACCCCCGACGTTGAGGATGAGCCACGTGTTGGCGATTCTAATGTACGGTGGAGCGTTTCCATCTCCGCGGCTGACGATGTCGCCGCCGAAAACCGTTGCATAAAAATTCATAGATCGCTCGATGTCGGCCACGGTGAGAAAGTGCGCTATGGTAAACCCCTCGACCGGCGGCATCTGATAGTTCGTCTGCTCGACCCGTACTTCGTCCATCGATCTCTCCAATCGCATTGCATGTGCCTTTTCTGACCCGTGGCCGCCCCACGAAGTTCCATATCTGGGAACTGAAGTGGTCGATGATTTCGGCGAAACTGTCGAACGTATACGCGAAGGTGTTTCGATCCGGTGTGTCGCTGTGTCCGAATGCGGGGCAAACACTCCCTACGACGGCCAGCCGTGGAGCAGAAGCACGCCTGGATCCTCCGCGGAGCCGCCCTCTCGATAGAAAACTTCGACTCCGTCGACGCGTTTCCACTGCACGGTACTCCGGCGCTCGCTTGGAAACAACAAGCTGCCAGACGTGAAGTGCAGT
>CAZYLU010000016.1:0-58644 GCA_964648945.1 uncultured bacterium | reverse complement strand
CACGGTACTCCGGCGCTCGCTTGGAAACAACAAGCTGCCAGACGTGAAGTGCAGTGTTACCCGGCGCGAACGATCGCACCGATTATGGAAACCTACATCAATTCGATCCACGTCGGCGCGTGGTCGCTCGATTTTTCCTTGCCGCGAACGTAGCGGTCTACGTTGGCGCCTACGAGCCGCGGCGCAACCGCTGGGCTCAACAACAGATGGTCGATACGCAGGCCCGCGTCGCGACCGAACGCGTTGCGAAAATAATCCCAGAAGGTGTAGATTCGCTCGCCTGGATGGAGCGCACGGACTGCATCGGTCCAGCCCTGTGCGGTGAGCCGGTGAAACGCCTCTCGAACTTCGGGCCGAAAGAGTGCGTCGTCAAGCCAACGCTCCGGCTTGTATACGTCCAGATCCGTGGGCATAACATTAAAATCGCCCGCGAGGATGACCGCGGTGTTACGCGCTAAAAGAGTCCCCGCATAGCGCGTCAACGCATCGAACCATGCCAGTTTGTAATCGAACTTCGGGCCCGGTGCGGGATTGCCGTTTGGCAAGTAGATGCACCCGATTAGGACACCGTTGACCGCTGCTTCAATGTAGCGTGACTGCGACGCATCGGGTTCGCCCGGTAAGCCGCGCTGTGTCTCTTGCGGTGTCTCGCCGCGCGCCAAGATCGCGACCCCGTTCCAGCTCTTCTGCCCTAGCCAAATTGCCCCGTAACCGCGTTCGCGGATAGCAGTTGCAGGAAACTTTTCGGGCGGTGCCTTCAGTTCCTGAAGACAAACAACATCGGGCTTCGCGTCGTCGAGCCACTCGAGCAAGACCGGTAGGCGCCCGTTGATTCCATTAACGTTGTAAGTCGCAATCTTCATTTATCTATCGTGTATCTATCGCGACGTTGGAGCCGTTCGTACGGAGCACCTGGTCGCCTGCTTGCGTCTTGCTGTTCGGAAACCAAAAAAGGCGCCCTCATGGGGGCGCCTTCTCTCACATCGCGCTTGTCGAAGTGTTATCGATAGCTCGCGCGAGCGGCGAAGCAGTCCCGGCAATACACCGGTTTGTCGCCGCGCGGCTGGAACGGAACTTCCGCCAGACCGCCGCACTGACTGCACGTTGCTTTGAACATCTCGCGACGGTTGTAACCAGCTGTTTGCGGACGCTGCGCTTTGCGCGCGGTGCGGCAATCGGCGCAACGGGTGGGTTTATTGGTAAAGCCCTTCATCGCGAAGAATTCTTGCTCGCCGGTCGTAAACGCGAACGATCGTCCGCAGTCAATACAGCTGAGCGTTTCATCTCTGTACATAAACGAGTCTCCTAACTCTAAATTTGTCCTGGGGTTAGACTCGTCAGTACACTCGGGGAAACCTAGACTTCGGAATACTAAAAACCTGTAACATCCCCTACAACCGCAGATTCACCAAAATGGTTGCACTGGGGGACTCTCGGTGAGTCGACGGCGGATCACCGCGAGCGGCACGAGGTGCTCAAAGTCTTCCAGGGATGGTCGGCACAAAGTAGTATCATCTGCTCGACATGAAGAACCGTTTGCCAAGCGCGTTCAAGCGGGCGTTATTAGCGTTTGCTGCGTTGTTGTCTATGACGGCCGCAGCCGCGCCCGCGGGAAGTGCCGATAGAACGCCGAGTACTTCCGCACATGAAGCCGTCGATGCGGTCATTCCGGCGTTGATGGGCAAGGATCGAATTCCTGGTATGGCAGTTGCCGTTACCGCTGCTGGACAGACGTTTATTTTTTACTATGGCGTCGCTTCGGTGAACCCGCGTATTCCGGTGACTGATCGAACGCTGTTCGAACTCGGATCGGTGACGAAGACGTTCACCGCGACGCTCGCTTCGTGGGCGCAAGTCCAGCACCGCCTTTCGTTCGGCGAGGCAACGGCAAAATATGTGCCGGAACTACAAGGCACACCGTTCGGAAAAGTTACTCTGCTGAGCCTTGGCACGCATACGCCGGGCGGAATGCCTTTGCAGTTTCCCGATGATGTAACGAACACGGCGACGATTCTGAAGTTCTTCGAGCAGTGGCGCCCGTCGTATGCGATGGGCACGTATCGAACGTACGCGAATCCGGGCATCGCCATGCTAGGCTTCATCACGGCGAAAAGCATGGGAGAAGATTTTCGTTCGCTCGTGCAGGGCCGATTATTTCCGGCGCTCGGTCTGCAACACACCTTCATCGCAATTCCGCCAGGCGAACGTGCACAGTACGCTTGGGGTTACACCGACGAAAACAAGCCAATTCGCATGAAGCCCGGAGCGCTTTCGGACGAAGCCTACGGCGTCACTTCGACCGCTGCCGATATGATTCGCTTTGTCCAGGAGAATATCGATCCATCGAGTCTGCCTCCGACAATTCGGCAGGGCATCACGCAGACACATACGGGATATTTCCAAGCTGGGCCGATGACACAGGATCTCATCTGGGAGCAATATCCCTATCCCGTCGCTCTGGCATCGTTATTAGAGGGCAATTCCTCGCGGATGATTTTTGAGCCGACACGCGTCAACGCGATCGTTCCGCCCAGCCCGCCGATGCAGAACGCATGGCTGAATAAGACCGGCTCCACGAACGGTTTCGCCGCGTACGTTGCGTTCGTTCCGTCCAAACAGTTGGGAATCGTGCTCCTTGCCAATAAGGATTATCCGATCCCGGATCGCGTCACAGCGGCCTATAGAATCCTGAGCGCACTGACGGAACGTGCAGCTACCACCCCTACACCGTCGCGTACTGCAATGACTCACCGTATGGACTGTCCGCGCCCGTTTCCAGGCGTACGACGGTATTCAACGTGCCGGCCCACGTAAAGAGGCTGCTCGCGCACACGAGTTCGATGATCTCGTCTTCGCTAAAATGCCGGCGAAGCTCAGAGAAGAACGCGTCATCTACGCTATGCGGGTCAATGATGATCCGATCCACCAATGCAATCGCTGCAGCTTCGCGTGGCGAAAGGCGCGTCGTATCGAGCCTATCGCGCAACGCCGCGACCGCTTGCGACTTCGTCATTCCGCTGATATCGGTCAGCCCGAGTACTTCCTCTTTTGGCCTGACGCTATCGGCCACCGGCTGCAGTCGCACCGTCGCGCAATACGTGCAAGCATTGAGGTTTGCGCCGCGCAAGCGCATCAATTCGAGTAACTCGGGCTCGATAAGACCGCCTTCTCCAGCAAGAAAGTACGCGAATAGTGGGGCAACTCGCTTAAGCAGTTCCGGCCGCCGGCCGAGGAGCCCGAACATCTGCGTATCGGCAAATCCGCTTTTCGCAAACTGTAAGATCGCATTTACATCGGGATCGGAGGAAGATGCTATTGACTGAATCCGCGCGCTCATATCGATTCCTCCCGCGAAAGACAATTTCGACTCCGTCGACGCGTTTTCACTGTCAGCGTACTCCGGCGCTCACTTAGAAACTACAAGCTACCAGACGCGAAGTGCGGTCTCACGCCGCGAACGCGCGGCGGCCTCGCACGATGGACGCGAATCTATGACTATTCTCGTCGCGCGGCACTACGAGAGGCGAGGATGACATCGGCGGCTTTCTCGGCGATCATGTAGATCGCGCTCGCGATGAAGAAGCCTGGGATCTGCGCGAAGACGGAAGCGTCGACGATGCGCAAACCCTGGACACCGCGGACGGCAAAATCGCCGTCGACGACATCGCCGATCGCGCAGGTACATGAAGCGTGATGACCCCACGCATTGTTTCGGATAAACGTCGCGATCTCAGCCGGCGTTCGAACGTTCTCGCCCGGCGATTCCTCGATTGCAATGCCGGCATCGCATAGCATCTTGCCGAGTTTTCGGACATAGGAGACGCCCTCGACGAGCGCTTGAATATCCTCGTCGCCGCCTTCATGAAAATAGTTGAACTGGATCTCGGGCGGATCGCATGGATCGCTTGACCGCAAACGCACGGTACCGGCGCGATTGCGCGTATGCGCCTTGAGCACGACCCATGTGAGATAGTCAAACCGGTGCGACGTGTCGTACGAAAAGCCCGGATAGTAACCGTGGAAGTCCGCGATAAGTGACATGCAGAACAGGTCCGGCGCTCCGCTCGCAACGGACGACTTCTGGATGATCGATAGTGCCGAACCGTTCGTGGTGTAGATTCCGAATGGTTCGGACGCGCACCAGTCTTGGTATTGCGGATCGCCGCGCGCAAAGGTAGCTCCGGCGAAGAATTTCCATGGCGCGCAGAGACGGTTGACGACGGCCACCTCATACCGGTCTTGAAGATTGCTGCCGACGCCCGGCGCATCGACAAGCACCGGTACGCTCTTCGACGCAAGATGTTCGGCCGGTCCAATACCGGAGAGCATCAGCAGCTGCGGCGTGTTGAATGCACCGCCCGCGAGAATGACTTCACGTCGCGCGCCGACGGCTTCGCGCGTTCCGCTCGATCCGTCGTGGCGTCCAGCGCGATAGAGATCTTCGCCGCGCAAATACTCCACGCCAACGGCGCGTTTGCCCTCATCAAAGAGTACCTTGACCGCGAGCGAGTGCAATTGAATCGTGAGACGGTCGGGATGCCGCCGCTGCACATCGAGTAGCCGTTCGCGCGTGCCGACGCGCCGATGGCGTTCCGTTGTAACCGGGACCGAACAGAGGCCCTCCGCATTCCGTGTCACATGTCGCCAGTCGTTCGGGTCGAGCCCCGCTTCGGACAACCATCGGAGCGTTTGTAACTTGTTTCGATCGAGTGCGAATTCCGTCATCAACTCCGGCAACAGCGGTCCAAGCGTCTCGAAGTATGCGGCGGCCTGAAGCCGCGGAAGTTCGATGTTGAGCCATCCATTAAAGCCGTGCCGGGACGGGTTGTAGCCGGTGAAGTGTTGGAGCCATTCATCGAAGCGGTACGTGCAGCGCTCGACCCGCTCGAAATACGATCGCATGTTATCGGGAGACCACGACGGATCGCCGGTCAAGTCCGCGATGTTTTGCCAATCTTCGTTATGCGGATACATGTAGATCATGGCGTTGTGCGCAGTGCATCCGCCCAGCGTTCCCCCTCGGGGATAAAGCACGCCGTCCATCTGCGGATAGTATTTCTCGTCAAGCCGTTGTATCGCGTCATCAGCGTAGTGCCGAACGAAGAAGTCCCACTTCATCGCATCATTTTCGCATGCGAGTGCATGGAACGCGGGCACATCATAGTCGTCGGGAAGGCAGTTCTCGTGCGGACGCGACGGATCTCCGCCGTGGAGCTCTCTCGGATCGCCGCCGGCCTCAAGGACGAGTACCGTCGCGCCTTCCTCTGCAAGACGCGCGGCAACCGTCCCGCCGCCCGCGCCGGAACCGACAACCACGTAGTCGTACGTCGTCTCAGTCAAATTGCTCGTCACCCGTCGGTTCGTAGTGTTTGACGTCGTTCATGAGTTGACGCAGTTTTGAAAGCTCGCTGTACATGCGCCATCGCACGCGGTTTTGGTTTCCCAAGGGACGGTGTTCGGGAAGGCAATGCCACGGGTTGTAGCGCAAGACGTCGGCGAACGCAAGCTGAGCCGGTGAGTCGAATTTCTGTCGCGGAATACGAATCGTGGCCGCCTTGACATACGGCGAGAGCCGCACGGGCCAGCGCACGCCGGCGTTTTCGATCGGCATGCGATGCGCATCCGTCTGTATCTGGATCAAAAAGTCGAGATAAACGTCTTGCTTTGCAAGTGTCGCCGCCATTGCGTCGCGCAGATAGTTCCGGGGCGGACGAAACGGCAGATTGGGAATCCGGGTACGCGAGTTGAGCGTCGTGCGAATCGAATATTGCATCGCTTGTCCTTCGCCGAGCAGGTACGGCGTGCAACTCCAGTATTGTGCTTCCAGGGGACTCGATTGCGTCTTGTTCCAGAGTCCTTGCATTAGCGCATCCAGGATGTGCGGTTCCCTAAAGTTGAAAAAATAGAAAAATTCCGTGCTGTCGCGAAGTTCCCGCTGCAACTGCGCGTTAGCGCGGACGTTCGGTGTAACGAACGTCGGCGTCGTAACTGCCAGAAAGTCTTGCGTGTATTTTTCGTCGGGAAAGATCTTCGCGCCCGGAACGCCCATGAGTTTGACCGTGCAACTCATGAATCCGACGTCATCGATGTCGTCGGGCCAGTCTGGCCCGGGACCCGAGAAACGTACGTACGCTTTATACGTTTTCGGCTCTGCGAAAATGCCGTGGCGGAGCTGCTGCGGGAGGCCGTCGTCGACGACAAACTCGGCGCGTACGATACCGTGGGTCTTCGTGTTCCCGGCACGTTGATAGTTGCCAGGCTTCCAATGCATTCGCATGTACGTCCCCATGTCGATGACGATCGAGTCGAGAAATTCACTCTCGCCGTCGAGTTGGCGCTCCTCTGCGAGCTGCAATCCATCGTTACCGCGCCGAACGTTGATCATCCACTGAAGAATCGCTGCGCTGGGTTCACGAAAGATCGCATCCCACGCAGGGCGGAAGAAGGGGTCGAAGCGCCGTTCGAGATGGAGCAGCGACATGAAGATTTCGTGAACGAACCGCTTGAGCGCAAGAACGTTTCCGCGGTCCATCGTTAGAACGTCTTCAGGAACTCGATGAGTGCGCGCTTATCATCGTCACTGAGACCCGGACCTATGGACATGCCGTTGTCAACCGCTCCCGGCTCCGTGTAACCGGTTCCAAAGTAGTGCCCGCGATTTACGATGAGATCGGGGCATTTGCTGATGGCAAGAAGTTTCGGATAAACGCCGGCGAAGACGCGCCGCGCTTGATCGCCGGATGCGTCTTGCGGTAGCCGGAGCAAGTCCACGAGCACGCCCGTGACGGCGCCGATTTTGTTCGATTCATACTCCATGAACGCAACGCCCTTCAAATCCTCGGAGAGCAGACGAATGTTTGCGAGAAGCCCAACCGGAGTACCGCCCGGAATTGGGCCGATGGAGAGTTCCGAGTCGGACCCTTGCGGAAAGGCATTGGGAACGAGCGTTTTAACGACGGCGATGTTCTGCTGAACGAGGTCCGGCAGATAGCCTTTCTCCACGGTCAGATACGACGTCCGGCTCGTGCGATCGATCTTCCCGGGTATCTGGTTTCCAAGCAGACTGTCATGCTCTCGGCGCTCGGGCCACAACATCTGCTCGATCGACGCTTCAAACACGCGCATACGCGCGTCGACGGACGGGTCGGGATCGAACGGTCCTACGCTGTTATTCAAAAGAAACGGCGCGGTCGACCACAGCGCGATGAGTGACGGAACACGTGTGTACCCGCGTCCGCCCGCCGGCAGTTCATACGTGTGCGGAGCACCGGTGTACGGGTCGTACCACGTAATCGTTCCGGCCGACGGCAGACTCTTGTACGATTGCGACGAGTAATTATCCCAGATGTTTCCCGCGATCGCGTTTGTTGCAAGCGGGCTGCAGGCGTTGGTGTGCAGCAGCGTAACGGGAATTCGCAGGTCGGTTGAAAGGTAGTTGTTTTCAAGGAAGTTCGGGTCGAGAACGATCTTGCGCATCTGCGCCTTATAGTCGTCGGTCTGCGTCCAGTTCCAATACCGCTTGAAGCAGTCCATATATTGCGGGCCCGCACAGCCGTCGGGATCGATGCCGGCCATTGCGTCGGGCTGTTTGCTCGAGTGGCAGCGCGCGCAGTTTTCGGCAAAGACGATCTTCCCGCGCTCGAGTTGCGAGTCGCTCGTCATGAGATATTTCGCGCCGCCGGGGGCATCTCGTAAATGGTCGAGCCGTTCGCTCGCCTTGATCAAGAACAGCGCCATGTTATACGTCTGGTTCTCGGTGGCTGCAAAGTATGCGGAATTTGCGCGCACACTCGCAATTGTGATCGGCGAGATCGGCTTGCCGCCGACGATCGGGTTGAAATGCTGCAGCCACTCCTCGCTATCGGTTCCAATATTGATGAAGACACGATTGAGTGCGCCGAGTACGCCGACGGAGTCGGCTCCGTCTTTGAGCACGCGCGGCGTCATGACGGTGTGCGGTGGCTGGAAAAACACCGAAAGCTCCGGCAGACTGGTGTAGTCGTTGAACTGCTTATTGTCCAGTTCGCCGCCAGCCAAGGTTTCACGCCCCCACCTGCGCGCGTTGCCCAAACGCGAAAGGACGTCGTACAGCGCATTCATCGTGCGCGGATTATTGATATTGTCTGTCGAGACGAGCGACGTATCGAGCGTGCCCGGCCTCCACGACGTGAAGAGTTGACGGATAAAGCTGCTGTCTCGCTCTTGCCATGCAAAGAGGCGATCCGCCCACATGTACTGCGCGCCTACGGTCGAACTCAGATTCGCCCACTCTGGATGTTCCGGATCTGCCGGAGGATT
Source organism: uncultured bacterium (assembly GCA_964648945.1). GTDB lineage: Bacteria > Vulcanimicrobiota > Vulcanimicrobiia > Vulcanimicrobiales > Vulcanimicrobiaceae > JAMXLG01. Next base: position 50,346 of record CAZYLU010000016.1, on the reverse strand, counting down.
TACCGGACTCGGACCGACATGGCAAAAACCGCACGACATCCCGACGCGATACGGCTTCACCAAATCCTTATTCTCGTAGTACGACGGATCGGTGTAATAGCGAACGGGATCCCACGCTTTTGCGGCTTTCTCGTCGAAGTTGGGATTTGGAAAAAGCCGTAACCCGACGACGCCGCTCGCGTAACCGTAATACGATCCGAGCGGTATGGTTTTTCCGCGCGCACCGGTCGCGACGCCCGGATACTTCTTTTCGTCTTCGAACGGATCGGGCGGACAATCGTTCGAACGGACGTCGAGCCACAATCCGTAACGGTCGGGATTGGGTGCCGTCGCCTTGTCGAAGCACGGTTCGTTAACGAGTCCGAGGCGTTCCCATCGATTATCGCGATTCGTTTTCAGCGTCGGATACGATGAAAGCGTCTTGAGCAAATCGAGATTGCCGAAGCTGATCGTGCTCAACTTGTCCCAGAAGCGGTCATTGCCGCCAGTCCACAGGATCCACGTATCGCGACCGGCGATCTCTTCAGGTGACAGCGCGATACCTCCGTCCATATCGTGAAAGTAATCTTCCGTTGCTGCGGTGAACGATGCCGGCGTTCGTCCGGCGAGTTGCGCTTCATCGGATGGCGGACGATGTTGGCAAGAGGTAAGCGACGCAGAGAGCAGGCCTAGTGCAAGGACGACGACGCGGTTCTTCATGGAATCACTCCGAAGCGGCGCTGGTGAGGAAGCGCAGAGCACGAAGTCCAGGTAGAAAGAAATACGCTCCGCCCGTGACGGATACGAACTGCGGAAGTGAAAGTATACGCGTGCGCGTTCCGCCGTTGCGGCGAATGACGAAGGCGCCGCTTCGCCCGAGCAGCGGATCGCTCTCATCGGGCAAACCATTGAACTTGCTATTGATGATCCACGCGTTCTGTAGGAACTCGAACTGCCGCTCGATGTTCGCGTTTACACAGACGAAGCGCAAACCGCGCGCAGGATCGCCGGCCGGCGCCGGGCTTTGTGCATCCTCGGGCGTCAACGGCGGCCCGTATTCTCGTCCTCGCCGTACCACGCGGTGAAAACGCGTCGAGGAAGTGAGGTCGTCGTGAAATGCAGCGCGCCTAAAGCCGAGCATCTGTGCTGCGGTAGCGAGCGCGCCGCGCGGAACCGAGGGGAAATCGCCGTTTCGCGGATTCGTGCGTCGAATGTGCGCCGCAAACGGGCATTGTGTTCCGTTGGAATCGTCGCTATACGTGAACTCGTTCTGTGATGTTTCGGCACTTGGGACGAGCGGATCACCGTTGCGCCTTCTGCCGATCAGCATCGCAGCAAGTTCGTCGGAGCTGACGCCGAGACGCGCGCCCTCGCGATAGAGAAACTGCCAGAAACTGCGGACGTCTTGCCGAAGATCGCGCAGGACCAGATACGTCCCATTGCGCCCAACGTCGCGTTTGCTATCGTCGTCTTCGGCGGGCTCGAGGTCGCGCGTCGATTCGTTGTCGTCGAGGAGCGGTCGCTCCGTGTATTTTCCGTACTCGTTGGGATATCCGAGGAGAACCTCGCCAAGTGCAATCGTGTTTCCATACTGCGGTTTGTCGCCGCGTAATTCACGAATGCGGTCCCAATCGATGGACGGTTGGCTAATGCCGTCGGTGAAGCCGAACTGCTCGACGCCGTGAAGATCCGATGTATCGAGACACGCGATCTCATCGAAGGCGTCGCTCCACTCGGCACGCTCCAACGTGGCGCGTAACGAATCGAGGGCGCCGGCACGTGCGAAGAGCGCGACGAGCACGTGCGGTTCGCGATCTCCCGTGCCCCACGTCCAGTTCGACGGATCATTACTGCCGACGTCGCCCAAACGGCGAGACCGGTTCGCGTTTGCAGCAATGCCGGAGACGAACTCGGCGGAAAACCCCGAAATAATATCGTCGCGAATGCCGAGAGCGCCCATTCCCGCAGCGGTAAGCGCAACTTGTATTGCCGTGGAGGGCGGAGTTGTAACTTCGACCGCGGTTGTAACAGGTATCGCGCGCATGGAGCGGCGCGCCGCTTCCGCGTCCTTGATACGCAGCAATAGGTAACACGCGTCGGTCAGGCGACCGTGCGCGTACCGGACGAGTCCCTGCACGTCGGCGAAGTCCACGGCGCGCGCTACAGCAGTGCCGCCCATTCTCGTGCTTCCGCCGGTGTGAGAAAGCGCGCTTCGAGTCCGTTTCGAATGCGCGAGTTACGGTCCAGGTCGACCGCTGTTAATCCGGGATGCGCGTCGTACCAGACCTGCGTTTCAATTTGATGACGGCGCAAAAAGTTCTTGAACCTTTGTTCGTCTTTCGATCCGTCCGCCAGCAACCACCGTGTGCGCGGATACCCGATGCCGTTGCTGAAGACGAAGTTGAGTCCGAAGCCGGCCTTGTTGATGAAGTCGTCCATGTAGCTTTCGAGGCTGCCGTCATAGTTGCTTAAAAAAATCAAGCGCTGTCCGTGGTCGAGCCACACCCATCGTGCGAAGTGAATCGTCCGCACGCGCGCGAGGTGTCCCTTCGTGTATACGTGCTGCGAAGCGTAATCGAGCAGCCAAAGACCGAAGATGCTGATCAGCCGCCGTACGGGTCCGGGTTTGAGACTTCCGAGCGCGGTAAACGCGTTCGTGACGTCACGGTCTTCGGTGTTCTCGATCGTCACGCGGCGCCGCAGATCCGGACGTGGACAGATCTCGGGATCTCGTGCCTCCTGCATACGAACGAGGACGAGCAGCACAATGCCTGCGACGAGTAAGATCGGTGACAAGATGATGAGCGCGAGAGGGAAGCCGATCGTCGCGGCAACGTCTTGTATCCACCAGCGCAAGCGCGTCGGCGGTGCCGGCGTCATCGTGAGCCGAGCAGAAGCGATCTCGCCGCTCAGAAACTTCCGTAGGACGGCATGCAGCTTCTGCGGATCCGCGTTGCTGAGCGTGTCGGCGTTCGCATCGAGATACGCGGTCACTGCGGAATGCAATGCGTCCTCTTCGCGAACCTGGAGCATCGTGCGCCCTTTCCAGTTCGCGTAGAGGGCGGCAGCGCGAATGCTGTGCTCGTTCATGTAGCGCAGCAGGTCGGTGCCGCTTGAAAAGCCTTCGCAGTTTGCAAAGAGCCGCCGTAGCCCGTCACTTGCGCGATCTGCGAGCCGTGCCAGAAACTCCTTCGCATCGCCGTCAACGTCGCCGAGGAACGCGAGATACGTTCGATATGTGCGCGGCCTTATGCGGTACGCCGCGACGTCACCGGTCGTCGGATCGTCGACCAGACACATTCGCGCGAAATGCAGCTCCTCAAACGCTCCGAACGGAACGATTTCGTTCTGCGGATTTGCGTGTCCGGGCGCAGCGTTCATCGTCTCGAGGAGCGCACGTACCGATTCTTCGGCTCCCGTTCGTACTGCATCGAGCACGAAGAATGCCGACTGCGGCATCATGTGCCGAAGTCGAGACTGAACCCGATCAGTCGCTTATTGTCCCAAAAAACGATTCCCAAATAGAGGTTTGGCGCGATCTCGCGAATTTCGTCGCGAATGTGCTTGGCGACGAACGACGTCTTGGAGTAGTCCAGTACGATACATTCCTTCTTATCGAACCAGCTCGGCGCCTTATACACTTCGGCGACGATCGCATTGATGCCGAACGGCGTGATGCGGTTTACCAAGACGTTGTGCGCGGCGTCGAATACTTTGCCTTGCCACGCGAAAATATTGACGAGTTCCGCGATTTCAGCGCTGTATGGCGTTCCCGGCGCAATGATTGCGGTGCCGTGCGCTTCGCCGTTCGGTATCGGCCCGGCGGAACTGGCGGAAAAGAGCTCATCGAGTTGCTGCTGCGTCATTGCGAGCAACCGATTCTCCGTGAGAGAAGCGTTCATGGGCCACCTCGCGATTCCACGATAAATCGTTCTACGCCGCGGCGCAAGCAGGGCTTTTTTCCTCACGAAAGCGGAATTCAAAGCTCCCGCGTGGACCTCGCAGCATTACCTGGTAAGCATTTGGTTAGCCGGGAGGCCGCCGCACTTGTTATCGCTCCGACATGCGTAAATACGCGTGAGCGAGCCCGCGCGGCAACGAGCTGATCATGGATGCTAATACAATCATGACCCGGACGAATGAACTGCACGATGCGCGGGCGAGCCGTTTGGCAGCAAATACGGGAGCGATCAACGCGTTAGGATGGGCCGTCTTGTGGGTCGGCGCCATCATTGTCATCGTTGTCTGCTTCGTGTGTAACATTCGGTTTGCTCGAGCCGCGATGCTCGTGACCGCCTGCGTATCGATGTTGACGGCGACGATGTTCGTGTTGCTCTTCGAACTTCAGGCGCCGTTTCGCAGTAAAGTCGGAATCTCGCCGGATGCGTGGACGGCGCTCGTCATGCACATCGACGACATGGACAAGTCATCCGGTTCGATGACGATGTCGTCACGTATGTGACCACGGCCGCGTCACGGCGGACTTTGCAAAGCCGTTCAATGGCCAACGGAGGACTTCATATGCTTCTTCGGTTGTCCATGTGCATGCTGCTCTTTGCGGCCGGTGCATCGATTGCGGTTCACGCACAAACGCGGGTATCGCCGTGTTCGGACGCGATGCATCGTCAGTTCGATTTCTGGCTCGGAAATTGGCGGGTCGTCGATGCGAACGGAAAATTTCAAGGCACGAATAACGTGACGAGCGAGTTCGGCGGATGCGTGCTGCAAGAACACTGGAAGGGCGCCGGCGGCAGCGCCGGCTCGAGTTTCAATTCATATATGCCAGGCTCGAAGCGATGGCAGCAAACATGGGTCGACAACCGCGGCCTAACGCTCCACCTCCTCGGCGGTATCATGAAGCACGACATGGTCCTCGAAGGCGACCGCGCCACGGCGCCGGACAAGACCGTAACTGACCGCATTACCTGGACGCCGCTTAGCGACGGACGCGTTCGCCAACATTGGCAAGAGTCGAAGGATCACGGCACGCATTGGCAAGACGTCTTCGACGGCTACTACGCAAAAGCGCAATAGCTTGGTTTACTCTCGAGCGGCTGGATCGTCGGAAGCGTCTTCGATGTTCACGATCCGATCCGCGCCGTGGAGCACTTCCGTGACCGGATCCTGACCCTGACGTAGCGGATGCGAAACGACGCTGTAGTGGAGATGCCCGTGTCCGTGATCACCCTCAGCGTGAAGCACACCCGCGAGGATGCGACCATCCGCCATAGTGACGCGCACCGGCCTTCCAACGAACGGTTCAACTTCTTCCGGCGTCATGATGCTTCACTCTCTCGATCGCTTCAACGGCATAACGCCGGCGGCGTGGTCCACCCTCCGACGCTTTGAGAAACTCGATTTCGACCTCGGCGTCCGGATGTACAGCGGTAACTACCGCCTCTTCATCCTCACCCTTTACGACGACATGATCGCCCACGCGAATCATTGTAGCACCTCGCTTTTTGCGCGCGCATCCTGCGTAATCATTAGCTGAGACCTCCGCAAGTATTGTACGCGCTTCATGATGTTTCGGGGTCGGTCGTGGGCCGCTCGGTTGCTTTTGCCCGAGAATCGATACGGGCATAAGCATCTGTATGAACGCGTCTGAAATCTTCAGCCCGTATCGCTTTGGAGTTGGCGGTGTGCCGTTTGGCAATGAATTTTCGTACGTAACGGATGAGGACGCGTACGCTACGATCGAAGCCGCGTGGAATGCCGGCGTACGATACTACGACACGTCTCCATGGTATGGTCTAGGACTTGCGGAGCGGCGTATGGGTAGTTTTTTGCATAAACAGACGCGCAGTGAATACATTATCTCTTCGAAGGTCGGTAAGCTACTCACGGCATCGCGAAACAATAATGCAAAGGACTATTTTCCGTTCACGCCATCACCGAATAATCTTCGCTACGATTATACGGCGGACGGCGTCAAGCGTTCCATTGAAGACAGCCTTCAGCGTCTAGGCATCGATGCGCTCGATGTCGTGTTCGTTCACGATCTCTCTCCCGATAACACCTGGCTGCCGGGCCCGTGGGAAGAACAATTCGAGATTGCACGCAAAGGCGCGTTTCCGGCGCTGAGCAAGATGCGCGACGAAGGACTCATCAAAGGATGGGGTCTCGGCGTGAATTCGCCGGATCCTATTCTGAAACTCATCGACGTGGCGGATGCCAACGTGTGCCTGCTGGCGCGTCAATATTCGTTGATCGATCACGAGTACGCATTGCACCAAGTGTTTCCGAAAGCGCGCGAGCACGGTCTGAAGTTTGTCGTCGGTTCTGCTCTTAATGCGGGTTTCATCAGCGGAAGTTCGCGTTTTAATTACGGTAAGGATAATTATAAGATTCCCGCTGAGGCGCTCGAGAAGCGCGATCGCCTTCGCGCCGTCGCGGCACGGCACGGCGTTGACCTTCGCACGGCAGCGCTGCAGTTCTCGAGCGCGCCTGACGTCGCCGCGGCACTAGTGGTGGGTTGTGCGAATCCGCAGCAGGCACTGGCAGACTACACGTCGCTCGGGACGAAGATTCCGCAGGCTTTCTGGTCGGATCTTCGTTCGGAAAGATTGATCGAGGCGGACGCCCCCGTACCGCCGGAAGACTAGGGAGGCTTTTAACATGCGCCAGATCGTACTTCTGGCCGCGATCTTCTCGATGAGCGCGCTATTGACGCAAGCAGCGCGCGCCGGAAGCGTACCGTTCCAATTGACGGACAATCGCATTATCGTGCAAGCGCGTGCGAATGGCTCGGGCCCATTCTACCTGATAGTCGACACCGGTTCGTCAGGCACGACGCTGACGCCGTCCGCAGCGCATCGTTTGCATCTTGCAACAAAGCGGCTCGGCGCAATCACCGGTGCCGGGCGACGAACGGTGACCGCTTCAGCAGCGACGCTTGACAGCTTCACAGTTGCGGGCGAGACCTTTTCACATCTCCCGATAACCGTCATTAACATGGATGAAATTCAGAAGAACATCGGCTTTGCTCGCTTTGACGGCATTATCGGATACGATGTGTTGCAATCGTACAACGTTGGCTTTGACATGGATCGTCGGACGTTGACGCTCTCGCGTACGGCTCTGCGTCACCCAGCCGGCGCGCAAACGCTGCCGTTTGTCTTGCGCAATACGCAAATCTATCTTCCGGCGACAATCAACGGAATTCACGGCACCGTGATGTTCGATTCGGGAGACCGCTCATCACTGACGCTGTTCCGACTCTTCGCTTCCCGTCACGGATTCTACCGCGTTCCCGGCGCGGTGACGAACGCGTTGACGGGTTTCGGTATCGGTGGTCCCTTGTTCGCCGATGTGTTTCGGACGCAGGTGGTGATGTTCGGAAAGACCGTACCAAACGTGATTACGAGAGCGACGCTCGATACGGGCGGCTTTTTCGCAACATCGACGAACGCGGGAAGCGTCGGCCTTGGACTGATGAAGCGATTCGATACGATCGTCGACTACCCCCATCGCACGATGTCGGCATGGCCGAGCCGAGTCTTTCATTCGACCGATCGCTACGATCCGGCCGGGATGTGGATCTCGAACAGTTCACGCGGTCCAACGATCGTCTTTGTAGCCAAAGGCGGATCGGCGGACAAAGCGTCCATTCGCGCCGGAGAGTCGTTACTATCCCTCAACGGACGTAATGTGAGAGACCAAACGTCGATAGAGATTCGCGATTGGCTCGCCGCGCAACCGGAAGGATCACGTGTTGCGCTCGTGATGCGGACTTCCTCGGGTCAGACGATAAAGCGCACCCTCGTACTTCACGATCGAACGCTAACAAGGGCCAATGACTGATTACTATACCCGCTGCATTCGGCGCGTTGACTTGCGAGTCTGCGCTGATGGTTTTTGCAACGACGAGTAAATCTTCTTGATGGCGGCATCCACCGCGAATGGAATCGAGGTCGCACCGTCGCCTTTCGCCTGCGCATTTCCAGCGTACTCGGGCGCGCCGCTTGCCTCGAGCACAAAACGCGGTCGCGCTAGATCCTTCGCAAAGCGCATGGTTTGCATTGCGCCGCCTTCTATTTCACTTGCAATGAGCACCGTTGCGCGTGCATGCGCAGCTTGCAGCCGATCCCGATGGATCAGCGACGATTTCGTCACGGCTTCGTCGGGAAGCCGTTCGCTCGCAATAGCACCACCGCGCGCCACAATCTCGTCTTCGAGTGCTCGGTGCTCCGGCGGGTACGTGATGCCGAGCCCGGTGCCGACATAGGCAATTGTTGGAAGGCCCGCTTCGATCGCACCAATATGGGCTGCGGCATCTATCCCTAGCGCCAAACCGCTCACCACGGGAACACCGCACTTTGCTGCGAGCTCGTGCGCAAATTCGGCAGCGGCAGCCGGTGGTGTCCGACTTCCGATAATCGCGATGCCGCCGCTCGGCATGGTACCGCGAACACAAAGAAACGCCGGCGGATCCTCGAGATCGAGCAGTCCGCTCGGATACGCCGGGTCCGCGATCGTGACGAGGGTCGCATGCAGACGGTGTAGGCGTTGAGCAGCCTCGCGTGCCTGATGGCGCGCATGCGAGACCTTGCGTGAGGCGTCGCCCGCGATCCACTCTTTGAGATCGCGGTCCTGCGCACGAGCAAGCGCTCTCAAGCGGCGACTTGGTACGTGCAAATACGCAGCGGCGAGGAGCACCAATTCATCATCCGACATCACTTGCATCATACGTCCTGTGAGTCACTAAGGGGAGCATAAGCTCCCCTTATTTCTCGATAGGGCTGTCTATCTGCAAGCGCCGCGCCTTATCGCATACGCTCGGCACATGAGAACTTTCATTCACCGTCTCCATGCCGACTTTCGCGATGACCCGGATGTGGCGATGCTCATGGGCATCGTCATGGCTGGCGAAGCTATCGCCGTGACGGTGTGTCTGTACTTTGCCGCGACGCTCCCTCTGCAGAACCTGCACTAAGACGGAATCACCTGCACTAAGACGGAATCACGTAATTCCATGGACCGTTCTTCGCTATCTCGTGGACAAATGATCGTCACCGCAGGCGCGGGTTTGCTCGCGCTTGCGACTCGCGCCGCCTTCGCCGCGCCCTCTATGGAAATGATCGTTCGGCGGCCGTACGATTGGGAAACGCCGATCTCCGAGCTCGATGAATCGCTCTTCACGCCAAACCGCGTGTTCTTCATTCGCAGTCACATGGGGCCGCCGCCGTCCATCGATCTCAAATCGTGGCGCCTCACGATCGACGGACTCGTCGAGCAGCCGTTAAAGCTCACTTACGACGAACTCAAGGCATTCCCGAAATACGAAGTCCCGGCGTATCTTCAGTGCTCGGGCAACGGGCGTTGGTATTTCGGCGAGGCGTACGCAAGCGTATCGCATCCGGCCGGAGCGCAGTGGCGCACGGGCGGCATCGGAAATGCGCGATGGGGCGGTGCGCGCGTGAAAGAGGTCCTCGCTAAAGCTCGCGTTCGGCCCGGCGCAAAGTTCGCAACCAACTTCGGACTCGATAATCCGATCCTTCCGAAGACGCCGAAGTTCATGCGCGGCATCGAGCTCGAGAAGCTGCTTGATGAAGATTCGCTTCTGGTTTACGAAATGAACGGATCGCCGTTGCCTTACTATCACGGTTATCCGGTCCGCCTCATCGTCCCCGGCTGGGCGGCGGATCATTCGGTGAAATGGCTCACGAATATCACGGTGACCGATGCGCTTACCACTGCATTTTGGACGAGCGCCGCTTATCGCTATCCGAACAAAATCGGAAAAGCGGGAGAACCTGTTGCGCCGTCTGCCGAGTCACCGCTGACGGGGATGAACGTGAAGTCAATTATCACGAAACCGGGGGACGGATCGAGCGCGCGCGTCGGCGCGCCACTCGTCGTGTCCGGCTTTGCGTGGTCCGGTGACGGAGCTTATGCAAACAAGGTCGAGATTTCGTTCGACGGCGGCCGCTCGTGGCAGCTCGCGAGCCTTGGGGAGAGTCCCGGTAAGTATTCGTGGCGTACGTTCAGCGCGCAGACCACGCCGCAGAAAAGGGGATCCATGACGATACTTGCGCGCGCGCACGATAATCGGGGCGGTGTTCAACCCGACGTCTCGCCGTGGAATCCCGGCGGATATTTGTGGAATGCGATCGCTCGCGTTACGGTTAACGTGCAACATGCGTGATGCGCTTCTTGCGCTGATCGTACTCGCGCTTGCCGGATGCGGGTCGCAAAGCGCGACGAGCACGACGACGTCGAGTCCACAACCCCTGGACTCCGACGTGTACTACGGCGCTCATCTGCCCGCCGGACCGCAACGCGCCGCGTTGCAGGCGAATTGTGAAATCTGCCACAGCGCGGATATGTACACACAGCAACGCTTATCGAAGATCGTCTGGAATGCAGAAGTCACGAAGATGATAAAATTCGGTTCGCCGCTGCCGAAAGCCGAGCAGTCAACGATCGTTGCGTATCTCGCGAAATACCTCGGGCCAACCGTGCCTCGCGATTCAGCGTTGCCGAGTGCGACAGCGCCACCCTTGAGCTATTCTGGTCCGCCGCCGGCACAATAATCGCGCGCACGCAAGACCTTTCGCTGTCACCCGTGAACGCGTATGATAGGAACTCGAGGGCGTTCTCTCATGCGACGTGAGGAGTCACACCGCGCACGGGATGATGATATGTTAATCAATTCCATTCACTTCACGTTCGATTCAAAAGACGCCGAGAGCGTCGAGGGGCTCCTTCGCGAACTGCGCGATGCATCGCGCAAAGAGGCGGGTGTACTTCAATACGACGTTGCTCGAAGCGCCGAAGATAACAACATCTTCGCGCTCTGGGAAGTGTATCGAGATCGGGACGCACTCGACGCTCACTTCGCAAGCGAGCATTTTCAACGCCTATACATACACGCTGTGAAGCCGTTGGTCCAACAGAGCGACGTACAGCGAGTGGTTCCGATTTAATGCACGGTACACTCGACACGAGCATCACCGCTCTCATCGTGGTGGATCCCTACAACGACTTCATCACCGAAGGCGGGAAATTCTGGGATCGAATGCGCGAGGTCGCCGAAAAAGTAAACTGCGTACCCAACATGGTACGCGTGCTCCATGCGGCACGGCGCGCGGGGATTAAGGTCTTCTACGCGCCGCATCACCGCTGGCGGCCGGGAGCCTACGACGGCTGGAAATATTGGGCGCCGATCCAACGGTTAAATGAGAAGAACCACATCTTCGCGGACGGCTCGTGGGGTGGAACGTTCGGCGAAGAATTCACGCCCGTTCCGGGAGAGACCGTCGCCCAAGAGCATTGGTGTTCAAGCGGTTTTGCCAATACCGACTTAGATCTCCAACTCAAGAAGCACGGCATCCACCACCTCATCGTCATTGGGTGCATTGCCAACACCTGCATCGAGGCGACGTGCCGTTATGCCGCGGAGCTCGGATACGAAGTCACCTTGATCAAGGACGCGACTGCGGCGTTCAAGTGGGAAGAAATGACAGCGTCCATCGAGGTGAATCTTCCAAGCTACGCGGAGGCGATTATCAGCACGGACGAGCTGCTCCAGCAACTCTCCGCTGTCGCGAAACCGTAACGCAGACGTAGCTGGTAGCTTGTTGTGCGGACAGCAGCCGCTGCAGTAACGTGAAACGGTAATCTCAATTCAACGTTTCCGAGAATTCACTTAAGCCTATTTGCAACGCAACGTCATATTCGTCGCTCTCCTGTGGCGATGTGTCTTTACTTTGCCGAGGTACCGTAATGAAAGAAGCCGTCGACAAAGACGCGACCGGCATCGCGCTGGAGGAGAGACTCGAAGCGATAGCGTTGCCCGTTGCGGATATGGATCGCGCAAAGCAATTCTACGAAAAGCTCGGCTGGCGATTGGACATCGATTATGTTGCACCGGAAGGAAACTTCCGAGTGATTCAGTTCACGCCGCCCGGCTCGGAGTGCTCTATCCAATTCGGGGGCGCGCGTACAACTGCCGCATCGGGTTCGGTACAGGGATTGCTGCTTGTCGTGAAAGATATCGAAGCGGCGCGAGCGCACATCGCGGCACGAGGCATCGCTATCGGCGAAGTGTATCATCGCGCATTGGGCAAAGGACCGCAGCCCGGACGGGATCCGGAAGGTCGCAGTTACACTTCGTTTGCCGATTTCACAGATCCCGATGGTAACGGATGGCGGCTGCAAGAGATCACGCAGCGCCTTCCCGGACGCTAACATGCATGTAACGGGATAGGGGACAGCCATGTCCATTAACCTTCACGTTTATGTCAGCCCGTATAAGCCCATCGTCAGTGCAAATCCGCTTTGGGATAAGAGTCGACAGGCGACATTCCCCGCAAGTTCCGTATCGCTGCTCACCGGTGAAAATGAAGCGGTGCTGATCGATGCGCTGATCACCACTGCGGAAGCGACGCGCCTAGTAGAATGGATTCGCGCAAACAACAAGACGCTTACGACCGTTTACATTACCCATGGCCACGCCGACCATTTTTTTGGCCTCAATACCATCCTGGCCGCATTTCCGAACGCGAAGGCGGTGGCGCTAGCGGAGGTCGTACCGTTCGCTCAACAACAGGTCAGCGAAGCAGCGATTCGACGATGGCAAACATGGCTCCCGAACCAATTCGACGAGCATCCGATCGTGCCCGAAGCAATGCAAGAGCGGGTGATCTATCTCGAAGACCACGAAATTCGTCCCGTTAACGTAGGACAGAGCGATACGGCACCATCGAGCGTGGTTCATATTCCCGACTTAGATGCGGTTGTCGGTGGAGACGTCGCCTATAACGGCATTCACTGCTATCTCGCCTACACCGATCACCAAAAGCGCGAAGGGTGGCTCGCGGCATTAGATACCATTGCTTCGCTGAATCCGCGGATATTGGTCGCGGGACACAAAGATCCTAACGCACGTGATGATGATCCTGCGGCGATCCTCGATGCCACGCGAACGTATATCCGCGACTTTGATAAAGCGGTAACGGAAAGCGCGACACCGCAAGAGCTCATCGATACGATGATGCGGCTTCACGGTGAACTTGGTAATCCTCATAGCCTTTGGGATGCCGCATACGGCGTCAGAGAGCAGCTCGGCCGAAACGCTGCTGCAACGGCGTGATGGCACGGAGAGTAGGTTTATGGTTTCTCTAACCGTTAACGGCGTCCAGCACGACGTCGATGTGCCCGGCGAAATGCCGCTCTTGTGGGTTATTCGCGACGAACTCGGATTGACGGGAACCAAGTTCGGCTGTGGCGTTGCCGAGTGCGGCTGTTGCACGGTGCATGTCGACGGCGAAGCCACGCGCTCGTGCGTGTTGCCCGTTGCGCAAGCCGCCGGCAAGCAGATCCACACGATTGAGAGCCTTTCGAGCGACAATTCGCATGGCGTGCAGAAGGCGTGGATTGCCGAGCAAGTGCCGCAGTGCGGATATTGTCAGTCCGGCCAGATCATGGCTGCAAGTGCGCTGCTCAAAAAGAATCCTAACCCCAGCGATAGCGAGATCGCTCAGGCAATGACAAATATTTGCCGTTGCGGCACGTACGATCGCATTCGCAGCGCGGTCCGGCGCGCAGCACGTGAGGCGTGAACCATGCAGACAGACGCATTGAATCGCAGCGATTTCATTCGCTTGACCGGAGTGCTTGGCGCTGGTCTTGGGCTCGCAATCTACCTGCCCGGCTGCGCTCACAAGAGTAACTCAACAGCCGCATTCGCACCGAACGCATGGGTTCGCGTCGCTCCCGACAACACCGTCACCATCACGATAAATAAGTCCGAGATGGGACAGGGCATCGCCACGGGTCTTACCACGATTGTCGCAGACGAGCTCGACGCTGATATGCGTCTCGTCCGTACTGAGGTCGCGCTCGCTGACGCGCGGTACGTCGATCCCGCGTACGGCACGATGGTTACCGGCGGCAGCACGAGTGTGAGCCACATGTGGGTACCTCTGCGCACTGCAGCCGCGACTGCGCGCGCGATGCTCGTTGCCGCGGCTGCAAAGCAATGGTCGGTGGAACCTTCTACCTGCACGACCAGAAGCAGCACCGTGTATCATGCGCCGTCAAATCGAAGCGCGACATACGGCAGCCTTGCAACCGCCGCCGCCGCGCTACCCGTGCCGGCGAACGTCGCATTGAAGGCACCCGACACATTCACGCTAATTGGGCACTCGCATCAGCGGCTCGACATTCCATATAAAGTCAATGGCGCTGCCCAGTATGGCATCGATGTGCGCGTCCCGGGAATGATGTACGCAGCTATCGCGCGTTCACCGGTGTTTGGCGGAAGCGTGAAGAGCTTTGATGCAACTAAAGCAAAATCGGTTCCCGGCGTCGTGGATGTGGTTCAGGTATCGAACGGCGTGGCGGTCGTCGCAAAAAACACGTGGTCCGCTTTTCAAGGAAAGAACGCGTTGCAGATCACGTGGGATGAAGGACCGAACGCTGACGTCAGTACGGATTCGCTTTTCGCCGAAGCCGAACGCCTTGCCCGCGCGCATCGCGGAGAGCATGTCGCGCTTTCGCGGGGAAATGTCGACGAGGCCCGTGGAACCGTGCTCGAGGCGACATATTTCGGTCCGTTTCTCGCCCACACAACGATGGAGCCGCAAAACGCAACCGCGGATGTGCGCGAGGACCACTGCGAAGTGTGGGCACCGACTCAGGTGCAACAACGTTCGCAACAGGAAGCGATCAACGTGACAGGCCTGCCGCCTGAAAAGTGTATCGTTCACACGACGTTCATCGGCGGTGGATTCGGGCGTCGACTAGAGTCGGACTACGTTCGGGAAGCGGTAGAAGTGTCAAAGGCGATCAAGGCACCGGTGAAAGTGCAGTGGACGCGTGAGGACGACATCCAGAACGAATTCTATCGCCCGATGAGCGTCAACGTTGTGCGGGGCGTCGTAGCAGACGGCAAACTGACCGCACTATCGCACCAAGTCGTTTCGCAATCATGGCTGCGCCGGTGGTACCCGCAGTGGATGAAAAACGGGATTGACCCCCTCGACCTGTTGGAAGTCGTGGATGTGCCGTACAACGTGCCAAACTTCCGAGCGACGTACATCGATCACGAACACGGAATTCCGGTTGGTTCGTGGCGAGCGCCCGACGCTAGCTGGAACGGGTTCGTCACCGAGTCTTTTATCGACGAGCTCGCGCACGCTGCACATCAGGATCCTTTGGCGTTTCGTCTGTCGCTCCTCTACCATGATCCTCGTTCTGCGGGCGTATTGCGGTTGGCGGCGCAGAAGGCCGGTTGGGGGCGCAAACAAGCAAATATCGCGCAAGGGGTGGCGCTGAGTCTCTGGGCCGGCAGCTATGCAGCACTCGTTGCGGATGTTTCTATGCAAGGCAATGTGCCGAAAGTTCACCGAGTCGTGGTCGCGGTCGACTGCGGCATGCCGATCAATCCCGACATTGTCGTTCAGCAAGCGCAGAGTGCCACAAATTATGGGCTCTCCGCGGCTCTAACCAACAAAATCACACTACAGAAAGGGCGCGTGCAGCAGCACAACTTCTACGATTACAGCGCATTGCGCATGACGGATGCGCCCGTCATCGATGTGTATACCGTCCCGAGCACCGAGAAGCCGACGGGCGTCGGCGAACTCTGCACGCCGCCGATTGCGCCGGCCGTCAGCAACGCGGTTTTCGTCTTGACGGGAAAGCGCGCACGTAAACTGCCTTTCACCGACGCATTGGCGTAACGGCGATCATGGACCAAAATAGTTTACGTCGATGACGCGAAAGACTTGACCACCGGGTGCGCTGAAATAACGGTGCGGGCTCGGAGGATGCGTAAAGCTCGGGACGCCGGCGCGATCGAGCGCCTCTTGCACGGCGCCGACGTCCTCGGTGCGAAATTCGATCCACGGTCCGCGAAAAGCATGCTCGTCATCTACGGTCTTCGGCTCGAGCGGCGCGCGTTCCGAGAACTCGACACTGAACGAGCTGCGGTTGGGAAACGACACGAGCAATATCGGATACTGCATGCCGAAGTCCAGCTCGCGTACGTCACAGCGCAGTACGTCGCGAAATAGCTCGATGAAACGCGCCCGCGCGTCGGGTCGCACGAAGAGATGTACGCGCGCTCCCAAGGCTTCGATCATAGTGCCTCAATAAAGCGCGTCTGCAGAATCCGATGACATGAGCCGAGTAACATTGGGCATACTTGGTGATTCTACGTCAACAGGCGTATTTGAACCTTGATTGTATGAAACGAGACGTCCGCATTAAACGCGTCTATGAACCGGCGCAGCGCGATGACGGCTTTCGCGTACTTGTTGACCGCGTTTGGCCGCGTGGGGTCAGCAAGGACGAAGCGCATATCGATCTATGGGCAAAGGACATTGCGCCGAGTCCGGAATTGCGTAAATGGTTCGGACACGATCCTGAGCGCTGGACGGAGTTCCGAAAACGCTATGAAGCTCAATTGAATGACGCCGATGCCGAGGCTCAAATTCAAATGATAATGAATGCTGCCAAACATTTCGACGCCATCACGCTCGTGTATGGCGCGAAAGACGAGAAGCACAACCAGGCGGTGGTGCTTCAAAGAGTCTTTCAACGCGCTATGTCCCCTTCTGTCCTCCGGCGTAGAAGATGAGCTTGAAGATCGCCTGCGGTACGGTGATGAGGGTATTGGGATCACCGTACGCGGCATACAGTTCGTAATTCTTCCAGCGCATGTGATACGCCACGGAGACGTTGGAGCACTGACCCTCGCAGTTTCCGCCGCCGTTTGGCTGCGGCGGAACTCCGACGATGCGGCGGACCCCGATTGCAAGCGACGAGTTATGCGAGATTTGATACGCGTACGACACGCCCTCGAACCATTGGATGTTGTCCGGCGCAGGCTTTAACCACTGCGAGGTGTTGTCCAGTGTCAACGTCACGGAGCCGCGCTCGCCCATTTTCAGTACGGAGGTCCGGAACCACGTATCCAGCCGTCCGAGACCGTATCGTCCCGTGTAATATTGAACTTGCGTCGGATACGAGGACGCACCGTGAGCGGGAAAGTTTCCGACGTTGTTCTGCATGCCGCTGTGGTACGTAATGCTGAAACCGCCGCTTTGTGAAATGGGTGTCAGCGTCTGATCGAAACGCCAATAATTTGAACCGGAAGAGAGCTGCACGTCGAAGGTGTTCTTGAAAAGAAGATCCACAAGTACATTGTTGTCGCTCTGCGCCACGCCGTACTGACGCCCTTGATACCGGTCCAGGAAGAAGTCGATGCCGGCCGATTGCAGCACGTCTTGCTTGGCAAAGGTCCAAATACGCGCCGTGTACAGGCCATAGCCCGCAATCCCAGGGTGCGAATCAAACCCGTCCACCGGATTGAAGTAACTTCCGACGCTGCGAACGGAACCGTACAGCGCAAAGTGTTGATCGCCCCAACCGCCGCCCGCATCGATCCAGTTTCCTTGTCCTGGATCGAGCACATTCGTTCCGCGATCCGTCGCGTAGTTGACGTACGCGCTCAAATGGCGCCCGTTGTACCAGTTGAGGCCGACCTCATTCGCATCATCGACAAGGCCGGGCAAATTCGCTGCGACATGCTGAGCCGCAAACTGCCAATGTGTATCCGGTGATGTATAGTTGAACGCACTTGCGATGTCCGTGCGGTCTACACCGATCGCATCATAGGCGGCAAGGCCGAAGAGTCCATCCTTACCTTCGAACGCGTAGCCTTCGCGCGGCGTGGGAATCGCCGGTGTATAGAGCGTCGTACGAAATCCGTTACACACATCGCAGTTGAAGTTGCCGTAGTACGATGCCGCTTGCGTGAAGAAGGGACGGACTTCGCTGTACGTACGCTGATAAACAGTTGGCGAAATCGATTGCTGATCGAGCTCGACGTTCGAATAATCGGGATGCAAGGTGCCGAAAAACGCCGCAGTCGGTGTAACGGGGATGGAAAAATCAGCGCCCATTCGCGAAGTCGATCCACCGGTGGATGGCGCGGCGACGGCGCCGAGTCCGTAGATTGCCGCGCGAGGTTTCGGAATCGGCGCTTTCGCAACCAACGGAATCGCCACGTTACCCGCGCGTGCGGCATCGTCGGGCTGCGTTTGCGCCGTCTCGTACGACCACACGTTGAGGTCGCCGCTCGCGCGTTCGTATCGAACGAACTGCATGCGCCACGTCCCGGCGCGCGCGCCGTGAATAACGCTGAGGGGAATCGCCATTGTCACCGTGTAGCCGTTGCCGTGAATCGTGCCTTGCGATTGCCAATCGGGTGCAAATGCGGCATTTTCGGTCGACGCTTCGTTGTGCGCGCCGGTGGGATTCGATTCGAACTGATATTCAAAACCACCGGGTCCTGTCGGCCACAAGTCGACCCAGACCGCATCGTCGTTACTCCAGGAAATACCGCCGTTCGCATTACTTCCGCCGGTAATGAGATCGTCGCCATGCTGCGTTGCGATAACCGGCGAGCGCTGCTCGGCATCGAACCGCACGTAGAGCATCTTCCCGTCCGTCGTGAAGTGGACAGTCGTGTTGTCTTGCGCCGGGCGCCCGTGGGCGACATCCCATTTCAGCGCAATCGCCGGCTGGGGCCATTGCGCATCGGGCGCGGCCGGCGCGAGCAGGGGAGCAGTCTGGGTAACAGGCACGACCGTAGAAAGCAAGGTAGTCTCCGTCGTCAAAACTAATTATTTAAGTGAATACCAGAATTCCACGGGGATGTCAATTAAAGAATTAGTTTAGCGGTCGGTGCGGTAGCAAATCTCCAATTTGTTGCCGTCCGCATCTTCGAAGAACGCCGCGTAGTATCGTGGCGAGCCGCCGTACGCCTCCGGTGGTTCGAATGCGCGAGCGCCTGCTGCTCGGGCGATTTCCGCAAGCCGGTCAACGTCGTCGCGGTTCCGCGCCCGAAACGCGATTCGCGAGCCGTTCGGTTGATGGTCGGGATCCGTCATGAGGCCGAAGAACGACTCCGACCACTCTTTATCGGGCCGATGATAGTTGATGTTCCCGCCCTGGACTTCAAAGTGACTAAATCCCATCGCCGACATTAGCGGATCGTAGAGACGACGCGCGGTAGCGAGATCTTTGACGCGAAGGTCGACGTGATCGATTAGCATGCGGACATCTCCCGAACTTGGTTTGTAGACGTTATGATTGATGTATATGATCGATCGCCTGCAAGCATCGGCGGCTGTCCATCTACGTCCGCTCACGCCCATCGATTTTCTCGAGCGAAGCGCATTTGTCTATCGTGAAAAGGTTGCCGTGGTCGACGGCGCGCAGCGCTTCACGTATCCGCAGATGCTCGAACGCGTCTACCGCTTTGCGCACGTTCTTCGGAACGTGAACCTGGAGCCGGGCGACCGGGTGGCGTTCATCGCGCCCAACACCTCCCAGCTGCTCGAGGCGCACTTTGCGGTTCCACTCGCGGGCGGTATCCTTTGCGCGCTCAACATTCGTCTGATGCCGGACGAGATTGCGTACATCGTACGGCACTGCGGAGCTTCGATCGTCATATACGATGCTGAGTACGAGCATTTGCTTTCCGCACTCACAACATCCCCGACGTTGCTTCGTATCGGAGACTTCGAGCAACTGCTCAACAATGCCACGAACGAACCGTTCGTGCATGAACAGCCGGACGAAGACGAGACCATCTCATTAAATTACACGAGCGGTACGACGGGCCAACCGAAGGGCGTCATGTATACGTATCGTGGCGTGTATCTCAATGCGCTCGCCGAGCTCTTTCACGCACAATTATACGCGGATAGCGTGTATCTGTGGACGCTGCCCATGTTCCATGCTAACGGATGGATTTTCCCGTGGGCGGTTACGGCTGCCGGCGCTACACACGTTTGTCTGCGCAAAGTTGACCCTGCTAAGGTGTTCGAACTCATAGAGTCGGAGAACGTCACGCATTTTTGCGCCGCACCGACGGTGCTCGTAAGCCTCGCAAACTACAAAGAGGCGCGTCCATTTCCAAGACCGGTGCATGTTACTACGGCGGGTGCGCCGCCTTCGCCGCGCACAATCGAGCAGATGGAGAACCTCGGTGCTACGGTCACGCACGTGTACGGTCTCACAGAAACGTACGGCCCCATCACCGTTTGTGCATGGCAGAGGGATCTCTGGGACGGTCTCGAGCGCCAGGAACGGGCACGTCTTAAAGCACGACAGGGTGTCGCGATGTTTACCACGAGCGCTCACGACATTCGCATCGTCGACGAAGCAATGAACGACGTGCCGGCCGATGGCGCAACTCAGGGCGAAGTCGTGATGCGCGGCAACAACGTGATGAAAGGATACTACAACGATCCCGATGCTACGGCCAAGGCATTTCGCGGCGGGTACTTCCATAGCGGTGATGTCGCCGTTAAGCATCCCGATGGCTACATCGAGATTCAAGATCGCGCAAAAGACATTATTATTAGCGGAGGAGAGAACGTTTCGACCGTTCAGATCGAAAAGATCATTATGGAACATCCGGCGGTGCTCGAGTGCGCGGTCGTTGCGATGCCGGACGAACGATGGGGTGAAGTCCCCAAAGCGTTTGTTACGTTAAAGCCGGGTGCCGCGGCCCAGGAATCGGACATCATTACGTTTTGCCGCGGTCGCCTGGCGGGATTCAAAACTCCGAAAGCCGTGGAGTTTATCGACTTACCCAAGACGTCGACCGGAAAGATCCAAAAATATGTGCTTCGCGAACGCGAATGGGCCGGGCGCGAAAAGCGCGTAAATTGACGTATCTTTAAGGCGCTGCGGCGGCGCACACCGGTTCGTCGATCGCGGGTTCCGATGCGAACAATCGTGCGAGACCCGGAAAAGCTTCGCAGTATGTCGGATGAATGTGCACGGATTCATCGAGCGTGTGCCACGTCGAACCACTTTGCATGTGGGCGATGAACACATGGACGAGTTCCGCGGCTTCGTAACCGACCAGCGTTGCGCCGATGATCTTATCCGTGTCGCGGTCGATCACCATGCGGTAAAAGCCGTGCTCCTGACCCCACTCGATCGCGCGCGCTACCGAGGTCAGCGGTACCTCCTTGCAGCTTGCGTTGATGCCTTGCGCGCACGCCTGGTCGTACGTAAGTCCCGCGCGCCCAACTTGCGGCTCCGTGTATACCGCGTATCCCAGCACGCGGTCGTTGCTCGTGCGGCCGCCGCCGTCGAGTATTGAAATTAGACGACGGTAATCTTCCCACGACACGTGCGTAAATGCGGGCTGCCCCGCCACATCGGCGATTGCATACACGCCTTCGCATGAGGTTCGGAAGTGCGTGTCAACGCTGACATAACCGCCTTTATCCAACGCAATGCCCGACTTTTCGGCGTGCAGCGCACCCGTGTTCGGCGTACGGCCCGTCGCGACGAGTAGCTGTTCGCCCTCGAAGCGTCTGCCGTCTTGGAGTTCAACGGTGAAAAGGCCGTTCGTAAACGTTACACGAGACGCGTTCGCCTTCAAATGAACGTTGATGCCGTCTTCATTGAGCGATGTGTGAAGCAGAGCGCTGACGTCGGCTTCCTCGCTGTTGAGCACGCGATCGCCGCGATGGAAAATCTGTACGGCGCTGCCGGCACGCGCCATGCCTTGCCCAAGTTCCAATCCGACATATCCGGCGCCAAGCACCAGAAAGCGATTCGGGAGCGCCGTCTGGGAAAAAAACGTCGAATTCGTTAGACAAGGGGTATCGGCGAGCCCGGGAACATTCGGTATTGCGGCCGACGTGCCGGTGTTAATCACGATGAGTGGTGCGGTAACTTCCACACCGCCGCCGCTCACGATGCGCTCGCCGGTAAATGCAGCTTCGCCACGGATCACTTCGACGCCGGCGCGCGCGAGCCGTCGCTGCGTGCCCTCGCGAAACGATGCGACGATACCGCGCACGCGGTTCATCACGAACGGAAAGTCAACGTCGACCTTCGCGTGCACGCCAAGGTTTTGCGCCCGGCGCGCACGGCCCGCGTTATGAGCGGAGGCCAAGAACGCTTTGGAAGGCGTGCAGCCATAATTGACACAGCTTCCGCCGATGGCGTCTCGCTCAAACAAGACGACGTGCTGCCCGCGTTTCGAGAGTTCTACCGCGAGCGGGACGCCGCCCTGACCGCTCCCGATGACGATGACGTCGGCGTTTTTCATGCGCGCTCCTTACAAATGTTCGTTGATCCAACTGCGCCAAGAGCCGGGGAGGTCGACGGCGAGTAATTCCCGCACGCGGTCACGTTCAAAGAGATAGATTTGCGCAAACGTTTTGATCGTGACGTCGTGCGTTGGCTGCGATACAACTTCGATCCCGTCGCCCTCGCTGACGTCGCCTTCTTGTGCTATCGCAAAGTAGGCGCCGGTGCGAAGCGCCGCACTGAAACGCTTGACGAACCTCGGATCGTCCATTTTCATCGCAAGCTTGTAGCACGGGAGGCGCGGGATCGTGACTTGCAGTAACGCGGTGCCGACGCGCCAGCGTTCGCCGATGAGCGCTTCGTTCACGTCAATTCCTCGAGTGGTCAGATTCTCTCCGAATTGACCGGGCGGCATCGCTCGCCCGAGTTCATTCTCCCACCAGTCGTAATCTTCGCGTGCGTAGCCATAGACGGCCTGATACGGGCCGCCGTGGACTTTGCGATCGGCCTGGTCGTCGCCGGCCAGATTCACGCCTTTTACGGCGAGGCGTCCGGGGACCGGGTCCTTGAATATCCCGGTTGTTATGGTTTTACCGTTGTATTGGACAGTGCGAATGGTGCCGACATTTACGGATTCGACGGAAGCCGGCATGTTTATCCGCTGACGAATTTCCGAATAGCTGTGAACATCGGTGTTTGCGGCGATGTCGCGCAGAAGTCCGTAAGCTTTTGCCCGCGAGCGCGAATGTCGGCTGTTACGAACTTTGTCGTCCCGGATTTCGCTGATGCAAAGCCGCAGTACATCATCAGCAAGTAACCGCGGTCGGTGAGACTTAAATTGAGAAAGTCGCCGCATTTGATCTTCGTCAGATCGAATTGCTTCGGAGTGCTCAATTTCGAGAGTACCGCCGCCGACGGCGGTTGCTGTGAGGACGCAACGGATACGCCGGAAATGAACAACGCCGCGGTAAGGACCGCAATCACTCGTACATTCATATGGCGATCATACGCCGCTCATGAACGGCGAGCTAGTCGTCTAGCATAGCCGTTCATGAGCGAAAGCGGATGTCGCTCATCAGGGGCGAGAAGTTGGTTTCGCAGCCGGTTTCGCTTCCGTCGGCTTCGATTCACTTTTCGCAGGAGCTGTATGCGGCACAGGCTTTGCCGCCGGCGCTTCAGGCACGACCGGCTTTGCCGCCGGCGCTTGGGGCGCGACCGGCTTTGCCGCCGGCGCTTCGTGCACGACGGGCTTCGCTGCGGGCGCTTGATGCACGACCGGCTTTGCCGCAGGCGCCTCATGCACGACCGGCTTTGCCGCCGGCGCTTGATGCACGACCGGCTTTGCCGCCGGCGCTTCATGCACGACGGGCTTTACCGTCGGAGCCGCGTGTTGTTGCGGTTTGGCTTCGGGCGCCTTGTGCGATGTCACCGGGGATTGTTCATGTGTAACCGGCTTTGCAGCGGGCTTAGCAGCCGGCTTTGCGACGGGTTTCGCATGCTCGACCGGTTTTGCAGCCGCTTGCGGATGCGTTGCGGTTTTCGGCGCAGGATGTTGCACGGGCGCAGCATGTTGCACGGGCGCAGCATGTTTTGCCGGCGCGGCTTCATGTGCTACCGGCTTCATCGTCACCACATGTACTTCGGGATGTTTCGCCGGATGGTAGACGGGATGCGCGGCGATGCGATGTTCGGGGAGCGGAACAACCTTGGGTTTTGCAACCACGATCTCTTTGATTCGCGTCTGCTGTTGCGCGAATGAGACATGCGCGGGCGGCGCTTTTGCAGTGAACCTCGTCGTGGAGAACACGTGTGAGATCGCAACCGGACGACTAACGCGCGCCGACGTGTAATGTAAGTTTGCCGTGGTCGGAACGACCGGGACGGCGCCGCGAATCACATAGACGCGGGTGAGTTGTTGCGGCCGGACAATTGTATAGTGTGTCGTACCGCTACGCCACGCACTCACCGGCACGGTGGTTATTCCGCCATAGTACTGCGCATTCGGATAGTAGCTGTAGATGTTCGTGATGTTCGGAATGCTCGTTACTTCTGTGGACGGATACGTGTAGTTGGGACCGTACCAAGGCTGATATTGCTGCCCCGGCGCGAGCGGAATCCATCCAATGTCCGCGTTGTTTCCATAGTCGCCATTGAGGCCGGCGAAGCCATTGAGCAACGAACTAAGATCGAAGCCGGAGCCGCCGCCACTGCCGGTCAAGAAGAACGAAACGACGGCGGGCAGCCATGCTGACCCAAGCGCATTCGCGGATGTTTGATATTGATATCCCGGCGGTTGCCATAGCCATCCGCCGTAATTTGAATTATTGAACCACGATCCGTAGTGTGAAGTGGCGTAGCCGTACGGCGCGTTGTCGACCCAGGTGTAACCGTAACCGGGTTCCCAAGCCCATTGACCGTTTTGATACGGCGCAAAATTATTCTGGCTTTGATTGTTCGGCGCCCAAGCCCATCCATAGCCGGGGACGTCCTGCCACGATCCATAGTTCGCAAGATTCGAATAGCCCGCGAGTTGAGGCGAAATATACGGATTTGCATTATAGGCGGATGCGAGCGACTGATCGCGTGAGATATTGAATTGGTCGAATGAGTCGAAGCCGGGTGCGCCCTGCATGGAGATCGAGGGATTCGAGTACGGCCCGTATGCAACGAGCGTCATTCCAGGAGTCAGTGTTCGCGATCCCGCGCCGGTAGTCACCGTCGCGGATCCGCTTCGCACCGTAACAGCCGTCTGACCGTTGCCCGTTAGAGACACGCGATAGTCGCCCGTTGTATTCGGACGGACAGTTACGGAAGGCGTATCGATCTGCGCGCCGCCATCGTTGCCTTGTAACTCTGCAACATCAACAGTTCCGGCGCCGAGTTGCGTTTCGCGCGAGCCGGGACTTACATTCACAAACCGAACTTGCGCGTTCGGTGCGAGACGAAGCATCGAGGTGCCGTCGAATTGAACTTCCGCAGTTGAGCCCGGCCCCGTGGAGAGATAATCGCCGGCGACGAGCGGCGCATTCACCGCGCCTGCCACTTGTGCTCCACTATCGCCTCGGACGATCACCACGTTACCATTGGCGACGCTTAGGTCCGCAACGCCGGTGTTGTAACTCTGCGCGTTGGCGGGCGTGGTTTGGAACAGGGCGGCCAATGCCGTGGAGGCTGCCGTGAGAATTGCGAACTGACGGAGTGAAGTCTTCATGGTTTTCGCACCTCTTAGTTGGCGGCTGCTTGCCGCCGCTCGACGCTTGATTGCGTACCTTCCTTGCGATCGAGCATTTCAAACACGATCCGTTTGACTGGAAACGAAAAAATGACGGCTCGCGTTGCCGCAAGCCGTCATTTGGTGGCTGTTCGCCGGACCGCTATGCCGTGGTCTTGCGCTCCCGCAAGAACGTGAAGAACTCGGCGCCCTCACGCAGCCGGCGCTTCATCACTTGCGGATCGCGCAGCATCCCGCCGAACAGCGAGACCATCTTGCGCGGACGGAAATAGAACTTCTTATAGAATTCGTCGACCGAATTAAAGATGAGCGTCTTGCTGATGTTCGGATAATTGAGCGCCGCCGTTTGGATACCGTGCGAATCCACGAGGTCATCGCTCTGGATCTCGAGCCATCCTTGCTCTTGCGCCTGGCGGTACAGTTCGGTTCCCGGATACGGAGCTGCGAGGGAGACCTGAATCGTTTCCGGATCGATCTCGCACGCATAACGGATTGTTTCGCGAATCGTCTCGGGCGTTTCGCCGGGAAGTCCGAGAATAAACGTTCCGTGAATCGTGATGCCGAGCTCGCGCGCGTCTTGTGAGAATCGCCGTGCGATATCGAGACGAATACCCTTTTTAATGTTGTTCAAGATGTTCTGGCTGCCCGACTCGTAACCGACGAGGAGCAAACGCAGGCCGTTCTCTTTCATGACTTCCAGCGTCTTACGCGGCACATTGGCCTTCGCATTGCACGACCACGTTACACCGAGCTTCCCAAGACGCCGCGCGATCTCTTCGGCGCGCGCTTGATTGTCGGTGAAGGTGTCGTCGTCGAAAAAGAACTCGCGTACTTGCGGAAACAGCTCTTTTGCGCGCTTCATTTCGGCTTCGACGTTCTCAACGCTGCGAACCCGGTACGAATGGCCGCCGAGCGTCTGCGGCCACAAACAGAACGTGCACTTCGAACGGCATCCGCGTCCGGTATAAAACGAGACGTACGGGTGTTGAAGGTACCCGATGTAATAGTTCTCGATCGTCAGATCGCGTTTGTATACATCGAGAACGCTGGGCAGCGCATCCATATTTTCGATCGCGGGCCGCGGAGCGGTAAATTCGATGCGATCGCCTTCGCGATACGCAATTCCCGGCACATCGCGCAGCGGCATTCCGGATGCGACGTCGGCACATGTGTAGTCGAATTCGCCGACGCCGACCCAATCGACGGCGGGGGCGCCTTTCATCGACTCCATCGGCAGCACGCCAACGTGCGCGCCCACCATTCCAATGACGACGTCAGGGTTCTGCTCTTTGAGGTGCGCCGCAAATTTTGCGTCGTTCCCAAACGACGGCGTACTGGTGTGGATGATTACGAGCTCGAAGTCGCGCGCGGCTTTCGATACGTCGTCAACCGACAAATCGTCGGCCGGAGCATCGATCAACCGGCTGTTCTCGACCATCGCCGCGGGCTGCGCCAGCCACGTGGGATACCAGAAGGATTTGATCTCACGCCGTGCTTGATAACGCGACCCCGCGCCGCCGTCGAAACCGTCGAAGCTAGGCGGGTTGAGGAACAGCGTCTTCATGCTGCTGGACATCCGGAAAACACCTCGCGATGAGCTAGTGAACTTAAGCGTCTTTCGAGCACTGTTATCTGCCCGCGACGAGCGGCACCTTCAAAACACGCCCGCCGTCAGGCCAACCAGGCGTGCGCTCGCGGGTCGCTTTTCTCGCTACGTAAAGCAAGCGAACGTCTCTTATTCGTTACGGCTTCTGGAAAACTGAGTCGGGGACGGGGCCGTTCAGAGCGTATTCACCGAACGTTCCATCGGCGTCGAGCTTGTACTGCGGCATGGAAACCGCGATCGTTTCCGTCGCGGGCAAGACGTAATTCGATAGCAATTGGTTTACGATGGAGAGCTCGATTGTCGATCCGTCTTTGTAATACCAGGACGCGGCAAGCGCTGCATAGCCGTTCTGTGCGACGGCAAACATCACGTGGTCCACGGCAGGGTCGGGCGATCTCGGAACGGCTTGAAGAAGAAATGCCGCTTTGCCGCCGCTCAGTCCACGCGAAACGGACGTTACGTTGTACTTCGAGGGCCAAACCTGCACGGCAAGATCGATCGCGTACGTTCCTTTGAACAACGAGCGGAGCAGAAACGGGCTCTTGGTGATGGTTAACGCGGCCTGTGCCGGCGCTTTGTAGTAGACGATCGCATCCACCCCGGTTTTGATGCCGACCGGCCGATGCAAATGTACGTCGAAATGAACCGGAACCGAATACGAATTCAATCCTCGCGCGGCGCCCGCGAGCGCTAAGATTTGATTGCCGCTCATCGCTTTCGTCGGATCCTTGCTATTTGCCGAAGCGATCAGAGCCGCTGCCGTGAAGAGGACGAAGACTCGGCGGAATCTCATGCGCATCTCCTCGCGAGGAGCTATACCCAGCGAGTTACGCGAGCCTACGCGCAGTTCATGCCGGCCCAGTCCGCAAGCCACGCTCGCACGTCTTCCGCCGCCATTGGCTGCGCGATAAGGAAGCCTTGCGCATGCGTACAACCCAGTTCTCTTGCCTGATCCCATTGCACGCGGGTTTCAATGCCTTCGGCCGTGCATTTTAAGTGGCGAGTCTGTGCAAGCGCGACGATCATCCGCACGATAGAGTCATCGGCAATACCCGAATCTTCGTTGCCGGTGCCCGCATCAATGAACGATCGGTCGATCTTCACCGAGGTAAACGGCAGACGTCGCAGTGAACCGAGCGACGAATAGCCGACGCCGAAATCGTCGAGCGCAAGCCGAACGCCGGCGTCGCGTAAGGTCTGCAACATCGGGACGAAGTCGTGCTCGCTTTTTGCGAGCGCGGTCTCGGTGATCTCCAGGCAGAGCCGGTTCGGGGAGAGACCGGTATCGCCCAAGACGTTGAAGACTTTTTGCGCGAAATGCTCGTCGTCGAGCTGACGGCGCGAAACGTTGACGTTGACGACGATCTCGCGTCCGTCTACATGCGGCCACTGCACGGCCTCGCGAGCGGCGATCTCCAGCACTTGCTCGCCGATGCGTGCGATGTGTCCCGTCTCTTCCGCTATCGGAATGAATAGGCTTGGAGGTATGAGCCCGCGCTCCGGATCGCGCCATCGCACGAGCGCCTCGAGGCCGCCGGGGCGGCCGTCGCTCATCTGCACGATCGGCTGAAAGTGGCAGATGAATTGCCGCCGCGCAATCGCGCGATGCAACTCGAATTCAACGCGTAAACACGTTAACGAATATTCGTGAAGAGGTGGCGTGAATCGCCG
Organism: uncultured bacterium; assembly: GCA_964648945.1. Lineage (GTDB taxonomy): Bacteria > Vulcanimicrobiota > Vulcanimicrobiia > Vulcanimicrobiales > Vulcanimicrobiaceae > JAMXLG01. Next base: position 21,781 of record CAZYLU010000016.1, on the reverse strand, counting down.
GTACCGTGCATTTGCCTTTGCTGCTGCATCCGCTGCGATCTCGGCGTCGCGCAGCAGTTCTTCCGGCGTGGCATATGTGTCCGTCGTCGTCGCGATGCCGACGTGCGCGCGCAGGGCGACCCGTTCGCCGTCGATATTAAACGGCTCGGCGAAACTTTCCAGCATCGCGAGGACGATGTCATGGGTTTGCGCATGGTCTCGCACACCCGGCAGCCAGACGGCGAACGTTCCGGCGACTAGACGCGCAAGGGCCGAATCTACCGGCTTTGTATCGCGCAGGCGATGCGAAATCTGCGCGACCAACTCGTCGGCACATTCATGCCCCAGCGCAGTGGCGATCGCGTCGAAGCGGTCCAAACGGATCGAGAGCATCGATCCCAGACGGCCTTCCAAGAGTGCTGATGCGACCTGCTGCAACAACAGCGACCGGTTAGGCAACCCGGTGAGCACGTCATGAAATGCGAGATAGCGCAGCGCTTGCGCCGCGCGTTCGGCCGTTTCAATAGAAGCATGATGTTCGGTGACGTCGCGGATGCATGCACCCCAGTTCGTGCACTTGCCGTTCTCGTCAAAGATCGGTGAAAGCGAAACGCAGACTCTGATCGGTGAGCCATTCTTGCGCGGGGTCAAGACCTCGAACGAAACCGGCGATACGGTCTTGAACGCAGCGCGAATAGCACATAGTGCGTCACGATCGAGATGACGCAATGCGCACCGCAGCGGCGAACGCCCGACAAGCTCGCGCGCTCGGTATCCTGACACGCGTTCGAAGGCAGGATTCGCGTAAATGATCGTCGCACGGCGGCTCGTCGCGTCGTTATCGATGAGCAGGATCGGATGCTCGCCTTGCTCCGCGTATCGTTCGAGCACGCGCAGCAACTGCAGTCCGTGCTGCCGTCTCTTGTAATTGCTAATCGTCTTAGCATATTGGCCGCGACGCGAACGAGAAAGTACGTGGCAGTTACTGTTTAGCCGCTCGACTGCAAAGGTAGAAGGTTTTGATGGTCCATTTGGACGCCCGGCGCGCACAGCTGCGCGCCTTTCTCATGAACATGCGGGCGCGGCTGGATCCAACTGATCTTGGCTTCCCGGACAACGGAAGTCGCCGCGTTCCCGGCCTGCGACGGTGCGAAGTGGCCGAGCTTGCGGGAGTCTCCGAGCTCTGGTACCGGCTGTTCGAGAGCGGGCACGACGTCAACGTCTCGCGCGGATTCCTCGCTTCGCTGGCGTCCGCGCTTCGACTAAACGACCGGGAGAAACTCCGCCTGTACCGGCTGGCGATCAAGGAGCTTTACGCTTCGGACGTCGTTGAAGGCGACGTCGTCGACGCGCTTGTGGCTCCAAGTGCATTAGCGTCGGTCCTTACGGCCATCGATTCTCCATCGGAAATCGAACGATCGGTCCGAACGTTTGCGCAGGCACGGGAAGCATTTCTCAACGGCTCGTCGACAAAATCGGAAAAGATCCGGTCGCGAATCTACCAATCGTGGAAACGTTCGCAGCAGAAGCGCGTGGACTATCAATGCGCGGACAACGTTCTCGTTGCAGCAGATGACGAACTGCAAACGTTGCGCGAGAAGAATTTCTTGCTTTTGGAAGCCGCAAAGCCGGTGCTCGCGCATTTATCCACGCATCTCGGCGCGGACCGTTACGCGGTCATCCTCACCGATGCGCAAGGAATGATCCTCGACCTTGTAGCCGAGCACCGCCTGCGATCCCGTTTGTCGGAAGTCGGCATTGTAGCCGGCACGCAGATGAGCGAAGAATGCCTGGGCACCAATGGCATCGGAACCGCAATTACGGATGCGCGGCCGCTTCAAATCGTCGGACCCGAGCATTTCCGCGAATCCTGGCGCGAGCTGATGTGCAACGGCGCGCCGATTCGTTCCCCAATAACCGGCGAGATCATCGGCATTCTGGACGCAACGGCCGACTACCGTCTCGCGCGCCCCGAATTGATGGGCGTCATGTTGCAATATGCATATGCCATCGAAGAGACGATCGCCAAAGCGAGTGCATGACGGAAGGCGGTGATCGCCGGCGCCTTGTCTAAGCTGCGCTCATGCAGCAACGACTGTCGGCGACGCTAAGCGGATTCGAGCGCCCGTTTTGGGTCGCGAACATCAGCGAGATTTTTGAACGTCTTTCCTACTACGCGGTGTTCTCGACGCTCGCGCTCTATCTCAATCAGACGTTGGGATTCCCGAGCGCTCAGGCTGCCGGCCTCAGCGGCATTTTCGGCGGCGCCGTCTGGGTCATGGCCATCTTCGGCGGTGCGCTGGCAGATAGAATCGGCTTTCGCCGGGCGCTCTCGTCCGCATACTTTATTTTGACGTGCGCGTACTTTTTGGTCGGATCGATCGGTGCGCCGTGGCTCGCGCCGGTACGTGCCGTCGTGCCGTTGCCGCTCCTCGTCGGCATCATCCTGTTCTTGCCGGCGCTCGGCGTCGCGCTCGTGAAGCCGTCCGTCGTCGGAACGACCGCCCGCGCATCCACCGAGAACGTTCGTTCGATCGGCTATTCCATCTACTACACGATGGTCAATATCGGCAGCACCTTCGGGCCGTTCTTAGCGGGATGGCTGCACTCGCGATTGCCGCCGCAAGATGTGTTTTTGATCGCGGCGCTCAGCGTCTTTCTGATGTTTATCGTCGTGCTGACGTTTTTCCGCGAACCGCGTTCAGGCCGTGCGACGTCTTCGCAATCGCTCGCACAGACCGGCCGTGACTTTCTCACGGTCGTCCGTAACGGCCGCTTCGTGCTGTTCTTGCTGATTTTTTCCGGATACTGGATCGTCTATTGGCAACAGTATCTGATTCTGCCGATTTACATCAATCACTACATCGACAAGAACGCGAACACCGCGCTCATTCTTACCACCGATCCGCTCATCGTCATTACGCTCACGGTTGCTGTCAACACGATGACGCGCGCGATGCGCCCGTTTCAGGCGCTCGTCGTCGGCACGCTGGTTACATCGATTTCCTGGCTACTGATTGCGGCGCACGGAAGCGTCTTGACGGCGGTGCTGAGTCTCGTCGTCGTTGCAATCGGCGAGATCATTCAGTCTCCGCGCTATTACGAATACATTTCACGTCTCGCGCCCGAAGGGCAGCAGGGCACGTACTTGGGATTTGCGTTTTTACCCATCGGCATCGGCTCGATCGTCGGCGGATGGTACGGCGGTACGTTGGTCGCGCACTTCGGTGAAGCATCACACCAGCCGGCGACGATTTGGTTTATCGTTACGGCGACGGGCTTAGCGACGACGCTGCTGTTGTGGATCTATGACAGATACGCGATTCTGCCTCACGCTCGTAAAGTGACCGAGCAAATCGGCGTTCGCTAAGGCGCCACTTCATTTCGACTGTATAATGGTAGTGCAGCCGGTTGGAGCGCGACTACCATGCTACAAGGTGCCATCAATTCGCCGGAAGATTCCGTCACCGACGATCTTCCAACGCCGCGGAGCGAATTCAACGAATGGTGGGAACAGCGGCTCAAGCCGTTCGTCGATCTTCGATCGTTTTTACATCAACGGCAGTTGATTCTCAAGCATCCGGAGCTTTCGTATTGCGTCGAAGCGCCTGAGAAAAATTGGAAGAAGCCGTTTGAGTTCGCGCTCAGCGCTTCGCTTTTGACGTTCGGATTTTGCGTGATCCTCAGCGTGCTATTCCATACCGCGTTCCCCGATCCTGACACGCGTCGCGATTGGATCGCCAATTCAATCCGCAGCGAAATCAAGTTAGACACCGCGCAAGAGCGACGTCTGAATCGGAGCAGTCCTGCCTACGCCGCACTCGAAAAAGATAAAGAGCAGGCCTACGCGGATCTGCAAGATCATGTGAATACGGTCACGGTGCCACATGGCAACCTCTTTGCAACGGTCGGAATTTTCCTCGCGGTGTATCTCATCGGGGTTTTATATCCCGCTCTGGTTCGGCACACCCGTGCGCGGGCGGCGCCACGTGCATCATCGGCCCGAAAGATCGTCTACTATTACTTCGCATCGCGAACGTTTTGGCCGATATTCGCTTTCATAATCGCAACGGCAGCGATGTATTTCGCTGAGCGTTACAGCGTGCTCAACATGTATACGTCGGTTAAGCCATTTTTTGCGCCGTCGAGCGGTCCACCACTCGTCGCACTGTACGCGTTTTCCACGATCGTTTATATCGCGTTTGTTTACGCGGTCGTCGCGACACCCATTGCGCTTCACAAGTGCGCAAAGCGGCTCCCGGAGCTCATAGGAGCCACGGATGCGTCGAGCCGCCGGATCCTCTACTGGGGACTTCACGCGACGGTAGTGTTCGCGTTCATCGCCTCATTTTTCATCGCTTCCTTCGTTATCGGCGCATACGCGGCGCTCGACACGGCGACCGATCAAATACATCACATGACGAGCGCGGCCTTTTTAGCGTCGCCGTAACCGATCGCGTCCGCGAGCGCTTTTATATCGTGTGTCCGAACGCCACTTCCCGGATGTGCTTGTTAAGCGTCGGGCGCACTTTCTCCATGATTCCGGGCATTCTCCGTGTCATGACCCGCAGTGTGGCGCGAACGATGAGGATGAGATCGTACTCGTCGCCGTAGCCGGTGAATGAGGGGCGAATCCGGTCGAGAAACGCTTCTGCCGTCGTGTCGTCCGCCGGCGTCTTGCTGGGATCCCAGCTTTCGAAATACACGCCTCGCAGCAACGTCGGCAGTTGCGATGAGATAATTGCGATTTGATCGACGGTGAGCTCGTCGCGCAATGCGTGCAGCGTACCGCGAAGCGCCGCGAATGCGTAGTGTTCGTCCGTGAGTTCGGTCTCACGCTGAACGTCGTGAACCCACTCCGCCGTCTCTTGGATCGCAATCTGAAACAGATGAATACGCGTTTGAGTCGCCATGCCGAATCGCTTCCGTGCGCACCACGGCGTTCCGCTTGACGGTAAACCGGCTCAGCAATCGGCGTCTGTGCAATGCCGGGACTGCACAGACGCCTTCGTGCGAAGCCTCAGCAGCTCAGATAGCCGTTGCGGTTAGCGATGTCGCTTCCACGTGATTGGCAGCGACGCACGTCGACTGATGAGTTCACGTACGAACCGTTCGCGGCCGTACAGGTCGCGGATAGCACCGAACCGTTCATCCGCGCATTCATGCAGCTCTGCTGATACGAACCCGGCGGAAGGCCATATCCGTAATTGCCGTTTCCGTAACCGCCGTTACCATAGTAACCGCCGTTGTTGCCGTGTCCGTAGTAGCCGTATGCATTGCCGTTCGGATGATGATGGTGGTGGCGCTCGCCATTGTCATTGCGGTCGTCGTTCTCGTCGTCGTTTTCGTTACGGCTGCCGCCGTAGTATCCGCCGTTGTTATAGCCGTTATAACCGTAGCTGCCGTTGCAGCGGAGATAGCCGTTGACGTTGGCGATATCGCCGTTACATCCGTTGACGTTCAACGACGAGTAGATCCGTTGACCGTTATTCGACGAGCAGGACGCGGAGAGCGTCGAGCCCTGCATTTGAACGTTGCTACAGCTTTGCTGATACGAGCCCGAGGGCGGATAGTTATAGCGGCCGTACTGCTGCGCACTTGCCGTGACGATTGCCGATGCGGCTAGGCCGATCGCGAGCGCTAGGCCGGTGAAGGTTCGGTGCATTGCTCACCTCTGGAAAAGTGTGGATTCGTTGCGAGGCTCCTACCCGGAAACGTCGCTCGACCTCAGGAAGTTCCGAGGGCCGAAAGCTTCGTTGCGGAGACAAGATCATGCATGGACCTCATTTGCAGACGACGAATTCGTCGATCAACTTCGTGCGTCGGGGCGCTCGATGCGTGCCGCATCACAGTGAAAGATACGAGCTATCGAGTTGTGCGACGTCGTGACATCCTAGAAGATTGAGCGTGCGCACAATATCGGAACGGAGAATGTCGATCGCCTTCGTCACGCCCGCTTCACCGGCCGCGGCCAGTCCATACGCATACGCACGTCCGATCAGAACGGCTCTCGCACCAAGACAGAGCGCTTTGACGACGTCGCTTCCGCGGCGAATACCGCCGTCGAGCAAGACCTCGACGCGATCGCCTACCGCGTCGAGTACTTCCGGCAAGATATGGAGCGTGGCGCCGACGCCGTCGAGTTGACGTCCGCCGTGATTCGAAACGACGATCGCGTCCGCGCCTACGTCGATCGCGCGCCGCGCATCCTCCGCCGATTGCACGCCTTTAATCACGAGCGGTCCTTGCCACGCTTCTTTAATCCACGTCAGATCGTTCCAGCTCACGCCGGACTCACCCAGCGCTGAGGCGGCATCTTCATACGGCATCGGGCCATCGGCGAGGACAACATTCGGAAACCGCATCAACCCGCCGTCGCGGAAAAAGTCCAACAGCCATTGCGGCCTCGCGGCAACTTGCCACGCATGCGGAAGCATCTCGTGCAATTTGCCGGATGCAAGTTGTTTTGCGCCGTTTCGTACATCTCGTTCGCGCATGCCCGCGACCGCCGTATCGATCGTCACGACTAACGCTTGGAATCGTGCCGCGCGTGCGCGTGTAATTGCCGCCGTTGCAACGTCTCGTCCACCGACGAGATACAATTGGTACCAAGCATGTCCGGCGCTTGAGGCGCGAACGTCTTCGAGCGGACAGCCCGAGAGCGTCGAGAGAACGTATACCGTTCCAGCTTCTCCTGCCGCGCGCGCTGCGGCGCATTCGCCTTGCCGATAGAACATTCGACTACTTCCGACCGGCGCGAGGAGGAACGGAAGTTCGAGTGACGTTCCGAGCACCGTCGTCCGCAGCGAGCACGGTGCGCTTGCGACCGCGGAGCGCGGGCGAAAAGCGACGTCCCGGAACGCCTGTTCGTTGCGTCGCATGGTGATCTCAGCCTCTGCGCCGCCGTCGATGTAATCAAAGACGACACGCGGAAGACGACGCTGCGCAAGCCGGCGCAAATCCTCGATGGTGACGGCGTCTCGCAACCCTCGCACCGAGCGCCTAGCGCTTCCTTCCATTACTGAAGTGTTCCACGCGCATGGTCTTCGTCCGTTGCGTTCGAAGAACAGGGTATGGGAAGGCCGCACGATATCGGTGGCTCGACGGACTTCGGTTCCATCGCTATTGAGCGCGGCGACGAGCCGCCGTTCCACCATGAGTGGGAGGCGCGTGTCTTCGCCATCAACCGGTTCTTTTTGCAGCGTGGGACGTACACCCTCGATGAATTCCGCGACGCCATCGAGCGGATCGATCCGGAGCTGTACCGCAGGGCGTCCTACTACGAGCGCTGGCTGGACGCAATCGAAACGCTGCTGGCGAAGAAGGGCGTGTTGCGCTGATGTGGTCCGTCGGAACGTCGGTACGAACGCGCGCACAGCGGTCGCAAGGTCATACACGGCTTCCGCACTACTTACAGCACAAACGTGGCGTAATCGTGCACGTATTGGGATCGTTTCCGTTACCGGACGATGTCGTAGTGAATCCGAAAGCGCCAAAACAGAGCCCGCTCTATACCGTCGCCTTTCCCTCGTCTTCGATCTTTGCGGGAGACGGCGAGTGGACGATCTGCGCCGATCTGTTCGAAGACTACTTAGAGGTTGAACCATGAGCGTGCACGCCCACGATCACGAACGCAGTGCCGCGGTCTCCAATCGGGTGAAGGGACTTATCGCGCGTTTAGAAGACGCGGGTCTTACGACGGAAGCGCAGCTCGATGCAATGGTCGAGCTGTTTTTGTTGTCCGCTCGTCCCGAGAACGGGTATGCCATCGTTGCGCGCGCGTGGTCGGATCCGCGGTTCAAAATGCATCTGCTCGATGACCCCAACGCCGCCATCGCATCGATGGGCATCGATCTGAACCAATGGGCGCACGTGACATTGCGTGTCGTTGAGAACACGCCGGACACGCATAATTTAATCGTGTGCACGCTCTGTTCGTGCTATCCGATTGCATTGCTCGGACCCTCGCCCACATGGTACAAGAGCCTCGAGTACCGCGCGCGAGCCGTCAGAGAGCCCCGCAAGTTACTCGAGGAGTTCGGGCTCAGGCTGCCGCCGCAGACGCGGATTACCGTTTGGGACAGTACTGCCGAAGCACGGTACATGGTGCTCCCGATGCGTCCGAGCGGGACGGAAGATTACTCGGAAGAGGAACTCGCCGCGCTCGTCACCCGCAACGCGCTCATCGGGACGGCCGCACTCTAGCAACTTCCGGAATGCATCGAGGTCGTGCTGCGATTACGATTGCACCATGATTTCCTATCGGATCACCGGACTCTCTCCCGAGCCCTTCGCGCACCTCTTCGGCTTGAACGATGAAGCGCTCGCCGCGCATGGAGTAAAACGGTACATCGTCGACCAGCAGCCGGGATTCCCGGACCGTATTGAAATGCGTGACCTCGAAGTTGGAGAACACGCGCTGCTTCTGCACTACGAACACCAGCCCGCTGCAACGCCGTATCGCTCGAGCCACGCGATCTATGTGCGCGAAGGCGCGAGCGCAGCATACGACGGGATCAACGAGATTCCGGACGTGATGCGCACGCGGCCCTTGAGCTTGCGCGCGTTCGATCGCGACGACATGATGATCGACGCCGATCTCGCCGATGGAACAGACGCAGAAACAGTCATCCAGCGTTTCTTCGCAAACCCCGACGTAGCATACATTCACATCCACAACGCCAAACGCGGATGTTATTCAGGACGCGTAGACCGCGCCTAGCCCAGGTCTTCGAGTTCCAGTAGGCGCTCTTCCCATTCGGTGACGGCTTGCGTGCTGCGAGCGGTCACTGCTTCGCGTTCGGCTTCGAGCGCTTTGACGCGCGCACGGTCGTCGTAGAGTGCGGGATCGGCGAAGAGTGCGTCGATCTCGGCGCGGCGCGCATCTAGTTTCTCGATCTCACGCTCCAGCCGTGAGACCTGCGTTTCGAGACGCGAGCGAACCTTCAGCGGCGTGAGCGACGATGTTTTCTCTTTGCGGGGCGGCGCGACACGCGACTCGAGCTTCACGCGTTCGCGGTCGCGAGCTTGCGCCTCGTACGCTTCATAACCACCTTCGAGCACGCCCCATGCGCCGTCTTCGATCCATAGCACGCGCTCGCACAGTGCGTTCAAAAAGTAGCGGTCGTGCGATACGGCAACGATCGTTCCTTCGTACTCGGAGAGGACTGATTCCAACGCTTCTTGGCTCTCCACGTCGAGATCGTTCGTCGGTTCGTCGAGCAGCAGAATATCGGCCGGGCGAGCCATGAGACACGCGAGCATGATGCGGCGCCGTTCGCCGCCGGAGAATCCGTGAATCGGCTTGTCGCCTTCATCCCCGCTGATCCGCATCCGGCCGAGTAATCCGCGCGCGCGTTCGTCGGTTACGCCTCCCGCGCGCATCACCGCTTCAACGGCGCTTTGCGCTCCGTCCAATTCGTCGTGCGCATTCTGCGCGAAACTCGCAACGCGCGATGCGGGATTGAAGCGGACGGCGCCGGCATCTGCCGCCATCTCACCGGTCAAAATCTTCAGAAACGTCGACTTGCCCGACCCGTTTGGTCCGACCACCGCAATTCGCTCGCCGCGCTCCACGTCGATGGTCAGGTTTTCGAAAAGCGTACGATCGTGGCGCTTCGTCAATGCTTGCGCTTCGAATGCAAACCCGTTGCCGCCGCGTCGTGACGCCGTCAAGCTGACTGAGATGCTGCGGCCCTGCGGAGTAGGCGGCGCCACGCTCTGCGATTCGAGCCGCGTCAGTTGCTTTTCGCGGCTGCGCACGCGGCTGTAGTTCGACGATGTCAGCGTCGCGCGCAATCCGGCGACGGTCGCGCGCGCTTTATCGCGTTCCGCGACGAACGCGTCGTAGTCACGGCGTTCGCGCGCCCGGCGCTCTTCGCGTGCCTCCACGAACGAGACATACGCCGGCGTCGCAGGCGGATAGGTGTACAGTGTACCGCGGTCGAGCTCCCAAATGCGCGATGCGACGCGGTCGAGGAAATACCGGTCGTGCGAGACGATGAGATACGCGCGTTTGTCCGACGCGATATATGATTCGAGCCATCGCACCGTCGAGATATCGAGATGGTTCGTCGGCTCGTCGAGAATGCAATAGTCGGGATCGTCGATCAATACGTGCGCGAGCGCGGCCTTCGCGCGCTGTCCACCTGAAAACGTCCGCAGGGAACGATTCAGATCTTCATCACTAAAGCCGAACGCCGCGAGCATAATGCGCAGCGTTTTATGACGCAGCCCGCGTTCTTCGATCGGCGCACGTTCGAGCGCCGCTTCGATTAGCTGCGCGAGCGTCGACGTCGTTTCGTCCGCAACACTTTGCGCAAGATAGCCGAGACGCGCGTCGCGCGCCCGAACGATTGAACCGCCGAGCGGCGTATCGACGCCGTCGAGCAAGCGCAGCAGCGACGACTTTCCCGCGCCGTTCGGACCGACCAAACCGATGCGCTCGCCGTCGGACAGCACGCCGCCCAGACCCGAGAAGATTTCACGGGCACCGTAGTGGCATTCGAGATCGGAGAAACGCAGAATTTCCAAGGCGCTACCCGCCGTTCGGCGCACCGGGGTACGCTCCTAGCATGGACTATTTGCCGCCCCGACTCTCGCTTGCTAGCCTTCGCAGCGCCGCGGCGCACTGCCATGGATGCGATCTCTACCGATACGCGACGCAAACGGTCTTCGGTGAAGGGAAAGCGCGAGCACGCTTCATGCTCGTCGGCGAACAACCCGGCGATAAAGAAGATCTCGCCGGACATCCGTTCATCGGTCCGGCCGGCAAGGTACTGCACGATGCAATGACCGAGGCCGGCATCGAGCCGTCCGATGCGTACGTGACGAATGCCGTCAAGCATTTCAAATATATCGAACGCGGCAAACGGCGCATCCATCAAAAACCGAAGGTGATCGAGATCCAAGCCTGCCGGCCGTGGCTGGAAGCCGAACTCAAAGTCGTAAAGCCGCAACTCGTCGTTGCGCTCGGCGCAACGGCTGCATACTCGTTGATGGGACCGAAATTCCGGTTGACGCAGCATCGCGGAGAGCTTCTCTCGTCGCCGCTCGCCGAGCACGTTGTTGCGACGGTTCATCCGTCCTCGATCTTGCGGGCGCGCGAATCGGCAGACCGGCATCGCGAATTCGCGTTGTTTGTCGAGGACCTGCGGCGCGCGGCCGAGTATGGAAGGGCATGAAGCGCGCTTTTGTCTTAGCGGCGCTCGCCGCATTCTTTTGTTGCGCGGGTGTTCCCGCACGTGCTCAAGTCGTCGATCGTGAGATCTCGACCTCCGGGGTAGCGACGCTGCGACTCAATGTCAGCGGAAGCGTGCGGCTCATCGCGGCCAGCGGCAACGGCGACCTCAGACTGCACCTCGTCGACTACGGACCCAAGGTCCCACAACTGCGCGTAACGACGTCGAAGACCGGTTCGCGCCTCACCGTTTCGGTAAGTGGACCCTCGCAGAACATTCTTCCGTTTGCGGGTGCCTCGGGTTACGAACTTCAAGTGACGTATCCCGCATCGATGAAGATCGATCTGCGCGAGTTCGCAGGACGCGTGCACGTCGATCGCGTGACGGCGCCGATGCAGATTTATAACGCAAACGGCGCGATTCTGGTCGATGACGCGCAGTCAGCGCTCACTGCGCAGAGCGATCAAGGCGACGTGACGGTAACGAATGCGCGCGGCATGGTGGAACTCACGTGCGGCAACGGCAATGCGATCGCAACGCTCGCGCGCAATTGGTCCGGAAATCTAGTGCGCATGGAATCCTCGCAAGGAAACCTCACGCTCAATGTACCGGCGGGCTTTCGCGCACGCTTCGATTTGACAAGCACGCAAGGAAACGTGACGAACCCGTTGCGCACGACGCCGCACGCGCCGCTCGTGTTCATGCTCACGCAACAAGGCAACGTCACGGTCGCTCAGTAAAGTTTTGCTTTAGGCTGTTGCTTCTGTCGTAGGGCTTTACCGGCAGCGGAGAGCATGCTAAGCGGCATGCCGACCAGCCACCCGGAGGAATCCATGCGCCCCACCGTTGCTCTCGCACTCTTTGCTCTTTTGACGCTCACGCCGACGTTCGCGTCCGCGGCAACCGTCGATGCCTCGCTCGTTCCCGATGGCACCTACGTTGTAAAGGTTGAGAAAGTCGAAGACTCGCAGCATGCGACCGTCTTGATGGATAACGGTGTCGAGACGACGCTGACCGCTATTGGTTCCGCCGACTTCAGTAAGGTCAAGGCGAACGCTACGATCAAAGTCTCCGTTATCAAGGGGAAGGTCCCGGTTTTCGCGATCCAATAGCGGCCCCGCCGGTAGACCTCAACCAAAAACGGGAAAGGGGTTCGCAGGAGCGAGCCCCTTTTTGTTTGCTCGATCGGAGGAGGAGTATCCATGCGCAAGACACTCGCCGGCACCGCCCTCGCCGGCTTTATGGCAGTAACGATGGTCGTCGCCCAAGCGGCGCTGACCGCCGGGTCGCTGTTGAACGGGACGATAAATCAGAACCTTTCCAGCAACCATGCCTACGTGGGCGAACCGGTGAGCCTTTCGAACGTGACGTCGAACGACGGCAGCGGTTCCGTCACCGGCGGGACGCTGTACGGCTACGTAGCGTCGGTTCAAAAGGCCAGCCAAGGACGGCCCGGCAAAATTCAGCTCGCGTTCACGCGTCTCGTGTCGCACGGCGTCACCTACACCGTGAACACAACCGTGACACAGACGAACGTTCAAACGAAGAACAATGCGCTGAAAGAAGCGGGCGGCGCGCTTGCGGGCATGCTGGTGGGCAACGCGATCGGTAAGACGATCTTCCACACCGGCGCAGGCGGCATCATCGGCGCCGCGGGCGGGTTCCTGCTCGCGAAAAATAACCGGCAAGATGTGAACATTCCAGCCGGAACCGTCGTCCAAGTACAAGTGAATTCGGTGGTACGTCGCCAAGCTCACGGGTAGTGCCCGTACTCGAAGCGACAACTGAAACGATCGACCGCGCCGCAACGCTCTTACGCGCCGGCGCGGTCGTCGCATTTCCCACCGAAACCGTCTACGGACTGGGTGCGTGCGCGTTTGATGCGCATGCAGTCGTGCGAATTTTCGAAATAAAGAATCGCCCGACGTTCGACCCGCTTATCGTGCATGTCGACGGTGAAGCGATGCTCGAATCCGTCGCCGCATCCGTTCCATCGAGTGCGCGTAAATTGATGGCGCGTTTTTGGCCCGGTCCGCTCACGCTCGTGATGAAGAAGACGGAGGGCGTGCCGCCGATTGTCACATCGGGACTCGACACCGTTGCGGTCCGCATGCCGGCGCATCCCGTTGCACGCGCGTTGCTCGAGCGCGTTGGACGTCCGCTCGCCGCGCCAAGTGCTAATCCGTTCGGCTACTTGAGCCCCACGCGCGCGCAGCACGTTGCGCGAATGCTCGACGAACGCGTCGATCTGATCATTGACGGCGGCGCGACAACGCACGGCGTTGAGTCGACCATCGTGCTGCTCGAACCGCAGCCGACGCTGCTGCGCCATGGCGCGATCCCGCTCGAAGAGCTCGAAGCCGTCATCGGTCCCATAGCACGTGAATTATCGGATGAAACAAAGCCGCTTGCACCCGGACGTTTGCCGCAGCATTACGCACCCTCGAAACCCATACGTATCGTAGCGGACGCTCACGCCGTTCCGCTTGCCGAGCGGCACGAAGCGGCGCTGCTCGCATTTCGCGATCCGGCTCCCGGGTACAAAACTGCGCGCACGCTTTCACCGCAAGGCAATCTGCGCGAAGCAGCCGCGCGTCTTTTTGAGTTTCTTCACGAGCTCGACGGCGAAGACGTTGCGCGAATCGATGCGGAGCAAGTTGCAACCGAGGGAATCGGTGTTGCGATTATGGATCGTTTGCGCCGTGCAACTCATCGATAACAACCGTCGTCGTCTCGCGCTAATCGCGCTCGTCGTTCTCGCACTGCTCTGGGGCTACAACTGGGTCGTTATGAAAGTGGCCGTGCAGGACGCGCCGCCGTTCGTGTTTGCCGCAATGCGCGCGCTTGGAGGCGGCATCGTGCTTGCGATTGCAGGTATCGCGCTGCGCCGGCGCCTGATACCGCAGCGCCCCGCGGAATTTTTTTGGATCGGGTTGTTTCAGACCGGCGCGTTTCTTGGCCTTGTGACGTGGGCGATCGTCGCCGGCGGCGCCGGACAAGTCGCGATGCTCGCGTACACGATGCCGCTTTGGGTGAGTTTGATTGCGTGGCCGCTCTTAGGCGAGCGGCTCAGACCGATGCACGGTGTCGCGCTTGCAATTGCGTTTGCCGGCATTGCATGCATGATCGGCCCGAAACACTCGGTCGGATTTCCGGACGCGCTCGCCGTACTTGGCGGACTGACTTGGGCGGTCGGCATTGTGCTTGCCAAACGCGTCCAACGTGAAGGTTCGATCGATCTCTTCAACCTGACGATGTGGCAGCTTCTATTCGGCGGAATTGCGCTCGCGCTCGTCGCCGTCTTCGTTCCCGGCCATCCGATCGTGTGGAATTTCCCGTATACCGCCGCGATCACGTATAGCGTCGTCTTTGGATCTGCGCTCGGCTATTTATTGTGGTTGTTCATTCTCGATGAACTGCCGGCGCGCGACGCGAGTATGGGAACGCTCGCGAATCCCGTCGTCGGAGTCATTGCAGCGTGGATTCAGCTCGGAGAAGCACCGACCGCGCTTTCCGGGATCGGAATGATACTGGTTCTCGTGGGATTAGCGGTGCTCTCATTTGCGGATCGACGCGCTTTGTGATACAAAGTTAACGACTTTGCATCTTGATTCGCGCGCTGTGCAACACGAAGATTTGATCTTCGATCTCCCGCGTGATGTCGAACAGCCGGCGCTCGTTTTCTTGCCTGCAAATGCACCTGAGGGCATGCTAGAATGGTGTTTCGGTCGTTTCTGGCAACCTCACCGCTTTAATCTCAGGTACGATTGAGGGGAGACCGATACAGTAGCAATATGACCCCGCCTCGCTTGCGACGCGCGCGCATTGCTGCGTGCGCTATAGTCCTTTCGCTAGCGACGTCTGTGCCGGCATTCGCACAGACGGCGCTTCCCGCTGCGGTGGCAGCCGATGTCAACGAAAGTTACCGGTTGCTTGCGCGCACGTACTACAAACCGGTCGATCAGCAGGCGCTCATCGATGCGGCGCGCGGTGCCCTCGCAGACGAGGCGAACAAACATCATGCGAAGATAACGGTCGCTGATGTCAGCGTGGCCGAGGGCCTCGAACCGGCACTCGCGTCGCTCGATCAGGCGATCGCCGACGTCGCGGATGCCGCGCACGGCACGCCAACGGAATATGCGTACGCCGCAATCTCCGGAATGGCGAAGTCGGTCGGCGACCGCTACACCGTGTTCATGACGCCGGATGATTTCCGCGCGTTCAACTCGGCCCTCGATCCTGAGCGCATCTCCGGTATCGGTGTGATGGTCGCGCAGGACACCGTAAGTAGTTTGATCACCGTCAGCTATGTCGTCCCGGGAACTCCGGCCGAGAAGACGGGATTGCTCGCCGGCGATCTCATCAACGCGATCGACGGCACGAGCACGAAAGGCCTCGCCGTTGACGCTGCCAGCAAACTTCTGCGCGGCAAAGCCGGCACGCCCGTCCGCCTAGAGATCACGCGCGGAAGCGATGCGCAGCGCGATATGACCATCGTGCGCAGCGAGATTCAGCCGCCGACGGTCGTCGACAAGATGCTTCCGAATAACATCGGCTATGTCTACGTCATCGCGTTCGGCAAAGACACGCCGTACCAATTCGATGCTGCACTGGAGCGGCTGCGCCAGCAAAATGCGCGCGCGCTCGTCATCGATCTACGCAACGACGGCGGCGGCTACGTCGACTCCGCGCTCGACATGAGCTCGCGCTTCATCACGAAGCGCCCGCTGCTCACGGTGCAACAGCGCGGCGAACCCGATCAAACGATCGATGCGAGCCCAGGCACGCCGCTCAACGTTCCGGTAACCGTCCTCGTCAACAAATACACCGCATCTGCATCCGAAATTATGGCGGGCGCACTGCAAGACGATGGCATCGCAGCGTTAATCGGACAGCGCACGTTCGGCAAAGGCGTCATGCAAACGCTCACCCCGCTCGCCGATGGATCAGCAATCAAAATTACGACGGCACATTACTTGACGCCGCGCCACCGCGACATCAATCTCAAAGGCATCGATCCCGACGTGGCGGTTGAAGAACCGAACGGCTCTCGGTTCGGCGATGCGACAAACGACCCGCAACTGCGCGCAGCAATCCAATTCCTACAGAAGAAGATCGCATCAGCAAAACCGTAGTGTGATACGCACTACGAGACGTGGCGGCGTGTAAGCCGTACTCTCGTTCCGTTCTTGTCGAAATGAACGCCGTCCATGAGGCGGCGCATCAGGAAGATTCCGAAACCCCGGCTGCGTTGTTCGATCGGGGTTTCGTCGCGTTTGCCTTCGAGATTGAAGCCTTCGCCGTTGTCGCGAATCTCGATCGTGAGTTCTTCGTCGGTGAACGTGCAATGGACGGAGAAACCGTTGGAACGTGTGGTGCGACCGTGTTCCACGGCGTTGCTGAGCGCTTCGCCCGCTGCGAGCCGGATGTCGCTGACTTCTTCCGTAGAAAAGCCGCAAATGCGCGCGAAACTCGCGATTGCGTTGCGCGCAAGCGGAACATTTCGGCGGTCGCCGGTAAATGTGGCGCGATAAGTCGGACTCACGACGCTTTCTGGTACCCGAAGCGAGAATGCGAAAACGAGGCCAACGGCCCCGCTTCGTGTAGGCATTCGTCCCATCCCAGGTAGTGTGCGTTTGCTCGTTCGCCTAAAGAAAGCGGCAGTTATGTAGCTGCCGCTTTCTTGTATCGCGGTGTAGCCGGCTACTGTGCGATGAGTTCCGGGAAGACTTCGATCATATCAACAAAGCCGCCCATCGACGCCCATCCGCTCCAACCGCTGTTCGGTGCCGTCTGCCAATTGTGCCACACTGCACCGTCGCCTCCGCGCGCGAAAACTTCCATGCGTCCGTCGGCGTTGTGAGCGACATCAAGACGATCGATCCAACCGCCGAGCGAGTACCACCCGCTCCAGCCGTTGTTCGGGAACGTTTGCCAATTGTGCCATACGGCACCGTCGCCTCCGCGCGCAAAAACTTCTATGCGCCCATCGTCGTTCTCGCCGATCTCCAGCATGTCGACCCAGCCGCCCAGCGATGCCCAGCCGCTCCATCCGTTGTTCGGTGCGGTTTGCCAGTTGTGCCAAACCGCTCCGTCGCCGCCGCGGGCAAAGACCTCGAGCCGTCCGTCGGCATTTTGTGCGACTTCGAGTTTGTCGATCCAGCCGCCGAGCGACGCCCAGCCGCTCCATCCGTTATTGCGTGCGGTTTGCCACTTGTGCCAAACCGCGCCGTCGCCACCGCGCGCGAAGATCTCCAATCGTCCGTCGGCATTGCGCGCAACGTCGATCATATCGACCCAGCCGCCCAGCGATGCCCAGCCGCTCCATCCGTTATTTGGAGCCGTTTGCCAGTTGTGCCATACGGCACCGTCGCCGCCCCGTGCAAAGACCTCGAGACGTCCGTCGGCGTTGGTAGCAACTTCCAAGATGTCGATCCAGCCGCCCAGCGACGCCCAGCCGCTCCAATTTCCGTTCGGTGACGTTTGCCACTTGTGCCAAACCGCGCCGTCGCCGCCGCGCGCGAAGATTTCCAAGCGGGTGTCGTCGTTTTGCGCGACTTCGATCATATCGACCCAGCCACCGAGAGACGTCCAGTTCGTCCACCCGTTGTTGGGCGCGGTTTGCGTCCGATGCCACACGGCACCATCTCCGCCGCGCGCGAGCAATTCGATGACGCCCGGTAACGGGAAGAGATTGTCGGTTGCCGGATACACCGGCGTTCCTTCGGGATAGTACGCTTGCACGAGCGCTTTGAATCGCGCAAATCCGTCGGTTCGTCCCGTGAGATTCGTATACGTTTGTGCGAGCGTACCGGCCGCAGCGCGCGTGATCTCTTCCCAACTGAAGCGCAGTTGATGACGCAAGAAGTTGAGGAAGAGCGTCGCGCAGCCGATGGAGACGTAGTTCCGATCGGTCGGATCGGTGTTATTGACGAAATCCGGCCGTCCCGGTGCATTGAGCCACGACGATGCCGATTCGAATCCATTCAATTCCGCCGGATAGAGCTGCGTTGCGAGCGTTCGTGAGAGTCCCTCGCCGTGGCTCGCGCCGCAGTTCCAACCTTTGTTCTGCGCAGCCTCGAAAACTTCGACTTCTTCAGCGACTACCAGCATCCGCGTATGGTTGACATCCGGTTGAGGCGACGTATCACCGTCGCAATAGAGGTCCGTCGCACTGCAGCCGTAGTGATACGCGCCGCCGATGCCGGCTGCGATGATGATATTCATCGGCAATCCGGGTGGTGTCAATCCGTCGAAATAACTCTGCATCATCGCATATTCGTATTCGCAGCTAGCGAGTACGGCGTCGGCGATGATCGGGCCGTTGACCGGCAGACTCGTCGCATCGTAATACACCTTGAAGTGCGCCGTGCTGCCGCGCAGCGTCGCCGGAAAATCAAAGCCGACCGGTGCTGCTACGGGTGCCGCCGCGGGAGCTGCCCGTGTGGCCAAGAGTTCTTCTACCTCTCCTCGCGGCGTCTGCATAACGTGAGCGCGGCCGACTTGCGGCGGCGCGGCGCCGGCGGTTGCGGAAGAGCTTTGCGTTGCGGTGGACGTTTGCATGGATGGGCGTGGCATCTCCGATACCTGCGCGAGCGGAGGCGCGGCGGAAAACGGAGGCGGCGGCATCGCCGAAACGTGGGTCGCATCCCCGCCTTCCATGCTCGGCGGTTTCATCGATTCCGTTTGTGATCCCATCGATTCCGTTTGTGATCCCATTGTTTCGCCCGGGCGCGGCATAGTCGATTGCGAGGACGCGGTCATGCCCGTCGGCATCATGCCGCTCGTTGATTGCTGCGTGCCCGGGTTAGGCATTTCACTCGCGGATGTTGGCGAAGCGGAAGAAGGAACCTCACCCTGCACCATCGCCGAACGCTGCTTGAGTCCTTTTCCGCCGTTCACTTTATGTTCAGCCATAATTCGCCTTTGTATCAAGCTTGATTTCGCACAGGCTCACTATACGCAGCGACGCTCAACAAACTCGTACACCGCTGCTCTCCGCGCGCTCTCTTCTTCGTTGACCGCACTCATCGGGTAGCGCTACACTTCTTGCATCGGAAAGCTGCGGGGGTTTTCCAATGGTAGTGACCGACCGGATAACTCTACGCGTACGGTGTCTCGGTCCGTTCTTCATTAATGGGATAGACGGCTGGACGGCGCTGCCTTCGTTCAAGAAAGGGCGCGAGTTTCTCGAGTATCTCTCGATACATTCGCAAACGCTGGTGCCGCGAGAGCGATTGCTCGACGCATTTTGGCCTGCAGGCGGCGGCGAACGTTTGGCGCATCGCCTGCACCTTGCCGTGTCCGGAGCGCGCGCGACATTGCGTGCGCTCTTGGGCGGTTATGATTCGATCGTGTGCGGAGGAGGCGGATACGGCTGGCGTAACGACGTCATCGTTGAATCGGATCTGCGCCGCTTTTTGGAGTGCGCGAAGACGAATGCCGTCGAGTCCGCGCGTGAAGGCGTCCGCCTCTATGCGGGCGATCTTCTAAGCGGCGAACGTGCGGATTGGATCTCGTCGCTGCGCGCGCACTGTGCGTCGCATTATTTGGCAATGCTCGGATTGCTCGCCGACGACGCATATGCCACGCACGATTATCATAGCGCGCTTGGATACGCGTCGCAGATCACGGAAATCGATCGAGGTCACGAATCGGCGATGCGCCTTACCATGCGCTGCTATGCCGCGCTCGGACAACGCTGCGCCGCACGCGCACAATACGACGCGCTCGAGAAGTTCCTGGCAACCGAACTCGGCGTGGGGCCTTCGTCGGAGACGCGTCGCACGCTACGCGAGGTATTAGAGGAAGCGGAAAGTATCTCATAGTCACACTTTGATTATGACGCTGCGCGAATTCTTGTCTGATCCAGCCGTACGCCGTCGGAAAGCACCGCTACGATGTGATAGACGAGTTGCTCGACCGGGCCGGTGCGCAGATGTGCTCGTACTTGAAATGTCACGCCGACCACCGTACAGCTCACGACCAGTGCGCCGGCGTCTCCGAACAATGGAAGTAAGAAGCGATACAATTCATCCTGCATCGTGTGCGCGAGATGCGTTTCAAGATGCTTGTCGATGTTGCGCGTTTCGGGAATGCCGGCAAATGAAAGCGTGTCGAATGCAATCGCTTTGAGGAACGCGCGCGTGTCGCCGATCGAAGCCGGATCGTGCAGCGACAGTGAAGCACGATAGCGGTCGCGCACGAAATCGTCGAAAAGCGCATACTTGTCGGCGAAGTGCGCGTAAAAGGTCGAGCGATTGATGGACGCCTGTTCGGCGATCTCTCGCACCCGGATTTCGTTGAACCGCCGCTCCTTCACGAGCGCGTGAAACGCACTTCGTATCTGTTGTTTGGTTCGCGCTACGTCTTTCCCCATCGTCGTACCTCGTCTCACTCGACCTTTGGTCAGTTTTTATGCGCGCTCAGTCTACGTCCGGCTTCACCACAGGGTCAAGTAAATGGGACATGAACGACTCCGGTGTTTCTTGCGTGGTGCAGCGAGAAGGAAAATCGCTCGCGGATCGACGTCAACGTGTTCGTTTTTGCATGGATTGTGAAATAATGGTAGCCGGAGAGGGCAACATTCGCGCGCAGCGATTCTCATTTGTAAGGAGACTTCGATGAAACGCGAGTTAATGGTGAAGTGCGCGGCCTTTGCAGCGTTCCTTTTGGTCTTCGTCCCGTCTCTCTCACGTGCGGAGCCCGGTTACGAGCTAACCCTATCCGGGCCCAAGAGCGTCCGCGCCGGCCAAAGCGTGATAGTAACTGCACGGGGCGTCAATCCCACCAACGGCTATGATATTTACTTTCTGAGCGTTATCGCATTCGATTCTAACGTGGTGTCGACGTGCCCCGCCGGAACGAACGAGGCAGTCCAGCTTGCGCAGCAAACCAACAGCGGAGCCATTCTTGCGCGTACGCTGCGCGAGCAGCAAGATACCGCGGGGCGCTGGTCCATCGTTGTGGGCGGCCGAGTCGGCAAACCGGGGCGAACGCTGATCTGCGGATATACGCACGACGGCTTAGATTCCGTGATGGCTACCGCAACTCTGTCGATTATGGCAACGCGCGGCCGGCCTTGAGGGACTACTACCGGTATTGGACGTCACCGCGCTTTTGGCAAGTCCCAAGCGTTGCCGTACGGTTACCCACACAAGCGTTGATAGTGCCGTTTTCGGTATATACGATCTCGTCTTCATGCAAATGGCGATGCCACGGGATAACGGCACCCGGCAGCATTTGCTCCGAAAGCATGAGCAAGTTGCGAGCACCTCCGTTACGTGAATCGACCTTTATGAGGAAGGCAGGCAGCTTGTCCACGCTGATGCCGGGCCGTGGAAGCCGCATACGCTCCTCGCCTTGCGAAGCCTCAAGCAGCAGCGGCTCTGCAGAGGGCGATATTGATGAATTCGTCGCTCCCGTCAGTGAAGCGATGAGGGAGACTAGAACAACAACTCGATACTTCACGGAACCTCCCCTCACGACCGCGGAGGCAAATTGGGCCGCCGCGGACAAGCTAGCCGAGCCGTTCCCGGCGGCAAGGCACGGGCGATTAGCTCAGCTGGGAGAGCGCCTCCCTTACAAGGAGGATGTCGGCGGTTCGAGCCCGTCATCGCCCA
>CAZYLU010000015.1:0-77568 GCA_964648945.1 uncultured bacterium | reverse complement strand
CTAAAGACGCCCCAGTCGTTCCAATGCAGCGTATGCGACGGCGATAGAGGGCACCGCGCCCATCTCGCCGTCGTGCAGCCGGCGCTTGAACTCATCGATCGGGAGTAATTCCCATTCGACTTCTTCGCCTTCGTCGAGATCTTGTTCGTGGGTGCACTTTGCACCGCGCGCGAGATATGCGTGCATGATCGAATTCGAACGTACGGGGTCGGACGGTGCGACGAGCAGCTCTTCCCAGTGCTCAGCGGTGAAACCAGTCTCTTCCATCAGTTCACGCTGCGCGCAGAGCAACGGGTGCTCTTCATCTTCCATAGCGCCGGCAGGTAATTCGAGCGTGATCCGATCGATGCCGTACCGGTACTGATGCACCAGCACCACGCGGTCGTCGTCGGTAAGCGCAAATACGATAATGAATCCCGGCGACTCGCGCACGTAGTAGTCGGGAATGCGCTTGCCGTCCGGTAGCTCGATCTCATCCCTGCGCAGCCGCAGGAACTGCGACTCGATCACGTAGGTACGGTTACGGACGTGCCAGCGCGGTTTTTCCATGCGCCTGTTCATACCCACGAAGCGTTTTCGGTCCCTCTCCCGAATGAAGCGGCTCGTGCAAGAGAAGGTCCTTGTAGCTGGAGGCGGCACGATGGGTGCCGGAATCGCGTTCGTTGCCGCGCGCGGCGGTTATACCGTCGAGGTGGTCGAGCCGGATAGCGCCGCACGATTGCGCGCACAGGAACGCTGGCGGAAAGATGCCGAGCGCGGCGGCGATCCCACGATCCCGCAGCGAATCACATTTATCGATGACGTCCCCTCGCAAAGCGACGCGCGTATCGCGATTGAAGCCGTTCCCGAACGATTCGATCTCAAACGCGACGTGTTTCTGAAGTTCGAAGCCGCGCTTGCGAGCGATGCCATTCTCGCTACGAACACGTCGTCGCTCTCGGTCGCCGAGCTTGCCGATGCGGTTGAGCATCCCGAACGTGTTATCGGTTTGCATTTTTTCAATCCGCCGGCAGCGATGAAGCTCGTCGAGATCGTTGGGACGGATTGCACGTCGGACGACGCGTTGGATCGTGCGCATGCCTTCGTCGAAGGCATTGGAAAGACGGGCGTGGATGCAGCCGATACGCCGGGATTTATCGTCAATCGTGTTGCAAGGCCGTTTTATCTGCAATCGATGCGCGCGCTCGATCTCGGTGTCGCGGGCATCGCGGAACTGGACGCGCTCGCTCGCGCGGCCGGCTTTCGCATGGGGCCGTTCGAGCTGATGGACTTGATCGGCATGGACGTCAATTACGCAACGAGCGTCTCGGTCTACGAGCGACTCGAAGCCGAGCGACTGACGCCGATTGAAATGCAGCGCCGTATGGTTTCCGAAGGACGGTTAGGGCGTAAGACCGGCCAAGGGTTTTACGACTACACGCAAGGCGAACCCGAGCGGGTCGATCTGCGCGTCGAGCCAATGCCCGCCGACGAGACGAACGTTGAAGAGATCGTGTGCGTCGTCGGATTCGGCGGCGTCGCCGATCAATTGACCGAAGTACTGCAAGAGCACTTCGCGAACGTCATTCCAATTCACAACGACGAGATGCTCGACGAGCTTCCGCTCGAGGCCACGCTCGTCATCGACGTCGGCGACGGTACGAGCGACCGCGGCTCCATTGCCGGGACGCTCGATTCGCTGCTCGGTCCCGAGACGATCATCTTCGTCGATGCGTATGCAACCGACGTTGCCGAAGCAACGAAACGAATGCGTCACCCCAAGCGTCTCGTCGGTTACGGCATTCTCGGTGCACTGGAGAGTCAAGATGCAGTCGAGATCGTCGACACACAAACCGTGTCGGATGACGCGCTGGCGCTTGCGCAAGAACTCTTCGAGCACGTCGGTAAAGGCGTGTGTCTGGTCGAGAACGTTCCCGGCTTGTATCTTGGACGCGTCGTGGGATCGATCGTTAACGAAGCCGTCATTGCGGTACACGAAGGCGTCGCTTCGTCAGACGACATCGACACGGCGATGCGTCTCGGCGTGAATTATCCGCAAGGGCCAATAGCCTGGGGCCGCGAGATCGGCGGACGGCGTCTCACCAACATCTTGCGGCGCATTGCAGTGGCCGAAGGCGAAGCGTTTGCACCGCATCGCGCGCTGTGGGTGTTGGACGTTCACGAAGAAGAGGAAGAGGAACCCATTGATGCACGGACGTGACGTCTACGTTATCGACGCAGTGCGTACGCCGATCGGACGGTTCGGTGGAGCACTTGCGGCGTACCGTCCCGATGATTTGGCCGCGAGCGCGATTGCCGCAATCGTGAAGCGCACGAACGTGCCATACGATCGCATCGACGACGTGTTTTTCGGCGCCGCAAATCAGAGCGGAGAGGACAATCGTAACGTCGCGCGCATGGCGGCGTTGCTTGCCGGATTGCCGGTCGAAGTTCCGGGCGTTACGCTCAATCGTCTCTGCGGTTCGAGTTTGCAAGCGATTAATTCCGCGGCGCATGCAATTGCGGCCGGCGACGCGGACGCGATCGTGGCCGGCGGTGTCGAGTCAATGAGCCGCGCACCATACGTCTTACCGAAAAGCGACAAACCGTTCGGGCGCGCGCAGCAGCTCTTCGATACCGTTCTTGGTTGGCGTATGGTAAATCCCAAAATGCCCAAAGAGTGGACGATCTCGCTCGGCGAGACTGCGGAGAAAGTAGCGAAAGAATACGGCATCACCCGCCGCGAGCAAGATGAATTCGCATACGAATCACAGATGAAAGCGAAGGCTGCGATGACCGACGGCGTCTTCGACGAGGAACTCATCGCCGTCGACGACGTGACGCTCGACGAACATCCGCGTCCCGATACGACGCTCGATGCGCTCGCGAAACTGAAGCCCGCGTTCGCGGCAAACGGCACCGTTACCGCAGGCAACTCGTCAGGCATCAATGATGGCGCCGCAGCGCTGCTGCTCGTTTCCGCCGATGCGGCTCGCGATCTGGGCCTCTTGCCCATGGCGCGCATCGTTGCAACGGCTTCTGCCGGCGTGCCGCCCGACGTGATGGGCCTTGGCCCGATTCCCGCGACACGGCGCGCGCTAAAGGCCGCCGGACTGACGAGCGCCGATCTCGATCTCGTGGAAATCAACGAAGCATTCGCCGCGCAATCGCTTGCTTGCATGCGAGACCTAGAGTTGGACGCGGCAAAGACGAACGTCAACGGCGGTGCGATCGCGCTCGGACATCCGCTGGGCGCGAGCGGGGCGCGAATCGCAACGACGCTTTTGCATGAATTGCGCCGCAACGGCGGACGCTACGGCCTTGCAACGATGTGCATCGGAGTCGGACAAGGCATTGCCACTATTTTCGAACGGACGGAGTGATCGATGAGCTCGACGCTGGAAGCATCAGGCACCACCTATGAAGACCGCAATCCCGCGACCGGCGCGGTGATCGCGCACGTGCACGAGACGACGCGCGAAGAACTCGACGCGGCGGTAAAATCGGCGCGCAAGGCGTTCGATGGCGGCAGATGGTCGAACATGGCGGCGTCGCGACGCGCGAAAATCGTGTACAAAATGGCGCAGTTGATTTCGGAACGCGCGCAAGAGTTGATGATGCTCGAAGTGCGCGATAACGGCAAAACGATTGCGACCGCGAAGGGCGAGATGGGTGCAATCGTCGACTGCTTCGAATTCTTCGCCGGCGCTGCAACAAAAACGTATGGCGAGACGATGCCGCCGCCGATTCCGACGTATCTTGCGAACACGGTGCGCGAACCCGTTGGCGTCGTCGGCGCGATCGTTCCCTGGAATTTTCCGTTATTGCTCGCGTCGTGGAAAGTCGCGCCTGCACTCGCGGCAGGTTGCACCGTCGTTCTGAAACCCGCGCCGTCAACGCCGCTTTCGGCAATCGAACTCGGCAAAATCGCGCTTGAAGCGGGTGTTCCGGAAGGCGTCCTTACCGTCGTCACTGGGTCGGGACGTGAACTCGGACAGTGGCTCGTCGAACATCCGCTCGTTGACAAGATCGCGTTTACCGGAAGCACGGCGACGGGAAAGATCGTCGCGAAAACCGCCGCCGATACGATCAAGCGCGTAACGCTCGAACTCGGCGGGAAATCACCGACGATCGTCTTCGACGACGCCGATGTCGATGCGGCCGTCGCCGGTGCGCTCTACGGAATCTTCTACAACGCGGGTCAAGCATGTGAAGCACGTTCACGCGTGCTGCTTCATCGTCCGATCTACGAGAAGTTCGTCGCATCGTTCGTTGAACGTGCCAAGAACCTGCGCGTTGGCAATCCCGAAGATCCGCAAACGCATATCGGCGCGATCACGTTGCCCGAGCAATTCGAGAAGATCAAATCGTATTGCGAGATCGGCGCAGCCGAGGGCGGTCGCGCGCTGATCGGTGGAACCCCGGCCTCGCTCGGCGGCGAGTTTGCAAGCGGCATGTTTTGGGCGGCAACCGCCTTCGAAGCGCAGCCCGAACACCGCATCGCGCGCGAAGAGATCTTCGGACCGGTCGTGACGTTCGCGCCGTTCGATGATGAAGCGCACGCGGTCGCGCTCGCCAACGACAGCGAGTACGGACTCTCTGCGAGCGTCTGGTCGAACTCGATCGGCCGCGCCAATCGCGTCGCTCGTGCCTTGCGCAGCGGGACGGTTGCTATCAATACGCCCTATGCAGTCTTTCCCGGCGTCCCGTTCGGCGGGTATAAGCAATCAGGGTATGGCCGCGAGCTCGGGATGGAGACGATGCGGCTCTACACCGAGACGAAGAGTGTGCTGACCTACATCGGCGAGAAAGCGATGAACCCGTTTAACGTATGATCAAAATCGGCGAGTACTACGACACGACATACGGCACGTTGTGGAAAGACGGAACGTATTTCCCGCGAGGAACGCGCGTGCTCGTTGTCGGCGTCCATGTCGATCAAGGATTCTGCGTTCGCTTCCCCGTGGAAATCGACGACGAGCCGCTCGAGACGTGGGAAGACTGGAGCGAATCATCGTTCCTCGCTGATGAAGGCACCGTGTTACCCGCGCAGCCGATCTCACGCGCGGTACTCAGCGAAGCGCGAGCCGTTCTGTCGGACGCCGAAGACGGCAGCCATCTCCACCTCCACGAAGAAGACGATTAACGCACTGTCATCCTGAGCGAAGTCGAAGGATCGTGACGAACGAAAAGCCCGCCGAGATATTCCGGCGGGCGTTTTATTCATAACGATCCTTCGACTGCGCTCAGGATGACACTATCAGAACGAAAGTGTTACGCCCACTGTGCCCCAATATGGCGTGCACTCGGTTTGCGTACGACTGAGTGATCCCGGCGGCGTGAACGTCGAGCTGAAGCAGTACGTCACGGTCGGCGTCAAGTTGCTAAACGTCGTCTTACCGGTGCTGTCGGTATTCTGCGTGAGAATAGACGAACCGACGCTGCCGTTGACTGAACTCGAAAGCGTCACCGGTTGATTCGGAAGCGGCGACGCGGAGTAGTAGACGGAGACGACGGCAGTCGACGCGTGCGGATCCGGTGACGGCGATGCGGTGGACGTCGGAACCGGCGTGGGCGTCGCGGAACCATATATATTATTGATGTCGCCGTTGTTGCAGGCGGCAAGCGCGAGCGCCGTAGCAGCAAAGGCGAACGCGAGAATACGTTTGGGCATGGCGCGCTGGCTTCGACGCCTACGCTGACGCTGCCTGGCCGGTCGCATCGAAGAAGAATTTCAACGATTTCCGGTCGATTGCCGCATAGTATTCGCGGAAGAGCGCCGCCGCCGTGGTCCCCGGCCAATGGGCCGGCAGCAGCGTGCTCGGAAGGCCCGGATCGACGTAGGTGAACTTGCGGTAGTCGTGCACGAGCCACAACCGCTCGACGAATGCATCCTCTTCGGAGAGCCCGTCGCGCTCGCGTTCCCGCGCCAAGCGCGGCTCGTACGTTTGAATAAACTCGCGATACGCCGACGCGATTGCTTCCAAATCCCAGCACTTGCTCAGCAGGTCGCGATCGCTGCTCGGCCCGGCGTAATCGCTAACGAACAAGTCGATGTTCTCGGCGGCACCCGCCGATTCGACGATCTCACGCACCTCTTCCATTGCATCGCGCGGCGAGAGCCACGTCGACGACGAGAGCGGCGCCCAACCCAGAACCGTCAGTTCCTTACGCAGGCGGTCCCGGCGCTCGCGCTGCGATTCGGCGACGCTGTAGGTGAGCATGCGCCACCGCCCGTCCCACTCGACAACCGGACCGTAAATGCGCGGGCTCAACCCCTCAATCCGTCGACGCCCACGGTCGGTGACCGCGTAATACGACCGGTTCCCGCTCCGCGTTGCAACGAGCCACCCTTGGCGCGACATTCGCGAGACCGCCTGCCGCACGGCCGCCTCGGAGAGTCCGAAGGGCGCCATGAGTCTGACGAGGCTGCCGATCCATAACGAGCCGTCGGTCACATGCCGGTGCACCAAGTCACCGTACAGCGAGAAAATAAAGGAGTTGGGCCTTGTTATTTGTCGCATCTCGGGCTAATATATCACTTGTTTCACGGAAACCATTAAATCCGTCATACGCGGGAGCCTCCCGGGAAAGGCGTTGCACCATGGCGCGCATCAGCACCTTCGACGATTGGATCGACCTCCTTAAGGACTGGCAGAGCGACATCGGCCTGGACCAAGAACTCATGGACCGGTTCGTGCCCGGCTACCAGTTCGAAGCCAAATACGGTGAGCTGCCGACCCCGGAAATCTACTTCGGCGACTTCAAGGGCGAACGCCGCTGGGAGAAGATCCGGGAGATTCCCGATCAGCGCATGCGCGATGCGGTTCTGAATATGATCGTGTATCAGGGTGACACGGAGTTTGCGTCCAACGAGCAGCAACGCTTTCTCGTGAACAATGCGCCCTCGGAATACGATCTCGCCTCGCTCGTGCGCATCATGGTCGAAGAGACGCGCCACGGCTATCAGATGTGCCACCTGCTCGTGAATCATTTCGGCAGCGAAGGCAAGATCGAAGCGCAGAAGATGTTGGAGCGCCGCGCATTCGGCAAGAAGAACCGTTTGCTCAACGCGTTCAACGACGACGTCACCCACTGGCTCGACTTCTTCGCGTACACCAATTTCATGGATCGCGATGGAAAATTCCAGTTGACGATGCTCTCGCACTCGAGCTTCGCACCGCTCGCGCAGTCGATGGGGCCGATGCTCCGTGAAGAGTCGTTCCATATGGGCACCGGTATCACGGGCCTGCGACGCATCGCAAAAGCCGGGGTGATTCCCGTCGATATTCAGCAGAAGTACTACAACAAGTGGATCTCCGGATCGCTCGATCTCTTCGGAACGGATCACTCGGGTTCGGCGCAGTGGGCGTATACGTGGGGCATCAAGGGCCGTGTCGACGAGGATAAGACGAGCGATAACGTCGACAAGGAACACCTCAACGAGCGCGCGCGTCAGCAGTTCTACGACGAAGTGCAAGCAACGGTCGATCGGGTGAACGAAGTCAACCCGAGCGAAACGAAGCTCTACGTCCCCGACATGAAATTCAACCGCAAGATCGGCGACTACGCCGGCAAATACATCTCCGTCGACGGCCGCGAACTCACCAAAGAAGAATGGGATGCGTACATGCCGACGGTGCTGCCCACGCCGGCCGACGACGCGGTGCTGGCGACGTATTTCAAAGATTCCAATTGGATCGCACCTAAAGGCAACTTGAGCGCTAACTAAGGACATCGATATGACGACGACAGCAAACGGTACCGCAACGCAAGCGACGCCTTTTGGGCGCGAAGCACGCGCCTTCGACGGCAAGCGCGTCATTAATTATTGGAAAGACGGACACATCGCGTTCATCGAGATGAACGATCCGCCGGCGAACACCTACACGCACGAGATGATGCGTCAGCTCGACGAAGCGATTCTCGATGCGCGCTTCGACGGCGACGTTGAGGTGGTCGTGCTCACCGGTGCGGGCGAAAAATTCTTCTCCGCGGGTGCGAACATCAACATGCTCAACTCCGTCACGCCGGAGTTCAAGTACATGTTCTGCCTGCACGCAAATGAGACGCTCTCTCGTTTGGAACAGACGCCGAAGCTCGTGATCGCCGCGCTCAACGGCCACTGCGTCGGCGGCGGCATGGAGATCGCGATGGCGGCCGACATTCGCATCGCGCGCAAAGACGCGGGCAAGATCGGTCTGCCGGAAGTGGCGCTCGGCGTGCTCCCGGGAACAGGCGGTACGCAACGTCTCGCGCGTCTCGTCGGTAAAGCGCGCGCAATGGAATTAATGATTAGCGGCAAGACCTTTAGCTACGAACAGGCGCTGGACTGGGGCGTCATCAGCGACATCTACGAAGGTTCGGCCGAAGAGTTCCGCGAGCAAATTACCGATTATGCGCGTGGCTTCTGCAGCCCGAATAAAGCACCAATGGCCGTCGGCCACATCAAGCGCAGCGTGCAAACCGGCGCCGAACTCCCTCTCAATGACGCGCTCGCCCTCGAACGCGAACTCCAATCGCTCCTTTTCAAGAGCGAAGACGCTAAAGAAGGCATCGCCGCCTACAACGAAAAGCGCGTCGCCAAATTTAAAAACAAATAAGTCATTGTCATCCTGAGCGAAGTCGAAGGACCGTTACGAACAAAAAGCCCGCCAGTATGTTTTGGCGGGCCTTTTGTTCGCGGCGATGGTTCGACTGCGCCGCTGACGCGGCTCCGCTCACCATGACAATCGAGCTTGCTAGCGATCGGTTAGCCGGAAGGGGAAGAATTTCGCGCTGGCAACGAGAGGTGCCGTGGGCCTCTATGCCGTTCCACCATTTCTGCTCTTGATCGTCGCGCTCATCGTCGCGCCTGTACTTGCGTGCGGTGGTCAATGGCTCGTTCACCGCCGATTGAGACTGCGAACGTTTTTCGTGGACAATGACGTCGCGGGATTCATCATCGCCGTCGTCGGTACACTGTACGCCGTATTACTTGGGTTCATGACCGTCATGGTGTGGAATCACTATGAAGCCTCGCGCCTGCGCGTATGGGACGAGTCGGCGAGTGTCGGGGACGTGTGGCATAATTCCGTCGGCCTGCCGGCCGCGCTTAATACGCATCTCCGGCACGACATGCTCGCATACGCGCACACGATGGTTGACGAGGAATGGCCGGCCATGCGGGAGGGTGGATTCAGTACTCGCGGCGATGTGCTGATCATGGATGCCGCGACGATCACCGGACAGTTCGTCCCAAAGAATTCGGCGCAAAGTAATGCGCAAGCATTGATCATCCAGCGGCTGAACGATGTGCACGACGCCCGTGGAAACCGGCTAGCCGCAAATGCCGAAGGGATTCCGGCGTTTCAATGGCTCGTTCTGTGGATCGGGGCGATTGTCGTCCTAGCGTTCTGTTATCTTTTCAGCGTCTCGCACCTCAACGCGCACATGCTGATGACTGCCTCGGTTTCGATTCTCATCGCGACGATGTTCGTGCTGCTCTTCGAACTTCAATTTCCGTTCCGCACGGCAGTTGGAATTGAGCCCTCGGCATGGCAGGCGTTGATCGTTCACATTGATTCTATGGACCGGATGCCGGGTCCGATGGCGATGTAGCTACGCCGGACCGAACCAGATGCCGTCGACGAGATTCGTTTTCTTGT
The DNA here is from genome assembly GCA_964648945.1 of uncultured bacterium. GTDB lineage: Bacteria > Vulcanimicrobiota > Vulcanimicrobiia > Vulcanimicrobiales > Vulcanimicrobiaceae > JAMXLG01. The sequence continues at coordinate 67,942 of CAZYLU010000015.1, read as the reverse complement.
TGATCGAGAACGTGAAGTTTACGACGGCATTTGCAAAATCGATCCGATAGATGTAGGTCGTGTCCTCGCCGCTCTCGTTCTTTTTCTTGAAGATGACGTCTTTGATCGTACCGAGGGTCTGCAGTTGCGCGCCGATCTGCTGTTGTTGTGCCGGTGAAATCTTCGAACGCACGAGCGGAGAGAGCTGATCCACGGGGAGCGCGCCCTTGACCGCGGACTCGATCAACATTCGTGCGCGCGCGGTGACGACCGGATCTTCATCAACGCCGGGTTTCATCGCCGCAACGGCCACATCGGGGAAGAGCTGCTCGTAGACGCGCGTCGCCAGCGCAGATGTCGCAGCCCCGTCTTCGTTCTCTAAGACGATGATGTCGACGTTCTGTCCCGGGAACGTAACGTTGCTCGACGAGGATCCGAAGGTGCCGCCGTTGTGCCACACGCGCTTAGCACCGTCAACGGAATCGATTTGCCATCCGAACCCGTATCCGGTCGACGCTCCGTTCGCAAGTTTGCCCGCGGTCGTCATGAGCGCAAAATCATCGGGGGTTACGATCTTGCCGCTTTGCAATGCAAGGTCCCAGCGCGCAAGATCGCCGGCAGTCGAAACGATTGCACCGGCCGCGCCGGCCCACGCGTCATAGAGCGGCTGCGCCGGCGAAAGCGAGGCGCTATTCTTGGTGCCGCGCCAGTACGGCGTCGCGAAATCGGTCAGCGAATGTTCGTCAGCAATCGTCGTGCTGCGTGTCATTCCCGCCGGCGCGAAGAGATGCGTGCGCAAGTAGTTCGCGTACGATTCGTGCGAGACGACTTCGATCACTCGGCCGAGCGCGACGTAGTTCGTGTTGCTGTACTCCCACTTCGTTCCGGGTTTGAAGTGCAGCGGCTGTCCCGCAATCAACGCCTCGATCTTCGAGAAACTTCCCGGCTGCTTCGCAATCGAGATGAAATGATTGACGTCCGTGTAGTTGGGCAAGCCGCTGACTTGATTCAGAAGTTGACGCAGCGTGATTTCGCGCGCATGGGGAAACGACGGTACGTACTTTACGAGGCGGTCGTCGAGCGAGAGCTTTCCCTGCTCTTTCAACTGAAGGATCGCTGCTGCGGTAAACTGCTTGGTCACGGATCCTATTTCGAATTGCGTGTCTGCGTCGACGGGTTCGTTCCCGGCGATGTTGCGCAAACCGAATCCTTTGACGTACACGATCGCGCCGTCGCGCACGACAGCGACGACGCCGCCGGGGGCGTGCTGCGACTGAATCGCATCGCTCGCGACGGCGCTTAGGCGATCGTCGAGCGCAACGGACGCTGCCGGCGACGGCGACGAGCTAGCGGCCGCTAAGAGCAGTGCGAGAGCGAACATAGTCCTCCAGTGCTTCCAGTGTCCGATCGATTTCGTCAGGCGTGTTGTAATGCGCTGCACCGATCCGAACCACGCCTGCGTCTTCATTCAACCCAAGGCTTCGTACCAGCTCCAGCGCGTAATTGTTACCGCTCCAAACGAAGATGTTGCGTTCGGCCAGCGCCTTAGCGATCTCGTCTGTCGAGAGGTGTTCGTGCACGAACGAGACCGTGGGCACGCGATGCGCCGCCGACTCGGGGTCGGTGATACCGAAAATCGTGGTATTCCCAAGGCGCTGCAATCCCGCGATCAGCCGCTGCGCAAGGTCGTCCTCCCATTGAATCGATGCGGAAAACGCTGCGCGTATCTTCGCGCGCGCATCTCCGGCTGCGCCCACCGCTTCACCGAGCCACTCGTAATAGGCGATCGTCGCGCCGAGCGCCGCGTACAGTTCGATCTGCGGCGTCCCGAGTTCGAAGCGCCACGGCAGATCGTTGGTTGCCGGTCGCACTTTGTAGGCTTCCAAATCTTCGAGCAGCGATTCGCGCCCGTACACGATGCCGAGGTGCGGACCGAAGAACTTATACGACGAGCAAGCGAGGAAGTCGCAGTCGAGCTGCGCGACGTCAACGAATCCATGGGGCGCGAACTGTACCGCATCGACGTAGGCGAGTGCACCCGCGGCATGCACGCGCGCGACGAGAGCGCGCATGTCGTTGATCGATCCGGTGAGGTTGCTCGCATAATTGAGTGCGACGATGCGCGTGCGCGGGGTCAGCACGCGTTCAAGGGCTTCCGGTTCGATGCGCCACGATTGAGGGTCGTAGTCCAGCCACTTGATCGTCAGTCCGCGATCGGCCGCCGCCGCAAGCCACGGCGAGATGTTGCCGTCGTGGTCCATCCGCGTCACCACGATTTCGTCACCCGGCTGCAAGCGCCGCGCGAGCGCACGGGAGAGCCGGAACGTCAGTGACGTCATGCTCGGGCCGACGATGATCTCGCGGGTAGAGGCAGCGCCGAGAAAATGCATCATCTGCGTACGCGCAGATTCGATCGTCTCTTCGGCTAGGCGACTGGTTACGAAATAGCCACCGAGGTTCGCATTCGTCTCGATGAGACAACGCGCCGCGGCATCAGCCACTCGCTGCGGAACTTGTGTGCCGGCCGGATTATCGAGATAGATTCGCGGCGTTCCGCCGTCCGTGATCGTGAGGGAGGGAAACTGCGCGCGCACGCGCTCGATCGGGAAGCTCATGCTCGTTCGTTCTTCGCGCGCAAGAGAGGGCCTTGAAGCTACCGAATCAGCGCGCGATGCGTAGGTGGGAGACGCTTATGGCGCTCGCGGCGGTCGTCCTCGCAAGCGTGGGAAGCATGCCGCACGTGCCGTTTCGGTTCGGACTCACCCTGATCGCGGTTGCCCTTATAGCAATCGTTGGGATCTCCCGCGTCCTCGCCGCGCTCAGGAGGAAGTCGAACTCATCGCCGTCGCTCGATCCCGGCGAGCGCGCGAGAATGATTCGCGAAGCACGCGGCAAACGGCGATAAGATGTACGTCGCAAAACTTCTCATGGCGTTCGCGCTTCTTGCGAATGCCGGAAAACCGGCTGTGGTCATTCACCCCGACGATATGATGGATTCGCCTCGACCAAAGGCGTCGCTCGCGAAATGGACCGATGCGCCGGGACGGAGACGCGTTACGCTCGCGGTCAATGGCGCGCTGCTGCGTGGATATTCGTACGCCGGCGCACGCGCGGATGCGCCGGTGTTGCTGATGTTCGGCGGCAGCGGCAATTTAATCGAGCGGCATGACAAGGCCGCGCGGGGATTCGCCCGTTATGCGTCGCGAGTCGTTTGGTACGACTATCGCGGGTACGGCTTTAGTTCGGGGACCGCGCACTTTACGACACTGCGCTCGGATGCGCTGCGGATTTATGACGCCGTAAAGCGCCAGAGTGCGAACGGACGCGTCGTGGTCCTTGGCTATTCAATGGGCACCGCGATCGCCGATTACGTGGCGCTCCACCGAAGCGTCACCGGACTGATCCTCGCCGCGCCATGGGACGATATCGTCGCTGCGAGCGAATATCAAGACTCCAAGCATGCGTACCGCCTCTCGCCGGAGGCCGCGCCATTGTTCGACGAAGTGGCAATGGTGGAGCACATTCACGAGCCGTTGCTCGTGTTTCAAGGAACGAAAGACGACGCTATCCCTCCTGCGCAAGGACCGGCGCTCGAACGCGACGCGGCGTCTGCGCAGAAACGCTTCGTTTCAATCAACGGCGCAAAACACGATTGGCTGCTCGAGAACGCGCAGTCACAGCGCGCCGTTGCGGCGTTTCTCGAAGACCCGTATAAGCCCGGCTTATGAGACTATAGCATCCACACGGTCATCCGAACGACGATCGTGTCTCGTTACAGGTTCGGAGAATAGTGAGGTGCTTGTAGTGATTGGAAGACTCAAACTGGCGATTGCGGGCGGAATGAGCGCGCTCGCGTTGACCGCTCTCGTCGCGCCCGTCGGCGCGAACACAGCCGATGCGGCGTTCATTGCGTAGATCAACACGTCGATGACGAAGATGATGTCAGCGATGAACGTTGCGCCGTCCGGTAATGCGGACAAAGATTTCGTCGCAGCCATGGTTCCGCATCATCAGGGCGCGATCGATATGGCGCAGTCCGAACTACGCTACGGACACAACGAACAGCTCCGCCGCATCGCGGAAGAAATTATCGTAACGCAACAGCAAGAAATCACCGCGATGCGTTTTGCACTGGCTCAACCATAGGAGCAACCACCGAAATGAAGCGTTTTTTCCTAGCGGCGACAGTGCCGCTCGCGTTTGCAGCGCTCGCCGCGCCGTCGGCCTTGGCCGGGCAGGCCCCGTACGCTGCAGCAGCCCCCGATATACCGATAAGCCATCGAGACAGAGTCTACGCGGCGGAGCAGTTTTCGAATACCGTTTCCGTCACCGACCCGGCTGACAATAAGCTGTTGGGCGTTATCCGCTTGGGCGATCCGACGCCGGGCAATCTCAGTCCGCTGTATAGCGGACAATTGTTAGTACACGGGATGGGGTTCTCGCCCGATCATCATACGATCGCCGTCGTCTCGATCGGCTCGAACTCGGTTACATTTATCGACACCGAAACGAACAAGATAAAACACATCACGTACGTTGGGCGCTCGCCGCACGAGCCGTTCTTTACGCCGGACGGATCCGAAGTTTGGGTGACCGTGCGCGGCGAGAACTATATATCGGTTCTCGACGGCAAGACGTATCAAGAAAAGCGGCGCATCATCGTTCCCAACGGTCCAGGCATGCAGATCTTTTCGCCCGACGGGAAGTACGGATATATCTGCTCTTCGTACACGCCGGAAACCGTTGTAGTTAGCGTCGCGACTCATCAGATCGTAGGACACGTTCCTCAAGCCAGTCCGTTCTGTCCAAATATCGCCGCGACACCGGATGGAACACAAGTCTGGTATACATTAAAAGACACCGGCAAAGTGCAAGTCTTTGACGCTCATCCGCCGTTCAAATTGTTGAAGACACTTGACACGGGCCCGATCACGAATCACGTGAATATCGCTCACAATGCCAACGGCACGTTCGCCTATGTGACCGTCGGCGGGCTCAACGAAGTTGAGGTGTTCCGTACGAGCGATTTCTCAAAAGTCGCGACCATCCAGGTCGGAAATTTGCCGCACGGAATTTGGCCCTCGGGAGATGGAACGCGCGTTTACGTCGGCCTCGAGAACGCCGACCGCCTCACCGCGATCGACACGCTCACGAATAAAGTCATCGCGAACGTGCCCATCGGACAGGCGGCGCAAGCGGTAAATTATGTGCCCGACGCCGTCCCGAGCGGAGACGGAACACAAGGACTGCAGCCACTGGGCGCTGCCGGTGAAGCCACGCATCTTGCGCTTATACCAGCAAACAAGAACACACCGAGCGGCGAAAAACCGCCGACCAGCGTCGCGCTCTTCGATCAAGGCCTCGCGCAAGTGTTGGAAGCTTCCGTAACGGGGCTGGAGCCGAAGGCACCATACGTGCTCGCACTTTCGACCACACCGGACGGCACCGGCACACTCGAACCACTGGCCTCGTTCAAAACGAACCCGGCCGGGTCCGCAATTGTCAACGCGGTCGGGCCGATCCGTCAGGTTGTGCAAGGGGAAGAGGGCGCACAGCGTCGCTATCTCGTGATTGTCCCCGGCACGGGAAACGGCAGCGGCGCACCCGTGCAGATCCAGGCTCCTTGAGGCACCGGTTCGGTGCGATTAAATGCGCTGCTCGTCGATTGTCATCGCCGCGCAGCGCGCGTCGAGCGCATCGAACGCTGCTTGATGCGACCGGACGAAGCCGTCGCGTTGGCCGTTCTCGCGCCAGTAATCGATCGTCACATAGACGTTCGGCGCTGAAAACTCCCGATAAAATTCCGTGCGAATGTAACCGGGAGCGCCGGCAAAAAACTGATCCCAGTCACCGCCCGGACCGTACGCCGCTTCGAACGCTTTGACTGCGTCGGATTTGACCTCATAGCGCCACACGAGCCGTTCACTCACCGCTGATACCATTTTTCTTTCAGAACCCCCAGCACGTCGCTTCGCTCCGTTCTTGACTAATGCGTCGACAACTTTTCATTGATGCGTCGAAAGAGCGTAGGATCTCCATGCGGATCGGCGCTGGCTCAGGTCTATTCCACGAATGTTATTCACCACTAATCCCCTCTCGGGCTAGCATATCTTCATAGATCTGATCGACGTCGGCCAGCGTGCTGATCTGTGAGACCGGCTTGTCGTCGCGGATGCGGACGATACGAGGGAAACGCAGCGCGTATCCGCTTTCGTGAAGATCGCTGCGTTGGACGATGTCGAATGCCACTTCGAGGACGATTTGCGGTTCGACGGCAATCGCATACCCGCGTTTACCGGTTTGATGCTCGAGAAACCACGTCGTCATCTCCGCAATCTCGGCATCGGTCAATCCTGAATAGGCCTTGCCGATCGTGAGCAGATTGCCCGCGTCGTCTTGCACCGCGAAGGTGTAGTCGGAGAGGACTTTCGCGCGTCTGCCGTGTCCCCACTCGACTGCAACGACGACTACATCGAGCGTCGTAAGCTCTCGCTTGAGTTTGAGCCACCATTTGCCGCGTCGGCCGGGAACGTACGGTGCATCGACGCGCTTGAGCATCAGGCCCTCATTGCCGCGCGTGCGCGCCGCCTCGAAGCGTTCGTTGATCGAATCGGAATTCGTGCCGCGTTCGATCGGCTCGAACGTTGCGAGCACCGCGCCTTCATTCGGTTCAAAGGCGTCCGCAAGCTGCGCTCGCCGTTGTGAGAGCGGTTCGTCGATTAAGAATTCGTCTTCGATGGCGATCGCATCGAAAACGACGTACTGCAGCGGAACGTCGGCAATGAGTGACGGATCGATCTCCTTGCGCTGCAGCCGCGCTTGCAGAATCCGAAACGGGAGCGCTTTTCCGTCGCGTGAGGCGATGATCTCGCCATCGAGGATCATGCGCCGTGATTGCGTTGCAAGCGCTTTGGCGATCTCTGGATAGGATCGCGTGACGTCGTTAAAATTGCGCGAGTAGAGGGTTACTGCTCCGTCATGGATGTGCGCCTGCGCACGGATGCCGTCGAACTTATCCTCGGCGATCCACGTGTGCGCATCGAGTTCCCGATAGGTCTCGCCGTACGGAATCGGCGAGGCGAGCATGAATCCGACGGGCGAACCGTAGGCGACATGGATATCGTTCAACCGCTTGTGTTTTGCCGCAACGGTGACTTCTCCGATATCGCCGGACGCCATGATGGCGCGATGAATCGCGCGGTGCGTGCTGTCGAACGCCGTCGCAATCGCATCGTGCACGAGGCCCTCGCGCAATCCGATGCGCAAGTCACCCGTAATGATCTTGATGACGTATGTGGCTTCCAACGGATCGATACAGGCGCGAAGAATGCGCTCGAGGATCGCCTCGCGCTTCTTGCCGGCATTCTTGCCCGACTCATCGGCAATCTGGACGAACAGCGCATCGAGTAGTGACGGCGTCAGCGTGTCGGCGCCGAAGAGCATCAGGTCCGCGGGCGCACGCACGAGCGGCCCAAGTGCCGAGCCGAGATCGCCGGTTTCGCGGTAACGTGCCGAAAGCGCCGCGTCATCGAAGCCCCAGACGCGCTTGGCGACGGAGACAATAGCGCGACCGCCCACGTTCAAGCTGCGTTGATCGCGGGCGGCAAACGGGTTGCCCGTAAAGAATCGCGCTGCTGCATGGAGATCGCCGTCGTCGAGTTCTCGCAAGTACTCGGCGATCAATGCGATTTTTTCGAGTTTGCCGCTGCGCGCCGCGACGGCGTTTGCGACGTATGCAAAGCGCCGCATCCCACTCCTATGGAAGATCCACGCGATAGAGCGGCGAGCCGTCGAGCCATACGCGCTGCATTTTTCCCGCGCTCTTCGTGTCAAAGCGTACCGTGGAGGTGCCGAGTGCGTACGACCCTGCCGCACCATGCACGAGCGGCTGCGTGCCGTCGACGGTCAACTCGTTCTTCACGACGACGATGCGCATTACGAGCGGTGTACCCCAAACATTGGCCTCGTAGCGTCCCGTGAGCTCGTTCCAGGCGCGCGGATACGAAAAGGTCATCGGACCCGAATACCGCGCGTTCGCGAAGAACGCCGACCCATGCGTAAATCCGTCGACTTGTTTGTTCTTGTTCCGCGTGAATGCAACGTAGTAGTTCGAGAAGCGCGGATCGTCGGTCCAAAAAAGGTCACCGTTTCGCGGGTCCAGCGTGTATGCCGTCGCGCCATCGACCAACTGCAGTGAGCCGTTGTTATTACGCACGCTTACGATCGAGCCGTTGGCACCGCGGTACGTGCCTACGTAGTGGGATGCGACGATGTTGGGTGGCGGAATCGGCAGCGACGTGGGAGCCGGTGGTAACGCCGTGCCGAGGCTCTGCGCGCGAAGTACCGCCATTGCGTATTTGACGATGGCGCACGGATGCAGCGGTGCTTCGACGAGATTGGACATCGCGATCACGCCGAAGCCGCGCGTGAGATTCATCTGCATACATGCCGTATAGCCCGAGATTCCGCCGGTATGGCCGACGAGATGGTCGCCGTTGGTGTTGAACACCGCAAGCCCGTACCCATACTGCGTATAAAACTCTGGCCATTCCGCGAGCTCCGGCGATGCCGCGCCCGCGGGTTTGCCGTTTGTAAACCGGTCCGGCGTCGTCATCGCGGTAAACGTTGCTTGACGCAGAAGCCGTCCGCCGTTCGGCGTCACGCCTCCATTGAGATAGAAGCGCATGTATGACGCCATATCGGCCGGTGTCGAGATGACCGATCCCGCAGGATTCAAAAAGTCGACGACTTGTGTGGGCGTCAGCTCCGGATGGCGCGAGGTTGCGACGAGATCCGAATCGCGAAAGATGTATCCGGTGGCGATGTCGGCCATCGTGCGCGCATCGAAATACGCCGAGGAATGCGTCATGCCGAGCGGCCGAAAGACCGTCGAATCGATTCCGTCCTGCCAACGCTGTCCCGAGACGGAAGCGGCGATCGCACCGGCAGTTGCAAACCCGTCGTTCGAATATGCCCACTTCGTTCCCGGTGCAAAGATGGTATGCGTCGCCCGAAGCATGGCAGTCTCGTAACTGTAGCTGCCGTCGAACGTGTAGTCGTCGGGAATTCCGGCGGTGTGCGAGAGCAACTGATGCACGACAATGCCGTTGCCGCCGTGGATCGTCCACCACGGAAGATAGCTGCGCACCGGTGCATTCAGATCGACGAGCCCGCGATCGTGCAGTTGTAGAAGCGCAAGCGACGTCATGGATTTCGAGATCGAGCCGACCGGAAAGCGCGTGTTTCCGGTGACCGGCGACTTGCTCTCGAGATTGGCATAGCCGAACGTCAGGATTTTGATCGTGTGCGTGCGGTCGGTGATCGCGACGGACATCCCCGGGGCGCCTTGTTCACTGAGCGCGCGCGGGCCGTATGCAGCGATCGCAGCAATTGCGTCATCGATCGTCGGTGCCGGCGCGGGGCTTTGCGCGGGCGCGACGATAGGAAGAAGCGAGAACAGGAGGGCGATAGTGGCGGCTCTCTTCATAAGGGGGCGTTCTCCCGGGTCGCCGCGAAGGCCTCGGCATGGTCACGGCCTTTATCTTGATGAACGTCGCTCGTCCACGGCTTCGATCGATTGCCGATGATCTGCTCGCAATCGAGGGAATTACCGAAGTCTATTCGGTCGCGGGACCCTTCGATATCGTCGCGATCGCGCGCGTGAAGGAACACGAAGCGCTCAACGATCTCGTCACGGAGCACGTCGCCGAACTCGACGGAATCGAAAGCACCGAGACGCTGATCGCATTCAAGACGTTTGCGAAAAAAGATCTCGGCATGCTTTGGGACATCGGCGTCGACTAAATCGAGTACGGCGATGGCGTCCATCAAACAAATCGAAGACGCGATATTTGAAAAAGAAGGCTTCCGTGTGAAGCTGACGCCGCTTGACGGAAAGAAGAGCGTCGCGCTGCCGCCATATGACTATGAGTACATGGCGTCAAACAAATGGAAACTAACGGACTGGCGCATGGTACGAATGGCCCGGTACATTCCGTTTCTCAAATCGGTCGACGTTTTTCGCGGTGACGGAACAAAAACGATCGCCGACATGCGGCTCGGCAATCTGCGCGACACGTATTTCAATCATTTTTGTGAAGATGATATCCGCTCGCTCCAGGAAGGGAGCATCCCTTCACAACCTTAAGGCGGCCTTCTCCTCGGCTTCCTCATTAATTCAACGCAAATCGGTTTCATAAGCACCTAACGCGCGAGCCTTATGCGAGAGGGTTTTATGAGCGCCGTCGATTTTGTAGTTTTATCTGGTCTCGCTGCTTCGGTCGTGACGGTGGTCGCGTCCCAGCGCGTGAGACTCCGGCGAGAGCAGAACGACAAAAACCACTAGAACAGCGTCAGTTGCGGATTGGCTTCCAGATACTCGGCGTCGATGCCGAGCGCGCGTAGCCGGTAGACAAAATCCCGCCAGCCGTGGTTCAGCAGAACCTTTTGTGGCTGCGCAAGTTCGATATACCGCAGCAGTGACGGATAGTCGGCATGGTCCGACAGCGCAAATCCCCGCTCGGTTCCGTAGCGGAAGAGCGCACCACGATCGAGCGACCAGCCGGTGAGTACAGCGGTTCGCACGTCCCGATCGCGCAAGGCTCTCGGCAAGGCCTTCCCGCCCGGTGGCCACACGAGCGCGCTCGACGCGTCGAAAGCATCCGCGTAGTAACGCTTGTACTGTGGCATCGAGACGCCGCACGCTTCGTAGATCTTGGTCATCGTGTCGATCGCGCCGTGAACGGTTACGGGAATGCCGGCGTTGCCGAGAATCGCGATCGCTTCTTGCGCTTTGCCGAGCGAATACGCGAAGAAGACGGGCACACCGCCCGCTTCGAGCGTTTCGCGCGCGAATTCAATCATTGAACCCGCAACTTCATCGCGTGACGGAAAGACGTAATGCGGACGGCCGTACGTGCACTCCATCAATAAGACGTCGCAGCGTTTTACCTCCGGCGCTTCGGCCGTAAGCGAATGCGTAAGCTTGAAGTCACCGGTGTAGACGAAGGAACCGTTCTCACCTTCGATCAGGAGCTGCGAGCTGCCGAGGACGTGTCCCGCGGAGAAGAGCGTCAAGCGATGCTCGCCTTCCATCCACGGTTCGTTGAAACGATGCTCTTCGAATCTCGCCTCGAATCGCGGCCGTTCCGTGCGGGGAAGCAGAGAGAGCTGCTCCGCTGATTCTTTACGGCGCGTAAACCGCGCGCGGCAAATCTGCGCCGTATTCGGCGTCGTCACGACGACGCGATGTTCGCGTGCGTGATCGCTATGGCCGTGCGAAACATAGCACCGGTCGCGCGTGCTCATGCTGTCGATCCAAAGATCGAGCGCATCAACATAGAGCGATTTCTCGGCGAGGCGGAACACGGCGGGGAGGCCTTCGCTCCGGCAGGGCTTCGGCCTTCACGCGCCAAGCCTGAAAACTCGCTTGCCGCCACGGGGTTTTACAACACACTATGGCACGAATTTACGAGAATTTGGCCGATACGTTCGGCAATACGCCGCTGGTGAAAATCCCGCGGCTCAATAAGGGCCTCGCGGGAACGATCCTCGTGAAGATGGAGTCGTTCAATCCGGCCGGTTCGGTGAAAGATCGTATCGGCGTCTCGATGATCGAGGCTGCGGAGCGCGACGGTCGCTTGCTTCCCGGCATGACGATTCTCGAGCCAACCAGCGGCAACACCGGCATCGCGCTCGCGTTTGTTGCCGCTGCCAAAGGCTACCCGTGTATCCTCGTCATGCCCGACACGATGACAATCGAACGGCGCAATTTGCTCAAAGCCTACGGTGCGCAGGTCGTCCTCACACCGGGCGCCGACGGCATGAAGGGCGCCATTGCGAAAGCTAATGAGATTCGCGATGCGTCGCCCGGCAAATATTTCATGCCGCAGCAGTTCGAAAATCCGGCGAATCCCGAGATCCACTATCGCACGACCGGTGAGGAGATTTGGCGCGATACCGACGGTAAGGTCGATATTCTCGTCGCGATGATCGGCACCGGCGGCACGATCACCGGTGCGGGGCATCTGCTCAAAGAACGCAAACCGGGCGTGCAAATCATCGCCGGTGAACCGGATGCATCGCCCGTACTCTCGGGCGGCAATCCGGGACCGCACAAGATTCAAGGTACCGGAACCGGCTTCGTTCCGAAAGTGCTCGATACGAGTATCTATGACGAAGTGATTCGCGTCAGCGACGCGGATGCAATTGCGATGGCGCGGCGCGCTGCGCGAGAAGAAGGCATGCTCGTCGGAATCTCTGCGGGTGCAAACATTTGGGCAGCGATGCAAGTCGCCGCTCGTCCCGAAAACGCCGGAAAGACGATCGTCACGATCGGCTGCGATACCGGCGAACGTTACCTGAGCAACCCGGTCTTTGCAGAACAGGAAGCCGTGATCGTAGAACCTGCACTCGTTTCGTGAACGTCGAAGTCACGCGCGGTAATCTCGTAGAATCCGTTCATCACGTCGCCGCAGCTGCCGCAACACCTCGCGGCGACGTGATCCTCTCCACCGGCGATATCTCGTCGCCGGTGTTTTTACGTTCGTCCGCTAAGCCGTTTATCGCCGCTGCCGCAATAGCGGCCGGCGTGCGCGAACGATTTGGACTCGATATGCGCGAGATCGCTGTCATGGCGGCATCGCATAGCGGCCAGCCATTTCACATCGACGCCGTTGAATCGATTCTACGGAAGATCGGCATCGACGAATCGGCGTTGCAATGCGGCGCGCATTACCCGTACAACGAAGCAGCCGCGCACGCGATGATCGCGCGCGGAGAGAAACCGCGCGCCGTTCACAACAACTGCTCGGGGAAACATGCCGGGATACTCGCGCTCGCTACGGCGCTCGGCGCCGAGCTCTCGACGTATCTCGAGGTTGACAATCCCGCGCAACAAGCGATTCTCGAATTCTGCGCGCGGATGTCCGACGACCATGCGGCAACGTGGCCGCTGGGCGTCGACGGATGCGGAATTCCGGTCTATGCGACGAGTCTGCGAAAAGCGGCGATGGCATTCGCGCGCTTTGCATCGTTGACCGAGGTCGATTCTCATGATGCGATGGCGCTGCTCGTGGTGCGCGATGCGATGATCTCACATCCCGAGTACGTCTCGGGCACCGGTGACTTCGATACGGTGCTGATGGCCGCAGGCGGTGGAAGCATCGCTTGTAAGGGCGGCGCCGAGGGCGTTCACGGGCTCTCGCTCATTCCCGACGGCATCGGTTTTGCTAGCAAAGTAGCGGATGGCGCGACCCGCGGACGAGCGCCGGTGACGATGGCCGCGCTCAGAGCGCTCGGTTCTCCGGTAGCCGATGCGACGGAACTACGGGCATTTGCACATCCCGTCGTGTATAATCGAGCCGGGCGGGGCGTCGGAGAGGTCCGCGTCGCGTCCGACTTCGCCATCGAACAAGCGAGTAGAACCTAATTGCGAGACTATTTGCGCCTGCTCCAAGAGCGGGTACTGATTTACGATGGCGCCATGGGCACGCAGCTCATGGCGCTCGACTTATCGGCCACGGACTTCGGCGGTGAGCGCTACCTTGGGTGCAACGAGGCGCTGGTGCTCACGCGCCCCGACGTCATCCGCGATATTCACACGGCGTACTTGGAAGCCGGCGCGGATGTCGTCGAAACGGATTCCTTCACCGCGTCGCGGTTGAAGCTCGACGAATACGAACTCGGCGCGAAGACGTACGACATCAACCGGCGCGCGGCCGAGATTGCTCGGGATGCGTGTGACGCAATTGCGACGCCGGATCGTCCGCGATTCGTTGCCGGTTCGATGGGACCGACCGGCATGCTGGTGTCGTCGTCGGATCCGTCGCTCTCGAAGATCACGTTCGAAGAACTGGCGACCATTTACGGCGAACAGGCGCGCGCGCTCGTCGACGGCGGCGTCGATCTGCTGTTGCTCGAGACGATGCAAGATCTGCTCGAACTCAAAGCGGCGATCGCCGGTATCGTTCGTGAATTCGATCGTGGGATGCGCCGCGTGCCGATTCAGGCGCAGCCGACGCTCATTACCGAGGGGCGCATGTTGCTCGGCACGGATATTCGTGCGATAACGGCAACGCTCGACGCGCTGCCGATCGACGTGATCGGACTGAATTGTTCGACGGGTCCTTCGCAAATGCGAGACTCGGTCCGCTATCTTGCGGAAAATTCACGCGCGTTCGTCAGCGTCATTCCAAACGCCGGACTTCCGCTCATGGGTCCGAAGGGCGAGACGATCTATCCCGAGACGCCGGATGAACTTGCGCGTGAACTCGGCGACTTCGTCAAGGAATTTCACGTGAATATTGTCGGCGGTTGTTGCGGCACAACACCGCCGCACATCAGTGCGCTACGCGCTGCCGTCGAGTCGCTGCCGTTCAACGCCAAGCGCGTCGTGCCGAAGGATTCGGAAGGTGACGGCCGTCCGGAGTACGTTGCGTCGGCGATGACGGCGGTGACACTGGAACAGCAGCCGCGTCCGCTGCTTGTGGGCGAGCGCATCAATAGCCAAGGCTCGCGCAAGATCAAGCGTCTGTTGCTCGAGGACAATTACGACGAGATCATGCTCGTCGCGCGCGAGCAGGTCGAAGGCGGTGCACACGTGCTCGACGTGTGCTGCGCGCTCACCGAGCGCACGGACGAAGACGTGCAGATGCGCGAACTCGTGCGCCGTCTGGCGCAGTCGATCGAAGCGCCGCTCATGATCGACTCGACCGAGCCGCGCGTGCTACAGGTCGCCCTCGAAAATTATCCCGGTCGCGCGATTATCAATTCGGTTCATCTCGAAGCCGGACGCGCGAAGATGGACGTTGTGCTGCCGCTGGCCGTCGAGCACGGCGCCGGCGTCGTGGCGCTGACGATCGATGAGACGGGAATGGCGAAAACGGCGCAGCGCAAGCTGGACGTTGCAAAGCGAATCTACGATATCGTCGTTGGCGAGTACGGTCTGCCGCCGGGCGCGCTGATCTTCGACGATCTCACCTTTACGCTCGCTACCGGCGATGCCGAGTTTCTCAACTCGGCAATTGAAACGATCGAAGGTATTCGTCTCATCAAACGCGAGCTGCCCGGCGTCCTGACGTCGCTAGGCGTCTCCAACGTGTCGTTCGGTCTGAAGCCGGCCGCGCGCGCGGCACTCAATTCCGTCTTCTTGCATCACTGCGTACAAGCGGGACTCGATCTCGCACTCGTGCACGCAAAAGAGATCACGCCGTACGCGGAAATCGATCCGGCCGTCCGCGAAATGTGCGACGACCTGGTCTTCAATCGACGCCCCGACGCGCTGAGCCGCTTTATCGAGCATTTCGAAAGCGCGGGTGCAACGCAACAAGCGCAAGCGGATAGCGCCGACGCCGAGGCGGATCTGCCGATCGAGCAGCAGATTCACAACGCAATTCTGCGCCGGCGTAAAGACGGCATCGAAGCAAAGATCGACATCGCGCTGCAGAACCGCACCCCCGTCGCCGTGCTCAACGAGATCTTACTTCCCGCGATGAAAGACGTCGGCGATAAATTCGGCGCAGGCGAACTGATTCTGCCGTTCGTGCTGCAGTCGGCCGAAGTGATGAAGAAGGCTGTCGCGCATCTCGAGCAATTCCTCGAAAAGAAAGAAGGCTCGACGAAAGGTACCGTCGTGCTGGCGACGGTGTTCGGCGACGTGCACGATATCGGCAAGAATCTCGTCAATACGATTCTGACGAACAATGGCTACACGGTACACGATCTGGGCAAACAAGTGCCGATGAACACGATTCTCGAGAAAGCCGTTGAGGTAAAGGCCGACGCAATCGGGCTCTCGGCGTTGCTCGTATCGACGAGTAAGCAGATGCCGATCTGCGTGCAAGAGCAAGAGGCACGCGGGTTGCAGTTCCCCGTTATCGTCGGCGGCGCGGCCATCAACCGCGATTTCGGACGCCGTATTGCGTTGCTCGATGACGGCGAGCGCTTCTTCGAACCGGGTTTGTTCTACGCAAAGGACGCGTTTGAAGGTCTCGACATCGTGGATCGTCTCACGTCGGACGGGCAAGCGCGTGTAGCGTTGATCGAGCAAATTCGCGCCGAAGCGTTTGCGCAGCGCGACCGCGCGCGCAACGCATCGGTCCATCACGGCGACGCACCTTCGATTTCTGCGGTGAAGAGCGAACACGTCGATATTCCGCAGCCGCCGTTCTGGGGTCCGGAAACGATCGAGCGGATCGACATTGAAGAGTTGTGGCCGTGTTTCGATCTCAAGAGTCTCTACCGGCTTTCGTGGGGTGCGAGCAACACGAAGGGTGAAGCGTTCGAAGCACTCGTCCGCGATGAATTTCAACCACGACTGCATCGCTATCAGCAAGAAGCCGCGCGCGGCGGATTGCTTTTTCCGAAGGTCGCGTACGGCTACTTTCCGGCGGCCGGCGTGGGCAACGACGTCATCATCTACGATCCCGCGAATCGCTCGCGCGAGATCGCGCGCTTTCCGTTTACGCGGCAGATCGGCGGCGAGCATCTCTGCCTTGCCGATTATCTGCGCGAACCGCTCGACGGCGAAGGCATCGACGTTGTCGCGTTACAGGTCGTCACCGTCGGTACGGCCGCTGCACAACGTACCGAAGAATTGCAGGCAAAGGGCGACTACAGCGAGTCGTACTTCCTGCACGGTTTCTCCGTGCAATCGGCCGAGGCGCTCGCTGAGTGGACGCACCGGCGCATTCGCACCGAGTTACGATTGGATCCCGAACGCGGCAAACGCTATTCGTGGGGATACGGCGCATGTCCGGATCTCTCACAACACGAGATCGCGTTCCGCCTTCTCGAAGCCTCGCAGCGCATCGGTGTCGAGTTGACCGAAGCGTTCCAAATCGTCCCCGAACAATCAACAGCCGCCATCATCATGCACCACCCACGCGCTTCGTACTTCAACGCCGCCGCCGTGCGCGAAACGGCTGCCCTGTCATCCTGAGCGAAGGCGCGTAAGCGCCGCAGTCGAAGGACCGCCCAATGAGCGTCCTCACGATCGTCCTGGCCGCGCTGGCGGTTGTCGCCGTCGTCTATCTCGTCATTTGGCTGCGCGAAATGCCCAAGGCCGGCGGCTTCAGATTGCCGAGCGCGATTCAGCTGGGCATCGGATTCTTGACCGACTTCCTCGATACGCTAGGTATCGGTTCGTTCGCCCCGACGACGTCGCTCTTCAAGTTCTTCAAACTCGTGCCGGACGAAAAAATCCCGGGCACGCTCAACGTCGGACACTCGCTCCCGACGATTGCCGAAGCGTTGATCTATACCACGGTCATCGGTGTCGATCCGTTCACGATGGTTTCGCTCATCATCGCATCGGTTGTCGGTGCATGGCTTGGCGCCGGCCTCGTCGCCCGTTGGCCGCGACGCTACGTCCAAATCGGTATGGGTGGCGCGCTTGCGGTCGCGGCCGTGCTCTTCGTGATGGCAAACCTCAAACTGGTCCCAGCCGGTGGAACGGCGCTGGGGTTGACCGGCGGTATTCTCGTCCTCGCCATCATCATTAATTTCTGTCTCGGTGCATTGATGACGATCGGCATCGGACTGTATGCGCCGTGTTTGATCATGATCAGCCTGCTCGGGATGAATCCGCGCGCGGCGTTCCCGATCATGATGGGTTCGTGCGCGTTCCTGATGCCGACCGCGAGCATCCGCTTCATTCGCTTTAATGCCTATGAGTTAAAGGCCGCGCTCGGACTTGCGATCGGCGGAATCCCCGGCGTGCTGGTTGCCGCGTTCATCGTGAAGTCGCTGCCGCTCGAAGCGGTGCGCTGGCTCGTCGTGCTCGTTGTCGTCTACGCATCGTTCACCATGCTACGTTCCGCCCTCGCCGAGCGTCGCGCGATCCCCGGGGAAGCCGCCGAAGTTCACGGCTGAACATGCTGCTTGCTGCGCAGACGGTCGACGCGCATCGGTTGTACGTGACCGCGATACGCGCAATGAGCGACCTGCCGCAACCGGCGTATGTTACGTACCGCATAATCGGTGAGAACGACGGAATGCAAGTCGGTTTAACGGTGATCGGTGGGAATTTGTGGCTGAGTATCGGCCCTGGCCCGGCGTCATCCGACTGGTCGGTGCAGCATCGAACGTTCGATTATAAGAGCATCGTTACGGACGCGAGTACCGGAAAAACATACACGACCGCGCGTTCGTTCTTCGACCCGACTTGGTACGGTACGGAACGCGCGCTTCGCTTGGGAATGCTCAACTCACAAGATCCGTCGGCGCCACATGAAGCGCAGGCCGATCCCACGCCGCCGCCCGGCCCGACGCTACGCACGATCGCAGTGACGACCGTGATGAGCCCATCGATTTATAACGTCGAAGATCGCGGACCCGCCGCGTGCGCGAACGGCGACGCCGGACGTGCGTTGCATCTCTGGTCGCGCGCCCGCAACGTAATGCACCAACTCTCCGACGTGACCATCGATCTATCGTCCATGCGCTTCTGCATGATGCGTTACTCGATCGCTGACACATTCGGCTATCACGGCATCGTCGAACAGCACTTCGCCGACGTGCGCGGCTACTGGATGCAAACCGACGGACTGCTAGATGGAACGGTTCGCTTCATGGGAATTGCAACGCACCACGGAATCTGGCGGTACCGCCTAGACGATATGCGTTTTCCTCAGATGCTTTCGCTATAAACTCGTTACTGGAGAATTACCGCTTGCGATAGCCGTCCGTCAGCGTCTTCATGAATGCTACCAGATCATCTTCTTGCTGATTGCTCAAACCGAGGTCGCAGCACGACGTGTCGACGTTGGCTGAAACTTCCGGCGGCGGCCAGCAAGTGACTTTTTCTCCAGGCGATCCAACGGCGCATCGCCGCAACCGATCGCGTGTGTTGTAAAAGTGCACGATCTCTTTGAGACTCTTGAAATATCCGTTGTGGCCGTACGGCTTGACGAAGCCGGGACTCGGACGCATATCAACATTTCGAAGCGTCGGAATGCGATAACGTCCGTCGAATTGCGTCGCGAGTTTCTTCCACGGCCTAACGCCGTTCTCGTCGCTGCGCAGATAATCGCCGACCGCCTTATCGACGAACGCTAGGCCTACCGGATCGCCAACGTATCCGTACGCGTCGGGCTTGGTTTGCCGATAGTAGGCCAGCGCGGGATTCTTGGGGATGCCGAGGTTGCCCGTCGTTTCGTCAGTGAACAAGGGCCGCTTGTCGCCCGGCGCGTCGACGTGACACGTGTTGCACTTGGCCTTGCCGTTGAACAACGCATATCCGCGTTGCTCGCTTGGCGTGAGCCGCGCCTTTCCCGAGAGGAACGCGTCGAACTTGGAACTGAAGGGACTCACTTCGGGTGAAGCTTCAAACGCAGCAATGGCCTGTGCCATCGCATCAAACGTGTACTGGACGCGAACGCGATCTTGCTGTTGCAGCGCTACAACGTACCGCGTTTGGTTCGGCCCCGGAACCTCTGAACCGATCTTGAGCGCGGGATTGCTGTTTGGGCGCGAGCAGATAGCGTCAATGTTCGAAGGCCACGCAACCGTGAAGGCTCGCGGGCCAAGGACTTCTTCGAAGAAATAACGGTACGCGCTCTGTGAGATCCGGCGAACGATGCACGCAGGCTCCATGTTCGCCATCTCCGTCGGATTCAACGGCGAGCCTTCCGCCTGCGCGGCGGAGGGGTTACGCAGGCGTAAACCGGTGGCGCGAAGATCCCAGAAGTTTCCGCCGACAAAATCAACCGTGCTTGCGCGATAGTACAGCGGCGGCGAGAATGCAGCATACGCTGCGCTTGGCGGTTTGCGCGCGCTAAAGCGCGTTCGCACGGATCCGGGCTGATTGACCGTCGTCTTGTTGATGATCTCGATCGCACCCTGGAAACCGGTTTGCGGCATATGACAGAATGCGCAAGCGGTGTTCCGGTTCACGGAGAGATTTTTATCGAAAAACAAGATCTTGCCGAGAACAACGATTCTCTGCGGGCTTCCAGGCGGCGTCTTCGGCATTTGCGCGAGCGCGGCCGCTTCCGACCGATCGACCTGCGCTTCGACTTGCGCGATCTGTTGCTGCCGCGCCGATGATTCGCTTTGAGCCGCGATTTGCTGCCGGAACAACGAGCCGAACTCGACGGCCGCGAACGCGAGGATTGCAAAAATCAGTACGCGGATGGACATCGAGCGACCCTCCCGCAGGAAGACATTATCGTATCGCTGTGCACACGGCCGTTCAATAAGCAGGCATACCGTTGACGAAGCCATCAAGGAGTTCTAGGGTTGGAATTGTCTGCGCCGTTGCAACTCCACTATTCATTAAAGCCGCCGTCACAACTAGCCCACACGCCGCAAAGAACTTTTTCGTCACTTGTAACCTCCTGCGTTTGTTCGGGAGAGAGGTTACTCAGCAACAAGTGTCAACCGCTCTCCATCGTTGTACACTAGCGGTCGACTCATGGTGTGTCTGCTGACTGGCAGTCAGCAGTAAAGATCGCGGCGTGTCATCGGAATATCGACGCGGCCGTCGATGTCGGGCTTTGCGAGTAGCGATTGAAAGACGGCAATATTGCCCGCTTCAAAGTTCACTGCGCTTGCCGCCATGTAGAGCCGCCACACGCGATAGGCAGCATTACCGCCGCGCGTCTGTGCTGTCTCCCGATTGCGCTCGATGTTTGCAACCCATGTGCGTAGCGTACGAGCGTAGTGTTCGCGCAAATTCTCGACGTCTCGAACTTCGAAGCCTTCGCGTTCTGCGATTCCCAAAATATCGCCGATCGATTGCAGATCGCCGTCGGGAAAGACATAGCGGTCGATAAAGCCGTTGTGCTGCGCTTTGCGGCCGGGGCTTTGCTCCGTGATACCATGATTGAGGAACAGTCCGCCGGGACGCAACGCGTCGAATGCGCGCGCGAAGTATTCGGGCAAATGCGTTCGTCCCACGTGTTCGACCATACCGACGCTCGCGATCCGATCGAAGACCGCATCACCGAGTTCGCGGTAGTCGCGTAATTCAACACGCGCGCGCTCCGATAAGCCGAGTTCTTCGATACGGCGGTTCGCCGTTTCGAATTGCACGCGGCTCAGCGTGATGCCGAGTGCGTCCGCGCCGTTCTGCGCTGCGCGAATTACGAGCGATCCCCAACCACAGCCGATATCGAGAAAGCGCATCCCGGGCGCCAAGCGCAGTTTACGCAGAACGTGGTTGAGTTTCGCGGACTGCGCGTCGTCCAATGTATCGATGCCGTCATCGTAGTACGCGCACGAATAGACGAGATCGCGATCGAGAAACGACGCATAGAACTCGACGGGATGATCGTAATGATACGAAATCGCGGCTCGATCGCGTTCCCGCGAATGGCGCTTTCCATGCAAATGCGCGTGCGGCGGATCGGGCCGCGGCTCGCGCGGCAGTTGCGCGAGAAGCAGCGCGATGCGTGCGGTCTGCATCGGTGAACGCTCGCGGTTGGCTGCGTTCATCAGCGCGAGCGCGGCGCACAGATCGCCTTCGATATCGAGAGAACCGTCGACGAATGCCGTTCCGGCATTGAGGTCAACGGGGGGTGAGAACACGTTACGAAGTGCGCCCGGCGAATTTACGCAGAAGACGAAATCGCGGCGTGCTGTTTTACTGGGCCGCACCGTGCCGTCCCACAGACGAACGTCGAAATCGCGAAGGTAGCCTTCGCCGAATACGGCTTCGAGAAGGGCGAGCGTACGAGAAGAAGTAGCGGTATCCTCGCGCAGCATGCAGGCGACCTACGAGGCCAGTATCTTCGTCCCCTCGTGGAGCCCGTAGACGACGTCGCCGCCGACCATCGTGCCGAAGATGGTGTAGTCTTCGTCCCAGAACGAGAGGTCGGCGCGCATTCCGGGAGCGATGCGGCCCATCTCGTGTTCGAGCCCCAGGAGTTTTGCGGGCGCATGCGTCGCAGCCATGACCGCCTGCGCGAACGAGATTTCCGCGTACGACATGTAGTTGCGCACGGCTTGATCGATTCGAAGTGCGCTCCCCGCGATCGTTCCGTTTGCATCGCGCATAACGCCGCCTTCGATATGGTAACTCAGGTCTGCGGGCGGCATATTGTCGGTCGCGAGCACGATCCGGTCGCCGACGGTGCGATAGAGAATATCCACCATGACCGGCGAGACGTGATATCCGTCGCTGATCAACTGCACCAGCGTGCGCCGGTCTTGAATGAAGGCAGCGAGTATCGACGGATCGCGGTGAATCAGTGGCGGCATGCCGTTGAACGCGTGCGTGAGGGAGCGGAAACCAAGGCCGATTGCGAGCATGCCTTCGCGATAGCGCGCTGCGGTATGACCGGCAGAACAGATCACGCCGTGCTCGAGGAAAATGCGCATCGCATCGGCGGCGCCATCGATCTCGGGCGCCATCGTTACCATGAGGCAGCCGCCCTTGCAGGCGTCGATCATCTCTTTCGCGCTCGATGCCGATGCGGGGAGCAACCATTCCGGGCGGTGGACGCCGCGAAACTTCGGATTGAGAAACGGTCCCTCGAAATGTACGCCGAGGCAACGCGCTCCGCGCGGTCCGTCTTCCTCTAAATCATGCGCTGCGTCGACGATCTCGGATGCGGCGTGGAGCATCGATTCGAATGGCGCCGTCATCACGCCCGCAACGAATCCCGTCGCTCCCATTCGTGCATATTCCGCTGCCGCTACGGGAACGGCGTTGCCTTGATCGCGATTGAAGAGCATGTCCGCGGCGCCGTTCGTGTGTACGTCGATGAGTCCCGGGGCGATGCTGGTGCCCGGGGATAACGGACGGTCGCTCGGCCCATCGGCCGGGAGAACTGCTGCGATGCGACCATTTTCGATTTGAACGCGTCCGTAGGTCGACGTTCCGTCACCCACAGCAAGAAGGGCTGGTCCAAGCGTTATGCTCATTGCCGGAAAGCGGGGTTCGACGCCGCCTGCGTCAGCGCCCCTTGCCAAAGAGCCGCGAGAAGAATCCGCCTTTGCTTTCCACGGGCGCGGCAGGAGACGGCGTGCCGGGTGATGCTTGCTCTTTGGCAGTGCGAGCAAGGCGTTCTAATCGGGCCATATGCGCTTCGGCTTGCGATTCGAGCGTTGAACGCAGCGCTTCGACTTCGTTCCACCCGGCGGGCGCGCGTTTTTCACGTTTTGCTTCGTCGTACTCGTGTGCGGAGACGACGAATACGCGTTCCGCCGGAATCTTGCGTTCTTGCAGATATTCTTGCGCCAGTTCCACCACGTGACGCCGTTCGCTCGGCGCTTCATTGTCGGCGATCGTGTGCGCGAAGAGCATCGGTTTATTGAACTCGGAAACGCGTTCGTACAGCGTCAGTTCGCGTTCGGAGAGCTGACGCGAGAAGAGGCAGAGGATTTCGCTTGCATGCGAGGCGACGACGACGTTGACGTCTTCTGCTGACGGGTCGCCTGAATCAAACGCGGGAGCATGGACGAGCACGAGTTCCCGCGGAAGCGACCACGGAACGAGGACGAGAACGGGCGACTGTGCCGCGTGTTCGGTTGCCGCGTCGAACGGTATTTCGCGCCACTGCGCATCGTCACCCAAACAGTATGCTGTTTCGCGTTCGCCGTATCGCACGTGAACGGGAAAGCGCGCGCTGCCTGCAACGTCGTCCTTTAATACCGTTCGTCCGGCGAACGCGTTGATCAAACTCGTTTTCCCGCGGCGCAATGCGCCGAGCACCGCAACGCGCCAGCGCGACGGTCGCAGCCCTTGATCGTAGATCGTCGGATCGAAGGTTGCATCGCTGTCCGCATGCGCGAGACGGATGACGTGCGAGCCGGGATCGGCGGGGGCAATCTCTTCTTCGTGCCCCATGAAGCTCTCGACGATCTCGTAGACCGATGCCCGTTCCCGCTGCAGCGCATCGCGCTGCGCGCGCAACTTGTTCTCCGTCGCCTCGCGCTCGTTCAAGCGGTGTGCGGCGAGCGCGCGATCGATGCTTCCGACGTCCGCATCGCGCTTCGCGACTACCGCCTCCGAAAGCCGCTGCGCGAGGTCGTCGAAGATCTGCGCGAGGCGCGCGCCGATGCGGTCGGCAAATGCGCGCACTTCGGTCGTGAAGCGCGGAAAAATCTCCGCGCGCAGATCGGCGATCAGTTCGCGCTTCATGTAGCCGCCTTGCGGACGGCTTGCAAAACGCGTCGAAATATCGTGCACGAGTCCGATCGCGGGCCCGCCGATGGCTTCCAGCACGATCGTTGCAGCGATGGCCGAGGCGACGTCACCGCTCCAGAGGCTGGTCCCCGGCTCTCCGCCGAGCGCGCGTGCCGCCGTATCGTTTGCGGAGAAGCGGAACGGAAGAATCGCCTCGGCGCGCGCGACCGACTCATCCAACCGCGAGACCAGCCGCGAGGCAACGCCGCGCGCGAATTCGTCGACAACGGTTGCGATGACACGATCGACGATGATGTGCAGACGCGCACGGTCGCGCAACCGCGCGACGTCCGCCGTATCGAACGCTTGCGCGAGCGCGCGCTCGAGGTCGTCCGCGAGTTCGCTGCCGCGGTCGTGCAGCACGGTTCGCGTGCGAATTCCGGCCGTCAGCAGCGTATCGCGTTCGGCGCGCGCGCGTTCGTCGAGTGCCTGCAGGGCGGGCACGACCTCCGCACGCCGCGCATTGAGTGCCGGTTCATCGAGCCGGAGCATCGCTTCGTCGGCCGCGAGTTGCGCCAATGCGTCGTCGATCGCTGCCGTCACGCGTTCGCTTGCGCGGCGTAATCGCGCGCGGCCGGTGCGCCGGATCAGCGACGCATCGAGGGCGGCAAGAAACCGAGGAAACTGGCTCTCTTCGATTCGCTGACCATCTTCGGCAAGCACGCCTTCGACGTACTCGCGCGCGGAGAGTGCGTAGACATACGTTCCAGGCGCGTGAATCGCCGCCATCGTGGAGATGCGTTCGTGTGCGTGCTCCCAGGCCGTCCGCCCGTCGCTCTGCAACTGCTCCCACAGATCGATCTTCGTTTGAACGATGAAGATCGAGTCGATGTGCTGGCGCACGATACCCAAGAACGACGCGTCACCTTCGGTGAACGGCTGCTGCGTGTCGATGAGGTACAGTACCGCGTCGGCCGTCGGCAAGAATTGCAGCGTGGCACGGCGGTGCGCCGGATTGATCGACGCGAGACCCGGCGTATCGGCGACGACGAATCCGCGTTGTAAGAACGGCGAGCTGGTCTTAACGACCACTCGCGCCGGCGCGTCGCGTTCGTCTTTGGTCGCATCGTGAATCGTGCCGACGTCGCCGGAGCCAACCGCGATGAACCGGTTGAGGCGATCGAGCGGGATCCGTTCCGTTCGCCCGTCTTCGTAGACGGCGTTTGCCTCATCGGTCTCGCCGTAATCGAGTTCCGTAATCGTTGCGGTCGACGGATTGATATCCGTTGCTAGCAGTCCGACGAGTTGCCGGTTTCCGCCCGCAGCTTCTTCGTACCGGAATTTTCCGAGCAGCGCGTTGAGCAAAAACGATTTGCCGCTTGAGAATTCACCGACGACCGCCAGGACGAACTTTCCGCGTTCCAGTCGCTGCCGCGTTCGCGTAACCGGTGCGCGCCGCTCCTCACCGATGAGGTCCTCGATGACGTGCAAACGCGCGACCAATCGGTCGCGCGTTTCTTCGTAACGACGCATCGCATCGGTGTCGACCCTGGACATCCGTCTAGCCCCTGATAATGGCGAGCGCCTCGTCGCGGTGACGCTCCATTAATGCTTTCGTGTCGCCTTCGACGTTCAAGCGCAGCAGTGGTTCGGTGTTCGACGGACGCACGTTGAGCCACCAGTCGGGATACGAGATCGTAATGCCGTCGAGATGGTCGATCTGCGCATCTTTATAGTGGTCTTGCAGGCGCTGCAGCGCGCCCGGGATATCCGTGACGTGCGAGTTGATCTCACCGGAACGAAACCGTGTATCGAGCGGCGCGATGATTTGACTCACGGGCTTGTCCGAGTCGCTGAAGACTTCCAGGCACTCCATCAGCGCAATCATACCGGAATCGGCGTACCAGTTATCTTTGAAGTAAAAATGCCCGGAGTGCTCACCGCCGAAGACGATGTCTTCCTCGCGCATCATCTTCTTGATGATCGAGTGGCCGACTTGCGAGCGAATGGGAACACCGCCCGCGGCTTTGACTTGCTCGGGCACGCTGCGGCTGTTGATCAAGTTATAGAGAATCTTCGCGCCGGGATGTTTCCTGAGCGTATTGAGCGCGACGAGCAGCGTTACCGTGCTGCCGTCGATCAAATCGCCCTTCTCGTCGACAATGAACATGCGGTCGGCATCGCCGTCAAAAGCGACACCGAGATCACAGTTGTGTTTTCGCACTGCTGCCTGCAAGTCGACCATGTTCTCAGGTTCGATCGGGCTCGCCGGGTGGTTCGGGAAGGTGCCGTCGAGTTCGAAATAGAGCGGAATGACTTCGCAGGGCAGGTGTTTGAAGACGTGCGGGACCGTTTCGCCGGCCATGCCATTTCCGGCGTCGATCGCGATCTTGAATGGCCTGATGGTCTTGCGGTCGATGAACGAGAGGCAGTGTTCGCCGAAATCATCGAGGACGTTTTGCTCGGTGATTTTGCCGATACGCTCCGCCGGCGGCGGCAACTGCCCGGTGACGATCTGGTCGCGTATCGTCGCCAGACCGGTCTCCAGCGAGATCGCCTCTGCGTTCGCCCGCGTGAACTTCATACCGTTATATTGCGCGGGGTTGTGCGACGCCGTGATCATTACGCCGCCGTCGAATCCGTACTTTCCTACCGCGAAATATAAGGCATCGGTTGAGACCATGCCGATATAGGTAACGTCGGCTCCTGATTCAGTCGCTCCCCGAGCGAAGGCTTCGTAGAGACGCTCGCCGGAAGGACGCATATCGCGTCCGACGACAATACGTTTGCCGTTCACGAGCGGAACGAAGTAGCGACCAATGCGGTACGCGATGTCATCGTTGAGCTCTGACGGATAAATTCCACGGACGTCGTAGGACTTGAACAGGCCCGGATTTATCTGCATCTGCATGGCTCTCATCGAGTTCGGAAGGGTGAATGTCGTTACCTACGCTGGCTAGCAGTGCGACGTAGGTCGGTTTGGTGAAGACGCGGAGGTCGTTCTTCCAGATACCGGCCTCGTTCGTCATGACCGCGTTCCTTGCAATCGCGGTTGTAGTGGCTGTTCAGGGAGCATTCGCCACCCGCGCCAGCCTCGCACAGACGTTCGCGCGTCAGTCTGAGATCGTGCAAGCGCAACTCGCTTTGGAAGAGATGCGCCGTCTGCAAATCGACGCGGAAAGCTCGGTGCGCGGCTATTCGCTCACGCGCGATCCGTTCTACGTACAGCAATACGCAAGTGTCGAGTCGCAGTTCGACGATAAAGCCGGCTCCGTGCGCAGCACGCTGTCGTCGGCGGGTCTTACGAGCGCTGTGCGGGCGCTCGACGATTACATCGCGCTACAACGAAACTGGCGCACGAAGATCGCGGATCCGCTGCTCGCGCATCCCGGACGAGACATCGCGCTCATCGACAAGCGCAACAAAGCGTTTACCGACTTCGAAAACCGAAGCGTGCAGCTCATCCGTGTGTCCCTCGCCGACGCAAACGACCGCATGGCTCGTACCGCGCAAGAGCAGGTCAACGTCAACGCCTACTCGCGCGCGTTTTGGCTCATCGTGCTGGGGCTGCTCGCGATTCTGCTCAACGGCTTCCGGTCGCGTCTTGTAACGGAGTTAGAAGAAGAGCGAACGACGACGGAAACGCTGCAACGGGCGTTTCGCAGCGAGGCCGCGCCGCTTCCCAATTGCGAAGTGGGCAGCGCGTACCTCGCAGCAAGCAGCCACTTGGCCGTTGGCGGCGACGTCTTCGATGTCTACCGTCTTTCCGATACGCTCGCGCTGATTTTTATTGCGGATGTCAGCGGCAAAGGCGTCGATGCGGCCGTACTCACCGCGTTCATCAAGTTTACGATCCGGGGCATCGCGTTGCGTCGCCGCGACCCCGGCGCGATGCTGGCGGAATTCAATACGGCGTTCTCGCAGACGGTCGAGAATCCGTATTTATTCGTCTCGATGTTCGTCGGCGTGCTGGACACCGAGACGTTGCAGCTGCGCTACGCGAGCGCCGGGCACGATTCTGCATTCATTCGACGTTCTTCGGGCATGATGCAGCAGCTCGTCGTCACGGGGCCGGTCCTCGGTGTAATGGAAGAGCCCTTCGAAACGAAGACGCTCCACCTCGAGGACATGGATACATTGGTCCTCGCAACGGACGGCTTAACCGAAGCACGCGATCGCACGGGACGACAGCTGCAAGAAGCCGGAGCCATGCGTCTCATCGCCGCCAGTAACGCGCAGCCGCAATTGCTCGCAGACGAACTCGTCGCCAAAGTGCGCACCCTCGGCGGGAATCAAATCCGCGACGACCTTGCCGTTTTAGCGATTCGCGTCCACGAAGCGGAGGACATGGATGAAGGCGAGTAGCGCGCTCCTATTCATCGTGTTGCTGCTCGCGTCGTTCGGCGTCGCGCACGCGGAGTGCCATTTGCGCTCCGGCCAGAAGATCGTGCTCTACGGAACCGCCGACGATCCCGACGTCTTCATCTGGGATTCGCGCTTCCGCTTACAGGCCTACGAAGGCGGCTCATTCGACGAAATGAACGCCTTGCTGCCGCATGCTGTGCTTGCGCGGCCGGGCACGCGCGCGGTTGTCGAAAGCTGCGTTAGCAACTTTGTGCAGTCGAAGTATTTCACGACGCCTGACGATGCGGTCGGTGTGCGGATTATTGGCGGACCGCTTGATGGCCAGCGTGGTTGGGTTCTTGGGTCGAGCACTCGCGGGATGCGGCGGTAGTGGCGGGCGTGTTGCTCGTTGGTTTTGCGCGAGTCTTACACCCTCGTCGCGGGGACGCCCGGATTTTCACATCGTGTGAAAATCCTACTCCCTGAAATTCGCCTCTCGCCCATCCTGGGCTTCGGCGAATTCTCAGAGGCCCCGCAACGAGGGTGTAAGACTCGCGCAAAACCAACGAGCAACAAGCTTATAAAGGCGGACAGCGCGCGTTTCACGCGCGCTGTCCGTGTCATCCTGAGCGTAGGTGCGAAGCACCGGAGTCGAAGGATCGCCTCGATTCAGTTGCTCGTAACGATCCTTCGACTTCGCTCAGGATGACACGGCGAAGACTCGTGGGCCGGCGCTTGTTTCGATTCGTTCGACGGTTATTCCGTAGGCTGATTCGATGAGTTCCGGGGTCATTACGTCGGTTGGTTTTTCGAATGCAAGCATTTTTTCGCAGCCGAGGAGCATGAGGCGGTCGGCGTAGGTGGCTGCGTCGTTTAAGTCGTGAAGGACGCACACTACCGCTCTTCCTTCGTGCGCGAGATCTCTTAGGAGCGCTAGGATTTCGTGCGCTACGCGTACGTCGAGATGGCTTGTCGGTTCGTCGAGTAAGAGGATCGGTGTTTGTTGGGCTAGGCCCATGGCGATCCAGATGCGTTGGCGTTCGCCGCTGGATAGTGTTGTGAATAGGCGTGTGGCGAACGGGCGCATGTCGACGGCGTCGAGGGCGGCGTCTATGGCTGCGTCGTCTTCTTCGGTCGATCTCCATTGCCACCAGGTGTGATGGGGGAAGCGGCCGATGGCGACGACGTCTCGGACGCGGAGGGCTTCGCTCATCATGTCGTCGCTTGTGACAAATGCGATACGTCTTGCGCGAGCGGTTGCGGACAACGCGGCGAGCGGCGAACCGTTGATGGAAATCGTTCCCGAGGCTGGGGCGGCGAGTCCGGAAAGCGCGCGCAGTAAGGTTGTTTTGCCGACGCCGTTTGGGCCGAGAATCGCGATGAATTCTCGCGGGTGGATGTGGGCGTCGATTTCGCGCACTAAGGTGCGACCGCCGGCGGCGATTGTTAAGCGTTCGAGTTCGATCATGCGCGTTGTTCCACGCCGCGCGCATACAGATAGAGAAACGCGGGAACGCCGATGAAGGCGAGCAGCACGCCGATCGGGAGTTCCGAGGGTGCGACGACGCTGCGCGCAATTGCGTCAGCGGCGCTGCAGAGCGCCGCGCCGAGAAAGATACAGGCTGGAAGCGTCGCGCGTGCGTCGGAACCGACGAATCGTCTCGCGATGTGCGGGACGATTAATCCTACGAAGCCGACCATGCCGGCGAGTGTGACACTGCCTGCTGCCAGTAGCGCTGCGCTTGCGAGGATGATCCATTGTGCGCGATCGACGTTTAATCCGACGGTACGTGCGCGTACGTCGCCGATTCGGAGTGCATTCAAGGCGGGGATCGAAATCGCGGCGAGCAGCACGCCTGCGGCGAGGTACGGAAGGGCGAAGGCGAGATCGCTCCAGCCGCGTCCTGCCATCGAACCCGCGAGCCATGAAAGAATCTGTTGCGCAGCATCGAGCGAAGAGGTTCGCGCGATTGCAAATGCGATGATCGCGGAGAAAAATGCCGAGATTGAAACGCCCGCGAGAATCAGACGGTACGCATCGAGTCCGCTTCCGCGTCGTGCGAGCGCTGCAACCACGACCGCCGTTGCAAGTCCTGCGATAAAACCGAGGGCGGGAAGTACCGGTGCTGCGACGCCCGCTAAAATCGCAAGCGCGATTGCGGCTGCTGCGCCTGCGCTTACGCCGGTAAGATACGGATCGACGAGCGGATTGCGAAGCATGCCTTGCAGCAACGCACCGGCAACCGAGAGCGCGGCACCTACCGTTGCCGCGATCGCAAC
Source organism: uncultured bacterium (assembly GCA_964648945.1). Classification (GTDB taxonomy): domain Bacteria; phylum Vulcanimicrobiota; class Vulcanimicrobiia; order Vulcanimicrobiales; family Vulcanimicrobiaceae; genus JAMXLG01. Next base: position 37,269 of record CAZYLU010000015.1, on the reverse strand, counting down.
GCGCGGCATGCGCAGCTGCCACACGATCGTTGCAACGTCACCTTGTGCATGCGGATGCAGCAATACGCGCGCGACGCTGGGCGCATCGAGAAACGTTCCGCCGGCGAGCAGGCTCGCAGCGCACGCAACAAGTGCGAGCACGGCGAGCCCAAGCAGGCGGACGACGATCAACGTTCCGTTAGCTCGACCGTAAACGTGCGGCCCGGCATCGGATAGCCGCTCACTTCGGCGAACCGTTCGTTGCCGAAGTTGTACGCGTGAAGCGCAAGCACCGTTCGCGGCAGAACGCGCAGACGGACGAACGCATCGCTCGTGCTAAAGCTCGACGATTGCGCGAACGGCGGAAGCGTCGGATCGAACGGTTGACGTTGACCGACAACGCGCACCGAGATTCCGCCGTCCTCGAACAATCCACGCTGCGCTCCTTGGAATCCGAGTAGCGCGTTGACGGTGAGCACCGGATCGTTGGGCAAACGGCTTTGTAGATAGACGTCCTGCGCGCTATAGAGATCCGTCGCATTCACACCGAAAGTGACACCGTGCAGCGGCAGCGTGCGCGTCTCGAACGTGAAGCCTTGCATCCGCGCTTGCGCGACGTTCTCCGGAGCGAAGTTGTCGTTCGGATTCGCGATGATCAGATCGTGCGTGTAGTTCGTAAACCACCCGAGCGTTGCGCCGCCGAGAATGCGATCGAAGCGCAGGCTTACGTCACCGACCGCCGCGCGTTCCGTTGCGAGATTCGGATTGCCATAGTGCGGGAAATACAATTCGCTCGCATTCGGTGCGCGAAACGCCGAGGCTGCATTGAGCTTGAGCGAGACGCCGCCGCCGAGTTCCGCGCGCCATCCAAGCGACGGCGAGATCGCACCGCCCAGCGATCCGTCACGTTCGCCGCGCACGCCCACGTAGAGTTCGCCCGAGCGAAGCGCCCAATTCTCTTGCGCGTACAGCGCACTTTGTGAAAGGGCGTTGTACGAAACGTCAGTCGGACCGCCGCTGCCGTCGTCGCTGCGTACAATGCCCCGCGAGAGATCGACGCCGTACAACAGCCGTGAAGACGCGCCGGAGACCGAGTTGCGAAACGCAAGATCCGAGCGCGTCTCGGTGCTGAGTGCTTGCGTTAGTAAAAAGCAGTTCGGATCGGCGCCGGAGGAGTTACAGCCAAACGCGATGCTTTGACGGGAAACGCCGAGCTGGAGCGTCGGCGTAGATTGCGCGCGACGCAGCGTAAACGTCAACGATCCCGCGTCGTTTGTGTCACCTTCGCGGCTGGTCGCCGAAGGAAATGCGTACGGTCCGACTGCTCCGAGATTGTCGCTTTCGAGTGTGCCGCGAAATGCGATGCCGACGCTACCAAGTTTGCGATCGAGCCCGAGACGAGCCGTCGTTGCTTGGTAGTCGCTGTTCGGCCGAAAGTTGTTGTTTGCGACGAGGCGTTCGAACGAGAAGCCCTCCGCCTGCGCGCGCAGCTGCGTATTGCCGAACGTTCCGTACAGCACGCTTGCGCTTGGCGCGGCGTTCTGCGCGTCGGTGATGATATTGATGATGCCGCCGATGGCGCCGGTCCCGTAGAGGGTCGAACCGCCGCCTTCGACGACTTCGATCCGTCGCACGCCGCTCGTCGAGATCGTGCCGAACTGTACGGAATTTGCAAGTTCGCCCGGCGCGGGAAGTCCGTCCACAAGAACGAGCACTTGCGCCGAGCTGCTTCCGCGAATGCCATATGAAACGTTGGCGCCGATGGCACCGTAGCGATTGATTTCGACACCGGGAATATCGGCGAGTGCATCGCCCACCGTGCGATATCCGCGCCCTGCAATATCGGCTGCAGTAACGACATACGTCGTACGCGTTGAGGAGCGCAACGTCTCGTCGGCGCGGTCGCTCGTAACGACGTGCGTGATCTCGGGCGGAGCCGATGGCGACGGTGAAGGAGAGGGGGAAACGACGGCAACGGCTGCGGCCATGACGCGCAGCGCATCAAAAACGAACATGATCCTGTCTTCCTTTTCGCGAGGAACGTGATGCTGCGGTCTGTGCTGGTATCCTGACTCGCGGATCGTTGCCGTCTTGCTCCGTGCCTTCCGACTCGCAATCGAGTTGTGGCAAGGAGCGGCTCCCCGCATACAGTGGCGCGACCGTGCCGGCATTTCACCGGCTTCCCGCGCACAAACCTGAAGGCCGCTCTTTGGCAAAGGCGCGGGATTGCACCTGCTTGAAGAGCGCGGCGTGCACTCCGCAGTCGGCGTATCGGCAATTGGAACGGGCGAAGGGAAGACACTTATCGCACTCGGCCTAACACGCGCGCTTGCGCGTGCCGGTTACGCGATCGCTTCGTTTAAAGCCGGCCCGGATTATCTCGACGCGCAGCTTTATCTGTATGCATGCGGCGCACGCGCGCGCAATCTCGATCTGTGGCTGGACGGAAACGAGCTTGTAACACGCGAGTTGCAACGGGCGCGCGAACATGGAGCGGTCAGTGTCGTCGAAGGAATGATGGGACTCTTCGATGGCGACGAGCTCGGCGAAACGTCGTCGGCCCATATTTTCTCAGGAAATCGCGTGCCGGTGATCGTCGTCGTCGACGGCTGGCGAATGTCGCAGTCCGCCGCGGCCGTCGCCCTCGGATGCATGCACGCCTCACCGCGCGTCGAGGTCTTGGGCGTCGTCCTCAATCGCTGCGCAGGCGAGTCGCACGAACGTGCCGTTCGTCAAGCATGCGAACGCGAAGGAATTCGTTTGCTCGCAACGCTTCCGTACGATTCACGTTTCGTGATGCCGGAACGCCATCTCGGTATCAACGTCAGCGCCGTCACTGGATTAACGGACGTTCTCGATCGCGTCGCCGATATGCTGAGCGAGCAGCTCGATCTCGCGGCGCTCTTCGGTACACCGCATGCGGCAGCGGAAACGAACGTCACAACACCTGCCGGACCGGTTGTTGCGTACGCAAATGATGAGGCGCTCTCGTTTACGTATCCGCAGACGCTCGATGCGCTCGCGCAGATTGCGAAGCTCGTTCCGTTTTCACCGTTACGCGACCGCCGCTTGCCGGCCGGTACGGCGGCGGTGTGGCTGGGCGGCGGATATCCGGAAGCATACGCGGAGGAACTCTCGTCAAACGAGACGCTTTTGCGCGAGCTTCGCGATGCGGTGCGCAGCGGCGTGCCGGTGTACGCCGAGTGCGGCGGCATGATGCTGCTCGCGCAAACCATGGAGACGAGCGAAGGCCGATTCCCAATGGCGGGCGCGATCGGCGTGGACGTTTCCATTGCACAGCCGCGCCTGGCTATCGGGTATCGCACGATGAACGCGAGCGGTACGAATGTGATGGATCGCGACGGCGATGCAATTCGAGGCTACGAATTCCATTACGCGAGCGCGCGCTATACAGAAGAACCGGCGTACACCGGCGCCGATCCGGGCGTACGGCGGGCAAGAACGCTTGCCTCGTTCGTCCACCGCCGCTTTCATGAGGGAGATCAGACGCTGTGCCGTTTCATCGAGTCTGCGCGCTAGTACTGGGATTCGTATTGCTCGCGGGTGCGCCGCGAAGCGGGCCGCGGATTGTTGCACTCGTCCCGTCGATGGCGGAAGACGCCTTTGCAATCGACGCGAACGTCGTTGCCGTCTCACGGTTTACGGACGACATGCCGCAAGCCGCGACGCTTCCGAAAGTTGCAGACTTTCAAAGCGTCGACGTCGAGGAGATCGTGCGATTACATCCCGATGCCGTCGTCGGTATTCCGTCGCAAGCACGTTTGATCGCGCCGCTGCAACGCGCCGGCATTCGCGTGGTCCTCATTCCTGACGATACGTACGATGATATCTTTCGTGATCTTCGTGAAATCGGCGCGATTTCGCAACGGAGCGCGCAAGCAGCACGAGAGATCGATCGTCTGCACCGCGAGACCGTGCAATTGCAGGCTTCAGTCAGACGCGGAAAACGTCCATCGGTCTTCTTTGCGCTCGGTACCGGACCGATCTGGACAGTGGGGCCGCATTCGTATCTCGCAACGCTCATCGAACTGGCGGGCGGACGCAACGCTGCAAACGATCTTTCGACGCCGTGGGGCGAATATAGCGAAGAATCGTTGCTACGCGCCCAGCCGGACGCAATCGTCGCGGGGACCGAAACGAACTTGCACGGCGTGCTCGACCGCGAGCCGTGGCGGAGCTTGAACGCGGTGCGCGAAGGACACGTCTTCACCGTCTCCGATGCGCGCATCGCCAATGCGCTCTACCGTCCGGGACCACGCTACACCGAGGGACTCCGCTGGCTAATCGAACGATTGTCGTCGCTGTCGACACCGAAGACCCAAAACGCCCGCTCGAACCGGAGCTAATCGAGCTCGAAGCGCTCGCGGAAGCAGCGGGCGCCGTGCTTGTGGATCGCGTCGTGCAGAAACGCGCGCACGTCGATCCCGCGACGCTCGTCGGCTCCGGCAAAGCGCAGGAGATCGCACAGCTCGTTCGCGAGAGCGACGCGGATTTGGTCCTCGTGCTCAACGATCTGCGGCCGCGGCAGCGCAAGAATCTCGAAAAGGTCATCAGCGTGCCGATCGTCGATCGCACGATGTTGATTCTTGACGTCTTTGCGCGTCATGCGCGCAGCCGCGAAGGCAAGCTGCAAGTGGAGCTCGCGCAACTGCGCTATCGTCAATCGAACCTGATCGGCGTCGGCGCGGATCTTTCGCGGCTGGGCGGCGGCATCGGCACCCGCGGCCCCGGTGAAACGAAGCTCGAAGTCGATCGCCGGCGCATCCAATCGCGCATCAGCGTGCTGCGGCGTCAGTTGGAAATCGTCGAGCGCCAGCGCGATACCCGCCGCTCGGCGCCACACCACGAACCGCTCGTCGCGCTGGTGGGCTACACGAACGTCGGAAAATCTTCGCTGCTCAATGCGCTCGCGCGCAGCGATGCGTTCGTTGCCGATCAGCCGTTTGCGACGCTCGACCCCACCATCCGGCGCGTCTTTCTCGGCGACGGCCGCTACGCGCGCCTTGCCGATACCGTCGGCTTCATCACCGACTTGCCGCGCGATCTCGTCAACGCGTTTCGCGCGACGCTCGAAGAGTTGCGCGAAGCCGATCTGCTCGTTCACGTCTTGGACGCCTCGAATCCGGACTGGCCTCGACAGCGCGAGGCGGTCGACGCGATTCTGCACGAGCTGCACCTCGACGGCGCGCCGCGCATTATCGTCTTCAATAAGATCGACGCCGTCCCGCAGCACGTCTCCCCCGACGGTGCGGCGCTCGCCGTGAGCGCATATACCGGGCAAGGGCTCGACCTGTTACGAACCGCGCTGGCCGAGCGGACCGCTGCCCCGGCGTAGCGAACTCGCGCATCTGCTCCCATGCACCGATTCGCCGTGGCGCTGTTATGCGCGCTTACATTCTTCACGTCCGCATGTGCGGGCCGTTTTCCCGACGATCGATTCGTGAACGCCGCCAATGGCGTGCGCCCTTCCGTCGTGCTGCTCACGATGAAAGTGCCGCCGGAGAAAAAAGAAGACAAGTACGACGACGAGTATGCGACGGGCATCGTCGTCGCGAGCGGCCCGTGGGGAGCCGATATTCTCAGCGTTTCCCATGCCGTTGAAGGAGCTTGGGACATCGTCGCGACCGTTGCGAATAAGACGCGCGTTCCGGTAACCGTCATCGCGCGCGACAAAGATCTCGACGTCGCCTTACTGCGCACGAAGCAGACGAAATTGCACGTGCTTCCGCTCGGATCGTCGGCGAATTTGAGTTCGCAACTCGGCCGCGACGTCGGCTTGGTGGGCTATCCGATTCCCGATGAATTCGAAGACGAGGATTTGGGTCTGGCTGCTTCATTCAACAGCGGCCACCTGTCATCACTGCGGGCGCATGCGCTTGAAGTCTCGTTACCGATCGTTCCGGGCGAGAGCGGCGCTCCGATTTTCTTGATCGACACCGGCGCCGTCATCGGCATCGCCGAATCGCGTTTCGACGACGAACACTCAATCGGTTTCGCGCTTCCGATCGACGACGCTAAAAAATTCCTCCACAAGTACGACGCGGCACACGGATTCTAGGAGACGTGAACGCGGCTGGCAATGGATGAACGGTCGCCGATCCACTGGAGCGGCGGAATCGAAAAGAAGTGCGCGAGCACGTTCAAGTGGCCGGCGTACGAGCGGCGCAGTGTCATGAAGTGCTCCCACGCGATCGACCGTTCGTGTAATGCGTAGCCGGCTCGTTGAAGACGATCGCATGCTGTGTCAAACTCTTCACGAGTCAATCCCGGGTCATCGATATTTCCAGTCAAACGCAAGTACCGCGTGAGATCGGTTGCCGCATGGCGTCCGAGTTCGTAGAGGATGCGCGCTTCGCCGGCGTGGGTCTGCACGGTCGTGATCATGAGCGTTGCAGCATCCAACAGCGTGCCCAGTGTTCCAACCCATGATTCATAATCGTGGCTCGATCGGAAATACGCGAGCATCGGATACGCCAGATGCGTTTCCATGACGAGCGCACACCACGATTGACCTTCGCGCATGAGCGCCGGCAATCCATCCACTATGCGTGCTTCCGCCGCGATGACGAGCAGTTCGACGCCGCTCGGTGGGATGCCGGCACGAGCACCTACCGTCACGACGAACTGCTCGCGTGATTGAAACGATCCGAACATGGAAAATAAAAACGCCGTCGTGACGCCGACGACGCCGAAACCGGATGCTCCGGCGAGTAGCGACCACATGCGCGTCCACCCGCTGCGTCCGACGAAGTCTCCGAAGCCGATCGTATAAAATGAGGTTCCCGCGAAGTAGACGGCTTGAAAGATCGAGTGCGGATGCGGAACGATGTCGGTTGCCGAAGCCCAAAAAATCACGCCGAAGCTGAGCACGAGCAAGAACGCCCACAAAATGAGTTGCACGATCAGCGCGAGCGGCGCAAAGACAGCGAGGAAGTTTTCACGTTTGAGCTCGTCGGCGCTATAGAGCCGAAACGACAGTGCCGGCCACATCCGCCAGGCCGCGCGCCACACGAGGTACGCGATACGGAAGTTGCGCCCGACGGCCCGGGGGACGATGACGGATTGGAACACGTCGTTGAGCGTGATAAGGACGCCGAATATTCCGAGGACCGTCAACGCAACGCGGACGAGCATGCGCAAAGTGGTTCAACATCTGCCCGGCGAACGCTTGCGATATGCCGTTGACGCTCGTAACCGGTCCGGTTCGCTCAGGTAAGAGCCGGTACGTCCAGCAGATCGCCGCGCGAACGCAAGGGCCGGTGCGCTACGTCGCAACCGCCATCCGCGACGACTCCGACGGCGAGTGGAACGCGCGGCTGCGCCGCCACATGCAAGACCGTCCCGCCCACTGGGAAAGCATTGAGGCGGCACACCTCAGTCATGCCGCCCTGCTCGAATTGTTCTTGCTCGCGAACGAAGATGAATGCGTCGTCGTCGATGCGCTCGGCACATGGCTCGCCGCGCGCATCGCAACGCATCTCGACGCGTTCGAACGCGATTTTTCCGCGTTCGAAAATCAAATGGACAACGAAGCCGCAGAGATCGCGAATGCGATGCTTGGTTCGCGTGCGCATATTCTCGTCGTCACGGAAGAAGTGGGCTGGGATATCGTGCCGGTTGCCGCATCGGCGCGGTTGTTTCGTGATGTCCTCGGGCGGATGAAGCAGCAATTGGCCGCGCAGGCGCAGGCCGTATATCTCGTCGTGTGCGGATTAGCGATCGAACTCCGCGCGCTCGGTGTGACGATCGAATGAATTCCGCGATGCTGCTGGTGGTGCTGCTCTGCGCCACGGTGGCCGCGGCGATTGTAGCCAAGCGCGTCAACGTACCATATCCGATCGCGTTTGTGTTCCTCGGCATCTTGCTCGCATTCGTTCCGCACTTGCCGGCACCGCGCATCGATCCACAGCTGATCTTTCTGCTCGTGCTTCCGCCGCTGTTACATGCCGGCGGATGGACCGCGGATCTCGAACAAATCAAGCGGAACGTTCGTCCGATCTCACTGCTTGCAGTCGGCCTCGTCATCTTTAGTACGATCGTTACTGCCGTAATCGCGCACGCGCTATTTGCGCTCGATTGGCCGATGGCGTATGTTCTCGGTGCTATCGTTGCGCCGACCGATGCGGTTGCCGCGGAAGCGACATTCGAACGCCTTGCCGTGCCGCGGCGCGTGCTCGCCGTGCTGGGCGGCGAAGCATTGTTGAACGACGCAACAGCCCTCGTGCTCTACCGTGTCGCCCTCGTCGCAGCCATTTCCGGTTCATTTTCGCTCGCCAAGACATTGCTGACGTTTCCGCTCGTCGCCGTCGGCGGCGTTGTGATCGGTCTGATTGCTGGTCTCGCCGTGGAGGCCGTGTTGCGACTGCTTGCCCGCGGGCGCTTGGAAGACCCGATGCTTACCGTCGTGATGATATTGCTCGCGCCGTATGCATCGTATCTTCCGGCGGACGCCGTTGGCGCGTCCGGCGTGCTCGCGGTCGTCACGACGGGGATGTATCTGAACCGCCGCAAGGAGACGATCATGACGTCGGAGTCCCGCGTCGCAAGCTATGCGGTGTGGGACGTCTTGGTTTTTCTGTTGAACGCGCTGGTCTTTCTGCTGATCGGGCTCGAGCTTCCGCTCATCGTTCGTTCGCTCGGCTCGTCGTTCACCCGGTTCCTTATCGACGGCCTCATTATCAGCGTCGCAGTCATTGTCATACGCATCATCTGGGTCTATCCCGCAACGTGGCTTCCGCGCGCGTTGTTCGAACATATTCGACGAAGCGACCCCATACCGTCATGGCGGTGGGTTGCGCTCATCGCGTGGTGCGGCATGCGGGGAATTGTTTCCCTTGCGGCCGCACTTGCGATTCCGTACCGGGACGCCGCCGGACATCCGCTCACCGGCCGCGCCGAGATCATCTTCATCACGTTGTGCGTAATCGTTGCGACGCTCGTCTTTCAAGGGTTGACCCTCGAACCGTTCATCAAGTGGCTCGGCATCGGCGAGACGCACACATCGCAGCAGCGCGAAACGAAGCTTCGCATCCGCGCACTCGAAGCGGGCGTTCAGCGGCTGCATGACCTCGAGTCCACGTTCCATTCCTCGGGCGAGTGGGAAGCCGCAGGACGTCTCTTGAGCGAGTACGAGACGCGAATACAGCACCTGCGTGGACATTTGGTTACGGAATCCGAACAGAGCGACCGCATCAAGAGCGACGCGGATCACCGTCTCGAACATGAATTGCTTGACGCCGAACGCAGCGAGATCGCACGCTTGCGAACGTCGGGAGAGATTCCCGACGATATCTTTCGCTCGATCGCGTACGATCTCGACTTAGCGGAACTACGGTTGCGGTGAGGTTCCCGGAACAGGCGTAACGGGCGGTGCCGATGGCGCCGCGGAACCTGCCGGCGCTGCCGCCGCAGGCGTTGCTTCGGGATTGTACGTCGGCGCTTCCGTAACGTTCGGCGTCGGCGTTGGAGGCGGCGGAAGCGTTCCGACCGATGCCGGCTTCGTGATCGGCACCAATCGCAGATATCCCGCCTGTACCGTTTGGTCTTTGCGCACGCGAACGGGTGAGGAGACGGTTGAGAATCCCGGCATGCGCGCGCTGATCATTTGTTGGCCAATTGGAATGTGCGGCAGCGTAAACGCGCCGTTGGCGTCCGCGGTTGCGGTGTAGAGCGAGCCAACCGAGATGATCGCATTTGCGATGGGGCGGTTCGTCATCGCATCAAGGACGCGACCCGTGACCTGGCCGTAATCTTGCACACCGACGACGCCGTTGTTACAACTGTCGGCGATGGTTGCGAGGAAGACAATGCCGAGAAGCAATCTGCGCATACTCCCACGATAGCAGACTCATCCAATGGCTTGCTAGATACCATCCAAAGAAACGAATTGGCGGGGCGGTTACCCAGGTAAACGGTGGTGCTTGTGAAAAATTTCACAAGCGATGAACCCGTATGGACCGGTAGGAATTTATCTCGTCGTCGCGCTCGCGGCGGCGTTGCTTTTCACCTTTTTGCCTGGCTTGCTCGGCAAAGCAAAGCCGAATCCGCAGAAACAGGACGCGTATGAGTGCGGCGTCGAGCCGACCTCCGCGGTCGCCGGACGTTTTCCGGTGCGCTTCTACCTTATTGCGATGCTGTTTGTCATCTTCGACGTCGAAGCCGCGTCATTCTATCCGTGGGCGGTGCAGATGCATGCGCTGCGCGTCTTCGGTCTGGTTGAGATGATCGTCTTCGTGATCGTGCTTGCGATCGGGTACGCATATGTGTGGAAGAAGGGCGGATTTCAGTGGAGATAGGTCCCGGTCAGTTTCTCCTCGCGCGTTTGGACGACGTCGCGAGGTGGGCGCAGAGTTCGTCGGTGTGGCCGCTCACGATGGGCTTGGCCTGCTGCGCCATTGAGATGATGACGGTGACGTCGTCGGAGTACGACATCGCGCGATTGGGTTCGGAAGTCTTTCGCAGCTCGCCCCGGCAAGCCGACCTCATGATCGTCTCCGGCCGCGTCGCCCAGAAGATGGCGCCGGTCGTAAAGCGTCTCTTCGATCAAATGGCTGACCCGAAGTGGGTGATTTCGATGGGCGCGTGCGCGAGTTCGGGCGGCGTCTTCGACAACTACGCCGTCGTCCAAGGTATCGACACGATTATTCCCGTCGACGTCTACGTTCCCGGCTGCCCTCCCACGCCGGACGGCCTGTTGTACGCCGTCAATTTAATTCAGCAGCAGATCCGTGAAGGTGGCCGCGGCGGCATCTTAGCCCGGTCGTAAGGAGCACGATGCCCAGTACACAACAACCGCCGATCGCGGGTGCCGCGATCGATCCCCCCAGCGTGCGCCCGGCGATCGATGATGCCCTCATCGAGCGCGTCGACGTGCAGTCGGTTCGCGGGCGTTTGGAAGCGTTGAAAGCGGAAGGCTATACGATGCTGCTCGATCTCGGCGGCGTCGATTATCTGCCGCGCGAACCGCGCTTCGACGTCGTCTATCATCTTTTAAAGATGCCGGTGAAGGCGTCGACCGTCCAACAAGTCGGCGCACCTCAGCGTTTGCGCGTGCTCTGCGGAGTGCGCGAGGGCGAACAGGTTCCCAGCGTCATGGATCTGTGGCGCAACGCGGATTGGGCGGAGCGCGAAATCTTTGACCTCTTCGGAATTCGCTTCGATGGTCATCCCGATCTGCGCCGCATCCAAATGCCGTACGACTGGGAAGGCCACCCGCTGCGCAAGGATTATCCGCTGCGCGGACCGGCACGCGAACGTTCACCGCGTCCGTCGTTTGCACTCAAGAGCAACGTGCAAGCCGGCACGCCGCCCACGGGCCGCACCCTCGAAGCGCTGCAAGAACAAGTGAAGAAAGCGCGCAGCGCCGACGCCATCGTGACGGACACGAAGGGAGTCGACAGTAAATGAGTATGTCGACCACTCCGCTCACGCCGGAGATCGTTTCTCAAGAAGGCAATTCGATGGTCCTCTCGATGGGACCACAGCACCCTTCTACGCACGGCGTGCTGCAAATCATGCTCGAAATCGAAGGCGAGTCGGTGGTGAAAGCCGAGCCCGAAATCGGGTATCTGCACACCGGCATCGAGAAGAACATGGAGAATCTGTTCTGGTCGCACGGGCAGACCAACGCAGAACGCATGGACTATCTCGCGCCGTCTTCGAATGCGCTGTGTTACGCGCTCGCGGTCGAGAAGCTGCTCGGTATTACCGATCGCATTCCGGAACGCGCACAATACATTCGTGTGCTCATCGCTGAGTTGACCCGCATCGCCTCGCACTGCGTGTGGCTCGGCACGCACGGCATCGATCTCGGTGCGATCTCGGTCTTTTTCTACTGCTTCGATTTACGCGAGAACATTCTCGATCTTCAAGAAGCGTCCGGCGGCGCGCGCATGCATCCGAATTACGTGCGCGTCGGCGGGCTCAACGGTGACTTGCCCGACGGCTATCTCGACAAGCTCGATGGGTTGATCGCAAAATTCCCGGGACGCATGAGAGAGTTGCGCGGTTTGCTGCAAGCGAATCCGATCTTTCAGGATCGTACGATCGACGTCGGTTACATGAGTGCGGAAGACGCGGTCGCATGGAGCGTGACGGGTCCGGCGCTGCGCGGAAGCGGCATTGCATACGACGTGCGCAAAGCGTTTCCGTACACCGGCTACGATCAGTTCCAATTCGATATTCCGACGCGCACCGAAGGCGATGCATATGCGCGCTTCCTCGTGCGTCTGGATGAAATGGAAGAGTCGATGCGTATCATCGAGCAGGTGCGTAAGAAGCTCGACGCGCCGGGGCCGGTCGCTGTCGACGATCCGAAGATTTTTGCGCCGCCGAAAGAGACGATCGCGCTTTCGATGGAAGCGCTGATCCATCACTTCAAAATCGTGAGCGAAGGTTTCCGCGTGCCGCCGGGCGACGTTTATCAGTCGATCGAAGGTCCGCGCGGCGAACTAGGCTACTACATCGTAAGCAACGGCGAGAACCGTCCGTACCGCGTACGCACACGTCCGCCGAGCTTGTACAATTTGCAGTGCCTCAAAGGCATGGCACCCGGCAATTTGATTGCCGATCTCGTCGTAATGATCGGTTCGCTCGATCCGGTCTTCGGTGAGGTCGATCGATGACGCACATCTGTCATCCTGAGCGCAGGTGCGTAGCACCGGAGTCGAAGGATCGTTACGAATCAATCGCGCGTTGCAGTCCTTCGACTGCGTTCGCTACGCTCACTTCGCTCAGGATGACACTGTGGACGGCAATGGTGAGAAGTAATGCACGATAGTACGAATCCGCCGATGGGCACTGGGAACGGCCTGAAGCTTGCCTCGCAGAATATTGCTTCTGGTGCCGAACCGCATATGGAGCAGAACGGCACCGTCGTGCACGATGGTGATACGTTTACGCGGTTGTACGAGCAACTGCGGCCACAGTGTGACGCCTTGATTGCGCAGTACGAAGAGAAGCAGTCGGCGCTCCTTCCGATCATGCACGTATTCCAAGAGCACGAAGGGTACGTCTCACAGAACGCGATGCGGGCGGCGGCAGAGATGCTCGACCTCTCGCCGGCGGTCGTCGAGTCGACGGTTTCGTTTTATACGCTGTTCTTCCGCAAGCCGGTGGGCAAGTACATGCTGCAGGTTTGCCGCGGATTGATGTGCGAGCTGCGCGGCGCCGAAGACATCATGGCATACATGCGCGAGAAGCTGGGCATCGGACATCTCGAGACGACCGACGACGGGCTCTTCTCGTATGAAGAGGTTGAGTGTCTGGCCGCGTGCGATCGTGCAACGTGCATGCAAGTCAATCTCGAATTCGTGTACGATCTTACGCCGCAAATGATCGACCAAATGATCGATGCGATGCGCGCGGGCACGTACAAGACCAAACCGATGGCGCAGACTGCGAAGCCCGAGCGCACGTGGAAGGTCAAGCAAGACGCGCAAGTATCCACGGGACGCAAGTCGCCGGGAACCTTGAACTCGACCGAACCCAACAACGCGGGCGGCATCGGGGATCCCAGCGGCATCATCATGCTCGACCGGTTCGTGACAAGCGACGTCTCGCTGAGTGGACGCACGCGAGAACGCACGGTACGCGATGCGCGCGACATCTACGAAGTAGTCGAAGAAGAAGGACGCATCCTTCGACAAGCTCAGGACCAAAAAGGAAATGGTTCAAATGCCGGTCACTAAGGTTTTGACGGCCGGAATCGGCGAAGCGAATCTGCGCGACATCAACGTCTATCGCGATCGCGGCGGATACAAACAGTGGGAACGCGCGGTGCGCGAACTCACGCCCGCTGCCGTAATGGAAGCGTGCGATAAATCCGGGCTGCGCGGACGCGGCGGCGCCGGCTTTCCTACGGGACGCAAATGGCAGTTCTTGCCGAACAACGGCAAGCCGCGCTACATGGTCTGCAACTGCGACGAAGCCGAACCCGGCACGTTCAAAGACCACATGTTGCTCGAGCAGACACCGCATCTGGTGCTCGAAGGCATCTTGATCGGCGCGTACGGTATCGGCTGCACGCATGCGTATATCTATATCCGCGGCGAGTTCAAAGAAGGCTACCAGATCTTCATGCAGGCGCTCGCGGAAGCACGCGCCGCCGGGTTGGTCGGCAAGAATCTTTTCGGTACCGATTACAGCGTCGAAGTGACGGTGCATCGCGGTGCCGGCGCGTATATCTGCGGCGAAGAAACGGGCCTTTTGAATTCGCTCGAAGGTAAGCGCGGCGAACCGCGACTCAAGCCGCCGTTCCCTGCTGTGGCGGGCCTATACGGTATGCCGACCGTCGTGAACAACGTCGAGACGCTCGCGTACCTCGTGCCGATTCTCCAGAACGGCGCGGAGTGGTTCGCATCCGTCGGCACGGAACGCAGCAAAGGCTACAAGATCGTCTCGGTCTCGGGTCATGTGCAAAAGCCCGGCAACTACGAAGTTCCCGTGGGCACGCCGGTGCGCGAGATCATTGAAATCGCGGGCGGTTTGCGTCCGGGGCGCAAGTTCATGGCGGTGCAGCCCGGCGGACAATCGTCGGCGTGCATCTTCGAAGAGCACCTCGATTATCCGTACGACTACGAGTCGATGGCGAAGGCCGGCTCGATGATGGGTTCGGGCGCGTTCACCGTGTTCGACGATACGACCGACTGGGTCAAAGCCGCACGCAATTCGATTCGTTTCTACGCGCACGAGTCGTGCGGGCAATGTACGCCGTGCCGTGAAGGCGGTCACTGGCTCGAACGCGTGCTCGACCGTTTTGTCGAGGGACGCGGATTGCGCAGCGACTTCGACATGATCCGCCGTGTCAGCACGACGATCACCGGACTCAATCTCTGCGCGCTCGGCGACTCGATCGAACCGTTCCTGATGTCTGTCTTCAAACGCTTCCCGGAAGCGTTCGAAGCGCGTCTTCTCGAGGAAGAAAAAGTAGGAGTATGAACCGGCCGGTCGTGGTCCCGATGAATCAATGTTCGCGCCGACATCTTGGTTTGGCGCGCCCTAGGGGAGAGTTTATCTTGTCGAAATCAGTCGCGCGCCATAGTTGGGGGCCCCACGAAGGGCGCTACGCGCACTTCGAGGGGGGCGCGGAGCCCGGGGCGGAGCGCCTTTAAAATGGCTGACGAACAACTCGTATCGTTGACGATCGACGGCGTTCCGTTGCAGGTGCCCAAGGGCACCTTGCTCGTGGAAGCGGCGAAGAAGATCAAGCAAGAGATTCCGGTTTACTGCTATCACACCAAGCTCGGCCCCGCCGGGCTTTGCCGTGTGTGCCTTGTCGAAATCCAAGGGATGCCGAAGCTGCAGATCGCGTGCAACACGCCGGTCGCCGACGGCATGGTCGTGCATACGCAGAACGAGAAGGTGAATGCCGGACGCGGCATGATTCTCGAGCTGTTGCTCGTCAATCATCCGTTAGATTGTCCGATCTGCGATAAGGGCGGCGAATGCGATCTGCAAGACTACGCGATGGCGTACGGGCGCGGCGCATCCGATGTTGCCGATCCGAAACCCTCTAAGCCCAAGGGCGTCGATCTCGGTCCGACGATTGTGCTCGACGAAGAGCGTTGCGTCGTCTGTCAGCGCTGCGTCCGGTACGATGACATCATCGCGGCGGAGCGTCAGCTCGTTGTGAAAGATCGCGGCCATAACGACATCATTGCGACGTCGACCGGCGATCCGTACGCGCACAACTTCACGGGGAACGTTACGGAACTCTGCCCGGTTGGTGCGCTGACCTCGAAGACGTATCGCTTCAAATCGCGTCCCTGGGATCTCAACCGCGTGCAAACTAGCTGCCAACAGTGCGCGGTCGGCTGTCAGCAGTATGTTGATTCGCGTTCCGGCACGGTGCTGCGCGCACAAATGGTCGAAAGCGACGACAACATCTCCGACGGCTGGCTCTGCGATCGCGGACGCTACAACATCGGCTTTTACACGTCGCCCGAGCGCATCACGCAGCCGCTCTACCGTCACAACAATGAGTTCGTCCAGATCACCTGGGACGATGCGTTCACGCTTTGGGGCAAAGCCATTCGCGATGCGAAGTCCGCAGGCAAGGGCATCGGCGCGATCGGCGGCGGCCGTTTGCTAAATGAAGAAGCGTACGTGTTGCAGCACGTCTTCCGCTCGCTCGGCGCCAACAATCTCGATTGGCGCGCGGGACGTCAGCGAGTCGCAACGCCGGTGCGCGGCGGTTCGTACGAGGCGATTGAAAGCGCGGCGGCAATTGTCATCGTGGGCGAGACGCCCGAAGAGCGCGCGCCGGTGATGTGGCTGCGTGTCGTCAAAGCCGTCACGCGCAACAACGCCAAACTGATTCGTATCGCATCGCTTGACCGCGCACCAAACCTTCCATTCGTCGACGTCGCGTCGGCGGACGAAGCGGTGCGCGCGCTGCCGGAGAACGGCAACGTTGTCGTCATTTGGGACGGCGTCGATACGCAGCTCGGTGGTGGATTGCGCGATCTGCTGACCGCACGTAACGGCATCGCCTTCATCACGAACGAACAGCCGAATGCGCGCGGAGCCGAGGCGATGGGCATGCTGCCGCAAGACGGCGGCATGGATACGCTCGCCATGTTTGAAGCGGCGCGTCAGGGACAGATGGGCGTGCTGTCGCTCTTCGGCGTCAACCCGATGCGTAACGGAATCGACCCCGCCGCCATCCACGCGGCGCTCGAATCAATCCCGTTCGTCGTCGTGAGCGAACTGTTCATGACCGAAACCGCGAAACTCGCAACGCTTGTGCTTCCGGCGCGCGCGGCGTTCGAGAAGAGCGGTACGACGATCAACATCGCGGGCGACTTGATTCCGGTTAACCCGTCGCTGACGGGACCCGACGGCACGCTCACCGATTTGGAAATGCTCGTCGGACTCGCGCAGCAATTCGATCTTCCCTTGCCGACCATTGAAGAACTCGAACAACGCGTGCTTGCGCGTACGGCGCAACACGCGGGTGCACCGGTAACGGAAAGCGTGCGCATTGAAGCGCGTCCCGCGCGCAGCATTTGGGACGGCGGCGGAACGAGCGCGCACGACGAGCGCGTTGCGGCACTGCGCGCCGACCGCATCGTCGGCACGGAAGAGCTGGTGGAGGCATAATGCCGGATTGGGTCATCATCCTCATCAAGTCCGCGATACTGCTGCTCGTTGTCGTCACGACGTTCGCGTATTCGATGCTTGCCGAACGCAAAGTGCTCGGATGGATGCAGCTGCGCCCGGGTCCAAACCGCGTGGGTCCGTGGGGTATGCTCCAACCGGCAGCCGATGCGGCGAAGCTGATTTTAAAAGAAGATCTGACGCCGCGCACCGCCGATCCCCTGATCTATCGTCTCGCGCCGTTCATCTCACTGCTCACCGCGTTTTCTGTCTACGCCGTCATTCCGTTCGGCGCGAGCAGCTCCGGCACGTGGGCGATCGGGAACGTCAACGCAGGGCTTCTGTTCTTGCTCGCGATCACGTCGATCGGCGTCTACGGAATCACCCTTGGCGGCTGGGCGTCCGGTTCGAAATATCCGCTGCTCGGCAGCGTGCGCGCGACCGCGCAGATGATCAGTTACGAACTCGGGATGTCGCTGTCGTTTATCGGCGTCCTGATTCTCGCCGGCACCACCTCGCTCGACGGCATCGTCAATGCCCAAGCGAAGTGGTGGTTCATCGTGCCGCAGTTCATCGGCTTCATCGTGTACATCATTACCGCGGTTGCGGAAACGAACCGCGTGCCGTTCGACCTCGTTGAAGCGGAAACCGAACTCGTCGCCGGGTTCCACACCGAATACTCCGGACTGCGGTTCGGACTGTTCTTTATCGCCGAGTACGTGAACATGCTGACCGTCTCGTGCATCGCATCGCTGATCTTCCTCGGCGGGTGGAACGCGCCGTTCGGCCTCGAGAATCTCCACATTCCGGGCGTCGTCTGGTTCATCATCAAGGTCGCCTTCTTTATGTTCTTCTACATTTGGCTGCGCGCAACGCTGCCGCGCTTCCGGTACGACCGCCTCATGGCGTTCGGATGGAAGGTGCTGTTGCCGCTCGCCACGCTGAACCTCGTCGTCACGGCGATCATCGTCGCCTTCATGGGACACTGATATGCGCAAGCAACTCTACAACGTCGGCGCGATTTTGAAGGGGCTCTCGATCACCTTCAAATTCATGTTCGCCAAGCGTCCGACGATCGAATATCCGTCGGTGAAGAAGCAGCATGCGCCGCGCTTTCACGGACTGCACGAGCTGCGCCGCTATGCCGACGGCAAAGAACGCTGCATCGGTTGCGAGCTTTGTTCGAGCGCGTGTCCCGCAAACGCGATCACCGTTATCGGTGCGGAGAACACGCCCGAGAACCGCAAGTCACCGGGTGAACGTCATGCGGCGCGTTACGAAATCGACGAACTGCGCTGCATCTTCTGCGGCATGTGTGAAGAAGCGTGCCCGACCGACGCGATCGTACTCACGCCGCGCTTCGAAATGTCGGATTACCGCCGCGGCGCGCTGATCTACTCGAAAGATCGTCTGCTCGTCCCGGCAGAAGCCGGCGTCGGCACGCCGCCTGACGAGCGTCCGAACGGCATTCCGGCCGATCTCGGCCGCGTTGCCGAAATCAAGTCGACGGTCGACGTCGACGAAGGCTACGACGCGACGAACCGCGGTCAAGTCCTCAAAGTTCAGCGCAAAGGTCTCGCCATGCTGAAGAGGGACGACTAATGCTTGCGTTTTGGATTCTCGCCGTCGTGATGATCGGCTCGGCGATTTGGTGCATCAGCGCATCGAGGCCGGTGTATAGCGTCGTTGCGCTCCTGTTGAACTTCGCGGCGCTCGCCGCGATGTATCTGACGCTCAACGCCGAGTTTCTCGCGGTCATCCAAATCATCGTCTACTCCGGCGCGATTTTGATTCTGTTCCTCTTCGTCATCGCGCTGCTCTCGAGCGGCGTCACGCCGTTTTCGGTCGGTCCGGACCGTTTGCCGAAGATCGCAATTCCCGGCATCACCGTGCTGGTCATCGCGCTTGGATTTCTGACGTATGCCGTGAACCGCACGACGAACCTTGTTCCGTCGAACGCAACGCCGAGCTCGCCCGTCGGTGCGGTTGGTAGCGCGGACGTCTTCGGTTCGGTTGCGGATTTCGGCAAGGCGCTCTTCACGACGTACTTGCTGCCGTTTGAAATCACCGCGCTCGTGCTGATGGTTGCAGTCATCGGCGTCATCATGCTCGCCGGCGATCAAACGCCATACGTTGCCACGAAGAAGCGCGCCGACGAAGCGCGGCGTGAGATGCGCGAAGCGATTCTGCGGGGAGGCGAGTAGATGATTCCGATGTCCGTCCCCATCGCCGACTACGTGGGGCTTTCCGCGGTCATCTTCTTTATCGGCGTCGCGGGCGTGCTCGTACGCCGCAATCCGCTGATCATGCTGATGTCGATCGAGCTGATGTTCAACGCAGCGAATCTGCTCTTTATCGCATTCTCGCGCGCGTGGCTGCATAATGCCGGACACATCTTTGCATTCTTGGTGATCACGGTGGCTGCCGCCGAGGCCGCGATCGGACTTGCGATCGTCGTGACCGTTTTCCGTACCGCGCGCCATGTCGACGTCGACGACATCGCGCTCATGAAAGGGTAAGCTCGAGTGCAACACCATGTGATGGGCAACGAGGGATACTATCCCTATCTGCTTGCCCTGTGGCTCTTGCCGCTCGCGGGCGCGATCATCAATTGGGCGTTCGGACCGCAGCTCAAACGCGCGGCGGGTCCGCTCGGTTCCGCGGCGATCGGCGTTGCGTTTCTTGCGACGGTTCTGATGTGGGAGCCGGCCACGCGAAGCGTTCAGTCAGCGGGCGGCGTCAACGTCGTCGGTGCGCATGAATCGCTCTTCAGTTGGATTCCGGGATGGGACTTCGGACTGCTGCTCGATCCGCTCTCGCTGTTGTGGGCGCTGATCATCACCGGCGTCGGGTTCCTGATTCACATGTACTCGATCGGCTACATGGACGGCGATCGCGCCTTCGCGCGCTTCTTCGCGTACATGAATTTCTTCGTGTTTGCGATGCTGACGCTCGTGCTGTCCGACAACTTCGTCGGATTGCTCGTTGGGTGGGGCCTCGTCGGTCTCGCGTCCTACTTCCTGATCGGCTTCTGGTTCTTCAAACCGAGTGCCGTTGCGGCAGCGCGTAAAGCGTTCGTCATCAACGTCGTAGGCGACGTCGGGATCATGTTCGCGATCTTCGTCATCTTTGCGAGCGTGCACTCGATCGGGTTCGCCGATACGTTTGCGTTTGCCGGATCGTACAACACGGGCTGGCTCTTCGTCATTTGCCTTGCGCTCTTTATCGGTGCCGCTGCGAAGTCGGCCCAGATCCCGCTGCACACGTGGCTTCCCGACGCAATGGAAGGCCCGACCCCAGTCTCCGCGCTGATCCACGCCGCTACGATGGTCACCGCCGGCGTCTATCTCGTTGCGCGCTGCGCGCCGCTTTGGAGTCAGAATCACGACGCGCAAGTGCTCGTCGGGACGATCGGCGCGCTCACCGCGCTTGTGGGAGCCATTCTCGGCTGCGCGCAGTGGGACATCAAACGTATTCTCGCCTATTCCACGATGTCGCAGATCGGATACATGATCATGGGCGTCGGCGTCGGCGCATACGAAGGCGGCGTAGCGCACTTCTTCACGCACGCGTTCTTCAAAGCGCAGCTGTTCCTCGGTTCCGGTATCATCATTCACGCGCTCAACAACGAACAGGACGTTCGTCGCATGGGCGGTCTGATGAAAACGATGCCGTTCGCGTTTGTCGCCATGCTGACCGGCGTGATCGCGATCTCCGGTATCCCGTTCCTCGGCGCCGGGTTTTTCAGCAAGGATCTTGTCATACAAGGCACGCTCGATCACGGACATCCGATCATGTACGCCGTCGGTATCATTACGGCGGGCATCACGGCGTATTATATGTGCCGCCTGCTCTTCGTGACGTTCCTCGGCCCGTACCGCGGAAACGTCGATCCGTCAGACCTCGGCATCCGTCATCCCGAGCTCGCCGGTTCCTCTGCACATCCCGAAGAGAAAGACGAAGTCCATGCGCACGCGCCGGCATGGATTATGAATCTTCCCGTCGCGATCTTGATCGTGCCGACGGTGCTCATCGGCTGGCTGATGTTCGGCGGCGAGAGCTCGCCGTGGTCGCACTTCTTCGCGCAGCAATTCCCGCACCCGTCGCTCGCCGCAGCACCGATCAGCGAAGTCCTAACATCCGTCATCGTCTTCGTCGTCGTCATCATCGGAATCGCAATTGCCTGGATGCGCTACGGCGTTGCGCCGGCGCAGCAACACTCCGTTGAACGGCTGCGTCAGGAGTCGGTGCGCATGCCCGCGGTACTCACGCATGCGTTCTACTTCGACGATGCGCTCGATCTGCTATTCGTGCGGACGTCGCAGCTGCTCGGCACGCTCTTCGGGCGGTTCCTCGATCCACAAGTCATCGACGGTGCCGTACGCGAGACAGTCGTTTCCGCGCAATGGCTCGGAGCCCTCGTGCGTTCGTTCCAAACAGGACTGCTTCGCACGTACGCGTTCTTGCTCGTCGTCGGCGCGACGTGCTTCATGGTCTACTATGCACTCGCCGCCGGAGGCACGAAGTAATGCTCGTTCTTGCGCTTGTCCTCTTGCCGATCGTCGCGGGCATCATCATGCTGCTCGTGCCGGCGCGCGAGGATAATCCGGTTCTTGCTAAGAGCGCCGGTGCGATCGTTGCGGCGATCGAGTTCGTGCTTGCGCTCGGCGCGCGCGATTCCGAGTTCAGTTTCCGTTGGCTCTCGCGTCCGTTTGAATCGTCGTTCCACCTGGGTGCAACGAACGTCTCGTTCTGGCTCGTGCTCCTGCTCGCGGTCTGCACGTTCTCGGCGGTTCTCGCAATGAGCGTTCCGCGCTCCCGCCAGTTCGCCGCGCAGCTGCTCATTCTCGAAGGCACGATGATGGGGCTCTTCCTTGCGAAGGATCTGCTGCTCTTCGCGCTCTTCTGGGATCTCATGCTCTTGCCGGTGTTCTTCACGTTGCTCGGCTGGGGGCAGCACGTTGCCACGGCATGGCGCTACTTCATCTATAACTTCGCCGGCGGCTTGACGCTCTTACTTGCGACTGCCGCGTTCGGCGTGCTGTTCGGTTCGACCGACGTAATCGGGCGCAGCGACGTCCACGTCGTCGGTGCGTGGGTGCCGTGGATCTTCATCGGGTTCGCATTCGCGTTCTTGGTGAAGACGCCGATTTGGCCGCTGCACACGTGGATGCCGCTTACGTATAGCGATACGCCCGCCCCGATGGTCGCCGTCGTCGGGGCGGTGCAATCCAAGGCGGGGCTCTACGGTCTCGTCGTCATCGCGATGGCATTCATGCCGGATTATCTCAAGGCGTATTCCGGTGTGCTCATCGTGCTCGGCATCATCTCTCTGCTTTACGGTGCCGTCGTCGCGCTGGTGCAAAACGACGCGAAGCGCATCGTCGCCTATTCGTCGCTCTCGCACTTAGGTTTGATCCTCATCGCAATCGTTTCGTTCAACGCAATCGCGCTGCAAGGCGCGGTGATCTACATGATTGCGCACGGGCTCTTCACGGCGGCGCTCTTCTTGTCGCTCGGATATGTCGAAACGCGCGAAGACACGCGCTCGCTGGTGCGTCTGGGCGGCCTCGGTGCGGCAAATCCGAGACTTGCCGGGGCGCTTTGTATCGCTTCACTCGCCGCACTCGGGCTTCCGGGTCTGGCTGGATTCGTCGGCGAGATCGTGATTCTCACGGGTGTCTTCCAATCGGGTCTCATCTGGCCGTCGCTCATCGCGCTAATTCCGATTGTGATCGCGTCGGCGTACATGCTGCGCTTGTATCAAGGCGTCATGAACGGTCCCGAGGTTGAGGATCTGCCGGTGCGGCGCGATTTGAATTGGATCGAGGGTATTGCGCTGGCGCCGCTCGTGCTTGCGCTCGTGATGCTCGGTGTAAATCCGCACGCGCTTACGACGTTCGATCCCGCAAAGTATAACGCGACACGCGTAGCTCAAGGAGTGACTCGATGATCGTCAATGTGACTAACGCCGACTGGAGCGCGATTGCGCCGATGTCGATCGTCGCCGTGACCGCGCTCGTCGTGCTGGTAGCCGATCTGCTTGCACCCAAGCACGTGAACCGCTATGTGGCCATCGTGATTGGCGCGATCGGCGTGATTATCGCAGGCGTCGTTGCGTATGAACAATTCCGCAGCGGCGCCAATTACGCGGCGTTCGGCGGCGCGTTCATCCTCGGCGGGTTCAGTACCGTGTTCGAGGAGATCATTCTCATCGCGGCGCTCGGGTCGCTCGTGCTTTACGGCGCGATTGGACGCGAGGAACGTATTGCGGGCGCAATCGCGCTGCTCTTATGGTCGACGAGCGGCGCGATGCTCATGGCGGGCGCCGGGAACCTGATGATGATTTTCCTCGGCCTCGAACTGCTTTCGCTCGCGCTCTACTGCCTCTGCGGTCTCGCCGATCGCCCGACCTCGCGCGAGTCGGCGCTCAAATATTTGATCTTGAGCTCCATGGCTTCGGGCTTCTTGGTCTACGGCATGGCATTGTTTTTCGGCGCAACGGGCAGCGTCGCGCTCTCCGATCTCACGCAGCCCGCGCTTGCGAACAACCCGTTGTTTTGGATGGGTGCCGGACTGTTCTTCATCGGCCTCGCGTTCAAACTGAGCCTCGTGCCGTTCCACGCGTGGTCGCCCGATGTTTACGAAGGCGCGCCGTTGCCCGTTACGGCATTCATGAGCGTTGCAACGAAGGCGGCGACACTCGCGGTGCTTGCGCGCGTGATCTACGCAGCACTTCCCTCGGGCGTCGGCGATAAGCTCTTGCTTCCCGTATGGATCGTTGCGGCGATCTCGATGATCGCAGGAAACGTCGGCATGCTCGCGCAGCACGATCTCAAGCGTCTGATTGCGTATTCCGGTATCGCGCAAGTGGGGTACATTCTCGCGGCGCTCGCGGGCGGCACGCCGCTCGGTCTGCGATATGCGATCTACTACCTCGCGGCGTACGCATTCATGAATCTCGGCGCGTTCGCGGTTGCCGCCGTGATCTCGACCGATCGCGAAGAAGGTTCGCATCTGTCGAATTACCGCGGACTCGGACAACGGCATCCGGCTGCAGCCGCGTTCATGACGTTCTTCTTGCTCGCAATGGCCGGTCTGCCGCCGACGGCGGGCTTCCTCGGAAAGATCCTCATTCTCTCGACGAGCGTCGGCGCCGGATATGCGTGGCTCGGCGCCGTGCTCATCGTCGGTACGGCGATCTCGCTCTACGCGTATGCGAAAGTTATCCGCGCCATGTATCAGCGCGACGAGCATGCGCACGTGCAAGAAGCGCATCCAACCGTTCCGCTCGCGTGGGCGAGTGCCGTGGTTTGCTTCGTCTTGGTCATTGCGATGACGTTCTATCCCCTCACGCCGAGTAACGTTCTGCCGCTCGTAAAATGAAATCGGACTCCGACGTCTTTGCGGCGATCGGTAGCACCGTTCGTGCGGTACGCGGGCGGCTCGACCGCTCGCTGCAAGACGCGGGATTGCGCCTCGGCCAGTACATGTTGCTGCGCCGGTTGTGGGAGCAGGATGGCCTGACGCCGCGAGAGCTGGCAGATCGCTTAGATGTCGAGATGCCGACGGTGACACGAACCGTGCAGCGTCTGTTGCGCGACGGTTTCGTGCGCCGCGAAGCGCACCCCGAAGACGCGCGCTCGGTGCGGATCTATCTGACGCCGCGCGGTGAGGATGAACGCGAACGCGCCTCCCGGATCATCGCTAGAGAGACCGAGCACGCCTTAGCGGGATTCACGCCGTCCGAACGCCAGCACCTCGTCGCGCTCATGGAGCGCATCAGCGACAACGTTCGTCACGACGACGGTTCTCCGAACGCTTGAATTAGGAGTAGAATACAAGGGTCAGCACGGAGGAGCCGCCGATGGTTCGCGGTTTTATTGTCGCATGCGCTGCAGTCGCCGCCTTTATGGGAGCGGTGCTCTCATTGTCGCCGCCCTGCGCCGCCGACCCGGTACCGATGGTCACCGCGGATCCCGAACATCTCAATCCCGGCTTCGCTTCGGATCCCATGGGCGCCATTACGAGCACACGTGAATTGATCGCGCAAGGCAAGATGAACGAGGCGATCAAGCATCTGGAAACGTATGTCGCCGCGCATCCGATGGAACCCGCGCCGCGCCGTTTCCTCGGCGACCTCTATTTCCGTACCGGACAACTCGAACGCGCGAAGTTCACGTACGAAGAGTTGCTTCGACAGAATCCCACCGATAAGGAGACGCACAACCGTCTGGGCACGGTGCTCGCCGTGCAAAATCAGGTCGACGCCGCGATCGCGCAGTTCAATGCGGCGCTTCCCGGCACCGATTCCGTCGACGATCTCGTCGCGCTGCACCAGCGCAAAGGCGACCTGGCAAAGTACCGCGCCGAGATCGACCGCCTCTCGGTGCAATATCCGACCGATCCTGCGATACAAGGCGAAGTCGGCCAAGTCTTCAACGCCCTGCATCAGCCGTATGCCGCCGGCATACACTTCCGCAAAGCGCTCGATGCCGATCCGAACGATCTCACGGCAATCAACGGTTTGGGTCTTTCGCTCTTGAGCATGCACGATTACGACGGTGCGACACTGCAATTTAAGAAGTGCCTCGCCATCGATTCGTACACGTATCAATGCGAGAACAACCTCGCCGCGACGCAGCTCGAATCGCGCCGTTTCGATCAAGCGAAAGCTTCGCTCGATAAAGCGTTTCATCTCGCCCCGGAACGCGCCGAGACGTTCGTGAATTACGGGTTCCTCGCCGATATGCAAGGCGACTGGCAGAGAGCCGTGTCGGACTACGCGAAATCGATTCAGATGTTCCCGTACCTGCGCGAGTCGTACATCGACCTCGCGCTCGCATACGAAGAGCATAAGATGTATTCTCTCGCGCAAGCCGCGCTGATCAAAGGCCTGGCGTCGGTAAATGACGATGGCCGCATGCACTTCCTTTTAGGCAAAGCCTACGAAGCGCAAGGCGATCGCTCCGACGCAATGGCGCAATATAAACTCGCCGCCTCAGGCACCGATCCCGATGCCGCCCGCATCGCCAAACTCCAAGTCAACGACATCGACGGCGGAGGCACAAAACCGCAGGAGTAGCAGTGTCATGGTGAGCGGAGCGCCGCAGGCGCGCAGTCGAACCATCGCCTGAATTGAAAAGCCCGCCGGAGGATTCTCGGCGGGCTTTTTGTTCGTAACGATCCTTCGACTGCGCTCAGGATGACACGCGGGCGATGGCGTCGATTTCGACTCTAACACCGCGTGGCAATGCGGAAACGGCGACGGTCGAACGAGCCGGTTTGGCGTTGCCGAAGTATTTGCCGTAGACTTCGTTGACGGATTGGAAGTCGTTCATATCGACGAGGAAGATCGTCGTCTTGACGACGTCGTCGTAACTGTAACCCGCCGCTTCGAGCACGGCGCCGAGATTGCGGCAGACTTGCTCGGTTTGCGCGGCGACGTCACCCTCGATGACGTTCATCGTCTTCGGGTCGAGCGGAATCTGCCCTGAACAGAAGAGTTCTTGCCCTGCGCGAATCGCCTGACTGTACGGCCCGATCGGCGCGGGCGCATCATTCGTTTGAACGGTTTCGCGGCTCACGCATTCACCGCATCGCGCGTCATGACGCCTTTGAACGCCATCGGCGGCTCGTCGGTGATCCCGAAATTCTTCGCGTAGAGTTCGTCGATCTTGCGCATCTCGTCGTCGGTGAGCATGGGCGTCTCGGGCGCCTTCGTGAATTCGACGAGCTGTTCGCGATCGTAGATGTTCGGCAGAACGGTCATCACGCGCGGTTCGCGCAGGAGCCACTGAATCGCGGCTTGTCCTAGCGTGCGGTTCGGCAGTTCCAAGAAGCGCAGCTGCTCGACTTTCTTGATGCCGTTGATAAGCCAATGCCGGGGACGATGGCGGCGATGATCCCCCTCGGGGAAAACGGTATCTTCCGTGTAGTGTCCCTCGAGCATCCCGCTTGCGTGCGGCACGCGAATCATGTAGCCGGTATCGGCTTTTACATCGTAGGCGGCTTTGATCTGCTCGTTGCCGGGATACTGTTCCAGCATGCTCCAGATGATCTGCAGTGACGACACATTGTGAAGCTTTACCGAATCGACGCCTTCATAAAGAAAGCCGATCGCGGGTCCGAGCGCAATGCCGTACATGCGAATCTTCCCTTCGCGTTTGAGCTCTTCGAGCGTCGCCCACATCTGTTCGTCGTGCACGTGCTCCATTTTCGCGTTGTGCATTTGATAGATGTCGACGTAGTCCGTACCGAGGCGGCGCAGCGACTCGTCGAGCGCTTTGCGAATGTACGCGGGCGAGACGTCTTGCGGAAGTTCGTTCTGCCCCTTGCGAGCCGCCGGATTCGAGTAGATGTCGTACCCGAACTTCGTCGCGTACACGACCTCGCTACGACGCGACGCGAACGCTTTGCGCAATTGCTCTTCGCTGCGTCCGTTTCCGTATGTATCTGCTGCGTCGTAGAGCGTAATGCCGAGATCGAATGCTTCGTGCAGCATCTTGATGGCGTCGTCGTCCGTCATGTCGCCCCACCATCCGGTCGATGTGGTCCACATGCCGAAGCCGACTTCGCTGACGCTTACATTGGAGTTCGGGTAGGTACGGTATTTCATCGAAACTTTTGCTCCTCGCCGGGCGGGCTTCGTAGCGGGTTGGCGCCAACCCTCATTATTGTGGAACAGTACGGTCTCTTCGAAGAAGACTTTGCACGGGTGAGCCGCTGGATTGAAGGGTACTTCGACCACCCCGAGCGCTACGCCGTCCTGCCGAATGTTCGGCCCGGCGAGATTGCGGCACAACTTCCCGAGCGCGCCCCCGAAGCGGGCGAGCCGTTCGGCGCGATCATGGACGATTTCGAGCGCATCATCGCACCCGGGATGACGCATTGGAATCATCCGCGCTTCTTCGCATACTTCGCGACGAGCGCCGCGCCGGCCGCGATCATGGCGGAAGCGCTCGCGGCGACGTTTGACGCAAAGGTCATGCTTTGGCGCACATCGCCGGCCGCTGCCGAACTCGAGTCCGTCGTGATGCGGTGGCTTGGGCGCCTCATCGGCGTACCGGAAGGTTGGACCGGCGTCATTTATGACACCGCCTCCATCGCTGGGTTCACTGCACTCGCCGCAGCACGTGAATCGCTCGGTCTTGCGATCCGGGATGAGGGCATGAGCGGACGAGATTTACCTGCGTTGCGAATCTATATAACCGAGCACACGCATTCGCACATCGAGAAAGCGGCCATCGCGCTCGGCGTCGGACACGCGAACGTCGTAAAAGTCGACTGCGATGCGCAGTACCGGATGAGTCCGGCGGCGCTCGAGTCTGCAATCCAGCACGACCTTCGTCGCGGCTACCGTCCGATGGCGATCGTTCCAACGGTCGGAACGACATCGACGACGTCGGTCGATCCCGTCGCGAAGATTGCCGATCTCGCGGAACGTTTCGGCATCTGGTTGCACGTCGATGCGGCATACGCCGGCGTCGCGGCGATACTGCCGGAACATCGAGATCTGATGGAAGGCATCGAGCGCGCCGATTCGCTCGTCGTCAATCCGCACAAGTGGCTCTTTATTCCGATGGATCTCTCCGTGCTGTTCCTCAAGGACGAAGCGGCGGTTCGTCGAGCGTTCAGCTTAGTGCCGGAGTATCTCACGACAACCGACGGCGACGTGCGGAATTACATGGATTACGGTCTGCAGCTCGGACGTCGGTTCCGCGCGCTCAAGCTGTGGTTTGTCTTGCGGCACATGGGCGCGAACGGCATGCGTGAACGACTGCGCGCGCACATTGCACTCGCGCAGCAATTTGCTTCGTGGGTGGCAGCGGAGCGCGAATGGGAAGTGCTCGCACCGCATCCGCTATCCGTTGTGTGTTTCCGCTTTCATCCCGCTGGGATCGACGACGAAGCAGAACTCGAGCGCATCAATGCGGCGTTGCTCGATGCGGTGAATGCGACGGGCGAGATGTTCATTTCGCACACGAAGATCGAGGGGAAGTACGCGTTGCGCCTAGCAATCGGGAATCTTCGGACGACGCAAAGCGACGTGGCGGCCGCCTGGTCGATTTTGCAGCGCCAATCTCTTAGAGTTCCCGCATGAGCCGCTTGCACGCCCTGATCATCGATGGTGACGGCGAACAGCGTTCCAAGCGGATAGCAGCGTTGGAACGTGCAGACATCGACGTAACGATTGTCGGCAGTGTCGGCGAGGCGATTCGTGTAGCGGAGCAGGAGCAAGGCCTCGACATCGCCTTGCTTGATATTGGGCTCTTCAATGAATTGAGCGCCCGCCTGGCTGCTTCGATCGAAGAACTCCAGCGCCAACGGACATCGGTACTTCAATTGAATCAACTGAAGAACGATCTCATTGCCGTGCTCGCGCATGATATCAAGGGACCGCTGACGTCGATCGTCGGCTTCGCGGAATTGCTCGAAGAGGGCTTTCTCGAAGGCGACGCGGCGACGGACGCCGCGCGAACGATCCGTTCGAACGCGCAGCGTCTTGCGACCCTGGCCAATGACGTGCTCGCGCTTTCGCGTGTCGAGCACGGCGAATTGGAGATTGCGGACGAGCGCGTCGATCTCGTGAAATTGATCCAAGAGGCGATCGATCTTCACGCAAACGTACGTACGATCGTATTCGATCACGACGTCGATACGGCGTGCGTTCGCGGCGACTGCGAACGCTTGCGCCAAGTCTTCGACAATCTGCTGCGCAATGCGATCAAGTACTCGCCCAACGGTGACGAGGTCCGCATCGAGCTGCGACGCGACGGAGCGGGGTTCGTCGCGTCGGTGATCGATCGCGGCATCGGAATTCCGCCGGAGGAAACGCAGCGGCTGTTCGACCGTTTCTCCCGTGGGTCGAACGCCCGTCGCGCGAAAATCGCGGGAACCGGCATCGGGCTCTTCATCGTCAAGATGATTGTGGATCGGCACGGCGGCGACGTCGCTGTCGAGAGCAAGGTCGGCGAGGGAAGCCGTTTCGACGTGCGCCTGCCAAGCATCGACGCCGCGGAATCACTGCGGCCAATGCGGGTCACGCTGGTCAGTTTCGACGCAACGCTCTCACGCTTTGCCGCGTACGAGCTGCGAACGCGAGGCTACCGCGTTCGTGAAGCACCGTCGCTCGAAGAAGCGTCGAGCGGAGACCTGCGCACGGGCGATGTTCTCGTAGTCGACGAGGGTGTGGCGTCGGCGCGCGAGATTCGGTCATCGCTCGCCGGCGGCGTGTCGGTGCGTGTAGTCGCCCTGGGCGAACCCGACGGCGACGGCTGGGACGCAACGCTCGCGAAGCCGTTTCTCGTGACCGACTTACTGCGCGCAATCGACTCGCCCGCGGACCGGCTCGTGCGTCAGTAAAGTCGTAAGTAGGCGCGGTGCTCCCATGGGTGCACGGCGCGACGGTACTGTTCGTACTCCGCGAGCTTCGCATCGCGGAACGCATGGTACAGATGATCGCCGAGTGCAGCACGCACGACGGTGTCGTTATCTAATTCGGTTATCGCTTGCCGTAGCGATTTCGGTAACGTGCCGATCCCGCGTTCTCTCCGCTCGCGATCGTTGAGGTCGTACGTTGAACCGGCGAGCGCTCCACCGGGAAGCAGCGAGCGCGTGACGCCGTCGGCGGCCGCACCGAGTAGCACCGCAAGCGCGAGATACGGATTGCATGCCGGGTCGGGACTGCGCATTTCGACATGGCGCGGACGCTCTGCCGGTGGGACGCGTACGAGCGCATTGGCGCTGCGCTCGGACCACACGGTGTAAATCGGCGCATCCCACGCCGCGACCAGCCGCTTGTACGAATTCACGGTCGGATTGCAGATCGCAGTCGTCGCCGCTGCATGGTCGAGCAGGCCGCCCACAACGTAGAGCATCGTCTCCTCGTCCGCTTCCGCTCCGAGCAGCAGCTCCACATGCAATCCGCTTCCCGCGCGATCCTCCAGCGGCTTCGGCATGAAGGTCGCGTCCAACCCGAAACTCGCCGCAACGTGTTTTGCGACGGTGCGCAGCGTGAGCATGTTATCTGCCGCCGCAAGCGGATCGCCATAAGCAAAGTCGATCTCGTGCTGTCCGGCGCCATGTTCGTGGTGCGCCGACGCAACACGAATGCCCATACTTTGCAGCGCGGCTACGATGGCATTGCGCGCATCTTCGCCGCGATCGTTGGCGGAGAAATCGAAATACGATCCGACATCGGCCGTCGCCGTCCCGCCTTCGAACAGATAGAACTCAGCCTCGAGTGCAATCTGCAGTGACGGCAGCACGTCGGCTGCGCGCTCGACGGCGCGTTTCAATGTCGTGCGCGGACAGCCTTCGAACGGAGAGCCATCCGGCATCTCGATATCGCACAGCAGACGCGCTTCCGCGCCGCCGTCGCCGCTCGACCATGGGTAGAGTGCAAACGTCGAGGGATCGGGGCGCAGCACCATGTCAAGCTCTTCGCCGCGCACGAAGCCGTCGATGGAGCCACCATCGAACGTTACTCGTCCGGCGAGCGCAGCCTCGAGTTCCGATGCGGGGATCGAGACGTTTTTACTGACCCCGAAGATATCCGCAAAGACCAAGCGCACGAAGCGCACGTTGTGATCTTTGGCGAGTTTGATGACATCGCGTTGTTTATGTGTGGAGTGCATCGATCGCAATCGCTAGACGAAGAGTGAGTTGATCGTGCGGGCTCTCGAGCCGGCGGCCCGAGATCTCGCTGATTTGGCGTAAGCGGTAGAAGACGGTGTGACGGTGGACGCTCAGCTCCTCCGCCGCCGTTTTGACGTTTTGGCCCGTTGAAAAATAGAGCCGAAGCGTTTTCTCCAGTTCAGTTTGATGTTTCTCATCGTACGCTCGCAGCGGCGCGAGCGTCGCTTCCGCAAATGCGCGCAACGTTTCCGTATCAGCGCCGCCGTGCAGCAGCGGATAGGCGCCGAGTTCCTCGTACGAGGCAACGCGGTTACCGCCGTAAATGCGGCGCGCGATCGCAAGTGATGCTTCAGCCGCAACAACGCCGCGCGCGACGTCGAGAAGTCCGACGACACTGCTGATCCCGCCGCTCAACCGCAGTTTCAAATGCCGTTTTGAAGCGGTTTTTGGAAGAAGCTGCGCGGCGGTTTTTGCGTTTTCTGCGTCGACTTCGCGCGCCGCCGGCACGATTGCGACGAGCGCTGCTCCACGCTCGATGAATCCGCACTCGCCCTCGGAAACGCGAAATGCTTCGGCCGTCAGCGTTCGTAACATCTCTGCCGCATTTCTCAGTTCATCATCCGGCTCGGCCTCGAGCGCGACGCACACGTAGTTGTTGACGATTGCAACGCCGCATGCCGCAGCATCTTCACGCGCCGCACTGACATCCGCGTACGCGCGATCGACCAGGCGTTCCCAAAAAGCGCGCTTGCGTCCGCGACCACCGCGCGTATCGCGCGCAAGCTCAACCGCAATCGCGCTGGCCGCCAGTCGCATCACCGGCAGCATCGCATCATAATCGGTCTCTCGCTCGCCGACGAGCGAGAGCCAACCGTATTTTGCGTCGCCCGCCGCAATCGGCAGCGTACGCGCACGCTCACCGTTCAGCCCGCGTGCAGTCGGCGGAAGGGATCCCTTTCCCGCCGTCGCGATCGGCCGCCAATCGACGTCTTCGATTAAGACTGCCGCACCCGCACGTTCGGCCAGGAGCGTCGCGAGCGCTTTGGCGCCGCCGCCTGACGCAGCGACGCGGGCCAATGCCTCAGCAAACTCGACGATCTGGTCGGGAGTCATGCCGCGGCCTTTCGGCGAATTGCATCACGGTTCTTCGAAATGGACGCAGCCGTTCTTCGTGAGGCGGTGGCCTCGCTATATGCCGACACACCGGACGCCGTCGTTCTTTACGACTGCGACGGCTTTACCGTGGCCGCCAACGAAGCCGCGCAACTTCTTACCGGCTACGCGCCCGCTGAAATCATTGGGACACGCTACGAGCTCCATGTGTCCAAGGACGACTTGGACCGCGTGCAGGTCGCGGTGCGGACGGGACTCGCTGGTGGTACCGATCATTTCGATATCTCGGCCAAGCACAAGGACGGGTCGATCATCCCCGTCGAGTGCTACGTTTTTCCCGCTCGATTCAACGACGAGATCGTCGGCGTGTTCGCGCAGGCGCGCGACATCGTGGCGCTGCGTTCGGCGGAACAGTCGCTCACTCTCAATCAAGAGAAGTTCCGTTCGCTCTTCGAATACCACCCCGACGGCATCATGGAGATCAAGGGAACCGGCACGATCTCGCGGGTGAACGTTGCGCTGGAAAGCGAGACCGGATTCTACGGCGAGCAACTCGTCGGCAAGCGATGGACCGAACTCGTTGCGCCCGAGTTGCGAAGCGATGCCGAGGAATTGCTGCGATCGGCGTTGCGCGGTGAAGCGACGGAAGCCGATTCGCTCTTGCTCGATCGTCTCGGCAATCGCATCGACGTGCAACTCAAACTCGTGCCGCTTCACGCCGCCCGCGAAGTCAACGGCGCCTATGCGATTTTCAAAAACGTCACGGCACAAAAAGACGCGGAGCGCGCGATTGCCGCGCACGGCGAACAATTGCGCCGCCTATATATGGTCGCCGCCGCGCGCGGCGAGTCGCTCGACGAGCAGATCGACGGCACGCTGCAGCTCGGCATCGAACTCTTCGGATGGGACCAAGGATACGTAACGCACGTCGAGGGCGATCGCGCGCGCGTGCTCAACATCTACGGCGACCCATCGCTCACTAAAGGCGCCGCATATCCGCTTGCGAGCGGCGTAACGCATCACCTGATGCGCGGGCGCAACCCACTGTTTATCGATGACACGGAGTCGGAGCAGTGGCGCGAGGATCCCGCGCGCGAAATGGCGCCGTGGCGTTCGTATCTCGGCGTCAGCCTCACCGTCTTCGATCAGTTTTACGGCGGCCTTGTCTTTGCCGGTCTTGACCCGCGCACCGGCGGCCTCTCACCGAACGAGCGTGACATGGCGCAGCTGATGGGCTTATTCGTCTCCGCTGCACTGGAACGCGCGGCGCAGAACGAGTGCATCGAACGGCTCGCGTTCAACGATGCGCTGACCGGGTTGCCGAACCGCGTGTTGTTCAACGATCGCATCGAGCAAACGATTGCGACGGCCCGCCGCTACGAGCGCGGTTTTGCCGTGATGTACGTCGACATCGATAAGTTCAAGCACGTCAACGACTCGTACGGGCACGCTATCGGTGACGAAGTATTGCGAGAGGTCGGTAAACGGCTCCGCCACGTAACGCGCGAGAGCGACACGGTCTCGCGCTTCGGCGGCGACGAATTCGTTATCTTACAGCCGATCGTCGACGGACCCAGCGACGCCGCCGATCTCGCGCGTAAGCTCAACGTCGCGATGCAAGAACCGGTCGTAATCGGTGGTATCAAACATACCGTTCACGTGAGTATGGGAATCGCGCTCTTCCCCGGTGATGCGCAGACGATCGACGGACTGATGCAAGCTTCGGATCGCGCGCTCTATCGCGCGAAGAAGCAGGGACGGAATCGCTGGTGCTTCGCCAACGCCGAGGTCGCGCGCCGCGACCTCAAGACTCCGCTCAACCGCCACCAAGCTGCGGAATAAACGGAGCCGCAACGGAAAGAATCGAGAGCACGCCGATGACAACGGCGGTCGTCCATGCAATCACATTTCCTACGAGGCCGTTCGTGTGATGGCCCATCACTGACTTGCGGTTGATGATGATGAGCATCAGCACGAGCTCGAAGGGTAAGAGTGCGCCTTGCAATGCTTGAGCAAACAGGATCATCCGCAACAGCGGTAGTCCCGGGAGTAGAACGAACCCCGCACCGATGATCAATCCGGCGGCAAAGAGGGTGAAGAAGACCGGAGCTTCGGAAAACTTCCGGTCGACCGCGGCCTCGAAGCCGAGCGCTTCACAGACGATGTAGCTCGTTGAAAGCGGCAACACGGTTGCAGTGAAAAGCCCGGCGTTGAGAATACCGAGCGCAAAGATCGTCGATGCGGCCGCACCCGCGAGCGGTTTGAGCGCGACGGCAAAATCCATTGCCTGCTGCGGATTCAATTTTGCGCCGTGCTCGTTTGCCAAGAAGATCGTCGCGGCGTTCGCGATGATCATGAAACCTGCAAGCGCGATGGCAAGGATCGACCCGTTGATGACGTCCGCGCGCGCGAGCGGCAAATCGTCCTCGCGCGTGCCTTTCTCCACGACCTGCGATTGAAGAAAGAATTGCATGTAGGGTGAGATGGTCGTACCGATGACCGTGATGACCATCGCGATCCATCCCGGCGTATGCCATTGAAAGTGTGGCATCAGCGCGCCCGTCGCAACGGCATGCCAGTCGGGATGCGCGAGTACCGCGGAGATGATGTACGTCAGATAGATGAGCGAAAAAACGACGAACGTTCGCTCGACGACTTTGTTATTGAAGCGCAGGACGAAAAAGAAGACGCAGACGAGCGCAACGGGAACCGCGATATAGCGCGAGATGCCCCAGTTTTCCGCGGCTGCGGCGATGCCGGCGAATTCCGTCGACGTGATCAGTGTGTTGATCAAGAAGAGCACGAACATCGCTAAGACCGACACCTTGACGCCGAAGTTCTCTCGGATCAGCGCTGCAAGGCCTTTGCCGGTAACCAATCCCATCCGAGCGGACATCTCTTGCACGATGATGAGCGCGATCGCCAGCGGGATCAGGACCCACAGAATGTTGTAACCGAATTGCGCGCCTGCTGAAGAATACGTCGCGATGCCGCCGACGTCGTTGCCCGCTGATGCCGTGACAAATCCCGGGCCTAGGACAGCCGCAATAAGAAGCAGCGATCGCCATGGCGATCGCCGCCTCGCCGGCTGTTCGGCTACTGTATCAGCTGCTGCTGCCTGCATGCTGCGGGGTGCGCGATGCGCTGCGGTGCGCGGTAAATTTCGGAAGACGTTTTGCCATGTCTTCGGGCATGATCGCGTCGATCGCGTCATCGACCGTCACGATCCCGAGCATTTTCCCCGATTCATCAACGACCGGCACGGCGAGCAAGTCGTATTGGGCAATCGTCGCTGCGACCTCCTCGGCCTGCGTATCGGGACGAAGCGTTACGAGGTCGGTATCCATAATCGCGTCGATGGACTCTTGCGGATCGGCAAGGAGCAGCGTCCGCAGCGATAGAGCACCGAGCAGCATATCTTGTTTGTCGACGACGTACAGATAGTAGATGAATTCCGACGTCGGGGCGATCTCGCGAATTTTGCGAATCGTCGCTTCCGCGGTGCGGTGTGGATAGATCCACGTGTAGTCGGTGGTCATCAAACCGCCGGCCGTATCCTCCGCGTATTTGACCAGCTCGCGCAGCTCGCTCGCCGTATACTCGTTCATCTCGGCAAGCAGTTGTTGCTGCTGCTCCTCGTCGAGTTCCGATAGCAAGTCGGCTGCGTCGTCCGCATCCATCTCTTCGATGATGTCGGCAGCGCGTTCGGTACCGATGTCTTCGATGAGGGAGCGCTGACGTTCGGGGTCGAGGTGTTCGAATGCGTCGGCCGCGGTCTCATCGTCGAGTTGGCTCACGACCGCTGCGGCTTCGCGCGCGGAGAGGTCTTCAATGATGTCCGCAAGCTCGGACGGATGCAGGCGCGAGAGTTTACTCTCGGTCACGGAGAGGTTGATTTGCGTCGGATTCGTGTCG
Organism: uncultured bacterium; assembly: GCA_964648945.1. GTDB lineage: Bacteria > Vulcanimicrobiota > Vulcanimicrobiia > Vulcanimicrobiales > Vulcanimicrobiaceae > JAMXLG01. The sequence goes on along the minus strand of CAZYLU010000015.1, from coordinate 504 downwards.
CGAATCGGCGAGACGCTATCCCAGGCGATCATCGAACGGGGAATCGAGCGGTAGATGATCGGGGTAAAACGCTTTCCAAACGACTTGAGGCCGAGGCGGCGAAGCAGACCCGCGACGCCGACATCCGCAGCGACAACGCGCAGTGCATCTCCGGCCTTAGCGATCTCGATGTCGTTGATGCGCACGACCTTGCGCCCGTCAACGTCGACGATCTGCTTATCCAGCAAATCCGCTACGAGGTAGAGCGCATCACGCTCCGGCGGGGCCGGTTCCTTCGGTGTAGCGCTGAGCGCAATCGAGCCGTCGGTGTCGACGTCCGCGACGGTATGGATCGGCGCGAAACGCGGGCCCTTCGTCGTCTTGATGACCAGCCCGTCGATCTTCGGAAAAACATCGTCGGGCTTGTTCACGAGAAAGTCGCTTACCTTGCCGATGCGAAGTTCATTGACCGTCGCATCGCGCCCGACCAGTTCCGATACAAACCCCTCGGTAAATGCCAAAGCA
>CAZYLU010000014.1:0-87452 GCA_964648945.1 uncultured bacterium | reverse complement strand
TTGTCGATCTTGCGTCGATTGCGGCAACGTTTGCGCGAAGGCAAGCAGCGGCACGGCTGCTATGCCGAGTGCGACGAGCGCCATGCGAAGATTTATCATACGTCTTAGATATACCATGAATCTTACAAAACGCATGAATACCGGACCGTGTCATCCATGACACGCTTACGCGGCGATAATTTGAAACGGAAGGTTTGGATCGGCAGATAACGTGAGCGGGTCGACTTCCGTCACTTCGCGTTGATGGTACGCGGCCGCCGCGATCATTGCGGCGTTGTCGGTGCAGTACTTCGGCGGAGGCACGAAGGCGGGTACGCCGCGCTGCGCGCTCCATTGCGCAATCGCCGTTTGCAACGCGGAGTTGGCCGCGACGCCGCCCGAGAGCACGATGGCATTGTACGCGCCTTGTTCGAATGCGCGCGAGACGCGCGCGACCAATACGTCGACGACCGCGGCTTGAAACGAGGCTGCGACATCTTCGCGTTTTGCGCGTTTGCCTTCGTCGGATTCGAGAAAGTAGCGGACCGACGTTTTGAGTCCCGAGAACGATAAATCCAGCGTACCGGGATCGGGGCGATGGCGCGGGAACGGGTGCGCTTTTGGATTTCCGCTACGCGCGAGTTTGTCGAGTTGCGGTCCGCCCGGATAGGGCAGGCCGAGCAGGCGCGCCGTTTTATCGTAGGCTTCGCCGGCAGCGTCGTCGCGCGTGCGCCCGATGATGCGCATATCGATCGTCGAATGAACTTCGACGAGTTGCGAATGTCCGCCGGAGACGAGCAGCGCAAGGAATGGATACGGAATCGGTTCGTCGCGATCGAGAAACGCTGCGAAGATGTGGCCGTGGAGATGGTTGACGGCGTAGAGTGGTTTGTCGATCGCGAATGCGAGCGCTTTTGCAGCGGCGACGCCAACGACAAGGCTGCCGATAAGGCCCGGTCCTCGCGTTACGGCGATGCCGTCGATGTTGTCGAATGTTGCGCCGGCGCGTCCCAACGCGTCGTCGACGGCAGCGGAGAGTAACGCCACGTGTTGACGGCTTGCGATCTCGGGAACGATGCCGCCGTACTTTGCGTGGAACTCATCTTGATTCGTCGAGACGCTCGAGAGTACGGCGCGGCCGTCGCGAACGATTGCCGTTGCCGTATCATCGCACGACGTTTCGATTCCGAGCAGAACCATGTGCGGGAGTTAACGGGGACGCAGCGTTAACACCTGCTTTATGGCGCGCGCGACCGCTCCGTTGGAGAACGCAAGCGGTTCGAGCGTGCCGCGAATCCACGCGTCCGCTTCATCGTCGTAATACGGCGAGCCGGCTTCGCCCGATTCGCCTGCGGGAATCGAGATGCCGCCCGCGTCCCAATTTCGCACGTCCCACACGGCGCGGAACCCTTGCGCGAATCCCGATTCTTGTAAGCGAATCGTATAGTCGTTGCCGTCGCCCGGTAATGAGCGGCCGCGCAAAAAGCCGTACCACATTGGGGAGAGCGGGTGCTCGACGTCGACCGCGCCTCGTTCTCCCCACGGGCGGCGGTATGATCGATCGCCGGCGATCAGTGCGCCGGCCGAACGTTGCAATGTCGTTCGTTGCGTTTGATCGCGAAGCTGATGCAAGAACAGCGCTAACGAGCCGCTTTCCGATGCGAGAGTCGTCCGCATGTCGTACATTCGTGACGCGAAGCGAGAATCGGGATCGAAGCGACCGTTCCATGCTGCGTGCAGGCCGAGCTCGCGCGCGATCTCGGCGTCGAGCGGAGAAAACGTGTCGCTTTGCATGGCGCGGAAATAGGAAACGTCGTAGCGCGAACGTGCACGTAAAAGCGCTGCGATGCGCGCAGCACGGTACGGGGGCTCGAATGCAGCGGAAAGGCGGTAGCGGTATCCTGCGCCGTACATCTTGTTGTTTGCGCTGACGAGAATGGCGCTTCGCGACGGATCGCGGTGCGGAAGATCGGCGAAGTCGATGAGGCGAGAAGCGGTCGAGAGCTCCGCGAGGCTGTGCGCGTACCGCCCCCATGCAGCATCGAGCGGAATGAGTCCCGCGAGGTGATAGGCAACTGCGCCCGTGCGATCGGCGACGATGAAGTTTTCGGGCGCGCCACTATACGATGCAAGGGCGCGGTTTGCTTCCGCGATGCTCTTCGCGGTATCGAGCGCGAGCAGCGTTGTAATCGTCGTTCGTTGCTGCCGGTAGACCGGCCATCGTACGGCAATCGTAGCGTCGCCGTCGTTTACGTAGTAGTCGCTCGTCGTGCGGTAGTACGTCTTATATACGTCGCGTGCGAGACGAACGTGAAACCGTTCGAGCACTGCGGTCGCGTGCGGTTGGGCGCGATAGACCTGCGTTGTTGCGACTTGCGCGTTTGTCGCCGCCCATGCGATACAATCGTTGTGTCCCAGTGCTATGCCGGGCAGGCCGGGAATCGTCGCGCCGGCGGCGTGAAATCCCGGTGCGCGCAATTCCATTACATACCAGATGCCGGGAATCGAAATGTCGACGTGCGGATCGTTTGCGATAAGCGCACCGCCGTCCCGCGTGTGCGCTGCGCCCGCGGCCCAAGCATTGCTGCCTACCTTGGGATGCGTGCGTAAGGCGACCACTGTATCGTTTGTGCACGTCGCGGCGGCGGGCGTTGGGGGCGCGCGTGTTCCGTCAATGGAAACGTCGTAGCGCGGATCCGAGAGCGGAAACGCTTGCGCGTAACAGGCCTCACCGAGTTTGTGCCAGGCATCGTCGCGTGCGAGGACGTCGCGCCACGAATCGCTGAGTTCGAGTGCGGCCATCGCGGCGACGGCGATCGAGTCGTACGGCGTCCACGGCTGCGGTTCATAGAGCAGCATGCGGAATTCCACCGGTAGCGGTTGTGTTCGCAGTGCAGCGTTTACGCCGTCGGTAAAGGCTTCAAGCGCGCGCTGTGTTCCTGCGTCCGAGCCTCGCCATTGACGGCGCGTGATGCCGGAGATGTCGACTGCACGCATTTGCTCGTCGAGCGTGAGCGCTCGTGCGCCGAAGATTTCGCTCAAGTGGCCGTATGCGTAGCGGCGCGCGAGATCCATTTGGAACAAACGATCGGATGCTTCGGCGAAACCTTGGCCAAAAAAGAGGTCGTGCGTTGTGGCCGCGCGGACGTGCGGTATCCCGCGTGCGTCTCTCGCGATTGTCGCCGGTGCGGCGAGTCCGCGCGCGACGATTGTTCCACTGGTGGTTGCTACATGTGTTACGCCGGCTGCGAGGTTTGCAACATACCAGAGTACCACCGCGGCGACAAGCGCGCACATGGCGAGCGCGTGGCGGCGCAACTGTGCGGTGATTGCGGCCGCCGGCGATGGGTCGCGGCATTCGAGCCAGCGCGAGTCTTTGGTGACGAAGAAACTCACATGTCAGGATGTCTTCGAGGACGGGGCAGCGTATGCGGTTACGCCCTGGAAGTGAAGGGAGACGTAGGGTTCATCGCCGACGACGCGGCTGTTGTGACCCGGCGCGATGTAAAAGAGATCGCCCGGCTTCATTTCCAACACGCGGCCGTCGTCCATTTCAGCGGTTGCGCGGCCCGATATGACGAGGCCGACGTGTTCGACGTCGCAACTCGTTTTGCCGGATGCTGCGCCGACATGTTCCGACCAAATCCAGCCGGGCTCGTACGTTGCGCGGCCGATCGTCATGCCGCCGACGGTAACGACTTCGAATTTGCCTTTTGGGAATTCGCGAACTTCGTCCGGCTGCTCGAAGCGTTTGAGGATTACATCATCAACCATATCGTCAGGATAGCAATTTTGCGCGGGCAATTTCGAGCATCTCCCGCATCGGCGGCAGATCGCCGGGGTGTTTGCCCTCGTGGCGCCAAACGATGTGGCCGCTGCGGTCAACGATCGCCGCGCCGGGGAGTTGCGCTCCGTCTTCGATACGTGTGGCCATCCAGTTCTGCCGGAAGCCCGCTGCGCGATTCTCTTTGCGGCGCGCTTTGAGGGCTGGATCGCGCAAGAGTTTCATCAAGTTGTATTGAGCGAATCCCATTGCGGCGTATGTTGCTTTCGTAGGGTCCGGAATGCAGCGCGCAGACATCCCGTACTCTCCGCAAAAACGGCGCACTTTTACAATGTCACCGATCACCACGAAGCGGACGGCGATCCCGTCACGTTCGAAGTCATCTTCGAGCTCGCGCAACTGTGCGAGCGGTTCAGGAAAGAACGTTCAACCGACGTGCCGCAGCCACACGACAAGCGCGGGGCGCGGAATATTCAAAGCCGCGACGGCCACAGGAAGTGTTTCTTGCATGGTTGCTTGCTTTTCTATAAGGGCCAGTCGCGCCCCCGCGAAGCCGTGTCATCCTGAGCGGAGCGCAGCGGAGTCGAAGGATCGTCTCAAGACAATCGCTCGCTGCGATCCTTCGACTGCGCGCCTTCGGCGCTGCGCTCAGGATGACAAAACAGCATCCTACACGCGGGCGCTTTCCGCGCCCAGGCGCCAGAGGCACAGAATGAGGGCGATGATCGAGATGAAAGCCAGCAGCGGAGAATACACCACGCCGATCAGCATGAAGAGCGACGAGAGCGCGACTAGGATCGGGTATGCGCTGCGCGTTGTGTAGACTCCGAGATCTTCGCCCGCGACTTCTTCGGGCGTTCGTTGTTGCGCGTCGCCTTCTAGGTCTGCGTTGCGCTCCGCGATGACTGCGTACATTGCGGCGAAGGCAAGCGCTGCGGTCATGATGCCGAGCAGTATTGAACCGGTCGTCTCTTCATGGCCGATGAACCAATACGCGATTAGGATCGCTGCGCCGAATGCGGTCGAGCTCAAGAAGAGGCCGACGAACGTTTTCATGTCTTCATCAGGTCCCATGCCGGACGCCGGCTGGTGATCGGCGGCATCGTTTCGAAGTTGTGCTCCGGCGGCGGTGACGATGTCGCCCACTCGAGCGAATAGCCGCCCCACGGATTCGCGGGAACCGGAACGTGCGCGAATGCCGAGACGAAGATATTGATGAAGAAGAGCAGCACGCCGATTCCCATGATCGCGCCGCCGACGGTCGCGAGGCCGTTGAGGAGCGCGAGGTGCTCGATATTCGGATACGTGTACACCCGGCGCGCCATGCCCTCAATTCCCATAAACGCCATCGGGATGAACGTGAGATTGAATCCGATGAACATCAGCCAGAAGAACCATGTGCCGAGCGTCTCGTTCAACTTCACGCCGAAGATCTTCGGAAACCAGAAAAACATCGCGGCAAAGAGAGCGAACATGCTCCCGCCACCGAGCGTGTAGTGGAAGTGATGCACGATGAAATACGAGTCGTGCGTCTGATAATCGATCGGCGGTGAGGCGACCATTACGCCGGTGATTCCGCCGAGCAAGAAATTGAAGAGAAAGCCGAGCGCAAACAGCATCGCCGTCGTGAATTCCAGCGATCCTTTCCACATCGTGCCGATCCAATTGACGAACTTCACACCGGTCGGCACGGCGATCAGGAACGAGACCGCCGAAAAGAACGGATTGCTCACGGCACCGGTCGTGAACATGTGGTGCGCCCAGACGCCGATCGAGAGGCCCGCAATTGCAAACGCGGCGATGACGAGTCCGACGTAGCCGAAGACCGGTTTGTGCGAGAAGGTTGCGATCACTTCCGTGACGATTCCGAAGTACGGCAGAATCATGACGTACACTTCCGGATGCCCAAAAAACCAGAACAGATGCTGGTAAAGAATCGGGTTGCCGCCGTAGGCCGAATCGAAGAAGTGGCCGCCGAGATGGCGGTCGATGAGCACCATGAAGAGCACCGCGGTGAGCGACGGAAACGCCATCAGAATGAGCAGCGCCGTTGCGACGATTTCCCACGTGAAGATCGGAACGCGCCACATTGTCATGCCCGGCGCACGCAGTAGAAAGACCGTCGTGGTTAGGTTGACCGCCGTCAAGATCGTCGAGACGCTTGCCAGCAAGACGCCGATCGTCCAAAAATCATTCCCCGCTCCGGTGCCTTCGCTGATCTCGGAGAGCGGCGCATAATTCGTCCAGCCGTTCGAGCTTGCTCCTCCATACGTCGCGAAGCCGACGAACATGATGATGCCGCCGAGAATGAACAGCCACAGCGAGGTTGCGTTCAGACGCGGAAATGCCATATCCGGTGCGCCGATCTGCAACGGAACGATGTAATTCGCCAGCCCGAGGCCGAATGGCGCGATGACGAAAAAAATCATCGCCGTTCCGTGCAACGTGAATATCTCGTTGTAGAGATGCGGGCCCAACAGCGCGTTGTCCGGACGCGCGAGCTGCGCGCGAATCAGCATCGCGAGAATGCCGGCTGCGATGAAGAACGACATCGTCGTAACGATGTACATGATGCCGATCTTCTTATGATCGGTTGCCGTCATCCACTCGATCACGGTTTGACCGTCCCGTTCGAGGCGATGTACCGGTCGTACGCATCGTCGGGCACGACGTTGACGACGAAGGTCATGACCGCGTGGTCGAGTCCGCAGAACTGCGCGCAGCGCGAGAGATATGAGCCCGTGCGGCTCGGGGTGATATCGAAGACGTTGGTCATGCCCGGGATCGCGTCACGTTTAAAGAGGAAGCCGGGGACCCAAAACGAGTGGTTGACGTCGGAGGTTGTCAGGTCGATCTCCGTCGTGCGGTTGACCGGGAGGTAGAGCGTGGGCGGCTGCAGCGGGGTGCCGATCGTCGTGACGCGGTCGCCGTTGTAGCCGAAGCGCCAGGACCAGCGGAACGCCGTGACGTTGACTCGGTTCTCCGGATGCGCGACGACGTGGTCGACCGGCATTTCGTCGTGGAACGTCACGATGAACAGCCCAACGATAATGACCAGTGGAATGACGGTATAGACGATTTCGAGCGGCGTATTTCCGGTGAAGTTTTGCGCTTGATGGCGGTCCCGGCGGTAGGCGTAGATGCACCAGAGAATGGCGGCGTAGACGTAGACGCCGACGAACGCGCCCGCGCAAACCGAGACGATCCACGTTTGCTGCATTGTGCCGGCTTGCGCAGTCGCGGGATGAATCAACCACCACACATCGGCGCTTTACCCACGGGAGCATAAGATTTCGCGCGCGCGGGTAGCATTGAACGTGTCGAGTTCTGTTGACGGTGATCTTCGTCATCGGCCCCTGCCGGTTCGAGCGCACCCGCTCGTCTTTGGTACCGTCCTCTTTCTTGCTTCAGAACTGATGTTTTTTGCCGCGCTGTTCGCGTCGTATTACGACCTGCGAACCAGCCGTGCCGTGTGGCCGCCGCCCGGAGTCCACCTCGATGTCGCCGAGTCGAGCGTTGGTACGGCGCTGCTGTTTATTGCCAGTGTCGTCATGGTTCTCGCCACGAAGGCAATGGACAAACAGCGCAACACCGCTGCACGGTGGTGGACGGCGACCGCAATCATTGCAGCGGTTTCGTTCATCGCCCTCTCGATTCACGGCTATCTTCGCAATACATTCACCATCGAAACGAACGCGTACGGCTCGATCTACTACACGATGACGGGATTCCACTTATTGCATGTCACGGTCGGCGTCGGTATTCTGCTTGCGCTGCTGATCGGGATGCGTAGTCCCGCGCTGCGCGCGTACCAACGTCAGGGCGCCGAAGCGATGACGTATTATTGGCATTTCGTCTTCATTGTGTGGATCGGCATCTGGGCCACCATCTATCTCGTTCAATGATCGTGAAAGATCGCGCGATCGCCGGCGCGTTGCTTCTGGCGATGCTCGGTGCCGTACTCTTCGTGGTTTCGTATGCGATTAGCGGAGACCGCCTGTATGAAGGCTTATCGCTTGCGCTTTCGGCGGCGGGTCTTTGCGGAGCCGCCGTCGGCTGGGCGTTTTGGATTCTTCCCGACGAGCAGGTTGTCGACGAACACGATGATTATCCGTCGGCTGGCTGGGACCGCGCGTCGGAAGACGTTGAGGCGAAGAGCGTCATCTTCGATGTGACGCGTAAGAAGTTTCTGACGCGGATGCTGTATACGGCACTCGGGTTCTTCGGTATCGCGCTCGTCGTGCCGATCCGCTCGCTTGGGCCTGCCCTCGGTGACTCGGCGTTTCACACAAAGTGGCGCAAAGGCATGCGCATGCAGCGGGAAGACGGCTCGTTCGTCAAGGCGAGCGATCTCAACGCCGGTTCGGTCGTCACCGTCTTTCCAGAGGGAGCGATCGGTGATGCGCAATCGCAGACCGTGCTGATCCGCGTTGCAGACGACCTCGCCGGCAGCGCGAACGGATACATGGCCTATTCCAAAGTCTGCACGCACGCGGGCTGTCCCGTCGCATTGTATCGAACGGACGCCAAGCAGTTGATGTGCCCGTGTCATCAGTCGGTCTTCGACGTCGTCCAGAACGGCGCGGTCGTCTCGGGACCCGCAGATCATGCGCTGCCGCGTCTACCGATTGAAGTGAGCTCCGACGGCTACGTTCGCGCCACTGATGATTTTCCGGCTCCCGTTGGCCCCGGATTCTGGGAGCGGTCGTGATCGCGCGATTCCTCGATTGGGTCGACACACGGCTCGGAACGGCGCACTTTGTCAGTCATGCGCTGCGCAAGGCGTTTCCGGATCATTGGTCGTTCATGCTTGGCGAGATCAACATGTACATGTTCATCGTGTTGATCGCGACCGGGACGTTCCTCGCGTTGTTCTTCGATCCGAGCGCTTCGAAGATTACGTACAACGGCCCGTATGCGTTACTCGATGGCACGCGCGTCTCGCATGCGTTCGATTCCGCGATGAAGTTGAGCTTTGACGTGAATGGCGGATTGCTCATGCGTCAGGTGCACCATTGGGCTGCATTGATCTTCGTGGCCGGCATCATCGCGCATATGGGGCGCGTCTTCTTCACCGGAGCGTTTCGCAAACCGCGTGAGATCAATTGGCTGATCGGCCTTTTGATGCTCATGCTCGCGATGTTCGAAGGCTTTGCGGGATATTCGATGCCCGACGACTTGCTCAGCGGCACGGGATTGCGCATCGCCGTTTCGATTCTGCTTTCGGTTCCGTTCATCGGCGCCTGGGCCGCGTCGCTTCTGGCGGGCGGCGTGTACCCCGAGTCGGAGGTGATCCTACCACGACTCTTCGTCACGCACGTCTATCTGATTCCGGCTGCGATCGCGGCGTTGATGACGATTCACCTCGCCGTCCTGTGGCGGCAGAAGCACGCGCAATTTCCCGGGCCCGGACGGACGGAACAAAACGTCGTCGGATCGCCGCTCTTTCCGCGCTATGCCGCAAAGTCGATGGCGCTCTTTGCCGCGATCGTTGCAATCGTCTTTGCACTCGGCGCGCTCGTGCAGATCAATCCCATTTGGGTGTGGGGTCCGTACGAACCGTGGCAGATCCTCAGCCCTGCGCAGCCCGACTGGTATGTGGGATGGCTCGAAGGTGCGCTTCGCCTCGGACCTCCTGTTGCGTTCCATTTCTTCGGACACATGATTCCGTCGCCGTTTTGGCCTGCGGTGGCGTTGCCGGGAGTGTTCTTTCTCTTCATTGGCGCATGGCCGTGGATCGAAGCGGTATGGACGAACGACCGGCGTTCGCATCATCTCCTCGATCTTCCACGCAACGTTCCGCTTCGCACGGCGATCGGCGTGGCCGTGATCGTCTTTTGCCTGGGCTTGCTGCTTGCGGGCAGCGGCGACGTGCAGGCACGCTACGTGCACGAACCGATTACGACAATCACGCAGTTCTATCAAATCTGGTGCTTGGTCGCGCCGATTGCCGCGTTCTTTGTGACGTACGGGATTTGCGTTGAACTGCGGGCCCGTTCGGGAGTTCATGAAGCACCGCGCGTCCGCTTGCGCCGCAACGCGGAAGGCGGATTCGACGAGGAGCCGATCGCGTGAACGTCGCGTCGTTGATCCTTGGTATTGCTGCCGTCGCACTGGGCGCAATCGTGCTCTCACCGTTGATGGATGCGCGTGCCGATGTGTCTTTTGCGTGGCATATGGGCCAGCATCTGGCCTTACTTTTCGGCGTGTCGCTGTGTCTCGTCGCCGCGCGTCCGTTCCAAATTCTTGCGGCCATCGCGCCGAAGGCGTTCGTCGCGCGTACGGTGCGCGCGACGCGGTGGACGCATGGTGCGGCGCATCCGGTATTTGCGCTTGCGTTCTTCGTTGCGACGATGTGGGCGACGCATTTCTCGGCACTCTACGAACTTGCGCTGGAGCGAACGTGGGTGCACGTTGGGGAGCACGCGCTGTATCTAACGGCCGGTGTCCTCTTCTGGCTCCCGGTGATTGCGCCGCAACCACTGCGTCCGCTTCCCCATCCGGCGCGATTGCTGTATCTATTCGTTGCGCTGCCCCAAGGCGCGTTGCTCGCCTTCGCGCTCGCAAGTGCACGGCACGTGCTCTACGTGCACTATGCGAACGTGAACGGGACCGCTGCCGCGCTCGCGGATCAAAGTAATGCGGCGGCCGTAATGTGGATCGGCGGGGGCATGATCCTCTTCGTCGCGTTTCTCGCAACATTCGGTGCATGGGCTGCCCGCGAACGTCGCGCCGCCGATGCAGTCTAAAATGCTTTACCGACTACAATTTTCAGCAAACGACGTTCGATTACGCAGCAAGCGTTCGTCGTCAGGATGACACACTTGCGATGTAATTCTGTATACTAACTGTGTGAGCGCGCACATTGGTGAGGTGTGGTCCGATGTTCCGCCCTTGCCGGATGTGCGCACCGGCAACGTCGATTTGTACGTGCGGTTTCCGACGCTGCGATCGGCGGAGCGTATCCGCGATCATCTGCTCGGATCGCGCTACCACGTTTCGACGTTGCTCGACTCTCCGTATATGCTCATGCTTCGCGACGTCGATCCGCACGCCGCGCTGCAGTCGATCGTCGACGTTCTCACGCCTCCAGAGCGGGTCGATACGCTTGCGCTTATGCGGCCGAGCGGCAGCGAGATTCACCCGGTTGACCGTTTTGGCGCGATCGCCGTCGAGCAGCTATGCAACCGTCTCGGCGCAGGATGGCTCGTCGATCTAATGAGCTCGCGTAGCTTGACGGCGGTATTTCAGCCGATCGTCGATCCACGCGATCCCAAGACGGTCAAAGGCTATGAATTACTGGTCCGAGGTCACTGGAACGGAGAGGAGATCGGAGCGCGCCGGCTCTTTGCCGTTTCCGAGAGCGCACATTTGACGTCGCAACTCGACGCTCTCGCCATGCAGATTACGCTAGCGAGCGCGGCCGACGCGGGCATCCATGAGCTGCTGTTCCAAAATTGTTCGCCGGCGCACATGCACGATCCGTATACGCATGTAGCGGAACTCGCTGCGTACGTGCATCGTCTCGGGCTCGAGCCTTCGCAGATCGTCCTCGAGGTGATCGAGACGGAACGTCACGATCGGGAGCAACTTCGATCGTTCATGGTTGCGTGCCGGCGGCACGGATTCCGCGTGGGATTGGACGATGTCGGCTCGGGATACTCGTCGCTGACCACGCTCTCAGAGCTTCGTCCCGATACGTTGAAGTTTGACCGCAAACTCGTTAGCGCTGTGAATAGCGATCCGTACCGAGGTCTGATCTTGAGCCGGTTACTCGAGGCTTCGCGGGTTCTCGGGCTTTCGACCGTCATGGAGGGTGTCGAGACGAGCGCCGAGGTTGCATGGGCTGCTGCGAACGGTGCGACGTACGTTCAAGGGTATTTCACCGGAAAGCCGAGCGCGATTGTCTCATGACTGTTGCTCTATCGGCCGATCGACGCCGCCAAGTCTGCGCGTCTGGAAGAAGATCCATCCGAACACGGCGACCAATGCTACGACGAGAAGAAGGCTGACCGCAATATCGGGGAACGGCGGTTTCCATCCGAGCAGTTGTGCGAGCTCGTATACCGCGACCGCGACGGCAAAGATCGTGACGGACCAAATCCATACGCGCATGACGCGCGGGAGCGTTCCCGAGCGGTAGCTGACGATACGATGGATGAAAAGGGAATCGAGCGTGTCGGTGCACACCATGCCGGCGCAAAACGTGGCGCCGATGATGAACGCTCCGGCAACGCCTGCGTCGGCACCGAATGCGAGCGCATACGTCGCAACCTGGCTCGACGTTTCGAAACCAAAACCAAAAAGTAGGCCGACGGGAATCGCAACCAGCGGCGAGGTCGCGCCCCGCAGCGCCGGCGGAAGAAGTCGCGTCTTCAATCCGGCGACGCGATCGTTTTCACCGAGGTGCAATTGGCGTAGATTCAGTGCTGCCAGCGCGAGCAGGACGACGATCGAGATCCACGTGCCCGCCGTTTCGATCGCTTGGCCCCGCACGGCGAAACGCGTGCCGAGGAAGCCTACAACCGTCGCGATTGCAAGAACCATGATCGTGTGTCCGCCGGCGAAGAGCGTTCCGATGAAGCGAGAGAACCGCGGCGCGCGATCGATGGAGTTGCGAGTCATGTTGTCGATGGCGGCCAAATGGTCGGGATCCGCGCCGTGGCGCAAGCCCAATGCGTAGACGGTGAATGCGGCCGTTCCGATCATGATTCTCCCAAGCGCCGAGCGCTTGTTCCTTCGCTGAAGCCGGACGTGGTTGTCAGTCAGACGGGGTTCGGGCTTTCATACGCGAGTCGTTGTCGTGCCTCCCTCTCGTACGGTGACGCAACTAAAATGCCGGCGAACAGAAGCCACAATGACAAGGGCGCAAGAGCCAGCAATGGCGACCACCACTCGTGTAATACGTAAAGCGCAAGAATATAGATGCCGACGGCATATGGACGGCTGTTCCCGTATCGATTCCATAAGGTAAGAATCGGAATGAGCAAAAGATCGTTGTAATAGCCGGCCGAAGGCGGAAACACAAGCAGCGCATAGGCTATCAAAAACGAAAATAGTACGCGTTGATCAGCGTTTGAGCTTCGAACGCATAGTGCGCACGTCACTATGGAGACAACGAATGCGCAGGCTAGGAAAAGTGTGGCTTGCGAGAGTGACACGGGGACGGGTTGATGAGTAATTCGAAGCACAGCTGAAAATAGAGACTCGTTCCCATTGTCCATCCAAATGTAAAGCGGGTAGCGCCGCGATGGCCCGTTTGTGAAATACGGCAAGATGTTCGACCAACCGACGACGACAATGGCGCTCGCAAAACCAGCAGCGATGGTGGCTATGGCGGCGCCCAGTTCACGCCACGATCGCCGCACGATTGGTAACAAGAGAAAAACGATTGCCAGTGGTTTGACGATGAACGCCGCGCCTAATAAGATGCCACGCCATATCGATGAAGGGACGATGAGATACAGACTGAGCACCAACAGCAGTACGGGTAGCGGTTGTCCGAAAAATAACGTGGACGTCGTGGGATAGAATCCGGCAACGAGTACGGCGACGACGAGGAGGCCGACTATCCCGTTGCGTTTGAAGAACGCGTGCCAAAGCACGGTAACTGAGGCCACAAGACACGTGAGATTAAATGCGTACCACCACGGCGAGGCCTGCTGCGGTGTTGCAAAAAGACCTAACGGAGCAAACAGCAGAATGGTGGGCGGCGGATAGATGAAGCCGACGTTGAGAAATTGCTGCAACCAGGTGCTATCGCGAGGAAATGTTGCTCCGATGGAGATGCTCTGCGCGGGATCGTAAATGCCGTGCGTTGTCGCAGCTATCCGTCCCCACACCCAGAAACTGCGAACATCCCATATCGGTGGATCGTTCCAGCGTGGAGTGACGGTTTCCACGATTTGGCGCATCAGCAGCACGAAAGCGATCGCGAGACCCGAACCGTAGGCGAATAGGCGTCTTCGCGACATGCGACCGCGTTGCCAAAGGACCAACCCTCCAACGACGAGGCATACGGAGACGATGACCAGTAGCAGATGCTTTACTGAAATCATCGTCCTTGCAACTCATGCACTCTCCCGCCTCGCGGCAGGTAACGAGATCATATCCTCGATCTGGGTGCTGATCGTTTCCCAGCGATTTCGCTCGAGTGCTGCGTACGCGGCACCGATGGTCTCGACGGAGGCCAGTGCATCGCGCGGAGTTACGAGTAGGTCGGATTCCCCGCAGATGGCCTCGCAAAAGTTGGTAATTTGACTGCGGAACGCTTGAACTTTGTCGTAACCGCGGCCAAAACGCGTCCATTCATCTTCACCGCGTCGGCGATACTTCGACTCTTTCCAGCCGACAAGGATTGTGCCTTCGCTTCCGTACAACCGCAAGTACGTGGACAACTCTTTGTCGATCGTCCACGATAGGTCGGACGTGCCCATGACTCCGTCGTCGTTTCGCACGAAGACGCGAACCGTGTCTTCGACCGGCAAGCCTTGAATGCGCCGGCCTTCGACGATCTGCACGTCGCTGAGATGCCCCATGAAGTAACGCAGGATATCGACGGCATGCGTGCCGTTGTCGATCAACACGCCGCCGCCGCTAATCGCCGGATCCGCATTCCAACGGTTTGTCATGTCGATGCGAGAGGTAAAGGCATTTTCAACGAGGACGAGATCGCCGATGGCTCGTACGTCAATGAGCGCCTTCGCCATGCGCACATCGCTCACGTAACGGAACTTCGAGGCCATCGTGAGGATAGGACCGTAGGATCGCGCTGCTTCCAACATGCGCGAGGCTGAGGCGACCGACGTTGCGAGCGGCTTTTCGCAGAGCACGTGAATGCCGCCGCTCAGCAGCGATATCGAAACATCCTCGTGCGTGCATGGCGGCGTGCAAACCACTGCGGCCTCCACGCCGATATCGGGCGTCAGCTCTTCAACGCTCGTACATGCGGTGCAGCCGATTCGCGCTGCAAATTCAGCGGCGCGTACCGCGTCGACGTCGCACACTGCTACGATCGCCGCGTGCGAGTAGCCTTTGAATGCTTGCTCGTATGCCTGCGCGATGCTTCCCGCGCCGACAATCGCGAATCCCACGCGTCGCTTCATTCGCCGGTAACCCCTTAGACGGAACCTTTCGGCAAAGCGTCCCGAGACGCGGCCGAGAAGTAGTCGCTGTAATCGTGAACTCGTTGACGATCCTTGTTCAGGACCACGCCGAGGACGTTATCGATGCCGAGCGCATGGAATTGCGTAACGACGTCTTTCGCTACGCGCTCATCCGTGGCGTTTGCCGCGATGACTAACGCTGTGCCGTCGACGCGGGATGCGATGGCGAAGCCGTCCGCGACACAGGAGAGCGCGGGGGAGTCGATGATCGTCAGCGAGTAGCGCTGCGCCGCTTCAGCAAGCAGTTGTTCGAACCGCGATGACTGTAGGAGCGCGATCGGACTAGGAGTGTTGTGACCCGCGCTCAGCAGGTGGAACTGCGGAGAAATCTGCTGCACGCACTCCTCGAGCGTACGTTCACCGCTCAGTACGTCCGACAGTCCCGTTTCATTGCGGCATTCTCCGTGGAGGTGCAGTACCGAGCGTCGCATGTCCGCGTCGACGAGAAGCACCGGTGGTTGGAGGTTCGAAAGTGCTTTTGCCAAGTTGAACGCCACAGTGGACTTGCCATCACCGATCGACGGGCTGGTGATCGCAAGCGATCGCAGCGGCCGTCGTTTCGACATGCGCAGGGAGACGCACAGATGCAAAAAAGCTTCGAGCGTAACCGATTGCACCCAAGGCAACGCTCGCCGGTTCTTGCTCTCCATCAACGGAATGGACGCCATAACCGGGAGTCCGATCACCTTTACCACATCGCTCGCATCGCGGAGCGTCCGCTCGAAGTAATCCAGAACGAAGATGACGAGCGCTGCCAGAATGATTCCGACGATCGGGGCTATCGTGAGGTTTCGAGCGAGACTGGGCGTTACGACCGCTCCCGCGGCCGTCGCGGGCGAAATAATCGCCACGTCACTGATCGCCGTCGTCTGCGCGATCATTGCATCCGTATGTTTTTGTTGGAGAGCCTGGTAGACGTCCGTTGCAAACTTCGCGCGCTGCTGAAGCGTCGCCAGCTCGATGCTCTTCTCCGGAAGTCCGGTCATCGTTTTCGCAACTTGATCCTGCAGTTGACGCAGTTCGTTAAGGTTCGCCGTGTCGGCGGTCATGCGAGCCTTTGCAGCCGCTTCTTGCTGCTGAAGTGATTGGTAGACCGGATTGGGACTGACGACGCTCTCAGCTGCCCGTGCTCCGCTCGATTGCGCAGCGATCTGGCTAAGGAGCGCATCGCGCTGCTGAATGAGCGCGACGACTTCCGGATGCCGTTCGGTATACTGTTGGCGAGCCATAGCGAGCTTCGCCTCGACTTGCGCTAGATTGGTCTTGAGATCGGCGACGATTGGATTACTAGCGGCCGGCATCCCGACCATCTCTGCGCGGAGGCTGGCGTCGAGCGCCTGTGCCGTCTGCAGATCGAGCGTAAGTTCCTGAATCTTGTCTTGAATCTGTCCTTCTCGTGAGACGACTTGCTGCGTCTGGCTGGTCGCCTCAATGATGCCGTTTCCCGCCTGGAACTCCGCGAGACGGTTTGCCGCGTCGTGCATTTGCTTTTCTGCGCGAGGCAATTCGGCGTTCAAAAACCCGAGCGCGGCAGTCGCTTGGGATTGGACGTAGGTGCGTTCCGTTTCCGTAAAGACTTTCGCGAATTCGTTGGCGATCCGCGCTGAATCTACGGGGTTCGACCACTTCATCGAAAGATCGAGGAGCGCGGTATTCGTTACCGGTTTTACCGTAACGCGGCTGAGAATAGCTCCGGGCGACGCTTGCAACCTAAGATTCTTCGCAACCGTATCTGCGATGTTTTGCTGTTGCGCAAGCGCTGCAAAGGTTTCGGCAGTCTGTGCGCCATTCTGTACCAAAAGTGCATTCAAAATCGGGAGCGTGGTGTCGCCGCTTCCGTTCGGCGTTCCTGGATTGCCCGCCATCAGGCGAACCGTTGTCGTATAAGCCTTCGGCGTCATTATCGTAACGACGGCGACGGTCGCGACGAAGCCGCCCACAATGGCGAGAAATAGCCATTTTCGGCGTAACAACGCACGCCACGCCACGAGAAGTTCGTGCTGAGCTGCCGCCGGCGCCGTTTCACTGGGTGGAGGGGATGCGGCGGGTTGAATTGATGTGGGTGTCCCCAGGGGTGATATGTACGACATCAACGGCCTTTGCGTGAACGGAGTGCTTGAATGATCATACGTTGCGCGCCGTAAAGGGCCGTAGAACTCCACAGCCCATTACACAAGTCGAAGGTCCCGCGCGATAAGGACATTCGGGTCCTCCGCTTATACGCGCTGGCTAACGCCTCGGCGTTTCACGACATTGCGAGCGAACACGCCGAGTTGACCCGCGAAGAGCGCGAGGCTGGCGTTTTGGATAATCATGGTAACAAGCGTGATCAGCGCGATGGTTTTGATATTCAGGCGCAGGAGTACGCAGACCGCGACAATCAGCGGCAGCACGCCGGGGAGAATGCCGGGCAGCGCGAGCAGCACCGCGGGACGATGGGCAATACCGTATCGGAAGGTGCGCATGATCTGCTTGCATGTTGCCAAGACGTTAATTTTTGCGTGCGACCGCGCGCGGTCGCTGGTCCAGCGCAGGTCGGCGGGAATTTCCGACACGACGGCGCCGCGCTTAATCGCCTTGAAAAACAGTTCCGGATTGATTTCCATGCGATCTTCCGTCGTTTCAATGTTTCGGAAGAAGTCCAGGCGATATGCGCGGACCATGCACGTTATCGTCGCGTAACGGCCGTTGGTCGCGAATGATAAAAATCGGTTTGCTTCGCGACTGAGCATGCGGCGCACCCAAGGTACGCCGACGACCGAGCCACCGCGCATGTAGGCGGAAGCGAGAACCAGATCGGCGTTGCTCCGTTCGAGCTCTACAAGCATATCGGTAATGATGGCCGGGCGATACGAAAGGTCCGAGTCGTACATGACGACGACGGAGCCGGCCGCGGCAGCGAACGCGGTGCGAAGAGCAGCGCCGAGTCCCCGATTGCTATCGTGGCGTATCACGCGAACATTTTCGTGATTCGCCGCAGCTGCTTGCGCGATCTCGTACGTGCCGTCAACGCTTCCGTCATCGACAACGAGGATCTCGTAATCATACGGGCCGTCCGCGCCGGCTAGCTCGGTCAGAATTGTCTCGAGGTGCTCGCGCAGAGCGGGCCCCTCATTAAACGCCGGAATTACTACCGTAGCTAGTGGCCGTGCAGATGGAGGCAAACCGTCTTCCCTCTGATCGATCAGGCTCACCGCCATCCTGGAAACCCCTCATCACGTGTGTGGTGATGAAAACTATATACCGCTGCCGCTTACCGAAAGCTAGAACGAGAAGTCCTGGCGCGCAGGCACAACCGCCCACGCATTCGGGACTTTCGGGCGCGACCGCGTGCGCAAAGGCGCCTCTATAATGTCGATGTTTACTGCGTTGGTTGAAAGACGCCGCGAGGTACGATGTCGACCCCAATTTTCGTCGGCAAGGAGCAGCTCCCAAATTCGGGTGTAGCGGTTGCAACTGCAACACGAATGCCGGCCGCCGTTACCTACTCGCGCGCGTGGGCAGTTACGCTCTTTCTCGTCGACCTTGCGCTTTTTGCTCTTTCGTTCTTCGTTGCGAAACTGGTGGCAGAACGTTTGTGGCATACACCGCCGACGAGTCGCGTCATTATCGGCGACGCGATTATGGTAACGTTCTGGATCTTGTGGTTTCGCGTCCTTGGACTCTATCAGCGAACGTACGCGTTTCGGATGTGCGACGAATTGTATTACACGGTAGCGGCGCTTTCGCTGGGCGTTATGCCGCTGCTCATCGTGTTCACGATTTTTCCGCAGATCTCGACCTCACGCGTGGGCGCTTTATTTGCGCTTACGCTCTCAATCGTTTTTGTCGGGGCGGGACGGACAGCGATGCACGGCGTGCGGCGCCTGCGCGTCTTTCAAAAGACTCGGCGCATCGCGATAGTGGGCACAAGTACGCGCATTCGAGAAGCACTTACTTCTTTAGAATTACGTGACGGCGCGGCACCGCTCGTGATGGAAGTGGACGACATCGACGCGACCATTACGAATCGAAATCCCGCCGAGAACGAGGCGATCGAGCACATCGATTGGTTTGCGCGCGCGGTGGACGCACACTGCCATACGCTAATATTCACCGAGATGCTCAAACCGGAGTTCCTTCCGCAGATACTAAACGTCGCCGCACGCTATCGCATCCGCGTGGCGTTCGCGCCGCCGCGAATAAAGCGCCATTCGTTTTCGCTTTCATTGGAAACTAACGGCAATCAGGCACTTATCGTCGCGTCGCAGCTCAATGCGTGCATGCCGTCCGCTCGTCTCACCAAGCGGATTATGGATATTGTGCTCGGTTCTATTGCGCTGGCGCTGTTCTCGCCGGTCATGCTTGCTTGTGCGATCGCCGTATACGCGGAATCGGGGCGCCCGATCTTGTTCCGCCAAGAGCGTGTTGGTATGGACGGTAAGACGTTCAAGATGCTCAAATTCCGCTCGATGCGCGTTGACGCAGAATCGGACGTTGGAGCGATCTGGGTCCGGGAAAACGACAACCGCCGCACACGCGTAGGCGCATTCATCCGGACGTTTAGCTTCGACGAGCTTCCGCAGCTGTTCAACGTGCTTCGTGGCGACATGTCGCTCGTCGGCCCGCGGCCCGAGCGGCCGGTGTTCGTCGTTGATTTCCGTAACATGCTGGCACGCTATGATGAGCGCCATCTAGTTCGTCCCGGCATCACCGGTTGGTCGCAGATTCAAATGCGACGAATTCTACAGACGTCGGACGTAGCGGAAAAATTGGATTACGATTTACGGTACGTCGAGCAATGGTCCATCTTACTGGACGTGTCTATCCTGTTCAAGACGGCGGTGGAGTTCTTGTTCCACCGCGCCGGCTAGAGTGCCGCGACTGACGTTTACGCTGCAATGCTGTGCCCCCGCGTTGCAATGATTATGCCCGTGTACAACGAGGCGCGGCATTTAGCTGCTGTCCTGCAGAGCATTGCGGCGCAAGAGTTCGATCACGAGCGCATGTTCCTCGTCGTCGTCGACGGCAACTCAACGGACTCCAGCGCCGAGATTGCACGCGCGTGGTTGGCGACTGCTACGGTTGACGGGTGCGTCGTATCGAATCCACGTCGCAAAATTCCAATTTCGATGAATCTTGCGTTGCAATATGTGTCCGAAGACGACATCATCCTTCGTCTCGACGCGCACGCGATCTATGCATCAACCTATGTCGCAGAGACAGTAAAGGCTTTGACAAATGCGCCGGCGGACGTTGCATGCGTCGGAACCGTCGCTGTTCCCGCACCGGGAACCACGTTTGAAGAGCGACTCGTGGAAGCGCTCCATACCAATCCTTGGGGGCTCGGCGGCGGAGGCTGTCGTTTAGACGAGGTTCGCGAAGCCGACTCCGTCTATCTCGGTGCTTGGCGTCCCGGCGTGCTCATCGACGCCGGCGGGTTCAACGAAACGATGGAAGCGAACGAAGACGGTGAACTCGCCGCACGAGTACGAAGATTGGGATATCGGATTTTGCGTGTTCCATTGCCGTGTCGCTTCTTGATCAAACGCGGCGTGTACGCTTCTCTTCGCCAGTGGAGCCGATACGGATTTTGGCGCGCCAAAATGCTTCAACGCCACCCACGGTTCGTTCGGATTCGACACGTGGCGCCTCCGGCGGGAGTCGTTGTTATACTGGCTCTGCTGTCGTCGCCGCTAAGGCTGCTCTTGCTCCCCGCGTTTTTTGTGTATGCGTTGTTCGTGTTCCGCGGCCGGGGTAAGTGCGAACCGTGGCTAGTGACGCTCGCGTCGCTAGCATTCTTTCCTGCGGTACAGTTTGCATGGGGCGTAGGCATGCTGGCGGGAATCGCTACCGGACCGGGCAGCGAGTGGCCGCCTTCCACGGTACGCGCGGTGTCTGCGCGCCAACTGGGAGATCGGGGAACATAAGGTTAAAGAGCGCGCGCGTTTGCTTCTCAACGTTGAAGTTTGCGTTGACGCGTTCGCGTGCGGCGCGCCCGAGTTCCCGCGCAAAGGCGCGGTTTCCGGCGAATCGCGCGATCGCATCGGCTAAAGCCTCCGGATCCCGCTCTCGCACGAGCAGTCCCGTGTGCTCGTCGATGAGATCGGAAATGCAGCCCGTCGCCGTCGCAATGCATGGAATCCCCGCTGCCATCGCCTCCATTAGGGCAACTGGAATGCCCTCGTGCAGGCCGTCTTCGAGTTCCACGCTCGACAACACCATGACGTCGTAGCGACCGTTGCGCAATTCTTCAAGCACCACATGATGTTCGACGAGCCCGCGAAGCGTTACAAAGTCTTCGAGGTGAAGTCCCGCAATGGCGGCGCGGAGGTGCTTATAGAGCGGACCCTCTCCCGCGATATCGCAGTGAAAGACCATACCACGATCGCGTACAGTTGCGAGCGACGCAAGCAAGTCGTCGAGTCCCTTCATCGGATGCAGCCGAGCCACACACGCGATCTGCAGCGGCCGCGCGCCGTCGGGCAAGGCCGCTGGAACCGCCGGAAGTTCCACGCCTAGGTGAAGAAGTTCCAGCTCGTTTACTGCAACACCGGTATCACGTGCGAGGTGCGCACGATGTCGCTCTCCGATTACACGAACGAATGTGGCCGAACGAACTTTGACGCCAAGCAAATTGTCCGAGCAGTAGATGTCGTGAGCGTGCGCCGTGCAACTCCATGGAACATCCGTCATCATCGACGCTACATATGCGATCGTTGCCGGGGTTGTCAGCCACAGCGCGTGGATATGATCGATGTCGTGCTTTCGCACGTATCGAGCTGTCGCCAGCGCCTTCGGGAACAGTGCGAGGTTTCGGAGCTTTGCGGCCATGGCGTAGCGCGGTGATGCGATACGCCAGAACGCGCGCACTGCGCGAGCCGGATGACATATAATTTCGATCGCGGCGTCTATGAGCGTATCCGCGCTCGCGGGACGCATTCCCACGTCTACTGTGCCGAGATCTGCAAAAACGCTGTACCGGAATTTCGGACGTGCCGGAATAACGTGCACCTCGTCGCAGAGGCGGGATAGCAGTCGAACCTCCGGCGCAAAAAACGTCTCGCCGATATATGCGAACGGAAACCGCGACGTCACATAGGCGAGCCTCATTGAAGAGAGCGTATCGTTGGATCGCCTTCCATGCTATGGGCCAAACCATAGCGCTTCGAATAGGTCTTTCGCCCATTCGATGGGTCGTTGGTAGGAAACGGGAAGCCGATAACGGTCTCGTCAACTCGGCGCTACGCCGATATGATGATTTTCATGGCTATTACCGCCACCGCGAACGTCGCTTCAGCCGCGAGAAAAGTCTTGCTTGGTGCAGGAATCGTTGCGTGGATCGTAGTTGCGGCGAAGTTGCTGACGCGTGAGTTAGACCATCCAGGTAAACTCGATGTTGCTATCGCAGTGGCGATCGTCTTGGCGCCGTTCTTCGTCACGCGTATCGCGCGCATGCCGATCTATCTCCTTGGTGCATATGCGGCCCTTGTCCCGTTCGACGAGCTGCTCGGCATCGGCATAGGAGCGTCGGTCACAAAAGGGCTCGCGATTCTCGTCGGTGCTGCTTTGGTTCTTTCGATGGCCTCTATGCGGCGCGCAACGCTCCCTTCGCTGTCACTTGGGATATGGGCGGTGTTGACGGCGTACGTAGGTGCGACGATATTCTGGGCGATCGACCCCGCGCGCGCAACGGCCGTGTTCGGGCCATTCTTGGAGTATGTGCTATTGCTCGCCGCGATGTCGATGTATCCGATGACCCGTCGAGATATGTGGGTCGTTTTAGGTTGCACGATTGGTGGCGCATTGATTGCGGCGGCGTACGGCAGCTATGCGTTTCAGACGAGCCTAAGCATTACCAGTGACCGGCTGCTCATCGGTTATAACTCCGATAAGGTGATCGATTCGAACGAGTTTGCGGCCGGTCTTCTCATGCCGATTTCGTTAGTGTTGACGTTTTTTCTTCGCTCACGCTTCGGGTTTGTAAAGTTGTTATGGTTGCTCGCGCTTGGCCTGCTTCTGACCGCATTTGTGCTAAGTGGATCGCGAGGCGCGACGATCGGCATTGCTGCGCTGGCTCTATACACGTTTTGGCGTTCGCCGTACCGCCGGCAAGTTATTGCGTTTCTCGCAATCGGCCTCGTCGCGATCATCGCAAGTCCGGTTGGCCAGCGTTTTGCTGCAGCCGACGTCGGCACGGGTGACGGACGTATGGATATCTGGAAAGTCGGCATTGCTTCATTGCAGCAGTACTGGCTAGCAGGTGCCGGTATAGGGAATTTTACGATCGCCTATGCGCAATATTTTCTCGCGACCCCGCATCAACCGATACAATGGGATCGCGCCGCGCATTCAATCTTTGTCCAAAGCGCCGTCGAGTACGGACTGTTCGGTTTCGCCTTGACGATGGCGGTGTGGCTGTTCGCGATTCGCGAACTTCATTATGTGCGCGGAGACAAACTCGTGAAAGACATCTGTGTCGCGCTCAGCGCGGGGATTGTCGGACTGTTCGTCGCGGGACTGTCGCTTGACTTGATGATCTACAAGTATACCTGGCTGGCCTTTGCGCTCGTCGCACTGATGCGTTCAATGCTGGTAACCACCGGTATTCCGATTTCGAAGCCGTCGAATATGCCGCAGTCAGCCGAGACGGTAAAGCTCGAGCATATCCCCGGTCCAGCGGTCTAAACTGAAACGATCCAGCGCGCGCACTCGTCCCTGACTTGTCGAAGAGTATCGAAGCGCTCCTTCGATCGCCGTTGCCAAGCCCTGCGCGTTACCGACTTCGAAGAGTCGGACGTTTTCGACGCCGTCGCAAATTTCGTGCACAACCGGAATGTCGCTCGCTGCTATCGGGATACCGCACGCCAACGCTTCGACGAGAACTAAACCGAACGCCTCGCGTTCACTTGCGAACGCCAGGACATCAGCTGCCCAGTACAGCCGCCTTGCATCCGCGGCGCGTTCGACGGCGATGACGCGCGGGGGATCCCCGAAGCGCTCGCGATCTTCGCGCGTTCCCCCTACGACGATAAGGCGATACCCGGAAAGCTGCTGGAGGGCGCGCTTCACGACCGCTCCGCCTTTATACGCGACGCGTTCAAAGAACAAGACGACGGGTTCTCCGGGCGCGATTCCCAACGCGGCGCGAGCATCATCTCGCTCTTGTCGGGTTGGAGGACGGAAATGTTCGATATCGATTCCGTTGTAAAGAACGCGTACGCGATCGCGGGGCGCAAACCATTGGATGCATTCGGTTTGCATCGCTTGCGATACGGTAATGACCGCCTCGACGCGAGCGCGACCGACGACGCCGTACTTGGCGAACGCCCTTGCCCGTGCGACGGCGGAGAAGCGCTCGCGGTGAGAATGGACATGCCAAAAAACGCGCGCGTGATGATCGGCTAGCGCCGCTTCAATATCGAAGCGATTGAAATGCGAATGAACGACGTGCGGCCGCAGTCTCCTTAGGCTCTCGGCAACGTCGCGTCCATTTCGCACCAACTGCACCTCTGCACCCGCTGCGGCGAGTTCGCTTGGCCAGCTCGCGCCGGGAATATCGGATGCGAGCACCGCGAACCGATCGCCGTGCCCCGCAATCGCGCGGGAGAGGTGGGTCAGCGCGGGGATGAAGCTTCCGCCGGTAGGTGCGCGGTAATCAATGACCTGGCAGACGAGCGACGCCGTCATCGCGATCCCGCACACGCTTGCGCGACAACCTGTAGCCAGCGCTGTGGGTCGTACGCTTCTTTCATTGCATTTGCTGCCGCGGCATCCGGTGTGAGAAGTCCCATCTTGTGACGCTGCAGCAGCGATCGCACGCCGTGCTCGAGGCCGGCGTAGTCGCGAACGATCCTAGCGAACGGCACCTCATCAGCGCAGAATACATATCGCCCGTGCAACAGTGTTTCGATGACCATGGTCGGGACGCACGTCGCCCGATCCAACCGTATGAACGCCGTCGAGCGGTCGTACACATCACCGATGTCCCTGCGTCGCGCAATCCGCTCGACGGAAACGCCGGCCGGCACGTTAATAGCGCCGCCGCCGATCACGATATAATGCATCGACTCCCGCTCGAGCGCCGCCATGAGCCGCTCGTAGCCGTTGCGAGGTTCGGGCTCGTTCGGCGGCAAGAACAAAATGACGGTGAACGTTTGCGGCAGCGGCTGAAGATCGTTAACGGGGGTCACTGCAGGCAATGGAACGACGTTAGCGCGGAGCCCCAAACTTTTCAACCGTTCGGCAATGCGGGAATCGTGGGCCAGATGCACAGTTGAGCGAGATTGGAATCTGCGTAACAGCTCGGGATTCGATTCGAGCTCGTCGACGTCGTCGCCGAGCCAGTGAACGATACGGCGCTTGCGAGACATGAATGCCGCAAACTCAAATGGCTTCGGTGCGAGTGGTTCGTAAATCGTATACCAGGCGTCGCTACGAACGAGTCGCAGCGTCGAAATGACCGTGTCACTCATCGTCGGCGTCGTCAACACCGTCCCCGCGATTTCGCCGCTGTATTTTTGGAAATTCCCCGCCACGCGAGCGGACAGAACTTCTTGACCCGAAACCGCAACCCGAAGCTTCGATGTGCGGCGTTTAGGCGACAAGCGCGCATTTGCGATTTCGTCCTCCACTGCGGAAACGATCCCGCGCGCGATAGACGATGGCGCATAGCAATCAGCGACGTGACGGCGGCCGATTTCGTTCACGGCAAGCGCGCCTTCGCGATGCGCGTCCCGGAGACGGATCAAGGCGTTGATGGCTTGCGACGGTGATGCAGCATGAATGACGCCGGGGAAGGGATGGTTCCAGATGACGTGACGCCCGCGTGCCAGCGCCTCGATAACCATCATCGGCATACCGTCGTGTTCGGGAAAACGGAACAGCACCGCCGATGCATCCAAGCGCGCGTTGACGTCGCCGACTTCGCCGGCGTACGTTACGTTCGGCGGTGCGCCCGGTTCTTGTTCACCTCGCCCGACAACGACGAAAGACACGTCGCTCAATTCACGGGCTGCTTCCCATACGCAATCCTGTCCATAAAACGCGCGTCCGGGGTACGGCAAGTACGTCAGTACGGAAAATGCCGCAGGCAGCGGTGCAGCGTCTCCCTCAACCGCGGCCGACGCAATCGGAACGTATCGCGCATCGATGCCGAGCTCTTTGAGTTCTTCTGCTAAATGCGGAGCGCATGTCCAGTGAACGAGGTTTTGTAAGAGTAAGGGCTCGAGTTCCCGCGAGTGTTCGGCGACGTACGTTACGTCGCTACCCACCCAGAGGAGAATCGCCGGCCGGTTCCGGTTCTCGCAGATAGCTCGCACGAATCCGTTTGGTCTCGGGCCGCCGACCGTAATCGATGCATCGGCTTGCAGCGCGTGAAGCGCTGCGCGAAACGTTGCGATTCGTGTGTCGCGGAACGCTGCGGTCCGTATGCCGGGCACGTGGCCGTTGAGCAGGCCACTGAGATAAGCAGCTTGACGCGGAAATCCCGTAACTAGGATAGAGCGCATTCGTCTATCAACAATACAACAGCGGATCGAAGATGGCGATTGGGCCCTTCGATGCATGCGCCGGGGATTAAGGCCTAGAATGACGGCCATCCCTACGGACGATTCGCCGTACGCGCGTCGCTAGTATGATTCGTATGTGAGCATCCGTCATCGCGCCGGCTTTATAGGTGCGGGCCATATCAGCGCCTTCCATGCGGAGGCACTTCGTCGAATTCCGGGCGTCGAATTGGTGGGCGTTTACGACATCGACTCGGATCGCGCGCATCAGGCCGCTCATGCGTTCGAGACGCGCGCATTCTCTTGCGTTTACGACTTCGAGAAGGAAAACGTCGACGTGATCCACGTGCTCACGCCGCCGGAGTCGCATGCTGCCGCGGCGCTCGACGCCATTCGCATCGGCGCGCACGTTCTCGTGGAAAAGCCGCTCGCGACCGATGTGGATGATTGCCGGCGAATTTCAGCCGCCGCGCAGGCGCAAGGCGTCCGCGTGTGCGTGGATCATTCGCTTCTGTACGACCCGCAGATACGCCGAGCGATCGATGCAGTCAAGCGCGGCGCCGTCGGACGCGTCGTATCTGTTACGATTTCGCGCAGTGCGGATTATCCGCCGTACGAGGGCGGCCGGTTGCCGCCGCAATACCGTAGCGCGGGCTATCCGTTCCGCGATTTGGGCATCCATCAGTTGTACCTATTACAGGCGTTTTTGGGACCGATCGAAGACGTGCGCGCGGACTGGCGCAGTATCGGCGGCGATCCGAATTTGACGTTCGATGAATGGACCTCGATCGTGCGATGCCGCGACGGGTTCGGCACGATACATGTGTCATTCAACGTGCGTCCGATCCAAAACATCATCGTGGTGCACGGAACGCGTGGTGTGCTGCGCATCGATCCGATGTCCATGTTCTCGTCTAGGCGGGTCACGACGCCGCTGCCGAAAGCTGCGGAACGGGTCATCAATGCATACGCTGAGTCGCTTCAAGCGATGATCGCGGTTCCCAAAGGCGTCGCCGGCTTCTTACGCAAAACGATTCGGCCATATCAAGGCGTGCAGGAACTCGTGCGCGATTTCTATCGGACGCTTGATGCAAATCTACCGGTTCCGGTCAGCATCGACGACGCTCTCCCCGTTGTGGAGTGGACCGAACGTATCGCGCGCGCGGCCGATGCTGATGCGGTGGCGAGAGCCGCAGATCTTCCTGGTCTCGCCACGGAAATTCCCATCGTCGTTACCGGAGCGAACGGCGCACTCGGCAGCGCCGTTGTCGAGCGCTTGGAAGCGCAGGGTCGTCGCTATCGCGTCTTCGTCCGCCGGCGACCGGACGGCGATCTACGAAACGGTGAAGTTGCGATGGGAGATCTCGGAGATCCAAGCGCTGTCGACGCCGCAATACGCGGAGCGCGTGTCGTTATTCACATCGGCGCTGCAACGAAAGGCGGCTGGACGACGCAGCGCACGTCGACCGTCGTCGGAACTCGTAACGTCATCGATGCATGCTTGCGCTACGGTGTCGAGCAGCTGATCTACATCAGTTCGCTTTCGGTCGTGAACTGGACCGGCGAACAAAAAGATGCACCGATCGACGAATCTTCGCCGCTTGAACCTTGCCCCGAGGCGCGCGGTGCGTACACCCGAGCAAAGCTAGAAGCCGAACTGCTCGTGCGCGATGCGGTCGAGAAACGCGGCCTTCCCGCAGTGATTCTGCGTCCGGGCCAGATCTTCGGCGGCAGACTTCCGCTGGTGAATGCCGCTGTTGCCCGCAGAGTGGGCTCGTACCATGTCGTGCTCGGCGACGGCGGCTTGCGTTTGCCTCTTGTCTACATCGACGATGTCGTTGACGCGATCGTAGCAGCAATGGAACGACGGGTCGTCAACGGCGAAATCGTGCAACTGGTCGACGAAGACCTTCCGACGCAGAACGACGTCCTGCGGCTCGCGATGCATGGGAAAGCGAAGGTCGTCCGCATTCCGAGGCCGATCATGTTCGGTCTTGGCTGGCTCTCGGAAATCGTACTGGGGATGCTAAAGCGGGAGTCACCGGTCTCGCGTTATCGCCTTCGTTCGGCGCTCGCGCGTCGAACATATCGGAGCGCCGCCGCCAATCGCGTGCTCGACTGGAAACCGCGCATAGGCGTCTCTACCGGTATCGAGCGGACGATACGATCCGATCGCACATCCGCGACGCAAGCGCCGGTCGAGTATGCAGCAACGCCTACGTGAAGACCGGCGCCCGCTGCGGGTGCTGCACATCATTCAGACGCTGACGGGCGGCGGAGCGGAAAACGTCCTCCGGGCGCTCGTAACGTCTTTCGATGACCGAATTGTTCAGGCCGCGCTCATGCCCGTCTACCCGAGCGAGAGACCGCAACAAGTCGCGTCGTTGCCGGTATTGCCGATCGATCGGCGAGGACGCTACGATCCGGGGTTTTTTCCTCGCATGGTTCGCGCGATACGCGCGTTTAACCCCGACATCGTTCACGCGCACTTGCACAACGGGAAAATCTGGGGACGCCTCGCCGCATTGGTTGCAGGTGTTCCGGTCGTGCTCTTCACCGAACATAGCCCGCTCGGCGATTCGCGTGTGCCGGGTGAAAGATTGTTCGATGCCGCGGTGGATCGCTTGACGGACGGGACGATCGCATTTACGGAGTATCAGCGAAATTTATTGATCCGATCGGACCACGTTCCGGCCGATAAATTGACCGTTATTCAGAACGGTATCGTGCTTCCACCGCTGCCATCACCGGAGCGCCGCGCCGATGCCCGCCGCCGTTTAGGGGTTGCTGATGACGAGTTTGCGTTGCTTGTCGTCGGACGACTCGTCCCAATAAAAAATCAGCGGCTGGCGGTAGAAGCGATGACGTACGTCGCCCCTAATGTTCGCGAGCGCCTTCGCATGTGCGTCGTCGGGGGCGGAGAGGAAGAAGAATCGCTTCGAGAGCTTGCATGTACGCAGGGCGTTGATTCGCGCATTTGCTTCATGGGACATCGTGACGATGCCGTCGATCTGCTCTACGGCGGCGATGCGCTCTATATGCCGTCACGTATCGAAGGCATGCCTCTGGCCGTTCTCGAGGCAATGAGCGTTGGTCTTCCGGTAATCAGCACGCCTTGGCCCGGCGTCTCGGATCTCCTACACGACGGCGAGTTCGGCGTTATCGTTTCCGACTGGCAGCCGCAGACCTCGGCGCTCGCGTTTGAAGCAGCCGCGAACTCGCCGCAAGCGATGGCTGAGATTGCAGAACGCGCGCAGAACTTTGCGCGCGAGCACTATGCGATCGAGAACGTCGCTCGTTTGCACGAGGCGCTTTATCTCGATCTCGCGCGTCGCAAGCGGGTCTTTTCATCGTCATCGCGCGAGGCGGTCGCGGTGCGATGACGCGGCGCAGACGCTTGTTGTTTCTCGCATACTGGGTTCCCCCTCGCACGGCTATCGGTACCCTTCGCTCGGTCAATCTGTTGAAACATCTTCCGAAGTTTGGTTGGGATATAACCACGATTACTCCAGCCTTCGATGAGGATGACGGCACGCAGACGAAGCTCGGGCTTTACGTCGAAACGGGATATATTGACGTCAAGGGCTGGATCAAACGCTTCGCGCCCGGACGTAACGGCAACACGGCATCCGGTTCGCGTCGCGAGATGCCGATTGGCACGGAACGGAGCATGCTGCGCCGCATCAAGGCGGAAGTATTGAGCGTCGTCAGCTTTCCGGATGAGTATGTTGGTTGGCTTCCATACGCTACGCGTGCAACGAGCAAGCTGATTGCACGGGGAGGATGGGACGCGCTTCTAACCTCCGCGCCGCCTATGAGCGCGAATATCGCTGCAGCGCTGTCACACGGGTCCGTCCCTTGGATCGCGGATCTGCGGGACTTGTGGGCCGAAAACGATTCCAACGAGCGCACGATAATGCAGCGGTTATTCGATAATCGTGTCGAGCGAGCGACTCTCTCGCGTGCTGCAGCGCTGACGGCCGCGTCCGAATTGAGTATGGCCCGATACGCGCACCGATATCCCCGGAAACCCTGCTTCGCGATTTATAACGGGTTCGATTCCGAGGAATGGCAAGCCGTGCAGTTCCGAACCGAGGAACGATGCACGATCCTTTACGCCGGAGAGCTTTATGGCGGAAAACGAGATCCGAGCATGCTTTTTGCCGCGTTACGCGCGATTCTCGATGAGAATCTCGCGTCGTCCGAAGAATTGCGTGTCGATTTCTACGCTCCGGCGGACCCGTGGCTGCTGCAACGTATTGCGCAATATCGTTTAGAGGAGGTGGTCCGCGTTCACGGCTTCATCCCGCGCGCAAACGTACTTGCCGCGCAGCGGCGTGCAGATCGCCTTTTGGTGCTTTCTTGGGACGGGCACACCGCAGAGGGCGTGGTCGCCGGTAAGGTCTTCGAATATTTCGGTGCGAGGCGGCCGGTGCTGGCACTCGGCGGTCCCGCACGCTTCGCTCTCGATGACCTCTTGCGTGAGACAGGTGCGGGCGTCCGGTGCAAAACGATCGAGGAGACGAAAGTTGAATTGCTTGCCGCGCTTTGCGAGCACCGCCGCGGCGCACCGCGTGTGATTCGCGAGAGCGCCGTCAAGAACTATTGTGGCGAGGCCTGCGCAAGGCGTTTCGCAGAGGTGTTGGATCTCGTCGTCCCGCTGCGCGTGCGAACGTAGGAAAGCGCTGCGGCGACCGCAATGCCGGCGAATATCGAAAAGTACGGCATCGTGGGGTTGCGGTAGCGGTCGATTCCGCCGATGATCGAGAAGATCAATGTGTTGTACAGCGTCATTGCGAAAACCAAACGCCACGCCGTACCTACCTCCTGCCGGCGATCTATCAAGCATAGCGCGATACCCGCCACTGCGAGCAGCATTACCGCGTAGTAGACGACCATATTGAGTACGAAGAAGAAGCGCATAGCATGCTCGGTCGCGGGTGGAACCGTTTTGCCAAGGCTAAAGGTGACTGCTGAATCGTCCCGGCTGTAGAGGGACTTCACCTTGAGCAGCGACAGCGCAATCTCGTGGGGAACGTGCGTGCTCATATAGTGGATTGCGAGTTGTGACGCCAGCTCGTCGCCCTCGGCTTCAGTCCGCGGATCATGGATGAGCGCGCCGATTTGACCGTTGTACAACTCGGTGTAGGCAGCATTCGATAGCGGATTGTTCGCCTGATAGAGACTAACGCCGCCATTGTTCGACACAACCACAACTTTGTGATAGATCGCGTAGTTGCGCGCGATCCATGGAACAACGACGATCAGCGTGCACGAGGCGGTAACGGCAACCGCTGCAAGGAGGCGACGCCAATTTCTGCGCTCGTTCGGCAACGTTATCAGATAGGCGAAGAGAATGATCCAGAAGAGCAATGCGCTAGGCCGAACGAGCGCGGCCGCTCCCAGAATGACTCCGGAAAGTGCGTACCACGCGAGCTGGCGCGTCGGGCGGGTAACCCAAATCGCAGTTGCGAGTGCCCAAAGAAACGTGTAGAGCGGCTCGGTTCCGAGCGTCGAGGTCCATTCGACGGCGCTTGGTAAGAACGCATACAGAGCGCCCGCGGCAATGCCTGCTGTTCGTCCCGCGACGTGTCGTCCGATCACGACGACTAGCGCGGCGGTGAGGGCACCGAGCACGGCCTGCGCGATCTCGCCAATGACCGGCGACGAGCCGAAGATGCGCATTACGCCGGCGAGAAAATAGGGCCACCCCGGCGGAAAATATGCCGTAGGATAACCGCCGCGCGAATACCCCAATCCGTGCTCGATACCGAGCGCGCGTCCATAGTACCAATCGAAATCCGAAGCCGGCGTTGGATGGACGCTGAGTACGAAGCCGAGCCGAACGATAAGCGCCGCCAGAAATACGTAAAGAACACCAATGGTGTCCTTGCGCGTCCAGGATTGCGGTCGTTGCATTGCGCTCAGCGTACCGCAACGCCACCGAGCGGGACCAGGGCTGCGCGCCCCCGTCCCCAGGGCTCATGGTCTACTCTGTCTACTTCCCGTAGAGCAAGAGCGCGCCGCGTGCCGGAATGGAGGTTGGTTTCGTACCGAGGGCTATGTGCGCTGTTGTGTCCTGCACATCGCCGCCGACAACTTGGATCGAGTTGCTGTATGTTTGAGTTAGCCACGACGGCTGCAGGGAGACGGAAACGCCGTTGATGTTTACCAAAGCGGCACAGTGCCCCCATAACGCGCCGCGCAGATAGCAGGCGCGGAATTCCCGTCGCCACACGTTTGTTTGCACGAGCAGGTTCCGATTGCCGGTTGACATGCTCTGGACGGGTTGCGTCGGATAGATCGTCGCTTCGGGAAAAACGTTGAGACGCGTGCCCGCTTCAAGGTCTTCCCAGCTAACCTCGTGTCCCGGCGAGTAGCCGAGCCACACGGTCGCGGTATGAATGTAACGATCCGAAGCACGCGCAACGGAGCTCGGGCCGTAACTCAGAAGCACGATGAATCCCGGAGTCGCATTCACTTGAGACATGAGGTCGAGGAGGTTCGGATACCACGGTGTGATAACGCCGCCATTGAGCGGTACGCCTTCGGAGATTAAGCCGTGTACGTTTGTCGGGTTTCCGATTCTCGACAATCCATGCGGCACATAGGGATTCGCGTTGACTCCGTTTTGAACGATATAGAACGGAGTTCCCGTCGCCTTCGTCATTTTCGCGCAAAATGCTTCGCGCATCGCGACGAGCTGCGCGTCGGTCGTGATTTCTTGGATTCCTGTAGAACCCGTCTTATATACCGCCTCCTTGATACTCGGCGACATGTCGTCCATCATCAGACCGTCATACGCGCTGAATTGTCCGCGCACGTATGATTGCCAATATGTTTGCACTGCCAGCACCGATTGATTCAGCAGGTACGCCGAATGATTGTCGCCCAGCACCGCCACGAGGCGATGGGCGTAATCGGTATAGCCGGGCTTATGAAGCCACCAATTTTCTTTCGAAGAACCAATCGTATTCGATGGATCCCAGTACCAGTAAATGCGGCTGGCGTTTATGCTATGGAGTGCCTTACAATACGGCGCGACCGTATGGCAATCGGTAAGGACCTTATTGTTGCTTGTGCTCTGCGCGTACGTAACATATCGTGCCACCAAACTCGCCGGCGCCGTTGACCCTTCGCCGCCTGCCGTGTCGTAAGCCCACGTTTCAATGTGGAATGGCCCAGTAGCGGGAGTAACTGCACCCGCCTCGCTTTGTATTTCTGTTTGCGTCTCCGGTTGCACCGGCGGCTGCATCGGGGACGTACCTGAAGAGGAACATCCAACGAATAGTGTTGTTCCGAGAATCAAACCTACCGCGGAACGGCAACAGCTAATAGTCATAGAACCTCACAAGAAGCAAAATCTGATCTCGGCGCTATCCTAAAGGGTTGGCGATAAAATGGCTACGGAGAAACCCCCGCTCCATCGCTTGCACCGTTTTACATGAAGTGTTCGGACGAACGGCTCATGGGCGCGGGACTTTAGACTAAAGCGAAGCCTACGTAAACGAGGCTTTGGCCTGGTTTTAGGCCGCGTGCAACACGCTACGATAGGTTCAGCAATGCCGGGAATAACGATCGTCGCGGGTGATCACGTATGTGGCGATGAGGTTCGAACGTGCATGGAGCGCCTCGCTCAAGCACACGAAGAGGCGAATCTTCTTTGTGCGAGTTCGGATAACGTCGCCGTTGGGTGGCTCGCACATAGTGCGTATCCAAAACGTTTTATCGCGTGCGACGGCGGCGTTGCCGTACTCGAAGGCACGTTGCACGGCGAGTCGGCGGAGACGATCGACCGTGAACTGCGACGCCTGGTTGCGTTACTTCGCGTGAACGAATCGGGTGCTCGACGGGCGGCAACGCAGTTTGCTGCGCGTGCCGAGGGCGATTTTACGATCTTGCTTCTGTCGCAGGCGAGCAATCGAATTCTGATCGTGAACGACGTCTTCGGACGCCTGCCCTTGTTCATTACACGCAGTGCACGACGAATCGTCATTTCGCGCGACGTAAAGGCGGCCGTAGCGCTTGGGGAAGCCGGTCAAGTAGAGAAGCAAACGATCGCGGAAATCTTACTGCTTGGATTTCCTCTGGGCGTAAAAACGGTTGTCGACAATGTGACAGTGCTCGTCCCCGGGTCAGCGATCACCCTTGCGTTAGCCCCGCTTTCCGTCGACATACGTTCCTACCATGCTTGGAACTTCGAAGATCTCATCGGTTCGCAGCCTGCGCGTTCCCGAGCGCAATTGGTCAACGAAACGGTTCAACTGTTTGAGGCCACATGTTACGAGCAGTCGCACATCGCGGGGTTCGGAAAGAGAATGCTCGAGTTAAGCGGTGGCCTCGATTCGCGTTCCGTGGCTGCAGGCCTCGCTGCCGCCGGAACACGCTTCGTGAGCACGACGTTTACACTCAACGCGGGGCACGATAGCGACGTCATGCTCGCCGAGCGTGTCGCAGCGGAAATGCATTCGCCGTGGCGCCTCTACTCGCTGATGTCTCCGACGTGGGAAGAGATTGTAGAGTCCGTACTGCTCCGTGATGGCCTAAACTTCTGCGGTATGGCAACTCGAGTTCAATACATGCGTTCACTGCGCCGTGACTATGGCGGCGACTTATTGTGCTTTACAGGTGACGGGGGCGACAAGGTATTGCCGGATCTGCGTCCTCCGTGGTGGGTAAAGACAATTGACGCTTTACTCGAGCATCGGCTGGAAACGAACGTATGGCCGATTCAGATGGTGGCGAAGTTGTTGGGGATGGAGGCTTGGACCATCAAGGAACGCATACGAGAACATCTCGCCACGTACCCCGAACGGACGATGCAAGGACGGGAAACGCATTTCTTGATTATGGAACGCGGGTTGGGATGGCTCTTGCACGGCGAGGAACGGAATCGTTCGTTCTTGTGGCACCAAACGCCGTTCTATGGTCGTAGATTTTTCGAACGCGTCATGAGCGTCGACCCGAAGCTCAAGGCGAACTATGCGTTCTATGCGCGCTTCTTGCGTCAACTCGACGTCCGATTAGCGACGTTGCCCAACGCGAAGTGGAACGCGCCAATCGGGTCATGGCAAGCGCTTTGGCATGACGCAAAAGACGCGCTGTCTTCGGAATTTCCGACCGCCGCACGTTCTGCCTTGCGTCGTCTTCGCCGTTCCACTCGCGGCGAACCGGCGTTGTCGAACGATGCATCCGCGGCGGTCGTCGAATCTCTCGAGCGGTTGCTGCGATCGGAAATCGTCCGCGAGGTGTTCCCGGGTGTCACTCCGGATCTCTTGAGGCGTTGTTCTCAGTTGCAGTTCGATTATCTCGCGACGCAGATAATCTATGTCGCCCATACTTGGGGCCGCGTACCGGCGCAGGCGTCGCCATGAGCGCTCCGCGGAGCATGATCGTACGAGACAGCATCCACACCTTCGGGATCCGAGTGTTGAACATGATGCTTGCCGCCGTTTTAGGTATCGTCACGGCGCGTTTTCTCGGCCCGGCGCTTCGCGGCATCTATGTCCTTCCCGTCTTGGATGCGGCTCTGGCGGGCGCACTCATTAGCGGGTTGCAATCGGCAACGTCATATTACATGCTGAGCGAACGGCGCGGAAACGGAGTGCTGCGCCCGGCATTCGCGACCGGCGGCGTATTCGTCATCGCCGGCTCCCTGCTGGTCGCGGCATTAGGCTTTCTCGAACAGCGACCGTGGACGATCTTGCCGGCGGCAGTTTCACTGATACCCACCGCGCTTACTACAATCGCTGGCGGATATGCGCTTGGCAAGCATCGTGTCGAGGTCGCAAACTACTTTTCGATATTAACGACATTCGCGACATTGCTCGCAATCACGTTCGGCATGCTATTCGTCGCGAAAACCGCGAACGTTGCCGTGGAGATGTGGCTCGTTGCAACCATTGCAAGCGGTATTTTGGCCGCGGTCTATGTCCGGAACGGCTCGCTGCGATCGGCGCGGGGACCCGATGTGGAGTTTCGATCGTTTCTGGCCTTTGCGGCGAAGGCCGGCTCCAGCAACATCTTGACCGTATTGAACCTTCGAGTTGACGTCTACATTATTGCAGCGCTTACTTCCGCGGCGGCCCTAGGCGTTTACACGGTGGCCGTATCCGGTGCAGAAACGTTGAAAATATTGACATTGGTTCTTTCGCAGTCGGCAGGTCCGAAAATCGGCAGCATCGACCGCGTGGAATCGGCGAGCTTCACATCAAAATGCGTACGGAACAATTTGCTTATCGCCATCGTTCCATGCGCGCTCATCATCGCGCTCGGGCCGTATCTGCTTCAACTCTTGTATGGCCCAAAGTTTCTCTCGGGCGGGTCCGCCCTGCAGATTTTGGCAATCGGTGTTTTTGCTTCGGCTCCTTCGTCACTGCTCGCCGCCTATTACACGCTAAAGCTCGGTCGGCCGATGGTGGGCTTCTGGATTAACGCCTTATCGGCAGCTATCTGTGCCGCCCTCAGCTTCGCTTTGATTCCGAGGTTCGGAATGAACGGCGCGGCGTCGGCTAGTACGATTGCATATGTCGTGAGTCAGGGCGTAATGCTCTGGATTTTCATCAGAGACACGCGCCAGCCGCTTTTCACCGTTCTTTTCGTGCAGCGAGACGATCTCATTCGTCTCTTTCGGGTGGCAACAGTGATGCTGCGCCGTATCCACACGTAGTTCTGCTTTACTTTCCGTAGAGGAGTAACGCGGCGTTGGCTGCGATGGATGACTGTAGAGGGCCAAGCGTAACGGCTGCATTACGGTCTTGAACGGTTCCGCCCACGACTTGAATCATGTTGGTATATTTCTGCATCAACTGGGCGGACTGAACCGGAACCGCGACGCCGCTCAAATTTACGACGGCCGCGCACCGGCCCCAGTACGTCCCTTTGAGATAGCACGAGGCGAATTCACGGCGCCACACGTGGTCTGCAACGGCAAGGTCGGCGTTTGACTTCGTCATGCTTTGCAGAGGCTGCATCGGATAAATCGTTTCTTCCGGCCAAACCGCCAAGTCGGCGTTATCTCCGAGGTCTTCCCAGTCGACAATGTGGCCGCGACTGTATCCCAGCCATATCGTTGCTGTGTGGAGATAGCGCTCTGCCGGGATACCGCCCGAACCATAGCTGAGCAGTACAATGAACCCGGGACGCTGTTGCACGCGTGCCACGACGTCGAGCAGATCAGCGTACCATTTTGTGACCTCACCGTTTGAAAGCGGAACGCCTTCCGCAATCAAACCGGCTACGTTTTTTGGATCTCCAATCATTTCCAAGCCGTGTGGAAGATATGGGTTGGGGTTTACGCTGTTTTGAACGATCACGAAAGGCCGGCCGTCGCGATGGGTCAACTCTTTCGCCAATGCCTGATGCATTGCAAGGACTTGTTCGTCCCCCGCGATCTCTTGACTCGACCGGTAGCCGCTTCCGTAAAACGTGCCCGCAACGCCCGGGGCCGCATCGTCGAGCATCAGGCCGTCGTATGCATCGTAGGCCGTACGAGCGTACTGTTGAAAAAAACGCCGCACGCCGGGGTCGGATTGATTGAGGATATTTGCAACGTGTTTGCCCAGCGGCGCGGCAAGCCGGTGCGCGTTGTCGCTGAAACCCGGAGCGTGCATCCACCACGTCTCCCGCGATACCGGAAGAATATCCGTGAGATCCTGATCGAGGTAGACGCGATTGGCATTGAGGTAATGCAGCGCCGTACAACGGGGCGCGACGGTGTGGCAGTCGCGGAGCACTTTATCGTCGCCGGCGCTCTCGGCGTACGTGACGTATCGCGCAACGAGCTCGGGAGTCGCCGTTGAACCTTCTCCGCTTCCGGCATCGTACGCCCACGTCTCGATGTGGTTCGGTGCCGATGATGGATGCGTGCGCGGCGCTGCGGGGCGCGCGGTGGTTGGGATTGTTTTAGGCCCGTCGAGCAAGCGAGCTGCGGGCACCGTCAAAGCTAGAGCGAAAACGGCGACCACAAAAAATGTGGTGAAGACGCGCACCTCATATTCGTAGCACAAGACCCGGGCAGTTTGCACCTTCCCGCGCTTTTGGCCGTGGGTTACATTTCACACTGGGCTCCCTGGTGAGGTGCTGCGGTATGAACGATCGTAAAGCTCGAGAACGAGCCTTTCACAATACCCGTTTTGCGAGGGATGGCGAATTTCAGCGCCCGTCGGATCGCTTCTATAAAATCGCGTATCAATCGTATTACGCCTTTCATGAGCGGCTTCTGCGCGATTGTGCCGGTAAACGGGTTCTGGAGATCGGCTGTGGGGAAGGGGATCATAGCCTGACGCTCGCGCGTGCCGGAGCTGTAGCGACAGGTATTGATATCTCTGACGTGGCCGTAGAGAAAGCAACGCGTGCGGCTAGAACGTCGTCTCTCGACAACGTAACGTTTTTGCGTATGGATGCCGAAGCGATGGATTTCCCCGACGAAACGTTCGACTTGATCTATGGCGGCGGAATATTGCACCACCTCACGCTCGAATCGGTCCTTCCGGAGATTGCGCGTTTGCTTACGCCTGGCGGGCGTGCAGTCTTTTCCGAACCGCTCGGTCACAACCCATTTATCAATCTCTATCGACGCATGACGCCGTCACAGCGGACGCTCGACGAGCATCCGCTGACCACCGCGGATTTGAAGTCGTTGCGCAGATATTTTGGGCGGATCGAACTGGAGTATTTTTATCTCAGCACGTTGTTGGCTGCTCCGATCGCAACGAGAGCCGGAATACGACCGGTGGTAGATGCGCTGAACGCAGTCGATACCCGTCTTTTCGCATTGCTGCCACCGCTTCGTAAGTACGCCTGGACGGTTATCCTTGACTTGTACGAACCCTTAGCGCCAAGCGGAATATTAAAAAGGGCGCGGTAAACCGCGCCCTTTTCCGGATTCGCTGTTAGGTAGAGTCGTTAGCTGGAGACGCCTCCACTTATTACGTAGAAGTCCGACATGTGCATGTAGTGACTGCCGTTCGGCAATAGGATGTCGTCGAGGTCTTCACTGTTTGCGGTTGTATACGGCGGCGCGGCACCCGGACAGCAGCCGCTGCCCTTCCACGGGTTCGTGCCGTTCCGGCTCGTGCCCATGCGCAAACCGTAAACACAATCGGATCTATTCCCCCATTGGTTCACCGTACAGCCGTTAGACTCCGTATCGTCTTCGATCATGCCGTACTTCTTGAGTGTATTGCAGATGAGGTTAGCTTGCGGGTTGGTCGAGACGCTTGGACAGACGAAACTAGCTCTTAAGACGAGACGAGCGCCGGCTCTTATTGTATGACCGCAGTAGGAGAGACACGACGAGTGACCCTGCATCGCCGGCGCAGTATAACCTTGCTGTGAACCGCCGTTGATCGGCATTTGAAATCCGATAATGTGCGGGATAGTGCAATTCGGTTGGCACGATGGTTGCTGGTAGTTCAAGTCTTCGCCCCAAGCCGTCGTACCCATCATCGGGAGACCACCGAATGAAATCAAGGCGCCCGCATGTTGGTATTGATCGTTGTAGGGGTGACGCACGTTCAAGACGCGGCCGCTGCCGCCATTGAACGTTCCGCTGGTGATCATATCGGAAAGCGTGGCGCTGGTATAGTTTTCGTAGGATACGCAGTTGCTGGTGTTGAGTTCGTTGGTGTGGCAATCGCCGCCACCGCTGCACGTATGCTTTTGATATTCAACGTACGACGTACCGTCAACCCACGGGATGTTGGAGCTATCGCCGTACAAGTCCGAGACTTCATGATGACCGTTCGACGTGTTGAGCGCATACGTAGGCGTAGAGCTCGTGACCATATTGACGGTTTCTTCCGTCGGCGAAAACCATGCGATGTTACCGTATACGCTCTGAAGATATGACGTGACCGTGTCGCTGCTCGGATCTTTCGCAGTGGGAACATAACTATTCGCTCCGCCTGCGTCGACGAGATCGGCGGTGAGCCAATCACCTGGCGAATAGACGTTGCAATTCGGTGTGCTGCCCTTCGGGTAGACGTATTGTGATGCCGCTACGGACCACGGCGCTTGCGTCGGCGCAGTCGTCGGTGCACCGGTCGGCGCCGAACTGGGAGCGGGCGTCGTGGTGGTGGCCGAACCCGAGGGATTGAGCAGAACGACATCTGCGGCGCCGGCATAACTGCTCGAAGACGAGAGTGCCGCGGTCGCGTTCACGGGCGCCGTTCCTGTCTGCACGGGCCCCGTCGCCAGCATTTCAGTGAAGTCGTAGTTACGATCGATGATCGTCCATCCGCTAGAAACGGAGGACCACGTACGCGGCGCGACGTGCGGGGAGAAGAACGCGAGCGGGAACGTGCCCGCGACGGTCGGCGTAACGCCGGCACTGCCGAATGTATATGAAGTCGAGCCTGCCGCTACGCTATGAGCGACTCGCGC
Organism: uncultured bacterium; assembly: GCA_964648945.1. Taxonomy (GTDB): domain Bacteria; phylum Vulcanimicrobiota; class Vulcanimicrobiia; order Vulcanimicrobiales; family Vulcanimicrobiaceae; genus JAMXLG01. The sequence continues at coordinate 46,653 of CAZYLU010000014.1, read as the reverse complement.
GTTCACTGGATTGGACGGATTTGCGCCCTTGACTTCAGCGACGACGTAGTCTTCCCAGCCGCTTCCTGTTCCGCCGACGTTGACTGTGTACGAACCGCTTTCACCCGACTGAACGACATGGTGAAGGATTGTCGTCGTTCCGCTGGTCGATCCATCGTAGGACCATTGCGATCCCGTCGGCGACGCGGGCCATGTTACTTGGCCGGAGTACGGGAACGACGACGTCCTGTTCGTTTCAAAGAACAGGACCAATACGTCGCCCGCCGCGGGCGCGTTTGAAAGCTTCACGGTGACGGCGGAGTTGTACGTTCCACCGGCGTGCGCGGTCTGCACAACGCTAAATGCCGGCGTTGACACTGACTGCGATGTCACTGGTGATGTGCTGCTAACGGGCGATGCGGTACCCGCTTGATCGGTTGTTGCTGAAGCCGGGAGTGGCGACGACGAATTCGTGCCGCCGCTGCACGCCGTGATCACGGCCGCTGCGCCTAAGATGCACAGCGATCGAAAAGCTCCTATTGTCCGTTTTTCGAGCATAGTTCCTCATGAAGAGGCCCTCAGCGCACACGGAAATCAGGCCGCTCGCCAGGCATGCGAGCGGAAGGACGCTGAGGGCACGCAAGATCCCGCACGCGGTCGGCCTAGTTTGCCGGGCGCACAAGCTCCACAGTTACATAAAAGAGCGCTTGCTGTTTGCGGTCGGAAGTCGCATCCGATGCAAGTGAAACGCAGAAGCAGCTTCCTGCTGAGCGCATTGCGGAGTGCAGGTTAAGTTGTGCGGGCGATCCTTCGCGCAAACGATGTTGTGCGTTATTTGAGAATGACCTGTGATGTTAACGATAACTATACGAATATTGCATGAATGTTGCTCCCCGTATAGACAAGCGAGCGCGGCGCCCGAAGTGAGACCATAGGCGAAACATCTGGGCCGTTCTTCCGATGAGCGTCGAACGGCTAGGTGGTAAAATCGCCAGACGAAAACACAGGACGCTTTCGAAAGGCGATGCAGAGTTGCGCGTCTCTCACATCTGCGCTACAGCAACGTGCTTAACGATATTGCTTTGCTCGGTATCGTCTGCCGCGGACAATGAGCAAACCGGTTGGCCGACGTATGGCTTTAATTACGCGAACACGCGTCACGTCGGAATACAGGACATCAATCGGTCCAACGTTTCCGGACTGACACGGGTATGGCGTTATGTTCTTGGTCCGCATGAACGCGTCGAGACTACGCCGATCGTTGCCGGCGACACGATGTACCTCACCACGGGGACCGGCAATAATGTCATTGCGCTCGATGCTGCTACCGGCCGCGAGAAATGGCGGTATCGTCCCGACGTCGGCCCGATGGCTGCATGTTGCGGCCTTATCAATAGAGGCGTCGCTATATCGGGAGGCCGTCTGTTTGTCGCGACGCTGGACGCAAGGATGATCGCGCTGGATGCCGCGAGCGGAAAGCCGGCATGGAACGTGCGACTCGGTCTTCCGGGCTACGGCTTTAGCGAAACGATGGCTCCGCTAGCATGGAACGGACTCGTATTTATCGGCAGTTCCGGAAGCGATTACGGACTACGCGGATCGCTGTCGGCGTATCGAGCCGTGGATGGAAAACTCGTCTGGAGATGGTACGCTGTTTCGCGCGGCTGGGAGGGTAGCTACGTGACAAGCGTTCACGGGATGTCTCTTCATCGCGACATCGCGCGAGAAAAGCGCGACGCCCCGAAGTTTCGCGATGCTTGGAAACAGGGTGGGGGCGCGGTCTGGATGACTCCCGCGTTGGATACCAACCGGGGCGCGCTCTATTTTACGACCAGCAATCCGTGGCCGGTATTCCATGGCTCGGCCCGCCCGGGTGACAACCTCTACACTGAATGCATCGTCTCGTTGAACGCGCGTACCGGAAAGATGAACTGGTATTACCAACAGACACCGCACGACGTGTGGGAGTACGAGCCCGCGAGTCCGCCCGTGTTGTTTGAGGCGCGTACACCGCATGGGGACCGCGTACCAGCTGTCGGCGAAGCCGGAAAAACGTTGTGGTTCTACATCGTCAACCGCGATAACGGAAGCCTGATCCGGCTTTCGCAGAGTCTCGCGCCGAATGCGAATGCGTACGATGATCCGCCGGATGATCTTCCGTCGGCACCTCTCGTGTTGCGAGGGTCACTCGGTCCAATTTCGTATGACCCATCGCGCCATCTTGCGTTTATCTCGGCGATCGAACGTCCTGACGATCCTCGCTCCGAGATCCAGCATTGGCGAGATTTTCTAGCAGCAGTGAACGTCGAAAGCGGGAAGATTGTTTGGAAAACCGGCGTTGGCAAAGTGCACGAAGGCGTCCGAGGCGACGCCTTCATTGCCGGCAGTCTTTCGACTGCCGACCTCGTGTTCGTGTCCGATCCTAGCGGTGATTTCTATGCTTTGAATCCCGATACGGGGTCAACCATGTGGCACTATGTGTTAGGTTCGACGGAGCCCGCCGACGCAAATGATAATCCCCTCGTTAAGCTCGCGCATCGAGTGAGAGATTTCATTCTTCCGATCAAACGTTGGGCGCTACATCAGGATCCACCGACGACTGCAAGCGCCGGCGTGGATACAAGTCCCATCGCGTATAAAGCGCGCGGACGCGAATACATCGCGATCGGCTTTGATGGACAACCGGAACGCGCGACGGGAGGTGCGATGATCGATGCATTCGCATTGCCGTAAGTTGCAATCGCAACCGAAGGGCCGCCGCATGAGGTTCGCGCAGTGAGTGTGTTGAGCAAGGCCAAGTCCGCGGCTCGAAAGCTTGTCTCTCCGCTTCTCGACGCGAGAGAGTATCGTTCGAAAGCGCATCTGTACGGTCCGGTGCAGTCCAATCTCGATAAGGGACGACACCTCGATGAGGCGACTGCATGGCTTATGCGCGCGCAGGATCATGGAGACGATCGCGGCGTTTCGTACGGAGCGGAGTTTGGAGGAGAATTTCTTGCGAGTTATCCGGAGACAACCGGATATATCATCTGCACGTTTCTCGATCTCGCACGACACTACGACGATGAACAATTTCTGCGCCGCGCTATCGAGATGGGTGAATGGGAAGCAGACATCCAGTTGAGTTGCGGCGCGGTCATGGGCGGAATGTACAACAAGAATCCGACCCCGGCTGTTTTTAATACCGGAATGGTGCTGCTTGGATGGGCGGCGCTTTTGCGGCAAACCGAGTCGCAACGGTTTGCGGAAGCGGGAAGGCGTGCTGGTCGATGGCTGCTCGAGGTGCAGGAAGCAGATGGAAATTGGGTCCGGTGCAACTCGGAATTCGCGAAGCCGTCCTCCACGGTCTACAATGTGAAGGCGGCTTGGGGTTTGGCCGAAATGGGCGCCGGTCTTGGCGAAGAGTCGTTTATTTCAGCGGCGATACGTAATGCAGAGTATGCGCTCTATAAGCAACTCCCAAATGGCTGGTTCTCCGATTGTTGCCTGGATGATGCAGAGCGGCCGCTGTTGCACACCCTCGCTTACACGATGCAGGGCCTCGTCGGTATCGGAAAGCTTGCAAACCGTCGAGACTTCATTGATGCTTCGCAACGGACAGCGCAGTCGCTGTTGAGCCTCATGACACAAGACGGTTTCATTCCCGGACGTATCGATCGCAATTTCAACGCTGCCGTGGATTGGTGCTGCTTGACGGGAACTGCGCAAACGGCGATCGTTTGGTCCGAGTTGGACCTGTTGACGGATCACGGGCGCGACTATAGAGAAGCGGCAGCACGCGCTACTGACTATTTGATGGCCCGCCACGACACTACGAATTCGGACGACCGGATTCGCGGCGGCACAGCCGGTTCTTGGCCGGTTTGGGCGCCCTACGGTCGGTACAAAGTCCTGAATTGGGCCACAAAATTCTTCGTTGACGCACTTTTAAACGACCTGAGGGTACCTAGGTGATCCGTGAAGCGGTAACGCGACTGCGGTCCGGCGTGATTCGAATGTTACCGTCGCCGCTGTTGCGCGTCGGACGCTTTTTAAAGCGGACCGTAGCGAGGTCGCAAAAGTCGGTTACACGATCGCGAATGCCGCTCGTGACGCACGCGCAACTTCTCGAATCACTTCAAAGCGCGGGAGTAGTGGCCGGCGATATACTGTTCGTTCACTCCTCGCTTTCGCGCATCGGAAATGTGACGGGCGGTCCGCAAACCGTTGTCGATGCGTTGCTCGAGAGCGTCGGTGATTCGGGGACGGTTGTGATGCCGGCCTACCGAAGCGCAGATGAATACCTCGCAATACTTTGCGCAGGCGACGTGCTGGATTTGCGCACTGCGCCGTCGCTAACGGGGAAGATCACCGAAGCGCTTCGCCTTATGCCGGGGACGCATCGGAGTTCTCACCCCTTTTCCTCTTGCGTCGCGCGCGGTAGCCGGGCTCAGTATATCGTGGCCAACCATCAGGACGATCCGCGCATTTGTCACGCCGGCTCTCCAGTGGGACGAGCCCTTGAACTCGACGCAAAAATCGTGGGACTAGGTACGGATGTCGGTACAATCACGTTGTATCACTGTTTGGAAGATATGTGGGATGGATTGCAGATCCACCCGTACGCTGCGCCATTCACCGCTACCTATATCGACGCGACTGGTGTACGTGTTTCGCGGATCTTGCTTCGGCACGATCCGGAGGTTTCAAAGTATCGCGTCGACCGGCCTACAGGTACGTGGATTCGCGCGCGCTTGCGCGAACATTTCGAACGCATCGGCCTCATGCGAACCTTTTCTTTCGGTTGCGCACCGTCATGGATCATGAGTGCGCGGGCGCTTTATGAAGAGATGCAGCGTCTCGCGGAATCGGGCGTAACGATCTATTCGCGCCCTAGCCCGCTTGTCGCCGCCGCGCTCGCTAATGCTTCGAAACGAAGCCGGAAAGTCGTTGCGCCGTGAATATGGGCCGCTTCACGCTTGTCTCCAGAATCATACCAGCAAAAACAAACCACGTGGACAGCGGTGCCAAAACATTAAGCGCGGTTGAATAGACGAGAAGCCCATACAAAGCCGAAAGGTATGCAGCAGTAAACAGATACGTTCGAGGATTGCTGTGGCTCAATAGAACGAAGATAGGTACAAGTAAAATCGCATTATAATACGCGGCCGCCGGCGGAAAGATAAGGAGTGCGAGCGCAATGAGGAGTGAACCGGCGACGTTCCGAGTCACGCCCGGCATCGCGCAGAGCAGCGCAGAGGCCGCCGTAAAAATCAACGCACAGAGAAGAAACGGCCAATCGTGAAGCAACGAATCGGGAACGGGCTGATGGAGAATCCGAACAAGCGCCGAAAAGAGTGATTCGTTGCCGTTTTCCACGCCGATCCACATTGAAAGCGGATACCTTCTCGACGGCCCGTTGATAAAGTAGGCAAAGACGTTGCTCCAGCCGAGAAGCAGAACCGCGCCAACAAAAGCAATGGCAATCGTGGCGATCGCGCTGAGGACTTCGGCCCAGCAGCGCTTGACGATCGGCAGCAGCAAAAGCACAAGCGCGAGTGGTTTAACAATGAAGGCGAATCCGAGCCACAATCCGCGGCGTGCAGGCGATGCATCAACGGTAAAGAGCGCAACGAACAGCAGCTCAAGCGTAAGCGGCTGCCCCGGCCACAATGCTTCGCCGATGGCATTAAAAGCAAGAACAAGAACTGCCGTGGCAAGCAGTCCGGGGAAACCGTACTGCTTAAGAAATGCTCGCCACAAAACCGTGATGGCGGCGACCAACGCAATCAGGTTCGCTGCATACCAGAACGGCGCGGCACTAACAAAGCTTCCGAATAGCCCCAGAGGAGCAAAGAGCAGAATGCTCGGCGGCGGATAGATGAATCCAACCTGCAGAAATTCTCTGCGCCACGCGTAAAAATCGGCATTATGCGTTTGCCAAAGGGAGCTGTGACGAATTGCAGTGCCGATCGCAATACTAGTTTGCGGATCGTAGACGCGATGAGAGGTTAGGGCGACTCGGCTCCAAATCCAAAAGTTTCCAACGTCCCAAATCGGCGTCTGCTCTAAACCATGCTCTACAAAACGAAGGAGTTCTTTTACGAGGAGGGCGAGCAGCACGAACATTGCGCTCGCGAAGAGCACACGCTGAGTGTTAGACATCCGTTTGTACATCGGCAGGCCGGCTAGCACGCACCAAACTGCCGCTTCGACCAATACAAGATGTCTCACGCGCGATGCACGTCTCTTTTCATGTTTGCGAAGAGCATAGCAGGCATGACGAGAGTCGAAAAGCAGTCTTTTGGTCCGTATTACACGGATGCGACGGTGATGTGTCCGCTCTTGGTTGTCCGGTACTCAAGCGTCATCAAGGATGCGACGTGAGCCGATGGGCGGAAAATACGGGACGTTTTTCCCGGTGGCCGATAGCGGTTGCGTGATAAAATCGCAAGATAACAATAGGCTTTCGAAGGGCGATGCTCTTGCGCGTGTCTCGACTTCTTTCAGCAACGATGTGCTTTACCACGTTGCTTGTTCCAATTTCGGCAGACGTGAACAAATACCGCGAGACGGTGTGATGTCACGTGAGACTTCTACCTAGAAAGGCGCTCATACGTACCGGTTCCGTCGATCACGCGGATTGGAACTACCGTCCGGGTCTCGCGTTCATTATGCGCCGGCGCTTTGCGCTTGTTGAGAGCCTTTTGCCTCGCCACTCCTACCGCCTACTTGAGGTTGGCTTCGGCAGCGGTGTATTCATGCCTGAACTATCGCGTCGCTGCGATGAACTCTACGGCATCGATGTGCACGACGAGGTCCCGCGGGTCCAAGCTCGCCTCGAGGCATACGGTGTACGGGCCGCGTTAACGCAGCAAAATGCATCGATGTTGACGTTTGCCGATGATTTTTTCGATACCGTGGTTGCAATAAGCACACTCGAGTTCGTTGACGGCATCGAGCGCGCCGCTTCGGAACTCGAGCGCGTGCTGAGATGCGATGGGCGTCTGGTGACGGTGATGCCGGGTAAATCCCCCTTCCTCGATTTCGCGCTTCGGGTTGTAACCGGCGAAAGTGCCGAGCGCGACTATGCTAACCGGCGTGAGCGCGTCATGCCCGTGCTCGGCAAATATTTCCGCGTGATACGCGTAAAGCGCTTCGTACCCGTCTATACAGCGTACGAGTTAGCGCCGAAACGTCGATAAAGATAATGACAGCCACGCCCACCGGGACGTAGGTCCTGGAAACAGCGTCGCATCGCCCCACGCCGACCGCTGCTCGTGCTGATACAATCGCACCGCTGTAATCCATGCGAGAGGCAAGTGCGATGACACATTCGTCATTCTCCAAACATGTCTCATGTTTGGTTCCTCTTTTCGTCATCACACTGTTGACGGCGTGTTCCGGACACGTAAACAGCTTTGTTCCAGGCGCCGGACAAGCGCCGAGCGGCGCAGCAAGATTGCATCGCGCAGTGACCGCTACGGCGGCAGCTTCGGTTCAGAAGAACAGCGGCGCTGCGTGGGCGCCGGCGACCGTTACCGTCACGTATACTGCCACGCCGGTTTCCGGAAACGTCCTCGTCGTTTTTCTGCACAATAACGGCAATTCGTCCGGCGGCGCGAACAGCTACACGGCTCCAGCCGGATGGACGCAAATTGACCTCGACACCAGTCATGCGTATGAAACGTATGAAGCGTTCTATCACGTCGCGGGTGCTTCCGAGCCCAAAAGTTATAGCTTCACGCCGTCGTGTGCGTGCAAGCAACACGTTTGGAACGCGCTCGAGTTTTCCGGTGTTAACACGACCTCACCGATCGATCATCACGGATTTAGCTTCCCGAACAATACGACCTCGTGGACGACGCCGACCGAGACGCCCTCGCAGGCCGGTGATCTAGCAGTCGTAGCAATGCTTCCGGTGAAGTCGGGTTTGACGTGGACGAACAACGCGAGTTGGACGGTCGACATTCCCAGCAACTCAGTTTGGTCGGGCGAAGTGTTGCAAGAGTCGCTCGCGAGTACGTCGCCCGTATCCGAATCGTCAACGCTATCAGCATCGAATTACGGTTACGCTGCGATCGTTCTGTTGAACCCTTCGTCCGGAGCGCCACCTCCGACGCCGACGCCAACGCCGACACCGACTCCGACCCCGCCGCCGGGCGGAGGTACCGCTCCAACCATGGTTCAGAAGAACAGCGGCGATGGTTGGTCGCCGGCGACGGTTACGGTCACGTATAATACACCGCCGGTGGCCGGAGACGTCCTCATCGCTTTTCTACACAATAACGGCAACTCGTCGGGCGGCGCGAACACGTACACCGCTCCCGCGGGATGGACAGAAATTGACCTCGACACGGGTCACGCGTATGAAACATACGAAGCGTTCTATCACGTCGCGGGTGCATCCGAACCGACAAGTTATAGCTTCACGCCGTCGTGTGCTTGCAAACAACACGTTTGGAATGTGCTCGAGTTTTCCGGCGTTAACACGACGTCACCGATTGACGGGCACGGATTTAACTTCCCGAATGGCACGACATGGACCACGCCGAGCGAGACACCGTCACAGGCCAACGATCTTGCCGTCGTAGCGATGCTTCCGGTGACCTCCGGTTTGACGTGGACGAACAACGCCGGCTGGACGACCGACATCACCAGCAATCCGGTGTGGTCAGGCGAAGTGTTGCAAGAGTCGCTCGCAACCACGTCGCCGGTATCTGAGTCATCAACGCTCTCCGGATCGAGTTATGGTTACGCTGCAATCGTGCTTTTGAGCCCGGCGTCGCGCGGACCGACACCGAGTCCGCCGGTTTACTCTGACTGGAGCACGTTTGGCGACAGCCCGCAGCGCACCGGGTATAACCCGAACGAGACAACACTAACGCCGGCGAAGGTCGCGAATGGACTCAAAGTCGCATGGTCCACGACACTCGGTGGGTCCATTACGGCGCAACCCATCCTCGCGACGAACGTATCGATCAACGGAACGCCGACGAATGTGTTGTACGTTGGTGCTGAAAACAACGTCTTCTACGCGTTGAATGCGGACACCGGTGCCATTATTTGGCAAAACAACACCCTGGGCACCGCGCCGACAGTAAACTGTACGGATCTGCCCGGCGATCACTTCGGAGTGACGGGAACCGCGACGTACGATAAGAACGCCGGCGTCGTATACGTCGCAGACGCAAGTGACTACGTTCATGCGCTATCCATGACGACCGGCGTCGAGCAGTGGCGAACCAACGCGCTGTACGATCCGAGTACCGGGACGACGGTTGGTGCTTCGAATACGGATCACATCTATGGCGCGCTGACGCTGAATACGAACAACGGCATGCTGTATGCGTACACTGGAAGTTTTTGTGACAACGCTCCGTGGTGGGGCCGTGTCGTGGCAATCAACACGACTACGCATAACGTGACGGCGGCGTTTTTCCCCGGACGGACAGGTTCCGGCACGTCCGGAACGACGTACTGCGGCGGCGGCGTCTGGGGCATGGGCGGTGCATCGATCGATCCGAATACGAACGATGTTTTTATTGCAACCGGGAACATCGAGGAACAAGCCACGTCGCAGTGTGCGGCCGATTCCGGGGGAGAGACGTATCCGTACGGGGATGCGGTCGTTGAACTCGATCCAAATCTCAATCTATTGAGTTCTCAAACGGCCACGGCAAACGGCATTAAGGCATCGAACGATTCCGACTATGGTGCGACGCCTATGCTGTACCAAACAAGTTGCGGCGTCGAACAGGCCTCGACCAAGAACAAGAACGGTTACATATACACGTACGGAGAGGGCACCGCGTTAACGTTCGAGCAGCAGATACAAATCGCGCCGACAAACAGTACCGGCCAATTCATTGGCGTGCCCGCCTTCGATCCAACCAACGGAATCGTCTTCGTTGGGAACCCGTCGTCCGTTGGCAACTTTGCGCACGGCTTGAATGCCTTTAGTACTAGCGGCTGCTCGGGCCTCAGTCTTGTATGGAAGGCCAGCGTCGGAAGTGCCAACGCCACCGCTGACGACAATCAAGCGCCGACCGTCGGCAACGGTATCGTCTTCTTTGATGACGGCTTAGACAATCAATTATGGGCGTTCAACGATTCGACCGGCGCGGTTCTCTGGCATAGCGGAACGTTGATGGGCGGACCTTGCACGTCATACGGAACGACATGCGGTGTGTTCGGAGCACCAACCGTGGACGGACGCGTTTTTGTCGGATCATGGAATCATAACGTGTACGCGTTTGGCCTATAGCGCTCTCTATCGAAGTTGTACCGGCCGTTGGTCTCATGTAATGGAGCCGCCGGGACGTAGGTCCTCGCCAGTGCGTCGCATGGCCTCAGGGCGTAACCGCGGAGTATTGATATAATTCCAGCGATACGAACGGCCGCAAGAGGTCTACGCTCTGATGAAACGTTCGTCGTTTTCAAGACACGCACTTTATGCGTTCGCTCTCATCGTAATCGGATCGTTTACGGGATGTGCGGGAGCCGGTGGCGGAGGCGCACTCGTTTCCTCGCCGACCAACGCACCGCCGCCTAATGCCGTTGGTTCCCAGGTAACGCAACCGGTAGCCAATGCCGTCGCCGTTCCATCGTTAGTTCAGAAGAGTAACGGCGCGCCGTGGTCGCCGACGATCGTTACCGTATCGTACGGAACACAGCCGGCAGCGGGTGACGTTCTCGTTGTACTGCTTCACAACAACGGGAACACGTCCGGCGGCGCAAACACATACACGGCTCCGAGCGGATGGACGCAGATCGACGTTGACTCGTCGCACAGTTATGAGACGTATCAAGCGTTCTATCACGTAGCGGGTGCGCTGGAGCCCAAGAGCTATGGATTCACGCCTGCGTGCGGATGCAAGCAGCATGTGTGGAATGCCTTTGAATTTTCAGGCGTCAACGGAACAACGCCAATCGATCAACACGCGTTTGCGTTTCGCACTAGTGTGACAACATGGAACACACCGAGCGAGACGCCCAGTCAGGCCGGCGATCTCGCACTTGTTGCGATGCTGCCGGTCAAAAGTGGTCTGACGTGGTCGAATGCTGCCGGGTGGACGGTAGACATCGCGACCGAAACGTGGTCCGGCGAAGTGTTGCAAGAACTAGTCACGAGTACGTCACCGGTATCGGAATCGTCAACGCTGTCCTCGTCATCGACCTACGGATATGCCGCGATCGTACTCTTGAATCCGGGAACGATCGGGACATCGCCATCGCCATCGCCCTCCCCGTCGACATCGCCGTCGCCGGGAGCGAAGGTTGATTGGCCGACGTGGGGCATGAAGGCGACACGAAATAGTTACAACCCCGTCGAGAAAACGTTGACGACAAGCAACGTCGGCACCCTGCATCAAATTTGGCACTTCACTACTGGCGGCGTTATCACGGCTGCTCCCGTGATCGCAGCAAACGTTTCTGTTCCCACTGGCGGCACAAGAGACATTCTCTACGTGGGCGATCACCACGCAAACTTCTACGCGTTGGACGCAAACACGGGTGCACAAGTATGGAGCGCCACGAAACAAACAACATTTGTTGATCCCACGAAGACGGTGTGCAACGACCAGCCTGGCGGCCTCTACGGAATTGGGGGTTCGGCGACGATCGATCGTCAGCGGGGCACGGTGTACTTTGTCGATGGCCCAGGCAATCTCTACGGTTATGATCTGGCGACGTCAACGCAAAAGGCCGGTCCGGCAGCGATGTACCCCTTACAGAACGGCGTCAATATCACCAACGACTACGGCGCGCTCAATGAAGACATAAATGCGGGCGTGATCTACGTGCCGGCGGGTGCGCACTGCGGTATGGGAACCTACGGCGGTGTCGACCGGTACAGCATTGCTTCCGGAGCGGTTGCGCACTTTTACACCGAGGGCGGGCCGCCCAATCTACTGGGCGGTGTTTGGGGCCCCGGCGGCGTGACGATCGATCCGCGAAGTACGTCGAACCCGGCGATGAACAATATTTTCTTTGTAACCGGTGACGGGGCCGTGGGCACCGGAAAATATCCATTTAGCGCCGTTCGGCTTACGGAAGCACTCGGCGTTGTATCTGCGAATGCTCCGAATACGAGCTTAAGCGGCGACTGGGACTTTGGTGACTCGCCGCTCGTCATTACACCATCCTCGTCAAGCGGCTGTGGGCGAACGCTGGTCATTGCCGAGGCGAAGACGTCGATAACGTATGTCTGGGACGCGGATAATATCGCCGCCGGACCTCTTCAATCGTTCCACCTCGGATCGGCAGATCAGAACGGGCAGAACATCGGAACAGCGGCGTACGATCCAACCACAAATATGGTATTCATGCCGAATGGCAGTGACGCAGGCACTGCAACGCCCGGCATGCCGTCTTTGCACCACGGATTGATCGCATTCACCGTTACTTCGAGTTGCCAACTGGCGTTCGTGTGGCAACAACCCGTAGGTCCAAATCAAGTCCACGATGGGCCGCCCGCTCCACCGACGGTTGCCAACGGCGTCGTCTATTACTCCGACGGCATCGGCACAGCGGGTTGTTCGCCCATCGGCACGCCGAGCTGTAGCGGAAGTGCGGATTTCTATGCATTCAACGAGACCAGCGGAGCAACGCTCCTTCATCTCACGTTCCCCGTCGGATTGTTTACCGCACCCGTTGTAGTGAACGGCAAGGTCTACTTGACTACCTGGAACGGCGTCGGACCGGGGATAGTATACGCCTTAGGGCTGTAGATTGAACGTGCCGGGCACGAGACGTACGAAGTTGCGCTCTTCGCGCACGATCAGGCGTTTCGACGTTGCGAACACGAAATTTTGCATCGCAACCGAATCGGAGCGAAGCCGTGCCCGGTATCGTTCGTAATCAGCGAGCGTCTCGAAACCGATAATCCCCCAGGCGATGTCGTTTGTGCCTTCGTGCGGCAGAAAATAGCCGATCAGATGTCCGCCGCAGCGTGGAATGGTTTCCGCCCAATTTGCCGCGTACTGTCCGAAGGCGTCGAGCTCAAAGGGATCGATCTGATAGCGAATGAGGCAGGCGATCACGAACGGGCTCCTTTTACGGGCGTCGCCAGCGGCGAGTAAAAGCATACCGCCGATTGCTTCGCGGCGCGAAAAATGCTGCACACCTCGATTGAAGCAGGTTGTTATTTCGCGCGCGCATGAAGTGTCGCGGATAACGCTTTTCGCGGGGATGTACTGCGATGCCAAAATACGTGCTCTTCGTTCACGGCTATAGCGAAGCGTCGCTGGGTGTCTACTCCAAGTTCCCCGCGATTCTTCAAAGCGCGATGCCTTCGATCCAGAAAGTCGGTCTTGCCGGGTTCGATTCGCTCGACGATAGCATAACGATCGATGATCTCGCAGCAGCGATGGAAGAGCGCGTTTCATCGATGATCGACTGGGACGTGTCGGACAGCGCGATCATCTGTCACTCTACGGGGGCTCTCATCGCGCGTCGATGGATCCTCAACCGCCTAGCGGACGGTAAAGACATCCCTTCGCATCTCATTACAATAGCCGGAGCGAACCACGGATCGTCACTCGCCCACCTCGGCAAGAGCGTACTCGGTTATCTTCAGAAGCTCGTTCTGCATCACGAACTCTCGGTCGGTCAGGGCGTCCTGACAGATCTCGAGTACGGCAGCGACTTTTTGCTCGACCTCAATTTCGATTGGCTCGAAGCCTGGAATAACGGCCGGCTCTCGCACCTCTATGCCTTTAGTATGGGCGGCGATACTCCCGGAGCCGATCCGGTAGTGAAACTTTTCTGGGCATCGTCGGAACCCGGAACTGACAACACGGTGCGCATCAGCGGCGCCAACCTCAATTTCAGCTTCATCGATGTGACGTACGACGAGAACGAAACGAAAGTCATCGGTGGCTATCCCACCCGTCGATTCCCGCACCTCGTCGTTCCGAACTACTCGCATTTCGGCAACGTCACGGGCATCATCGGAGCTGTGAGTAATGCGAGCGATGCGCCGATGGCGGCCGTAATTGATGCACTGAACGTGACCACGCCGGCTCAGTACTCTTCACTTGAACAAGCATGGCGCTCGAAGACCGACGATTGGTCGAGCAAGAATGTCGACAATGCGAACTCGACGCTCGTCTTCACGTTGCTCGATCGCAACCGAATGCCGGTCGATGACTGCATGATCGCGATACTAGACGGAAATACACTTGGAGCGCCGGCGACGGCTCTGGATCCGACCGGGCCTGCGGCAGTTGCGGCCGCCCTCAAAAACACCAGCGGTTCAGTCCTGCCGCACTCGCCGATCCAGAACGACACACAGGTCGGATCGTACTCGTTTTATCTTAATTTCGCTAGATATCGCGACGACAGTCCTCACTGGTACCACATTGACTTTGGCGCGTCATCGTCGCTCATCGGTCAGCATAAATACCCGTACGTGCCGATGGTGTTCACACAGCCGTCGAACCTGGAGCATACCATTGCACCGAACGAGGTCACGTACGTGCGAGTCACAGTAGGACGCCCGACGAACAGCGCCTACATGATCTGGAGGCTCGCTCCTAACCTAAACCTCGATGCGACAACGTTCCCTCCATTCACGCAAAGCCTCGAATTTTGCATCGCTCCGCCGCCACAAACCCTAGAAAAGTGAACGTCGTTGCGTTAGGTTGCTAGCGCAATTCCCGTTCCCACCAAGTTAGTTCGCGCGCGTAGAGATCGCGTTGCGCTGCGACGCCCCGCACGCCATGCCGGGCCTCAGGATACAAGAACATGTCGATGTGCTTGCCCTTCGCGATGAAGGCTTGCGCGAGCGCGAACGTGTTCATAATGTGAACGTTGTCGTCAGCGCTTCCGGCAAGCAGTAAGAGGTGGCCTTCCAGATTGCCCGCCTTGGGCAGCACCGAAGTGCGTTCATAGTCGACCGCGTTCGGTTTTGGCATTCCCATGTAGCGCTCGGTGTAGGCGCTGTCATAGAAGCGCCAATCTGCGGGTGGACCGCCTGCGATTCCCGCATGAAAGACGCCCGGCGCATGCGTCATCGTGAATGTGGTGAGGTAGCCGCCGTAGCTCCAGCCATAGAGGCCGAGACGGGAACCTTCAACATAGCGCTGCTGTTTCAGCCAGGACACGCCGGCCAGTTGTGCGGCCATTGCGATCTCACCCATGCTGTGGTAGAAGAGGCGCTCGTTGCGCGCGTGTTCGTCGTTGGATGCGGGACCGTCGACGGTGAAGACCAGAATGCCGTGTTGCGCGAGCAGATACGGAAAGAGTCCGATCCATCGATCGTTCGTGCTCGATCCTCCGACGCCGAGCGGACCACCGTATGCCGTAACGAGCACCGGGTAGCGTTTGGTTTGATCGAAGTCACGCGGGACGGTAAGTTGTGCGTCGAGCGGACCCCATTGCGACGGAATCGTCATGCTTCGCGTCCGGCCGAGGTCGAAGCGCGAGAGATCCTTCGTGCGGAAGACGGTAGCAACCGCGCGGCTCTGGAGGCTGTGTCGCGTGATTACGGGCGGCGTCGAGAACGATGAAGCGTTGTCGATGTAACCGTCGCCGCTCTTCGACATGGCGATGACGTGCGTTCCGCGCACCGGCGTGAGGTTGCGAACCTGGCTTCCATCGAGTGCGACGCGCACCAGTGAACGATCGCGGCGCGTCGGATACTCCGCTGTGACGTACGCTGCCTTTGCGCGCGCGTCGAGGCGTAACAAAGAGACTACGGGATATGCGCCGGTCAACCGTCTCGCCGCACCGGTACGCGTTGTCACGTCGTATAGCGCTTGAACGCCATCACGTTGTGAGAGCCAGAGGAAGTTTTTCCCGTCCGGTAGGAATGCCGGCGCGGGTTCGACGTCGACGAATCTGGCGTCCGACTCTTGAACGAGCGTGCGCGACGCAGAACCGTTCGCGGGAAACGCGACGACGCGAAGATGCTGCTGTTCGCGATCGAGAATCTCATCGACGACGCTCGAGCTGTCCGGTGTCCACGTGAACGAGACGAGATATTCGTCATGAAGCGCTCCGTCGTACAGTAAGCGCGGTGCCGGTCCACGCACCGACACAACGTGAAGGCTGACGCGCGGGTTCTTTCCACCCGCAAGCGGATAGCGCTGCTCTTCGGCGGTCGACGCCGGCGGGACATAATGTTCGATCGGATACGGCGCGACGGCCGAATCGTCAAACGAGAGATAGGCGATCGACGCACCGTCGGGAGAGAACGCGTAGGCGTGCTCCACGTTCATCTCCTCGCTGTAGAGCCAATCGGGATCGCCGTTGACCCGCGTAGGGGATCCGTCGAACGTCAGGCGCAATGCCGCTCGCGTGCGTACGTTGCTGATGTTGAGGTCGCCTTTATGCACGTATGCGACGTGCTTGCCATCCGGCGACCATTGCGGATCGTCGGCGTCTTTGGCGAGCGTAATGCGTTCACGGCCGTCCCACGTTGCGATTTCGAGTTCGTCCCCGTTGATGAACGCGAGCTTCGACCCGTCCGTGTTCCATGCGACTTGCGAGACGGGTCGCGACCGCGAGCCGCGCGCATCCGATCGCGCCGCGAGCAGTTGCCGGTCGCGGTCCGTCTGCATGTCGTGCACGAACAGCACCGGCGGATCTTTCTCCTGCGCCGCGGGCATCGTATACACGTAACGCGATCCGTTCGGCGCCCACGCGAAGTTCGACGGCGCATCGCCCGTGACGGGATGCTGCGCGACGATGTCGTCGATCGTAAGCTGCCGTGCGACGTCCGCCGAAGCGGGCATGGTTGAGAGGACGGCAGAAAGCGCCGCTGCGATTAGGAGAGGCTTCATCGTAACGCGATTCTCGCGTCAATCGATGAAGCCTTGCCGCGGGGCGCGCGGTTCGTATGACGAGACTAGTTTTGGGGGCCGGCGTGGATAACGTATTTTAGGATGAAGCGGTTGAGGGTCTGCGTGGCGGCGGGTGTGCCGAACGCGACGTAGAGTTCGTTCCCCGTTGCGTACCGGCGGTGATAGCTTGCGGCGAGATTGACGCCGGGGACGGTCGTCAATCCGTTGACGAGACCGTTGATGGATCGCAACTCTAACGCAATGCTTGAATCCGGCCCCACATTGTATCCGAGAGAGATGAGGCGCAACCATTGCGAGTTCAACGTCCCGCTCGAGATCGTTCGTCCGTACGTTCCCGCGTATTGTGCTGCTATGGAAAAACGCGTTCCGAGCGGACGTGATGCCGTCAGGGAGTACTGGTCGAGAAACGTTCCGCCAAACGGGCCTTCGGTGAAGGAGAAGTCGATCGGGGCCTGTGTTCCGTCCCGATAGCCGAGTTTGACGTTGAACTGGTCGAAACGATCCGTTTTACCGCAATAGTAATTTGGAAAGCCGGTGTAGCTCGTTCGCACCAGCGACGGATCGTCGCAACCCGCGGGCCCCGGCGCCGTCGTCGTGTAACTGCGCAGCGTGCCGAAGCGCGGAAAGACCTGCACGCTGATTTGATTTTTGAAGGTCGCCTTCAGTATTGCGAGCGCATCAGCTTCGTGGATCGCTCCCGAATCGTCGACGTACCGATCCGCCGCGGTTTGCAGCGAATAGTTTTTAATGCCCCGAGAACTGCCCGAGAAATTGAGCGAGTATACAAAACCCCGCGTGTCCGAAAGCGAAGTAAAGCCGTCGATGGGATTATAATTCGGCGTTACGTCTTGGTAGTCGATGAATGCACCCATGTTCGGCTTTCGCATCTCGCTCCAAATACTGAGGGCATGCGCGCGCCCCGGCGCTGGCACGTGCGATCCGCCTTCGAACGAGTCATCGACGCCGCCGATGAGGCCCGTGTGCAGATTGTGGAAGTCGGACCCGATCTCTGCCGTTTCGTCGTTTCCGGCGATGCTGTGGTGAGCGAGAACGCCGTCGCTCCAGTACGCGAAGCTTTGATCTTGCAGCGCGTGCGTGTATCCGTACGCGACGTCGTCGAACTCGTTGCTCGTCGTTTGGTCGTAGCCGCGAAACGATAGAACCCCGAACGACTGGTTGCCGAAAGACCCTTCGACTTTCGCACCGCGGTCGAACGGGCCGACCGCAGGCGAGTAGAAAATCTGATTGTTGGGTTGTACTGCACCCGCAGAAGGCGAGACCGGGTTCAAGAACGCCGCGCCCTCGGCGAAAAATGGGCGGTATTCTACCAAGGGTCGTCTGAATTCTTGCGGGGCAATGGTCTGCTGATCGACTTCGACGTTCGAGAAATCGGGATTGATCGTTGCGACGAAATGGACCGACCTCGTTAGTGCGTACTTGAAGTCCGCGCCGATCGTGCGCGCCGGCTCTGCTTGAAACGAGCCATTGGCTTGTGCAAAGAGCTTCCGGTCTCCGCCTGCGCTTCCCAGCGCATAGATATCGGCACGCGCGCGCTCACGAAAACGGTCATCGCCGGTGAGATGGATTCCCGACAGTCGCGGCCAAAACTGCGAATCGCCAAACGGCGGCCACTGCGGAATGGGCGCATCTTGCATCGTTCCGTCGAACGCCCAAGTGTAGTGCTCGCCGTTTGCCGCAACTCCGCGCACAAAATTCAGTCGCCATGTTTGCGTCGATCCGCTGCCGTGATGAAACGCATCGAGCGGAATCGTCATAACGGCCGTCCACATGCCGTTGTCGATGCGCGCGGCGGCAGCCCATGCCGGGTTGTATCTGCTGCTTTCACTCGCTTGCTGATAGCGCGTGCCGCGCGGCGTCGTCTCGAAGTAATATACGGTGGATCCATTTCCGCTCGTGTCGATACCGATGCCCACGAAGTCATCGAGTCCGAATCCGATGTTGTTCGTCGGCTGATTTGCGGTAATCGGAACGGTGGACTGTTTCACTTTGAAGCCGACGTAGAGATTCCGGTCGTCGTACAGCACGTAGGCGGCGGTTTCATACGGAGCCGCCGATCGCGTCGTGATATCTTCGAATGCACGCGAGCCGTCGGCGAGCTTTCCGCGCTTCCACTCCGGGTCGGAGAGCGTTGTATCACCCGCAAGTGAATGCGTTGTCATTGAGGCAGGATACGTGCTCGGATAAGCTACGGCCGCACGCGCAATAGCCGTCGTGGTCCATACAATGACAAGCATTTCCAATGCGATAATTGCGGCTTTCATCGCGAGTATCGTACGTGTGCGTACGGCGTGCGGCAACGCACGCGTGACGAAACGGACGTTTTGCGTGATTAGTGGACGCTAGGATGATCCGAGCAACGCTGCGACGTCGTCATGAAACGTGCGGCTGGAATTCAGGCGCGTTCCGTCGTCCATCACCACGACGTACTCGCCGTGCGACCACGGCTGCAATTCCCGTACGAGGGCGCTGTTTACGGCAAACGAACGATGAATTCGCGTGAAGCCGAAGTGGCCGACGCGGTGACAGAAGGTCGACATAGTGGCGCGCAATTTGAGCGTTGTGGAGCGTAAGTGCAGCGTGAGGTTGTTGCCGGATGCCTCGATCCACACGATCTCCGACGGCGCAATCGAGACGGTGCGTCCATCCGTTTGGCGCAGGGCGAGTCGTTCACGGGGAACCGACGACAATCGCTCACGCGCTTTGTTCAGGGCTTTCGCGAAGCGCGATGCCGTAAACGGTTTGAGTAAATAATCGGCTGCGTCGACGTCAAACGCGTCGACAGCGAAGTTACTATGGGCCGTGACGAACACGACGACGGGTCGTGCGGATCCAGGCGTACCCTCGCGGAGCATGTCAAAGGGTGAGCCGCCGGGCATCTGAATGTCGAGAAACACGATCTCGGGCGCGAGCTCCGCCAATTTCGTCCGTGCCTCTGCCGTTGTGGCGCATTCGCCGACGATCTCGAGATCGTTGTAGCGCTGGATCAACCCTCGCAATCGGGTCCGCGCGCTTTGCTCGTCGTCGACGATGAGGACGCGCGTCATAGCGCTGGTCCTGCGGCGGGAATCGCGAGCGTCAGGCGCGTTCCAAGCGACTCGCGCGGAGCGATTGAGAGCCGTGCCTGCTGACCGTAGAGTTCGGCAAGCCGGGCGCGCGTGTTCCCGATCCCGACGCCTTCCTGCAACGTCAGCATGTCCGGCGTCGCGCCGTTGTCGTTCACTTCGATGCAAACGGCATCGCCGTCAAGGCGGCACGTTACTTCAATCGTAATTCCGGCTGCGGTTTTCTCGAGCCCATGTACGATTGCGTTCTCAACGAGCGGCTGCAGCGTAAACGTAGGGACGAGAACCTCGAGCGATCGTGGTTCCGCTGAAACAGTCACGGTGAGCCGGTCGCCGTATCGCATTTTCATGATCAGCGCGTAGCGGTCCAGTATATTAAGCTCTTCGCGAAGCGGGACCATCGGCCGGTTCGATTTGTCGGTCGCCATGCGAAGCAGCGCCGCGAGCGCAGCGATCATCTCTTCCGCCGCCGCAACGTCGGTCTGCATGATTGCGCCGAGCGCGTTAAGCGTGTTGAAGATAAAATGCGGATGAAGTTGCCGTTGCAGCGCTTCCACACGCAGCTTTGTCACATCCGCTTCCAGGCGCACCGCGCGTGCTGCGCGTTCGTTCGCGAGTCGTATCTGGCTTACGGCCACGATGATCGTCAACACGACACCGTACACCAGGCAATCGAAAACATATTCGCTGAGGGCGTCCTTCAACACGTAATGTTTGCCGAGGAACGCATCGTTGACGAAGAGGAACAGCGGCATCGCGATCGTCGCGGCAGCAATTACTGATCCTACATACACTGCAATTGTTACGATCGTGAGATGCCGGCCAGGCGGAAATGCCTTCGCTATGTAGACGAGTCCGGGTGTCAACACGCCGAGCGTGTACATCTCAACAAGCGTTTCGCCGAAATCGGAGAGTCTTGCCGGCCGAAGCTCCCCGTCCAATGCGTGCCGGAAGTCCATCCAAACGGTGATCAGGACCGCAAATGCGGTCCAGCCGATGATGGTGATGACGAACCAACGTTTAGCGGACATAGTCGAGGCCAGCTTGTTGCAATATCGACTTGCCTTCGCCCGTGAGGATAAAGTCGGCAAAGGCTTTGGCTTGATCGGGGTGCGGCGCGTTTGTCATGACGGCGAGCGTGTACTTCACTTTGCTCGACATGGATGCAGCGCCGGGTAACGGGATGAAGTGAAGATTGCGCGCGACCGCTTCCGTTTTATAGAAGAAGCCGGCGTCGATGTCCCCTGTCTCGACGCGCGTGAGGAGCACTTCCTCGGGAAAGACCTGTACGCCGTTCGCATCGTCGGCGAGAATCTTGCGTTCGCCGTCCGCGCCGGCGAGTATCGTCATCGCTTGCACCGTGTAGACGCCTTTCGGGTCAAGCGACGGATCCGTGCGCCCGATTTTGAGGCCGGGTGTTTGAAGCGCCGAGAGCATCGACGTTTTGCCGCTTGCAACACTTTGGAAGAGCGAGTTGAACTTCGATGCATCGGTCCAGCCAATACCAAGGCTCGTGGTTGCGAAGGTGCGCGACGAAGCAACTTTTGACCCCAGACCGTCGACGAGCTTGGGATCGACGCAAATGAAGATATCCGGATTCTTCAAACCGGATGCAATGAAATTCGCGAGTTGTTTGCTGCCCGCACCCTGACCTTGGAAGTCAATACCTCTCTTCGCTAAGCTCGATTTAATTGGGCCTTCCATCGGCGTGACGAGCGAGCCCGCATAGAGCACCGTAACTACACCGGCGCTCTGCGAAAGTGCAGGGACTGCCAGCGACGCTACGGCGGCTGCGATGATGAAAGCGATGCGGCGCATGCCGCTATCGTATCAGGACTTGACCCCGAGGACGACGGGGGAACGCAGAAGTCTACTTCGTAGCGCTGGTCGCCGCCCGCAATGTAGCGGTCTTGGCACTTGTCGTCGTGTTCGAGCGCGGCCCAGAGCGCCGGCGCGACTGCCGGAGTGCCTTTCTTTTGGTTGGCTGCCTGGAAACGGTTATACGTCCACCACGCTTTGCGAATTCAACGGCGGCTGCAAAATCGTTTGGCTTGTAATCGCGGATCGATGTTTCCGTCGCTGTCAATGCCGTTCGGCGGCGGATTCGCGGGACACTATGAAATCATAACGATTGTACGTACGCGGCGAGGTCGCGTACTTGTGCGTCGCTGAGAAACTGTGGATAGAGTTTTGGCATCGGTGGTTGCGGGTCTTTGATCCACGAGTCCGTTGCGCCGAAATCCATCCGCATCTTTTCGTTGCGCAGGGATGGGCCGACGACACCGCCTTCGACGCCCGTCGGGCCGTGGCAGACGGAGCAATTGTGTTGGTAGATTTGCGCGCCTGCTTTTGCGTCACCGCCGAGCGTGGTCGAGGTGCCCGCCGTCACGTCCGATTTCTCTGCGACGGCGGGGCTGCACGCGTAGAGCGCGATTGCTGCTAAGGCGAGGACAATGCAGATTCGGCCCGGCATGTTTCCTCCTGCACCGTGCAGTTTACCCATGATCGGGGAACGCTGTCCTACAATGATCTTGACAGCGATCGCGTTCGTTCTGGCGCTGCAAGCGCCGCCGGACGACGGACAGACGCTCTACGTGACGCATTGTTCGTCGTGTCACGGTGACAACGGTCAAGGCTCGAACGTAGCGCCGTCGCTTATCGGGAAGTCGGCTGCAGATATTCATTTGATGCTCGACACGGGGCGGATGCCGGCGGCGGCTCCGTACATCAATGAAATCCACAAAATGCCGCTTTTCACCGAGCCGCAGATGACGCAAATCGTGAAGTACGTGCAATCGTTCACCCCGGACCCCAAGGATACGTCGCTGCCGAAGCTGCGGCCGGGTAACATCGTTCACGGCCGAGCGTTATTCAATGAGAATTGCGCGCACTGCCATGGCGCCGCCGGCAACGGAGCGTCTGTCGGCTATGCGAACGTTGCTCCCTCGCTGATGAACGCGACGGTGTTTCAAGTGGCGGAAGCAATTCGCGCCGGTCCTGAAGTGATGCCGCGGTTTGGGCCCGACGTGCTGAGCGATCAGGATGTGAGCGATATCGCTCGGTACGTCAATTATTTACAGACGCAAGCGGATCAACCAAACAGCATCGACTCCGGCGGCATTGCGCTTGCCCACGTTGGGCCGGTTGCCGAGGGTTTGATTGCGTGGATCTTCGGAATTGGGTTGCTCGTGCTATTTATTCGTCGTATTGGCACGTCGGCGGGGTAAAAGAATTCTATGAACGCCAGCGACTTCTTGATGCGCCGCCTTATGGATTGGGGCGTTACACGTATTTATGGCTATCCGGGCGATGGAATCAATGGCGGATTCGGCGCACTGCAGCAGCTCGATGGGAAGATTGAGTTTATTCAGGTGCGGCATGAAGAGATGGCCGCGTTAATGGCGTGCGCTCACGCGAAATATACGGGCGAAGTTGGCGTGTGCATGGCGACGTCGGGGCCGGGTGCGATTCATTTGCTCAACGGTCTCTACGACGCGAAGATGGACCATGTGCCGGTCGTGGCGATCGTCGGGCAAGCTGCGACGACCGCGCTTGGCGGATCGTATCAACAAGAAGTCGATCTGCAGCAGCTCTTCGAAGACGTGTCCGATTACGTGTACACTGTGTCAAATCCGATGGCGGTGCGACACATTACCGATCGGGCGTTCCGCACGGCGATCGGCTATCGCAGCGTGACGACGATCGTGCTGCCGAAAGACATTCAAGAAGAAAAGTATCACCAGCCGCCTCACAAGCACAACACGCTTCATTCAAGCCCCGGTATCACACTGCCGGTTACCGTTCCGCCGGCCGCCGCGTTACGCGCCGCCGCCGACATCTTGAACGCCGGCGAACGGGTTGCAATGCTCGTTGGCGCCGGCTGTCTCAATGCTACGGATGAGGTAATTGCGGTTGCCGAACGGCTGGGCGCGGGCGTCGCTAAGGCGCTTCTTGGGAAAGCGGCGGTGCCCGACGATTTGCCGTTCGTCACCGGCACGATCGGATTGCTGGGAACTGCGACGAGCTTCGAGTTGATGGAGCATTGCGATACGCTCCTCATGGTCGGCACGTCGTTCCCGTACGCGGAATTCTTGCCGAAGGAAGGCAAGGCACGCGGCATTCAGATCGACATCGATCCCAAAAACCTTGGGTTGCGTTATCCAACCGAGCTCAATCTCGTTGGCGATGCGGCAACGACCCTGCGCGAATTACTGCCGTTGCTGCAGCCGAAGACGGACCGGTCGTGGCGCGAACGTATCGAGAAATCACAGCAGAAGTGGCGTGATGACGAACTTGCGCGCGCGCAGGTCAGCGCGGACCCCATCAATCCGCAGCTGATCTTCACCTCGCTCAACGAGCATCTGCCCGACAATGCGATCTTGAGCGGCGACGCCGGCACCGCGACGAACTGGTACGCGCGTAATATTATGATGCGTCGCGGGATGAAAGGATCGCTCTCGGGGGGACTGGCGACGATGGGTTCCGCGGTGCCGTACGCAATTGCGGCGAAGTTTGCGTACCCCGACCGCGTCGCCGTCGCATGCACGGGCGACGGCGCCATGCAGATGAACGGCAACGCCGAAATGCTCACCGTTGCAAAGTATTGGAAGCAGTGGACCGATCCGCGCGTCATCTTCCTCGTCTTGCATAACGACGATCTCAATCAAGTCACGTGGGAGATGCGCATTATGAGCGGCAATCCCAAGTTCGACCCGTCGCAGAACCTTCCGAGTTTCAATTATGCGGATTACGCCGAGCAACTCGGCTTCATTGGCATTCGGATGGAGAAGCCTGAGGATATCGACGAGGGATGGCGTCGCGCATTTGCTGCGGATCGTCCCGTTATCGTCGACGCATTAGTCTCCGCAAACATCGCGCAGCTTCCGCCGCACATTACGTTCGAAGAGGCCCATAAGTATTTTTCGGCGCTCGTGAAGGGCGACCCGAACGAAGCAAGCATCATCAAAGAGTCGATCAAGAGCGTCATCGCCGGAGTCGTTCCAAGCGGGGACCGTACGTGAGGCCACTGTCATCCTGAGCGCAGGCGCGAACCACCGGAGTCGAAGGATCGCAACGCGCGATTGATTCGAGGCGATCCTTCGACTGCGCTTCGCTCCGCTCAGGATGACAACAGCTCAGGGATTGGTGATGCCGAATCTGCGTAACAGACGTTGGCGCATTTGCAGTGACATCCTCGTAGCGTGGCGTGATGCTTGCGTTTTGACGGCAGCCGCCACGGCGGCGTCGAGGTTGCAGCCGGCCGTGAGTCGCGCGATATATGCGGGGCCCAAACCGGAGGAAGTTGCCGCTTCTCCCACGATCGTTCCGCGATCATCGATTGCATTCGCGGAGACGAGTGCCGGTGTTCCTAACGGAACCACGGCATTCAAGTCTACTGATGTTCCCTTGTGATACAAGAACGCGCGTGCGGTAGAAAAGCCGGGCCCGTACGAAATTCCGACGACGTCCCCTTCGTTGTTGATGCCGTTGCCGAAAGAGTATGCGTCTCCGGAAAGCGGCGGAATCTTCGTTAATCCGTGTTCACGTGTCCAAACGAATGCGATGGGTCGTAAGTGTCCCGCGTCGTCCGCGGCCCCAGGCATGTTGATGAAGCCCGTGACGTCACCGCGTTCATTGATGGCTTGCGGCGTATTCCACGACTTCGACCCGGGATCGAAGAGTTCGCTCACTGCGCCGTGATTCCAGATGACGACGTGCTTTGCCGTGAAGCGTCCGACGGCTTGATCGCAGATTCCGGAAATTCCCACAGCCTCACCGAGATCATTGATTGCCGTCGCAGCGCCGTCCGGATCGCCGGAAAGCGTCGGCAGTTGATGAACGCGGTTCGATGCATCCCACATCACCGGTTCAAACTGCAGCACTTGGCCGTTCGTGCATGTCGGATCGTGCGTCGTGTTCTCGGCCCATCCGACGATCTGCCCCAAGTTGTTGTTGCCTGCCGCGTATCCATCTTGACCGCCTAGCGTCGGCAATGCCGTCATCGTGTCGTTCTGCCAACGGAATCCGACGCAGACGTGGCCCGTCGGATTGACGACGGGAAGGAAGAAACCCGTGCAACTCCACGGCTCGTGGTACGCATTCATGTCGGCCGTTTCAGAAATGCCGGAAAGCGTACCGAAGCTATTGAGATTCGGCCAAGAGATCGCGCTGTTCGGACCGCCGAGCGTTCCGAGGTCTTTCGCATTTCCGTTGATCCAGAGCGCGGCGTGCGAGACAACGTCACCGGGCGGATCGGCGGCACCGGCCACCCATTCGCGCGCGTTGATGCTCGCCGCATTGCCGAGTGCTCCACCAAACGTGGCGAGTTCCGTCACTTGATAGACGATCTTCGAAGACGCACTCGACGCTGACGGCGACTGCGCCGCGTTTGTCGTGCCGGGTTGCGACGCGCCGGACGCCGGCGGCGGCGGTGTCATGCTTCCTGATCCACCGCCGCATGCAGCAACCGAGAGAACCCCGAGGAGGGCAACAACAGCTCGTATTCTCATAATATCTCCTTTCGCTGCCTCGAACGTAGCAGCGGAGGAGATGCTCGTCGTTCATGATTGGACGTTCGTGAACACAAACGGACGAAAGCTAGCGGGCTCGCCGGCGGATAATTGCGGGAGAGACGCCGTGAAGCCGGCGCATATGGCGCGACAGGTGACTTTGATTTGCGAAGCCCGCTTGTAACGCGACGTCCGCCAGTGGAACGTTGCTGTGTACGAGCAGGTGTAATGCGCGATCGACTCGTGCGTTGATCACGTACTGGTGGACGGGCACGCCGACGGACGCTTTGAACAAGACTTTGAAATGCGATGGACTGACGCTTGCGACATCGGCGAGTTCCGCGAGCGAGAGATCGCGTGAAATATTTTCGCGGATGTAGTCCAACACGCGCGTCAGTTGGCGCTTGTGCATTCTGCTTGCGCGGCGCTCCGCGATGGGACCGTACTTTTTGAGCAGCGCGGCTGCGAGCGCGCACCCCATGCTCTCGGCATAGAGCCGCCCGAACGGTGCATCGGATTGCAGTTCGCCGAGCAGTGCCCAACAGATGTGTTCGATGCGTTCGTCTTCGAGGTGGAGCTGTGGTGTGATGACAACGTGATCTTCGTTCAATCCCATCGAGCACGCCGTGTCACGCATAAACCATGGCGTAATGCCGACCGTTAATTTGCGCGTCGGTGCGGAGATCTCCCAGATCCGGGAGTATCCGGCGGGGACCACTTTGATGTCGCCGGGAACTTGGAAGCGATGGACTCGCTGGCTGTCACACCGGCTCGTGACAAAGACGGGAGGACCGACGTGCATGCTGATGCTGTGATCCTCGAAGTAGTCGTCGGAGTACCCGTCGCTCGCTTCATAAAGAACCGCCTCGATCCCGCGCCAATTCAAGTCACGACTGGAATTGCAAACGCGGAACGTAATCTGCCGGTCCGGGCGAGCAACCCATTCGCGCTCTTCCATGTCGAGCCAACGCGCGCGTGACCCTATTGTGACCGTCTGCGCATCATTCTTTGATCCTTGTGAATTGCTGGATGAGATTCGTCTCCCACGTCCTGCCGCCGTCGTTTGAGAAGGCTTGTTCGGTGCAGAAGCTTCTCGCGGTGACGTTGGTATAGACAACGCGAACGAGGATAGGTCGACCGTTCAAGCTGTCGTGCCCTAGAAACTGGCCCCGTCGATTCGTGAACCGGCCGATGAGCGGCGGATCGAAGGCGCCTTCATCGGCTTGGCTCCAATAGACGCTCCAGCGCTGCGTCTTCGGATTATAGAGACGCATCATCAAGCCCATGAAGTGCGGTGATGGACGCTCTGCTTCGAGTTGCGCAAGACTCGCCCCGGGCCACAGTGCCCGAACAACGTGTACGAAGCAACAGGGATGCATCCACGTGCGAGAGCCGGCCAGAGGGTGTGCGAGGCGGTGTACATCAATATTCCATTTGCCGGATTCGAAATCGAAATCATGACGTGGATCAGGCGTGGCAGCTTCCGCCTGGACCACGGCCGAGACGATGAACGTCAAGATCAAAAACGCGACACGCATACTGGTGATTCTACTGCCAAGCAGTGGAGCCCGACAATGGGCGATGAATGTTGTGTTTTCTTGAAGACCAAACTGCCTAAGTGAAACGCTTTGGAGCCGAATTGTCTTTGATGCAGAAGAGGCATCGACGATGGCATCTAACGTGACAAAACGAATCAACGGACGCGACTACCGCTACCTCGTGGAATCGTATCGCGATCCGGAGACAAACCGGCGAAAACAACGGTGGCAGTACGTCGGTGTCGTGAAGAACGGCGAAGTCAGCGTACGTGATACTAAGGTGCGCAAACGCATTACGCGTGAGGATATCGTCGCGGCGACAGTGCGCCTCCTGGAATTCCGTGCGCCGAAACACCTGACCGTATCGGTAATCGCCGCAAGCGCCGGGGCGTCCCGTAACGTATTCTACCGAAACTTTGCGAACGCAGATGACGCAATCACTGAAGCAGTCGCGCGAATTGCGAGCGACGCGGTTTTTACCTTGCCGCCTCTGCGAACGCCACGCGATCTCGAAGACGCACGAGAGACGCTTCGCGTGTGGTGTAAAGCATACTTCACATCGGTTCGATTCAAGCTCGCGTGCGAGCGTGTCCTTTTGCAAGGCTATGCCGGCAAACTTTGCGCGCACCTCAAGGCTCTTTCAATTAATGAGAAGTCCCCGGAAAAACGTCTGACGAGATTCTTCAAAAACCTCAGCGAAGCCGGACTTGCCGAAATCGAAGATCCCGAAGCCCTCGCTGCGGCAATTAAGGGAATGGCGATAGCACTTCGATTTAGTCAGTTTACGCTGCTCCCCGGTGCGGGATCGCCGCTTCCCGAGTACGATCGCTTGTATCTGTTGATCGAACGCGCAGTCTTCGGACCGCGACGTCGCGGCGAGGGATGAGGCACCGACACTAATTGCATTCTGTCGGATCGAAACATCCGCGGTTGAACACAGCGTGACACAAGATGTCCTTTTACCAATAATTTGTGCAACGCTCGGTCGCGAAATGCGTCTAACCGTGCGTGGATTCACAAGAGCAGAATGTCGTCGAGCACGGAGCACGCCGGATATTCATCGTTGTTGCGGTGATGGCGGCGACCCTCATGCAGACGTTGGACTCAACCATTACGAACGTCGCCCTTCCCACGATTCAGGGAAACATCGGTGCGAGCCAGCAGGAAGCGACATGGATCGTCACCGCCTACACGATCGCCGCAATCGTGATCATTCCGATCACGCCGTGGCTTCAAAACCGGTTTGGCCGCAGAAACTATTTCCTGGCTTCGATTGCGGGATTTACGGTCGCGTCCGTCGCGTGCGGGGCGTCTACGTCCCTCGTGATGATCACCGCTTCGCGCGTCATCCAAGGAATGTTCGGCGGAGGCTTGCTCGCAACAGCGCAGCTCATTCTGCGCGACACGTTTCCTCCTAAGCAGCTTGGCCTAAGTCAAGGCATATTCACGATCGGAGCCGTTATGGGGCCGGCACTCGGACCCCCGATCGGCGGCTATCTCGTCGACAACTATTCGTGGAACTGGTGCTTCGATATCAATATCATTCCTGGTGTATTTGCGAGCGTCGTCCTGTTGCTGTTCCTGCGTGATCCGCGGAAACCGCAGGCGCTGCCGATAGATGCTGTGGGGATCGCACTGCTTGCGGTCACCCTGGGGTGCATGCAATACGTGCTGACTGAAGGAGAGCAGAACTACTGGTTCGCGGATCGCGTCATCCGGATTTCAACGTTTCTTTTTGCGATCAGCGCCGTCGCCTTTGTCGTGTACGAGCTCTTCATCACGCCGCGTCCCATCGTAGATCTGCGTGTGCTCAAGAATCGTAGCGTGTGGACCGGAGTCATTCTCGCGTTTGCATTCGGCGGAGTATCGCTCGGTTCAACGTACGTATTGCCGCAGTTCGTACAAAGCTCGCTCGGATTCACGCCAACGCTTAGCGGTCTTTTGTTTATCATCCGAGCGGTGCCGATCGCACTTTGTACCCCGCTCGTGGTTTCACTCGTCGGAAGGATCGAACCTCGCCTCGCCCTAGCGGCGGGCTTCATCTTTGCGGCCGCCTCCGGAATGATGCTCTGCGGCCAGACCACGCAACAGACCGGCTTCTGGAACTTTGCCCTGCCGCTTGCCCTCAGTGGAATGTCGTCGGCCGCAATATTCATTCCGCTCTCGGTTGCGGTGCTCGGTGCCACCTCGCGCGAGGACGCCCCGAAGGCGAGCGCGTTCATCAATTTGTCCGTCCAGCTGGGAGGATCGGTGCTCATTGCGATGCTCGATGTCATCCTCGATGTTCGTCAGCAATTTCACTCCAGCGTGTTAGCCGGAGAAATGACACTTGGCAATGCCGCTGTACAGAGCTTTCTTCACGCGCATTCCATCGCGCAACTGGGAGCTCTCATTTATAGCCAGGCAGACATTCTTTCCTATGCCGATGCGTCGTGGGTGATGGGAGTCGTTTCCTTCGTCTCAATTCCGCTCATCCTGCTCATGCGTGGGCGAAAGAAGAGCGTCGACCTAAGCGAGATCGAGGTCGGCGGCTGAGATGAATCGTGCCTTTCCAAGCGTCCTCGCCATTGATAGCGCGCCTGATATCCGCGACGCGCTGGAGCATGGTCTAGGAAATCGAGGCTTTGAAGTCCGCGCTGTTGCCGACGGATCTATCGGAATAAAGACGATCAGCGAACTGCAACCTGAAGCAATCGTCTTGGAGCTGATGCTTCCGGGAATTGACGGGATGTTTCTTATTTCTTCGCTGCGCCGCATAACGGAGGCTCCAATCGTCGTGTTAACGGAGCGCTCGGAGCGGAGCGACAAGGTAGAGGCGCTCGCGCGGGGCGCCGACGATTTTCTTATAAAACCGTTCGATCTCGAAGAACTCGCGGCGCGTTTGCATGCACATTTACGGCGTCCGCACCTCGAGATGTATGACATTGTCACCTATTGCGATGTGGCAATCGACGTTACGCGGCGTACCGCAACCCGCGATGGACGGCGGTTGGAGCTCACAGCTACGGAATTCGATCTGCTCGCGACGTTAGCGCGGCGACCCGCGCAGGTGTACTCGCGCTCGCAGTTGCTCGATCTCGTGTGGGGCATCGACCGCCACGTGATGCCGGGAACCGTTGAAACGTACATGTCGCACTTGCGCTCGAAGCTCAACGTAGCGGGGTCGCCGCGTCTCATACACACGATGCGTGGCGTCGGCTATTCCCTACGGCCGCTCGGAGCATCGAGATAGCGAAAATGATACAATTCTTTCTTCAACGGCCCGTTTTTGCGGCCGTCTGCTCTATCGCGATACTGCTGGCTGGTCTCATCACCATCCCAACGCTGCCCATCGCACAGTTTCCCCAAATTTCGCCGCCCGTCATCACCGTGACGGCGACGTGGAACGGCGCAAATGCTCAGGCGGTCGAGTCGGACGTTACGACGCCGTTGGAAGAGGCGATCAACGGTGTCGAAGGGCTGAGGTATATCACCTCAACGAGCACGAACTCCGGGGTGAGCACGATCACCTGTACGTTCAATTTGGGAACGAATTTAGACATTGCCGCGGCCGACGTGCAGAATGCGGTGGGAACGGCGACGCCGCTGCTTCCAACCGCGGTGCAGCAAGTCGGCGTCACCGTTGCCAAGAGCGGCCAAGTCTACGTGTTAGCGTATGGGTTCACATCCGACGGTTCAAACGGCGATACGTTGGCGCTAAGCAACTACGTCGATCTCAACATCGTCGATGCGCTCAAGCGTATCCCCGGCGTTAGTACGGTGACGGTGTTCGGCGAGCGTAAATACGCGATGCGCTTGTGGGTCGATCCGAAACGGCTTGCCTTCAACGGTTTGACGGCAAACGACATCGTTTCGGCGCTCAATGCACAGAACGTCGCCGTCGCGGCGGGCGCCATCGGGAGTGCACCGGCACTCAAGAATCAACCCTTCCAAATCAACATTCGCGCAACCGGCCGGCTGAGTACGCCCGAGCAGTTCGGCAACTTGATTTTGAAGGCACTACCAAACGGCGGCTACATCCGCTTTCGCGATGTCGGTCGTGTCGATCTCGGTGCGCAAGACTACAGCCAGATCGTACGTTTCGACGGAAAGCCGGCGGTCGGTCTGGGAATCGCACCGTTCCCGACGGCTAATGCGCTCGACGTCGTCAAGGCTGTTCGCGCAGCGATGGACGGATTTGAACCGGCGTTTCCGCCGGGCGTCCACGTGAAGGTCGTGTTCGATACGACCGAGTTCGTCACCGAATCCGTGCGCGAGGTCCTCATGACGCTCGTGTTCTCGATCGTACTCGTGGTCCTCGTCATCTTCCTGTTCTTGCAAGATGTGCGGACAACCGTGGTGCCGGTTATGACGATTCCGGTTTCCTTGATCGGCACGTTTGCGATCATGAAAGTGCTCGGGTTCTCGATCAACATGTTGACGTTGTTCGGACTTACGCTGGCAACCGGGCTCGTCGTAGACGATGCAATCGTCGTCATTGAAAACATCGCGCGCTTCATCCAGCAGAAGAAGATGTCCCCCCTGCGCGGTGCGGCGGCGGCGATGCGCGAAATCACGAGCGCCGTCATTGCGAGCTCCCTCGTGCTGCTCGCTGTTTTCGTTCCAGTCGCATTTTTTCCGGGAACGACGGGACAACTCTACCGTCAGTTCGCGTTGACCATCGCGGGCTGCGTAAGCATTTCGCTTTTTATTGCGCTTACGCTGACGCCCGTGCTCTCGCGGCTTTTCCTCTCGAGCGAAGAGCATCATAGCCGGTTGTTCGTTCCGGTCAATCGCGCGATCGACGCGGCACGCGCGTTCTACGCGCGTATTCTTCCGGCACTTGTTCGCGGTCGCGCAGTCGTCGTCGGTGTTTACGTAGTTGGCGTAGCGGCAACGGTCTTTCTCAATCAGACGACACCGACCGGCTTTCTACCCGACGAAGACTATGGGTACTTTTTCGGGCAGGCACAATTGCCGGAACAGGCATCGTTGACGGCTTCTTCGGCCGTTGCAGATAAGGTAAGTGCGCTCATCCGGTCGTACCCCGAGGTTCAGGACGTTTTTGTCGCGAGCGGTCAAGATTTTATCGCGCAGGGCGCAAATCGGGTGCTGCTCTTTATCCAGCTCAAGCCGTGGGCGGAACGTAACGGCGCCCAACATACCCTCAACGCGGTTTTGCGCCGGGCGCGAGCACAACTTGCTATGATTCCCGAGGCACAGGTCGTTGTCTTCAATCCTCCGGCGATCCAGGGTTTTGCGAACGTTGCGGGATTCCAATTCGAGCTCGAAGATCGCGCAAATCAGGGAATGGATGGGCTGACAAAAACGACCGGTGAGCTGCTGCGCGCCGCAAACACCGATCCGCATCTTGCGTACGCGTATACGATCTTTCGGAACGATGCACCCGAGTTGGTTGCGGACGTCGACCGAGAGAAGGCGCTAGCGCTCAACGTTCCGATGCAAAATGTCTTCGGAGCGATGGGCATCTCGCTCGGCTCGGATTTTGTCAATCAGTTTGATTATCTAAATCGTTCGTATCGTGTCTACGTGGAAGCCGACGCACCGTACCGGTCGACTCTGGATGCCTTTAGCGGCATCTATGTCTCGTCCTCATCGGGCGCGCCGGTGCCGCTGTCTGAACTCGTTCACCTCTCGTGGGAACATACGCCGCCTCTCATCACGCACTACAATCTCTACCGTTCGGTGGAGATCAACGGGGTGCCCAAACCCGGTGTGAGCACCGGTCAAGCACTGAGCGCGATGCAGCAGCTCGCCGCACGCGTGCTCCCCAAGGGGTACGCCTACGAGTGGTCCGGTCTTTCTCTCGAGCAACTCGCAACCGGATCGCAGAGCGTCATGGTGTTCGCGCTTGGTATCGTCGTGGTGTTCCTCGTTCTCTCTGCGGCGTATGAAAGCTTCAGTGAGCCGCTGATCATCCTCATGGCGGTTCCACTCGCGATCTTCGGCGCGCTGCTCGCGCTAAAAGTGCGCGGTTTTGTTAGCGACGTTTACGCGCAGGTCGGCTACGTGATGCTCGTCGGCCTCGCAAGTAAGAACGCTATTCTCATCGTGGAATTCGCCAATCAACTCCGACGCAGTGGCCGCGACATCGCCAGTGCGGCAATCGAAGCGGCAGAAACGCGTTTCCGACCGATTCTCATGACCGCACTTGCATTTATCTTCGCGATACTTCCACTCTTGTGGGCAAACGGCGCTGGAAGCAACAGCCGTCAGTCGCTCGGGACAACGCTCTTTGGCGGCATGGTTCTTGCCACACTCGTGAATCTGACGCTCGTGCCCGTTATGTATGTCGTCGTGCTCAAGCTGACCCAACGATTTGCGCGCCGGCGCAAGACGACCGAACCGGAACATCTCGAAACGCAGCCTATTATCCGGCGCGGATCAAATGGCGACGTGATCATGAGCTTCCCCGAGGCCGCACGCCCCGTGCATTTGAAGTTTCAAGGCACGCACGTGACGATCGACGAGGATGACGATGTCTAAGTGTTGCGGCGAAGCGGGATCAAACCGCGGACACGCTCGTCGAGCAGATAGACCGGGAGCCATGCGACAATTCCGAAGATCACCGGGAAGAGAATTTCGAACGCAGGGAACTGCGCGCGAAGATTCGTTGCGCACGCGCCGCCGAGATAGCCGGTGAGCAGGATGACGCCGAGTACCGATGTGCGCGGGATCGCGTAGAGTACGGTGATGATGAGAAGCAGCGTGCCGATAAGCGGGGCGAATGCGACCGGCATGCCTTGCCGCGCGAATGCGTCGGCGACGGGCGCGGGCACTGCGTATTTTCCGAAGACGTCGAAAAGCGCGAAGAGGACGACGAGTGTTTGAACGCCGCGCGCGGTCCAGATGACGGCGCGAGGGCGTGCTACCGATATGGAGGTTTCCATGATGCGTACGCTCCTTCTCGTCAGGCGGTTATGGGAGGACTATAGCAGTCTCACTTGCAAAACGCAAGCGATAAGCGAAAAGTCAAGCGCGCGCGCGACGTGACCCAGTGTCATCCTGAGCGAAGCTCGCGAAGCGAGCGCAGTCGAAGGATCGCCTCGAGACTAACGCGCGCGGCGGTCCTTCGACTTCGCTGTGCTTCGCTCAGGATGACAGGGGCGTAAAGGATTCGTGGCGGCGTTCGGGGCGGACGGCGAAGCCGAGGAGCGTCAACAGTGTCACGGCGATGAAGACCAGGACCATAAACGAGGCCATCGCGCGCGCGTAGTTCGGGCCCGCGGGACCGGCGAATGTGGTTGCGGCGAGAACGGCGATAATTTGCAGCGTTCCCGACGCGATCAAGTTTCCGAACTGATAGACGAAACCCGGGAACGTGCCGCGCGCCAGCGACGGCGCGATCTCGTTCAAGTGCGCTGGGATGACGCCCCATGCGCCCTGCACCATGAATTGCATGAGGAAACCGCCGAGCATAAGCGTTGCAATCGTCGTGCTCAACGCCCAGACCGGAATCATCAGCGCGCCGAGTACGGCACAGATAATGATGCAGACGCGGCGTCCCAGACGTTGCGAGAGCCAGCCGAAGAAGATGCCGCCGAGAATTGCACCGATCGATGCAACGGTGTTGATTTGTCCGACGAGCGCCGGTGAGAAGCCGTGCTGCTTGGTGAGGAACGTCGCGTACGGGTCTTGCGTGCCATGGGACATAAAGTTGAACGACGCCATGAACAGTACGCCGTAGAGAAACAACGGCCAGAACCGCCGCAGGGAATCCAGCAGCACATCGCCGCCAACCGCAAGTCGCTCGCCCGCGTTCGAAAGCCACGCCGGTGATTCCGGAACCTGCGTGCGGATATAGAGAATCAAGAGTGCCGGAACCGCGCCGATGATGAACATGCCGCGCCAACCGATGCGATCGAACAGCAACCACAACGTGACGCCGGCGAGCAGATTGCCGACGGCATAGCCTTCTTGGAGAATTCCCGAAAAGATGCCGCGGCGCTGCGCAGGCAAGGACTCCATGGCGAGCGCTGCGCCGAGTCCCCATTCGCCGCCCATCGCAATGCCGAAGATGGCGCGTAAAATGAGGAACACCGTGAAATTCGGAGAGAACGCCGTCAGCAATTCGATGACGGAATACAGCCCGATGTCGACCATGAGCGGCGTGCGCCGCCCGTATTTATCGGCGAACCATCCGAAGATCAATGCGCCGAGCGGACGCAGAGCGAGCGTCAACGTCACCGCGAGCGCGACGTCGGCGACGGATCGTCCGAAATCAGTTGCGAGGTGCGGAACAACGACGATGACGAGGAAGAAGTCGTATGCGTCGAGCGTCCATCCGAGGAAACTCGCGACGAAGGTTCTCTTCGCCGCCGCCGTCACGGATGCGGACTCACGACCGGTGTCGCACTCGCGGCTGGCTCGCTACTGACTAAAGGTGAGGCGCTAGCGTTCGGTGAGGCGCTTGCGTTCGGTGACGTACTCGCACCCGGCGACGCGCTTGCGCCGGGGAGTTCGTCTCCGTAGAGCACGAGCATCCACGTTTCGTTTTTCTTTACTTGAAGCTTCGGCATGGTGAGCTGGAAGTGCAACGTGTTGTTGTCCAGCTTCGAATCGGAGTAGGAACCGACGAAATCGTCTGTGCGTTTCTTCTTTTTCTCGTACTCACGAAACAGTTGAACCGCGAAGCCGCGGCCGCCGATTTGTTCCTTCGGCAGCGTGAATTCGGCGATTGCCTTTCCTTGGAGCACTTCATCGGCATCCGTGCGCAAACGAACCTCCATCAACGCAACGGTTGCAACAGCTTTGGGATCGGGGTTGATCATCTTCGGCGCGTCCTTCGGGAGCACGGAAGATGCAATCATGATGTGCGCGCTTGCGGGCGACGCTGATGCCGCGGGCGACGCGGAAGCGCCGGGCGATGCGGAAGCGCCGGACGATGCCGACGGGTCCGGTGAATCGCTCGGACTCGGCGAGGGAGAAGGCGAGGGTGACGCAGACGGCGAGGATTTCGCGGAATGCGCTTTACCTTTTGCCGACGGTGATGCCGATGCCGCAACGTCCGCGTCCGTGACGTTCAAACGCAGCGTGCACGAGAAGCCTTGATCCTCCGGACACTGCAGACCCTTAGGCGCTTGCGCGAATGCAAACGAAGTGAATCCGTTCGCGCCCGCGGTGACACTCGGCGAGGGGCTCATCGGTGGCGGTGATGGATTCCCCGGGTTTTGCTGCGCCGCTTGCGGATTGATCGGCGGACCCATACCGCCCGGAGACTGCGTTCCGCCGGAACCGAAACTGCCTTGACACGCGGCGAGCGTGAGCGCGAGCGCGCCAAGAACGAAACGGGGAGACTTCATTCGCGTGAGTCGACCTTTCGGCGGAGTTCCTCGGTAAATCCGGCAATCGAAACCGTGCGTTTATCCTTTGACTGAGCCTGTTCTGAGCCTGTCGAAGAACGTTCGTTTACGTTCACCGTCCCGTCGGCCGCTTCTTGTTTGCCGACGACGAGAATGTACGGCACCTTCTGCGTCTTCCAGTGACGAATTTTATAACCCAGCTTCTCATTACTCTCATCGACATGCGCGCGGAAGCCCATTCCCTGCAGACGCGCGCCGATCTCGCGTGCGTATTCGAGTTGATGCTCGGAGATCGGGGCAACGACGGCTTGAATCGGTGCTAGCCAAGCGGGAAACGCTCCGCCGTAATGCTCGATGAGAATCGCGAAGAAGCGCTCCAAGGAACCGGCGAGCGCGCGATGGATCATCACCGGCGTGTGATCGTTACCGTCGGCGCCGCGATACTTCAAATCGAAGCGCTGCGGA
Organism: uncultured bacterium; assembly: GCA_964648945.1. Lineage (GTDB taxonomy): Bacteria > Vulcanimicrobiota > Vulcanimicrobiia > Vulcanimicrobiales > Vulcanimicrobiaceae > JAMXLG01. The sequence goes on along the minus strand of CAZYLU010000014.1, from coordinate 8,987 downwards.
AGCACGAAGTCGACCTGCACGGTGCCGAGTTGCCACTTACGACCGATCGCGTCGCGCACGTTGATGTCGAGCTTCGGACCGTAGAATGCGCCGCCGCCTTCGTCGATGGAATACGGCAAGTTGTAGCGTTCCAGCGCTTTACGGATTGCATCTTCGGCAATCGGATCCGTATCGCCGCGCTGTTGCGGTTCGCGCGTCGAGAGAAAATACTCGAAGTCGGTAAAGCCGAACGCGTTCATCAAGCGCAGCGCTTCATCGAGCGTTTGTTCGAATTCACCTTGCAACTGTTCGGGAGTGCAGAACAAGTGCGCGTCGTCCTGCGTGAAACCGCGCACGCGCGTGAGGCCGTGCATGACGCCCGAGCGTTCGTACCGGTACACGGTTCCAAATTCTGAATAGCGCACGGGCAGTTCGCGGTAACTGTGTTGACGGCTGCGATAAATCAGAATGTGCCCGGGGCAATTCATCGGCTTGAGCCGGAAGCGTTGTTCCTCGACTTCAAGTGGCCCGAACATCCCGTGCGCGTAATTTTCGAGATGGCCGGAGATCGCGTACAGCTTTTCGCTCACGACGTGCGGCGTGACGACCGGCTCGTAACCGCGGTCACGCAAGCCTTCGCGAATGAACTGCTCGATGACGCCGCGTACGACCGCGCCCTTCGGGTGCCAGAACACGAGGCCGGCGCCGGCATCTTCCTCGATCGAGAACAGGTCCAGCTCCACGCCCAGTTTGCGATGGTCGCGTTTCTGCGCTTCCTCGATCTGATGCAAGTACGCATCGAGCTCCGCTTCGTCGTACCAAGCCGTCCCGTAGATGCGCTGCAGCATCGGGTTGTGCTCGTCGCCCCGCCAGTAGGCGCCCGCTACGTTGAGCAACTTGAGGGCACCGATCTCGCCCGTAGTGTGAGCGTGGCCACCGCGGCAGAGGTCGGTAAACTCCCCGATGCTATAGAGCGTGACCGGCTCGCCCTCGGGGATTTCGCGCGCGATCTCTACCTTATAAGGGTTGTCTTTGAACCGCTCGATGGCTTCGTCGCGGCTGACCTCTTCGCCGGTCATCTCGTAGTTGGCGGCGACGATCTCGCGCATGCGGGCCTCTAGGCGTTCGAGGTCCTCCGGCGTGAACGGCCGGTCGCGGTCGAAATCGTAATAGAAGCCGTTTTCGATAGCCGGGCCAATCGTAGGCTTGGCTTCGGGGAAGAGGTCCTGGACGGCATACGCGAGCACGTGCGCCGCCGTGTGCCGCAGTTCTGGTAGACTCGTCTTATGGGCGGTTTCGGGCATAGAGGACGCCGATTCGTCATCGGCGGGAGCGATCCTTAGATAACGTACGGGGCTATTCGAATGTTGCGAACTGTCAGGAAAGTCTCAATATTAAGAACATCATAAGACGCTTTTAAAGTCACTTTAGTTCGTTAGCCCCCACCATAGCACGGTAGGAGCTTTGTGCTCGTAGCAGCCTTGCTATAGGAGTCAATTTTTGATGCGTAAGACCCTTGCGCTGGCACTCGCCGCGCTGTTGCTCGCGTCCGGTGCCGGACGCGCCCTCGCCGCGACGAACCTGCTGGAAACCGGTTCGACGCTTTTGTACCCACTTATGAATCTGTGGGTCGCTGACTATCAGAAAGATCACGGCGACGTTCAGATCACCACCCAAGGAACGGGAAGCGGCACCGGCATTTCCCAGGCGATCGCCGGCGTTGCGCAGATCGGCGCTTCGGACGCATATCTTCCTGACGGACAAATGAAGAGCAACCCGATGCTCAACATCCCGCTCGCGATTTCGGCGCAACAAGTCAATTACAACATCCCGGAAATCGGCACGAGCGAACACCTCAATCTTTCGGGCCCGGTTCTCGCCGCGATCTACTCGGGCGACATCAAGTACTGGGATGATTCGAAGATCAAAGACATCAACAAAACGCTCGGATCGAAGCTGCCGCACCAAGAGATCGTTCCGATCCACCGTGCGGACGGTTCCGGCGACACCTTCCTCTTCACGCAGTATCTCTCGAAGTCGACGCCGTCGTGGCAGAGCGGCCCCGGCTACGGCACGACGATCAGCTGGCCGTCAGTCGGCAACGCCGTCGGTGCAACGGGAAATCCTGGTATGGTGCAGACCTGCCAGAACACGAAGTATTCCGTTGCATACATCGGCGTGAGCTTCCTCAACCAAACGGAAAAGGCGGGCCTCGGCTACGCAGCACTGCAGAATAAAGATGGCAAGTTCGTCACTCCGAGCGGAGCGACGATTGCCAGTGCAGCTGCGGCGACGGACAAAGCGACGCCGCCGGACGAGCGTATCTCGATGATCTTCGCGCCGGGCGCGAACTCGTACCCGATCATCAACTACGAATACGCGATCGTCAATCCGAAGCAAGCCGACAGCGCGAAAGCGGCGGAACTCAAGAAGTTCCTCGGGTGGGCGCTGACGTCGGGACAGAGCGAGAAGTATCTGGGTGCCGTGCACTTCCTTCCGCTCCCGGCCTCGATCGTGAAGCTTTCTCAGGCGCAGGTCAACAAGATCCAGTAAGAACGTAGCATGGCAACAGCCGATATGGCAGTTGGTGGGGATACCGCGCGAGCGGTATCCCCTGCTGCTCTCCAGCGTAAGAACGCACAAGCGATTATTCAGGTGCTTACCGCGATTGCGGCGCTGATGAGCTTCGCAATTATTTTTTTGATGCTGTTTTTTCTAGCAGCATACGCGTATCCGGCGATCAGGTTCAACGGACTTAATTTCCTCACGAATCCGATCTGGAATATCGGAAACCAATACGGCAGCGGCGTTACGACGCGCAACGGATTCTCCGGACCGCCAGGAGCATCGTTCGGCGCACTCGTCTTTATTTTCGGTTCCGTCTTGAGCGCGCTGCTCACGATGGTAATTGCCGTGCCGCTCTCATTGATGGTTGCGCTCTCGCTCGTCTATCGCGTGCCGCGCTCCATTCGTCCGCTTGCAAATGCGCTCGTTGAATTGATGGCGGGTATTCCGTCGGTCGTGTACGGCCTGTGGGGACTCGTCGTGCTCGTTCCGTGGATTGGCGGCCAATTCGCGCCATGGGTGACGGCGCATGTAGGGTTCATTCCATTCTTCGGCGGATCGGCCGGCAGCGGAAATGGTCTGGCCGCATCGGTGTTCATCTTGGCGCTGATGGTTATTCCGATCATGGTTGCGACGACGCGCGACGTGATTCTTGCGCAGTCGAATGCGATTTTCGAAGCGAGTATGGCGCTAGGGAGCACCAGCTGGCAAGCTATGGTTCGGGCCGTATTGCCGAGCGTCCGCGCGGGCGTGGTTGCGTCGGTGCTGCTTGCGTTCGGCCGCGCGATCGGTGAAACGATGGCCGTGCTGATGGTGTGCGGCGCGGCGATCAACACGTTTCCTCAGAATTTCTTTTCGCCGATCAATACGATTGCGGCCGTAATCGTCTCGCAGCTCGAATCCGCGCTTACCGATTCGACGGGTATGGCGCAGCGTTCACTTGCCGAACTCGCCTGCGTGCTCTTTATCATCACGCTTTTGATCAATGTCATCGCGCGCTCCATTATGCGCGGCGCGGATCGCCGTGAAGGGCGTGGTGCGGCATGACGAATGTATCTGAAACTCGGCACGGCCTTGCGCCGAGCACATGGGTGAGCCGCGGTTGGTGGACGGTCAGCGTTGCCTGTCTCGTCGCGGTCATCGGTTTGCTGTTCGCGATCTTCGCATTTGTCATCGGGCGCGGCTTCCCGGCGCTCAAGCCGTCGGTTTTCGTTACGGTGACGAGCGGCACTGCCGGCGGTCTTGCCAATGCGATTTCCGGTACCGTGATGCTGGTTGTCATTGGTCTTGTGATCGTGACGATCGTCGGCTTGGGTACGGCGATCTGGACGGTGGAGTTTGCGCCGAAGTGGGGTAAACGTGCGATCCGCTTCATGGTGGACGTCCTCGCCGGTGTACCGTCGATCGTCGTTGGATACTTTCTCTACGTCGCGCTCGTGGAAGAAGCAGGCTGGGGATTTTCGCTGATCGCAGGATCGCTTGCGCTTGCAATCTTCATGCTGCCGTATGTCGTCCGTGCCGCGGACGTTTCGTTGACGAATGTGCCGCGCGAGATGCGCGAAGGCGCGGCGGCGCTTGGAGCGCGGCCGGCGATGGTCGTGGCTTCGATCGACTTTCCGTATGCGTTGCCGGGTATTCTTACGGGTATTCTCGTCGCGACCGGCATCGGTCTTGGTGAGACGGCACCGCTGATTTACACCGCGGGCTGGTCGAATTACATGCCGACGCTACACCTCACGCACGCGCCCGTAGGCTATCTCACGTACGTCGTGTGGACGTATATTAGCCAGCCGTTCGAAGAGTCGCACCAACTGGCGTACGCGGCAGCGGCGCTGCTGATGATCTTCGTGTTCCTAACGAACCTCTTGGCACGCAGCTTCGTCGAGTATCGACTAAACCGCCACCGCACGCGCTAACCCCACTGTCATCCTGAGCGAAGTCGAAGGACCGCTGCGAACATAAAGCCCGCCGAAATGTTTCGGCGGGCTTTCTGTTCGTTGCGATGGTCCGACTACGGTGCTTCGCACCTTCGCTCACCATGACAGACCGTCAGTGCTCGAGGGTCAGCGGGGCGAAGCCGTCGGGTGCTTTTTCTTCACCCTGTATGTGGTTCGGAGTAATGGCGAGCGAGGAGCACGATTCTTTTGGCGGGATGCCGATTTCCGGGACGATTGCTCGCGATGCGGGGATCGGAAGTTTTGTTCCGCTCAAGCGTTCCGCATCGAATCCGCCCAGGAGATCCGAGAGACGCGGATCGGTGTCACGCGGACCTTCAGGGAGATACGGTGCTTCGTCCGGGAGCGATGCGAGCGCCGGGAGATTGAAGATGCGCCCGAGCATCTTCGCAAACGATGTGTGGTCCGCGAGATCGCGCACCACGGCGTGATCTTTTGCGTACGGTGAAATGAGAATTGCGGGCACGCGAGGACCGTCGCCGCATGGATGTCCATCCGGGCAACGTTCGAACGACGGCGGCGACATGTGGTCGTAGAAGCCCTCAGAATCGTCCCACGTGATGAGAATCACCGAGTCGTTCCAGTACTTGCTCTTCGCGATCGCGTTGACGAACGTTGCCGTGAACGCTTCGGCGATCTGGGAGTCGGAGTAGCCCGGATGATCGTCGTCGCCTTTGAAGTTGTATTGCACGTACGGATTCGGATCGGCGGGCTTGAAGCCGAACGGGTTTTGATAGCCGCCCTTGACGAACACGACGCCGCGGTCGCCGAGCGTTCCATTTTGAATGGACGGCAGCAGATCTTTGACGTCGTGCACGCCACGCCAGAAATACGGATTGTTACGCAGATATCCGAAGTATTGCAGGGCATTGTGGTGTGTAACGTACGCCAACGATGAGCCGCGTGACGCAGCGTCCCCGAAGCCTTCCTGATACCAGCCCCACGGAATCGCCGCAGCCCCGCGGTGCGCGATCGATGCGACGTCTTCCTTGATGTCGTCGTTGTCGCGTTTTGCGCTCGTCGCATCTTTGCCGGCGAGCGTCAGGAAGAGGGTCGCGAACGAGAGATCCCACTGCGCCGTTCCCGGCATCGGGTTTACGCCGTTGCCGTAGGGACCAAAAGCGGGCGCCGTGTCGTTCACAACCGGTACGCCGAGCCCGAGACCGCTTGCAGCCACTTGTTCGTCGCCGTGGCGCGCCCATTGCGTTTGTCCGGTTTGCGCGGCGATGAGATCGATGTTGCCAGGCGTCGACGGCCCGTACATCGCTTGGAAGAAGTGGTCGTAGAGCGCAAAGTTATGCGCGTATTGCCAGTAGTACGGGATCGTGTCGCAGTCTTCGAATGCCATCGTCAGCAGGCCGACACGCTGGGCGTCCTCGCGCGAATAGCCGCGTGCGAGCAATCCGAATTCCTCGGTCGATACGAACAGATCCATCCGTCCGCCATCGGATTTCGTGATGAGCGAAAGCCGCGAATGATCGGCGTCGGCCGTATCGGCGACGGAGATTCGGAACGGCGTTACCCATTGGTTGCCGAGCGGATCGTATTGGCGAAACCCTTGCGTTCGCGCAAGCGTAGACGAGAGATTTTCGGCTCCGGGGAACGTTCCGAAATAGGAGTCGAACGAGCGGTTTTCCTGGTAAATTACGAAGACGTGTTTGATCTTTTGGCGAACGAGCGCCGCGAGCGCATCGTCCGTCGACGCTTGCGGCGCCGTCGTCTGCGCATGCAGCGGAGCGGCATACACGAGGAGCGACAGCGAGAAAAGAACCGCGATAATGCGCTTCACGAATACCTCCGGAGACGACAATTGGTAGGGGCTCTTCTAAAGCCGGTTGCGTGCGACATGCAGAACGTTAACGACAGATGAAGGAGGCGAGGGTTTCATGCGATTGTCATGGGTTCGTGCTACGGCGGCAGTGCTGCTCGCCGTTATCCCGATGGCCGCTACCCCCGCAAAAACGCCGAATCGGGTCGTGTTCGCCGTCGTCGTTACGCGGCACGGACTACGCAGCATTTCCAGTACGCCGGCGCAGTATTCATGGGCGGATTGGCAGCCCGTTCCGCCGGCCTATCTCACCGCGCGCGGTTATCAATTGATGACGTACATGGGGCAGTTCTATCGCGTTTATTTCGGCTCGCTTGCCATTCCGGTCTCGTGCACGACTCCGAATCTCTATCTCTATGCGGATAAAGATCAGCGCACGCTGGAGTCAGGTCTTGCGCTGATCGAAGGCCTGTGCGGAAAGCCGACCGCGTTACCGATGCATCACGCAGCGGACGTGCATGCCTCGACGGACGATCCGCTGTTCGATGCGACGGCGTGGGCGGCGTCGCAGCACCGGATCGATGCGACGGCATCGCGCAATGCGATCGAGGCGGTGCTGCCGAAGCCCGCATCGGCACTCGTAACCGAGCATGCCTCCCAATTTTACGCGCTGCAGCGCATCCTCGATTCACGCTGCAGCGGCTCCTGCTCACGCCTCGTCGACGGTTCAAGCGTCGTTGAAGAGAAAGACGGCTTGAGCGAACTCGGCGGTCCCGTGAAAACGGCATCCACGTACGCGGAAGATCTGTTTCTCGAGTACGCGCAGTGCAGTCCACAAGCGCCCTCCGATCTCGCCGACGTCATGATGTTACATGTGCTTGCGTATGACGTCAACGCGCGCAACCGGTACAACCCGCTGGTGCGCGGCGGCACGCTCTTTGCGCACATCGTCGGAATGATGGAAGCAAAAGCCGGTCTCGCGCATCCGGACGTCGAGTTTCCCGACATCACGCACGACAACGCGGTGATCTTCAGCGGACACGATTCGCAGCTTGGTGCGCTGGGTGGGATTCTCGAGGCGCATTGGACGCCCGGAGCGTTCGCGGAAGATGATATGCCGCCCGGTAGCGCGCTCATCTTCGAGCTGTACAAGTCGACGACCGAGTATCGCGTGCGCGCGCGGTTTGCGTACGAAACGATGGATCAATTCCATCACTACAAGCTGCTTGACGACGGAGTCACCAGCGTGCCGGTGAAGATGCGCGGATGCGAGGGTGTAGACTGCAGTGTTCCGCTCTCGCGTTTGAGTGCGCTGGCGCATTCGATTGCCGGCGAAGGGCTCGTGCGTAAAGAATGGACCCCCGAATCGGCGGATGTCGTGCAACTCGACCCGTTGCTGAATCCGAAATGGACGCAATGCGAGAGATGAGGCGTTCGACCTAGAGCCATGCCGTTTGCAACGGAGCCGTATCGACTAACGACACTCCGCTAGCAGCCCCTCGTCAATGTATGATACGTGTCAGAAGGGGCCGCCCTTCTTCAAGTAAGGCGGCGGTGAAGACTCGGTACCTGCGGCACGACTCCCCTCCCGGCTTTCGACACCGCATGCAGATACCGCAGTTCGACACCGCCGCCAAACTTCGTCGTTCACGATTCGAGCGAGGGATGAACGCTCGGACGATAGCCGGCGCGAAAGATGGCGACGACTGCTTCAGGCGTGAGAACTTCGACGCGTTGACGTACCGGTCGTTGGCGTCGTTGCTCGTAGCCGGTGTGCGACCATCGGTACATCGCGGTGCGCCAGACTAACCACGGCGCGCCATCGACCGCGATGAACGTTCCGTCGGGCAAATCGTCGATCTGCGCCATGTAGGTGCGTTGCGTGCGATTCTGCAAGCGGCTCGCGTGCAGCGCGTTGTCGATTGCGCCGGCGTCGCTGACACCGTAGACCGTCTCCCATAACCCGCGGAAGCGTTTGTAGTCCGCATTGCGGCATTCGGCGCATGGACGGTGGCCGGCGCTGAACGCCGTCGCCTCATCGAGGAAGAAGAGATGCGTCCAGCGATTCGGCTCCATCACTTCGCGATGCCGTCCGCGAAATTCGAGCGCGCATGCAATCCAGCGACGCACCTGCCATTGCCGGACGATTTTCTTGTGTTCGTTGTGAATGATTCCGCGATTGCCGGTCATCGTTCCACGACCGGGATGCGCAACAATGTCTCCAAACGGCGTTACACGATTTTGCATCGGCACACGTGTATTATCGTCATTACACGCCGCTCCGCACTATCGAGACAGAGTTTGGGACGCCGCTAAAACGCGCCGCGGAATGCGGACGCGGCGCTCGCGGACCACTCGCGGCGAATCATTTTCGCAAGCTCGAATAACGGAAGCGTCCCAAGGATCACTACGATCGGAGTCATAGGCAGCACAACGGTTCGTGCGAGTGAAAATTGCAACGGAATTGCCAGTATCGTTACAATCGCGGCAGCGACGCTTCCGATAGCAACCGGCGCAAAGATCGTACGCCGGCAGAGAAACAAGCCAACTGCCGCCAAAACGATGGTAAAGTATCCCAGGTCAGCAGAGATTTCGCCCGGCATCGCAAGCACCGTATCCGCTAGAGAACGAATCCACCAAGCAATGAACGTGCCGCCGGCAAACGGTCCGTTCGCTGCCCGTTGCCAGGCAAAATCCCAATGCAGTTCTTGGAGCAGGCC
>CAZYLU010000013.1:0-95802 GCA_964648945.1 uncultured bacterium | reverse complement strand
TCCGCCCGCGAAATCATCTCATACGTCGGTTTATCGTCCGGCGGAATCGTATGCAAGGCTAACCTGTCATCCTGAGCGCAGGTGCGAAGCACCGGAGTCGAAGGATCGTTACGCGCGTTTGTCTTGAGGCGATCCTTCGACTTCGCTGCGCTCCGCTCAGGATGACACGTGGAGACATAGCGGGCGTACAATGAGAAGGCTTCGCGTAGCAGCGAGAGCATGCCCAGGCCGAGCAAGTCGATTTTGATGAGACCGAGCTCTTGGAGATCGTCTTTGTCCCATTGGATGATCGTGCGGTCTTTCATCGTTGCCCATTCGATGGGCGCGACGCGGACGAGCGGATCGCGGGTGATGACCATGCCGCCGGAGTGAATGCCCATGTGGCGCGGGAAGCCGTCGATGCGGCGGCAGAACGCATACAACCGTTCACCGAGGATTCCGCTCACCGGCGCAGCGAGATTCGGATCCGGATCGGCGCCGAAATCCTGACCACGGAAACCGTACAAATACCGGTCCGTTTGACCGGGTTCGAGTCGCGATGCACGCGCGTTGGAACCCGTGTCGAGATCGCGCCGTTTTTGAATCGATTCGGGTTTCTCGTTTGCAATGACATCGGGTTGCCCGGTTGCACCGGCGAGCGATTCGCGTGCATCGAATTCGCGAACCACCGCATCGACCTGCGCGAGCGTGAGGCCGAGCGCTTTGCCGACGTCTCGTAAGGCGGAACGCGTGCGGAATGTGATGACTTCCGCGGCCATTGCCGCATTGGTGCGGCCGTATCGCTCGTAGACGTACTGGATCACCTTCTCGCGATCCTGATGCGCGAAATCGATGTCGATGTCGGGAATCTCTTGACGCTCTTCGGACATGAAGCGTTCGAAGAGCAGATTCATGCCGATGGGATCGACCGCCGTAATTCCCAACGCATAACAAACGGCGGAGTTTGCCGCAGAACCGCGCCCTTGGCACAACACGCCGAAGCGGTTTGCCGCCTGCACGATGTCCCAGACGATGAGGAAATACCCGGCGAGATCCATCTTCGCGATAATGCCGAGTTCGTACTCGAGTTGACGCTCGACGTTCGATGCGATCGGTGAACCATAGCGATCGACGGCACCTTTATAGACCAGTTCGCGCAAGTACGTCTGCCGCGTGTATCCGTCGGGAACGGCAAAGAGCGGGAATTGACCGACGAGACGTTCGAGGCGAAATGCGCAGCGCTCCGCGATGGCGAGCGTCGCATCGACCGCTTCGGGATGTGCGGCGAAGAGTTTACGCATCGCAGCCGGCGATTTTAGATGATATTCGGCGTTGGGACGAAGGCGGTTCTGTGCGCGCGCTTCTTCCAGCGTGATCGTTTCCTTCACGCACGATAGCACGTCAGCGAGCGGTGCTTCCTCGCGCCGCGCGTAGGCGACGGCATTCGTCGCGACGTACGGAATCTTCAGCCGCCGCGCAAGTGAGATGCGTTCTTCGTTGCTCGCGGCATCCTCGACGGTAAGGTGCTGTTGCAACTCGAGGTAGAGGCGCTCGCCGAAGAACTCGCGCAACGTCGCTGCGCGCTGCGCATCGAGCGTGCGGGTGAGCAACACGAGGCCGTCGCTGCGACCGTCGAAATCCTCGATGCGCAAACGCGCATCGCCTTTACTTCCGCGCATCTGCGCGGTGGAAATGAGTTCGCAGCAATTGGCGTAGCCGGCGGCGTTTTCGACTAGAACGACGGCGCGTGTCGCGTCTTCGAACGTCAGCTCGGCGCCGATGATCGCATCGAGTCCGGCACGCCGCGCGGCGGATGCGAAGCGGACGCTGCCGTACAGTCCGTCGCGATCGGTCAGTGCAAGCGCCCGTAATCCCAGCTCACATGCTCGTTCGACCAGTTCTTCCGGATGCGAGGCGCCTTCGAGGAAGGTGAAGTTCGACCAGCAATGGAGCTCGGCGTAGCTCGCGTTCAGCGGCGTAGCCACGCGGAAAGCATGCGCAGGTCGAGATGTTTGACCAGCTGATCGCATTCCGGGGTACAGAGGTGAAGCCGGCGCAGGCGCGCACGCACGAGCTGACGCTCTCGTGCAAAGGCAGTGTCGATTGCGGGTGAGGCGAGAAACTGCTCGTTCTGCATGCGCACGTGCGCGAAGCGCTTGTGCATCTCGCGTTCGATATGCGGCTCCCCGACAAAGCACGCCCGCAAACGGAGCTGCGTACCGTACCGGTAATTCGCTTTGATCTCGCGGATCCGACGCATCGGATGCTCGGAGAAACCGATTTTTACGCTCTCGGTCTTCGCGTCGTGCAGTTCGAGCAGATAGACGAAGCCGTAATTAAAGCCGGCAAGTTCTTCGAGCGGCGAGAGCAGATGGTTGGTTCGCGTGATCTCGCCGCTGCGCAGCCACGCCGACGCAATGCGTTGAAATGTTTCGCACGCATGGTTACCGGCGACCTCAATCATAGGAACCCCGCAGATACCAATGATTTCCTTGACGATAGATGCGCCGCACGCTGCCGTCGTCGAGCACGACGTCGTATTCGTCGCGCGTTACCGACGATGCAAACCATCCTTCATCGATGCGCCATGGACCGGCACACTCCACGACCGCGTGTCCGTTTACAACCGACGGTTCGCCGCGCGCAACGGTTACATCGATCTCCGTGACGTCGAGCAGCCGCAACTGCGGAATCATCGTAGCCTTCTCCGGCTCATCCGCGTCGCGAAGAACGAGCGCCGAATACGCTTGCTTGGGAACGGTGAACGGTTCGTAGGTGAAACGCTCTTCGACGGGATGCGCGGCACGAGTGCGCGCACGGCGTACCGGCTCGCCGAGCAGCGCTTCCAGGCGCGCGAGCACCACCGCAACGTTCTGCACGTCGATGTCGTCGTTGCGCACGAGCGGCAGCGCTTCACCGCCCTCTTCGAGCCGCAGCGCCCGCAAGCGCAATCCGCACAGCGGCGCATCGAACGTTAGCCCTTCCATTTTTGCGCGGACGACGTCGAGCATTGCGCGATCGCTCGCCGTCGGCGCGGCGAGCAGAATCTCGAGCCGCTGCGTCTGTGCGTTCTCGAGTTCGATTTCCAAATCGAGCGCGCTCGCGCGTTTTCCGCAGCGTTCCAGATCGTCGCAGATACGCGAGAGCAGCACGCGCATCGCAAAGAGTACCGCTTCTTCGCTCTCGGCCGAACCTTCACCGAACATCGACGCCTCAATCGTGACGGCATGACTGCGCGGAATGAACGGCGTGCGATCGATTCCGCGCGCCCATTCATGCCACTGCGCGGCCGCGCGCCCGAACCGGCGCACGAACGGACCGTGCGGCAGTCGCGCGAGTTCTCCGAGCGTTGAGACGCCGAGTAAATGCAACCGCTCGCGCGCGTGCGGATCAAGATCGAGCACGTCGAGTGGCAGGGGTGCAAGGCGCACCGCTTCTTCTCCGGGCTCGATCGTCGTTGCATCCGCAATCCAGCTGGCCGCGTACGCGCAAAACCGGTTCGGACCGGCGCCGGTACGTATGGGTAGTTCGAAACGTGCCAAGACGCTATGAATCTGCGCGCTCCAATCGGCAAACGTTCCGGCGATGCCGCGCATATCGAGAAAGGCAATCCCTTCGCGCACGTCGTCGATCAGGGGCGTTACGGCATCGAGCGCATCGAGCACTTCATTCCACACCGCTCGCGAACGCAAGGGATCGTGCACGGCGACGCGTGCATTGGGAGCAACGGCTGCGGCTTGCGTGACCGTTTGGCCGGCGCGTGCGCCGCATTCGCGCGCGCGATCGTCGAGCGCAATCACCCGGCCGCGATCGAACCGGTCGGCGACAAGGAGCGGAACGTCGTCGGAGACGCGGCCTCCGCCGAGCGCCACGGCTAACGGATAATCGGGAACACGCAAGCAGATGAGCATCGCCACTCCCTCTTCATGCACCAGCGGGTTTAAAGAAAGATGAAAGCAGCGAAACCGATCCGCCGCCTCGCGGCAGTATTTTGTGCTTGCGCAACTCGGTACGCAACGTAAAACCGGAAAAACAGCCCCACACGCCGCGCGTTCCGCGGATCACAGCGCGATCGAACATGCATCCCAACCGCACGGTTGCAACGCCGGCAAGTTCAACGCTCGCGCGGCCCGCGATCACGATGAGCACCGCTCCGGCGCGATGGGCAAGGGTAGCAAGACGGGTCCACACAGCAGCACGTAACGCAGGAGCGCTCATGACAATGACGCGCGCCACGCGAGAACGCAGGATCAGATCAACCGCCCGCGCGATACCAACGGGCGTCTTCGCGGGAACAACAAGGAGCCGATCAAGACGAACGCCCGCATCTTCAAGCGACGGCGGATACAGCTCCCCGTCGTCGATCACCGCACCAAGCCCCCGACGCGTAACCTGAGCAAGCACCGCCGCCGCGATACTCCACCGCCCAGCGCTACCGTGCCCCTCGAGCGTCACGAGAGAGCCCGGCGGGAATCCACCCCCCAACAGACAATCGAGCCCCTCGATCCCAGTCTTGACGGCACCGTCGACGCCGACGCCGACCGCTCCCGGAGCAGCATGAAGCCGCTCTTTAAGCTCCTCAAAAAGCTCGTTACGACGTTGCGGCAAAGCAGCTGCGGGAAGCATGGGTGATCATCCTAATCGAACACATGTTCGATGTCAACTACGGCGGGCGCCCAGGATGTGATGCAAGCCGCGGGCTTCGTGGCCTCCGGCTTAGGGCTCGTCGCGGGGACGCCCGCGATTTTCACATCGTGTGAAAATCGCTACTGCCTTCGTCGTCGCTCCCGCCATCCTGGCTCCGCTCCTCCCTCAGAGCCCCCGCGACAAGCCCCAAGCCTACGACCACGAACCCCGCAACTTGCATCACATCCTGGTCTGATATATGGAATGGACACGCGCGCGTGAAACGCGCGCGTGTCCACTACATAAGCTTGTTGGTCGTTGGGGTTTGTGGAAATGACACGCCCTCGTTGCGGGGCCTCTGAGAATTCGCCGGAGCCTCAGCGCAGGATGCGCTGACGGAAACGCAGGCACAGGATGTGCCGGCGGCGTTTCTGCAGGATGGGCGGGAGGCGAATTTCAGGGAGTAGGATTTTCACACGATGTGAAAATCCGGGCGTCCCCGCGACGAGGGCGTATCATTTCCACAAACCCCAATGACCAACACGCCCGCCACCAATCCGGGGGATCGGACGTAAAGCGAGAACTGTTGATCGCCTGATGGCCGACGATCGCGTCATGGAGTGGGCTGGGGCCCTGGGCGCAGCCGAGATCCGCGCATTTATGAAAGCGCGGCGCCGCTTTTTGGAACGGCCGTCCTCGAAGCATCTCCAGGAGCTGCGGACGGCCGCCCGGCGCCTTCGCTCCTTCTTCGAAGACTTCCGCGACGTCGTACGGGCACGCCGGACGAAGCGGCTGCGCCGGTTGATTGCGGTCACGGGCGACGCGCGCGATGCGGCGGTTCTGCGCAAGACGTTGCGCAACGCGCTCGATTCACGGGAACGCGCGGCCGCGCGTTCGTTGCTGAGCGAACTGCGCGCGCATGAACGAGCGTGTTTTACACGCGTCCGCCGCGTAGTCGCGGGGTTGCGTTACAAGCCATGAAAGCACGCAACATCGATTTGACGGTCGCGTGCGGCGTCGACGATGCGATGCGACGCATCGCGATCGTGCGGTTTGCGGAACTGCTTACACTCGCGACGGCGCTGCGCACGAAGCGCGCGCGCGATCTGCACGATTTTCGCATCGCGTGCAAACGATTGCGCTATGCGCTCGAACGATTTGCATCGAAGGAACCCGCGCTGTTTGAAGCGGCAAGCCGTCTTGCGCAAATGCAAGAGGCGCTCGGCATTTGGCGCGATCGGGAAACGCTCCTGACCATCGCTCCGCAGCTCCAACTCACCGCGCGCCGCATTGCCAACGAACGCGACGATGCGCTATCGCGGGCAAACGCGCTGTGGCGCGACGCATTCGCAACGTTCGGCCCGTTCGAAGGGCTGATGCGGTTTACGGGACTCGGTTACGGTTTGGGCGAGGGTGATGCAACCGGAGCTTGACCACTCGCCGGGCTTCCACCGCACAGTTTGACGGTATCGACGACGGTCTTGGCAAGCACGTCCTCATGCTTCTTGCCATCGCTTTGTGCCCATTCGACGCCCTGTTGGAGGCTCTTGACCGGATTGTAGCCGAGCGTAAGACCGGGAACACGCGTGAGATCGATCTCGTACGGATTCGTCGGCAGGCCCGCGTTAATGACCGTATCGTCGAACGGAGAGGGATGCAGCGGATCGGCGGTCGGCGCGATATTGTGCAACGGATCGACGCCGCCCGTATTACGTCTTTGCCCGTCGCTCGCGATCGCGTTGATGTAACCGAATCCCTCGTGCTGCATGCTCGCAAGCTGCTGCGTCTCGACGAAGCCGTTGATAATGTCGAGCGCGGCTTGCTGATCTGAGAGCGACTGCAGCAGCTTGTTCTTCAGATCGAGCGTACGCTGGTCTTCCTGATTGCGCGCGGCCGGCGGAAAGACCGACGGATCTTCCAGCAGCTTTTGAATTGCGAGCACGTTGTTTGCAAGCGGCGTCACGAGATTTTCCATGTGAAGCACGGTCATGCTCTGCTGCGCTTCACTCTGGTTGAACTGCGCCATGCCGTACTCTTTGAACATCGCCGGACTCTGTCCGATGAGCCTGTCGTTCTCGAGCAGCATCCCGATCGCCGGACGAACCTTCGTGGCAAGCGCGCTGCAGACGGGATGCACGGTCGTGCGATAGATCGTCGGCGGTTCGGTCGCAGTCGCTCGCGGCGAGGGCTTGGGCGACGGCTTCGGCGTCGCTTTAGGCGCCGCCGGGGCTGAAGCAATACAGGCAAGGAAGGCACCGAGTAGTGCCGCCGCAAGGGTGGTGCGCATCGTCCCCATACTACTACGTGAACGCAACGCCACCCCTGGGTGTTACGGAAGAATTGCTCCTTCTAATGAGGAGTCGCTATACCGGCGGATCGTCGCGGCGTCGGAAACGCTGCAATTCCAGCCCCGGTGACTGCTGTCGCACAGTTGCGCGCCGGTGAATTTCGCGCCGTGGACGTCGGCGCCGGAAAGCCGGACGCAGTCGGTGTTGCGCTCGATGACGACACCGTCGGTCTCCGTCGTGTTGTGCCAGCAGACTGCGGCGTTGGTGAAATCCGTGCTGCGCAAGTTTGCATTGCGGAAGTTGACGCCCACGAGTTTCGCGTTGGTAAAGCGCGCGGAGGCGGCGTTGACGTCTTCCATATTCGCGCCGATGACTTCGATATTCGAGAGGTCGTGCCCCGAGAGTTGCGCACCGCGTAGATTACAGCCGGTGCAGTTGTGCAAGACCGCGCGCAGTTCCGCATCGTTCATTCCTTGCAGCACGTCGCGTAGGTCCGCACCGGTGAACTTGATGCCGTCCAATCGCGCGCCGCTCAAACGCGCGCCACGCAGCTCACATCCCGTGCAGTTGACGTTGGCGAAGTTTGCGCCTCGCAGATCCGCGTCGCGGAAATTCGCACCGGTCAGTTTCGCGCCGCTAAAGTTTGCGTTGCGCAAATCTGCCCCGCGGAAATTGGCACCGACATAATCGACGTTTTGAAAGTCGCGGCCTTGGAGGTTCGCATCGGCGAAGTTGCACCCGATGCAGTTCGTCGGTTTCGCGGCGAGCGGCGCCGTGAGGGTGTAGGAAAACAGAGCCAGCGCGCAAAGCGCTAACGCAAGTGCTTTCATCGATGTACCGTCCTTGTTTAGACTGCTAGTCTTTCCAGATCGCGTCGCCCATGTTGGCGCCGGTCAATGATGTATGCGAGAGATCGACGCCGCGTAGGTCGGCGCCGCGTAAGTTGCACCCGGTAAGGTCGGCATTGTTCAGATTCGCACCGGCGAGTTTCGCGCCGACGAGGTTCGCGCCGGTGAGCTCGGCGCCGGAGAGGTTGGTGTTGCGCAGATCCGCACCGGAGAGATTCACGCCGGTCAAATGGATGCCGTGCAGATCCATGCCGCTCAGGTTGACGTTCGCGAAGTTGCACCCTTCGCAGCTATTGAGCACGTTGCGCGCTTGTTGCGGCGAGAGCTTCGTTACGTCGATGTTGCAACCGGTCAGACGCGCGCCGTCGAAATTGACGCCCTCCAGCCGCGCACCGCGCATGTTGCAGCCTTCTAAATCGGCGTCTCGGAATGAGGCATTGCGAAGGTCGGCGTCGGTGAAGTTTGCGCCGGTCATCTGGGTGTGATCGAAACGCGCGCCCTGCAAGTTGGCATCCCGGAAATTCGCGCCTTCCATCGAGCGGTTGGAAAAATCCCGCCCGCTGAGGTTCGCATTCGAAAAATTACAGCCCGTGCATCCGTCCGTTTCGTGTGCATGCGCAGCGGCGATGCCGGCCGTCTTCAGCGCGTGTTGCACGGTCGCACCGATATCCGGAATATCCACTGATACGTCGGACGACCGAGTCTGCGCAACCATATGCGGGAGGGACGGCATCTTCGGCGTGTTCGCGACCGGGTGATACGTTTTATGCGACGGTGGTGATACCGGTGGAACCGTCGGCGCAGCAGAGGGCTGCGCGACCGTTGTCACGGCTGCAACCTTGATCGCCGGTGCAGTAGCCGCGATTCGTACATGAATGTTCTCCGTCTTCTTGACGGCGATTTTCTCGACCGGCGCGAAATGCGCAACCGGAGCCGGTGACGGCGCAGCAGGAACGTCAGCGACTGCGGGCGTCGTGAACGCGATGCTCGGCGTCATCGTGCGAAGGACGATGAAGACGGCAACGAGCGCGGCGACGAAACTGCCTGCGACACTGGGTGCGATGCTCGAACCGATCGCGCGTCCCGTGCGCAACAACCGCTCGATACGAATCGAGATGTTCTTGCGCGTCACGAACACGCCGGGCGCCGGCATCGGACGATGCGGCCACGCCGTCATCTCCGCCATTTTCGTCAAGCAGAAGGCGTAGGGACGAACCGCACCCGTAAGCTGAAGCACGTAATCATCGCACGCGACTTCGCGTTCGACATCCATCTGCCGTGAGATGAACCACACGGCGGGATTGAAGAACAGCAGCGCGCAGGCGATGCGTTGAATCGCATTCGTCCAATCGTCCGACCGCAGCAGGTGTCCGAGTTCGTGCAAACTGATCTGATCGATCTCCGATGGATCGAGTGAGTGCACGAGATGCGACGGCAAGAGCACCATGGAGTCGAAGAGCCCGACGGCGATCGGCACTTCGATCGCGTCGGAGACGCAGATGCGAACGTCGCGCGAGCCTTTGAGCGCGTTCATCCAGCGCGGCATCGAATCGCGGTACTCAACCGAGAGCGGAAGCGAATCGTGCTTGAGGCGTTCGAGCGCAAGAAACGCAACGATAAGGCGCACGAAAATTACGAGCGACGCGAGCAGCCAGAGGGCGAAGAGCGCGGGCGCAATGTAATCCGGCAATTTCACGTGGAGCGTCGGCAACGTGAAACGCGGCGCCGGCTGACTCGCCGCTACGGTCGACGCGGTCGTCGCCGGTGCGGAATGCATGTGCGAGCGCGTACGTGGCGCGTGCGTCGATTGCCCGATGTATGAACTCGCAGAAGTGGTTGTGGCTTTCGTTGTCGCCGCCGGTTCGACGCTTACGCGCGAGAGACTCGTAACGACCGGAACGACGAGCACTGCCAGCAGCGCCAACGACCATACGGCGTAGCGAGTAGCGGCATTTGCGCTGCGAAATACGTTGAGCGCAGCCCAGGTGAGAAACGCGATGAGCGCGCCTTGCCAGAGCCCGTTGAGCAAAATCGCAAGTCCGATGCGCGCTACGGGTCCGAGAAGCTCGAGGTGAGCCATGGTAGGTTACTTCCCTTCGTCGTACCGTTCGATCAACGAGCGCAGCCGTTCGAGTTCATCGTCCGACGGGCGTTCGTTCTCAATTAATCGTAGCGCCAAGGCACCCGCATTGTTTCCAAAAAACTTTGAAACGACTTGTTTGACGGCGGATTGGGCCGCCGCTTCGCGCGCAATCAACGGATAGTAGATGTACGCACGGCCGGCTTCTTCGTGCGCGACGTGACCCTTCTGCTCGAGAATCCGTAGCGTCGTGAGCACGGTGTTGTATGCCACCGGGGGCGGCGGCATCGCTTCAGATACTTCTGCGACGCTTGCACGTCCGAGGCGCCACAGCACCTCCATGATGCGCAGCTCGCCTTCGGTCAGGGTGGGACTCTTCTTACGGGCCAATGTATGCTACCTCGCTCCTAATTAATTAAGAGTTACGATAGCACTGGGCCCGGTAGTTTGTCAACTAATATTTTAAGAGTCTTACTAGACGGCCGCTGGCTGGTCGATCTGCTCGAGCTGCTGCTTCTCTTCGCCCGAGATGACCATCGTGAGGTCGAGCATAATGATGAGCCGCTCGGCCATCTTCCCGACGCCTTGAATATACTCGGTACCGACGCCGGCAATCATCTCCGGGGCGTCCTCGACGTTTTCGATCGGCAAGTTCAGCACTTCGCTGACGCTGTCTACGACCATACCGACCCGCTTGCTGCCGATTTCCGTGACGATGATGCGGGTGCTCTTCGTCGCGTTGATGCGCGGCATGCCGAAGCGCGTGCGCAGGTCGATGATCGGAATGAGCTGTCCGCGCAGATTGATCACGCCTTCCATGAACCGCGGGGCGCGCGGCACGTGCGTGATCTCGACCATGCGAATGATTTCTTGTACCTGCGAGATGTCCACGCCGTACTCTTCCGTTGCGAGCCTGAACGAGACGACTTGAACGACCTCGCCGGAGAGTTGTTGTTTCGCTGCTTCTTTGACGTCTGCCATGCTAATTAGACTCCCGAGAATTCGGCGCGCGCGACTTTGCCGCTCACGTGCGCTTCGCTGACGAGCGAGTGAACGTCGATGATGAGCGAGATCGAGCCGTTGCCTAGAATCGTCGCGCCGGAAATACCCGGGATACGGCCGACGACGTCGGAGAGCGGCTTGATGACGATTTCTTGTTCGCCTTCGAACGAATCGACGACGAGACCCACTTGACGGCCTTGCAGTCCGACGATAACGATCATGACTTTATCCGGATCGCGCTGGCCGCCGAGTTCAAAAAATTCCGCGATGCGAACGAGCGGAACGACCTGTCCGCGCAGCGTGATCACTTCATTGCCGTGAACGGTGCGCACGTCGGTCATCTCCACGCGCTGCGATTCGATGACCGAATCCAGCGGAATGGCATAGAGTTCATCGACAACGCGCACGAGCAGCGCTTGAATGATCGCAAGCGTGAGCGGCAGTTTGATCGTAAAGCGCGTGCCTTGCCCCGTCACGGTTTCGACGTCGAAGACGCCCTTGAGACCGGAGATGTTGCGCTTGACGACGTCCATGCCGACGCCGCGGCCGCTCACGTCGGAGACAACTTCCGCCGTCGAAAATCCCGGCGTGAAGATCAAGTCGACGATCTCGCGATCCGAAAGGCGATCGTCGGCTGAGATCAAGCCCTGCTTTATGCCGCGCGCGCGCACTTTTTCGAGATTGATGCCGCCGCCGTCATCCGAAACTTCGATGATGATTTGGTTGCCTTCGTGATAAGCATTGAGCGCAATCGTACCGACGCGCGGCTTGCCGAGGCGTTGACGCTCGTCGGGCGGTTCGATGCCGTGATCGACGTTGTTGCGCAGCAAGTGCATGAGCGGCTCGCCGACTTCGTCCACGATGGTCTTGTCGAGATCCGTCTCCGCACCGGAGATCACGAGCTGCACTTCTTTGCCGCGCGCTTTGGCGACGTCGCGAACGAGCCGCGGGAATCGATCGAACACCTGGCCGATCGGAACCATGCGCACCTTCATGATCGACTCTTGGATTTCGTTGGTCGTGCGCGCAAGCAACGCGGCGGAATCCGCAAGATCCTTGGCAAGCGGCGCAATGATGCCTTGCGCGGAGCCACCGGCAACGCCGGCCTTATCATTCATCAACCGCTCGAGCGTACTGGCGATATCCGAAATACGCGTGCGGTTGATCACGAGCTCGCCGACGAGATTCAAGAGCGCATCGAGCCGTTCGATATCGACGCGAATCGTCTGATGAATCGACGAGCGCTTCTGATCGCCGTTTGCCGACGGCTTCGCAGGCGCGGGAGCGGGCGCCACAGACTTCGGCATCTCCGGTTTGACGGCGCCGATAGGCTCGGGCGGCAACGGCTGAATAAATGCTTCCATCGTTGCTGGGGCAGCAGCAACGGGTTCTTCAAATGTTGGGACCACCGCCGGCGTTTCCGGCTGCGCGGGCGCGCTAGCGGCTTGCGCGAGTAACCGTTCTACTTCTGCTTCAAACGCTGCAACGTCGGCTTGGCTGGCGTTCTCTTCGTGAGCGGCGGCTTCCTCAAACGAATGCTCGGGGCCGGTGCGCCCTTCGATAACGTGCGACGTCTCTTCATAAATCGACGTGTACTTATCGAGTTTGACGATGTAGTCGTCAACGCCGAGGGGCGCTTCCTCTTCGCCAATCGCCGCCTGCACGAGCCCGGTGAGTAAATCGCGCCCCGAAAAGAGAATATCAACCGCGCTCTCCGAGAGCGGCATCCGGTCTTTCCGAAGCAGATCGCACAAATTCTCGAGCTTATGCGCCAAGCCCTGAACGTCGACAAAACCGAGCATACCGGAAGAACCCTTCACGGTATGCAGCGCACGAAATAGAGAATTAATTATCTCAGGATCGATCGACCCCGAGTTGACGCCCTCTTCCAGCTTGAGCAGATCAGCATCGATTTGCTGAAGCAACTCTTCCGCTTCATCACGGAAGTAAGAGATGAACTCTTCCCGGTTAAAGAGCTCGTCAGACATGCGTTGTCATCCTGAGCGAAGCGCAGCCCCTCGACTGCGCTCGGGACAGGCTACGTCGAAGGATCGCTACGCGCGAAAGATTCGAGGCGATCCTTCGACTGCGCTCGCTTCGCGAGCTGCGCTCAGGATGACACACGGGACTTTACTCGACGCCGAAGACGGAAAGCAGCGGTCCGAGCGACCCGGTTTCGGGAATCAAGATAAACTGACCGGCGACTTCTTTTTCTTTGTCTAGGAATGACGACTCGATCAAGAAGACGTCTTGGTCCGGGAGAATCGACATCAACGTGCGGAAGGCGGCTTGCACGGTGCCGTATGAGAGCGTCGGCACCGAGGGGAGCAGATTCGATCCGGTGAGCTGGATGATCGCCGTCAAGTACGATCCCGCGATGATGTTGCCGAGTTCCTTGAGCGTCGAATCGGCGATCGAGTCGAAGATTTGAATATCGCCGATCACGCGATGCAGGAATTGGCTGACGAAATCGAGCGCCTGTTCCCGATCGAAGAGCACGATCATCTGCCCGGGCGCTTCGCCGCGCACGTACATGTGCAGCGCAGCGACGGTACGATTCTCGTGACCGACGCGTGAAGCAAGATCGCGAAATTTGATGACGTCAATGCGCGGTTCACTCAGATTGATCTTCGTGTTGAGCAACTGCGAGAGCGCGGTTGCCGCATGGCCCGCGCCGATGTTGCCGACTTCTTTAAGCGCGTCCTTTTGAAGATCGTTGAGTTGCATACCGCCGCTCATGAAAGCACCTTTTGAATCGTTTCCAGAATTTTCGGCGGCTGGAACGGCTTGGTGATGAATGATTTCGCGCCGGCTTGAATCGCCTCGACGACCAACGCCTGCTGACCCATCGAGGTGCACATGATGATCTTCGCGTTGGGATCCCCCGCGACGATTTGCTTGACCGCGGTGATGCCGTCCATCTCCGGCATGACCATATCCATCGTCACGAGGTCCGGTTGGAGCTGCTTGTACTTCTCAACCGCCTCAACGCCGTTCTGGGCCTCTCCAACGACGTCAAAGCCGTTTTTGGACAGGATCCCTTTGATCATCATCCGCATGACGACGGCATCGTCGACGATGAGGACTCTCTTGCTCATCCGTTGCTCCCAAGACGAAGTGCAAATGAGGAAAGGCACAAACGTGCCCCACGCCATCCTTTGAACACCATCGGCCAAAGGAAAGCGCTTCTTTATAAAGATGGACTACGCCAACCCGCGGCTCCGCAAGTCCGCCTGACGGCGATTGATGAAGTCCACAATCGCCTGGTCTTCGGCGGGGCGAATACCCTGGAATCGCAACCCGTGCGAGTGCTTCCCCGACGCCTTGATCACTTCATGTCGCATCACTTCACCGAGCAACACGAGCTCGGGTGCGTCGGGCCGCAGCAGCATCTTGATCTCGACCTGCGAGTGGTTCTTCAAACCACGGTCGATGATCAAGGAACAACCGCCGCGGCTAATATCGCGCACGGTACACTTCACCCAGTCCCCGATGCCGACGCCACCCGGCGCAAAGCGCCACTGACCCGCGACGATCGCATCGAGGCGAACGCTCTGGCGTTTTTGCGCGCCGGTCGCCGCGCCGATAAGACTCACTCTGCGGGGCGTCTCGAAGGTCGTCGTGGCGTTACCCGTGGACAGAATTTTGGTCTGCGCGCGGAACCGTCCGGCCTGCGCCTGATAGACGATGATCGCGGTCTCGCCGGCCTTGCCGAGCGCCTCGCGCGTGGTGATGCCTTTCGGCCCGACGGCTTCCACCGTCACCTGGCGCGCGGGGCGTCCACCCGCGATCACATCGATGAACGAGTGAAGCTGCGGCAACTTCGAAAGCGGGATGCCGGAAGACTTATTAAAGAGAGATTTCAGCATCAGCGTATGGTCGATTCCATCGAATCCGGTGTATCGTCGGTCGTCGATATCTGACCGATCGACTCAACGCGCAGACCCGGTGCGATCTCTGAGTACGAAAGAACGACCAATTGCGGCGCCGCGCGTTCTGTAAGCCGCTTGAGCGCGAGACGAACCGCCGGTGAGGACAGCACGATCGGCGCGAGGCCGGCGTTCTGCGCGGTTGAGATCTGGCGCGTCAGCGACGCATAGATACGCGAGACAGTGTTCGGATCGAGCAGCGCGTACGCGTCTTCGCCGCGGCGTACCGCTTCGGAAAGCAGCGACTCGAGGCGCGGATCGACCGTGATAACCGAAAGGAGCCCGTTCTCTGCATACTCGGCCGAGATGTGCCGAGCAAGCGCTGCCCTGACCTTCTCCGTGAGAAAGTCGATGTCTTTGCTCACCCGACCGGCGTCGGCGAGCGTTTCCAGGATCAACACGAGATTCCGAACCGGAATACGCTCGCGCAGCAGGTTCTGCAACACCCGCTGGACTTCACCGACGGTCAGTAAGCCCGGCACCAGTTCGTCGACGACGACCGGATAGTGTGACTTGATGTTTTCGAGGAGCGCGGAGGTCTCCTGACGGCCGAGTAGATCCGGTGCATGCGACTTGATCAGCTCGGTCAGATGCGTTGCGATCACGCTCGTCGGATCGATGACGGTGTATCCCGCCATCTCGGCTTCGGGCCGCGCGCTCTCCGCGATCCACAGCGCCGGCAATCCGAAAGCGGGCTCCGTCGTCGGAATGCCGTCGATGGGCGCAGTCGCGGTTCCCGGATTCATTGCGAGCAAACGGCTCACCATGACTTCCGCCGACGCAACTTCGAGGCCGTAGATCTTCACCGTGTAGCTGTTGGGGCGCAACTGGAGGTTGTCGCGCACACGGATCGGCGGCACGACGATGCCGAGATCGCGCGCGGCGTGGCGCCGGATCAGCGTGATGCGTTCGAGCAGATCGCCGCCTTGATTCACGTCGACGAGCGGGATCAAGCCGAAGCCGATCTCGAGTTCCATCGGATCGTACGAGAGCAGCGGCACGACGCTTTCCGCCGGCTTCGGCGCGGCGGTAGCGCCGGCGGCGCCCGCAACCGCTCCAGGTACGGCGCCCGGCGGCAGCGTCGCGGTTTTCTGCGATGCGCGGCGGCGGGTGAAGTATACGGTAAAGAGTACTGCCGACGCGATAAGCAGCAGCCA
Organism: uncultured bacterium; assembly: GCA_964648945.1. GTDB lineage: Bacteria > Vulcanimicrobiota > Vulcanimicrobiia > Vulcanimicrobiales > Vulcanimicrobiaceae > JAMXLG01. Next base: position 79,893 of record CAZYLU010000013.1, on the reverse strand, counting down.
ACGGTCCAGGCCCGCAAGGCCGAAGAGCGCCGTCATGATGGCCGCAATCAAGATCGCTGTCGGCTGCGATGAGAGTTGGCGCGTGATATCGGTGCCGAAGTCGGATTCGGCCGCCGCACGTGTGACGATGATACCGGTCGCGGTGGAGATGAGCAGCGCCGGCACTTGCGTGACGATGCCTTCACCGACGGTAAGCAACGTGAATTTTTGCAGCGACGTCAGCACGTCGAGATGCTGCTGCGCGATACCAACGATGAAGCCGCCGATGGTGTTGATCGCAACGATGATGACGGCGGCGATCGCGTCACCGCGCACGAACTTGCTCGCGCCGTCCATGGCGCCGTAGAAGTCTGCCGCACGCTGAATGTCTTTGCGTCGCTGACGCGCTTCGGCTTCCGTAATCAAGCCGGCATTCAAGTCGGCGTCGATCGCGAGCTGCTTACCGGGCATCGCGTCCAAGGTGAAACGTGCTGCCACTTCGGCGACGCGTCCCGCGCCGTTCGTGATGACGACGAATTGAATGATGATGAGGATGAGGAAGATCACGAAACCGACGGCGTAGTTCCCGCCGATGACAATCTGTCCGAAGAAGTTGATCACCTCACCCGCGTATCCGTGCAGCAGAATCGCTCGCGTCGCGGTGATGTTGAGCGAGAGCCGGAAAAGCGTAATGATCAGGAGCAGCGTCGGAAACGCCGAGAACGCAAGCGCGTTTTCGGTATACAGCACGGTGCCGATAATGATCAGCGCCAGACAGATGTTGATCGTGAGCAACATGTCGAGCAAGAACGGCGGGATCGGCACGATCATCAAGAGGACGAGCATGACCGATGCACCGGCGATTAAGATCGGTGCTGCGGAGCGGAGCTGTTGCGCGAGCGTTCCGCCACCTTGCATCGGCGCGGCGGGAGCGCCTTGAGCTGCCATCAGGCTATCGTCTTCCTCTTAAGCTTGTAGACGAACGCAATGACCTGCGCGACCGCCGCATACATGTTCGGCGGAATCGCTTGATCGAGTTCGACTTTGTCGTAGAGCGTCCGGGCGAGCGGCGGATTCTCCATGATCGGAACGTTGTGTTCGCGCGCGATATCGCGAATGCGTTTCGCGAGCAAGTCCGCGCCTTTGGCGACGACGACCGGCGCCTCCATCTGCATTTCGTCCCATTCCAGCGCAACGGCGAAGTGGGTCGGGTTCGTCACGACGACGGTTGCGCGCGGAACCGCTTGCATCATGCGGCGGCGCGACGACTCGCGTTGCCGTTTCTTCATCGCGCCCTTGGCTTCGGGGTTTCCCTCGGACTGGCGCCACTCGTCCTTGACCTCGTGTTTGGTCATCTTCAAGTTCTCTTCGAGCTGCCAGCGTTCGTACGCGTAATCGAGCAGACCGATCACGACCAGCAAGAGACCGAACTTCCAGGCGATGCCGTAGATCAGATTCATCGTCAGTTGAATCATCTCGGCGGGCGACGATTGTCCGACTTGCGCAAAGAATCCGACGTTGTTCGAGATTTCGACGTAGAGAATGATCCCGACCGCGAAGAGCTTGAGCAACTGCTTACCGAGTTGCACGAAGATCCGTTTGCTGAACAGGTTCTTGAAGCCGTTGATCGGATTGAGCTTTCCGAACGACGGCGTGATCGACTTGAGCGTGAACAAGAAACCGAACTGCGCGATGTTGGCCACGATCCCGAAGATGAACGCGAGCGCAAAGACGCCGAGGACGACAAGCATCACGCCGGAAGCGGCTTGAATGAAGAGACCGCCTACGGAGTGGATCGTAAGATCCGATTGCACGTCGCCGATGCGCGAGAAATACGCGCGCATCGAGCCTTCCAGCGAATCCATCATCGGCGCGAAGAAGGCATGCAGAACGAGAACGACCGCTAGGAAGATAACGCTGCCGGCCAACTCCGTACTCCGCGGAACCTGACCTTTGCGGCGCGCTTCCTCGCGTCGCTTCGGAGTGGCCTTTTCGGTCTGTTCCGGCTTAGCCATCGGCGAAGGTGACGAGCATGCTCCCTAGAGTTTTCGGGTGACGGCGCCGGAAGCCTGAGACGGTCGCTTCGTGTATCGGTCCGGTGTCACAGGGGGAGCTACGCCGCGCTGTGCTAATAAGGGAGGCTGACCCGAAAGGAACACCCGTAGCAGATGACTTTGAAACATACGCTGGCTGCATTTGCCGGCGCGGTTGCAGCCATGCTCCTGGCGGCATGCGGCAGCACCACACCGGTGACGTCCGGAAGCCCCACGCCCTCGCCCACGATCACGCCATTCGTCTCCAGTGAGTACCCGACGCAGACCTCCGGGGCCCAGCCGGGCGGCATCGTCAGCGGCCCGGACTCGAACCTGTGGTTCACCGAGACGGCCGTTAACAAGATCGGCAAGCTCAACCAACAGGCCGTCGTGAGTGAGTTTACGATTCCGAGCGCGAACTCGCAGCCGCTCACGATCGCGACCGGGCCGGACAACGCCGTATGGTTTACGGAGTCGAACCTTCCGCAGGTCGGACGCATCACGACCTCCACGGGTGTCGTCACCGAGTTCAACCTCGGCAATCCGCTCGCGCGTCCCTGGGGTATCATCAGCGGGCCCGACGGCGCGCTCTGGGTGACGGACCCCGGAGCCAACGGCATTTGGCGCGTGACCACCGCAGGCGTACCAACGTTCTATCCGCTCGCGACGGCGAACGCGAAACCCACGGCGATTACGGCCGGCGCGAACGGCGCACTGTGGTTCCTCGAGACGGGCGCGAACAAAGTCGGAACGATTGCGCCCGGCGCTGCAGCCGGATCGTCGCCGACGGAATATTCAGCGGGCATCAGCGCGAACGCGGGTCTCGGCGTCATCATCCAAGGTACGGACAACGCCCTCTGGTTTACGGAACAAAATACCGGAAAGATCGGACGCATGACGACCTCCGGTGTGCTGACGGCAGAAACCGCGCTCGGGGGCCTCACGGCACCGTTCGGTCTGACCGCCGGTCTCGACGGCAATTACTACATCGCGGACACCGCCTCGAGCACGATCTCACAATTCATCCCGAGCAGCGGCAAAATCGCGACGTTCAAAACGATCAGCAGCAACGCGCAACCCTTCTGGGCAACGATCGGCCCCGACAACGAAGTCTACTTCACCGAACGCGCCGCCTCAAAGGTCGGCCAATTCAGATACTTCTAGCCCCCCCTGTCATCCTGAGCGAAGTCGAAGGATCGCCTCAATTCAAAAGCCCGCCGAAACATGTCGGCGGGCTTTTTGTTCGTAACGATCCTTCGACTTCGCTCAGGATGACACTAGCCGTGTAGGCTGCGCATTACGGTGTCCATTTGTTGGGCGACGGTTTGGAATAACTCGGGGCCGACGGTGGCCATGAGCGGGATGCTGATCGCCATCATCACGAGGCCGACGCCGACTTGAATCGGAAGTCCGATAACGAACACGTTCATCTGCGGCGCAACGCGCGCCATGAACGCGAGCGCCACATTCGTGAGAAACAGCGCGGCGACCACGGGTGCCGCAATGCGGAACACGATGAGGAACGCTTGCGTGAAAAACAGCGTGACGTTGCCTGCCAGGCTTGGATCGAGCGTAATATACGGAAGCGGAACGAGCGAGAACGAGCCGGCGATACCTTGAATCAAGAAATGGTGTGAATCCGTCGCGAGAAACACGAGCGTTGCAATCGCGAGCTGAAACTCACCGACGATCGTGATGTTCTGCTGGGTTTGCGGATTGATGACGTTTGCGATCGCAAACCCGATCTGCAGATCGATCAATTCGCCGGCGAACTGAATTCCCGTAAAGACGAGCGAGGCGACAAAGCCGACGATCATGCCGAGTACCACTTGGCTTGCAGCAGCAATGGCGAGATCGTAGACGCCGTTCGAGAGATGAACCACCGGAACAATGCGGTAGAGCAGAAACGAAATGATCGTTCCGAGTCCGAGCCGTACCATCGTCGGAATCTGCGGCGCCGAGAAGACGGGAAAGATGTAGAGCATGCTCGTCACGCGCAAAAAGACGAGCAGGAACGTCTCGAACTGCGCGCCGGTTAGGCCGAAAAGGTCAAGCACGAGCCGGCCCGCCTACCTGACGAAGTTCGGGATGCTGGAAAAGATCCGGCTCGTAAAGTCAGTGAGCATCGCCAAAATGAACGGCCCGAAGAACAGAATTGCGACCGCAGAGACGATGATCTTCGGAATGAACGCAAGCGTCGGCTCCTGGATCTGCGTCACCGACTGAAAGATCGAAACCACCAAACCAACGACCATGCTCAAAAGCAGCACGGGAGCGGCAGCGACGAGCGCGATAAAGATCGCCTCGCGCCCGATCGCGATCGCATCCGCAAAGCTCACGTGTGAAAGCTCTGGAAGAGCGCGCTAACTGTTAGGTCCCAACCATCGACTAAGATGAAGATGAGAATCTTGAACGGGAGCGAGATGATGACAGGAGGGATCATCATCATGCCCATGCTGAGCAGAATGCTCGCGATCACCATGTCGATGACGATGAACGGAATATAGATCGCAAAACCGATCTCAAAGGACGTCTTGAGTTCCGAGAGGACGAACGCCGGAATCAGCAGATACGTCGGTACATCCTTTTGCTGGGCCGGACGCGGTTCTTTTGAGATCGAGTAAAAGAGTTGAATGTCTTGCTCGCGCGTCTGCTTGAACATGAACCCGCGCAGGGGTGCAGCGGCGCGATCGAGCGCAACCGATTGTGAGATCTGATTCTTCAGATACGGCTGCACCGCGTTTTTGTTGACGTCACGGATGACGGGATTCATCACGAAGAACGTGAGCAGCAGCGCAAGACCGACCAGCACTTGATTCGGCGGTACCTGCTGCGTCCCGATAGCGGTTCGCACGAACGAAAGCACCACGATGATGCGTGTAAACGACGTGACCATCACGAGCAGCGTCGGCGCGAGCGCAAGCACGGTGAGCAGCAAGAGAATCTGCAGCGCGCCGACGACTTGCTGCGGGCTCTTCGCCTCCCCGATGCCGATGTTGACGTTTGGAATCGGAACCGTCGGCGCCGTCTGCGCCGTCGCGATCGCCGGTATGACCCAGAGCGTCAGCAACGCCACAGCAGCGCATAGAAAGAACGGACTGTGGCGCGACCACAGCTGCTTGATGAGCTCGCGCATTCCTACTGTTTCCCGCGCAAGAACTTCAGTGCGTCGGCAAGCGAAGCGCGCTGAACGCCGGCGAGCGTTCGCTGTTCCGCGAGCCACGTCTCGACGTCGGTTGAGGGCAGCTCGCCGAGCGTCGTCACGTGACCGTTTCCGGCGCCGAGCAGATAGTAGTTCTTCCCGACCTTCACAACGTGTATCGCCGTATGCTGCGCGAGCGCAGTCGACTCGAGAACGGTAACGAGCCGGCGATCCGCCGACGCGAGCACGCGCCCACGCGCAAGACCGCGCACGAGTGCATAGAGGCCGCCGAGCATAAGCGCGACGACCACCAAAGCAAGAATGTAATTGACCCAAAAACTTCCGGACATGGTACCTGGAGAACGCCGCCGGCGCTACGTTCCTACTTGCGGGTTGAGTTCGCTTATTTTGACGGCGTACTTGTCGTCGACCACGACGACTTCACCACGTGCAATCAAAATGTTGTTGACGTAGAGATCAATGGGTTCGGCCGCGAGTTTGTCGAGCTCGAAGACGGTGCCGGATTGCAGCGAGACGACCTCGCGAAGCGGCATCACCGTCTTGCCCAGCACGGCACTGATTTGCAACGGAACGTCGTGAACCAGATCGAGATTCGCTTGGCCCGGCTGCGCCGTGCGCACCTGCGTCGGCTGCATCGACGTGAATTCCACGCTTTGCGCATTTGGCGCAGGCGCGGCGGGTTTCGCTTTCGACGCCGCGGCCGGCGGCGCAGATTCCGGTTCGCTGCGTACGGGGGGCGCCGGTTCCGGTGCCGACGCTGCTGCAGCGGCGCCAAGGCCAAGCTTCGAGAGTGTGATCGCGGCGAAGTCGATGCTGATCTTGGGCGAGAGATCCGGGCCCACGCTCACGCCGCCCTCGTACGATTCGAACGGCGGCGGTGGAAGCAGCGTTGCATCGCTGCAGAGCGATGCGTGAACGCCATCGCCTGCGGCACCGACATCCTTTGCGAGCGCCTCCACCATTGCCGTTGCGATTTGAGAAACGGTTTCGGAGGCGATTGAGAGCTGCATCGGTCCCATCTCGCCCATGTCATCGCTGCCGCCGAGCATCAAGCCGACGATCTGCTGCATGTCGGAGGTTTGAAAACGAACGACGACTTGCGCGCCGACTGACGGAATCTCGGCGATCGTTACGAGCTCGTCGCCGTCGGTCCGGATCGATCCCTCGTGGTCGTGACGAACGGCCGGAGTAATCGACGGGGGCGCTTCCACCAACCGGCCGAGGACAGAGCCGGCCGCGGCCAGCATCGCATCGGCAAGCTGTTGTATATCGGGCATTACTACTCGTCCTCGTTCGCTACGACGTGTGCAACTTGCACCGCCAAGTGATCTTTGTTGATGCCGGGAAAGACCCGGAATTTCTCTTTGTGATTGACGCGCGCCGTTAGCGGTTCACTGGTCTGCTTATCGAACACCACGACGTCGCCTTCGCGCAGCGTCACGAGATCGCGAAGCGAAACCATGGTGTGACCGAGTTCCACTTCGACTTCCACACCGGCGCGCTCAACGTTGCGCGTGAGTTGCGCGATATCTTCTTCCGTCATGCCGCGCCCCGCCATGACCGTCGGCGACCATTGAAAATCGGTGAGCTGCGTGCTGATCGATTGCAGAACCAAGTAGGGCAGACAGAAATTCATGACGCCCGCCATGTCGCCGATCTTCAGCTCCATCGACACGTAGGCGACGATTTGATCCAGCGGAATGATACGCGGGATGAACTGCGGGTTGGAGTCGAGCGCTTCGATCTTCAGCGAGAGGGTCAACAGATAGTTCCACGACTCGCGGTAGCTGTTGAGCATGCGCGCCATGAAACGTTGCATGAGCGTGCGCTCGATGTCGGTAAGATCGCGCAGCTTGTTCGGAAACCAGCCGGGACCGCCGAGCAACCGGTCGATGATCGAAAAGACGAGATTGAGATCGACTTGCACGATGCCGCTTCCCGGCAACGGATCCATCGAGTAGATGCCGAGGATCGACGGGATGCCGATCGATGCGATGAAATCACCGTAGCTGATCTGTTCGATTGAAACGATCGTCGCTTCAACGCGCGTGCGCAGGTAGACGGAAAGCGAATTGTTCAGGAGGCGCGTGAAATTTTCGTGCAGCGTCCGAAGCGTCTGCAGTTGATTGTTGGTGAACTTGTCGAGACGCTTGTTGAAGCGGAAGTCGAACGACTTTACGCGTCGTCCGTCGATCGCTTCCTTCGCCGGCGCGCCGCCGGATTCGGAGAGCTGATTGATAAGTGCATCAATCTCTTCTTGTGAAAGACTAGACATGCAGCGGAGCTACGGCCCTTTCTCTTCGTTCGAACTCGGCGTCGTGGTACGGTTGCCTCGCAGCAATACGATATCCACGCGCCGGTTCTGTTGGCGCTCAGCATCCGTGGCGTTCTTCGTACGCGGCCGGAACTCTCCATAGCCGGTCGCTGATATACGTTTTGCGTTTATTCCGTCATCCTCGGCCAAACGGCGAGCAACGCCGACGGCACGTGCGGCGGAAAGCTCCCAGTTCGTCGGGAACTGCGACGTCGAGATCGGAATGTTATCCGTATTTCCCTCGATCGCGATTTCGTTGGCGTTTCGCTTGAGGAACGGCGCGATCCCGTCGATGATCTCGACCGTTTTCGGACGGAGCTGCGCGCTGCCACTGTCATAGTACGATTTGTCGGAGAGCAGCGTGATGACGAGTCCGCGTACTTCCGCATGCACCTGCACCTGATTCTCCAGGTGATTCTGCTTGACGTACTTTTCGAGTTCTTTTTGAATCGCCGGAATGCTCGAGCTCGCTTCGAACGATGACGAGCCGTTTGCGCCGCCGTTGGGCGGCTGATTGACGGACCAGACGTTGTTGAATCCGCCCGAAACGGATTTTGCGAACGCCTGCACTTTCACGCGGCTGATCGTCGACATCGCGAAGAGAATAATGAATAGCGCGAGCATGAGGGTGATCATGTCCGCGTACGTAAGAAGCCAGCGCATCATGCCGGCTGTCTCCAATTTCTCTTCGGACTTCTTCTTGCGAAGCCCGGACTCGGCGGCGCGCGCCGCACTCTTGATTGGTTGTGACATCCAGGGCGTCCGCTAGTTTATGCCGACGACGCCGAGTAGCCGGCTTCGCCCGCCATCGCGCCGCCCTCTTCGATGTCCGTCTCCCGCTCTTTCGGATCGAGGAATGCAAGAAGCTTTTCTTCGAGCAAGCGCGGATTGTCGCCGGCTTGAATCGCGAGGATACCTTCGATCATGATCTCGCGCATCAGGAGCATCTGCCCATTGCGCTCTTTGATCTTCGTGCCGATCGGCAGCCACAGCAAGTTTGCGAACATGATGCCGAAAAACGTTGCGACGAACGCGACGGCGGTCTCCGTGCCGATCGATCCGGCGATGTTGGTGCTTTGGCTCGCTTCACCCAGCCCTTTCAACATGCCGATGAGGCCGAGGACCGTGCCGATGATGCCGAGGGTCGGCGAGTATCCGCCGAGGTTCATGAAGACTTGCTCGGCTTTCGCGCCCTGTTCTTGCGCGTTGGAAACTTCCGTTTCGAGAACTTTGCGAATGATCTCGGTGTCGCGGCCGTCGATAACGAGCTGGATGCCCTTGCGCATGAAATCGTCGTCGAGCGCAGCCGCCTCGTTTTCGAGTGCGAGCAATCCTTCGCGGCGCGCTTTTTCAGCAAACGAGACGAGCGTTGAAATAATGTCGCGCTCGTGAAAGTTGACTTCCGTGAACGCGGTCTTCAAGCCGCCGACGAAGCCGCGGACGAACGTACGCATCGGAAAGGACGTGAGGGTAGCACCGATCGACCCGCCGATGATCAGGACGAAGGCATCCCACCGTCCGAAAAAGACACGGGGATCGATGCCGCCTACGAAGCCGGCCAAAAAGATCGCACCGAACCCGAGTGCCAGGCCGATGATGGTCGCAAAATCCAACGTCGCTCTCCGCTTAAATAGCTCGCGTCTTATCCGGGTATCGGCCGGGGCAGAGGCTTACTCAAGCTTCAGTTAGACTGCGCTCGCTAGGCCGTCCCAGTGGGCGAGTAGATTCTCCGCTTGAACTCGATGATCTTGGCCTGGACCTCGTTCATGCGGTCGCGCACGATGATGCGATTGCCGGACGTTAAGGTGATAACCGTATCCGGCGTTTCTTCTATTTGTTCGATCAGATCGGAATTGACCATGACCGGCTGGCCGTTTAGCCGCGTTAATGCAATCACGTTGAACACCTAGCCCGGATAGTCCGAATGGACCTCCCTGTCCAACGGCCGGGGTACTGGGGGCGGCGGGTGCTGGTCCGCCGCCCGTAACTCCGCCGCCATCCATGGCAACGGCACGATGGTTTAGCTGCCGCTACTAGTTCTCGCTGGCGCGCAGCTGTTCGAGGGTGATCAGGTTTTGGTCGGCCGTCGTGATGCCGCGCGAGTTCGCTTCGAACGCACGCTGCGCGACGATCAACTTGGTGAACTGATCCGCGAGATTGACGTTGGACTGCTCGAGCGAACCACTGACGACGGTGCCGAAGCGGCCGCTGTTACCCGTACCGAGTTGTGCCAGACCGGAGGCCGCAGTCTGTTGGAACTGGTTGCTGCCGATACGCTGCAGGCCTTGTTCGTTTTGGAACGTCGCGAGCGCAATCTGCGCGATCGTCTTCGTTTGGCCGTTCGTGAACGATCCGGTGATCGTTCCGTCTTGACCGACCGTGATATTCGAGAGCGTTCCGGCTGCGTAGCCGTTCTGCGAAATCACGTTCGCCGAATACGAACCAGCAAGGCTTGCGTTCTTCGAGAAGTCGAGGCCGATCGGTCCCGGCGTCGGCGGCGTTCCGCCGGCTGCCGCATTGTTTCCGGTACCCGTGCCCCACGCCGTGATGTTGAGCTGGTTGCCGTCGTTGACCGACGGTTGTCCGGCGGTCGAGTGGATGTATCCCGCGGCGTTCGCGGTGATGTTCTGACCCGCAGCGGTCGTTTCGATCGACGACGAATTGATGAACTGGCCGTTTTGATCGAAGTACAGATAACCGAGCGTACCCGAAGACACGTTGCTCGTTGTCGCAGCGGTGATGACGCCGGCGCCGTTGATCGTTGCAGGATTCGTGATCCCCGTAAATTGCGTGCCGTCGGTGAAGCTCACATTGACCTGCCACCGCGTGGCCGGTTTGACGGCAACGCCGGCCGCGTTATCGACACTGGACGCGAGTCCGCTCGTGGCAGCGGTAAGGTTGATGCTTCCCGTCTTTCCGACGTCCGCTGCGGCGAAGTTGCCCAGCGTGAATGTCGCGCCGTCAAACGTGACGGTTTGATTCGCACTTCCGGTAATGGTATTGGTGCCGTCGGTGATCTTCGCTTGCGGACCACTTGCGCCGTTGACGATCGACACGTTGACCGTAGCGGGGCTTGCAACATTGAACGTCGTTCCGGGCGGAACGTTGAGTGTGTTGAGCAAGTTTCCACCGGCGGCAACGACGGAATTCGTCGCGATCGCGCCCGTTGCGGCCGTTGAGCCGGCTGCGTCCGGCGTGTACGTGATGGTCGCTTGATGGGCGTTTCCGAGCGAGTCATAAAGCGTCGTCGAAATCGTCTTCGGCGTACCCGGCGTCGGCGACGCACCGACCGCATTGAGGAACTGCTGTTGCCACTGCGTCTGGTCGAGATTGCCACCCATTGAGACGTCAAAGACCTGATCGCTCGTATTCGGACCGACTTTGACGCCCTGTCCGGTTGCCGTCGCTTGTTCCGTCAAGCCGAGCGGGATATTGATGTTGCCCGGCGTGCCGGTTTGCGCGATTTGACCGGAGCTGTTCGCGGTGTAACCCTGCACCGCAAGACCGGAAGCCGGATCATAGAGCAGACCGTTGGGGTTGAGCGAGAACGCGCCGTCACGTGTGTAGACCGGCGAGCTGCTGCCGTTTGCGTTGCGAAGGATAAAAAATCCGTCGCCGTTGAGCGCAAGATCGGTATTTAGACCGGTCGTGTCCAATCCGCCTTGCGCGAACTGGGTATCGACCGTATTGACTTTCACGCCGAGACCGAAGTCTTGCGGATTGGTGCCGCCGGTTGTTTGCGACGGGCCGGTGCCCGCTTGTACCTGCTGATAAAACTGATCGGCGAAGGTCATTCGCTGACCTTTGAAGCCGGTCGTGCCTGTGTTCGCGATATTGTTGGAGATCATGTCGATCCAACTTTGATATGCGTTCAGGCCGCTGACTCCGATGTTCAATGCATCGAAAGACATGTAGTGACCTCACAAAGAGATCCGCAACGCTTCAATCCATCCGCGTCGCGGCCGAGGCTCCGCATGCGGTCCGCCTCGGTGGTGATGTAAGTGTTTTAGATAATGGCCGCCGAGTCGATGTTGGTGAAAACGTTCTCCTTCATCGAGTCGGAGTCGACTGCGGTGATAACCGTGCGGTTCTTGATGCTCACGACCATGGCGACGTCGCGAACGATGAAGAGCGAATTTTTCGCTCCCTTCGCCGCGGCTTTGTCAGCCATTGCGTTCATCTTCGTCACGTCGTCCGACGTGAGGCTGATGTTGCGCGATTGCAGACGCTGCATGGCGTGGGCCGAGAACTTGAGCGGTTCCGAACCCGTCGATATTGTCGCCGGTTGCGCCGCCGTCGCCGCATCGAGAACCGAACGGAAACTCGATGAGCCTGTACGCGGAATCTCAACCGGGCGTCCTACCGGACGCGGTGCCGGACCGGGAATGATCCCCGGTTGCGATACCCGATTGACGTCGTTATCTGCCATAGCTACGAACCTGAGGTTGAAGAGCCGGTGCTGTTTGTCGACGTCGTGCCGATGCCGGTGATTTCAGACGTCGAGAAGAGCAGCGGGTTGCCGTTGCCGTCCGTGTACGCTTTTCCAGTGCTGTCGTTCATGGTGAAGAACGGTGAGCCGTTCTGCACTGCGACCGATCCGATCGTGCCCGTAACCGTCGACGAGTTGCCGCTCGTCGAGTCCGTCACTTGCACCGTCGCTTCCTTACCGATCAACGACGCAGCTTGCATCACGCCGAAGTTCGACTGGAAGTTCGAGAACGACGAAGTGAGCTGCTGTTGATACTGCAACTGAGACATCTGCGCAAGCTGCGTCACCGACTGTGTCGGATCTTGCGGCTGCGTCGGATCTTGATTCTTCAATTCGGTAGTCAGCAACTGAAGAAACGCGTCGGGACCCAACGTCGAACTATTCGACGACGCATTCGGCGCCGCCGGCTGGTTGACGCCGATCAGCGAATTGATCGGTAATGGCGTCGTCCCGCTAGTTGACATATTTTCCCCTTTTCTTATGCCAGGTAGTTGAATAACGCGAGACTCGAACCGTCGAGGATCGACGGACCGAGTGAAGCGAGTGCCGGCGTTTCCGTCGACGATGCACCGGGCAGTTCGTGCACGGTGTACCGGCGGCCGAAGCCCGCCGTCCGATCGTTGTTTTGACGATCGCGGCCTGCGTTGCCACCCGAAACGTCAACGGAGAAGCCCGAAAGCGTCAAGCCGGCGTCAGCGAGTGAACGCGCCAGTTGCTGGTGATTGGACATCAACGTGTTGCGCACGTCGGGACTCGATGCCACGACGTTCGCCGAGATCTGCGATCCCGTCACGGTGATCTTCATCGTCACGTCGCCAAGATTCTCGGGTTGCAAATGCAGGCGGATCTCCGAAGAACCTTGCGCGTTCGTACGCATCACCATACTTTTGACCATTTGTTCGATCACCGCGCTCGTATCGACCGGCGCTGCCGGCGTTGCGGTGGTTTGCACCGCGTTTTGAACCGGCGCCGCTTGCGGCGCTTGGGGCGCAGCGGCAGCGTTCGACAACGTCGTATCGTTTGTCGAAAGCGGCGATTGCGGTACCCAATGCTGGTCGAAGGACTGCCCCGTTTGACTGCCCGTGAACGATCCGTTCGAAGATGCCTGCGAGGCATTTGAAACGACGTTCGCGAGTGCGTTTTCGAAGCGAGCCGCGAGCGTTGACGGCGACTGCGACGTATTGCTCGTGTTCGTCGTGGAACCGTTTGCAAGCGCGGCGGTGCCGTTGATCTTCGCATCTACCCCGGCTGCGCGCACGAGCATACGTGCGAGGAGATCGGGCGCATTGGCCATCGTAATGGCGGTTTGCGGTAGAGACGCAGTCGTGGATTGCGGAACGAGCGCATTAACGTTCGCGCTGTCGTTCGGCGCCGGCGTAACGCTGGGCGGCGACGACGTTGCCTGTGAAGCCTGCTGCACCGCCGTGACGGCGCCTGACAGTAACGAACGCACGAGCGAAGAGACGTCGAGCGTACTCGCCGTTTCTTTTGCTGGTGCTTGGGCCGGGATTTCTTTCGCCGATTTGGCGTCCAAGATGGTTCCCGCGATGTCGTTCTGCTGCCCTGAGCTTCCAGTTGACGTTGATGTACTCGCTAGCGATCCGATCAACCGTTGTAGTCGTGCCGCTAGGTCTGCAACTTGTTGGTTGGCATTTCCCGGCGGCGCGTTGCCCGGTGGAGCGAGCGCGTTCGCGATGGATCTAGTAATCGACGATCGTATTCGATCGAGATCGCTTTGCGGAAGCTTTCCGGTCAACTGTTGCTGGACCGACTTGCCGATGCTCTGCGAGATCTGATCGACGATCGAGGAGAGTGGGGTTCCGTTCTGCACCATGGACGCGAGCTGTGCGAGCAGATCTTGCAAACCGCTCGATGCGGCGCTTCCGTTCGGAGCAGCAGCCGGTGTTACACCGGATGACATGCTCGCGAGAAGATTCGCAAATGCAGCACCATTCGCGGCCATCGCTCCTGAAAGCGAAAACCAATCAAACGCAGTGCTCTTTGCGCCCGTCGTCATCTTCGCAGCCGCCGCCATCAATGAAGACGGAACAACTGAATGTAGAGAACTCACTCTTTTTTCTCACCCCCTTTCGTTTGAAATACGCTTCGCACGTTGCGCGAAGCGTTGGCGCTCCGCACGACTTCCGACACTGCGCGTCGGAAATCGTACTGCGCGCCCCCATGCCGACTACGCGGCATGGGCCCCCAATAACGTGCTATACGGAGAGCCCGGTTGCCCGGACCCTCGTCTTCTTCATCGGCCGGCTATGGAGGCGACCTTAGACGGAGCCAGCGCGTCGAGGCGGCGCATCAGCTCCGCGAAGCTGTCGAGGTCGAGGGCTTGTTCGGCGTCGGAGCGGGAACGGGCGGGCTCGGGGTGGATCTCGATGATGGCGCCGTCGAGGCCGGCGGCGGCGGAGGCGAGCACGAGCGGAGCGATGAGGCTGCGGCGGCCCGTGGCGTGGCTTGGGTCGACGATCACCGGCAAGTGGGTCAGTTCTTTCAATCGCAGTGCCCCGGCGAGGTCGAAGACGTTGCGGGTCTGCGGATCGAATCCGCGGATGCCGCGCTCGCAAAGGACGACGTTGCGATTGCCCTCGAGCAGCGCGTATTCGGCGGCATAGAGCAGTTCGTCGAGCGTCGCCGCGGGGCCGCGCTTGAGCAGCACCGGCAGTCCCGTCCGGGCGGCGGCTTTGAGCAGCGCGAAATTCTGCATGTTGCGTGCGCCGATTTGAATCATAGAAATGTGTCTGCTCAGAATCGGCAGTTGCTCGGTATCGAGCGCTTCGACGACCGCCGGAATGCGATGATGGCGCGAAGCACGGCCGATCAGCTCGACGCCCGCATCGCCGAGGCCTTGAAACGAATACGGCGACGTCCGCGGCTTATATGCACCTCCGCGGAGCATTGCACCGCCATGCGTGGTAACGGCTCGCGCAATGGTCTCGATTTGAATGTCGTCTTCGATCGCGCACGGACCGGCGATCACGACGAAACTATCGCCGATGCGCACTCCGTCGACGTCAACCACGGTATCCGCGCTCGCTCCACGCCGCGCCAACTCGTACATGTCCTTGCTCCCGTTGACAAAAAACAAAGGCCGCCCGGTGATCCGGGCGGCCTCGTCGATTACTTAATTCTTCGCGCTATTCGCGACACGACGACAATGGCACGCACGCCTCACCGGAGACAATCTCGGTCAGGGGCCACCACCACGCAACGAAATTCGTCGTCGTCATCGTTGGGCGAGCGTAGCATGGTCACGAGAGCGTGTCAAGAAAATTTCTCACCATCCGTTCGCCGTGCTCGCTCAGCACCGACTCGGGATGGAACTGAACAGCAGCGACGGGTTTGGAAACATGTGCGATTCCCTGAACAACGCCGTCGCCGCTGTGAGCCGTGACACGCAGTTCCGCGGGGAGTGTCGCTTCATCGACACACAGCGAGTGGTAACGCGTCGCAACAAAAGGCGACGGGAGTCCGGAAAAAATTCCCGTTGCATCATGCTCGATTTCGCTCGTCTTGCCGTGCATCTGCGAGGGGGCATGCGTCACACGCGCACCCAAGACCTCGCCGATTGATTGCAGCCCAAGGCACACGCCAAAGGTCGGCATTCCGCGGTCGATCGCGGCTCGCAGCACGTTCATCATGCGCGGCTGTTGCGAGGGATTGCCGGGTCCCGGACCGACGACCAGCGCCGCGTACTCATCGAGAAGCTGCGGCACGAGCCGCTCGTCGTCATTCAAGATCACGACGGGCGCCGCGCCCTGCGATGCGAGCAGATGCACGACGTTGTACGTGAAGCTGTCGTAGTTGTCGATGAAAAGAATCTTGTCCGCCATTAGCCCGTGAACTCCACGTTCAATACTTCGCGCGCGATGCGCGTCTTATGTAATACTTCTTCGTACTCTGCTTGCGGATCACTGTCGGCGACGATCCCCGCCGATGCTTGCCAGTAGGCGCGGCCCGCTTGCACGTGCATGCTGCGTAGCGTAATGCACGAATCGAAATCGCCGTTCCAATTCCACCGGCCGATGCTTCCGGCATAGAAGCCGCGCGTCACCGGCTCGAGTTCGTCGATCAACTGCATCGCGCGCACTTTGGGCGTTCCCGTCACCGTTCCGGCGGGAAAGCCGGCGCGAAAGAGATCCAGCGCGTCGCACTCATGCCGCAGACGGCCGACGACGTCGGAAACGATGTGCATCACGTGGCTGTAACGCTCGATTTGCAGTAATTCGTCGACTTCAACCGATCCGTACTCGCACACCATTCCCAGATCGTTGCGCCCCAAATCCACGAGCATCACGTGCTCCGCGCGCTCTTTTTCATTCGAGAGGAGTTCACGTGCGATATCGGCATCGAGCGCGTCGGTTGCGCCGCGCGAACGCGTACCGGCGAGCGGACGAATGCGCGCCTTGCGCCCCTCCAGACGAACCAAGAACTCCGGCGATGCACCGAGGAGCTGGCCGAATCCGGTGTCGACGAAGAACATATACGGCGAGGGGTTACGGCGGCGCAATGCGCGATAGAGATCGAACGGCGTTCCATCGAGCTCCGCGTTGAAACGAATGCCGAGCTGCAATTGGTAGACGTCGCCGTCGTAAATGTGGCGTTTAACGCGCTCGACCTTCGAGAGGTACGTTTGACGATCCATCGTTGCGCCGACCGGGCCTCGCCCGCGAACGGGTGCGGCGAGTTGCGGTGTGCTGCCGACGATTCGTTCCACATAGAGCTCCAACCGCGCATCGATTTCGGACGTTGCATCGCCGCATCCCCAGAGCACGAGCGAATGTGTCAGATGATCGAAAACGAGCCACGTGCCCGGAACGGCGACGAACGCATCCGGCATCGCGGGAGCATCCGCACGGCGCGGCGACAGGTGTGCCATCGGTCGCGCGGCGTCGTACGTGAAGACGACGAGCGAACCGCCGAACTGCGTTTCATCAAGCGGACGATACTCCGCGAGGAATGAGCGAATGCGATCGTAGAGATCGGGTGACGCATCGAACGATGCCGTCGCGAGATAGTCGAGACCGATGAATGAATAGCGCGAAATTCTTCCGCCGGGTTCGACGCTTTCGAGCAAACACGAAGCGCCCGGCGTAGCGAGAGCGAGATACGCGCCGATCGGCGTCAGAACGTCGGCCGGAAGCGTCCGCGTGCGAACGATGAAGGGGGCCAAATGGCCCCGCGTTACTTTTTCAGCTCCGGATGATCCTGCGTCAGCTTCGCGGCATAGCTTGCGGGAAGCGCATCGAGAATCGCGCCGACATTGTCAGGTGACATAAGCGCAAGAACGTGCGCGACGTAGGGAACCGGCAGCCGCTGAATCAGCTTGGCTGCATTCTCCGGCTCCATGTTGCCCCAGTATGATGCGGTGCGCCGCATATCGGGCGACGCGCCTTGCGAAAGATCGCTGCCCGAAGCTTGCGACGTCGCCGCACTGCCTAGGGGATTCGAAGCATCCGGCTGCGCCGTTGCGGTAGCGGCACCGGGCGTCGGTTTCGGATTTGCCGCTTGCAGCTGCGCCTGCGCAAGCTGCGCAGTCAAGCCGGCGATCTTCTTATCTTTCGCGGTGGCTTGTGATTGAAGATCGCTCATCTGTTTTTGCAACGCGAGAATCTGCTTGTTCTTCTCAGTCAGCAGTTCGTTTTGCGCGGCGAAGTTGAACGGCTTGGCAACCGTGCTGAACGCCGATCCCGAAACGCGCCAGAGCGGTGCCATCGGACCGTTTGCGATGACGTTGCGTGAGGGTCCCCATGCGAATGCAAAAATCACAAGCGCGATCGCAATGACGGGCAAAATCAATCGCTTCCACGGGAACGGCTTGCGCCGTTGACGCGTGATGATCATGGGTTACCTCCTAGTGTCCGGCGCGCGTGTCTACGCGCGTTGCTGTCATCCAAAGCATTCTGTTCCAGGCGCGCCGCTTCGGCGACGTGCGCTTCGCGCCGGCGGTCCTTCAGTTTCTCCACAACTTTGCGCTCTTTGCTGGCCTCGAGCAAATCGGCACGCGCGCGATCGAGCGCGACGCGCCGCTCCGCGACGATCTGAATCTGCGCAACGATCGTGCGATCGAGAAACGAGAGATGCGCGTAGTGCAGGCGAAGATCTTCCGCGCTCAGTTCGCGATGCGCGATGCGCAGACGGTCGGAGCTCTCACGGAAATCGTGGTTGAGACGACGCAGTTCTGCTTCGGCTTCATCGAGCGAGCGCCGCCGCTGCGCGACGATCTGTTGCTTTTCATCCTCGACGCGTTGACGCTGATCGAGCACCGGTTGCAAGGTAAAGACGAATTTCTTCATGCCACGCTCATCAGCTGCGCGACCGTGTTCTCAAACGAACTCGTCTCGTAGATGCCTTGCTTGAGGAAGTGACGCACGGCTTCAATCTTCGAGAGCGCGTGGTCGACGCGCGCATTGCTTCCCGGTACGTAGGCGCCGATATTGATAAGATCTTCCGCTTCGCGATAGGTCGCGAGAATGTCGCGAATGGCGGACGCGGCCGAATACTGATTGCTGTCGGTGACGTCGGGCATGACGCGGCTCACGCTCTGCAGCACGTCGATTGCCGGATAGTGGTTGGCGGAAGCGAGCTGGCGTGAGAGCACGATGTGTCCGTCGAGAATGGAACGGACCGCATCGGCGACGGGTTCGTTCATGTCGTCACCGTCGACGAGTACGGAGAAGAGCCCGGTGATGGTACCGCGCTCCGAGGTGCCCGCGCGTTCGAGCAGCTTCGGCAACAGTGCGAAGACGGACGGCGTGTAGCCGCGCGTGGTCGTCGGCTCGCCGATAGCAAGACCGACTTCACGCTGCGCCATCGCGAAGCGTGTGACGGAGTCCATCATGAACATCACGTCGAGGCCTTGATCGCGGAAGAACTCCGCGATCGTCATTGCGACGAAGGCCGCCTTGATGCGCACGAGCGCAGGCTGATCGCTCGTCGAAACCACGACGACGCTGCGGCGCAGCCCTTCTTCACCTAAATCACGCTCGATGAAGTCGCGCACTTCTTTGCCGCGCTCACCGACGAGTGCGATCACGTTCACGTCCGCGGCGGTATTTCGCGCGATCATCCCGAGGATCGTCGATTTTCCAACGCCGGAACCAGCGAAGATGCCGGCGCGTTGTCCTTTGCCGCACGTCAACATGCCGTCGATCGCGCGGATGCCGAGCGAAAGCGGTTCGGTCACGCGACGGCGTGAGAGCGGCGGCGGCGGCGCAGCGGTGATCACCGCGCGATTGTCCGCGACGATCGTGCCTTTACCGTCGATCGGCCGTCCGAGCCCATTGAGTACGCGTCCGAGTAAATGGTCCGTCACACCGATCTCGAGCGGTGCGCCGTGCGCAACGACGTCACTTCCGGCACCGATGCCTTCCAGCTCGCCGAGCGGCATGATCAGGACTTTACTATCGCGGAAGCCCACGACTTCGGCGAGCACCGGTTCAGCGTTACGCTTATACGAAATTTCGCACGTTTCGCCGACCGCCATGTTCGGTCCGAGGCTTTCGATAACCACGCCGATAACTTGTCGGACTTTGCCGTACTGACGAACGAGGTCCGCGCCGCGCAAGACTTCGAGATAGGGTTCGGCGGAGAATGCGTGCGTGTCGGCGGTCACATCTACACCGAGGCGGGCGGGGCGAGCATCTCTTCTTCTTCCGGCGAATCGAGCGCGATCGCTTCATCAGTCAGAATCGCGCGCTTGGCTTCGCGCAATTGCGTGGCGATCTTCGCGTCGATCGTTCCCGCATCGGTTTCAACGAGAACGCCGCCGCGGTCGACGCGTTGATCTTCCACAATGCGCAGCTGTTCGACGTCGCTCGCTGCGATGATGGACTCACGATACTGGCGGATCGTTTCATGATCCGCCGGATTGACGCGCAGCGTCACAACTTCACGACTTACCAGACGCGTCAATGCGGCGCGCACGTTTTCGACAACCACCTGGTGGTTGTTCGCGACTTCCGTGTGCACGATGCGTTGCGCAATCGCCATTGCGAGACGAACGAGTTCCGGCTCCGCGCCGGCGATCACCGCTTCACGCTGCGCGCGAACGCCCTCGATCAATTCGCGCATCGTGCGGATCACCGGATCGAGCTCGTCCTGGCCCTCTTGACGGCCTTTTTCAAAGCCCTCTTGATAGCCGGTGTTGCGTGCCGCTTCTTCAATCTCAGCCGCGTGTGCTTGCGCCTTCGCCACAAGGTCGAGCGCCGTCGTCTCGGCTTGGTTCAGCAACGTCTCCGCGTCGGCCGCGGCGCGATCGACGATCGCTTCCGCGTCGGCACGAAGCGCGTCCCAATCGATTTGCGAAGCCGGCGCAACCGGCGCTTCTTCTTGCGCCGGGTGAACGCCGTTGCTATAGCCGTTCGCCGGCGGCGCAAAACTCGCCGCAGCAAACGCATCGTCGAATTCGCTTACCTTAGCGGACGGTGCGACAGAGTCGACGGCGGGCACACCGACAACATACTTCTTCTCATCGAAGTTTACGGACTTAACGACTTTGCCCATGCGACGCTCTTAGACGAGCCGTTCGTCTTTCGCGCCGCGGGCGATCACGATTTGGCCGTTCTCTTCCAGCGTGCGAATGACGTCGACGATCTGCGATTGCGCCTTACCGACGTCGCGCATGCGGGTCGGTCCGAGCAACTCGATCTCTTCCTTGAGCATGACGGCGGCGCGTGACGACATATTTTTGTACACGCGCTGCAAGAGTTCGTCGCCTGCGACTTTGAGTGCGAGCGCCAGATCCTTGCCTTCCACTTCCTTGAGGATGCGCTGGATCGAGCGGTCGTCGAGATTGATGATGTCTTCGAAAACGAAGAGCAGGTTCTTGACTTCTTGTGCGAGTTCGGGATCGCGTTTGGCGAGGCCGTCGAGAATGTTCTTCTCGGTTTCGCGATCGACGAAATTCATCACGTTTGCGAGCGACTGCACGCCGCCGGCCTTGGCAAAGTCCGCGCCGCTCACGAGCAGTCGGCGTCCGAGCAGTTCATCGAGCTGCTCGAGCACTTCCGGCGCGGTCTTCTGCAGAATCGCGATGCGCATTGCAACTTCCGCTTGAAGATCCGGTGCAAGCGCCGAAAGCACGGCGCCGGCTTGTTCCGCCGCCATGTACACGAGAATGAGCGCGATCGTTTGCGGATGCTCGTCTTGAATGAACTGGAGCAACTGCGCCGGTTCGGTCTTCTTGATGAGTTCGAGCGGATTTCCGTGCTTGAGGGCCGCGAACAGCCGCGACGTCATGTCGTCGGCTTGTCCGGCACCGAAGCTGCGCTCGAGAATCTCCTTGGCGTATTCGATGCCGCCTTCGTTGATGTACTTGAGCGCGATCGCGCGTTGATACGCCTCTTGAATGACCGCGTCGCGCTTTTCGAGCGGAACGGTCGTGATCTTCGCGATCTCGAGAACGATCCGTTCGACTTCGTCTTGGCGCAAGAACTTGAAGATCGTCGCCGACAGTTCGAGGCCGAGCGTGATCAAGAGGATCGCGGCTTTTTCCGGACCGGAGATTTCGAGCTGCGGCTGCTCCGGGAGTATGCCGAACGGCGGCTCCGGCATCGTTCCGAAGTCCGAGAGATTGACGATCGGCGATTCCATCTCGAAGCTCACTTATTCCGCCAGCCAGAGTTTGACAAGTTTGGCAATCGAATCGGGGTTTTCTTGAGCGACGGTCGTTACGTATTCGATCATTTGCTCGCGCGTCAAATCAGCTGCGGAACGTATCGGAGCGGCAACGCCCGGCGCGCCCTCCAGAATCGGATGCTCTTCGAACGGCGGTAGCTCTTCGGCGAGCGACGTGTCGAAGGACGGCAGCTCCATCGTCGGTGAGAACTGCTTGCGACGAGTACGCATCGCAAGGACGCCGATGCCGGCGAGCGCCGCGATACCACCGACCACAATCAGCGCCCAGATCGGGATACCGAGAACCGTCGTCGTTACCGAGGACGGCGTACCATTTGCGACTACCGACGGATTGAATGGAATCGCTTCAACGGAAACTTGATCGCCCTGCGCAAGATTCAAATCGGCGGCCGCGATCACGATGTTACGAATCTGCTGTACATTCGCTGGCGTGAGCTGGTACGCGGTGTTCGCCGCACCAACGGGAAGCGGCGTACCGTTCGGACCGGTTGCGGGCTGTGACGCGGAATCAACGAGCACCGCAACGCTCGTCTGCAGCACTTTGCCCGGAGCGTTGATGTGCTTGATGTTCTGCTCGGAGATGTCGTAGTTGGTGGTTGCCTTCGAGCGATTGTAGCGGCCGTTCGCCGTTTGCTGCGTCGGCGCTTGATACGTGCCGATGTTCGAGGTCGTTCCCGGCACGCCGATCGCTTGGTTCCGCGCCGGCTGCGTTCCGTTATACGATTCGCGCTCGGTCTGTTGGGAGAGCACCGTGCCTTGCGGTGAGTAAACTTTACTCTCCGAGGACTGCGCGTCGAAATCCATCTTCGTCGAAACACGCGCGACGGCGTGCTTCTTGCCCAGCGTGTCGTCGAGCATGGACTGCACGCTCTGCTGCAGCGCCGACTCATAGCGCACTTTCGCGAGCAACTGCTCTTGCGTCAGTTTGAGCGCATCCGCGCTGCTACCGTCAACGCCGTTTCCAGTCGGGCCCGCGCCGGGAAGTAGAATTTGACCGTCTTGGTTGACGATCGTCACGTTCTCGGGCTTCAGTCCCGCAACCGCATTGGAAACCAGCGCGGTGATACCTTTAACTTGATCGGGCGAGAGCGATTGACCCGGCTTGGTCTTTATTGCAACCGACGCCGTCGTCGGTTCTTGCGTCGACGTGTAGAGCGATTGATCGGGGGTTGCGATATTTACGCGCGATGATTCAACCGGATCGAGACCGTTGATCGTGCGCTGCAACTCGCCTTCGACCGCACGCGTCTTTGCGATCTTCTCTTGGAAGTCGGTCATGCCGAAGTTCGTGCGATCGAACAACTCGTAACCAGTGCCGCCGCCTTTGATCATGCCGGAGCCGGCGATCGCAACGCGCTCGTCGCTCACGTACTGCCCGGGAACCGAAACCGTCTTACCGTCAGTCGAGAGGTGGTACGGAACTTTGTCGTCCTTGAGTTTTTGCGTGACCGCGGCGGCATCGTCGGATGAGAGATTCGAGAAGAGCGTATCGTAGCTAGGCTGGCGTCCAAATTCGAGGTACCCGAGAGCTAAGAGGCCCGCGAGCAACACGGAAACGCCGAGCACCGAGACGATGCGCGCTTGACGGTTTTGGCTTTGCCAAAGCTGTTGCAGCCGCACGGCCATGCCGGACAAGATCGATGTAAAACGATCCAAGATCTACCTTAATTCTCCGAGCCGACCTTGGCCTGCAGCGTTGGACGTCCATGTCCAACGAGGGAGAAGTCCGTTGGATTGGGCCAGCAGACTACTATCCCGAATATCGGTAAGGTCACCAATCGCTTTAATGAGGGACACCTTCCGTTGCATGAAAACTTCACGAACGAAACACGCCCTTAACGCGCGAGTTGCGACCGCTCCCGTCCTACGGAGACAAATTCGACCGGAACGCTTAGTACCTCTTCTATCCGGGCGATATATCGCCGGGCTGCTTGCGGCAGGTTCCGTATCGACCGAACGTCGGAAATCGGTTCCATCCATCCGTCCATCTCCTCGACGGTGACCGTAAGATCCGGTGCACCGGCATCTGCAAAGTCAACCAGCGTTCCTTTGACTCGATATTCGGTAACGATACCGATGCGCTCGAATCCGCTCAGTACGTCGAGCTTCGTTACTGCCACAGCTGAGAGTCCGTTGAGGCGCACTGCGTAGCGGCCTGCGACTGCATCGAACCATCCGCACCGCCGCGGGCGTCCCGTTACCGTCCCGAACTCTCCGCCGGCGGTGCGCAGCCGTTCGCCGGTTGCATCGTGCAGCTCCGATGGAAACGGCCCCGCGCCAACGCGCGTGCAGTACGCCTTCACGACGCCGACGACGCGGCCCACCGCCGTCGGACCGATGCCGAGTCCCGTGCACGCGCCGCCCGCGATCGTATGCGAACTCGTCACGTATGGATACGTCCCGTATCCAACATCTAACAGCGAGCCTTGCGCGCCTTCAATTAACACACGCTTATCGCGCTCTAACTTTTCGTGAATATAGTCAACGCCGTCGACTACGTGGGGCGCAAGCCGCCGCGACGCGTCGAGCGTCTGCGCAACCAGGTCCGCTTCGCCGGGCAGTGCCTCGCCGTCAACCGAAGCCACGCGGTTCAAATTCGCGCGAATTTTATCCGCGAGCGCCTCGGGACGCCGCAAATCGGCAAACGTAATCCCGCTGCGCGCAACTTTATCCACATACGCCGGCCCGATCCCGCGCCCCGTCGTACCAATCGCGCCACTTCCCCGAGCCTTCTCGCTCGCGCGATCCGCTGCCGCATGATAAGGAAAGACGATGTGGGCTCTATCCGAGATCTTCACGCGCGAGACGTCGATGCCGATGCCCGCTAAACGATCCAGTTCATCCAGCACGCCGTTCAAACTGACGACGGTGCCACCGCCGATAAACAACTCGACGTGCGGATTGAGCACACCGGACGGAACAATACGCAACGCGATATCGGTATCGCCGACTTTGATTTGATGGCCGGCATTATCGCCGCCGCCGAATCGCGCGACGACGTCGTAATTCTGCGCATACAAATCAACGATGCGCCCCTTCCCCTCGTCGCCCCACTGAATCCCAACAACGATATCCGCCTTGCTCATAACGGGTGGGGGATACGGTCTTGAGGTGCCGGTGTCCCGTTGTCTATTCGGAGCGGAACTCCAAGTCGGAGGTATCGCCCATCGGGATTTCATTTACGCCTTGGAATTGCGTCATCACGAATTCGGAGAAGAGCGCGTTGGGCCAGCCGAAGTCCGGGCGCGTGAAACGCTTGGGATCGTTCGGATCGAACGACTCATGCAGCAAATGGTCGCCGGGATCACTCGCTAGGAGTTGCGTGAGCACATCTTGCTTCTCGGAGTCGGCGGTCGCCGTCAATCCTTGCATGATGAGCGCGAGCGGCCAAATCCAATGATCCGGCGTGTGGAAGCTTCCGATGCCGCGCGCCACTTGCCCTTGGTAAAACGACGGATTGTCTTGCGAGAGCAAGAAGCGCCGCGTGTTCTCATAATAGCGATCGTTCGGCACCGTATAGCCCATGTACGGCGCCGAGAGCAGGCTCGGAATGTTCGCGTCATCGGTGAGAATCGCATGTCCGAGTCCGTCGACTTCGTACGCGTAAATGTACCCGTATTTCGGCACCAGGACGAGACCGTACGTTTGAATGCCGCGCTGCACTTCGTCGCGCAGCGACTTTGCTTCATTCGCCTTGACGACGTTGTGATAGACGTCGCGCTCGATCTCCGCCATGTCGCCGAGTGCGACGACCGCGAACATTTCGGACGGAATCAGGAAGTTGTAATAACACGCGTCATCCGAGGGACGGAAGCCCGTCCAAATCATGCCGGTGTAGCCGGTCGGACGACCTTTGCCGTCGTTTGAAAGCTCTTTGTGAGAGTAGCGCGAGTTGCGCGGATGGTCTTGCTCGCGCTGAAGCGTCGCAAGGATCGCGTCGAGCGCCTTTTGATAGTCAGGCGTGAAGACCGACGCGTCGCCCGTCGTCTTCCAATAACTCCACGCAAGCGTTACGGGATAGGCAAGCGAGTCCAGTTCGAACTTCTGTTCCCATACGCGGTAGTCCATCGTGAACGCGTTCGCATACGGATCGACCTGCAAGTACTTGGTCATGCGCGCGATGATGGCGCGCAGCAACGCTCGCGTATCCGGATCGTCCTTCGCGAAGAACAGATACGGGCGCGCTTGGGCGCTTGCGTCGCGGAGCCACTCCGCCGGAATATCGCCCGTCTTGATATACGCCGTACCGTCCGGTGCATAGGCCGCAAGTTTTCCGGTATCGAGAAGCGCGGAGCGGAACATCTGCTCAAGGCGCGGGTTCGAATTCTTGTAGTCGGCGGCGGCCCGAGCAATTGACTGTAACTCGAGCGAGGGAGCGCGTAGCGGCAGTACTGCGAGTAGAAGTGCTGCAAGCGCGGCCGCTGCGCGCATCCATCTACTCATGGCCAAGCACCATGCGCATAGAGCGCCTGGAGTTCGCGATATCTTCCCAAGTAGTCAAGTCCGTAGCCCACCACGTAAACATCCGGGATCTCAAAACCCCGGTACTTTATATCTATATCGGCAATTCTGCGCGTAGGACGATCCAGCAGCGTGCAAACTGCCAAGGAGGCCGGCCGGCGCGCAAGCAACGCCTTGACTACATAGCCAAGGGTCATGCCGGTGTCCACTGTGTCTTCCACTAGGATAACGTGCCGACCCTCAACCGACGCTGAGGTGTCTTTTTCGAACCGGATCCCTTCGACGTCGCTAAACTTCGTAACGGCAATCGCGTCGAATTCACACGGGATCGACACGGCGCGCGTCAAGTCCGCGAGAAACGGCGCGGCCGCATTGAGTATGCCGATCAGGACGGGCACGCGTCCCGCGTAATCGCGCGAGATTGCCGCACCGAGTTCGCGCACACGCTGCGCGATCGTCGCAGCATCGAAGAGGAGTTCGCCGATCACGCCGCCCTCTGCATGCGCCCGAAGAGCCGCTCCGCGTCGCGTCGTGTGAAGAGCTTGACGCGAACACCGGGATGATGCTCGCGTAAGAGGCGCAGCTTGCGGTTCTTACGTGTGTTGAGCGCAGGCTTCGCCACGGTGAGCTCGATGTACAGATCGTATTCGGGCAGGTAGAAATCGGGCGTAAAAAAGGCGACGGGTTTGCCGTCGCTATTCCATTGGATGGGAAACGAGCGGGGCTCGTACTCCCACGCGATGCGGTAGAAATCGAGAAGCCGCGCGAGCGATGCTTCACTCTCATGCGCAAAAGAAACCCGCGACATAGTCACGGGCGTACTTCTACGACGGACGTGTTACGAATTCCGCCCGAATTGGGGCGAGGCGTGTCAATTGGTCTCCACCGGCATCGCGCGCCGGCCCTGGCTTGACGCATCTCTCGGCTTCCACGAGCACGCGCCTCACTAATCTCGACCGACCATATTGAACTGCTTCTCGCGCATACATTATCGTGCTGACAGCATATGATGTGGACGCGTAGTCCGCATTGATCAGATACGACCTCGCGTGCAGCTTAGAAAAGCGCTTCACCGTCGTCATGCGCGGACGGATCTTTATGTCGCCATCTTATGACGATACGACGCGACGATCACGATCACGCGATTGTCATCGTCGATTCCGCGTGCGTTTAGAAACATATCGGCGTTGTCGACGAAGATGCAAATCCATTTGCATTTCCATCGGTGATAAAGATCGAACCGCTTACGTTTGATTCATAAGGCTGTCCGCGCTACAGTGAAAGCTCCCACAACAGGCAACATCGCGGCCCGTTACGCTCGGATATGGCGTGAAGTTCAAATGAAACCACAAAATCCGCGTATCGCTCCTGTACGAATGCAAGCTGCTGTTCCGCTCGCTCGTGATCCACTGGTCGGATTCTCGCTTGCAAATCCATACGGCATACAATTTGGTCCGCCGACGGCAGTAGATCAACTCGCTGGCACATGGTGGTCAGGCCATGTAAATGACGTGCTCGTCCTAACTCAGCCGTCCTCCTTCGCGGGTGCGCTCATCGTCGGCAGCGACAGTGGCGGTGTTTGGATAGTTTATCCGCTCAAGCCAGGAATGCCGCAACGCTCGCAGTGTCTGAGTGACGACTGGGACGTTCCGGGAGTGCTATGTCTTTGCCAAGGACCTGGAGGCGCCGAGCACATTTTTGCTGGTACAGCCGACGTCCTTCGGGGATTTCAGACTGGCTATGTCTACGAAACGATGGCCTCCTACGGCTTCGTGAAGTGGCGACCAATACCAGATGTTAGCGGAAACGCTCGCAATTTCCAATCCGTTTTTCGGATGGCCGTTGTCGATGGCGGCACAACACAAAACCGCCTTGTGCTCGCGACTCAAGCCGGCGTATTTTGGGCCAACATCCCGAATCCGGGCGAAAATTACGTGTGGCAACAAGTTACAGCGATGTCGAACGGCACGAATTTCCCGGCCGGTGCATACTCGGGACTCTGCATCGGTCCAAACGGACGTGTCGTGGTTGCCGCGTATGGTGTTGATCCGAGCGGCCTGTACGGAATCTTCTATGGCGACTGGTCTTCCGAAACGTTAACGATGACTCGCGCAGCAATGCCACCAGGGAATTCAGGAAAAACGTTTGATCAAGGAATGTATCGAACGTCATTGTCTTCTAGCTCCATCGATCCTTTACAGATGTACGCAGTGAGCGCTGCGTCCGACGGTTCCATTTTTTGCGTACTGCGTTCTTCTGACGGAGGAAAGACCTGGACCAAACCATACGACCCGAGTGGCACGAACGCGTCTGCTGCGCCGACGGTCTTCGCGCGGTCGAATCCCAACGTCTCCGGTTCGCTGTTTGCAAATGCAAGATTCCAGGGCTGGTACAACAACTGCATTGCGGTTTCACCGACGGACGGTGCAGGCAACACCGTGGCGTTGGGATGGCAGGCCGGCGCATATCTATCGAAGGATGGCGGTAAGACGTGGGAACTCATGGTAGGTCCCGGCCCTGGACTGCACAGCGACGTGCACGGCCTCTATTTTGATCCGGCAGACGCAACCGGCCAAACGCTGTATATCGCAAGCGACGGCGGAGTGGCGGTGACACGAGACGGCGGCGCGAGCTTCGATACAAGTATGAATAAATATCTCGCGCAGATGCAGTTCTATAGCACGACTGCTTTGCGTGATTTCTACGGAACGATGTCCCTGCTTGGTCCCATTGTGGCGGCCGGATCGCAAGACAATGGAAACCTATATTGCATTCTCGAGGGAACGTATTCGACCGGCGTGGGTTCTGTGCAAAACTTTCCGAGCCCGTGGGTGAAGTTCTCTGGCTGTGACGGTGGACCGGTAAACCTGTTACCCGTGGCGCGCGTTTTAAGCGGAGCCGTGTGCGGTGGAAATGGAACGAATACCTGGATTCAGAGCACTCCAAATAGCTCTAACATCTTCGCGCTTGATCCAGGTGGCGCGCTATTAGTCAGCGATCCGGCTCACGGCGATGACGGACAAGGGATAATTGCCTCCACCTCAGACGTGCGCATTGCCCCTGCATTTACGAACTCGCAGGGCCAGAGCATGTACGCGATCGCCTTTTCCGCGCTTGCGGTTTACGGCGTGTTTGGAAATCACGATGGGACCGCTCTGCATTTCGAGCATATCGGCGCCGTAGCAAGTGACGTGTTGAACGATACCATTTCTGCTGCAGGAACACTGGATGGCACGGCCGTTTTTATCGGTACGTCTGCTGGGCGGATGTTCAAACTCGTACCGCAGCAGGGACGTAATCCCACTGCTCAACGGTTATCATTGAACTTACCGCCGGGGACACCACAGGGTGCAGTTAACCGCATTGTCGCCGTGTCAGGATCAGAAGCGTATGCGACGTACAACTTCGGCTGGTACGGACACATCTTGCGATTCGACGGTACGAGCTGGCAAATATCGGATGCAGGATTGCCAGGAGACGCATATCAAGGTCTGGAGGTCGACGACGTAGGAAGCATGGTTTTTGCTGCGACCGCGGCCCAGGTGTTTGTCAGTCGAGACAATGGCGCAACGTGGAGCGACGGGTCTGCCGGTTTACCGAAGCAAGCACATTGTTCTGACCTTCGATTTATTCGGGTAGACCCGGCTCTCGGACACCTCTTCTTGAGTACGTTTGGACGCTCGCTTTGGCGCTGCGATATTCCGGGCATAGAGCTTGTCGTAGAACCAACCTCAGTCATAAGCGGAAGTCAGAATGCAACGGGAACAGTAATTGCGCATACGCCGGTGCCTGCGGCCGGCTTGCAGGTCACGTTGACTAGTGACTTCTCAGAATTTGCCGCCGTACCAAACAATGTGACTGTACCTTCAGGTTCTAGATCAGTGACCTTTACGGTGCAGACAAAGCCGGTGGCGACTAACATTGACAATAATATTAGCGCCGCGGCTCTTAATACGGCTGCGAACGCTCACCTCACCCTGCTTCCGCAGCCTGGACCCACAGCCGCTCTAAGTCTGAGAATTTCTCCAGACCTGATCGTGCAAGGCTCAACTGCTATTGGAAAGATTACCATTGCCAAAGCAACGGCACAACCACTGACCGTGGTACTCACAAGCTCCTCTGCAGTCGCGACAGTACCACCGACCGTAATTATCCCCGCCGGACAGGCTACCACATCGTTCGTCATCAATTCCATTACGTTGCCTGGAGCGGTGCGCTTAAAGGTTATAGTCATCACTGCAGCAGCCGGCGGCGTTACAACCGATGCGATTCTGGTTGTCCAAAGAGCGCTGCCACCTAACGGCGGTAATGGTGGCGGCCCCAGAAAAATTTGACCGTCGGCCTTCGGAGTAGTTTGCAGGTAGGACGGCGTTACTTGGACTGCGGACGACTGCGAGCTGTCCGAAAAATGCGGTACATCGATGATTTCGACAATTTGCTACTGCGAACTACTGGATGCAATGATGTGGCGCGCTCCAAGTATGGTGATTCATATGCTGCACTTGACCAATACTTGGGAGTGACGCGCATCGCGCGTGTATCGTACGCATTTGGCGTCTCGAATCCTCACTCGAAACCCAATCGGATGGCGTGAAGAGATATGGGACTATTCGAACAAAACCCTTGGCTGTTAATTCCTTTCGTTGTCGCAATCGTCGAGACATGGGCAGCACTCAAGAGCGTCGTTAAACGCTGGATCGGGCACGGCCGGACAGAGTTTCTCGGAATTTCCCGGCGATGTTCATCGCATCAGCGCCAATGGCAGCCAAACGCAGCCGGCCAAGCTCCTTGCGGCGTTGGTGGTCGATACGAATGAAAAAGAACTGACGACCCCACTGAGGGATCCTAATAGATGCCCTACGCCAGCAAGTTCTCGATGACGTTGAGCAACCGTCGCTGAATTTTTAGGATTGTCTACAGCTATGGATCTCAATTTGACTGGAAGGACAGCGCTGGTCACGGGCTCTACGGCCGGCATCGGTTTTGCGATCGCGGCGGGACTTGCTGAGCAAGGCGCTACGGTGATCGTCAACGGCCGAACTCAGGGGCGAGTGGAACATGCAATCCGCCGCATCACGGCGGAGCAGCCGGACGCGAAGCTCGCAGCTATGGCCGCCGACCTTGGGACTGCGCAGGGTGTGGAGCAAACCGTTGATCGTTACCCTCGCGTCGACGTTCTCGTGAATAACTTGGGTATCTTCGAACCGAAACCGTTCGAGGAGATATCCGATCGCGACTGGCATAATTTCTTTGAAACGAACGTGATGAGCGGCGTGCGTCTTGCGCGCGCGTACCTTCCGGGGATGCGTGCAGCGAACTGGGGTCGCATTGTTTTCATCTCGAGTGAATCAGGTCTTCACATTCCCGTCGAAATGGTGCACTACGGCGTCACGAAGACGGCGCAAATCGCGCTCGCGCGGGGCATTGCGGAAACGGTCGAAGGCACCGGCATTACGGTAAACAGCGTGCTGCCGGGTCCAACGAAATCCGAAGGCGTGGGGACCTTCGTCGCGCAGATGGCGAACCAGCAAGGGATCAGCGAAGCAGAGATGGAGCGCCGGTTCTTCGAGACTGCGAGACCGACGTCGCTACTCAAACGCTTTGCAACGCCGGAAGAAGTCGCGAACATGGTCGTTTACGTGTGCTCACCTGC
This sequence comes from uncultured bacterium, assembly GCA_964648945.1. GTDB lineage: Bacteria > Vulcanimicrobiota > Vulcanimicrobiia > Vulcanimicrobiales > Vulcanimicrobiaceae > JAMXLG01. The sequence continues at coordinate 48,153 of CAZYLU010000013.1, read as the reverse complement.
CGCATCGGCAACAACGGGCGCTGCCCTGCGTGTCGACGGCGGAGTCGTGCGCGCTATTCCCTGAAGAAGCGAAACTGCTTCGCGTGTAGCCGGCGTTGAGCTTTGCCATTAAGGATCATGAACCCATAAATCAGACTTACCATACGAGCTGCAGTAAGTTCGACGGCCGCATTGATGACCTTGTGCGCAAACGCTTTGCCGTAATCGCCGAGCACGTCGTTTTCGTCGACGGTGACAAGAGCCGATGGAAGATCGCGTGGTCGTTCAAGCGTAGCGCGCTTCACATACCGCTTGCAAAAAAAACGCTTTTTTACCCCTCGCGGAGAGCGTGTACGTGATACGCTGCAGATTTCGATTTCCTAAAACAAAATATATAACGACGAGCTTGGCAGCTGAGAGATCTTGACTCATTTCTAGCTGCAAAAAGCTCGTTGCGTTGCCAGCGGCGTAATATTTTGTCGCCGCGGCCGAGCGCGCAACACATTCCATTGCTATCATTGCAGCGGCACAAAAGGCAGCGGCTTGCAAAATCCGCATCATGATGTTCCAATTTACTCCAGCCGGACATTGATTCCATTCACGGTATATATGGCGATCTTCATTGACCGATCTTTTCTTCCTGATTGATGAAACGCGAACGAAACCGGAGCGCATCACCGGCTGCCGCTCCGGAAGCCGTATTGTCGAAGATGCACCAAGTCTCGGTTCTTGGCATTGAAATCATCGCCGCGACTCGTTCGAGACTCTCATCGGAATACGACGAGTAGTACACGCGTGGAGCACCGTGCATACGAAAGTATGTGATCCCGCTCCAACCTCCAGGCGTTTCCGCTCCGGCAACGCGCGCAGGGTCCGCACCGACGCGTGCGATCTTCCACGTTTCCAGCAACACGTTGACTTCCGGCGTAAACCAAGAGGCGTGCCGCGGCTCGCACACGACCGGCGGCGCCTGGGCGCGTCTGCATAGCTCAAAAAACCGATCCATCCGTTGTCGATCAAACTGAAAACTAGGTGGCAGTTGCAAAAGGAGCACGCGGCGTTTATTTCCGAGCCCAGCGCTTTCGCCGAGAAACTGTTCCAACTCGTCAGCGCAGTCCATGCAACGCTTCTCATGAGAAATGGTCCTCGGAATTTTCACGGAAAACGAAAAGTTCGCCGGGACGAGCGATGACCACCGCTCGTACGTGGAACGACGATGAGATCGATGAAACGATGAGTTGATCTCCACCGCGTTCATTATGCGCGAGTAGCGTTGCAAGTGTTGTCCATCACCGGGAAAGTCGACAGCAAGAGACGCCGGAATTGACCATCCCGCTGTGCCGATGAGCAGTCTGCCGGATTTGGCCAGATTACTTCGCCGCGATTTCGACCGTGTCGCCGAGCGTGATGTGCATCATCGTTCCGACAACCATTTCCAGGCTCGTCTTGCGCGTACACTTTTGCACGTGGTCCGCGACGAACGCGCAGTCCATGGCCATCGCGACGACGGAGCGTTGTTGACCCATCCCCGTCGCCATCTCAAGAACGTTCTTTCCGTCGCCATGCACGAGCGTTGTATTGCCTGACACGGCGGCAACTTTCATTGTCATTGGAATGGACGTGAGTTGTTTTGGCATCGAACCTCCACCGAAACCGCCTATCCACGGTGGCGTCGAAACGGTAACATTCCAATTCGCATCTTTTGGCAGCCCTTGTGGAGCGGTCGCCATTACCGTCGACACGCTGTTAAGGAAGTCGGCGAACGCGTACGATGGTTTCGGCTGCTCGACCGCTCCCCGGCTGTCGATATGGAGCGTCTGGTCGAAGGGATCCAATCCGTCCGAAGCGGTGAGACGCACGGAATCGCTCGATATGCGGTTCAGCGTTAACGTGCCGCTTTGCGTGTGCGGCATAACCACGCCTTTAAAACTCTGCGCGCTGGCGGGAGGCATCGCGCCGCCCGGCGATTCGAATTGCTCCGTCGCGGCAAAAACACGCGTACTTCCGGAATCGGGGAGAACGGAGGCGTTGCTGTCCGCTATCGCTGTGCGCGCCGTGAGCGCGATGAGCAGGGCCGTCAATGCGGTACACACGCACGACTTCCAAGAAATAGTCATTGCGTACTCCTCATGGCGTTCATTCGTGTTGGCCGCAGCCATACCCCGCAAACGAATTGAATGCCGCATGCGCGCGTGATAAAGTGAGCTCAGCGGTGCGCGAGGATCGAGGTGCCGTGTCGGCTCGCATTGGAATTGTCTGCGTTTTTTTTGCCGTTCTCGTGCGTGCCGTTGCGTGCGCAGATGCACCGTTGAACGTTTCGTTCGACCAGATCGATCGCCGCATCGATGGAGCAAGCACGCCGCCGCCGCCAAGCGCTTTCTCCGAGGAGGTCGATGCGGCAAAAACCGCGCCCATCGTTGTGAGCACGGCTCGAACGCACGGCTCCGCGGTAAACGGCGTCCTGATGATGATTCCGATTATCGGCGTCATTGTCGCGACAATTCAAGCGGCGAGCGAGCTTCATAGCGCCGAGAAAGCCATGCAAACGCAACAGGCAATGATGCAGCGTCTACGCGGACTCAGTGCGCCGGTGCTAGCGCACTATTCGTTCTACAACGGCTTGGCGCGCGTGGATTTCGGCAACCTTTCGATGATCGCGAGGCCCGATCAAAACCGGACGATCGTCCTCAATCAAACAAAGAAGACGTATCGCGTGATGAACAGCGTTACTCCGGTCTATGACATGTACAGCACGATGCAACCCGCTATGACATCGGCCGCGGACGATACGGGGACCGGTATTGGTCAGGCTACGATCGCGACGCTACCGTCCGGCGCCACGCAAATCGACGACATGCCGGTCAACGGTTTCAACACGGACGCAACCGTTACGCTGACCCAGAGCCAAGGCGCATGTCATGACGGAACGTTTCGGGTGAAGCAAGTGGCATACTATAGTTCGATGCCCGAACCGTTGCACCACGTGAAGGACGTTCCCATGGAGACGCTCGGCTTGCCGCCCGGGTGCAACGCGTACATTCAACGCCAAAACTCCGGTTCAGAGCCTAACGGACACATGTACGTATATAAAGTCGTAACGGTCACGCGAGATCCGAGTGGCGGTGCGGCAAATTATTCAACACTCTCGCAACGGGGCAATTTCCGTCCGTTGAGCGGCGCTGACTCAAACCTCTTCCAACTTCCCGCGGGATATCAACCCGAGTAAGATTTCGAAAGACAAGAGTCGGATAGAGGCAAGTTAGTACGCAAACGCGGCGTACGTTTCGCTCTCCACATACGCTTGATCGTCCGGCACGACCGGTTCGAAACGCAGCAGCCTTCGTTGTTCCGCGGTCAACGTTGCTGCGCGCGACGACGGAATGCGCATTCCAACTTCCGGACGGCGTAGCCATCGGCGCGAATAGCCGACAACGATCATCGGGCGCGGCTCGTCAGTGAGGTTCGGCGTCCCGCGGTGCACGTGACGCACGTCGCGAATGATGACGTCGCCTGCATTGACCAATGCGGGCTCCAACTGAACCTCGCCACGCGATAGCCGCTCGAGAACGCGCTCGCGCGGTTCCATGTGCGACGACGGAACATACTCCATCGGTCCATTTTCCGGCGTCACGTCGACAAGTGAGAAATTGACGGCTAGTTGAAACGGCGGTGTTTCGCGGCCGTACCATTCCGGAAAGAGCGGTGGAGCATCGCGATGGAGATCTTGATAATTGGATCCCCGCACCGGTGTATCGCTCGCCAATTGACAGAGCACCATATCAGGACCGACGAGCGCGTCGCAGATCGCAAGGACGTCAGGGTCGAAGACGACGGCGTCGGCGTCGAACGGCGGAACGAAGGGCAGTGTTATGTAGTATCGCATGCCACCGCGATTTCGATCCTGCGCGTGTTCGCGAACGTAGCGCTCGAAAAGCGGTGCGAATGCTTCACGCCACGCCGGCACGATCGAGGCGAAATGTCCGCGGAGCACAGTCGTGGAGCTGTCGCGCACGCGCTGTGCGTGATCGTGGATCTCTTGAGCGGAAAGCCGCGTGCTCATTCGGGCTCATTCATGCCGTTCACGCGCACGACCGCCCGCGCGAACGGGCGCCCGGCCGATTGCCAGGTAGTTTTTCGCGGTTGGGACTGTGAAGTGGCGATTCACGACGGAAGTCAGATTCGATGGTAGGCTCGCCGCATGAGTCGACCACTGCTGAGGCACAACGACGTCGAGGCACGCACCGTGTTCGAAGTGGACGGTCTTTCCTTGATGGTCAGCTTGCGTATGCGCATCACATAGAAACGATGACGCAAACGATTCTCGCGGCGCTCCTGCCGATTATTTTCGTCGTCGCTTTAGGGCTGCTTGCAGCGCGTTTCGGTGTCATTCAGAAGTCCGCGGCCCCGCAATTTGCGGCTTTCGTTGTCCGGTTCGCGCTACCGATCGCGCTGTTCGCCGGGGTGCTGAAGATCTCCCGAGCGCAACTCGTGAACGGTCACTTTATCGTTGGCATGCTGCTGGGATTGATGATTCCGTACGCGATTACGATTGCCATCGGGCGCCTCGCCTTTCGTCACACTTCTAGCGAGAGTGCTCTCCAAGCGCTTACCAGCGCGTACCCGAGCATGGCCTATTCCGGGCTGCCGGTGCTGGAAGCAGTCGTTGGGCCCGCCGGCGTGCTTGCGGTAGTGATCGGGAATTTGGTCACGAGCCTCGTGATGCTGCCTGTCTCCCTCACGCTCATTGAAATCGGGCAACGCGGCAGCGTTGAAGGCAATTTGGCATCTGTCGTAGGCCGCGGAGTCGTTGATTCAGTAAAGCAGCCTCTGGTGTGGCTTCCGCTGACTGGTGTCGCGCTCGCTCTCGCGGGAGTTCACGTGCCTAGCGTCTTCGCACTCTCGTTCAACCTCATCGGCACGTCGGCTGCCGGAGTCGCGCTGTTCACAATGGGCGTCATGCTGTGGGGCCAGCGGCCACGCCTCGACCGAGATATTGCGGTCAACGTGCTGATGAAAAACATCGGCCAGCCTGCGTTGATGTTAGGTCTGACGGTCGTGCTCGGCATCCACGATGCCCTCGGCAAGGAGCTGTTCCTCACGGGCGCGATTCCGACGGCGACTTCGGTCTCAATGCTCGCCGTGCGGTATCGTACGTATTCCGACGAGGCAGTGGAATCTACCCTCGTGAGCACGGTCGGATCAATCGTAACAATCGCGCTCGCGATTATCGTCGCCGAGCAGCTCCGTTGACGACAAACAATATTCCATCCTGATACGATTAGCACAGTGCTTCTAGCATCGCCTAAAGCTGCTGCGCTAACCCGCGAAGGCCGAGAGTGCTCGTTTACGAGCGGCCGTGTGTTCGACAATCGGACTTGGATAATCTACGCCAATGCGAACGCCAATATCGGCTTGCAGAACGGGCGGCAACTTCCAAGGGGCGTGAATCGCCTTGCCGGGCACTAACGCGAGTTCGGGCACCATTTTTCGTATGAATGCGCCTTCAGGGTCGAAGCGTTGACTCTGCAGCACCGGATTAAAGATGCGGAAGTATGGAACGCTGTCAGTCCCGGTTGAAGCCGCCCATTGCCACCCACCGTTGTTCGCGGCTAGGTCGGCGTCGGCGAGATGCGTCTCAAAATACCGCTCACCGCGGCGCCAATCGATCAGTAAGTGCTTCGTTAGAAAAGAGGCAACCAGCATACGAAGACGGTTGTGCATCCATCCATAAGTGTTGAGCTGACGCATAGCCGCGTCCACCAGCGGGTATCCTGTTCGACCTTCGCACCAGGCAAGAAAATCATTCTCCGCATCGCGCCATGGAATCCGATCGCTCTCGCGCTTGAACGCACGCGTCGCGACATGTGGAAATTGCTTGAGGATCATCTGGTAGAAATCGCGCCAAATACATTCTGAGATCCAAGAGTCGATGGAGGCTTTGACTTTGCCGCTGCTCTCTTCACGCCGTCGGAACGCAGCATCGATACACGTTCGTATTCCGATCGTTCCCGCCCGCAGTTGAGGTGAAAGATGCGACGTACCAGAAATCGAGGGATAATCACGGTCATGCTGATACCGTTCCACCGGTCCACCGCGCCGAATAAATTTCGCCAGACTATCGTTCGCGATGTTCTCACTCGCTCGCGGATATGTGCTCAAGCGTGCGAAGCCAAACTCTTCGGGCGATGGATCTTGAACTGTTCGAACGATCTCAGAAGCCGGTAGCAGTTTTCCAGACAACGTCTCGAACGAGGGAATGATCCGCAAGGGGGCCGCCGCGCGTAGATCCAGCCATTGTCGTTTGTACGATGTGAAGACCTGATACGGCGCGCCGTCACTGTTCAGAATTTGGTCGGCTGCGAAGTAGACGTGATCGACGTGCGAGTGAACGGCAATATCGTTCCGTTCGAGCACGGTGCGTACGTGTTCGTCGCGCACTATCGCGTCTGGCTCGTAATCCTCGTTGTAGAATAGTGCGTTTGCGTGAGTCCTTTGCGCCAGCGCGAGAAGTTCTTTCGAAAAGTCGCCGCTCAGCAGTGCCAGATCGCTGCCCATTCCGCGCAGCTCCGAGCGGAGTGCGCTAATAGCGTCAAAAAAAGTACAAACGATTGGCGCACCTATCCGTCCGTTTGCCAAGAGCGGCGGGTTGAGGACGAATGCGATGCAGAGCCGGTCGCTGTGACGACATGCAGCGTACAGAGCAGCATTATCGCGCAGACGCAGATCGCGCCGGAGCCAAACGATGCTGGTCGAATAACGTCTTCCCGTCATCTCCTCAGCCCCGTCAGATGTTGAGCGACGATGAACCCGGTGCGAATTACGAGTAACAGCATGGGACGGCTATCGTAAGTCTTGCGCCGCCGAGATGCGAATCCGCGACGTCCCACTGTTCGCCCGTTCTCGTTGGCGGTACCTGGCGGTATGGAAAAACCGCTCGAACTTTCTCGCCAGTACACATGAATTATTGCGCTCTGCTCCATCTGACCACATCATTGAGGACATCCTCGTTGGTGAAGTAACTGCTGTGCGAAGCCATTCCAAATCGCTGCAGCCACGGAATGTTATTCGACACGCGATGTTCTTGAAATTTCATGGGAAGCGCCGGCGCGGGAGTAGGCCCGGCAAACCAGTCGTCGTTCGAGTAATAGTCATTCCAACTTTTGAGAGTGGCTGATCGGTCACACGCTTCAATCGTGCTCACGAGTCGTGGATATCTCGAGGTTAGTGCTGCGAGAAACCCACCGAGCGTCATAAGGTTGACCTGCTTATCCATGCCACCTACGAGGGCGTCCATAGCGACGATGACGCCAAAACTGTGTCCGATCAGAAGTATCCTGTCATCGTTCGTTGCAAGGTCTCGAACGACGTGCTGCACGACGCGGCTGAACCGCGTTTGCAGCGGGACGGCCTTGTCGTCGGGCTCGTTGGTCATGTACCGACGGACGAGGTCCGCAATATTGGGCAGTGCATTCACCTGTATGCCGAGCAATGCGAGAATTACGCACGCCCACGCCCATGCTGGTAACTGTTGCATGTGAATGCCTAAGTCCGCGATCGCTTTCTGAAATGCAGTAATGGTCTCGCTGCCGGCTTTTAAATTGCCGATCGCGACGAGGCTGACCGCAACGGTCCCATATAGCCATACGAACAAAAGGAGAAACCCGACCGCGGCCCATGTGAGCCAGATTCGCGTGCGGTTCAGAGAACGCCACGTGCTAGGCGAGAAACAATAGAAAAGTAAGAGTACAATGCCGCCAAGCAATCGCACAAGTAACTTTCTTTGGTTAAGCGGAAGAAACTGATCTTGCCAATACGCTTCATACATCTCGATGACGGTCACACCAATTGTGACCGTCCATCCCGTAGCGCCTCCTCGCGAAGACGTCGTCGCTGTCGCATCGAGGACGTCCACGAACGCGTCCTTGAGCCGCCCGAGCGCATCGTTGCGATGAGCGCTATCGTCATATCCCGGTACAAGAACGATTAGGGAACGACTCGGTGCAACTGCCGCCATTGGCCCCTCCGTTCAAACCCGAAATAGTGATTCGCGTACAATTCTAGTAAGCGCTGTGAACTCAGCGCAACCTTCTGGCAGCGCGGGCGGTGCTTCCGGGCTGTTTCCGCTGCGGCGCAAGACGGCGCGCACGCGCGCGATCAGTTCGCGCGGAGAAAACGGTTTACCAAATCCCGCCGCTTTTAACAACGACTGGAGACGGGCGCGAACCTCCTCGGTGAGCAGGTCGAACTCGAGCCGTCCGTTCTCGTTTCCGCATCACACGACGATCGCGCCATTGCGCATCCGTGATCCTAACGGCTATATCATTGAAGTCGGACAGGAGCAAATCTGATTCCAGTACGGCTAAGGACATGTAGCACGAGTTTAACGAGCGGTAAAACTTCCGACGGCCACGGCACGTTCTTCGCCTGATATAAGCGTAAGTACAACACTCCAACGATAGAGATCGCCGGATCGAACAAAGCTTGCGGGAACGATAAACTCGGCGGCCCGATAGTTCGGAACGTCTAAGGTTTGATCCGGCTGAGTCGTGCCGGCGCGATAGCGATTGACGACGACGTGATAGCCCGACGCGACACTCGTAGCGGATGCATCAGGCACAGGCTGCCAGCGTAACGCCACGGGCTGACCGGCAGCAACGTTTGTCGTAGAAGACGGATTCCCAGATGGGGCGGTCGCGGCTGACTCGGTAATGGCAGTAATCAAAGGACTCGCGGCGTTCGCCGTTGTGGACGAAGATGTCCGAGTTGACGCAGCCGCTGCCGTACTGCTCGAGGGTGTTGAAGAGTTCGGTGTTGATGCTCTGCTTGTTGTCCCTTCCGTTTGGTGCGTCGTCGTATTCGTCGACGTTGTCTGCCTGTTCGACTGCGAAGTCGTAGTACTCGACGGCGCCGTATTGTTTCCCGATTTCGACCTATTTCCCGAAAGCAGCGTTGCGGCGAGAAGCGCTATCCCGATTGCAGTTGCGGGTGAGGTTCGATGTGATGCCGGCGGCGGCGTTGGGAAAATGTCGTCCGCCTTGCGGCCGTCGAGTTCCGGGCCGGCGCCGCGCGTCGTCTCCTCGCGCAGCACGTCGTTGGAATCGATAATGTATCGTCCCTCCGGCGCGACGACGGCGAGCGTTGGCTGGTCTGCAATCGTGGGACCAGGCGTTAGGAAAAGTAAATATCGCTCTCCGGGGAGATACTCGGGGTCGTCTTCCAATATCGTTGTGCGTTGTACGCCGGCGTCCGGAGACGGAGGTGGTCTGCGGCGTCCTTCGGCCCCCAGCATTGGAGCCGGAGCGACACCCGCGCGTGTGAACGCAGTGTGAAATAAGCGCAATTCCTTACCGTCGCTCTTTGTGCCCTTTATCGTGCGCTCGACATTCAGCATAACGATCTCAATTGGCACGCGGTCTACGTTACCAGGTTCGCCGGCAACGGCGACTTGAAGGTCCGGCGCACTCTCCGTGCGTTCGACTTTCGCGATTACGATCTGTGACGCAAGCCCTTGTAAGGCGGACAGATCAGCCGCGTAATGTGCCCAACTTGCCGTCGCGCGAACCGTATGCGGAGCCTTCCACAGAGTGACGGCCTGTAGGCAGAGAGTAAGAGCGAGAATCGCGGCGATCCACCGGAGCACCCTCTCGCTGCGCAAGTCAATAACGCGCATCGACATCAGCCCATGAATGCTGCATGGTGACGTTGATCTCGTCGCCGGCGATGTTTTTTCCCATGCAATCTTGTTCGCGCTGCGGTAAACCCGGTGCATCGTGCGCGAGCCCGAGCGCATGCCCGATCTCCATGCAGAAGATCCCTCGAACATCGGAGTCCGCTCCGACTCCGTCACTGGCAGGGTAAGCCGAATTGAAGCGAGAGTGCACGTGAATCATCCGGCACCAAGGCGCTCCGCCGCAGCGCCATGGATAATCGACTCCCCACTGTTCGATCGTCGTAAGCCCCTCCCACCCGGTTAGACCATAATTTCCGGCAAAGACACTGATGTCCGTGTGAGTCGGGGTGCGCTTCAGTTGGAGGTGTGTATGCGTTGACCAGTCGCCTCGGGCCGCTTCCGCTTCGGCGACATCGTTCGCGATATACACCTGCATGTTCGTTCGCGGCCAGTAATAGTACCACCAGTTGTGCGCGCGCGCCGCAGCGACGTTTGCAACACAAAGCAATAGAATTATGACAGCGTAAAAGTACTTATTCATGCTATACGCCTATGGCGGTACTGATAAATGCTGAACCACAGGGTGCCTAGTGCAACCAGCGTGCTAACAATGTATTTCCAATTTTCGCCAAGGAAGCTTGAGGCAACGTATGGGAAGTTCGCGCGCACCCTAAGCGGCAAAATTTTGGACTGCACCGGAATTACTTGATTTCCGGCCTTCGAACGCACGAGCGCGGTGATGACCAGTTCGAGTTCGCGATCGGTGCCCGCGGTTAACGGCTTGACGAGCCATGACCAGTGTATGGTGCCGGTTGGGTCAAAGCCGAAGTACGAATCTGAATTTTGCTGCTCGGTGACTTTGAAATCCGCCGGATCACCGATCAGCTCTGCCTTCATGCCCTCCGAAATCGGAAGGTTTGCCGTTACGATTTTTTGTCTGTGAGCGGCGGCGACGTCTTTGATGCCTTGCGTGATCGCACCGTGAATTTGGTCCGAGACGTCCGCTGTGATTTTCTGCGTCTCGCCAACGGTCGTTTCATCGGCGTAGCTCACTTTCACGGTGCCTTGCGGCATGCTATCGACCGCCCTTTTTATGATGAGGTCATCACCGGAAAAATGGACCCCGCCCGGCGGCGCAGCGATACGAGGTGCGGAGCACGCGTAAAGCGCAACTGCTGCGAGTAACATCGCCAACGTGACACGTGAAGAATGGAATACCGGTGACACGGAACGTTCTCATGCAGCGCGCTAGTAGTGCGCCATGATCGCGAGCTTCATGTACGCACAACGCCTGAAAGATGAAACACTGTTGCGAGAATTGCGCACAATGCCCGAGGCATCGCGTGATACGAGTTGTCCATACGTCTGCAAGCCTACATTATATGATACGCTTTGGCGTTAGGATTAACAACCTTTCATGCGTTGGGAGCATTGAGCACGCCTATGCTCGCGCAGATGGTGGAAAACACATCGACCGCTTCCAGTGAAATCGATCTCGACGTTCGGTCGGCAACGCCCCGCATTGCCCGGGAAGAAGTGATGATAGCGGCACTTATGGGTTAGCTAACCGTTCAAACGCGGACGGGGCTGTTACACTCAACTACGCCGCTGAAGGTCGAGGAGACCGGCGACACCCACAATCATCGGTTTTCGAAGAGTTTCAGCTTGGTCTTTCGGAGGGATTCGCGCCGGGGACTGTCCCTCCGACAGATTGGAGGTCGCTACTATGTATCGACGGCTTTCATTTATAAGAACCGCAAGCGCAATCGCCATATCTTCGTTGTTCGCGGCGACGCCGCTGCGCGACGTTCACGCGCGCACGAACTTATAGCCGAAGCCGTGAATGGTCTGCACCATCGGCGGAAGCTTCGCTTCTTCTTCGATCTTTGCACGTAGACGCCGCACGTGCACCTCGACCGTGCGCTCGTCACCGTCGAAGTCAAATCCCCACACACGCTCGAGCAGAGGCTCCCGTGAGAGCGCGATACCCACATTACTTGCGAGTTCGAACAGCAGTGCAAATTCGCGCGGCTTGAGACGAACGTCGACTCCATCTGCGCGCGCCTCGCGCGCGGCCTCATCGATTTCAAGACGCCCGATTGCAGAAGCGCGCGCGGTGCTTCCGTCGTGGTTCCGCTTCGGCGCAAGACCGCGCGAACGCGCGCGATGAGTTCGCGCGGAGAGAACGGTTTGCAAATGTCGCCGCTTTTGAGAGCGGCTGGAGACCGGGACGCACCTGCACAGTGAGCGCGCGTCCATTTCGCTTTCCGCATCACACCACCACTCGAAAAGGCGAGCGCCGTCTGTGGCCGGCGACCGGCATTCCAACTTCCTTTGACCTTTTTTGCGCCGCAGACGCTGTAAATTCTAACGGAGGGGTAAAAACGGTTGGTTTTACATCGGCACGCGCATGCCAAGTTTAGCGATTTGATCAGGCGGGATGCCGAGGCTCGCGGTGATCGGGCGCGAGTTGCGGTGCATAAAGACGAAAAGCTTGCGTCGCCATGCGCGCCACTGTCCTTGTTTTTTCGCGACAATTACCGGATCGGAGGTGTAGTACGTTGTGTCCTCGTCATTAAGGTGGAGTCCAAAGGACGCACAGCCTTGTACAAGGGGCGCAATCGAGAGCCGTTCCATGAACCCGAAACACGCCGTCACGCGTATCAGGTTATTCGCAAGGCGTTCGACGCTTACGCGTTTTTCATTCCGGACATATGGGTCCGTCGTAGGTAGAATGGTCAGAAGCACGATTCGCTCATCGATGCTGCGCGTTCGCGCCCAGTGATGATGCAACACAAACGGCACGCCCTCGGAATCGGACGTTAAGAACACGGCAGTGCCGTGAAGCGGCGTTCCAAGCCGCCCTTGCACACTGGCGAGGAATTCCTCGACGGGCACCGATTGCGCAACGTAGCTCTGAGCTATTCGCCGCCGCCCAGTGCGCCAGGTGCTTGCAATCACGAACACAATGAGGCTTATCGCAAGCGGAATCCAGCCGCCTTCCGTTATCTTAGGTAAACTGCCAACAACGAATAATAGTTCGATCACCAAGAATGGCGCAGTGCTTAAGATTGCTTTGGCTGTACTCCAGCCGAATTTTTCCCGCACGACGACATAGTAGGCGATCGAAGTTACGACCATTGTGACGGCGACAGCGAGCCCGTACGCATTCGCGAGCCTTTCCGAACTGCGAAAACCAATGACCAACGCAATACAGCATAGCGCGAGCAATGAGTTTATCGTCGGAACGTAGACCTGTCCCCGGTGCCGGTGGGAAGTATGAATGACACGAAGCCGGGGGATGAAGCCGAGCTGAATAGCCTGCTTCGCTAAGGTGAACGCGCCCGATATCAAGGCCTGCGATGCAATGATGGTTGCAGCCGTCGCGATGGCAACGACGGCGTAGAGAGCGATCGTCGGAACCAGACCGAAGAAAGGGTTTGCAAGTGTTTCAGGATGTGTCAGTACTAATGCGGCTTGACCAAAGTAGTTCAAAACTAGCGCGGGAAATACAATGGTCGTCCACGACAAAGCAATGGGCGATCGTCCGAAGTGAGACATATCAGCATATAGCGCTTCTACTCCCGAGACGCAAAGGACGATCGCGCCGAAGATCAAGATCGCCGATAGTCCATGATGTTCGAAGAACGTTAGCATGAACAGCGGGTTGATTGCCCACAGGGTCGTTGGGTACTGAATGATGCCGCGGGCGCCGAGTGCCGCGATCGTGAGAAACCAGAGCAGCATGACAGGGCCAAAGAACGCGCCAATGCGATGCGTTCCGCGACGTTGTACGAAAAAAAGAGCCGCGAGAATGCCTACGGTGAGTGGCACGATCATGGGCTGCGCGGCGGACGTCGCTATACTGAGTCCCTCGACTGACGACAGTACGGACACCGCCGGCGTAATAACTCCGTCACCGAAAAGCATACCGGCTCCCACCAGGATTAGGAACGTGAGCCATGTCGCCTGCGGCGGAACGCCGCGCCGGACCGGAGGCAAAACGAGCGCCAACAGCGCCAGGATCCCGCCTTCGCCATCGTGGTTCACGCGCATCACCATGCCGATGTACCGGACAAACACGATCACGATCAACGACCACAAGATCAAGCTTAGGATACCGAATACATTTTCACGTGTTGGCGCGACATGGAGGCTGCTGACGAAACACTGGCGGAATGCGTAGAGCGGGCTCGTCCCGATATCGCCGAAAACCACGCCCAGTGCGCCGAGGGCAAGCGAGGAAGTTGTGGCGCTCGAGCGGGTACTCATCGCCCATACGTTTGCCCGAAACCACACAAACCGAGACGTGACGGGCCCGCAACGGGCTCGTTACGTGAGGGCTAGGTAAAGCAAGAGTTATACGTCCCACACTGAAGCGGTCAGCATGATCGTGAAGGGCGAGCCGAGCCACCATGTTCTTACGGAAAAGCGGCTGCCAAGCTATCGCGTAAACGCCGAACGACTCGGCATGGGCTCGAGCCTCGGAAATTCGAGCATTTGGGTCAACACCAAAAGTACCGGCGACATCGAACGTGTCTTCTGCGTGACGCAAGGTGTCGTCGCAATCGGTTCGATTTGCGTCCGATACGGCGTTGTCGGCAGACCGTTACGCGAACTGTGGATGGACCACGAGGAGGACCCAAGCGGACGGACATATTCGGCGCTAAGCACCGACGGTACGACGGTGGAATTCGAGATCCATCCCGCATATCAGCGCCGCACCTTCACACTCGCGGGCGCGTTACGCGTTGAAGAAACGACGTTCGTACCGCTGCTTGGACATGCAGAGGCGAGAAACGATCCGCCGATTGTCTACCAACACATTCACATTCATAACATTAGTGATACCCAGCATGACGTCCGCATTGCGGGATACGGACGGTTACGTGGCGACACGCAGGACGATGTCGTGGCCGAGATGGACGACGACGTGTGGGGATTGATTGCGTATAATCGGATGAATCCGTCGCTCGTGCGCGTGTTCGCTATGACGGAAAAGCCAAGTTCTTTTGAAACGAGCTTTGACTTCGGTGCGATCTACCATACGTCACACATGCACCCGTTACGCGGAACGACGGACGCGCAGGGCGACATCTTGGGAGGGTTGCAACTGGAGATACAGCTACAACCCGATGCGCACAAGCGCTTTGCGTTCAAAGCCGCGGTATATGGCAACGGTACGGAAGACGCGAAGCGACGTTTTTCGGAAAACATTGCAGGCCGCGACGCGTTGACGGAAACGATTGCGAATCTTGAAGAGGTAATTCACCGCTCGGAGGTCGTGACTCCCGATGAAGTGATCAATGACGGAGCATTGTGGGCCAAAGTCAACATGCGCCGCGTCATGGCAAACTATCCGACGGGATGGCTTTTTACGAACGATCCAGGCGTAACGTCAAACGTCGTCTGTCGGGACTGCGCGTGGTTCGTCCTCGGAAGCGATTACTTTATGCCGTCGTTCTCACGCTCGCTGCTCGACACGTGGTCACAGCTCCAGTATGCGTCCGGCAAACTTCCCGAATACACGAATGCCTTGTCGGGTGCTGTCGAGGACGATGGACTGAACATCAATGACAACACGCCCCTCTTCATTATGGCGGCAAGCCATCACTACCGATCAAGTGGCGACCTCGAATGGCTGCGAAGCATCTATCCGTCGCTCGCGAAGGCCGGCAGCTACATCATTTCACAGTTGGACGATCGCGACCTCGTCTTTTGCTCGGCAGACGATCCGCGCGGGAATGTGTGGGCAATTGCGAGTTGGCGCAACATCATCGCGAAATACAAAATCAACGGAGCCGTAACCGAGATCAACGCGGAGTGTGTCGCTGCTCTGCTGAACTTGGCGCATCTTTCCGAACGGATCGACAGTGCCGCCATGGATGCCGCCACGTTCGCCGGTGCGTCGGCTCGAATCCGAAACGCGATGGCTAAGCACCTCATAAACCCCGACAGCGGATTGTTTTATCTGAACGTCGACGTCCGCGGGAATGCTCACACGGACGTAACGGGCGATCAGATCTTCCCCGTCATGTTTCACGCGTGTGACGATGAGACGAGCTTTCGCATAATCAGCAGATTGAATTCGCCCGATTTCTGGACCGACGCCGGCCTACGAACCGCCTCGGCGCTCGATCCCCTGTACGATCCGCACGCGTATGCCGGCTTGATCGGGGGCGTATGGCCGGGCCTTACGTGGTGGTACGCGTTCGCGGCCGCGCGGTACCATCCTGAGTTCATGGTTAAAGCTTTGCGTTCGTCGTTCGAGCATTATGCAAAGGATCCCCGGCGGTACAACACCGTGCCGGGGCAGTTCAGCGAGTGGTTTGACGGAGATTCCTTGGCAAATCGCGGAATGCGTCTGAGCCCGTGGGAGCCGCCCCGTTTTCTTTGGGCTGCCATCGAAGGCGTTTGCGGGCTTACATTGAGCGGAGACGTGCCCCAGATTAATCCGCTGGTTCCTGAAAATTGGAAATGGCTCGCGCTTCGGCGACTTCGCTATCACGGTCGAGAGATTGCGTACTTCGCCGTTCGTGTGAAGGGTTCGTTTCAATTGTTCACAACGTGCGAGATCGATACTGACCACCCGCATTACGTCTACGATCGCGACATCTCCGATAGCGTCCCCATGTTCTCACGCGCGTCTCGTGCGGTGGCTTTCGAACGCGACCGCGAAATCGTTGTTTTCGTCGGTAACGCGGGTCATGTAACAATCAACGTTCCTATGGATCTCTCTTCCATCTTAGATGCGAGCGCGAAGTATCACACGCGCATCTACAACTCGGAACGCGACGATTGGGAAACCGACGAAGTGTTAGCACGTAACCAGATCTGTGCGGTTACTGCGACGATCGAAAGCCAGGGTTACCGGGTCCTGCACTTCACACGCGTCGACGAGTGACGGTCGTCGTTTCGCGGCTTCAAGCTTGACGTTTTAGATGGTAGAGATGGGATTGTAAATAAAGCTATTTTTGGAGAGCGGCTGGAGACCCGTACGAACCGCGCCAGTACCGGTCACGAATTCGCCTGCATGGCGGGCAGTGCGATCGTAAATTGCGCGCCGCCGAGCACCGAATCATCCACGTCGATCTGCCCTCCTGCGCGCTCCAGGATCGCGCGGACAATTGCGAGACCGACGCCTTTTCCGCGCACAGCGTCGGTTGCGCCCGCTCGTTGACCGTATGAAAAGATGCGCTCGCGGTCGGCGAGCGCGATTCCCATCCCGTTGTCCTCAACCGTGACGCAAATGAATGGGTCCTTGCGGCTGAGCGAGATCTCGACGATGCCCCCGCGTCCCGAGTACTTGATTGCGTTTTCGATCACGTTGAGCAGGGCATGCATACACGAGTCAGTGTCGATTCGTACGTGTGCGGACAGGGAGCTGCATTGGCGCAGCTTGACGCAGGCATTGGCGGCGATCGGCGCGAGTGCATCTAGCGCGCTGCCGATTGCCGCATCGATATCAGTCACGCCGCGCGAGAGCGGTACGCTCAGATCGAGGAGCGAGAAGTCGAGCATCCCCTCAACGAGACGGGCCAGACGGAATGCTTCGCGCCGCGTTACCTCCAAAAAACGGCGTGATGTAGCAGCATCGACTTCTCCATCTAGTAGCGTTTCGATATACCCTCGGATCGACGTCAGCGGCGTGCGTAATTCATGGCCGACGGCGGTGAGGAATTCGTAGCGCTCGCGTTCTCGTGCGCCGCGTTCGAGGGCGGCGCTTCGCGTCGCGTCAAATGCGTCGATCTCGCCCGTTGACTGGATCGGGCACCATCCCGATTCCATGCGGCGTCCGGTTTCCAAAGCCATCGTTGCGGAAATGCGTTCGAGCGCGGCGCGCGCATCGATCGCGCCGAAGGGGCCGCCGGCGCGGGTTGGTGAGAGCATCGCGACCGCAAACCAATCGCTGCCGTCATCGTGTCCGAGGATATCGCCGTCGCGCATGACGCGATCTACCGCCGCGGCGAACGCGCGTACCGTCGTACGTTCGAGACGTTGCGCCGCGCGGCGCCCATCCTGCCATGCGAGTTCCGCAAATTCCGGCATCCGGAGTACGAGCAGCGGAATCGTCGACGGCGCTTCCACGAGTGCCTCACGCAATCGTTCGCGAAACGCTTCGCCGCGAAGTAGACGGTGTTGCGTGATGGTCACGCGCGTACGAATTTGTAGCCGAAGCCGTGAATCGTATGCACCATCGGAGGAAGCTTCGCTTCTTCTTCGATCTTCGCACGCAAGCGTCGAACGTGTACGTCGACCGTACGTTCATCACCATCGAAATCGAAACCCCAGACCCGCTCCAGCAATCGCTCGCGTGAAAGTGCGATGCCGACGTTGGTGGCGAGTTCCAGCAATAATGCAAATTCGCGCGGTTTGAGCCTGACGTCGACACCGTCGACACGTGCTTCGCGCGCCGCTTCGTCAATTTCGAGACGCCCGAACTGCAAGAACGCAGGCGGTGCATCGATCGTTGTTCCGCTACGGCGCAATACAGCGCGGACGCGCGCGATCAGTTCCCGAGGCGAAAACGGTTTGCAAATGTCGCCACTTTTGAGAACGGCTCGATTCGGCGGTCGTCGCTGATTACGGAACTGCGGAGTTCCTCCGGCGATGCGCCATATATATGCCGATCGGTAGGCCGCTAACGTCTTGCCTTTCGATGATGCGCGCAAGAAATCGCGCTAAAGTGTGTTATACTGTACGTACAGCGACTTTAGGCGACAATGAACATGCTGCCCACCGTTACTGCCGCTCAAGAAGCGGTGCCACGGTTTTCGGGCAGCTTTTTATTGGTGGACTTTTAGATCTTCGACGAAGCCGCTGCAATTAAGGAATATAATGTTTTCACGAATAGTCACGATGCATCTCAAGCCGAACCATGTTAACGACCTAATCAAAGCAATCGACGATAAAATTCTTCCGTTGCTCCGCAAACAAGAAGGCTTCAAGGACGCAGTGTTCTTTGTCGACGCAAGTGGTACCCAAGCGACAGCCATAAGTCTGTGGGACCGCAAAGAAAACGCGGACACCTATGGCAACAAGACGTATCCGCAAGTGCTCGAGTCGCTCATGTCTCTGCTTGAGGGTCCCCCGCAGGTCAAGCCGTTGAACGTCATCAGCTCGACGTTCCACAAAGTTACCGCCGGAGTCTGAGAGCACATTTGCAACGCGAAGAGCCAGGCGCGGAATAGCGTCGGGCTCTTTTCCTTTCGCGTTATACGTTCATGAAACGTACGGAGGCAGAATAGGTCGTGCGGGTGCTCGTCACCGGAGCAACGGGCTATATTGGCGGCAGGCTCGTCCCGCGCTTGCGTGAGCGCGGGTTCGAGGTCCGTTGTTTCGCGCGCGCGGCGGAGCGTTTGCGCGGCCGTTTTGATGAGGGCGTGGAGATCGTCGAGGGTGACGTGAATGACGAGGATTCGCTTGTTCGCGCGATGCGTGGCTGCGATGCGACCTACTACCTCGTTCATTCTATGGGTTCTACGAATGCGTTTGCCGATGCCGACCGCGACGCGGCACGCCGCTTTGGCGCGGCCGCGCGCGCTGCAGGAATTGCCACCATCGTCTACCTGGGCGGACTCGGCAATGACCTCGACTCACTCTCCACGCACCTGCGCAGCCGTCACGAAGTTGGCGATGTATTGCGCGCAAGCGGGGTTCGCGTCATCGAATTTCGTGCCGCGCTTATCATCGGCAGCGGCTCAATCAGTTTTGAAATGTTGCGCTATCTCACCGAGCGGCTGCCGGTGATGACTGCACCCAAATGGGTCGTTACTCGTTGCCAGCCGATTGGTGTCAACGACGTGCTGGCATATCTCATTGCTGCGCTTGGGTTACACACAGACGAGAGTGCAATCTACGAGATCGGCGGGACCGATGTGCTGGCGTATCGCGACATGATGCTTCGCTACGCGGCACTTCGTTATCTGAAACGACGAATTATCATCGTTCCATTTTTTACGCCGCAGCTGTCGTCGTACTGGGTACATCTCGTTACGCCAATTTCGGCAAGGCTCGCCCAACCGCTAATCCGGGGCTTGTACAACGAGGTTGTCGTGCGTGATTCTCGGGCGGCGGAAGATTTTCCGCAAATACTTCCGAGCGGGTTTGATGATGCGGTAAAAACGGCGTTGGACCGCGGAGCCGGCGCTGAAACGACGTGGTTCGATGCCTTCGATCTCCATGCGCTCCCGACCGACTTTGCCGGCGCCAAAGAAGGAATGCTCATCGATATGCGGGTGCGACACTCAGTTGCTTCGCCCGAACGTGTTGCAGGCGTGTTTAGTTCACTTGGTGGCAGCCGGGGTTGGCTTTCCGCTGATGCGTTGTGGCGATTTCGCGGCTGGATCGATCGCATAGCAGGAGGCGTTGGATTGCGCCGTGGCCGGCGTTCGCCGACTGAACTGCGTGCCGGAGACGCGCTGGACTTCTGGCGCGTCGAAGCGTATGAGCGAGGGCGGCTCCTGCGTTTACGCGCCGAGATGAAGTTGCCGGGGCGCGCGTGGTTGCAGTTTGAGGCTGAGCCGAGCGAGAACGGCGGCGCAACGCTCCGTCAAACCGCGTTCTTTGAACCGCGGGGGCTGTTCGGCTTTCTCTATTGGTACGGCGTAGCGCTTTTTCACGAGTGCGTCTTCGGAAGTATGGCGACGCGTATTGTTCACGAAGCCGAAAACAGCGACACATGAATAAGTGATTCGACCGCGGCACTACGCGGTGCTTGTCTCTTGGCTCGCGAACTCAGACATCTTCGCCGAGCAAACTAATCGCCTCGTCGGAGGATTGGGTCGATGGGGTTTCAGCGGCTCCCTCGGGCGGAGCTAGCCGATCAAGCGCAACACGAATTACTCCAGCTACCGGCACTGCCACGATCATTCCCACCATCCCGAACGCCTCAGCGCCAAGGAGGATCGAAGCGAAAATGACCAGCGGAGACACGCCAACGCTCTTGCCGACTACGATCGGCGCTAAGACGCGCCCCTGCACTTCGAATACGACGACGTAAAGCGCGAGAATAATCAGCGCTTTAATAGGCCCGACGCTGAAGAACGCAACAAGGAACGTCGGAATGCCCCCAATGAACTCACCGACTATCGGAACGACGCTAACGAAGCCGGCAAATACGCCGAGCAATGTCGCGTAACGGACTCCCATGATGAACAAGATCAGCGTTACGACAATTCCGATGACGATTGCGAGGAGCACCTGACCGCGGACGAATCCGCTGATAACACGATCGACGTCGTCAATGAAGCCGGCCGCTGCCGGCCGGGCGTTGCGCGGAACGATTCGCAGAAATGTGACGCGTATCTGGTCAGCTTCGATGATGAAGAAAAATGCGAGCGCCAGCATTACAAAGCCGTCGACGACAAGGGTTGCCGTCCCGCGCAGCATGTCGAAGGCCTGCACGCCGAGGCTCCCGGCAAACGTGCTTGCAATCGTTCCTAAGCGAGTCGCGTTCTGGACAATAAGCGCGCGCACTTCGAGCGGCAAGTGCGCGAAGATTTGGCTCGTTCCTGGGTGCGCAATCTGGCTCTCCATACTCTTCAATGCGACGGGAAGCGCCCGCGAAAGCTGGACCGCCTCAGCGGCGACCGCCGGCGCCAAATAGGTAACCGCGAGCGCGATCGCGGCAAGCGCGAAGACGTACACGACGATTACAGCAATCGCTCGGGGCATGCGCGCACTCAGCCGGCGCACCGCTGGAAATATCACGTAGGCAAATAGAACGGCGATTATTATCGTCGTGAAAACGTTTTTTACGTGTTCGATAACCGCTCCGACCATCCACGCCAACACACCGACGCCGATCGCCAGCGCAACGAGAACAAGGGCGTGAAGCGGTCGCTGGATCATGGTGTGGTAAATCCTTATGTGCACGCTGTTCTCCGCTCGCGAACCGTTTTACGCGCGAAGCATGGCAAACGAATTCTTCCCTATTCGTTCGCTGAACAAATAGGCAAGCGACCGCGAATCCGCGCGGAACTGCATTCTGGGTAAACTAAAGTTCGCATGAAGAACGCGAGACAGCATAAAGACCGCTGTGACGACCATCGCATGCGTGTCGTAACGAGGGCTCTGTGCGCAACCGTCATTTTGTTGACAGCACAGGCTCAAATCCCAACCAAGAGCCCCCCACCGGCCGTTCTACCATCAGCGACATCGTCTTCTGCCGTTACGACCGCATGGGCCGCATTCGCGCGCACGTGGACCAATATCACTGCCTACAGCGCGACCATCACTGTTTTCGAGCGGAAGGGAACAACAACGCAAAATGCGGTGTTCGACTACACGTTTCACAAGCCGTCGACTGCGACGGTCCACTACAATTCGGGCCCGAACTCAGGCGTGACCGCCGTGTGGAATGGCGGTAACTCCGTCGTTGCCCATCGCGGCTCCGGCTTGACGGCGCTCTTTAAGAAAACTTTCGCACTACACGATCCGGCAGTGACGACAATCCGTGGTTCATCGATCGATCAATTAAGCTTTGCGGCCATTCTTGCTCACGCACAAGATACACCAGGGCCGACTTCCCAGAGTACTGGCCCCGTAATCGACGGCGTCACTACGGAGGCTATAACCCTCATTCCGACCTCTTCCGGCGCCGACGCCGAATTGACGCGGGAGATCGTCGATATTTCGACGACCACGAATCTTCCATTACGCGTTCTCGGATATGAGGGGGAAACGCTCGTACGTCAAATCGATTTCTCGAGCATCAAATTTGCAACCTAGCGACATTCGTACAATCACTGCGCCGGTGTTTGTGCGCATAAAGCGTTAGCGTCGATGATTACGATTGCATACGCCAAGGGCTTCCTTGGGACCAACGCCGCAGCTGCCTCCGCAGTTTAAAAACGATCGTACCGATCGTAACGGTCGTAAAAGAACTGACGACCGGCCCAAGACTGAGCACTAGACTTTTTTTTGTTTGTGCGAAAGCCGAGGCGTATAATCATTATGGGTGTCGTTCGCCTGCGAGCGCCGACCAGCCCGAGATTGGTCTAGGTTGTATGGAACGAGAAGAAGCCGAAGCTCTGGAAGATGCACTTGCCGGTTTGGAAAATGAAGGCGGCGCGACTGCGAAACAGACGCTTTCCGATCTACTGCCGCGAGGAAACGCGGCTGCGCGCTCAGCTAAAGAACCCCCGATCGAAAAACCTGGGCTGAACGCGACGAATTCTGCGACTCCTAGTTGACGCGCTCGGTTCTTTCAGCTACGACTCCGAAGCCGGTATCAAACAGACGCAACTACCGCGAAGTGCGCGGCCGCGCCGGGGATGACAAAGACGTGGAACGTCTTATGGAATCCGAAACGCCCCCGGTGCAAGGGTCGACCGACCGTTCGCATAGGCTGCTCCGTTTATCAAGTACAGTGCTCCACCGAGATGAAAAGCGCGATAGGCGATGGGATAGCGTCGCGTCCAATTTCACAAATGGAATAACTGCGACCCATCCGAGCGCGACGTAGAATGCGGTCAACAGTACGCATCGAGCGACACCCGCGTGTAACTGCCGACAATGAGCGCATAGATGGACGCATGGTCGATACGCCGGAACACGGCGTTCCGGCAGGGTCCCGCCCCACCCAGCCGTATGAAAGAGCGAGCTCGCTCCGAACGCGACGGGCAAGCAAGAATCGTAGACGCCATGACGGGGGCTTCGCAGCATCAGACTGGGCACTAACGAAGTTCGAGCCCTTTAATCCGATCTGTAACGTGCATTATCTTAATCACGGTATCTCGTATATCGTCGCGGAGCGATTCGGACTCGGCTTCGTAGACGCGTTTAGGGTCTACTCCCGGCCCTGCCTCAGCATACGGTTCTCGCGACCCCAAACGAAAGTCAATAGCGTCCTTATCGGCAACTAGTCCGTTGTAAGAATCATACAGCTTGGTAATCTCTCTGCGTAATGCGCGCAATTCATCGCTAATAATGGCCCGCTTCATGATAGAGCTTCTCTCAGGAAGGGCACTGTATAACCGTTTGCTGCTTGGCGGCCGTATCCGTATTCGCCCATGGCGTCGACAATGGTCTCGAACGCCTCGAAGATCTGATGGCGATAGGCAACTTCACGGAATTGATCGAGGCTGCGTTGCAGACCGACGACCCGTACGATTCCCAACCCGGTTTGGCACAATCGCTTTCTGAGGTTAACGAAACAGGTCGTGGCAGTTGCGTCAATATGCGTTACTTCACGCATATCGATAATCGCGATATCGCAGTTCGGGATCGCCTCGAGGGCCGCGACCAGTTCCTCTCGGCGCGCACGATCGTATTCGCCCTGCAAAGCGACGAAAGCAATCGGGCTTGCAGCCTGAGAAAACGCATTCTTGGCATGCGGCTTTTGTAGCGATGTTGTGACCATGATGGCCTTCCTATGGCGTTGGACCGCGCTTTCATTGACTCCAGGTGACATTAGGTCATCCAATAAACAAAGCCGCCCTCGATACTCCGCTTGGGACACGGCAGTAACGGTGAGCAGCTTTTCGATAGGTGCCTAGAGTCGCTGTAAGCATAGTATAGCACACTTTGCTTGCAAACGGTCAGATCTAATAAGCACAACTTCAAACATGCGCTCAATTACTCAGAATATCGGCTTTGAACGTATGACAAAAACCTAGGCGGTGCCTCTGTGGAAGTTGAAGAAATTCAAGCGTTGGAAGACACTCTTGTAGGATTCGAAAACGAGGGCCGCATGAACAAGATCGAAGCGCAATGCGCATTGGATGTAGGTCCCGGAAACGCTATTATGGAGACGCGATCTTTGCTAGACGAAATTTCGAGCGGAGTCGGGGAGTGGGCCGAAGCATCACTGCGGTTGGACCTTCGAGATATTGGCTTGCCGGATCTTGGGCATATCGCCGTGCCGATCAAGGTCGACGTGCAACCTGCGGAGCCCGCATCGCCCAACCAAATTCATCTGTCTATTGCGGCGAAACGCAATCCCGATGCCTTTCCTATATTTCGTGGTGCAATCGGCGTTGATTCAAGCGGCGCAGCGGCGTCGACTCTGTGGCTCAGCGGAAGCTACGACGAACCGGCCGAAGAACTGCGAACGCTTATCCCGGCGCCCTCCGCTCAATGTGCCGCGGAAACGACGATCCAAAATTTTCTGGACGACATTGCGACTGCGGTGGAACGGCGTGCCGCGCATCGTCAGAAAGATGAAGAGCGCTACCGCATGATTAACCGGTCGTCTTAGGCGCGCGGCGAGGGATGCGATCGCATCGCCGCTCGCTCACGGACACGCGATTTCAGTATGGCCATTTTTCTTCTCGCGCTTGCTGCGTTGCCGCAAAACGGAGCAAGAAGTGAAGTCGCCGTTTTCCGGTGCGGCGTTCAAAGAGATCAAGCCTCACGCAGAACGCAACTTCGCCGCAGCGCGCAATCGCCCTGTGCTAAGCGACAAACCGTTCTAGCACCGCGTCATTGTGAGCGAGCCGTCCGTCGAAAATGTCGCTGGGGCTCTTTACCGGCAGTGATGGGCGATTGAAAATAATTTATGTGAAGTGTTAGAGCGCGTCAGTGCGACGTCGCTAATAATGCACGGAGCGCTGCGTTCTCCACATGATCGAATGCGGAGCAGGCACGATCGATTAGGTCTATTAGGTGTTGTTCCTCTATCGGATCGATCTTGCTGTGATCGGTGTGTGCGCTATAGAGCATAAAGCCCGCCACTTGCTCACGTATGATCAAAGGAATAGCGATCACAGGGGCGTGGCTCCCATCCGGGACATCGTTGCGCGACCAACGCGTTTCGCGTATTTTGAGCGGCGAACGAGCAGCACGCAAGAAGCGGACCAGCTGGTCATCTGCATCAAGGCACGCGGCATGATTGGTATGCCACCCTGCGGCAGCCACGCGAGCGTACCGTTCGCTGCCATTGCGGCGAAACAGCGCCGCGGATGCGAGGCCCAGAGCTTGGGGCGCCTGGAGCGCGAGGGCTTCTTCAATGACGCGTTCCGTTGATGCGAGAGCCAATGATGAGCCCAGGCGACGCAAGTATCGCGCGGCTTCATAGCGCGAGCGAAACAGCGTTCGTTCGACGACGGCTTCCACGCGCCGGTGCACCGTATTCATCACGAGCGCAAGCAAGATTGTCGCGATCGCCTGCAGCGCAAGCGCCGCTCCAGTTTCAGTGAGGGAGCGCTCGATGAGCCAATCGACGCCCGCTATGGAGGCGCCCAGTAAGACTGCCGTCGCGGCGAATACCGTAGCACGGTTGAGAACGAATAATGGATCGATGTAGCTGCTCTTGACCAGCGCATACGCCGTGCACGCGGGAATTATCGCAATGGCTGCTGCACCGAGACCGGCCCACAATCCAAACGCGGTTTCATATCCGACGACCGGTACACGAACGGCGATCAAGAACATGGCATACACGAGATAACAGAGCCCGGCGACCATTCCAAAAAGGGCTAGACGAATCTGCATCTGCATGCGCCCTACGCTTTCATGGTAACGGGCGATGAGAATGCCGGCGGCAATCAGGAGTGACGTAGCGGAGAAATACGCCATCGCCGACTCACCCCAAAAACTGCCATGCAGCGTCTTCGGATAAGAGTAGAGTTCGTTCGCGATGAGAAACCCTTCAGCGGCGATCGCTACCGAGAACGCGGTCCGTTCAGCAATGACTCGCAGTCCGCGCACATCGTCGTCGGGAAAACGCAGGGCGAAAATGATAAGCGCTGGCCAAAAGCCGTTGTGCGTCAAGATCGTGGAGATGAAATGTAACGCGTCGCTTGCGGACCGCGATATCGGTAGGCCACCCAGGAAGGAGTCTGCGGCGTTGAGCGAGGCTAAGAACAGCGCGAACGTCATCCATCCCGGACGAACGGTGACGAGCCACGCGGCGATTACGATTGCGCAACTCGCGAACGTAGCATCGGCGAAGCCGTAGAAGCCGAAGAACTTCTGCGCTAGCGTAACGTTACCGAAATCGTA
This sequence comes from uncultured bacterium, assembly GCA_964648945.1. Taxonomy (GTDB): domain Bacteria; phylum Vulcanimicrobiota; class Vulcanimicrobiia; order Vulcanimicrobiales; family Vulcanimicrobiaceae; genus JAMXLG01. Next base: position 21,557 of record CAZYLU010000013.1, on the reverse strand, counting down.
GACGAAGAGCGCAATTTGATTCGCGATCTGCGTCGAGATAACCGCTGCGCCCAGAAACCACGAAATAGGCGGCAGCAGTCGATTGGACATAGCGTAGTCTTCGCTTCCGTCTTCCTGCGTACATGGTGCCGGCCCGGCATGGTGGAAATGCCGAGGTCAGCGGGCCTGTTAGAGTTAGATCCACCGCAAAAACCGCTGGTTAGGATAAAATTCGCGGAGAAGGTGAGGCGACGCGCTTTTTGCTTCGTGTCATCTCGTTGGCTTTTTACTCAAAACGTTGATGCGCACGCGACGGAATCACTGCCGCTGAAGGACGAGCCGCAGGGCGCGCCTCATCCCGCGGTTGTTGTAATGTCGTAAACCGCTTTGAGCGCGAGAAGCACGACGTAATTGAATTCCAACTGTTCGTGCGGTATGCCGTCGTGAGCTTCTTGAAGTCGCTGGAATGCGTCGGCGGCCGATTGGCAGTGTCTTCTCAGTTCCGCAAGTGCCTCTTCTTCATTCATCACGGTAAGAGCGGCCTATTTTTCGGAGTTTGAAAGGCCGTCCAGCGCATACGGCCGTTGCGTATAGGTATATTTCTCGCCGCAGACACGGCAGACGTTGAGCGGGCTACCGAAGTGCTCGTGCGGCGGATAGACCTTCGCCGGTGCGGCGGCGCGTTTTGTCACAACGCGGGCGGGAACGGGTCTGAGTTCCATATATGTATACATTTCCGGCTCTCGAGCTGAGAGCTGCGCGCGTTCAAAAGCGAAGGCGTACAGCAGTAATTCGCGATTTTTGTAAAATCGGCCTGTACGGTTGAGCAATTGGGCCGCAATCTGGCGCGAGCACTTTTGGTTCATCGCGCTACTACGTCGCGGAAGCTCAGAGGCTTAGCTTGGCCTCGGGCCTCTTAGTCAGCGCGAAACGTCGGATCTTTACAAGCCCGCAAGCGCGAAAGTGCTGCTCGATGGATTCCGCGTTTTCGGCCATCGCCGCGTAAGTCACGACACTGCGTCCTTCATCGATCGCGATGTTATAGTAGTCTGCAGCGTCCCCGGAAATCCCCATATCTTTAAGGTGATCCGAACCAGCGTCGACCAAATATGCAGACAAAGCCAGCGTGGTGTCGAGTCCGGGTACATTGGTTCCGTTGGTTCCTGACGTGACCGGTGATCCTTGAAGCGGAATAAAATGCAACCTCGCTCGCGGGTGAGCTGCACGAAGGCGATCGCCCGTAAACAATGCTAAGTGCTGCATCTCCAGTTCGGAGGACTGTAACAACACCTTTTCGAGTTGGGCCTCATCACGAGTGCGCGCGATTGCGGCGATAAGAACATCTGGCATAACGTCTTTCAACAAACGAATCGTCCCGGTCATAATCGGCCGGAGCGATTCACGTGCAACAGGCACTATACGCTCAAATCGCAGAATTAGCAAATAAAACCGTAAGGACGTGTCAGATCAAGCGCCCGGCGAAGTTTTGGCGGGCTCTAGATCAACGTTTGCAACCCTCGCGGGCGATTTTGTTTTAGAGTTTTTGATATGGCAATTGCTGCGCCAGTTGGAATCCTAAACTTAAGCAAGAAAACGCTTGCTGGTGCGACTCAGTTAACGCCGGAACGGATCTACGGCGGGTACACGAATGGACGCGGAGAGATCTCTCTCTTTACTGAGGCCCTTGCGTACCGCGTCAACTTCAAATCCAACACCGTTCAGCAGCGGGCGGGCCTCAACCCCGGCGCGCAAGCGCGCTACGATGCTGCTAGCGCGGGCGAAACGTTCGAGTATTGCAGCATAAAATTCCGCCGGCTAAGCAATGCGGAAATCCTTGAGATCTGTTCCTCGGGCCCATTTCGCGTTGCGTTTAGGGTAACCTAGAGCAAGCGATGAGTGCGTGATGCATTCCACGATGACGAACGATGATTCCCGTGGTGGCATTGCGCTGGACAAGTTTCCGTGAGATAAGATCGCTCACGGACTGCCGCCACTATGGCGATAGCATCCGTCGCTAGCGCGGCGGGCGAGGCACGCTGGACGTTGCCGGTCCGGCCCCGCACGAAGGCCTCACTAGTGTTTTGACGTTTCCGCGTTCCGGGTACTGGCGAGTCCGATCATCACAAAACAACACAGAGAGTTAGGAGACTCGTTCATGTATCAAGATCAAAACCTAAATTGCGTCGATTGCGGACGCACATTTCCGTTTACCGTAAGCGAACAGGAATTCTTTGCAAGCAAAGGGTTTACGAACAAACCAAGCCGTTGCGGGGATTGCCGCGCCGCACGAAAGGCATCCGGGGGCGGCGACGCTCGCCGTGGCAGCTACGGCGGTGGCCAGCGGGAAATGTTCAAAGCAACGTGCAGCCAGTGCGGCGGCGTAGCGGAGGTTCCGTTTCAACCGCGAGGCGATAAGCCCGTATATTGCCGCGATTGTTTTTCAGCGCGTCCGAGTTACCGCTAACCGGTGAGCGATCAAATTCGCGCACGGATCAATTTCGTTGGTTTGAGCGCGATTCACGTCTGCGCACTTGCCGCGTTCGTGCCGGGCACATTCCGTTGGAGTGCGCTTCTCGTGACCGCGATACTAATGTACGTTACCGGTGGGCTCGGCATTACGCTCTGCTACCACCGCGCGTTGACGCACCGGGGACTGAGACTGCGTAAGCCTCTGGAATACGTATTGGCAATTTTCGGTGCGCTGGCGTTGCAAGGGGACCCGATTCGTTGGGTCGCGACACATCGAAAACATCATGCGCATTCCGATGGACAGGGCGATCCGCACGGGCGTAACATCGGCTTCCGTTGGGCACACGCGCGTTGGCTCTACAAAAAGAACGACGCGATGCCGACGCCGGACGAATTGCGAAAGTTTGCGCCGGACCTCTACGCGCAGCCGTTTTATCGAGCGCTGCAATACGTCCACGCGCCTCTGCAGCTGGCTCTTGCCGCACTGTTATTTGTACTCGGAGGATGGCCGTGGGTAATCTGGGGCGTTTTCGTCCGGCTCGTTATTAGCTACCATGCAACGTGGCTTGTCAATAGCGCGGCTCACTCGTCAGGCTATAGGACGTATCCGACAAGGGATCTCTCGACCAACTGCTGGTGGGTCGCGCTCGTCTCATGGGGTGAGGGGTGGCACAACAATCATCATGCGTTCCCCTATTCCGCGCGCCACGGCCTTCGCTGGTTTGAGATCGACCCTACCTGGTGGAGCGTCAAGATTTTGGCACTGCTCCGGCTTGCGGACCTTATAAAGGTCCCTGCGCCGAAGGTTCGCAGCCGGCATCTCGAGCGGATTGCTTAAGAAACTCCACCACAAAAACCGTTCTAAATAGAGCCCGGCGAAATCTCGTCGGGCTTTTGATTTCATCAATCAACGTAAAGTACGACGATGCTCAGATTGAGGAGCGTATGCCTCGTCGCCGTACGTTTCGTATTTACCGACATTAACGCAGTAGAGTAGTCAGTGAATCCGACAATCGCCGCGATCAGTGCCGCAACGATTCCGAATGCGATGAGCGCGACGCTGACGTGCGGCCCAGAACACGCGGTCACCCTAGATCGAAATAATGTCGCTAACGAGTACGCCGCTGAAGAACCCGATCGGAAAACTCACGAACATTGGATGGAGCGGATGGTCCGCGAGCGTCGCTTTTCCCTTGCATGATGGCTCTCGCCTCATTATGCTCAACCGGACGCTCGGTTCAGCAGTGAGCGACCCAGGCTAACTCAAAACGACGAATATTTTCCGAACGGCGACTCCATAAAATTCGTTAACCTTTATCGGAGACACTACTGTTCATGAACGCCCTCGTTCTCTGCGTTGCACTCTCTGGACTGCCTACTATCGCGACCGCTTCGCCGACGAGCGCCGGGGCTGACATTCCCTATGCCGTCAAGCGCGCTGCCTCACTCAATGCGTCGTCGCTAAACGGCGTTCTCGTCGAGGAACGGCATATCGATTTGAAGGTCTCGGCCGGACCCGTGCACTACAGCGAACAAAACGACGCGGTAGTGTTGCTCGAAGACGGCCAGTACAGACGCGTTCGATACGTGCGCATCGTTCAGAACGGAAAAGTTCTCTCGAGCGATCAAGTCGTGCAGCGCGAAGCGCAAAATAACGACGAGCTCGACCGCGGAAAGTCGTACTTAAAACAGCCATACGACCAGCGTTACTTCCACGACTACACCTACGCCGAAAAGCCGTGCGCATGCAATGCACAAGAGGTCGAAATCGCATTCCATAGCGAGATACGCGACGCTCAACATGGTGACGGTACGATGATCATCGACCCCTCCACAGGACGCGTCATGAGTCTAACCTACGCGCCGAACATCCCGCCGCCTCATGCATCATCGGAATCAAGTGTGGAAACCTTCGGCGCGGCTGCGCCCGGCGTTTGGGCGATCATCAACATCGAGCACTCGTATAGCGGACATGTTGCGTTTTTTCGGGGCACCGGCACGATGACGGAACGGATGTTTCACGTTCAACGGTTTGGGAACCCGGCGAGTGCAATGGAATATTTGCAGCGGGCAGCGATGTGATAATCGCCGCTACCTCAAAAAGAAGTATGGATTAGCCCTAGTTCGAAACTTGCGCGCCTATGAAGCGCCGGGCACAATTTCCCCTACACGTCCCCCGCGCGTTCGATTCGCTCTCGATCATCGTGGGCAGCTTTCGCCGACGTAGCGCTGCAGCCGCGATCGCAACCGTAGCGATCGCACTAGTCCTTTTACCTCGCGGGGCGATCTATTTTGCGTATAGTATGCATGACGACGCAAGAATACGGACCAATGCACGTAGCGTTGCATCGGTCCATTATTCCCGGCTCTAAAAACCTTCGTAAAAAGGGCTAGACAAGGTAAAGTTGCTATTTCTTCGTGCAGACTCCCGTATATTTATACGTTGCTCCGGGATAACGATCCGACTGCCCAGTCCATGAATCGGTATACCCGTTCGCGCTTTGTGTAAAAGTCTGGGTATTAGTGTCCGAAGGCGTATTGGAGAACGGGGAGGGGAATTCGTACACGATGGAATTGCCCGATAGTTGGAAATAATTCGCACTGTACGAGCCAGGCTTATCGATCCCCATCGTCACGTACTTGTTCGTGTTGGGATCGTATCCGATGAAACCATTGGCGGTACCATCTGTCCGAACCGTAACCCATCCGCCTTCTGGTTTGGAATACGAAATCGTGTATTTATCGACGCGACTCTTGCCGTTATTATAGACGGCATGGTCCTCACATTGAAATGTCGAGCCTACTAACCAGGTCAGCGCGTTCAAGTGAGAATTCACGGTCTCTACGGTCGATGGTGCGATGGTTGACACGGCCGCCACCGATTGAAGCGGGGACAGAACAATAGCAGTAAACGCTAGATAGCATAGTCTACGCATGGAATCGCTCCTTTTTGCAAAACGACGTAGTCCCGATAGTTGCGCATCCGCATTCGAAGCATCGGCGATACGTTAGTAAATTGCTGAAGTTCGCCGCTCAGAAAAACACTGCGTAGCTATGAGGCCGAGGTAACCGGCCAACACAAAATGTTAGCGTCTTCGGAGCAACGTGCATAGTGCCACCTGACCCTGAATGCTCCACATTGAAAGTGCAGAGCGCGAGCCAGCCAATTTTGAAAACGTTTCCGCAACATTGACTGCCGTATTCACAGAGCGATCACAAATCTCGAGCCGCCGTCCTCGTGATGATGGACCTCTACGGTTCGACCGGCATCGGGCAGGCCAGATGAGGGGCCGGTTTACGCCCCAGAAAACCCGCGACATAGTCACGAACGTACTCCTACAGCTGAGACGATACCGATTCCAACGGCAAGCACGGTAGGCCGATCGTAAACCTCGCGCCGCCTAGATGCGAATCTCCTACCTCGAGGCGGCCGCCCGCGCGCTCTACGATGGCGCGAACGATGCTCAAACCCAGGCCTTTGCCGCGGATGCCTTCATCAACGTGCGCGCGTTCACCGTAAGAAAAGATGCGATCGCGATCGCCGTACCCCACGCCCGGCCCATTATCGTCAACGTGCACCCAAACAAATGAATCCCGCCGGCTAGCGGACACTTCGACAACTCCGCCCACTCCCGAATACTTTACCGCGTTCTCGATCACGTTTAAAAGCGCGTGCATGCACGAGTCCGCGTCTATGCGCACCCAGGCTGCGATCAACGAGGACTGCCGTAACAAAACGGCGCTCTGGAGAGCGATCGGAGCGAGCGCGTCGAGCGTTGAATGGATCGCTGCGCCGAGATCCGTGACGCCGCGCGTCGCCGGAACGTGCAAATCGAGCATCGAGAAGTCGAGCATCCCTTCGACAAGCCGAGTCAGACGTAAGGCTTCCCGGCGTGCCGTCTCCAAAAAACGTCGAGACGTGTCGGCATCAACTTCTCCATCAAGCAACGTTTCGATGTACCCGCGAATCGACGTGAGCGGCGTGCGCAGTTCATGTCCGACGGTTGCGAGAAATTCGTATCGCTCTCGCTCTCGCGCGCCACGCTCGAGTGCGGCGGTTCGCGTGGCACCAAATGCGTCAATCTCTTCCATTGACTCGAGCGGCCACCATCCCGATTCCATGCGTCGGCCAGTTTCGAGCGCCATCGTAGCGGAGATACGTTCCAGCGCCGCGCGCGCATCGATCGCAGCAAAAGCGGCTCCGCCGCGCGTAGGTGTGAGCATCGCGACGGCAAACCAATCGCTGCCGTCATCATGTCCGAGGATATCGCCATCGCGCATGACGCGATCGGCTGCCGCCGCAAACGCTCGCACGGTCGTGCGTTCGAGCCGCTGCGCCGCCCGCCGTCCGTCCTGCCATGCGAGTTCCGCAAATTCCGGTAGCCGAAGTACGAGCACCGGAAGCACCGACTGCCCTCGCGCGAACGCCCCGCGAAGCTGCTCGCGAAACACTTCTCCGTGAAGCAGGCGGCGTTGCGCAAAGCTCACGCGCGTATGAACTTGTAGCCGAAGCCGTGGATTGTTTGCACCATCGGCGCAAGCTTCGCTTCTTCTTCGATCTTCGCACGAAGACGCCGGATGTGCACATCGACGGTGCGTTCGTCACCGTCGAAATCGAAGCCCCAAACGCGTTCGAGTAGGCGCTCCCGCGAAAGGGCAATACCAACATTGTTCGCGAGTTCGAGTAGCAACGCGAATTCTCGCGGTTTTAGTCCAATGTCCGCGCCGTCGATCCGCGCCTCGCGGGCGGCTTCGTCGATTTCCAGCCGTCCGAATTGCAACAACGCCGGCGGCGCGTCGACGGTTGTCCCGCTGCGCCGTAGCACCGCACGCACGCGCGCGATCATTTCTCTCGGCGAAAATGGTTTGCAAATGTCGCCGCTTTTGAGAGCGGCGGGAGACGGCCGCCATCCTCACTGAAGGGGCGGGATGCGCGACGTCCGTTTCGTTTTCCTCATCACACGACGATCGCGGCCCCGGCGCTGTGCCGCTTTCACCGCTCTGTGAGAATTTGTACGGTATCGTGAGAATATTAGCTGCTTGTAAGAGCGGTTTGACCTTGCGCGTAGGATGCGTCGAGGATGCCAACGGGAATCGAACCCCGTGTAGCAAGTGCAGATGAATGCGACGGGATTGCGTGCGGTGACAGCGATCTGAGAGCACCTCGGTTTAGACTTTCATCAGTCTAAGTAAGGGAGCGCAGCATGGGAATCGTGGTTTTCGCAACGCTGCTTGAAGCGATTCGAGCCGGATACCATCTTTACGATCGGACGTCCACCGGCTATCTCGTCAGGATCAGAACTCTTAGGGGATGGGCGTTCGCCCTGGTGCTATTGAACTCCGTATAGCGCTTTGAAAGCGCACGAAACGCTGGGCGACGGATCATCCGCCGCTCGTTTTTTTTTGCGTCAAGCGACCTGCGAGTACATGTGCGTACGCTTTCGGCATGGTTTCGACCATTCTTGAAAGCGAGTAGTCCATGAAAAACGTATTGCAAAGCATTAGCATTGCCGCTGGCCTAGCACTAAGTGCCGCCTTCGCGGTTCCCGCCGACGCTTACACGGTAACCTTACGGCCGCTGGAACCTCAAGTTCAGCCGGCCGCTCACATCGCTGTCCTCGCCGCATGCAGCAAACCGGCCGCCAACGCCGCCGTCGATGGCACGGCATTCTTCGAGGTGCCGGAGATCGCGGCCGCCGTAGGCGCTAGCGGAACGTCCGTCGTGATGATAAGCCTGTCTTCAACAGGAGCGCTCCGTTCGCAATCGATCGTTCGATCGAGCGGAAACCCGAATTTGGATCGTGCCGCGCTGCTATCAGCTCGCATGACGAAATTCTCACCCGAAATTCAAAACTGCGCCGCCGTCGGCGGCACCTATCTTTACACCGTAGACTTCTAGCGCCGTCGCCTGACCGGACCGGCAAAGGACAAGATCATGAACGTAAGACTGAACCGAAAAGAACTCAATGACGAACCGACTGCCGGTCTGGAAGAGCGGCGCTCACATTTGGTGCATCGCGCCGGAGCCATCGGCTCCGGCCTCTTTCCCGGCTGGGGACCAAAAATCTAACAGCCGCCTGCAGTTTTGTGTTAATGTAGCTTAAGGAGACAGGCCTATGGAACGCCTAGGCCAAGGCCGGAGCGGGTCGCGCGTTCGAACGTATACGCGAATCGTCTCTGTGTTTTTGCTCGCCGGATTTTCCGTCGCTCTAGCGCTATCGACGCTGGTATTCCTTTGGGTGCCGTATGAAGACACGGGTGTGTCTTTCGACGGTAATCACGTCGCGGTAGACGCTGTACCACCCGGTTCGCCGGCCGCCCAAGCCGGACTGCAAATCGGCGACCGCTTCGATCCAAAAACCTCATTCTTCGATCGCGAGCGGATCGGATGGGGCCTCCACCCGGCAAACGGTCAAACGTACACCTTTCGCATTATCCGCGACGGCGCAGTGCATACGATAAAGCTGCGCGCGATGAACGAATCGCATGTTAGCGCGATCACGCCACTCTTCGCCACTGAGTATGCGGTCATGCTCATAACCTGCGTTTCGTTTGCGGTCGTCGGAGCGCTCCTCGTACTGCTTAGACCCTCTCCGCTCACGTGGATGTTTTTTCTTTTTTGCATCGGCAACCCCGCATCGAAATTCTTGGGCGCGATCGACGTCCTCTCGAGTCTTCCAATGCCGCTGGGGTTCGTGCTCAACATCATTCGAACGACCCTTATGATGGTCGGATACGTCGCCTTTCTAAGTTTTGCGCTGCGTTTTCCCAATATGCAAGCGCGAGGATGGCGTGCTCGTATAGAGTTCGTGTTGCCGGCGCTCCTTCTCGTCGTCCTCATTTCGGACTACGTCGGATGGTTTACGCAATTCTACGACAGCCCGCTCGCGTGGATTGCCTCGGCAGGCTACATCCAGACGCCCCTTTACATTGCGTTCGAAGTAATCGCAGTGGCGTCGCTCATCGGCATGTACCGCGGCGCGCCGGCCGAAATTAAACACCGTCTCACCTGGGTCGTGCTTGGTGCCGTGCTCAGCTACTCCGTCATTCTCTTTCGTGACGTAGCGATAGCGCAGATAGCAACGAGCGGGTATGGCGTTTGGTTCTGCATCGCACTTCAGAGTCTGTCGGCGCTCGCACCGCTCGCAATAGCATACGGCGTTCTCCGGCACCGCGTAATCGACGTGCGGTTCGTTGTCAATCGCGCTGTGGTGTACGCCGTAGTGACGTCCGTGCTCGTCGGTTTGCTGGCCACCACGTATTGGCTTATCGGGCGACTCCTTCAGCAAACACAGTTAGCCGCGATCCTTCAGCTCGCCGTCGCCATCGCTATCGGTATCTCCCTGCAGCGATCGTACAAGCATATCGAGACGTTGATAAACCGCTGGTTCTTCAAGTCCGTCTACGATGCTCAGGAACACCTTTCACGCGTAGCCACCACTCTCAGTAGCGCGGAGTCGGCGCAGGCGTTGGAAACTACGCTGGCTACTGAGCCGGTCATCGCACTGAGTTTGACCGCCGGCGCACTTTTTCACCGCCGCGACGATGGGCCGTTCGAACGCGTCGCGGCCGTCGGCTGGTCGCCATCGGACAACAGGACGCTGGCCGGCGACGATCCTCTCGTCCTTCACCTTCAGGCAGAACGCGCACCGCTCTCGCTCACGCACACGCGATTTACGGAAGCGTACTTGCACTCCAAGACCAACGATGCCGAGGAAGCCGTGCCGATCTTTTCTCATGGCAATTTGACGGCGATCGCACTCTATGGCTCACACTCGAACGGTGCGAAGATCGACCCGCTCGAACGTTCCGCGCTTGCAAAACTCGCAATGCCTGCGGAACGCGCGTACGACTTGCTTCGAGCGCGATTGGAGAACGTTCGGCGCCTTTCAGATATGCTCGAACGTCTCGACAATGTTGCATATGACGAATTGCATTACTATCTCGCCGAGCAAGCGTTGGGATCGATACCGGAGGCCGCGCGTAAAGCGCTAGTGGCCTGCGCGGCGATTCCCGATGCTAGTCGTCATGACGTCGTTCTTGCCACGGGAGACGAAATGGACGCGCAGCGTTTGGAGGACCTGGCGTCGGGTTCGGCGCTTATCCGCGCGCGCGCAAACGGAACGTACGCCGTTCATCCGTTGATGCGACACATACTGCTGCGCGATTTCGCCGACGCGCGAAGAACTATGCTCGTGCGGTGCGCGCAAGGGTGGCAACAACAGCAGAGCCACTCTCGCGCGGCGCTGCTCTATTGGGAAGCCGGTATCCGAAGCGCGGCGGCGGACGAACTGGAAGCACATTACAGCAACGGCGATGTTCGAGCCCTGGTACGAACCGACGAATGCGCACGGCTATGCGCGTCCATGGAACTCCACGAAGTGCTGCACCGTCCAAATACGTGGTTGAAGCGGAGTATTGCGCGAGTTTTCAAAGATGACGCCCGAAGCTGCGCCCGTGACGGCCAGCTCGTTTCCGAAGGTGCGCACGGCCAAATACCCCTTGCAACGGAGGCGCTGCTCCGCTCCTGGATCTCCTGGATGCAGGTGCACGCGGGTGAGCTGGATCAAGCAACGTCGTTGAACCGGTTGCCGAGCTCTTTACCTTCTGCCGCTCGCGCATTCTCACACCTCGTACAAGCCGACGCGCTTGGTCGTGGTGGAAAATTATCCGAATGCGAAGCTGCATTAAAAGCCGCAAACGAACTCTTTGTGCCGCTCGATGAGTTTGCGGCAATGCAAGCCACGATCCGAGCCACTTGTATAGAACGCATCTCCGGACGGCCGCAAGATGAACGAAGTTTGTTGGATCACGCGACGCAATTGTTCGGCGCGGCGAACTCTCGCTTGGCGCTATGGTCAACTGCGGAAGGCGTCATAACCGCTTGGATCTACGGTGACGACGCCACTTTTCGAAAAAACGCCGAGGCGCTTCGGATCCTCGTCGACAACCAGAGTGCAACGACGCTGAAACACTTTTGCGAGAGCGCTTGCGGCGCATTTCCCGAGCCGGACGGTGCGGAATCGCCGCGCTTTGTTGCTTATGCGTCTTTGATGCAAGCTAGTAATGCTGAAGATGAACCAGCGGCGCGTCGGTTCGCCGAACGCGCGCGCGTGGCGGCAACCAGAGCGCGCGACCCGTTCCTCATCGTTCTCACCTGCATCGCACGGGCTAAACTGCATCCGCCCGGCTTGCACGACCTTTCGGATGCGATCGATGCTTGCGATCGCATAAAGTCGCAACCGCTTGAGAATGCCGTTCGATCCATAGTCGCAGGCGAGAGGGATACAGGTATGCTCGCTGCCTTCGTCGCCCGTTGGGAAAAGGCGCGTAAAGGGTCTGAGCAGGCGTTCTCGATCGAACTCGCTTCGTGCGCCGTTACTCACGGGACGGAGCGCCTGCAACTTTCGGAACGAGAACTCGCTTTGGCCATCGCAATCGCCCACCGTCCGGAACCGACGTCTGCAATCGAGCTTGCCGAAATGCTATGGCCGGATTTGGACGAAGCTGCGGGCCTGCGAGCCGTTCAAACCTATGTGCACCGCCTTCGCCAGCGGTTGCACGATCACGACTGTATTGAACTTTTGGCGCAAGGATACCGCTACCGCGCCGATACGACCGTCGATCTTTGGCGGATCGAACGCTTCATCGCATCACTGTCTTCCAGTCCGCTTGGACGTTTCGATACGTTGATCCTCAGCGGCATAGCGAAGCAGCTCAACGCAACGCGACCAGGATTCACGATCGGCTGGGAGTGGTTTGCGCCCATCGAACGCCGCATGGCCGGGCTTCTTCGGGATGCGGAGTACCGCATTGCGAAAGAAGCGCTTCAGAGCGGAAAGCTCGATGATGCATTAGCTTATGCGAAGAGCATCATCTCGCGCGATGAACTCGATGAAGCAGCCTGGGAGATAATCATTAGGTGCCGTTTAGTCGCGGGCGACAGGGTTGGCGCTTTGCGCGACTTCCGTCAGTATCGCGAAATCGTGCACCGCGAGCTCGATGAGGAGCCATCCGCGGAGATCACGGATCTCATAACCGCCAAACTATGAAACGCAAACTCGGCGCCGCGATCTTGGCGACGATCGTTGTGATGTGCTGGCGAACCTCCGCGATTGCGGGCACGACAGGCAGCATAACGGGATGGATCAGCGATGCTGAGAGTTTGGCCCCACTTCCTGATGCCACGATCCTAGTAACAAGCCCGTCACAAACGGCTACGACGACGACGGACCACGCCGGTCATTTTACGTTCATCTCGTTGGCGCCGGATCGATACGTCATAATTGCGAGCAAGCCGGGATACGATAGCGCGTTGCAAAGCGGCGTGAGAGTGCTGGCTGATAACGCCCAAACCATCACACTGCGAATAAAAAAGCAGCTCACTGACATCGCACATGTGTACAGCCGCCCCACGATGGAATTGGTGCGTCCGGGGACAACCAACGACGTATATTCGGTGGACGCAGCCGCAGCAAAAAGAGTCCAAGCCTTGGGTGGCGGCGGTGGACTGAACAACGCCTATTCCGCCATTGCTTCACTTCCCGGCGCGTTCGTGCCGCAAGGGCAACAGGGTTGGAATCAATTGGTATACGTGCGCGCGGGCGACTTCAATTCCGTTGGATACGAGTACGATGGAGTGCCCGTGAATCGGGCGTTCGATAATTATGTCGGTGGAACCGAGTCGAACCTCGGTCAACAAGAAGTGCAGCTGTACACGGGCGGCGGTCCCGCAAGTGCTTCGGCTACCGGTATTGCGGGGTTCATCAACCAGGTTATTCGGACGGGAACGTATCCCGGTTTTGCGACGGTGGATGTGGGGCTTGGCGCGCCCTCCTTCTATCACAAGTTGAGTGTCGAAGGCGGAGGGCGCTCAGAGGATAGCCGTCTGTCGTATTATGCGGGATACAGCGGATACAACCAAGACTACCGTCTCGTCGATCAATTTAACGGCGGTGGTGTCGCGTTTCCGTATTTCGCCACGCCGATCAAAGCGCCGTTTCTTTTTGGACTTGTCGGTGGCGCGGCCCCGGCATGCGTCTCGGGTCAACCACCGTCCACGCTTCCCCCAAACCTCGCCGCGCCCTCGTGCTACACGTTTGGTCCCGGCAACGTATCCTCGACGACGAGTCTTTCGGACCGTGAATTCGTCGCGAATCTGCACTTCGCGCTGCCGCACAAACACGATACGGCAAGAGATGACGTGCAATTGCTCGTCAACGTATCGGCAATGGACGCGCAGGCGTATGACAGCCAGTCGGACGTCGGGCCGCAAACGATTCACGACGCTTTCGGTGGACCATTGGCCTGGACGGATGCACTCACGTTTGGACCAGGCACATTCTTCGGCAAGCCTGTTTCGAGCATACCGATCACCGGAAACCCGCTGTGTGCCCGGTGCGTCACGTACTTCTACCCGAGCTCTCCGCAGAACCGCGCGCCACTTGCACCGCTGCCGTCGGACCTACGCGGCAGCCAAGAGAACGACGCTTCTATTTTCAAACTGCAGTACCAGAAGAACTTTGGATCGTCCGCGTACTTGAGGCTCTTTGGCTACACGTTCTATTCGAGCTTTCTCCAAAATGACCCGAATGAAGCGGCCGCACAGACGTACGGCTGGAACCCGGACTACGAGCTGTCGACTCACACGAGAGGCGCGGAACTGCAATTCGCCGACCAGCTCGGTGCGAAACACCTTCTCGAAGCGACGATGAATTACACGACTGCGTCCACCGATCGTTTCAACAACTACACGATGTTCGAAAATCAGCCGCAAACGGGCATGACGAACCTCGTGGATGCATCCGGAAATTGCTACGGCGATACCGGTGCAATCGCCGCCTGCAACGATCGCTCGAGTCAAGGCACATTCGCTAATCCGGCTCCGTATTCTGCAATGGGGACCGCACTCGCTTCGAATGCACGATGGATTGTAACGGGTGCTGCAGGCGGCTTGCCGGAGTGGGGACCGTCGAATACCGTGCGCCCGAGATTCGCCTCGGCATCGATCGAAGACCAGTACAAACCAAACGACAAGCTCTTTATCGAAGCGGGCCTTCGATTTGAGCAATTCGGCTACGTCCTTGCCGGCGCGCGATCTGACGCATACGATTTTTGGTTCAAAGCCGCGCAAAAAGAGTTTTGCTACGATCCGCAAACCCTTCAGCCGGACCTCGGCGTCGCTACGGCACCCGGAGTCGCCTGCCCAATCGATTCCTCGACGGGCGCACAAGAAGTGCACCCGAATGGGAAAAACGGCCATCGGCTCTTGACGAACGAGTACAGTGACGTGATGACGTCAAATGTGGTGTCGCCCCGGGTTGCCTTTACGTATACCGTGAATGCCGCCACTGTACTGCGAGCCTCCTACGGCCGGTATGCGCAGCCGACGTATTCGGCGGTTACTGAATATATCTTCAAGCAGCCAAATATGGCGCGGTTACTATTTCCGTTCTTTTGGGAGTATGGATTTACAACGCCACGTCATGATGTGCGCCCGCAAATTTCCGATAACTACGATATTTCGTATGAGCACCACATCAGCGGGACGACCACGTCCATAAAAGTAACGCCGTTTCTACGAGAAACCTCGAATCAGATCCAGCAGTTCTTTTTGGATCCCAAAACGGGCTTTGTTTCTGCGTTGAACGTTGGGCGCCAAACGAGCTACGGCGTGGAGTTCGCCCTGACCTCGGGCGACTTTGCGCGGGACGGCTTTGCAGCCTCTATCGCGTACACGTACACGAACGCGTTCCTGCGGTACGACGATTTCCCCGGAACCGCGCGGAACATCATTGACATCGTCAACGATCAAATTCGGGGCTTTAATCGGTTGACCGCGGCCGGCGGCGGGTTCGCCTGTTACCAGAATACGACGACCGGCACGGGCGCCGGCGAGAACGCCGCTCGGTGCGCATCAGACCCCGCATCGATCGTGAACCCCTACTATAGACTGCCTGCCCAACCGCTCTTCGATCGGCACGGCAGTTATTATCCGTACGATGTTGTTCCCAATATTCCCGGCGCACCAACCGACAGCTTTTTCTCGCCGCACGTCCTCAGCGGTGTGTTTCAATACAAGCGGGGGAAAGTCGCCATATCACCATCGTTCGAACTTACGGCCGGCACGTACTACGGCGCACCGCTCAACGTTCCAGGAATCGATCCGAGTTCGTGCGGACAAAATTCGGCTGCCGCCGGAATCGCCGCGCCCGATCCGCATCAAGCGGAGTATACCTCATGTAACTGGCTAGCCGTACCAAATCCAGAAAACGGAAACCGCTTCGATAACTTCGGCCAGTATCAGAATCCATGGCAGCTTTCGATCAACACGCAAATCTCGTACGCTGTTTCACCGAAGGTGACGGCGACGGTCGTGCTCGTCAATCTTCTCAACCGTTGTTTCGGCGGCTCTGCTACGCGTTGGTCCATGTCCGGTCCAGCCGGAGCTCACGGCATCTGCAGCTACAACGGCAATTTTTCGGCGCCATACGTTTCTAATTTGTACAATGGGTTCGGACCCAACGATATCGCCGCTAATGGCGCCCCGTTAAATCCGTATATTGCGCACGCATACGCCGCGACGGGGTTCGCCCAGCCTTTTCAGGCTTTCTTCCAAGCTCAGATCAAACTCTAGAGGGGTAAGAGGGCGAATCGCTTCCCAAAAACAGCCCTACGGTCGAGTGGGGGCGTCGCGCCTCAATAAAGCCGACACGTAGGCGCGCTGCTACATCTGCATACCGAAAATACGCGGTAGGGAATCCATTTGTGCGCAATCGCACGGCGTGCTAGACGAAGACGGCCATAGCGTTACGCCGCTCTCATTGGCAATTGGGACAAGCACGTCGAGCTCGATCGTTATTGAAAAGTGTGGTAACGATTTTGCAGTTCATAAGTGAACCGCGTCTATACGCAACAACGCTGCGCACGGTTTGTATAAAGAGTATCTCGAAGCGCAGGAACTCGTCAGTGCGGTACGAGCTCGATATTCCTTATCTCCCTAGGTGGGGTAGCGACGCTAGTCAGGGTAGCCGAGATGGAGGACTCGGTGCTACGATATAACTGGCCGGGTCTCATAACTCCTGACTTTCGTATTCCCTTTGTCATTTTGCGCGTATAGCACAAAGGAGCTGAGTCGATGAAATCTTTTGCCTCAGTGCTCGTTGCGTTGGTTTTCACAGCAGGCGCGAGCGCGGCAATCGCCGCAGCGACGAGCAATGCCGTGACATTCACACCCGACAGTCTCCATTGGATCGCCGGAACCGGGCCTACCAAGGGGACTTGGGCCGCAACGCTCGTCGGAGACCCGAATAAATCAGTTACCGCGATCGTCCGCGTGAAAATGCCCGACGGTTATACGAACAAACCGCATTATCACGTGCACGACGAGTACATCACTGTGATTTCCGGATCGGTCCTCTTCGGAACTGGCGATGCCGTGAACAAAGCAAACGCCAAAGTGTTGCCGGCAGGTTCGTTCATCATGGTTCCAGCGGGCGTCCATCACTGGTCGATGGCGAAGGGGGAAACCATCGTAGAGGTCGGCGGCGAAGGTCCGCAGACCAACATCCCAATCAAGTCCCACAGTATGTGAGACGAAGCGCTGCCCTCCTTGATGTATCGCGCTTTGCGCTCTAACTGACGTGAGACATCGCGCCGGTCTGCCGAGCTTGTCAGCGCGTCAAAAATCGGATCACCTCTACCCTTTAGTGGGCAGCACAGCGCGCGGCTATGAAGCCGCCGGAGCGAATTCCGCCTGCATCGCGGGCAATGCGATCGTAAATCGCGCACCGCCCAGCGGCGACTCGTCCACGTGGATGCGTCCTCCGGCGCGTTCGACGATGGCGCGGACGATTGCGAGGCCAACGCCTTTTCCGCGCACCGCCTCGTTCTTACTCGCGCGCTGACCGAACGAGAAGATGCGTTCGCGGTCGGCGACATCGATTCCGACGCCGTTGTCCTCAACCGCTATGCAGATAAAGGGATCCTCGCGGCTGACCGAGATTTCCACGATACCGCCGCCCTTCGAGTACTTGATCGAATTTTCGATAACGTTGAGCAACGCGTGCATGCAAGAGTCGCCGTCGATGCGCGCATGCGCGTACAGGGAGGTGCGTTGCCGAAGCGCGACGTCCGCATCGGCGGCAAGCGGCACGAGTGCATCCAGGGCGGAACGGATCGCGGCATCGACATCGGTGACACCGCGCGACAGCGGTACGCTCAGATCCAGCATCGAGACGTCCAGCATCCCGTCGACGAGACGCGCGAGCCGAAGTGCCTCGCGTCGTGCCGTCTCGAGAAACCGCCGAGTCGTCTCCACATCCACATCGCCGTCGAGCAGCGTTTCGATGTAGCCGCGAATCGACGTAAGCGGCGTCCGCAGTTCATGACCGACGGTCGCAAGAAATTCGAACCGCTCGCGTTCGCGCGCTCCCCGTTCGAGCGCCGCGCGTCGCGTGTCCTCGAACGCCGCGATGTCGGGAATCGATTCGATGGGCCACCATCCGGACTCCATGCGCCTCCCGGTTTCCAGCACCATCGTAGCGGATATCCGTTCCAGTGCTGCGCGTGCATCGAGTGCACTGAATGCGGCGCCGTCGCGCGTCGGTGCGAGCATCGCTACGGCAAACCAATCGCTGCCGTCGTCATGCCCCAGCACGTCGCCGTCGCGCATGACGCGATCCGCCGCTGCAGAGAACGCGCGCACGGTCGTTCGTTCCAAATGCTGCGCTGCACGGCGGCCGTCGTGCCAAGCTCGTTCCGCGAACTCCGGTACGCGCAGAACGAGCAGCGGGATCGTTGCGGCTCGTTTATCGAGCGCGTCGCGCAGGCTTGCGAGAAAGTCTGCTTCGCGAAGAACCCGCCGCTGCGTAACGCTCACCTGCGAACGACCTTGTAGCCGAAGCCGTGAATGGTTTTCAGCATAGGCATTTCACGCGGCAAACATGCCTTGCAAATAAGCCACCTTTCAGAGCCGCTGGAGAGGAGCCGTTACCTCCGCCATGACCACGCACGCCAGGCGCCCGTTTCAGATTTTCGCCTCGCCATCGCCCTGACCATCGTTGCAGCAACCACGCTTCTGTCAGTGCCCGCTCCTGAGGTGTACCTGACATAATGTATTCGTTGCAGCGGCATTTTTAGCGGGCGCGATTTGCCGGTCGTTTACTTTGCCGCCAGTTTGACCGTGTCGCGGAGCACGCGGTTGTCCACAAACGCGCAGTCGATAGTCATCGCAATGACCAAGCGTTGTTGGCCCATGCCCGGCGCCATCTCGGCAAAGTTCTTGCCGTCACCATGAAGGAGCTTCGTGCTGCCTGACACTGCGGCAACTTTCATCATCATCGGAAGGGACATGAGTGGCTTCGGCATCGAAGCTCGCATCTTTCGGCAGTCCTTGCGGAAAGGGATCCAATTCGTCGGACGCCGTGAGGCGCACAGAATCGTTCGACGTGCGGTTGAGCGTTAACGTGCCGTTTTGCGTGTGCGGCATAACGACGCCAAGCGATTCGAACGTCTCCGTCGCAGCAAAACCAAGCGTGCTTCCTGAATCTGGCAGAATGGAGGTTTTGCTTCCAGCTAACGCCGCGCGCGCGGCGCATGCGATGAGCAGGGCCGGCAATGCGGTACAGGCACACGACTTCGAAAAGGTAGCCACGGCGTACTCCTCTTGGCGTGAATTCGTGACGGAACGTTTCTTGAAGCAAGTGGCCTACTATAGTTCGATGCCGGAACCGTTGCACCACATGGAGGACGTTCCGATCGACGGCTTGATCTTGCAGCCGGGCTGCAACGCCTAACCTATCGTGCCATTTTGAATCCGCGCAATCCGACGACGGAGGCCCAGCCCTATCGCGAGATCGACCATTTTGAAGCTGCCGATCCGTACACAGTTGTGCTGCACTTTCGCCGTCCGTGGTCCGCAGCCACGGCAGCGCTCTTCGCTGTCACCGATTTTATTTACGGCATTCTTCCGGCACGGGCGTTCTCGGGAACCGACATCTCGCGAGCGGCCTGGAACGAGCACCCTTACGGTAGCGGCCCATTCCGCGTCGTGAGCTGGAAGCGCGGGGACGAGATTATCCTGGAACCCAATCCGCACGCGTGGCGAAAGCCGCATCTGCGAAGACTCGTGCTGAAAATTGTGCCGGATCGTAACACGCAGCTGCTGCTCTTTAGAACACACGCCGTGGACGTCGATGATCAGGTCACCGACGATCAAGTTGCGCAAAACCGAGCATCGTTAGCACGCGCGTATACGCACCGAAAAGAATTATATCGCCTATGCAAGCGTTTAACACGAAGCGCTTTCCTACCGAGGATTTCGCGGTACGCCGCGCGCTGACGGAGGCAGTCGACACCGGTGAAATCTCGAGCAAGGTCTACCACGGGTTGTGGCCAGTCGCGACCACAGAAATCGCGCCGATGCTCTGGGCACACGATACGTCGGTGGTTCCGTACGCGCACGATCCCGCCGCGGCCGCGCGCGACCTCGACGCAGCCGGCTGGAGACTAGTCGGGACGGTCCGTACCAAAAGGGGAACGACCGCTGTCAATCGACGTCGCTTATTACGGCCCGAGCGCTGAATCCCGCGCAATAGCGACGGTCATTCAGGAAAACTTATCACGCATTGGTGTCGACGCCGCGGTGCGCGGCTACCGGGCGAACGTTTTCTATGACATTCCGAACGGCGTCTATTACGGCGGTCGTTTCAACCTTGCAATCACCGGTTTTTACGGCGGCCAAGATCCCGAGCAAAGCGAGTTTTGGACATGCGATCGTATCGCGCCGAAGGGTCCGAACGGATCACGGTTTTGCGATGCCCGTTACGACCGCTTGTTCTTGGAGCAATCGCGGCTGACCGATAAGATGGCCCGCAGAAGCGTTTTTGATGAAATGCAGCGGGCGTTGGCTAAAGCAGCAGTCTTTGTTCCGCTTATCTACGACGGCGGCTATTCCGCTGTTAACCGAGCTGTCCGCGGCTGGGCGCGGAATATGCTGTTCGAGTTCTCCAACGCCGAAGATTGGGACGTCGTGTTGTGAGACGCTGCTTCGTCAACTCTTGTCCTATGGATAGCCAGGACGTGAGGAGAAAATCTCTTTCTCAGGACCTAAGGAAATTGAAAGAAGATTCCTGCCCGTCGACTACATTGTGCTATGGCCTACCGCTGCTTAGCACGCGTGAGCCGGTTTAAGCGCGAGTTTGGCGATGTTTGCAAATGTCGCCGCTTTTGAGAGCGGCCGGGGATAGGCACGAGTGCGACCGCTGAGCGCTACTTGACGCGGTCCTTTGGCAGAAGACTGCTCATAGTGGACGTGAGGGACCGATTTGAGGCGCGCGTACTGGTTTAGCCATGCCGTAGAAGACGGTTACGCCTTGGCCTCCGCACAGTGTTGAGAGTTCTTCGTTCGGCGGCACAGCGAAACACGAGTCGATGAGCTGCCAGTTGTTGCCGACCCACACGTTACCCGCCGGGTCGATGCCGATATCAACCTGCATCTGCAAACCCCCGCCCACGTATCCGCCGCTCGGCGAAATTGGATCGCCCGTCTTATATCCGGGCGGACATGTTTCGGTTCGAGCACCGCATAAGTGCGCGATTACGCCCCAAGGTTGAGCGAATTGCGATACCCAGACTTGATCGTCACCGTCAACGACGACAGCCCAAGGGCCGGGCAAACTCCTACCGGTGAATGGGGATCCGGGCCACCGCGTTCCGTCCGGCTTGAAAACCGTCACGCTTCCACCGCCGGTTGTACCGTTTGCCATAGAGCGCGTGAGTACTTCATCCGCATTGCCGCCACGCTTAAGCGTTGTCACCATTTTCTCAAGCACGGTCGCCGCCCCAGGCGCCTTGAAACGATTCGTTTCCCAGACGTTGCCTTGGCTATCAATATTTAGACCACTCGAACTTGCGCTGCCAGTCTTGAAGACCTCGACTTTACTAGGATTAGCTGCCGGGAACCGGGTCACAAAGTCGCCGAACGCGTTTCCCACCCAGATGCGGTCTTGTTGATCGATTGCCAAACTGAATGGTCCGGCCATCGACTTGCATGGCTCCGTCTCGCGTCCTTGGCAGACGATGCTTCCGTTTTTCCAATCACCCTTTGG
>CAZYLU010000012.1:77880-97313 GCA_964648945.1 uncultured bacterium | reverse complement strand
GGCCTGCAGCACGGGACTGTGGTGAAAGTCATTTTCATTCCATACGCCTCTGCTAGACTCTATAGCTGCAACTAAGAATCGACGTGGCTGGGTCGAAACGGCTCGTACGCACTTGAAATGCACTTTACGCAATCACATTAAGAGGTGAACTAATCCCATGTTGGCGCAGGTCGGAAAACCGGCACCCGATTTCAAACTCGCGAGCACGAAGGACGCGACCGGAGCGAAGGATCTCGGCAAAGAGATCAAGCTGTCGGACTACCGCGGCAAGTGGCTCGTATTCTTCTTTTATCCGCTTGATTTCACGTTCGTCTGCCCGACGGAAATCACGGCGCTCTCGGATCGTTACGACGAATTCAAAGAGTTCGATGCCGAGATTCTCGGCGCGTCGGTCGACTCGGTCTTCTCGCACTGGGCGTGGTTGAACACGCCGCGTGAAAAGAACGGCATCGCCGGCACCGCCTACCCGCTCGTCTCCGACTTCACGAAAGAGACGGCGCGTGCGTATGGCGTGCTCGACGAAGCAACCGGCGTCGCGCAACGCGGCCTCTTCATCATCGATCCCGAAGGCGTGCTCAAGTACGCGGTCGTCACCGACGACAACGTCGGCCGCAGCGTTGAAGAAACGCTTCGCGTCCTCCAGGCGCTGCAAACCGGCGGGCTTTGCCCGGCGGAGTGGAAGCCCGGCAAGGCGCTGCTCCAGAAAGCATAGATGGCACTACGTATGCGAAGCCCCCTCCCTTCACTGGAGGGGGCTACCGCGTGGGTCAACGGTGAGCCAAAACCCGAAGAGCTGCGCGGACTTCCCGTCGTTGTTTCCTTTTGGTCAAAGAGCTGCTACATCTGCCACGAGACCGCGGATACGTTCGCGCAGTGGCGCGACAAATTCGCGCAACACGGCGTCGCATTCGTTGCGGTGCATCAACCGCGTTCGGAAGATGAACTCGACGTCGATGCGGTGACGAAAGATGCGATCGAAGAGATGCGTCTGACGCAACCCGTTGCAATCGACAACACACACACGATCGTCGATCGCTTCGAAAATCAGTTCGTGCCGGCGTTTTACGTGTTCAATCGCAACCACCAACTGCGTCATTTTCAAGCGGGTGGAAAGAGCTTCGAACGGATCGAAGCGGCGATCGAGCGCGTCATGAATGAATCGGCCGACGAAGAAACCCTAGATTAATGAGCGCGGGCGCATTCTGTTAGCGCCCTGCGCCTTCTGGGTATTGCCACCCCATGAAGAGCTTGCTTGCCGTCGTCGTGCTCGCCGCAGCATTTGCGTTCGCGCTCGACGCTGCGAATGCGCAGACGTCACCGGACGCTACGCCGCCAACGTGTCCCACACCGAGCGCGACAAACAGCCTCGTTGACACAACACTCCAGAAGAATTGTGTCACACCGACGCCGTCAGCCTCACCGAAAGCGTCTCCAAGTGCTAGCCCACACCCACAGCCTACGAGCAAGGGCGAGATGCGTTAGTTCCGTGTAATGTGCGGGTACGCGGCCCGCTATGAGAAACTGGTTTGCAAGTGCCGCTATCGTCGGCGCGTTCGCATTTGCGGGCGCTCTCGGCGTGACGGCAAACGCTCAAACAACATCGGGATCGACAACAGCCGCATCCCCATGCCCATCCCCCAGTTCAGGTGCCATGAGCAGCTCGTCGTCAACGTCGAGTACGATGGCGCAAAGCGTAAATTGCCCCTCAGCGAATCCCATTGCGACTCCTGGCTCGATGACGCAACCAGGTGGTGCGACATCGACGAAAACACCCTCACCGATGTCAACGACACAACCCTAACACTTACGGAACAGGCAGCAGCCTAGCAGGGACGAAGAACATTCGTCCCTGCTACTTTTTATTGCGTGGTGTTTATGCGCGTTGGCGTCTTTGCCGGTCCATCATTACCGCCGGAAGATCGCGTTTCGGATGCGCGGGTGACGTATTTGCCTCCCGCCTCACGCCATGACGTCCTCGCCGCAGCGAAAGCGTACGATGTCGTGCTGCTCATCGACGGCGTTTTTCATCACGACCTCGCGGCATCTCCCAAAGAGTGTTACGCAGCAACGCTGCATGCGCGAATGTTCGGCGCGTCCAGCATGGGCGCATTGCGCGCGTCGGAATGCGCGCCGTACGGCTTTACGCCGCTCGGCGCGATTGCAAACTGGTATGTTGCCCAAACGATCGACGGAGATGATGAAGTAGCCGTCCTTACGCACCCGGAAACGTTCGATGCGCTGACGGTGCCGATGGTGAACGTTCGCTACGTCACACGTCTTGCGCACAGGCGCGGAATTCTCACGCGTGACGAGCACGACACGCTCATCGAACGTGCGCGTGCGATTTTCTATATGGATCGCACGTGGGAAGACGTCTCCGATTGCGCGCCGCTGCATGCACGCGCGGAATTTGCGACGATCGCGCTAGCGCAGGGCGATCTCAAACGATGGGATGCGCAGTTTGCATTGCGTACGGTGTTGCGATATGTCGAGCGTTACGCGACCGTTCCCGCGATGCAGCAGGCGTCTCCGACGGTACGCGCGATTGCCGAACGAGAGCCCGTTGATACGTCACCAATCGCGCTCCCGGCGTCGGTTCCAAAGGCGCCGGGCACGTACGACCGTGCTATTCCGTTCGAACGGACCCTCGCCATATTGCCGCGCCTGCGCGAGCGGTACGGAATCACGCGTGTCGCCGATACGACGTATCTTGATCGCACCGGAATTCCGACGTACTCCGCACTCGTTCCGCATTCGGCCGATCTTCTCGGCGTGTACAACGGAAAAGGCATGACGCGCGAAGCTGCCATTGCGAGCGCCGTGATGGAGGCGACGGAGCGGCAAATCGGATCGGTCGTGCGATTACCGGTTTTTCGCGAATCGGTTCGCGTGGTTGGCGAACGCATGGATCTCGAAGCGTGCGGACTGCGTGCAGATGCGCGCGACCTCGTCGTAGACTGCGTGCTGGGAACCGAACTGCTCTCGGGCGATGCGATTCCGGTGCCCGTCGCAATGGTGCAATGTCCGTGGTTCGGCGAGCGGCTTTTCGATATGACGACGACGAACGGCCTCGCGTCAGGCAACAACGTCACCGAAGCGATCTATCATGCGCTCTGCGAGCTCGTCGAGCGGCACATTTGGTGCATGTACCATGTCAAATGTTCGATGGCGCCGCGATTCTTTTTGGGAGAACGCGCGAAGGATCTTGCGCTCGCGCCGGAGATCGAGATGCCGAGCGGCATCGCGTCCATTGACGCGCTCATCGACGATATTCGCGCGGCGGGGTTGACCGTTCGCACACTTGCGCTCGAAGAGGGACCGTTGCCGCTTACCGTGCTCGCGACGGTGAGCGAACCCGATTCGACGCCGCCGATGGCCCATCTCGGCCTCGGTTGCGCGCTTTCGCCGGCGCATGCATTGACGCGCGCGCTCACCGAATGCGTGCAAAGCCGCGTCGTAGACATTCAAGCGGCGCGCGAAGATATTTTACGCATCGGCGAAGACGCCGGCATTACCGGTTCGCACGCGCGCAGACTGGAGTCGTTTCCGAAAGACGTCTGGTATTTCGATATGCCGGCGCGGAAGAAGAGGCTGGCCGAAATCGCGGATCGCACGACGGACGATCTCGCCGACGATTTGCGTGTGACGCTCGACGCATTACGCGACTACGGCGTTCCCACTGTCGTTGCCGTCGATCTTTCGCCGCCGGATCTGCCGATTAGCGTCGTTCGCGCCATCGTTCCCGGACTCGAGGGCGTCATTTTTACGGGACATCTTGGTCCGCGCGGACGCGCGCTGCTCAATCCGTTCGCGGTAACGAGGTAGGCGGAAGGGTTCCCTTTCCTCGGACGGAATTTACGCCGCCCTGCTTGTTTTACCACGTAAGGAGAGCTGCTTCGTGACCGACGAACAACGCCGCGGAATCGCCGCCGGATTTTTACACGTTCTCGCCACCACGCCAAGCGTTTTTGAAGCTTGGCTCGCGACGCCGAAAGATGACGCTGCTGCAGTTTGCGCGCTCGTCGCGACGAGCCTTGGACTCGCCGAAGTTCCGAGCGCCGAGGATCTACACGCAATGGCGCGCCACATCGATGCTGCGCTCCGTGAGAAGGCACAAGAGCTCGTCGAAGTGGACGGACGCATTCCGCGTCACGTCGGATTTATCGCGTACATGCAGAACGCTGCAGGCGCCGCGATTGACGACGTGCAGCTTCGCGAATTGCTCGAGCTCTCGCGTCTAACCGCTGCTCGATAGAGAATCGAAGGCGAGCTGTCGAACGGGAGACGCGTGAGCGACTCCCGTTCCTCTTTTACGAGCAGCGACAGTAACGTCATGCGCGCGGTTCTGGCCGGCACCGTACCGGCGCGGGACGCGTACGAACAGTATTACGAAGCCTTCCACGGTGAGCATCCGTCTGCAACGGAAACGATGCTCGACGGATTTCTCGACGAGCAAGGGCGCTCGACGTATGCGCGCCTCGCATCACTAGCAGCAACACTCCCCGAAGGCGCAAGCGTGCTCGATGTGGGCTGTGGGGACGGCGTGCTGCTCGAACAATTTATCGCGGCAAATCGTCGCATCCGTGTCAGCGGCGTCGACATTTCGGCAACGGAAATAAGCCGCGCACAGCAGCGTTTGCCGAAAGAAGACGTCGATCAGCTCAAGGCCGGGCGAGCCGAGGCACTCCCCTTTGATGCAAACGAATTCGACGCGGTCGTCTCGCATATGACCGTTATGCTTTTTCCCTCGGCCGACGTCGCGTTTGCCGAGATCCGCCGGGTGTTGCGCGAAGGCGGGGCGTTTGCATTTTTGATTCCGCGACCGCCCGACGGGCCCGACGCGCTAATGGAAATGTTGCGAACGGTTCCTGCGTGGGTTCGCGAGCTTCATCCGGCCTTTACGCCCGTTAATCCGGGCGATGCGCGCGTGTTCGACCGTGAAGTACTCGAGAATCTTTTGCGCGGGGCCGGTTTCCAAGAGGTCACGTTCGACGACTTTGCGGTAAGCCGAACCGTAAGCGCGGACGACCTCGCGCGTCTGCTTCCTCTGCGCTACTACGTCGGTTCACTTCCCACCCAAACGCGGGCGCACGTCGATGCGAAGGTGCGCGAATGGGCCGAAAGTCTCAGGCTCACATATCGTGACGCGATGCGCATCGTAATCGCGCGCTAACCACAACGAATCGTTTGGCCGATAGCGCACAAAGAGCCGGGTGAGCACTTGTTTATGAGGAGTTTATGGCCAAGATTCAACACGCTGCTATAGCGGCGGGCTTTATGCACGCGCTGCGCGATCCTGACACGTTTGCGAAGTGGCAAGCTGCGCAGAACGATCCTGCGGCGCTCGCACAACTCATTCAAACGACGCTCGGACTCGCGCAACCGCCGAGCGCGCAAGACATGCAAGAGATGCGCGCGTACGCGGAAGAACATCTCCAAGACGAGCATCAAAAGCTGACGCAGGAGCAGGTCAACGCGCCGCACACCGTCGGCTTTATGTATACTATGCAGTCGTAGCGCGCAGAATCCACGCCGCGACTTGCGTTCGCGACGATACGTTGAGTTTGTTGAAAATGTTGGCGATGTGACCTTCGACGGTCCGCTCGCTCAGCACCAACTCCTCGGCGATCTCCCGATTCGACTTTCCTTGCGCGACATGACCGGCGATTTGGCGCTCGCGCGCCGTGAGCGGAGACTTGCTCCCCGCAACCGGCGCGCTTTCTTTTTGTACGGTTCGCGCCGCCAGCTCCAAGAGCGCACCAAGTCCGAGGCTGCGGCACTGGTCGCACGCCTCTTCGCGCTCACCAGCCGCAGCGCGTCCGAGTGCCTCACGTGCGAGTGCGCGCGCGAGAGCGAGATCTGCGGCGACCAACGGGCGCTTATCGTCCCAAAGTGCGCCGGGCTTCGCAATCAATTCGAGTAGCTCCGTGTCATCGCGTTTGCGGGCGCTCACGGCAACCGGCGTCGCGAAGGTGATTACGAGCGGATCGTTCGGCTTGGCGAGATGCGACAGTACGATGCGTGATAAAACCCGGGCGCGCGAATCGGAGATTTGCGGCAAGAGGGTGCACCAGGATGCGAGCGGCATGAACCAGACGCCTCGTTCACCGGTCAACAGCCGCGCGATGTCACTTTCGATCGATCGCGAGAACGGACTCGGTTCGTTCTGCATCACGCTTAAGGCAGCAGCGAGCGTTAGCATCCGGCGCCGGTGGATCGGATCGGTGTAACGGTGTTGCGCGCTTTCCACGACGACGAATGCATCGTGGTAGCGTCCTGCCATCAGTTCGTTCGAAGCGTAGAAATAGTCGGTCCAAGAACCATTCTCGTCGTCACCGAAGCGCGCGCGCAGATCGCCGAGGTTCGACTCATACACGCCCAGCAGACACATTTCGACAAACGCGCGCGCGAACTGTCCGACGTTACGAAGGGCGTCTGGAACCGTAGAGGCCAACTCCTCGGCGCGCGAAATTGCTGCGCGGCATTCTTCGAATTTGCCTATGCGCATCATGAGATACGATCGAACGATCTCCCGGCGTAGCGCAAGTTCCGGCGGTAGGGACGCGCCGAGCGCCGAGAATTCCGCGTCGATCCGTTCGAACATCTGCGTGTCGGCATCGCAGAGCGCGAACCACATTCCCGCTGCATGCAGCGCGGCGCGATCGAACGCTGACGTGAACTGCTCGGCGAATCGGTTGTAGTTCTTGGTCGCACGCTCGTTCTGATCGGTGAACCACTGTGCAAGCACCAACTGGGCAGCTAGTCCGGCCGCACCGCGCAGTTTGCGGCGCGTCGCCTCTTCGAGCCCGTGCTGGAACACTTCGGTCGAGCGATCGAGGCGATCGATGAATTGCAGCGCGCGTCCGTAGCCCGAGTAGAATGCGATGAAGTGCTCGTCGCGCGGTTCACCGATCTTGAGCATCTGTTCTGAGACGTTGATCGTCAGACGCACTTGTCCACGTTCGATCGCCTCCAGCGCGAGCGCTGTCAGCGTTGCGATCGCGAGATCGCGATCTCCACATGCTCGCGCTTGATCTGCGAGTTGCAGGCGATCTTCGAGCGTCGGATTCGGGACGCTTTGCAGCGCCGCGATGATCCGCCGGCGCATCGGAATCGTCACCGGAATCGTTTCGAGCACGGCGTCCGCGAGCAGCCCGTGCGCGAATCGCAGCTCCGTCCCTTCCTGGATCAAGAACCGTTCCGAGCTCACCGCGATAAGATTGACCAACTGCTTTTCGTCCGGCCAAATGCGGCGCAGCAAGTTGTAATCGATCGGCTCGTTGAGAAGTGAAATGATTTGCAGAAATTCGCGCAGGTGCGCCGGCAGCGCCTGAATGTTGCGCACCGTAACGGCGCGCAGGCTTTCGGCGACGTCGCTGCCACTCTCGGCTTGGCGGTCGCGCGCCGATTGCGCGAGCGTAACGACATCGATGGGGTGGCCGCCGGAATGTGCAACGATGGCATCGATGACACCGGGAGCGGCTCCCGGATATTCGGCAAGGGCAGCGTCCGCTGACGCACGGCGGTCGAGCGGGCCGAGTGTAATGCGCACATCGGCATCAAGCGGAGAGACGGGCTCGCTCGGATCGAGCCGTTCAGTCGCAATGAATGCGACGGGGCGATCGGCCAGCGCGACGAGGACCGATTTGATCGCGGACGCGCTTTCTTCGTCGAGCCATTGCGCGTCGTCGAGTGAGATCAGTGCTGCATGGTCGAGCGTCACGCCCTCGAGCAAACGAAGAAGCGTCGCTCCCGGGTCCCCGCTCTCGCCGATCTCCCCGAGCCCCGCGGTATACCGCGAGGCGCCGTCTCCAAGCGCTTCGGAGAGCGCTGCGTTGAGCCGACGAACGACTGCAAACGACAGCGTCTGCTGGATGCGGTGCGCGGACGTACCGAATTGGAGCCAATCGCCGGATCGCTGCCGGACGGTGGCGAGAAGAGCCGTTTTCCCGATACCGGGTGGACCTTCGATGGCGAGGCTGCGCGCGACCGGCGTGGATTTCACCGTTTGGAGCGCGCCAAGGGCGGTCGCAATTTCCCGTTCGCGGCCGATCAGGGCGGACATGTCGTCGGATCGTCCTGTAAGCCAACTGCGGTTTCCTCCCAGCCATCCGAAAACCAGGTGTTTCCCCGGATTTCCGCCGGCGCGTGTTTTCGTACCATGTGGTCATGGAGGAACCGGACGTGTACGCAACTACCCAGCACAGCTTTACCGAAAATATCCCGAGCCGCCACGAGCGCTTTACCGGCGCCGTACCTTATTGCTTCATCCTTGACGAGGCGTATCGGGTGGTCATGGCCGGTCCCTCCAGCGGAGAAGATCCCTTGACATCGATGTACGACGCGAATTCGGGCGTGGACGTGTTGCCCGGACCGATCGATCGCGTCGTGCGCGCCCTCACGGCGGCATGGCGTAACCCCCGGACCGCGAGTCCCGTCACGGCCGCCGTGAGCGACCTTCAAGTCACCGTCTCGCCGCTTCACGGCTACGACGGGCGGCGGATTGCCGTCTTCGTGCAGCGCGGCGGCTGATAGACGAAAGGTTCCTCGCAGGGCGGCGACAATCGAAGGCGGGTGGAGATCACCCAACCGACTCGCGTAGCCGCCAGCGAAACCGTTCGCCCAGCCGGCGCCCTTGAACTGACCGTTCGCGGGCTCATCATCGGCGGCCTCATCACCCTTGTCTTTACCGCTGCGAACGTTTACCTCGGTTTAAAGGTAGGGCTGACGTTTGCATCATCGATTCCAGCCGCCGTCATCTCGATGGCGGTTTTACGTTCGTTCCCGCGCGCGACGATCTGGGAGAACAACATCGTGCAGACGGTGGCTTCCGCCGCCGGCACGCTGTCGTCCGTGATCTTCGTTCTGCCGGGGCTCGTCATGGTGAGCTGGTGGACGCACTTTCCGTTTTGGCAGTCGTTTGCGGTCTGCGCGTTCGGCGGCATCTTGGGCGTCATGTACAGCGTACCGCTGCGACGCGCGCTGGTGACGAATTCCGATCTTCCGTATCCCGAAGGCGTTGCTGCCGCTGAAGTGCTGCGTGTCGGTGCGGGCGAGCATAGCGAAGAAGCGGCGGCGGAAAACCAACTGGGACTCGTCGCGCTCATCGTAAGTTCGGTTGCATCGGCACTGGTGCAAGTCGGTTCGGCGATCCGTCTGTTTGCAAGCGATTTCACCGCATACGTGCGCATTGGTCCGTCGATCACCGGCATGGGATTCTCGACCTCGCTTGCGCTTGTCGGCGCGGGTCATCTCATCGGGCTGACCGTCGGACTTGCGATTTTCGGTGGTCTCTTCATCGCGTGGGCGATTCTGATGCCGGTCTTTACCGCGTTGCATCCGATGCCGGGGGCAATCGGCGATACCGCGGATTTTATTCGCGGACACTACGTGCGGTTCGTTGGTGCGGGAACGATCGGTGCTGCGGGCATTTGGACGCTCGTGCGTCTCGCCGCGCCGGTTTGGAACGGCATTACCTCGTCGCTTGCGGCGTCTCGCGCACGTCGCGCTGGCGAAACGCTCCATATTACGGAACAGGACATTCCGTTCAATCGCGTGTTGCTGATCGCGATCTTGTGTTTGATTCCGATTGTGATCGTGTTGTGGTCGTTCATCTCCGGGACAGTGTTGCAATCAATGGTTGCGCCGCTCATTGTTACGGCCGTTCTGTACATTGTAATCGCGGGATTTTTCGTCGCGGCGGCAACGGGCTATATGGCGGGTCTGATCGGATCGTCGAACTCGCCGGTGTCCGGCATGGCGATTCTGTCGGTGATCGGCGCCGCGCTCTTGCTGCTCGTCGTCGCGAAAGCCGATCCGGCGACGGCGCCGGCGCTCGTTGCGTATGCACTCTTCGTTACCGCGATTCTCATTAACGTCGCGACGATTTCGAACGACAACTTGCAAGACTTAAAGACGGGCCAACTGGTCGGCGCGACGCCGTGGCGTCAGCAGGTTGCGCTGATCGTGGGCGTACTGTTCGGCGCGATCATCATTCCGCCGGTTCTCGACGTGTTGAATAAAGCGTACGGGTTCGGCGGCAAGGGTCTGGGTGCGCCGCAGGCGACGCTGATTTCGACGCTTGCAAAAGGCGTCATTAGTGCGACGGCGCCGTGGGACTTGATCGGCATCGGCGTGCTCGTCGGCATCGTCGTGATCATCATCGATGAAGTGGGCCGCGCGACGGGACGGTTCCGTTTTCCACCGCTTGCGGTCGGTCTCGGCATTTATCTGCCACCGGCAACAACCGCGCCGGCAGTTGTCGGTGCGCTCTTCGGTGCGATCTACAACAACTGGGTTCGCACGAAACCGAATGCGGATGCGGCGCGTCGTCTGGGCGTGCTCGTTGCATCGGGCTTGATTGTCGGCGAAAGTTTGTGGGGCGTGCTCTACGCGGGCATCATTGTTGCCGCGCAACGCGGCATCATTCCCGCCGCGGATCCGTCCCAGCCGCTCGCGCTGTTACCCGCGAGTTTCGCTCCATTTGCCGGACCGCTTGCGGCACTCGCGTTCGTCTTCGTTCCATTCGCACTCTATCGCTGGATCGGACGAAAAGCGCGCGCGCTCTAGTGTCATCCTGAGCGCAGGTGCGAAGCACCGGAGTCGAAGGATCGCAACGAGCGATTGAATTGAGGCGATCCTTCGACTACGCTGCGCTTCGCTCAGGATGACAGAGGCGGAATTGCTCTTCGCCAGGTGTCGTCGTTGCGGGCTTGGGCGATGCGTTCGCGTACCGTTGCGATCAACGATCCGCCGTTGACGGAACGGCGTGCAGCAACCAGTTGTTCGCCGAGTGAAGCATCACGCGTGCGGTAGAAATCGCCGGCGAGCTGCGGCCAGAGTGCAACGCTGCCTGAGATGCAGCCGGCTCCGCCCATCGAGAGCGCGTCCGCAAGAAACTCTTCCGATCCGGTGAAGATGCGCAGTTCGGGATGTCGTGCGAGCAATTCACGCTGCAGCGCGGTGTCGTTCGAACTATCTTTCATGCCGGCGATCTTGCCGGGGAACGATTCCATCAACCGGTCGACGAGCGAAGCGGTGAACGTGATGCCGCTCATGCTCGGAAAGTTATAGAGCAGGACGGGCGGCGGCGTCACGCGAGCAAAGAGCGCGTCGAAGAAACGCACGATGCCGTCGTCGCTTGCATTGCGGTAGTAAAACGGCGGAATGATCAGCGCAGCCGCGACGCCGAGATCCGCTGCGGCGCGATTGAGTTCCACGGCGTCATCGAGCGCGGATGCGCCGGTGCCGAACATCGTGCGGGCTTTCGGAACGCCGGCGTCAATCAGTCCTCGCATGAAAGCGATCCGTTGACGTGCGCTCAGCGACATCGCTTCACCGTTTGTGCCGAGGACGTTCAAGCCGTCTAACCCATTTGCGAGCAGTTCGTTATAAAATGCCGCCGCTCGCGGCACGTCCGGCTCGAACGATGCGTCGACCGGTGTCGTGGTCGCGGACCAAACGCCTGCGAGAGTTGGCGGTGCAATCACGATCTTCCGAGGGCTCCTTTGAGAAAGAATGCGAGGTTCGCGGGGCGCTCCGCGAGGCGTCGCATCAAGTAGGGAAACCAATAACTTCCGTACGGAACGGCGAGGCGCACCCGATACCCGGTGCGGACGAGACGCTGCGCGAGCGGTGCGGCGATGCCGTAGAGCAACTGGAATTCGAAACGTCCGCGCAGCGGTAAACCTTCGCGCTTGACGATCGCCTCCACCGCTGCAACGATCTTCGGGTCGTGCGTCGCAATTGCCGTGTAGCCGGGATTCGTCAGCGCGATCTCGGCGAGGCGAAGGTAATTTGCGTCGACATCGGACTTCGATGAGAAGGCGACGTCCGGCGGCTCCAAATACGCGCCTTTGACGAGACGCACGTTCGGGGCGAGCGGCAGCATCGACTGCAGGTCGTCGACGCTGCGATGCAAGTACGACTGCAAAACGAAACCGACGTTGTGGAATCGTTCGCGCAGACGACGGTACATCGCAAGCGTCGCGTCGACGTATCGCGATTGCTCCATGTCGAGGCGCATCGTGTTTGCACCGTCGAGGGCCGTCTGCGCGATGCGCGCCGCATGCTCGTACGCGAGCTCGGGATCGATGTCGAGCCCGACATGCGTCAATTTAAACGCCACGTTTGCGTCCATGCGGCGCTCGGAGAACGTCCGCAGCATCGTGCAGTATTGATCCGCGGCGTCGCGTGCTTCGGATGCGTCTTTTACACCTTCGCCCAGAATACCGCATGCAACGGCGAATCCGTCGCGGTTAAGCGCTTGCGTAACGGAAAGAAAGTCTTCGGCATGTTCTCCGGCGACGAACCGCCGCGCGCCAAACCGCATACCGTAACGCGACACTGCCCGTTGAACCGCAGCATTATCCGCCGCTGCCAAGATTGCGGCACGCAGCGGACGCTCGAGGAGTGAAGCCATGGCGCGCGCTTCGACGCGCGGACTACCAAAACCGGTTTCGTTTCTTCGCGATTTTGTCCCACGTCGGACGCCACTGCGCGCATGCATCGGTACCTGCGCCGACAGCCATTATCGCGAGCTCGCCTGCTGCAAAGCGCGACGGTGGTGAACCTTCGAAAGCGCGCAGCCGCTGCAGCGCGACAACGCCGTCGTGCTGCTCGCCGAGCATCTCTTGCAAACGTTCCACACGCGAGGCATAGCGCTTGGCATTCTGGCCGACAACATCTGCAAAGGCTTCGGCTGCGTACCGAAGGTGCTTCGACTTGATGCGAATACGGTGCAGCGCGCGATCCGACGGTTGTTCGCCGGCTTTTCGCACCGCTTTGCGTGTTTTTTTGAATACTTTTTGCATGATCTCCGGCATGCATCGTGTCGCATCATCGCTCGGATCGTGTGTGAACTGCGGCTCCCGTGCCGCATTGACGAGTTCGTCGAGCAGCTCGACATAGTGCGGTTCGTGCAAAGACTTGCGAAGCCGGTCGTGTTCTTCTTTTTCGTGCGCATCCAGTGTCGCGAGCAGCTCCTGCGCGCGTTCGATATCCGCATGTGGTAATCGTTCCGAAAGCGTCGACATACGCTTGTGGAAGACGTCCGCGTCACGCACCGGTGCGAGTGCGTCTTGCAGCCACCGCAGGCGTTCCCGTAGATCGAGCGCCCACGCTTCATCGAGCACCGGAGCGAACGTGTGCAGATGGGAACGCAGCTTTCTAATCGCGACGCGCGCCTTATGTACGGCTTCGATATCGTTCGACGTGCGCAGCAGCGGATCGCTATGGATGAACTGCCTCAGCGGCGCACCGAACGCGGCACGAACGACATCGCAGATGGTGGATCCGCCGCGCAGCGGGGGAATCTCGATCTCCGGTTTTCCGTCGCTCTCCAGCGCCCGCGCGTTCTTGGGAATCGGATCCGGCTTGCCGGCACCTTCGTTCTGTAACACGCTTGCAATTGCGTCGAGCGCATCCGGGGCTGCATCTTTCGCAAGTTCGATCTCGACTTGCGCGAAGCGCTGTGCAACTTGCGTGCCGTCAACCACGCGCACGTCGTCTTCGACGACTTCGGCGATGTCCGTCCCATCGCAGCGGAAGTCGCGCTTCACGCGCAGCGTCCGCAATTCGGCTACGCGGCTCACCGGTGCTCCGCGCAGAAACGCGGTTGCAAGCTCGAGTGCTTCCGCCGGCACGTCGTCCAGCTCGCCTGCAAACACGTGCTCCGTGCGCGCAAGAGCATCGCCGGAGGCGGTGTCGAGAACCGGAAGCTTGAGTGTCCAGCCTTCACCGCGACGGTACCGCAGGCTGCAGGCCCACCGCATCAAGCGGAAATCCGGCGTATCATAGTACACCGTGTGCAGACGCAAGAAGCGCGCGGGCGATGCATCGTAGTTTTTCAACTGTTGCGGAAGGCGCGCGAGTGAAAAACCGCTTGGAGCGCCAAGCTTTAGTTCACGCTCGACCGAGCTCCCTCGACCATTCATACTGCGAGTATCCCCGGCGTGTGTGGTTATCGTGCGTAAAAGTTGTTCATAACTCAAAGTTCTTGTGGAGATGTTGTGAATCAGCGTGGCGGGCTCTTGTTAGGGTTGCGCTCGCTTTGTTATGCTACGTACACTTCACTAACGATGAAGCGCGGCAGGTAAGAAGCCGCAATCAAGCACGTTCGAAAGCGCCGTCGTACGGCGAGTGTAGTGCGATGATTGAACTGAGGAACGAGCGTCAGTAGGGGTTCGGAAACGGACTCAAACAGGTGAACGAACCCAGGAAATACAGTCAAAGCCCGTCGCCGATTCGGCGCCGGGCTTTGTTCTTGATTCTGTTCACGCGGTTCCGGTTATCACGCGGCCGTACTGTTTGACCACGGCGTTGTCGAACGGTTCTTCCTCGGCGTCTTCGCTCACGACGAGTGTCGTGCCGTTGAAGCCATGCGTTTCGCCGCGGAAGAACCGCTTGATCGCTTCTCCATACGATTCGCTGCTTACGGGCATCACCTCGGCTTGAAATCCTTGCTCGCGTAGCATCGTCGCTGCTTGTTCCGCTTGGGGCTCGTCCTCGAAAATTGCTAGGCGTCTCATGGGGCAGTTGTACCCGCGCTTGCGAAACTACGCGCTTACCGTTGCGCCGCCGTGTATCGGGCGGGTGATGGAATCGAGCGGCGCTCCGCTGCGCCCGTTTCGCTCCGCCACAATCTGCGCGAGAATGCTCAGCGCGGTTTCTGCCGCAGTCTCGCCGCCTAAATCAAGACCGATCGGCCCGTGAATGCGCGCGAGTTGCTCTTCCGGCACGCCGAGCGCACGCAGTGCGTCGCGCCGCGCGGCTTGAGAACGACGGCTCCCGAGCAACCCGACGTACCACGTCCCGGACTGCAACGCGCTCTGTAGCGCCGGAATATCGAACTTCGGATCGTGCGATATCACGACGACGGCGGTACGTTCGTTCACTTCGCGCTTGAGATATGCATCGGGCCATTCGATGATGAGCTCGTCGGCACCGGCGACGCGAGCGCGCGTTGCAAAAACGGGCCGCGCATCGACGACGGTCACGAAGAAGTCAAGCGGCCGCGCGAAGGTCGCGATTGCTTGCGCGAGCGCTGTCGCACCGACGACGATCAGACGCGACTTCGCGGGAACGGTGAAGCGCAACGTCTGCGAGAGCTCGATTGTAACGTCCGTTTGACCGTGCGCGATCGCGCGCTCTACATCAACAAATGATTCGCCCGGAATCCACGTCGCGACGTCGATGGTTCCGCCGCAGCCGGGCGCGCCCGTGAGTTCGTCCGCCATGCTCAAATCGATCGTCAGCGTTCGAAGATTGCCGTCGTGAATCGTTTGCCGGCACGCCGTCACGATATCGCTTTCGTAACATCCGGCGCCGATGTTGCCGGCAACCTCTCCGTCTTCGCTCACCGCCACCGTCGTACCGAGCGGCGAGGGTGAACTATCGCGCGCGGCGACGAGGGTGGCAAGCGCGAAGCGTTTGTTTGCGGCGAGCCAGGTCGCCGCTATCGCGAATACGTCCCGCATATCGTTACCATCAAACCCCGCTCGTCAACACGAGGATTCACGGGGGGCGGCTAACGGCTGCTCGTCTGCTGCAAAAATTCCTGAAGATAGCTTCCCCACACCGCAGGCAGCGTGTGCGTTCCGTGCCCGCGCGTTTGCGGTGTGATCGGGAGCAGCACGAACCGCCCATGTCGGACCTGCTTGATCTCGCGCTGGAGAATACCGAGCTCGGGCGGATTGATCTGATCGTCGGAGGAGTTAATTGCAAGCAGTGGCGCAACGATCGAGCCGAGTTGCGGCTGGGGATCGTAGTCGTTCGACGCGGTAATCTGATAGAGGGCGTCGTTGGCGTCGTAGTGTGTCGCAAGTGTTTGCACGTGATCGCGATAGTAGGCGTCTGCCGCTTCGCGTGTCGGCATGATGCTTTGATCGTAGAGCGGCGCGCTTCCGACCATCCACAGCAGATCTGCGGCGCCCTTCAATCCAAACGGTTCGCTCGTGTAATTGCCGCCGTTATAATCGGGCGAGCTCGTAATGAGATCGGCGACCATGTCGCGCCAGATCCGGTTGCGGCCGGATATCTGCACCGGCAGGCTCGCGAGCGGCATGAGCGCGTCCATCATCGTCGGATACATCTCGCCCCACATCCACGTCTGCATTCCGCCCATTGACGTCCCCATCACCAACCGTAGATGGTTGACGTGCAGGCCATCGACGATCATTTGATGCGTCGCATTGACCATGTCGTGATAGCCATAGTGCGGAAATTTTGCGCGCAGCCCATCGCTGGGTTTACTCGATTGTCCGTGGCCGATCTCGTCGGGGAGAATGATGTAGTACTTCGAGACGTCGAGAATGCCGCCGGGCTTGAACAGCACGCCCGCAAAACGATCGTTGATGAACTGCTGGGCGGAGCCGCCCGTACCGTGCATGATGAGAACCGCGTTGGTCGTGTGACCGGCCGCATCCGTGCGCGGCGTTCCGAACGTTTCGTAGTGCAAACGCAAGTTGCGCAGCGTTTCACCGTCTTGAAACGTAAACGAAGGAATCGTATAGATGCCGCTCTGCGGCGGCGGATAGTCTGCCGCAAGCGCGCAAGAAACGGTTAGGGACAGAAAGGTAAGAACAACCACGATGATGCGCATGTGACGGTGTTAGCGCATGTGATACGGCGTTACCTCGTGTTAAGCTAACAAACGCGCGCGATGCCATGATGGCGGCATGAGCAGCTTGCTCAACCACTCATCTCTAGAAAGGCATTCGCATGACACGTCACGTCTTTCGACGTGCGGCGACGGCATTTGCGGTGGTTCTGTTCGTTTTAGGCCAGGTAACGTGGGCACTGGCCGGTACGACGGGCGGAATTACCGGTGTCGTCACCGACACGGCCGGAAGTCCGATTGCCGGCGCGTCGGTAAAAGTCGTCTCCGCTTCGCAAAGCGCAAGCGCGACCACCGATGCAACGGGGCGATTCAACTTCCTCTCACTCGCACCGGACACGTATACGGTATCGATCGAAAAGGAGCCGTATCAGCCTGTCTCTTACGCGGGAGTAACGGTCTTTGCAGATAACAACCTGACGCTCTCGTTCAGGCTGGAAAAACTCAAGACGATTGCAAGGACGATTGCTTCGGCCCCTGGCGCGCTCGTCAAAGCGGGCGTCGGCTCGGACATCTACAGCGTCAACTCGCAGTCGATTACGACGTCGTCGTCACTCGGCGGCGGCGGGAATCTCAACAGCGCATACTCGGCGATCTCGTCGGTTCCCGGCGTCAACGTTCCCGCCGGCGGCATGGGTTGGAATCAGCCGACGTACGTGCGCGGCTCGCAATCGTTCTTTACCGGATTTGAATACGACGGTATTCCGGTAAACCGCGCATTCGACAACTACAACTCGTCAACCGAATCGAATCTGGGCTTGCAAGAACTACAGGTCTACACCGGCGGCGGCCCGTCATCGTCGTCGTCCTCGGGAACGTCGGGATTCATCAATCAAGTCTTCAAGACCGGAACGTATCCCGGCTATCTCGATCTCTCCGGCGGCGTCGGCACACCGGCGTTCTACCATCAAGCCAAAGTTGAAGCGGGCGGTGCGACACCGGACCGCCGTTTCAGCTACTACGTTGGCTTGAGCGGATACAATCAAGTCTTCCGTTACCTCAATAACGACAATGGCGGTTCCCTGGCGAACGATCCGACGGGAATTTACACGGGGCAAAGCTTCGTCGCCGTCGGACCGCAACTCGTAAACGGTACCGCACGTTCGGAAACGCCGGAGTGCTTGCCGGGAACCTCGACCACACCCGCATCGGTAGCAACGCTGCCGTGGGTGATCGCCGATGTCGGCGGCAGCAACTGCTACGTGCCGTTCAACGGACTCTACGGCAACCTGACGACGCCGGCGATGATTTCCGATCGCGAGAACGTTGCGAACTTCCACTTCCGCATTCCCCGTAAGAACGGGACGTCGGACGATATTCAATTACTCGGCAGTTCGTCGATGTTGAATACATCGTTCTACACAAGCCCGAATGATGCGGGCGGATATGCCGCGTACACCAATGCGCTCTTCGGAACGGCATACTGTAATCCGTCGACGAGCGTCGACGTGAACGGCAGCGCGTGCACGCCGACCCCATACGTAAACTATCCGGCGTACGTCGACGCCGTGATTTACAACGCGCCGTTCGGTACGCCGATCAAGCGGCTCACGACCACGAATTACTATCAGCCCAGCAGCCCCACGAACCGGCCGTTCCAATCGCAGGTTCCGGCAGATCTACGTGACGCGATTATGAACGATACCGGGATCGTAAAACTGCAGTACACGCATCAGTTTTCGAGCAACGCGTTCGCCCGCGTCTTTGGATATACGTTCTTCTCCGACTGGACGCAGGCCGGCGCAAATTCCGCGCAAGACTGTTACGTGAATAGCGGGATCGGACCGTGTTTTCAAGGTGTCGCCGCTAACTACGATCTGATCACGCACACGGGCGGCGGACAGCTCGAACTCGTCGATCAAGTAACGAGCCAGCATCTTTTGCAGCTCACCACGAACTTCACCACGGCGAACGTCGTGCGTTTCAACAACACCGGTTTCACGGGACTCGCATCACCAATCGGCATTGTGAGTCAAAGCGGCGGCACGTTCTCGTGCTGGGACGAACGGCCGGGAACCAAGCAGTACGATACCGCTGTCCCGTGCGTCCCCAGCGGAAGTGCGTTCAAGCTGTGGGGCTCGCACGCAGACGCCGGTCCGTACAACGGCGGTGCACTCGGCCCGAACGCCACGGCAGCCGGTGCCAACTGGGTGACGTTGTGGAACGGAAACTCGAGCGGCTCGTATAACACCGTTAAGCCGCAGTTCTTCTTTGGAGCGCTCAGCGATCAATGGCGTCCGAGCGATCGTTGGCTTTTCAATGCGCAACTGCGGTACGAAAACTACCGGTACGGTCTCGTGTCGAATCCCGGCACGGCGACGGACTTCTACGCGCAGATCGTGCAGAACGACGTGTGTCAAAACGCCTCGGGCGTCATCCTCACCAAGCCGCTGCTTCCCGGACAACCACCGCCCGCACCGGTGATCTATACGCCGAGTTGCGCCGCTGGCACGGTCGTCGCGGGATATCCGAACGGCATTCCCGCGGGCTACGCGCATCCGCCGTTCTCGCCGATCTCTCCGTCGGCGTATACGATTCAGGACCTTTCACCGCGTTTGTCCGCAACGTATACGGAGTCACCGGACACGGTATGGCGCGGATCGGTCGGACGCTTCACGCAGCCGCCGATTTCGGCATCGATCCAGTATCTCAACGCCTCGGGAAACAACTTGAGCGTTTGGAACGCGACGTTACCGCTCGGGTTCGACACGCCGTTCCATCCGATTCCCGCGATGAGCGCTACGCAAGCGGATCTCTCGCTCGAGCGCCACATCCACGGAACCGACATGAGCTTCAAACTCTCGCCGTTCTACAACTA
>CAZYLU010000012.1:0-77780 GCA_964648945.1 uncultured bacterium | reverse complement strand
TGCTCACGAAGAACGGCGGCGGTTCGCCATACTACTGTGCGGGCGGAAAGGATGCCGCGGGCAATGCGAGCCCAGGTGCCGCGTCACCCAATTGTGCCGGGTTCGGCGGTATTCCCGTCACGAATCCGTACTACAACATGAATCCGCAAGGGCTCATGGATACCGGCGGATGGTACGCACCGGGTGACAACGGTCTTTCTCCGACGAGCAATCCGTCAACGACCTATTACGACTCGCCGTGGAATCTGTCGTGGTTACTGAACTATCGTAAGCAGAAGTTCGCCACGACCTTGGCACTGCAAGTGGTGCAAGGTTCATCGTACGGCGGTCCGCTTGATGTGCCGGGTATCGACCCGCGCACGTGTACTGCAAACGCAACGACGTCGGGAATAGTCCTCGCTTCTCCGAAGACGGACCCGTTCGCGTGTGATGCGCTAACGGCGGCCGGCACGTTCTCGAATGCGGCGGGGCAACTGTTCATCCCGAATCCCCAAACCGGAACGTTTGCGTATCCCGGCGCTTACCGCAACCCTTGGTTGATGGTCGGCAACCTCGCGTTCACGTACGACGTTACGCCGCGCATCTCGGCTAACGTTACGCTCGCGAATCTGTTTCACACGTGTTGGGGCGGAACGAAAGCGCCGTGGACAACGGCGTTCTCACCGGGACCGAATGTCTGTGGGTATCAAGCCAACGGCTTCTACATGTCGAACTTCTACAACGGTACCAGTCCGTTCGACGCTGCGGCCAACGGCTTTACGCCGCCCTCGTTTGAGACGCAGTCGTACAGTCCGCGTTCGTTCTCGGATGCGGGCTCGATCCCATCACCGCTTAACGTGTTCGTTCAAGTTACCGTGAAGATGTAACGCGTTAAACGATGTGAAGCACAAGGCATTGGACGCCGAAAGGCCTCGCGCGTCCAATGCCTTTTCGTTAATGTAGACTGCTTCCAATGTAAATTGCCGCTGCGCATTGCAGCGGTTGCTTGCAAAATTTTGGGATATCTGCGTGATTCAATGCATTCCACAATCGAGTGAGTGTGGGAGATAGCGGCATGCGCAGAACTTCTTTGTACTCCGTCGCGTTGCTCGCGGCGTTGCTGGTGTTCTCTGGTTGCGGTAAGACTGGAACATCAACGCTGCCGTCCGCGGCAATACCCAACGGCACGTCTTCGGTCGTGCCACAAGTCTGGGAGCGAGGAACTCCTCCCGTGCAATGGGCGATATTCGCACATCCGGCGAGCAGCACTCATTACGCTTTTCCGGTCGCGGATCGCGCAAACCACATGTGGTTCGAATCCGACAATAAGATCGAGCGTATCAACTTCTCGGGCTCGAACCTCGGCACGCTCGCGACGATCACAAGCGAGCCGCTTGGGAATCTCACGCTTGGCGGCGACGGGAACATTTGGTACGTGTTTACGAGCAATTCGCCCAACCCCAACGGCATCGACTACGTCTACGCGGCGAACAGTTCAGGAACAATTCAACACGAATACAAACTTGCCGGAACAGGAGGCGTGTTTTACACCCCCGTGATCTTCCCGGGAAACGGCACGGATGTGTGGGTCGGTCGTTCCGATACCGACGCCCAAGGCGCTATCACCGGCGGTTCCCTTTTCCGCATTCGCAACGGACAAGTGCAGCAGTTCCCATGCCCTACCGGGGACGTACCACTCGCGGGAGCCGTAACGCC
Source organism: uncultured bacterium (assembly GCA_964648945.1). GTDB lineage: Bacteria > Vulcanimicrobiota > Vulcanimicrobiia > Vulcanimicrobiales > Vulcanimicrobiaceae > JAMXLG01. The sequence goes on along the minus strand of CAZYLU010000012.1, from coordinate 76,085 downwards.
GGACGGCAGAGCGTGGTTCACCGGTGGTAGTCCTGGTGGTTACAATGTCGACGTGATGGATCCGACGACAGGGAACTGCCATATGATTCTCGGCACCGGGCTAGTGAAACCAGGACCGATGGTCCTCGGTCCGGATCACAATCCTTGGCTTATCGACACTGGAGATAACGGATCGATACTCGTTCGTATCAACGCAGCGTCCCAAACGCGAAGCAACTTCGGCGTCGGACTCCATTATACGTTGAAGGGCTTAACCGTCGGTCCTGACGGGAACCTTTGGACGTCGTTTACGACGTCAACCGCGACCGGTCTCTTTCAAGTATCGCCCTCCGGCACCGTACTCGGAAAATTCACCTGTCCGACATCATTTTGTGCGAATCAACCTTCTGACAACATCACTCAGCTTACAACCGCGCCCGATGGCAACGTGTGGTTCGCCTATAACGGCGTCGATTCACACGCCGGCCTTGGCGCCTACGTGCGCATGTCGATGACGATTACGCCATCTTCGGTAGCGTTCTCGGGCGTCGGTCAAACGCAGTTGATCAAGATCGCCGAAGCGAATTACAGCGGCACTTGGTCAGTCGCTTCTACCAACACTTCTGTTGTTCAGGTCGTCAGCCGCCCCGCTCCCAATGAGGCGTTGCTCAAGGCGACGGGTCCAGGAAAAGCGAGTGTAACGGTCACCGACAGCAAAGCTAACTTCTACGACGTGACGGTTACCGTTCCGTAGATGAGACCCGCCGCTGAGGGAGCTCAGAGGCATCATCTACTCGCGACATGACGATCAAGAGACTCGACCACATCAGCGTCGTCGTCGACGACCTTGCAGCCGCTATTGTATTCTTTTCGGAGCTCGGTTTGGCCCTGGATGGTGAAGCGGTGGTCGAGGGAGAGTGGGTCGACCGCGTCAACGCGCTCGAAAATGTCCAAGTCGACATCGTTATGATGCGGACGCCGGATGGGCACGGGCGCCTCGAGCTAACGAAGTTCCGCAATCCAAAACTCGTCGAGATCGAACCGGCGATCGCACCGCCGAACACCCTGGGCCTGCGGAGCGTCATGTTTACCGTAGAAAGCGTCGACGACACTGTCGCTCGGATGCGCGCCCACGGCGCCGAACTTGTCGGCGCCGTGGCGCAGTACGAGAACTTGTACCGGCTCTGCTACCTGCGTGGTCCAGGCGGCATCATCGTAGCGCTGGCTGAAGAGCTCTTCTGACGTCGATTGTACAGGGCAACGGTTAGCCGTTAGGACGGCGTCGCCAACACGTAACGCTCGCGACCACTCGCCTTTGCTTGATAGAGCGCGCTGTCGGCAGACTTAAACAGCGCAAGCGCCGTCATTGGCGATACGTCATCGGTCTGGCTGATGCCGATGCTGATCGTAAGGCGCCGGCTCTCGACGGTCGGATGCGAGATATTCGCTGCCGCTACGGCTTGCTGGAGGCGTTCCGCCGTGCGAGTTGCGCCTTGTGCGTTGACGTCCGTCAGCACGACTGCGAACTCTTCGCCGCCGATTCGCGCCACGAAGTCGGAACGTCGAACTGTCTGCTCCAGGAGCACCTTTGCAACATGCTTGAGCGCATCGTCCCCCGCCGTGTGGCCAAAATGATCGTTATATTTCTTAAAATGATCGATGTCGACGACGAGCATTGCGATGCCGATGCGTTTTCTCATCGCATAGTGAACGATGCCTCCGGCGAGCTCGTCGAAACCTCTTCGGTTATAGACACCGGTAAGCGCGTCGTGCGTGCTCAGGTGCGCGCTGCGAAGATAAATCGAAGCAATTTCCACCAGCAGCGCGAAGAGCACGATGGTCATCGTCAGCGTGGTCTGGATCTTTGCCAGCGTCCATTCCAACGAATAAACGTGCAACGACAGCCCATTGACGACCGCGTCCAATGCCGCCGACATCGTCACAACGGCCATCCAAACGCTCAGGTACGTTTGGCCGCGCCCTCGTATCAACGCGATGCCGAACGCCGTGATGCTGCAGAAAAGGACGGTCGGCGCAAGGATGAAGTGATAGAAATTCGTCGGCTTTGCATCGACGACAATCGTTGGAATGCTACCGCGGAAAATCCACAGGAGCGCTACGAGAAGGATTGCAAGAGCCGCCGACCCCACCAACGCGATCGCGAACCAACGTCGCACGTTCAGGCGCGTCGTTATTCGCCGCTGGAGGTTGGGGTCCAACAGAAAGCCGGCAGACACGACGATCGTAAAGACGATCAGCCACATCGCCCGCAGCGCGCCCGTAATCTGCAAATCGGGTAGTGGGGACGCGTCGCTGAAGATGATGCCGGGATAACTCACCAAGTATGGGATTGCGAAAATTGCGCCCATTTCATACGCGCTCGCAAAGAGCAACAGTGCAATCGATTCGCTGAGAAGGAACTGCCCGTAGAGCAAGAACGCCGTTAATGCTCCCGCACCAAACCATATCGTCGTGCAAACGGTCGTGAATATCACCGAAGAAACCGACGCGCTTCGCTCAAATCGGATCGCAGCGATATCTAAGGCAACCAGGACGAGGACAGTCAACCCGGCGGCGGCTCGCGTCGCGGGAGAGGCGCTCCCGCGGACAAGATCCGGAGCGGCGAAGTCATTCACGAAGTACGGTTTCCCCCAAACCGTTATATCGGCCGGCGCAGCGATTTCATCGACTTCTGAGCTTGACGCCGTCTTCGCGGACCTGATCGACTTGCCCCTATACTGACGTGATTCGCTGCTTAGGACGTCGCTTTTGAACCTTCCGAGATTCCCTCGAAGCGCGGTGGGCGAGCATGGCGCCGGCAATCGGCGCAGAGATCGCATTCGTGGATCTCGCGAACGCGCCGGATTTTTAGTTCGGTTCCACACCGGTCGCATTGCTGGGGCCGTCCGCGTTCGATTGCCGCAATAAGTGCGGGCGCATACTGTTGGAGCGGCGCGTACATCGGGTCCACGATCGTAAGAAACAATCCGGGTTCGCGCGTGTGCAATGCGCGTTCGAGCGTCGCGACGGCGGCCGGTAGGTCGTTCATCGCGAGTTCTACGGCGCATAGCGAGACGTGCGATGGAATCGCCGCCGAGCGCAACGTTGAAACTGCGCGACGCGCGACGGCGTAGTCGCGGCGCTTTGCGGCGATGTATCCGCGTACCGCGATTACGCGCGTTGCCATATCGCTTCCGCCGATCGACGAGAGCATGGCTTCGGCGCGACTGTACTGGCCTTCCATCACGCTGGCGCAGGCGTCGTAAAAAATCGCGGTCGAATGTCCCTCGTCCAGCGCACACGCCGTTTCAAACGCGCGGTGTGCTTCCTCGTATCGCCGCGACATGTACAGTGCCGCGCCGAAGAGCGTGGTCGAAAAGGGCGATGCAGGATCGGCCGTTACTGCGAGATCGGCTTGCGTCAGCGCGCCGAGGTAATCGCGGCGGGAGAGGCGTTCCCATACCGCCGCGCCGTGCGCCACTGATGAATTGGGCTCGAGCAGGATTGCACGCTCCGCCGCATCACGCGCGTCATTGCGGTGCGCGTTGAAGAAAATGAGCAAGGTGCTAAGCGTTGCGAACGCCCGCGACGATGACGGCGCAATCGTGATGATTTTTTCAATGAGCGTGCGCGCGCGCCAATAGGCCTCGGCGGGTGGATAGAAGAGGCGAATCCCCGCGTTGCAATACGCGCTCGCAAGCGCCTCGAGGGCAGGCACGTACTCGGGTTCCGCTTCGCACGCGCGCTCGAGCCACTGAATGGCTTGTAAAATCGACGCTTCGGTTCGCTGTTTGTACAGTGCGACGGCCTTTTGAAACAGTGAGAACGCCGGCCGCAGCGCATCGGGACGGTGTTTGTGCGCATCGATCGGTGATTCACCGGCGAGACGGAAGCCGCGCTCGGGTATTGTTTCGATATACTGCGTCGCGTCGTATCGCGCCAGCGCTAGGCGAAGACGATAAACTGTTTGGTTAAGCGCCGCGTCACTTGCCGATCCTCGCCAAAGCCGTTCGATAATTTCGTCACGCGAGGCGATCTCCGGACGACGCTCGCCGAGCACCGCAAGCAGTTCGGCCTCTTTTGGCTTTAAGGCAACGGGCAGACCGTCATACCACAGCTTGCGTTGGATGATTTGAAGCGAAAAGCGTCCGAAAGAGACTTGCGTATACAACGTATACGCCACGCACAGGACACACTAAATGTGACAATGCGCGTGTGCGCGCATAACACGACATAACATTCACCCGGAACGTCGTAAAACGCGGCTTTCATCGGCTCGCGCTGCTCGAGTGACCGGAACGCGCGCACCACCGGCTTCCATGAGCGCACGAGCAGCGCAGAGCGCCGCTTGCGCAGGGCGAAGATCGCCGCGCTTTGTTGCCGATGCCAGTGCGCCGTCGAAGAGTACGTCGAGTTGCTCGGAAAGGAGATCCGGATCCCTCGCGCCTGCCTCTCGCGCCATGTCCCGAAACCACATGCGCCGTTTGTGAATCCGGCGCTCGATAATTTGGCGGGCGGGATGTCCCCGTTCGATCAGTTCCGCGGTGAAAATGATATACGGACAGCCGCGGTATTGCGTGTTGGTAAGGAATTCGCCGAGCATTTCGAACGCGCCGATGATTCGTTCGACCGCCGTGCCTTCGTGCGGAAACGGTACGATCGGCGCAACGCGTAAGGCCGCCGCGATAAGGTCGTCCTTCGATGCGTAATGGTGATAGAGCGTTCGCTTGGTAATTTGCGCTTCGTCGGCGATTCGGTCGACGCCGACGGCGTGGATACCCTCTTCGTAGAACAGCCGCGCCGCGACTTTCGCGATGTGCCCCTTGAGATCGGAACGTTTCACTGCGACATCCATGGATCGAGCTTTCATGGCCTCAAGTAGACCGGCCTGTATATTGCAGTACACAGGTCGGTCTACCAAGCGGTTGTGAAGCTCGCATCCATGATGTCCGGCGTTGCAATCGAGAGTGCAGGACGCGCGCGCCTTGCGGATGTGGTCAATTTCATTCGATCCTGGAGCGAAGACGATTCGTACGAACGCTTCGGCATCCTCGGTTCACACGCACCAGAGTGGCTCGCCACAGAGTTATGCGGGAACAACGAACGGCACGCGATTATCGCAGTCTGTCATCCTGAGCGGAGGCGCGAAGCGCCGCAGTCGAAGGATCGCCTCAAGACAAACGCACGATGCGATCCTTCGACTCCGCTTCGCTTCGCTCAGGATGACACGCGTGTGATCGGTCTTCTCGATCATATCGAGACGGCGGGTGCGGTTCACTTCGGCGTTGCGGTTGATGCGCGATACCGGCGTTTGTATGTCGGAACGGAACTCGTCAACGAATTGCTGCGCGTGAAAGCGCGGGATCGAGCGGTTGCGGCGGAATGTCGTCTACATAATCGCGCGGCAATCGCACTTTTGCGCGGTTGTGGTTTTGAACGCGTGGCCGTTCACCGCGACGAAATCAGTTGGTGTCATCGATGACGACGGGTTTTTTCGGACTCGGTGTCATGGGGCAACCGATGGCGCTGAATCTGGTGCGATCCGGTGAGTCGCTTGTCGTCTGGAATCGATCCCCGGAAAAGTGCGAACCGCTTCGAGCCGCCGGTGCCCGCATTGCTTCGACTCCGAGCGCCGTTTTCGAAGAAGCAAAGATCGTGATCTTGATGCTTGCGAACGAGGCGGCAATCGACGATGTGCTGTGCCGTGGAACGGTGGCGTTTGCGCAGCTCGTCGCCGGACGAACGATCGTGCAAATGGGCACTACTGCACCGGAGTATTCGGCGGCATTGGCGCAAGACGTGCGACGTGCCGGCGGCGCGTACGTGGAAGCGCCGGTTTCCGGCTCGCGCAAGCCCGCGGAAAATGGAGAGCTGATCGCAATGGTCGCCGGCGAACATGGTGCGGTCGAACGTGTCTCGCCGCTGCTGAAACGAATGTGCCGGAATGTTATTCCGTGCGGGGCGGTCCCGAATGCGTCGCTGATGAAACTAGCGGTGAATCTGTTTCTCATCACGATGGTAACCGGGCTCTGCGAGTCGGTACACTTTGCGCAGCGGTACCATCTTGACATGGCTGCGTTTCGCGCCGTACTGGATTCCGGACCGATGGCAAGCGCCGTTTCCCGTGGGAAGCTGCAAAAGTTGATGGAGACCGACTTTAGCGTTCAAGCGGCGATCTTCGACGTATTCAAAAACAACCGGCTGATTGCGGACGCGGCGAGAAATGCCGCAATCGCGTCGCCCTTGCTCGACGTCTGCCTTCAGCTATTCGGCGAAACAAGCGATCTCGGTCTTGCCAACGACGACATGATCGCCGTCATCCGCGCAATCGAAGCGCGTACGCACTTACTTCATGCGTGATCGCGCTTCGTCCAGTGCCGTTTGCGTTTCTGCGAGCAACGTCTCGATAATGGCAGCCGCCGGCGCGTCGTGTGCAAGCGGAAACGCTTGTCCTGCCCACAGCGAAAGAAACTCCGCGCGTCCCTTCGCCGCGGCAGCGGTACGAATATCGCGCGTCATCGTATTCTGATACGGATACGGCGCGCGATCGTCCGGGGTTGCCAATTCTCGCGTAACGCGATTGGCGATCCCGCGAGCCGGCTTGCCGGAGAACGCTTCCGTAATCACCGTATCGGCCGCAGACGCCGTGCGCAGTACTTCGCGGTACGCCGTTGCCGTGCTGGCTTCCGCCGCGCGGAGAAATGCCGTGCCGATTTGCGCTGCGCATGCGCCGAGCGCGAGCGCAGCGGCAATGCCGCGGCCGTCGCTAATGCCGCCCGCGGCAATCACCGGTACGCCCGTCGCATCGACGATCTGCGGAACGAGCGCAAGCGTCCCGATGAGCGGCAGCATCTCGCGATGAAGAAACGTGCCGCGATGTCCGCCGGCCTCACTACCCTGCGCGCACACCGCATCGATCCCGGCTTCTTCGAGCGCCACCGCTTCCTCGACGGTCGTTGCGGTTCCGATCGTGAAGATACCCGCATCTTTCAACTCGGCGATTGCTCCAGCGGGCGGAATGCCGAGCGTAAAACTGAACGCGCGCGGCCGCGTCTCGAGAACGGCGCGCATCTGCTCTTCGTGATACGCCGGCGGCTGCGGCGGCGAGTCGCGATGGGGAATGCCGAGTTCGTCGCGGTACGCATCGAGGCGGCGTTCCGCTCGCAGCAATTCCTCTTGTGTCACGGCAGGCGGTGGCACGTCGACGAAGAGATTCACCGCGAACGGCTTATCCGTCAATGTGCGTAAACGTTCGATGTCGCTTCGCATGCGTTCAGGATCGCTGTATTGGCAGGCGAGTGACCCAAATGCGCGCGCGTTACACGCTGCTGCGGTCAGCTCGACGGTTCCCGGACCGCCGAGCGGCGCGAGCACGATCGGCGTTTCAAGAAATGAAATCGTTCTCTTCAACGCACAAACTCTTTGCGGAACGCGAATGCAACACAGATTGCTGCAATGACGAGTACGAGCGCGGCGACGACGAATGCCGGGGCATACGAACGAGCAACGGCGTATGCAGCGGCGGTAAACGCGGGCCCCAGTGCTTGGCCGATACCGAACACCGCCGTTGCGATCCCGATACGGCGCGTAGTTTGGACCGGATCCTCATCGCGAACGATGCCGATAGTCAGCATTGATATCGCCATAAACGACGCGCCGAGGCCAAAGGCTGCAATGAGCGCTCCGATTGCTCCTTCGCCGCTAACCGGCGCTACGCACCCAACCGCAAGTAGAAGCAGTGCGCACGCGAGCATCGGCGCTTTCCCGAAGCGGGCTGCGAGCGGTCCCCACGCAAACGTCGTTACGCATGCGGTAAAACCGACTACCGTCCACGTGGAAGCGGCGTAGGCACGCAACGAAGGCGTCGATGCGACGATGGCGACGAGAAACGTCGCCGGAATCACGTACGAGAAGCCGGCAACTGCGTAGCACGCAGTGACCGTTGCCAAACGAGGCGACATTCCCGCTCGCAGGTCATGTACAGCCGCGCGAGAAGCCGGCGCCGTTTCTTCGAGTAACGCGAACGCGACGAGCGAAAATAGCATCGCAAGTAACGTTGTTGCGATCCAACCGGCGCTCCAATTCGGCATCGCCTGGTAGGCGATGGGAACGAGAACTCCCGTTATTGCAATACCGGCTCCAACTGAGGAAAAGAGTGCCGTTGCATACGGAGCGGCGTGGAGATCGAGCACCAGGCTGGATGCGAGCACGAAGACGAGAGCGCTTGCAACGCCCGATCCGAATCGCGAGAAGGTCCACAACGCGCCCGCATGTGGAATCGCCATCATCGCGAGCGTTCCGGCAATTGCGATGAGCGACCACTTCAAAACGAGGACGCGAGACCGGCGCGCCCACGCTGCGGAAGCGAGCACGGCACCGGCGAGATACCCGAAGAGATTTACGGAGGCGAGCACCGCGCCGAATTCATGCGTGACTGCGCCTTGATCGATCATCACCGGCAGAATCGGCGTGTACGCAAAGCGCGATATCGACATGGCGACGACGAGTGCGCTCATGGAAGCGACGGTGATACGTGCGGGATGCGATGCAAGCACGGCCATGTGCCGGCTATTGTAGTCCGAGTTTCACCCCACGCGTACGACACAAGGCGTACACTTTTGAGTCTACTTCGTCGCTTGTCATCCTGAGCGCAGGTGCGAAGCACCGGAGTCGAAGGATCGCAACGCGCGTTTGAAGTGAGGCGATCCTTCGACTGCGCTGCGTTCCGCTCAGGATGACAAGACTCCCCAGAGCGCGCCGGCGTGTTCGATGACGCGGCGTTCGTGGTAGCGCGCGGCCTGCAAGGCTTTTCTCGCGACGATGTCGTCGACGTCTTTCGCGCTCTCCGCCAAACGGTAGAAGTACGGGTGAATCTGGTCTTCGTGTACGGCGGCCGCCACGGTGAGGCTCTCAAAGGCCTCGCGTAGCAGCGCCGGTGCAGAATCCCAGCCGGAGCGCGCCGCAACGCGAGCACGCGCGAGCGTGTCGATGCACGAGCGCGGATCGCGCGATGAGGCTCTCGGCATGCGTTCGAGGAGTTTGCGCGCAGCTCTGATGTCGCTCTCCGAGCCGGCCGCAATGCGCGCATCGACCGCGACCGACGTCCCTTGCCACGACGAGAACGGGCTGTTGAACAACCACGGTGAACGAAGCAGCCATTCCGATTCGATCAGCGCGCGATCGACGTCGCTCGATGCGACGTGCACGTGCGCCAGGCCGTGATGAAGTTGCCACTCCAGTTGCTGGATCGGCGTGATGAAGCCGGTCTGCCGGCGGCGATAGTGTTCGACCAGGCGCAGCGCTTCGGCGAACTCCGTCACCGCTTCATCAAAACGATGAACCGTGGCTTTTACGGAACCAAACATGTGACGCGCCTCGGATTCGAGGATTGGGCCGGCCAAGACCGCGGCTTCGAGTTGACGTCCCGCCCATAGAAACGCGGCATCAAACTTGAGCAAACGCCGGTGAATCTCGATGACCAAATTGGCAAATGCCGTTGCGACGACCCATTCTCGTACGTCCATCGCCTGACCGTAGCCGTCTTGCGCAATCGCGATAGCCTCGTCGTACTTCAACTGATCGCGAAGCACGCGAGCGAGCAAATGCCGAGTTCGGAGTTGCGTTCCTGAATCTAACGTCGTGCTCTCGGACACGGCTTGTTTCGCAACGGCCCATGCCGGTTCCAACATATCAGCGCGCACGAGCGCGTGTCCCATTGAAACGAGCGCGCGCGTGCGAACGTCCGCGTCGCGTTCTTTGGTCGAAAAGTCGATGACCGAATCGAATGCGTGAAGCGCGGGGACGAAGAGACCCTGCTGGTAGAGAACGGTTCCTTTCGCCATATAGAGCGCGCGCAGCGTATCGATCGCTTTTGCCGATGCGGCAATCGGTTCCAGTAATTCGATACCCGCTTCGATCGCGCGCGAAGCCCCTTCCCAGGCCGACGCAGCAATAAAACCCGTGGCGGCTTCAAAATACGCGTTACTCGCTTCGTATTTTTTGCCGAGCTCCTTGAGCAGCTCTGCGGAGCGCATTTTTGCGTTCGGATCTTCGCGCAGTTTGAGGCTTTCTGCGATGCGGTCGATCGTGTGCTCGCGGCGCAGCTGCGAAATCGTGCGCAGAGCAGCTTCGATGTAGAATGAATATGCCGCACCGCTTGCATTGAGCGCGTCTCGCGCATCGATGATGCGAGGGACGCTCCAATTCAAGAGCGCCGCGAGGTCGTCGTGATCGAGTTGCGGCTCTAGCCCGAGGAGTATGGCGACGTCGGCCACGTCAGGGGAAATTGCGCGTAGCGACGATTCGAAGCGTCGCTCGAGTTCGCGCGGAAGACGCAGCCGCTCGATCGTCTCCGCCCGGACGTGTTCGCCTTCGAGCGAATCGGCGAGCGCCGCGACGACGAGCGGATATCCGTTGCTGCGTTTCCATACGGCGTCGACCAGCGGCGTCGCCTCTTCGCCCACGTGCCGCCGGATCACGACAGCAAGCTCATCATGCGTCAATGCGCCGACTTCGATTTCCGGCAGCTCCGGCACGGCCGCGCGAATCGTCGTCGCGACGTCGGGCGTGGTGCACGCAATGCACCGAGCACCCGTTCGCAGCCGCTCCGCGAGTGCAACGCCGCCGTCTGCAACATCGGCTGCCAGCACGTCGATAATCTCGACGTCGCCGCCGGCGAATCGGCTCGCTGCTTCTTGCGCGAGGCTGGTCTTGCCGATTCCCGGGATACCGGTCAGCAGCACCGCGCGCATTCCGGTGTTCAAATGATGCGCGACTTCGGCGAGCTCGTCGGCGCGTCCGAAAAAGACGGGCATGCGACGCTCCGCTCGCGGCGATGCAACCATGCCGACGCGGATCGCAAGGTCGCGCGGCGGTTCGACTTCGAGTTCGCGCAGCACATCGGCATAGCGGCGATAGATGGCGCGCGCCGTCTGCCGGTCTCCAGCCTTGAGCGCGTGTTCGATCAGCGACGAATACGCTTCATCACTGAAGGGATCGAGCGCGAGAAGCCGTTCGGCAACGGCGGGGCTTTGGGACGAAGCCAGTTCATGGCGCAGCATCTGTTCGAACCGCAGTGCAAGATCGCGGCGGACGTATTGCGCCCACTCGTTGTCGTCGCCGGGCATGAACTCGCCGCCGTAAATCTCGATCGCGTGGCGGCGCTCGTCGTCGACCTCGAGCGAGCAGCGCGCGAACTCGAGCGAGTCCGCAACAATCGCGCCCTCCCACCGCACGAAGTCGCGCGTGACGACGAGCAGCGCATCGACGTCAGCGCCGCCGTCTTTCAAGACGCGTCGAATCGCGGATAACGTCGTTTTAAGATTGTTTCTCGCGCTCTGCGGTTCGGCATCGGGCCAAAATTCGTTCATGAGCGCCTCGCGCCGGAGCGTTTCGCCGCGACGAAGCGCCACGTAGGCTAGCAACGATCGCGCTTTTGCCGTGCGCGGCACGTCGAGAGGCTCGCCGTTTAACACAATGCCGTATGCACCGAGCAGCTTAAAGCGGAGGACGGCGTTTACGTTTGATTTACGGCTCGTTGCTATCAATGTCGAAACGTACTTGCGGGACGGGGTCTGCGAGCGCGTTTGTGTTCGTGGAGGAATACATCGTATGCGCGCTGCTGGGGCGGTTGGTATTGCCCTTGGTTGTTTATGCTTCCTTGTCACGCTGAGCGGGTGTGGAGGAGGCGGAGGCAGCTCGACTTCGTCACCTGAACTGCCGGTGCTCATGCCAGGAGGAGCAAGCAGCTCTCCTGCGGCCACCGGATCTCCGTATCCGACGAGCGACGGAACCCAACTCGTGTATGGCGGAACGCTAACACAACGGTTCCAAACCTTTACAGAAGTGGTCGCGCCCGGCTCGTCGCCCGAACCGGTTTCGACGACGACGCAAAACGTCACGCAAGCTATAAGCCTTCGCTCGAATCAGTCGTTCAACGGGAACAACGGTCTCTTCGACGTGCATTCGTCGGAAACCGATGCGGACACGAGCGGGCTAAAAACGACAACGTCGACGACGGACACGTATCAGTCGATAGCACCCAACGGTTCGGGGTCGACGCTCGTGCAGTATGGGTCGTTGTTCGTCGACGAAGCCGGCGACAGCACGACGACGTCATACGGAAGTCCCCTGACCCTCGATCAACTCCCGGAAACGCCCGGTGCGCAGTGGACGAATAGTCCCGCCGCTAGCATTGAACAGGCGCTCGCCGGTAACAGTAATGGTTCCGGGATTACCGTGCAGCGAACGATTCATTCGGACGGCACGTATGCGGAGAACACGACGTATCCCGAGGGATACTCGGCTCCCGGGTACAGCGGCGTCGATCGGATTCACGAGAATACCGACGGCAGCGGCACCTTTGCGTTCGTCGCAAATACCAGCGCGCTTACAATAGAATTTAGCGTTCCGGTTCCGCAGCCAACAGGTTCGCCGCTGATTACGATCGGGGAATTTCCGTATTTGGATCCGACACCCACCGACACGCCGCCGCCGCGGCCGTACGGCGCCGCGTTTCAGCTTCCCGACTGGTACGGTAGCGCGCCGCAGTTCTACAATGAGAGCGATCGCGATCTCGGCCAATTGGCGATTCCGTCTTCGTGCAAACTGAGCACGCAGTATCCGCAGTCCGCATTTGCGATCCAACAAGTCATCGATCGCACCGACACAATTCTTGGTTACACGGAACACCGGACGACGACGAACTACGTCGGCGGCGGCTACGGAACGCTCTGCACGACGACGAGCGATACGCTGACCGTGTACTACGACTACAGCGGCGATCAGGCGTATGCGTTTTCGTCAGTCTTGCCGTTAGAGATCGATACCGTGAGCGAAACGCTCGCGCTGCAGCCCTCGACCTCTACGTCCGCGGAAAGGACGAAAACGGCAGCAGCGATCGCACATACGACGACGTTCGATGCAAGCGCGGCAGTACGTGCGGCATTCGACGGGCGGATCGCCACTTTACGCACGCAGCGTGAACGCGCCTTGATTCAGAACGTGCAGCATCATTCGAAGAACGCGGGAATGAAATGAAAGAACTGCGATGTCACATTACGGCTCTTGCCGTAACGGCCGTCCTTCTCAACGCATGTAGCGGCGGGTCGAGTAGCGGCATCACGCCTTCGACAAGCGGCGCGACGACAGGGACGCAAACGCCGCCGGCCGGCACGCCGGGCGCCACGAGCTTCGCATACGGTGCGAGCGCGCTTAAGGGCGCGCAATACGTCGGCCCCGCATCCGCGGTAACGATCGGCGTCGACGTGCAACTCGCGCTTCGCAATGCCTCGGGACTCGAACAGTTTGCGCAGTCCGTAAGCAATCCGAAATCGGCGAACTACCGGCATTTTCTCACGCCGCAACAGATCGGCGCTTCGTATGGCGCGACGCAAACCGACCTCACAACAGCGGCAGAATATTTCTCATCGTACAACCTGCACGTCGGCACGTGGCCCCAACACCTTTCGCTCTTTGTTTCCGGTTCGACGGCAAACATGCAGAAGGCTTTCGGCACCCAATTCGGCGTCTATCGTCAGGGTTCTGAAACGTTCATTGCGCCCACGTCGACGCCGCACTTCGCGAAGACGCTCTCGATCGTCGCGGTTTCAAATCTCGTCACGCTGCATCATATGTATCGCACCTCCGTCCCGTCGACCGGGATCGGCATCACGACGAGCGGCTATCCGGCGCAACCGATCCGCAACGCGTTCGACTATACGGGCGCGTACAACGCAGGCTATACCGGAAGCGGTATTACCGTCGGCATCGTCGGAACCGGGCCGATCAGCAGCGCCGACGTTCCGGCGTACGGTGCGATGTTCAACACCGCGGTCGCGACCGTCACGCAACACAACGTCAGTGACACCGGCGTTGCGGCGCCGGGAATCGAGAATCCGCCGGACACTGGATTCCAACCGCCGCCGCCGACAACGACGCAGTGCCAAGGCGTTCTGCCCGGATGCAATCCCGAAGATATCGAGGCGCAACTGGACACGGAATCGATCGCGAGTCTCGCGCCGGGTTCCAACGTGTACTTTTATCTCGGTTACGACCCGGCGTTCTGCGCGACGGCAGCCGGAACTATCGTTGCCGGTCCCTGTACCCCCGTGGAACAGCCACTCGAGGGGATCTACGTAGCCGATGACGAGATCCAGCAAGTCATTGCAGACAATTCCGTCGACGTTCTGAGTTTGAGTTACGGCGGCCCGGAACAGGGGAATGCCGACATCGAATTCAGCTCGACGAATCCTGACACGGGAATCGGTCCCGAAGAATTCGCGGCGCTCGCGGCGGAAGGCATCGCCGTCTTCGTTTCGTCGGGCGATGCCGGCGCGCAGGGATGTCAACGTCCCGCATACTTACCGGCGCTCAATCAGGCGTGTGTGAGTTATCCCGCGACAGATCCCAGCGTTACGAGTGTCGGCGGCGTGAACGCTCCGCTCGATCGTTTCGGAAATCTCACGAATCAAATTACCGGTTGGGGGCTTGAAGCAGATCGTGGCGCTGGTGGTTCCGGCGGCGGCATCTCAGCGTATTTTCCCCAGACGCTCACGCCGTGGCAAATGAATATTCCCGGGGTGCAAGGCTCGAATCGCAATCAACCCGATGTGTCGTTACTCGGCGATCCCGCGACCGGGATGGCAGTGCTAGCGTACGCGAACCTCGGCGGACCAGTCGTGGAGAGTATCGGCGGCACCAGTGTCGCAGCGCCCGAAATGGCGGCGATGTGGGCGCTCGTATTGCAAGCGTGTAAGCAAAGCGCAGGGTGCGCAACGGCGCAAGGTGCGCACCCGTATCGGCTCGGCAACGCCGCTCCGCTGTTATACGCGCAGTATGCGACGAGTGGGAGTTCGACGATTCTTCCGACGTACGCGCAGACGTTCTACGACGTTCTTTACGGCGACAATCAACAACGTGTCGTGAATCCCGGACCAACATCGCCGCCGCTCGATCCCGGATATAACGCGGGGCCGGGTTATGACCAGGTTACCGGTCTCGGCGTTCCATTTGCACGCGCGCTCATCAAAGCGGTGACTCATCAATGACCATGCGATGTAACCTTACTCTTCTCATCGCGGCCGCATCGCTTGCGGCATGCGGCGGCGGAGGCGGCGGTGGGTTCACACCGGCGCAAGCGACTCCGACTCCCGGCGCAACGAGCGCAGCGGGGCCGGTCGTGAACTTTTCGATCGTCGTTCCGGCTGCGGCCGCCACGTCATCGTCGGCCGTACGCAAACCCGCATACGTTTCGCCCAATACCGCGTCCGTGCAGATCGCTCTGCAAAGCGTGAACGGCGCGACTCCGAAGACGCCGTTCTCGCAAACGGTTGCGATTTCAAGCACGTCGCAAGGATGCAGCGCTGCATCATCCGGCGGCTTCACGTGCACGATTCCCGTCGCGGCGCCTGTGGGCGTCGACCTCTTTACGATTTCAACGTATCAATCGCCGAACGCTAGCGGAACGCCGCTCGCAACGACTTCAGTTTCGGTAAACGCTGCGACAGGTTCGGCAGCGAACGTTCCACTCTCGCTTGGCGGCGTACCGTCGCAGCTCTCGTTCTCACCGGCGAAACTTCCGATGGCAAACGACGGCGCGATTCATCGCTACGCGGTTACCATGAACGTCGCGGATGCTTCCGGTGCAACGATCGTCGGCGGCGCTGCCTATCAATCGCCCGTCTCGCTGCAGATCCTCAACGATCCGGCGCATGCGTTGACGCTCTCGACGACTCTTGTAACTCAGCCGGGAACCGTTGTGACGGTCACGTACGACTCGAGCAAACAACTTTCGCAAGCGCAAATCATCGCCACTGACAGCGGAATGCCGTCCGCAACGCTAAGCGCGGCGCCGCTGAACGTGAATCCGAGCCCCGTGTTCCTGGCGGATACGGCGACGTCGTCGTCGGTAACGATCGCTGAAACGGGCTTCACCGGTTCATATGCGGTGAATGTGGCGAACGCGAGCGACGCATCGGTGAGCGTACTGCCGGGTCCGTTGAACTCCGGAACCGCGGTCGCATCCATCGTCCCGAAAGTGCGATTCGACGTCACGAACCTTCAAGTCAGCGATGGGAATCTTACGGAGAACATTCCGCTGACCGTTGCTCCGCAAGCCGGAACGTATTCGACGTTCGGAACCGCTCACTCGATTCAACCCTCATTCAGCTTCATCAAGGCCCCCGACGGAACGTTGTGGACAACTGACGGCAACACGGGAAGCATCGTTCAATTCAATCCCAGCACCGGCACGTTTACCTCGCACGTCGTCGATCCGACTACCGCGGGGCCTTCGAGCATCGCGTTCGATAGCGCCGGTAACGTATGGTTTTCAGATCGGACGCAAATCGGCGAATACGTCGTTGCTAGCGGTACCGTAAAAACGTACTCGGCCGTCACGCCGCTCTCGTCGTTGCCTAACGTCAACACGATCATTGCAGGGCCGAACGGCACCATGTGGTTCTACGATTCAGGCGAGAATAACGCCGTCTCAAATGGTCATCCGACGTGGTTCGGCTCGATCAACACGACCACCGGAGCGATTCAGGACTATCCGACCGGCAACAACGCGCTCGAAGTACCGATGGCGATGGTTCTTGCGCCCGACAATTCGATTTGGTTCGGCGATTCGTACCATGCGAGCGTCGGTCATATCAATACATCGACCGGTGCCATTACCGAGACTGCGCTCGGCACTCCCAATACTCCGCAGCAAGCACCGATGCAATTTGCCGTAATGCCGGACGGTAAAATCTGGATGGCATGTTACGGCACTTCGTCCGGCACGTCAGCGCTCGCGACGATCGATACAAAAAATAACAATGCGATCGCATACTATACGCAGGGGTTGACGAGCGGCGGTTTCATGTGGGCGATGACGCTCGGATCTGACGGCAACTTGTGGTTCGCGCAAGATCCGGCGTTCGGATTCATCAGGACCAGCCAGATGCTCATCGGCGTCGTGAATCCACAAACCGGCGCGATCTACGAGTATCCGACCGCTGTTCCGAATGACGCTCAAATCACGGGCTTGATCGATGGCGGAAACGGAGCGCTATGGATGATCGATAGCGGGTTCGGCCAGATCGGAAAGGTGACGTTCAAGTGAAGCGACTTTTTGCACTCGTGATCGTACTAGCCGGGTGTGGTGGCGGCGGCGCCGTGGGCTCCTCCACGACGCCGCCGGCTAACACACAAACGGGCACGCCCTCACCGGCGCCGAGCGGAACCGCTGCGCCGCCGCAACCAAGTACGAGCAACGTCGTCGTGCAGTCCGCAGCCGCGCAGCAATTCTCCGTCACGGAACCGGGTTACAGCGGAAGCTACACGGAAAGCGATACCTGTAATCCGTATACGGGGCAAATTGCCGCTGTTGCAACGGTATCGAACGGAAGCGGCACTGCAAGCTATAGCGTCACGGCGGTCAACGCAGGGACGTGCACCGTGACGATTAGCGACAGTTCAGGCCGAAGCTCCAACGTGTCCGTGAGTATCGCTGCCGCGGCGATTACGGTGCAATAGCATGAAGATGCATGGCTTTCGTCCGCTCTGTATTGCGGCAACGATCTTTGCGTCGGCGTGCTCGGGCGGTGGAGGAAACGCCCTCACGCCCGCATCACCCGGCTCGCATACTTCGCCGCCCATCTCCAATGGGCGAACTGCTGCGACACTCTCCATTGTCGTTCCGCAGAAATCAACCACTTCGAGTCAGTTACATCGGCGCACGCCGCAATATGTCTCGCCGTCGAGCGCGCAGCTGAGCGTCGCGGTCAACGGCGGAACGGCGTCGATGTATGGACTTACGCCGACGACGCCGGGCTGCTCGACCACGCAACAACAACTCACGTGTGTCTTCAGCATTCCTGGACCTGCCGGGAATGACTCATTCGCATTGTCGCTTGCGGACGGCGCGGGGAACGTGCTCTCGCACAACATTGTGACCGCAACGTTGACCGCCGGAGCCACGACGCCGGTGAATGTCACGCTCGCTGCGGTTCCCGCGAAAGTTGCGATCGTGCCGGGCGCGACGGTCGACGGCGCCGCGTCGACGGGTTATCACATTCCGGGCCTCTTCGCACAGTCTCTTGTGCTTGAAGCGCTCGATGCGGATGGAAACGTGATCATCGGCCCGGGTGCACCGACGATCGGAACGCCGGTTGTGGCCGGCAGTTCGAACGTTTCGATCGTTTCCGCAAATACGACGGACCCGAATGCGTACGTGCTCAAAGCGGTCGCAGGCGCCGGCGGACAAACCGTTACAGTGACGGCAAATGCGCAAGGCATTCCGCTCAGCGACGGCACGACGTCGTCGCCCATAAGCGGATCGCAGAGCTTTACGTATACGCCGGCAATTGTCGCGGCTTCAGGACGACTCGTCACCGCCTACAGTGTCGAGTCAGGGAAGCAAATTGCGCTATGGAATGTGTGTCCAGGAGCTTGCCCGTTCACCACTGCAACCGGTGCACGAGCCGATGCGCAAGGAAACCTATACGTAATGGTTGAGTCTATTCTCGGTCTCTCGCAGTCGCGAAACATCCAGATTTATGCAGCGGGATCAACAGCGATCACTTCACAACTCAGTTCCAGTAACGGCGTAACGGGCGCAACGTCCGTTGCGTTCGACAGGAATCACATGCTGTACGTGCTCAATGTGGCCTCGGGTTTTGGCCTCTCGCATCATCCTGCATCAATCACCGAGTACGCGACGGGCGCAACGACACCGACGTATAAGATCACCGGTACGCTCACGCGGATTTCGTCGCCGGTAGGGATTGCAGTAGACGCCACCGGCAAGGTTTACGAAAGCGACGGTGCCGGATACATCAACGTGTACGGCCCAGGAAACCAAACGGCTCCGACTTCGACCTTGTCCGATCCGTCGTTGTTGTCGCCGAGTCACATGGCGCTCGATAGCGCGGGCGGAATCTATGTCGAAG
This sequence comes from uncultured bacterium, assembly GCA_964648945.1. Lineage (GTDB taxonomy): Bacteria > Vulcanimicrobiota > Vulcanimicrobiia > Vulcanimicrobiales > Vulcanimicrobiaceae > JAMXLG01. The sequence continues at coordinate 57,171 of CAZYLU010000012.1, read as the reverse complement.
ACTCGACGCACGCGGACATCGCGTACTTTGCGCCCGGTTCGACGTCGGTTACGAACACGATCTCCGATCCGTCGTTCCAAGGGAATCCTCAAGACTTCATGTTCGATCCGAGCGGGAATATGTGGCTCTCGGTCAACAACGGCTTGGTTGAAGAGCTCTCAGCATCGGCGCTCCCTACGGGCGTATCGATTCTAAATGCGATCAACACTACGGGCGGCGGCTTGGCGTGGATCCCGTAGCTGTGCTATACCGGACGGCAAGAGTAAGCAAAGCGCGATGAACGTTCCCGCGATCCCGATCGCCAGTGGAATCGCGTAACTGTTCGCGATAATCGTGAACCCGCCGGCCGCCGGACCAATTGTAAATCCGGCGGTCGTCGCGGTCGATGCAAGTGTGAACGTCGCCGGCGCTGCGTGCATACGTTTGAGAACGTTCAACTGTAGTGGCGCGAAGAGTGCCCATGCAAAATTGAACGAACCAAGCCCGATAACGAACGGTGCGCTTCCGCTTGAATGCGCCATGGCGGCGATCGCCGCAACGTTGAGTAACGCCGCTATAACACACGCGCGAAATCCCGCGATTTGAGCCGGAAGTAACGTGACGGCAAAGGAGCCGGCGAGCCCGCACAGTGCGCCGAACGAGAGCGCGCCGGCAACAGCGAAATCTCCAAGCCCGCGCTGCGCGCCGATGTGTTCCAAGAACGGCCAGATCGCGGCTTGCGCCGCGAAGACCACCAGAATACTGACGAGGCCGCGCACACTCGCTGCGTCGAGCCCGCCTCTTGGGCGATCGTCACGTAAGGCGACCGTTCGTGATGGTAAGGCGAGAATGCTCGCAATTCCAACGGCGATAAACAGTGCGAACATCGCCTTCCATCCGTAAAGACGTGTGAGCCACGCGAGGAGCGGAAAGGCCGCAATCATCGACGCTGTTTGAAAGATCCCGAACGCCGCAAACAACCGGTGCGCAACTCCGAGCGAGATCATAGCAAAGGCGACGGCGACGACAGCGCCCTCGGCAATCCCTGCGAACAAACGCGCCGCTGCGAGTATGCCTGCAGACGGCGCGATTAACGTGAACGCATTTGCAAGCACATATAAGACGAGCGCGTACGCAATAAAAGCGCGCGCTCCAGTCCTAGGCAGAACGGCAAACGCAACGATACTGCCGGCAATTGCGCCCGCACTTTCGGTGGCCAGCACCATGCCCAAAATAGCGGACGGCAAGTGAAATGCTGCGCCCATGGTGGACGCGATAGCGGGTTCGATGTTAAAAAAGAGCGCGCCGGCCGTCGCAAGCAGCAGGGAGCGAGCGGCATCGGAGCGCGAGATCACTTCGCGAGCGGAGTTCGCCCGAAGGTACGCAAATGTACCGCCTCCTCATAAAACATATTCGGCACGCGGTCATAGCTCAAGAGTGCGATGATGCGCGTGGTGTTGCCGCGCACTTGCGAGACGTGGTGCAAGCTCCGCCGGCCTTCGAACAGCGCCAACATGCCGGACTTTAGAGCGATACGGTGCAGTCCGCGCGTGTCACCGTCCATGATTGCGGCGACGGCGTCGAAGTTCGGATCATCGTCGGAGCGAACGAACGGCGCGAACTCGAAGACGCCGCCTTCTTCCGATTGTTGGAGCAGCAGCGAGACGACGAAGTCGTTGCGGTCGAAATGCCACCCATGTTCGTCGCCCGGTTTGAGATACGTGAGCGTAAGTCCGAGTATCGGATCGGCGAGTGGATGGAGCTCCGGCTCTTCCAGGATGTCGGCGACGAAGCGAATGAAGGCTTCGTTGCGATATAATGCTTGTAAGGTTCCGTTCGGGTTTAAACGGTCGTTTGCGACGGCATCGAGCGCATAGGGATGAAGCCGGCGCGTCGGGTGCATCGCATCTCCCGTTGCTTCACTCGGAAGATACGCCGTGTACAAAGCTTGACGGCGATATGCATGCACGTACGCGGCGCGCGCTTCTTGCACCATCTCCTCGAGCGCTGCAGGGGTAACGAAGTCTTCGAGTACGACCGCTCCGACGCTCCGCATCGCATTACGCGAGCGTGCTACCACCTCTGCGCGCGCCGCATCGTCCATGTACCGTTCGAAATTGACGATATCGTGGAATTCCATGGGCCTCAGTGTTCCTCCGGAATGGATGGCAGTGGCTGCAAACCGAACTTGGTGAGCTGCGCGTTCCACGCGGGCAAAGACCGGACGTAGGTGTTATACGCCTCACGTGCCGCCCGATACTCCGTGTCAATGCGAGTATAGAACTGCGCGGCGGCCGGCGTGATGATCGCTTGAACCGGGAACGACTGCAGCGAGGTCAACGCGCCGTCCAGGTTTTCTCGCAGGGATCCTGGGCGCGAGACCGAGTCTTCGCCGTTCGTATAATTCGCCGTTAGGCGAGCCAGTACCGCAGCACGGGCTTGGCGTGCACGGTCGAGTGCCGCTTGCGCAGCAGTGGCCGAAGCGGCAGGTTGCCTCTCCAATGCGTTGCCGACCGCGTCGAGATTATTGAGCATCACATCAACGCTTGAATAGATCCGGTTCAGCTTCTCAAATGCGTCATAGCTCTGCCGCATTTGCGCAAGCGTCATCGCCGACTGCGGGTCCGCTTTAACCTCGAACGGCTGCGTGAAGGTGCGTCCGCCCAGTGAAATCCGCGCGCTGTAGCGGCCGGGTACGACCGTTGGTCCGTCGTCCGGTCCTTTGAACGCCGGGTTTGCAGCGCCGTTCCACTTGACCGGCGGCGCCGTCGTAAAATTCCAGACGATGCGGTTGATTCCGGCGTTGTTCGTTCCGTGAAGCGTGCGCACCATATGGCCGGCGGCATCGAGAATCGTGACGTCGGGCGCTTGGGCTTGCGGCGTCGACTGATAGTACGAAATCGGAACGCCATACGGCGGATTCTTCGCTGCGTATTGCGTGTAGAGCCCTTCGTAATTATTCGTAAGATTGTATTCGTACGATGTGCGCGGCGCGAAGAGCATTGCGCCGGCAGCTGCGGCTCGCTGCAGGTCTTGCAGCGGACGAATGTCGTCCATCACCCAAATAGAACGTCCGTGCGTAGCGATCACGAGATCGTCGAACTGCGGTTGAATCCGGATATCGCGCACGGAGACCGCCGGCATGTTGTTGCGCAGGCTCTGCCACTGCGCGCCGCGATCGTATGATACCCACACGCCTTGTTCCGTGCCGAGATACACCAGCGCAGGATTGTGAATATCAGGACGAATCGCACGCGTCCAAAGATCGCCTGGAAGGCCCGCAACAATGGAGCGCCAATGCGCGCCGTAATCGCGTGTGATCCATACGTGCGGTGCACTGTCACCCATCAGGTGCGTATCTTCGACGGCATAAGCAGTACCGCGCTCGAGAGGCGATGGCGCGACCGTTTCAAACCGGCCGTTGGGATTTGCATCGGGCGGCGTGACGTTCTTCCAATGCGCGCCGCCGTCGCGCGTCATCTGCACGTAGCCGTCATCCGTGCCGGCCCAGATCTCGCCACTCGAGACTTGCGAGCCTTCAATGTCGAGAATCGTGTCGGTATACTCCGCGCCCGTCACATCATGCGTGATCGGACCGCCTGCCGGTGCTTGATGTGCTTTGTTGTTTCGCGTGAGATCGGGACTGATCGGCCGCCAATGATGCCCGCCGTCGACCGATTGGAAGACGACGTTTCCACCGAACCAGGCGATGCGCGGATTCCACGGCGCAAAGCCGATCGGCGACTCCCAATTGAAGCGATACGGACTGGTCGCAATGTTGTAATCTTGCTGCACGCTGGTGAAGTATGGCTGCGTGAACGTGTATTCGCGCGAGCGGCGCTTGAAGATGAAGAGCGCGCCGTCCTGACCGTCGGACCAAATCACGTTTGCGTTGCGCGGATCCGGAATCGCCCACTGCCCGTCGTCGTCTTGCACGACCGCGTACCAGGCGGCGTTGCTGTTACCCGCTACATCGAGCGAATTCGACGCACCACAATACGAGTTGTTGTCTTGCAGTCCGCCGCAGATTGTATACGGATTGTCGTTGCCCAGACCAACCCGGTAGAACTGACCGATCGGCACATTTGCCCAGAACGCCCACGTCCGGCCCGCGTCCACGCTCAAGGCATAGCCGCCATCTTCACCGGTGATGATGCGTTTGGGATCGTTCGGCGCGATCCAAATCGAGTGAAAGTCGCCGTGCACGTCTTTCGCGATTGCTTTGAACGTTCTGCCGCCGTTGATACTTTCCGCGAGTTGTGTCGAGGCCGTGTAGACGTGATCGGGATTCGCGGGGTCGACTTCCAGGTGTGAGAAGTAGAAGGGACGCTGATCGACGAGCGTGTTGGAACTCACAAGCGTCCACGTGTTTCCGCCGTCGTCAGAACGCCAGAGAATGCCCTGCTTTGATTCGATGAGCGCGTAAATGCGATTCGGATCGCTTGGCGCGACGGCAAGCCCGATGCGCCCCGTAATTCCGTCGGGAAGTCCGCCGCCCGAAAGACGCTTCCAGGTGCGGCCGCCGTCGCTGGAGCGATAGAGTCCGTCGCGATCGCCGCCGCTGCGAAACGTCCACGGACGGCGTTGAAATTCCCAAACACCCGCGTAAATCACGTTCGGCGTGCGCGGATTCATCGCGAGATCGGAGACGCCGCTGACAGACCCGCCGTCGAGCGTTTTGCTCCATGTCGTGCCGCCGTCGAACGTCACGTACGCGCCGCGATCCGGCGAGTCGGCGAAGACGTCGCCGAGCGCGCCGACGATCACATGTTGCGGATTGCTGGGATCAATTAAAATCCGCGAGATGAATTTCGTTGTGCGCAGCCCGACGTTCGTCCACGTTTTGCCGCCGTCGGTCGACTTGTACACGCCGTCGCCGTAACTAACATCGTTGCGCGGATTCGATTCACCAGTGCCGGCCCATACGGTCTCATCGTTCGCCGGATCGATCGCGACGGCGCCGATCGCGCCAACGTTCTCTTTGTCGAAGACCGGCGTCCAGGACGCCGCGCCGTTGGTGCTCTTCCATACCCCGCCGCCGGCTGCGCCGAAATAGTAGAGATTGGGATCGTGCGCGGATCCCGCAACGCTTGTAACGCGGCCGCCGGCAATGGCCGGGCCGCTTTCACGCCACGGAATATTTCCGGTAGGCAGCGCGGCGGCAGCCGCGGGCGCGGAGAACGCAAAGATAAGGGCGATGGCGAACAGCGATCGGATCATGCGACTGCATTACCGTCGCAGAAATCCATTACCTCGTTTGCGGCACCATCGTTAGCTGGCAGAGCGTAGGGTTGGACTCGAGACGCCCGTCGTGAGCACGTTGACGATTCGATGCGCGATTGCTTCCGGCGACTCCTCGCTCTTATTTGCGCGCCATTGCATCGCTGCTCCGATGATCGCCGAGCTGACGACGAGCGCCGCCGAATCGCCGATCGCTCCGCCGAGATAGTCGTAGAGTTCGTCTTGCAGCGCGCGCTCGAGTTGCGGCTCGTACTCCCGGTCGATTTTGCGACGCTTGCGTTCCGATACAAAACGAAAAACGTTCACTGCCGTCGTCTCGAGCAGACGCGTCGTGTTGGATTCGACGTCCTCCCGGCCATCGACTAGACGCGCGCGAAATCGTTGTCTGACCAAGGCGTCGAGCAATGCATATTTGTCGTGAAAGTGCGCGTAAAACGTCACGCGGTTTACGGTTGCCGTCCGGGCAATATCTTGCACCGTGATTTCCGCGAAACTCTTTGCCTCGAGCAACTGAAGCAGCGCGTCGAAGATCAGACGCCTCGTACGCACGACACGCGGATCCGTGCGTTTCGAATTGCCGTTACGCACCGAACACGGCTCTTTCGATTAGCGGATATACGTCGTCGAATTTCGGAAGCGACGGCATGAAGTCCGATGCGAGTATCGTGCTCAAGCGCGTAGTGCAAACCGTACGAAGAATGCGCTGCGCGAGAAGCCGCGCGTCCTCGCTGGGACCGATACTTCCGGGCACTGCGGTTCGCAAATACGAAGCAAGCCTGACGTCGAGGTCCGATCCGATCAGAGTCGGATCGAACGGTTCGCGCTTCTTGCGATCCGTCTGCATCAGTATGCGATGCAAAGCGCGATGGTGGCCGATGGACTCATAGAGAGCGAAGCACCAATTGCGCAGCGTCCGGCGCGCCTCACCGTCATCTGGCGCATGCTGCGGCAGCGGCGGCAGAGCGCGAAAGGAGCACTGGAATACGAGTGCAATCGCGCCGTTCATCGCTTCTTGCTGATTGCGAAAGTGACGGTAGAACGTGCTGTGCGAAACGCCGGCGGTCGAAGCGATGACGTCGACGGTAATATGTTGCGGATCGCGAAACGCGAGCAAACGCGCAGTAGCCGCCACGATTTCTTCGCGAACCGGGCGGGTACGGCTTCGCCGTTCGGGCGAGCGCACGACGCCGTCACCCTCGACTACGCCGAGATACGTCCAACGCGACTTTGCGCGTTTCGTTTCCGGATCGTGATAGGACTCGACGGCATATTGGTAATCGCGACCCTTAATTCGTTTGGTGACAACGTGCGCCATCGCTTTCGCTCCTCAACTACCCTAACACGTATTGCTCGTCGAAGTTGCGGAAGAGGTCGCGAAGCTGCGCGATCGTCGGAGCGGCGAACTCGTCGAGCGGCTTCGGAGCTTGCTGCGCGACCCATTCGTGCACGATGACGCTGAACGCCGCGAAGACCGCACCGGCCATCGCTTCGATGACGAGCGCTGCGGATTGCGGCATGCGCGACTGTATCGCACGGGCAACCTCGTGCTGTAGCGTGTAGGTCTTCGCGAATCTTCGCTCTCGCAACGCGGCGCATTCCGCGCTGAGACGGTGCAGGATCAAGGCGATCTCGTGATGCTGCAGATGCACCCGGGCGATCGTCTCTTGCACCGCGATAATCGCCGAAACGACACCCTCGCCGCGGGGTCGCGCCGCAACAGCTGCGACTGCACCCTCGCGCACGGAGTCGAACCATGCGAAGAGCACGTCGTCCTTGGATGCAAAGTAGCGAAAGAACGTGCGAGGTACGACGTCGACGGCAGCCGCGATTTGCTCCACCGGAGTCTCTTCGTAGCCGCGCTCCGCGAAGAGCTGCAGAGCTGCCTCCGTGAGCCGCTCCTTGATGCGCTGCTTCTTGCGCTCCCGGTGGCCTTTGAGGGGTAACGACACATCCACCGCCAGTCTGTTTCTGTCTTTTGTCAGTAATTGACAGTTTTCAGTATATGGCATTACGCTGGGCTTGTGAAGTCCCCGGAGGGAGCGAAAATGGGTATCAAAATCTTTCAAACGGTTCACGAGGCGATCAAGGCGGGCTACCTTATCGAATCCGCGATCCCCGACAGTGAAGGCTTCTTGCACGCGCGCATGCACACGCAGCGCGGGTGGGCGGCTGCGCTGGTTCGTACGCGGTATCCCGCATGATCTTCACGCAACTCGATCGCGCCCGCCTCATGGAAGCTGACGCCGAGCGTTCCTATCGAGATCTGCAACAGCGGCTTTACCGCGTAGCTTCGCCCGGAACGCCGAGTGCGATCGCACACGCGGTGAGCCGCCGCTATCGCGTGGCGTTGAACGAAACCGATGAGGCGATGCGTGAACTACGTTGGCGAGAATTCATCGGTGCATTGCACGCGTTCTTAGCGCTCGCATCGCCACCGCGGTCCGCGGACGCGCTGATTTTACAGTCGATCGTTGATGAAAACGCGGATCTGTGCGCCTAGCTCACGCGGCGCCTAAACTGCTCGTACCAGGCACCAAACAGCAACGAAAAGACCGCGATACTGGGGATCGTCGACAACGCGAAGGCGAGACTATCTGAGATCTGTTTGATGTGGCCGCCCGACGAAAGCATAGTTTGACGATATGAGATTGTCTCGACGTACTCAAGTGACAAATTCTCACGCCTGTATGCTAAAACAACGATCTACAAATAGTGTAGCTTGATCCGGTACCATAGCAAAGGTAACGTAGAATGAAAGTGCACGACTTGCTCGCTACACGCCGAAACGGAACGCGTCCGTTGACGGCGACGATTCCGCGACACATGCAGACGTCGCAAACTGCGCCGCGACGACTCCAAGCTCAGCTTGTCGATCACGTCCGCCAACTGCCGGGCGTCGTACTGCACGACAGCATCACGTGCCGCGGATCGCTTGCGATCGTTCTTTCCGACGATGTGACGACCGTCCGTCACGACGCGTTCATCGCAAGACGCGAGTTCGCGCACATCCATCCGCCCTACGACGGAAGTCTTCACGTGATGCTGGCGGTTGACGTCGCGGAGCTCGTAGTGAAGAACGGCTGGGGTGAATACCATCCGTCGCAGGCGCCGCGCGCGAACGCGCGTGAAGTGCTCGTTTTTGGACCTACTAGCGAAGAAGAACTGCGCGTGGTCGAAGCGATCGTTGATGAATCCTATCGATTTGCGAGGCTCCTCACCTCAAACGCTGCGTAACACTCCCTTTCCACGCAGCGGCAAGAAGAAAAGCGCGGTTTCTCGCGGGGCCGCGCTTTTCTTTTCCCTAAAACGCTACGCGATCGTCGCCTCGAGCGTCGGGTAATCGGTGTAGCCTTTTGCTGTCCCTCCGAATGCATGATCCCACGATACGTCGTTGAGTGGAGCGCCGAGGCGAAGACGTTCGACCAGATCGGGATTCGCAAGAAATGCGCGTCCAAATGCGACAAGATCGGCACGTCCCGAGGCAATCGCTTCGATCGCCATCTCCCGCGTGTATCCGTTGTTCACCATCCACGCACCATCGAATTCATGGCTAAGCGCTTCGAAATCGAATCCGTGGAACTCACGCGGGCCCTGCGTGTGCCCTTCGACGACGTGAACGTAAGCGAGACCGAACCGGTTCAACTCGCGAACGAGCGGAAAGAACACCGTATGCGGCGCGCTATCGAAGGCGCCGGATGCCGGTGAGACCGGCGAAATGCGGATGCCGGTGCGATCCGCGCCGATCGCGCCGGCGACGGCTTCCGTCACCTCGAGCGTCAAGCGGATACGGTTCTCAACCGAGCCGCCATAGCGATCGGTGCGGAAGTTACTGCCGTCGCGCATGAACTGATCGAGCAGATATCCGTTTGCGCCGTGAATCTCTACGCCGTCAAATCCCGCCGCGATTGCGTTGCATGCCGCGACGGCGTAGTCGTCGATGACTCCGGGAATTTCGTTGAGGTGCAGTGCACGCGGCGTACCGACTTCGGCGAACTCGCCGGTCTCAATAAACGTTCTCGTATCTTTTGGTGCGACCGCAGACGGTGCGACGGGGAGCAATTCGCCGGGTTGCAGCGAGGGATGCGAAATCCGTCCCACGTGCCACAGTTGGAGATAGATTGCTCCGCCTTCCGCATGAACACCATCAGTGACGGCTTTCCATCCCTCGATTTGCTCGCGCGAATAAATCCCGGGCGTGAACGCGTAGCCTTTACCGTATGGTGAGATTTGCGTCGCTTCGGCGATGATCAAACCCGCGGTCGCGCGCTGACGGTAATACTCCGCGTTTAGCGCATTCGGTGCATCGCTCCCCGGCGTCGCGCGATCGCGCGTGAGCGGCGCCATCACGATGCGATTTCGAAGCTGCGTGCGTCCCAGGGTGAACGGAGTAAGCAATTTGTCGGCGTCAGATGTCATATCGAGGCCGCATAACACCGCGCGCTAACTAATGGTTGCCGCGTCGCTAAAGAATCTCGTCGCCGACCGATTCCCGCAGAAACGCGCGGACATGCCCCAGGAACGCGTCACCTTCGGATTCGGGAAGTCCGCGCGCTAGGAGTATCGCTCCGACCATACACGCAAGCGTGCCGGCTGCCTTCGCCTCCATATCAGGCTTGCCCGAGAGGCGTTTCCTAATACCGTCGAGGCGTGCGCGAATCGCGTCCGCGAAGGTGCGACGTGCGGTAGTCGAACCGCGCGCCATTTCCGGACCGAGTGTGGGAAACGGGCAGCCCAATTCGGGATGCAGCATGTGCCCGCGTGAAAGATACGCCTCGATACCGCCGACCTGTTTGACGGTGTTCGCAGCATGGGTGAACGCCTCTCGTACAAGCGCGTCTTTTGACTTAAAGTGCGCGTAGAATCCGCCATGCGTGAGGCCGGCGCGCTGCATGATCTCTGCAACGCCCGTCGGCGCCACACCGCCTTCGCGCAGAGCGGTTGCGGCCGCCTCGACGATGCGCTGTTTGGTATCCCGTTTGTGCTCTTTTGACCACGGCATGATAAGGATCATGTTATATCATGTGATCGCCTTGACACAATATGATGAACGTCATATTGTGAGGACATGCTAGATATTCTCAACGCCCTCGTTCTCGGGGCAGTCATTGCAGTCGACATCATGGTGCTTTGCGGGCTTGCAGACATGTCGTGGAGAGCGCGGCGTTGGGCAAGTGCATTGCTCGTGCTGTGGGCGTCGCTTATTGTCGCCGGCGCGGCCTTTGGCCGCTTTACGCCCGGGTCGCCGGGTCTTGTTATCCCGCCGCCCGCGATATTTGCCGGGGCGATAATCGTCCTGTCCGTCATCTGGTTCGCTTCGCCCGCATTTCGTCGAGCACTGGTGTCCATTCCGATGTATGCGCTTATCGGAGTGCACGCCTTACGCGTGCTCGGCATTTTCTTCGTCTTGATGTATGCGGCGCACCGGCTGCCATTTCCATTCGCGCCGTTTGCGGGGTGGGGTGACATCATTACGGGCGTCGATGCGATTCCGCTTGCCATCTTCGCCGCGCGTGGAATTGTGAACAAGCCCCTTGTCACCTTTTGGAACGCGTTCGGCGCACTCGATCTGTTCACGGCACTCACGCTCGGCGCTGTTACGCCGGGAATGGAGCAGATAACGCATCTTCCGTCGGTGCTGATCCCGGGGTTCCTCGTGCCGCTCTATCTCCTCAGTCACCTCACCATCGCAACCCAATTGCGGATGCGATCGAAAGAGCGTGCACGTTCGCTCCAAGTAGCGGTTGGGATGTAGATCATGCAGTCGCTTACGACGCCCTTTGCCGAATCGTGGTTCGCTACGGGAGAACGGATCGGATACAACGTGCAACGAGGTACCATCGATTCAACGTCGCCGCTGCGGGTCTTCACGCGCGCGGACGGCGACGTCAAAGACGCCGTCACCTTCTTGCCCGGGTTTCCGGATGGATCGATCGGGTGGGCGAAAGTGCTGCCGTATTTGCCCGATGCGGCGCGGATGCCGAAGGTTTTCATTGAGTACGTCGGCATGGGTGATTCGGATAAACCTCGCGCGTACCGGTACTCGACCGGCGAGCGAACGGATCTCGTCGAAGCGGTGTGGCGTCATTTCGGCGTCTCCTCGACGGTGCTCGTTGCATTCGACTTCTCATCGCTCGTGGTGCTCGAACACCTGGCGCGACGGCTCGAGGGCGGTTCGCGTTTGCCCGCAATTCGTGGTGTCTTTATTTTCAATGGCGGACTGTTTACGGACGGGCACACGCATCCATGGTTCACCACGCCGGTACTGCGTCGCATGCCCGTCGACGCGATACCGCGCCTCGGACAACCGCCGTTCTCAACGTTCAAGCTGACGGCGCGTGTCATGTGGTCGAAGCATCATCGCACGTGGGAGAATGATGCTCGTGACGTGTACAGCGCGCTGAGCCGCAACGACGGGTTGTTCTTCCTCTATCGTGGCGCCGGCTTTACCGTCGAGCACCGTGCGCAAGGCGCCCGTCTCGATTTCGGGCGCATCTACGACGCGTATCACAACCAGGTTCCGTTCCTCGTCGGTGGCAGCGACGAAGATCCGTTCGAACACCGTCAAGTCACGCTTGCAGAGATAAGGCTCGGAGGGCGCGGACTGTCGATCGCGCGCCTACCCGGCGGTCATCTTACGACGAGCGAACAACCGCAAGCACTCGCACGTCTCATCGAAGACTTTTACGTTGCGACGACGAGTGTTCTATCGGCTTGAGAAGCGCGCGTCGTTGGCAATGTACGATACATATCGGAAGTCGCGAACGAGCGAGATACGTCCTTCCCGCGACCCGAGGAGGATGAAGTAAGCAGGTCGCGCGCTCGAGGCGGGCCGGAACATCGCAATGACGGGCTCGCCGTCGACGAAGCCGGCTTCCGCGCGAATGTCTTCCGTTTTCAAAATCTCGGCGTAGCGATCGTAGTACCCGGCGGTCGCCGCGCGCGCTTGGATGCGCGATACGATATCGAGGCGCGCTTCCTCGCCGAGCTGTGCGCGAAGTCCATCCCAGTTCCGCTCGTTGAAGAGATCGACATAGCGTTGCAGCGTCGCTTGCTCTTGCGCAGTCGTCGCGTGCGTGCGCTGCAAAAACGCGTCGCGTGACCGAGCGGTATTGCTACGTGCGCGCGAAAGCGCCGCCTTAACGGCTCCGACGTTCGTTCCCATGGTCGCTGCAGTATCTTCCAGTGAGTGTCCGAGAACGTCTTTGAGGATAATCGCACTGCGTTGCACCGGTGGAAGCTCGACGAACACGGTAAGCGCGGCTTCAACGAGTTCGGGATCGATGCCGTCGTCCTCCGGTTCTGCGCGTTCGGGCACCTCGGCCACGGCGTCAACGTGCTTTCTTTCGTAGCGTTTGAGGAAGTCCATCGCCGCATTGTGTGCGATCCGGAAGAGCCAAGGTCTCAGCATGGGCGGCTCCGTCATTTGACCCAACGCGTAATAGGCTTTTGCTAACGTATCTTGCACGACGTCCTCCCCGTCGAAAACGGAACCCGTCATGCGAGCGCAATAGCGATGGAGCTCGGGACGGATTTCGTCGACGAGCTCCATGAAGCGGTCGCGCGCCTCAACCATTGCGGGCAAAAGTTGGCGCGCCTCGTTGTCGATCGTCATCGCGACCGCGGCGGAACTTTCCAGAGCCGAAGCAGCATGGCGGCGGTCAGTACGGTCGCTGACGATGTGAACAGCTCCTCAAACGGCATCCCGAGAATGTGCGCGAAGATCAGCATGTTACGTCGCCTCTGAGTTTCTTGCGGCTTTGATCATCTTCAGCGATGCGTCAGAAACGCTGCTCCATTTCTCGTCCGTTTGTCCGTGCTCGAAGTCATCGTGCCAGATCCACCACTTATAAGGTGCGGTTTGCGGGTAGCCTTCGGGCGAATCTTCCCACTCTTCTTGTCGTCCGAGCGGTGTGATATCAAGATAGCTCCACGTGCTTCCCATCGCTTCGTCACCGCGATTGTTGATGAAGTAGGTGCGGAACACGCGATCGCCGTCGCGGAAGAACACGTTGGTGCCGTGCCACTCGTCCACGCCGAAGTCGGCGTCGAAGGTGTCGGTGATCGTATACCACGGCATCTTCCAATCCATCCGTGCTTTGACGCGTTCGATGTCCGCTTGCGGCGCGCGTGATACGAACGCAAGCGTCGTGTCGCGGACGTTGAGATGCGCGACATGCGCAACCTGGTCGGCTAGCATCGAGCAACCGCGGCATGCATGCTCCGGCCATCCGTACACGCCCGGCTCAAAGAATGCGCGGTACACGATCAATTGCCGGCGGCCCTCAAACAGGTCGAGCAGGCTTAAGCGGCCGCCGGGGCCGTCGAACTGGTAACTCTTTTCCACCGCGACCCACGGCATGCGTCGCCGCTCCGCGGCGAGCGCGTCTCGCGCACGGGTTAATGCCTTTTCCTTCGCGAGTAGTTGCTGGTGCGCAGCCTTCCATTCTTGCGCTGACACGATCGGTGGCGTCTTCATCGTACTGGCCGTCATCGCTGGCCTCCATTGAACATTTCAGTAGAGTGTCATGAAGACGACTGGGACCGTGCGAAAGATACGGGTCGTAGCGAAGGCTCCGCAGCAGCACACATTTCAACCATCCAAGCGGCCCCTGCAATGAGGAAGTTCAGCGCTAATTCCGACCAATTGAAATGCCTCCCTGGCTGTGCAATCACGCTAGGGAGCCACACCACAACGCCAAAGATGACCAACATGACGGTCATCAAGCGCATTGCAAGTACGGCCTGACGGTTGATGGCATGGCGATTGCTGCGAGTGCAAACGCGATTGTCGTGACGATCGCCCAGAACATTTGGTTCGGGGGAATCCACGTTGGAACCAAATCGGCGGTCAAGCGAAGATAGACGATCTGCGCGAGCGTGAACGATACCGTGGAAACGCCTAGTCCAATGCGAGCAAAGGTTGGGGCGTACACGGCAATTGCGCCGCAAAATAACGAGAACTGTTCGAAGAAGCTGTCGTATTCACCAAATATCTTCGGCGCCTTGATGATGCCGGGAATGCACGTGAGCGAGAAGATCGCATAGACTATCGCGAGGATGATCGAGGCGACGCGCGCGGTTCGCGGGTACACGAGCGCGATGCCGCCCGCAATTTGCGCGACCATCAGAGCGTTGCCGATCGTCGTGCCAAACGGCATGCGCCAGATCCGACTGACGCTTTGCCATGTCTGGGCGTCGTGCCACATGAGCGACACGACGCCGAATAACACCGCCGACGCGCCGAAAAGGATCCGCCCGTACGGCACTGATTTCACATAGAAACCAACGCCGCGCGGCCCGCGCTCGTGACGTAGCAGTTGCCGGAACGGAAACGGTGAAGCATACTATTTCGAAATGAGGCACGTGGCGCTCCCGGCGTTCCTTCTTGTGGCCCTTATTGGATGCGGCCACAGCAATCCCGGCGCGGGCGTTGGAGCCACCCCAAGTCCAACAGTGGGTCCGGTCGCTGTTGCAATGTCGCGAAACATACGCCAAGAGAACATTCTTGACGTTCGATACGCGGGCAAGTGGGAGTTCATCTCGCATCGCGGCGATGGGCGTTTTCAAGGGGAGAGCGCCCGTTCGTTTCACTCCGGCGATTCAATAACGGTCGTCTTTTCCGGGAGCCGTTTGCGCATTTACGGCATTCGGGGAAGAAACGGCGGCATGGCGACGGTGGTCGTTCCCAGTAAGTCCGCCGCGCAGATCAATTTCTATGCGCCGGTGAAACAGACGCACGTGCTTCTCTACGACAGTGGACCGCTAAAGGGCGCGATCCAAACCGCCGGAATCGTCGTCACCGCGCCGCCGCCTCCGCGCCGTGTTGGCTACGTCAATATCGACGAACTAGAGGCGGGGACGCGATGATGTTCCGTGCCTAGTACACTACCCGAGCTCGCGATGCAGGTCGGCGATCATCCGGGTCAAGATGATGTGGAAGTTTGCGTTGTGTGAGGGACCCTGACCACGAGCGACGTTGACGTCATGCATCACGACGATGTGGACACGATGCGTGATCATGTGCTCCATCATGTAGCCGCAATCGAACTTTCCCGTCGGCATGACGCCGTCCCGATAAATGTCGAGCGCCAGCGTGCGTCCGTCACGCGGCGAAATTCTTGGCTGCGAAGGCATCGTTATATGGTTGAGCGCGAGAACCGTTCCCGTATCGCGCACGGCGAAGGTGAAGGTTTGCTCGAACGCAGCCATTCGTGCTTTTCCGTACTCGCGCTGGAGTTTTTGTAACTCGCGCTGCGCTTTCGGACCACCGAGGACGCGTAATAGTCGTTTGCTATCGAAGTGGGCAGGGCCGCCTCCGGCTTCAACCATTGCCAGCGTCAATCCGAGGTCGGGAGTTCCTCGATAACTATGTTCTGTATAGTTTGCTGGAGCAACGACGCTGATCGTTCCGCTCTTCGGCGAAGCCGCCGCCGATTCGAAGATTGCTACAGCACATGCGAAGGCGAGTAAAGGGACTTGTAATTTCATCGCGCTTGCTCCCAGGGTCAACGACCATGCTGCGATCCTGCGCTTACTCTCCTATTGCGAATGTACCCCGAGAACGCGAGAGGACACGCGAAACATTCCGTAGTCGACCCACCCGGTAGGAAACGGCACGCGTTGGAGCACGTAGTGCGGATGCTGGCGGAAGGCGTCGAGCGTTGTTTGCGACGGAATAAGTAAAACCGCGGTGGGAGCTTGCGGCAACGGGAACGGTGGCGCGCTTTCAAACAACAGAAACGTCGTAGTCGGCGGCACGTAGTGGCTCATTTCCAGAACCACGGGATTTGGGTTTGCACCAGCCAGTACCAGCGGCGAACCGGTCTCAGCGATGGTACGGCCGATGAATTCCGAAGGAAGATCGTGATTGTCCCACCACGCCGTCGCTGAAGAATTGACTACGGACGAGACCGTCGTAATTCCTAAGACGACGCAGAACGCTGCGAACCATGAGGTTTGCAGCCGGCCGTTCCTTGTGAGGTTTCGCGCAAAGAAGATCGCGACTGAAACGAACACCGCAAGCCAAAGGGGAATGAGGTAGCGTCCGACCGTTGATGTGCGAGCGTGCGTGGCGATGTCGAAAACGAACGCACAGAGCGTAACGGGGAGCGCCAAAGCCGCCAGGAACGATGCTGTCTCCCGGCTTTCGCTGCGTTGCGTTCGATAGACCGCATATGCGAGAAATACTGCTGCAGCGAGCGCAATCGGGGTGAGCCACTTATTGGCATATTCCGCATCGAACAAGAGCGAGGCAACATTGAAATACCACTGCTTTACATAGGAGCGCAACGATACAGAAAGATTCGCCCATGCGAGATCATGAGCGATCGTATGGTGTCCCTGAAGGACGATGAACGACCATGGCAAGAACGCGATCAATGCACATACGGACGCGATGCCAAAAGCCACTAGGCGTTTCCGGTCACGGTGACACCAAATGAGAACGTATGTTGCGTGCGCGGCCAATACGAAGAAACTCAACGGATCGGTATACAGCGCGAGTGCCATTGCCGCGCCATAGAGTATCCAGAGGCTCATCCGGCTTTCGCGAACGGCACGCAAGAGAAGTGCGCACGTCACGGCGATTAGTGCTGTCCAAAGGCTGTATTGGCGCGCTTCTCCTCCGTACGTGACAAAGAACGGCGAAACAGCCATCAGCGCCGCGGCTGCACCCGAAACGAGCGCGTCTTTTGTCAATTCCCAGCAGAACCAATAGAAAGCGGCTATCGCTGCTAGATCGAAGAGCAACGCCGGGACGCGCAGCGACGGGATCGAGCTTCCCGCGAATTCGGCCCACTCGCGGTCGAGTACGTAGAACAAGGGCGTTATTTGAGGCTCTTCGTTTGCCAAGCCGGTTACGGTGGCCATGAGCGGTGTGGATGGATCCACGCTTTGAAATCGCTGAATCTGCGAAACTGAATACGTTCGCCCGTTGAAGAGTGCTCTTACCTCGGCGATCGTATGCCCCGACACGCGCAGCGCAGTAACGCTTTCATCCGCTTTTACTTTTCGTCGCTCGACATGCTCGGCGCGAAAGAAGATGCCGGCAAGGATAGCGATGGCGACTACAATCCAAAAGACTCGGGCGCTGTTCATCGTCGACGCTCCATTGCCAGAAAATACCGTACCCTGCATTATGTCGTCCAACCGGGACATACAATAAGCCTTGACGAATATAAGCTGAAGCCTTTATAATGCACGGAATGGAGGCTTTTGCGGCCATCGCCGATCCAACCCGGCGTCACATCCTCGAGTTGCTCGCGGGGGGTGAGCGCTCGGCGGGTGATCTCATGCGGCAGTTCACGTTGACCCAGCCGGCATTTTCGCAGCATCTGCGCGTTCTACGTGACGCTGGTCTCGTGACGGCACGGCGCGACGCACAACGACGGATGTATTCGATCGATGGTCGCGGCTTCGCAGCGATGGACGCATGGCTTTCGCGCTACCGCACCTTCTGGACCACGCATCTCGATGCACTTGAGCGCGCTCTTCACGATGAGGACAAGCAAAAATGAGCGATCTAGCGACCGTCGTCGACCCCAACACCTTGACACTGGTGCGCCATCTGCCCGGTCCGATCGACCGCGTATGGGCGTATCTAACCGATCCCAAATTTCTAGTCAAATGGTTTTCGGACGGGATCGTTGCCGACGTTGTCGGCGGCGAAGTCCACTTCGATATGGGAGCGACGGGCAACGTTACGGTGTTCGAACCGCCGCATGTTCTCGAATACACGTGGAACGAGCTAGAAAAATCTCGAGGCCCTATTACCAATTCGCTTGTGCGCTGGGAACTTTCCGAAGAGGGAAACGGCGTGCGGCTGAAGCTCACGCATTCGCGGCTCGCCGAGAGCGAAGTACGGCCTCATAGCGCGGGCTGGCATGCGTTTCTCCATCGCCTTTCGACAAGCATTGATGGGCGTGAGCCTGAGCCGGTCGGCGAACTGTTCGCGCGGTTCACAGCCGAGTACGACAAGCGCGATGCGCACGTGTATTTTGGAACGCACGCGTCCGTTCGAGTCTCGACAACAGATCGCGACAGCATTCGAACCTTCTATCGAGACGTTCTCGGCGGCACGTTCACAGAACAGGGTGTCGAGAAAGACGTGCTGCGAATGGGAGACAATTTCTACATCGTCTTCCTCTACGGCGATTTTCCAGACGAGAGCGAGTTTTTGCGGACTGCAAAAGCGATGTGGCTCGAGCTCAAATCGGACAACGTCGAAGAGATGCGGCGCAAGATCCTCGATTACGGCGTACTCAGATTGGACATCCCCGACGAACACCTGTACTTTCAAGCGCCGGGCGGACAAGTGTGGCGCCTCGTCGGCCTGAACGAAGACCTCTCGAAATACGAAGGGAATGTCCGCCTGCCCGCGTCGAGGCCGGAATTCTTGAAAACGCTCGATCGGTAGGATCGGGCAAGAATCGGGCGGATTTCGGCATTCTAACCGCCGCGGCGGCGCGTTAGCCTTAAAGCATGAAAATCGCTATAGTTACGGGCGGTAACCGCGGATTGGGCCGCAATACCGTCCTGAATCTTGCCAAACGCGGCGTTGACTCGATCTTCACGTTTCGATCGAATCAGGCAGAAGCGCAAGAGGTTGTAAAGCTCGTGGAAGCGAGCGGCTGCAAGTCCATTGCGTTACAGCTCGATACCGGCAAGACTCGCACATTCGATGCGTTCGTCGACGACGTGCGTGCCGCGCTTCGCGCGCTCGGCGCAGAACGATTTGATTACCTCGTGAACAATGCCGGTATCTCACATCATGCGCCGATCGAAACGACGACCGAAGAAGATGTAGACGCGCTTTACAACGTGCACTTCAAAGGCGTGTTCTTCTTAACGCAAAAGCTCTTGCCGCTCATAAACGACGGCGGGCGTGTCGTGAATGTCTCTTCCGGTCTCGCACGCTTCACAGTTCCGGGAAGTGCCGCGTATGCGTCGATGAAGGGCGCCGTCGAAGTGCTGACACGCTATCTTGCAAAGGAGCTCGGAAGCCGGCAGATCACGGTGAACACCGTGGCGCCCGGCGCGATTCAGACAGACTTTAGCGGCGGTATCGTACGCGATAACCCGGAGGTCAATCGGACGGTCGCGAATATGACGGCGCTCGGACGCGCCGGTGTCGCGGATGACGTCGGGCCGATGATCGCCGCGCTGCTGTCCGAGGATAATCGTTGGGTAAACGGCCAACGCATCGAAGTCTCTGGAGGCATGGCGCTTTGACGCTCGTCGAAGCTGTAAAACGTTATACGGAAACACATGCGGGAGAAAGCCCCTTCGTCACGGCGATCGAGGGGCTTGCGTTCCTGCGCTCCGATAAGGAAAAACCTCCGTCGCATATTATCTTCAAACCCTCGCTGTGCATTACGCTGCAAGGCGCCAAGCGAAGCACGTTCGGAACTCGTCGATTCGTGTACCGGCCGGGACAAGTGCTGGTGGTAAGCGTCGACATGCCGGCGATAACGACGGTAATTGAAGCAAGTCCGGGCGAGCCGTATCTCGGAATCGTTCTCGAACTCGACCTTGAATCGATGCGAGCTGTTCTCCACCAGCTAGAGACGCCGCCGGAGCCGGTCAACGATCATGACTTCGCCGTGCTGCTCGCGAATTTCCAAGGCCCGCTTGAAGATTGCGTTCTCCGGATGGTGCAGCTGCTTGATACACCGCAGGCGATTCCGATGATTGCGCCGCTCATTATGCGCGAACTCTGCTATTGGTTGCTGACGGGACCCAACGGCGGCGAGATCGTCAAGTTCGTTTTGAACACAAATCGCGCGAAGCGAATCGTCGATGCGATCTATGCGCTTCGTGAGGGGTTTGACGATGCGATTCGCATCGAGGAGCTCGCAGAGATCGCTCAAATGAGCCCCTCGGCGTTTCACCGGGAGTTCAAGGCGATGACGTCCATGACGCCGCTCCAATATCAAAAGCACCTGCGATTGCTTCGCGCGCGCCATTTGATGATGACGGGAGCTGCAAACGCTGAAACGGCGGCCTATCAGGTCGGCTATGAAAGCCCCTCACAGTTCAGCCGCGAGTACGCGCGCATGTTCGGTGCACCGCCCCATCGCGACATCATCGCATTGAAAGCCGGCGCAGCATAACGCGCACCCTAAACGGTATTTACGCCGTCAATCGCGAATTGAGAGAGCCCTGCGCTGAATCTCCGGCGCTGACAGCTCTCAAACCCGAGAGCGAAACGAGTAAAATCATCGAAGAAGTAGCCGTTATCGCCAAGAAGCGCCCGCCAAGCGCTGCCACAGCGAAAGTCTATCCCCCTCACGAACACTTCGGAAGCCCGCTAAACGTGTGCCGAGTCTGCGGTGAAAAGTACACGTACGTGCAAAAGCCGTTTAACCACGCTCCGAAAGTCTAACCGTTAACGGCGACGGCGTGACCGCGTGAAGGTCCGTCGTCGCGGTTGCACGACGCGTTCCAGCGTCGCTCCGATCGAAATATCCGCTAACGGATGTTCCGCTCGATCGACCCGTTTGCCGATGGAACGCTCGATCTGCGCGAAGAGATCAGTCTCTTCCGCCGAGACGAACGTGATGGCATCGCCCGACTTTTGCGCCCGGCCCGTTCGACCGATGCGATGGATATAGTCGCTCGGTTCGCTCGGAACGTCGTAATTGATGACGTGTCCCAGATCGTTGATGTCGATGCCGCGAGCGGCCACATCTGTTGCTACGAGTACGCGGTAGCGGCCTTTCTTGAAGCCCTCCAGCACGCGCGCACGTTGCGATTGCGTGCGATCGCCATGGATGCGTTCCGCTTCGACACTGTGCCGAGACAGCGCACCGGCAAGCCGCTCGGCACGTGCTTTGGTGCGCGTGAATACGAGGGCACTATAGATCCGGTTGTCCTTGAGCAGCTCGACCAGAAGCTCGGTCTTCTTATGCTGATCGACGGCGTACACTGACTGCGTTACGGTATCTGCGGCTTGCGTCTCGACAGCAACGTTTACGCGAACGGGATCGCGAAGGAGATCGTTTGCGAGACTCTTCACCGTCGTGTTGAGCGTGGCCGAGAAAAAGAGCGTCTGACGGCGTTTGGGCATCTGCGCGATAATGCGTTTAACTGCGGGAAGAAACCCCATGTCGAGCATGCGATCCGCTTCATCGAGCACGAGATATTCAATTGAAGCAAGACGCGCTTCGCCTTGCTGTACCAAGTCCATAAGACGGCCCGGCGTCGCAACGATGATTTCTGCTTTTTTTCGCAGAGCATTGATTTGCGGTGCCGCTTTTACGCCGCCGTAGATCGGCGCGATACGAATGTTTGTGTGCCGCGCCAGCAGGCGAAGATGTTCGGTGATCTGTTGCGCGAGTTCACGCGTCGGCGCCAAAATTAGCGCGCCCGTTTCACGCGGGTTGTTCAGAACCGCGGAAAGGATAGGCAACCCGAAAGCGGCAGACTTACCGCTGCCCGTCGGCGCGCTCGCTAGAACATCGTGACCAGCGAGGGCCGGCGGTATCGCCATACGCTGGATCGGCGTGGGGGCTTGGTAGCCAAGCTCTGCAACAGCATAAAGCAAGCTCTCGCTCAGAGCTAAATCGGAGAAACTAAAGATAATAAACCAATCTTTCTTGTAGTCGCGCTTCCTTGCGACCAGTCGAAAGATCGCGCTTGGGGAACCAAAGCTTCTCACGAAATGGCGAATTGCGCAAGTTTGCCCGTTAGACGGGCCTTACTCCCTCAAGTGCCGTCGCGATTTCATACGCGATGAGGTCGGCATTGACCGCATGGCCGGTGAGAGCGCCGGCACCAATTGAAATCGGTACATTCGCCGCGGGATTCACTACGTTTCCGACAGACCAGACACCGGCTACGCTTGTCTTGCCCATTTGATCCGTCGGAACAAATTCGCCGAACGGCGTTTCGACGGTCTTAGCTCCGAGGCTGCGAAGCACATCATCGTTCGCCACAAATGTAGGAGCGATGAAAATGGCGTCGAGATCGATGAATCTGCCGCCTTCGAGTTGCACTCCCGTCAAACGTCCGTTGCTTGAGACCACTTTGACTACACGGTCGTGCTCAACTTGGATGCCGCGTGCGCGGAGCGCTCTTTCGTCGTCGGCTGCCGGCGTGCCGGCGCGATGGACGAAGTACGTAACGCGATCGGACCACTGACGCACGAGCTTCGCCTGCTCGATGCTTGCGGGTCCCGTGGCGACCACGCCTATGCGTTGATCCGCGACTTCAAAGCCATCGCAATACGGACATGCAACAACGCCCTTGCCCCACTGTTCGGTCAGCCCTTCAATCTCTGGAAGTTCGTCACGTAAACCGGTTGCGACGACCAGCCGCCGTGCCTCAATCGCGCTGCCGTTTGCCAATGTGAGCGTGAAAGAGTCACAGTTGCGAGCCACACCGGCCACGCGTCCGTCGATGATCGTGCCGCCGTACCGCTCGATTTCGCGCCGACCAGTTGCAATGAGTTCCAAGGGCGGCTTGCCATCATGGCCGAGTACACCGTGCATGTGCGCGGCGAAACGATTCCTGGGTGCTCCTCCGTCCACCACAACTACGCGCCGACGCGCCCGAGCGAGCATGAGGCCCGCGCTCAGACCTGCGAAGCCTCCGCCGATGATCGCAACTTCGTAATTCGATTCCATGGAAGCTATCATTGTATCCGTTCTGCCGGCTTGCAATAATGTTTGCCAATCTGGCAAAATCGAAGATCGATGAGAACGATGCTGCAGATCCGCCCGTCCGCCGTTGGCGCACGGCTGCGCGAACTACGACAACACAGCGGGATGACGTTGGAGCAGCTTTCCGTCGAAACCGGGATTTCAACGAGCACGCTCTCTCGTTTAGAATCGGGTCATCGCAAACCGACGTTGGAACTCTTACTACCATTAGCGGACGCATATAATGTCTCGCTCGATGAAATCGCTCGCGTGCCGGTTGACGAGGATCCCCGTGTCGAGCAAAAGCCATTCACGCAGCGTGGGATCACATTTGTGCCGTTAACCCGCAACGGCCGTGGGCTTCAGGCGTATAAATTGATCCTTCCGGGCCAATCCAAAGCCGGCAAGATCAAACAAACGGTTCATGACGGCTATGAATGGGTTTACGTCTTGACCGGGCACCTTCGTCTCCTACTTGGAAAGAGCGAACTCGTACTCGGCCCCGGCGAGGTCGCTGAATTCGATACGCGCGTACCTCACGCCATGGCTAGTGCCGGTCCAGGCCGCGTTGAAATCATTAGTTTGTTTGGGCGCCAAGGCGAACGCATGCACGTGCGTGCACGAACAAGCTAAGAGGATCGGCACTCGGCGCGAAGGCTTAGACAGGGGCGCAGCGTATCATCCGGCATGCATCGTTTTATGAACGCGGCGGTATGCTGCGCGTTGATTTTTGCCGCTGTCTCGCGTCCCGCAGCGGCCACACCGCCAAGCGCTGCCGCCATCTACGACGCAATGCAGAGCGTCGTTTCCTTCGATTCTGTCGCAGTGTCGCCTGATGGAAGGCGCGTCGCGTGGCAGCAAACGGTGCATCGTCATCCAACCGTATGGATCGAGGCGCTGGCGACGCACGTGCGCGTCCGCGTGAGCGCGAACCTCACCAACAAGGATGCGGACGAAGGCGATGTTGCATGGTCGCCCGATTCGAAGCGCATTGCGTTTCTCTCCGATGCTCGCAAAAAGGGCTCAGAGCAACTGTACGTTGCAAACGCCGACGGCACGCATGTCGCGCAACTCGGAACGCTCACCGGTGCTGCCCAAGAGATCCGCTGGTCGCCGGACGGTGCACGCATCGGCTTGCTGTACATCGCACATCCGCGTCGTAAGTCCGGTGCACTTGCGGCCGGCGCGCGCGACGTCGGCGTCATCGGGAGCTCCTACGACGAGCAGCAAGTGGCAACCGTCGATGTGCGAAGCGGGGCACTGCGCCTCGTCACGCCAGGTAACGATTACGTGTACGAATACGCGTGGTCGCCGGATTCGTCACGCTTTGCACTGACGTATGCGCGTGGAAACGGCGATGACAACTGGTGGATCGCGAAGCTCGCAACCGTTGCATCGGCCGGCGGCACGTTGAGCGATGTGCTTGCGCCGAAGTATCAAATCAATGCGCCGACGTGGTCACCAGATGGACGCTCGATTGCCGTCATCGGTGGCATCATGAGCGACTTCGGGTCGGTCGGCGGCGACGTATACCGCGTCGATCTCGCATCGAAGAACGTCACCGATATTACGTCAGGTATGCAGTACAGCGCGTCGTCGTTGCGCTGGGTGGCGCCGGGACGCATCATGATGCTCGCGCATCATAACGGATCGCGTCTTCTTACCTCGATCGATGCCGCAACCGGTAAGGTGTCGACAATTTTCGGTGACGGCGAAAATCTTGCGAACCTGAGCGTCTCAAAGGACGGGACGATCGCGGCGTTGGTTCGTCAATCGTTTACGCGGCCGCCTGAAGTATGGGCCGGAGCACCGCGTGCGCTTGTGCGCATGACGAACGTCAACGCGCACGTCCCGAACTTTGCCCGACGCGCGGTTTCGTTGACGTGGAAGAGCGATCCGTATGAAGTCCAAGGATGGCTCGTTTATCCGCGGGACTATCGCCCCGGGCGCACTTATCCAATGGTAACCATCGTTCATGGCGGTCCTTCGGCGGCGTCGTTACCGTCGTTCACGAGTTTGTTCGTCAGTCCGCTGGCCGCAAACGGATACTTCGTTTTCGAGCCCAATCCGCGCGGCAGTTTCGGGCGCGGTGAAGCGTTTGCCGCCGCAAACGTCAAGGATTTCGGCGGTGGCGACTGGCGCGACGATCTCGCCGGGATCGATGCGGCGGTTGCTGCTGCACCAATCGATCGCAATCGCCTCGGTTTGGCGGGATGGAGCTACGGCGGCTACATGTCGATGTGGGGCGAGACGCAGACGAATCGTTTCAAAGCGATCGTCGCCGGCGCCGGTCTGGTAAATTGGCAGTCGTACTACGGACAGAACAAGATCGATCAGTGGATGATTCCGTTCTTTGGCGCGTCGGTTTATGACGATCCGGCGGTCTATGCAAAGAGTTCGCCGATCACGTACATCAAACAATCGAAGACGCCGGTGCTGATTCTTTCCGGGGAACGCGATGAAGAAGTGCCTGCAGCACAATCTTTTGAGTTCTATCACGCGATGCAAACGCTCGGAGTTCCATCGCGGCTCGTCGTTTATGCCGATGAAGGGCACGGAGTACGACAGCCGGCTCACGTGCGCGATATTATGTCGCGGATGATCGAGTGGTTCGGTAAGTACTTACAGTAGCCGCTACGTACCGCGATTCACGCCACGGTCGACATAGGCAGACGCATCGCGTATCCGATACCGCGCATCGTATGAATCAGCTGCGCACCGCTGTGCACGTCGATCTTAGCCCGAAGATAGGAAATGTACGTTTCGACGGTCGCGGGTGTAACATCGCGATCGACACCCCAGACGAGATCCAGTAACTGGGCGCGGCTAAAAACTTGACCCGGCCGGCGTGCGAGTGTGAGCAGTAGATCGAATTCGCGTAACGACAGGTCGATCGACACGCCCGCGCGCATCGCTTTCCGCCGGGTTACATCGATTGTAAGATCCGCGAAGCTGACGATTTCACGCGTCTCTATTCGCGGCCGGCGAAGTCTGGCGCGGATGTGCGCCGCTAGTTCTTCAAGATTTACCGGTTTGCTAATGCAGTCGTCAGCGCCGCCGGTCAGCGCCCAAACCTTCTCCGTCGCGCAGTGTTCGCCGATCATCAAGATCGGCGCATCGGTAATACGGCGCAAGCTGGCCATCAGTGAAAACGCATCAATATCGCTGAGCTGCATGCCGACCAGGATCGCTTCCGGCGCCCAATCGCCGATGGCGTTCACCGCGACGCGTCCTTTCGGAACCGTCTTTACATCGAACCCGAATGTACCGAGGCTCTCTTCGAAGACGGTACGCGCGTAGGCGTCGTCGTCCACGGCGAGAACGCGCGGAAACGCGCTTGGCAGTCCGGCTTGAGCAGTAGTCGTCATCATGGCACGAGCGTACCATCGACACAGACTACCGTCTGTGAATCGCGACTTCACATCTTCGGCGGACAATAACCGTCTGGGGGCGCTCCAAGACGTGTCCTAGCGTTATGCGATATCCTCCGGAGACCCGGAGGGTACTTGTGCAACTCAGCACGTTTCTCAAGACTCATCGTCTCCGTATCGACCCGCAAACGACGTCGCTCGGATCGTGGCGTCGCCCCAGA
Source organism: uncultured bacterium (assembly GCA_964648945.1). Taxonomy (GTDB): domain Bacteria; phylum Vulcanimicrobiota; class Vulcanimicrobiia; order Vulcanimicrobiales; family Vulcanimicrobiaceae; genus JAMXLG01. The sequence goes on along the minus strand of CAZYLU010000012.1, from coordinate 30,720 downwards.
CGCAGACATCGCCGCTCCGTTACGCAGGAAGAGATCGCGGAGTGCGTTGGTGTAAGCCGCGAATGGTACTCGACACTGGAGTGTCGCGGTGGTCGAACGTCGGCCGCGCTTTTAGACAGGCTTGCGGAAGCACTGATGCTCGACGCGGAAGAACGAGCAGTGCTCTTCAACTTGGCGCTTCCGGAACTGAAACTGCCAAACGCGCCGGCGCTACCGCCCTCGTCACCGTTATACGCTTCGACGCTGACTGCCGGCCACGAAATTGAGGACGTCGTCGATAGGTTGGCGCGTTTACGAGAGAATTATCTGCTTACCGGAACTGCAAAAGGTGCTGCGGCGAGGCCACGCATCTTAAAATCTTGGGATCGCTGCCGGGCGATGGGCGTCGATCCTAATCTCGGATCGCCGCCGTTTTGCAGCGACCTCGATGAACGTCTAGCAGCAAACGAAAAGCTGCTCACAGCTGCGAAACCGGTGATGTCATATCTCGAGGATCAGTTTGCTGATTCCGGATTCATTTTGTTCCTTGCCGATGATGAGGGCAAACTTCTCTGGACCGCTGGCGACGCAGATCTGCGCCGCGAGTTCTACCGAAAAGATTTCGAACCTGGCGTCGACATCAGCGAAGGAGTGTACGGAACGAATGCAGTGGGTACTGCGCTTGCAGACCGTCGACCGGTGCAGTTGCTCGCATCGGAACACTTCTGCGAGGGGCCTACCAGACTCGTGCACGGCGGCACCGATCTTCCTCCCTGGCCGCGAATTAGCCGGCGCAATCAATGTTACGGCAGCTTATAAGCTCGCGCGTCCGCAACTGCTTGGCGCGATGATGCATTCTGCGCTTGAAATTGAAGAGAGGTACGCCTCACTATGAAGATCACGTTTGCGCAGGCCTTGCCGCCCTCCGCGTACGCTCGCGCAATTACGTCGTCCGCCGAAATCGATGCTGCGGCGAATGAACTCGCCCACATTCGTGAGAATTATCAAGCGAACGGCGTTGCCGTCGCGGGCGCGCGCGATCGGATCATCAAGTCGTGGGAGCGATGCCGGTCGATGAGTCTCGATCCGGCAGCGCAACAACCGACGGTTCAGGTAGATCCGAGCGAACTCCGTTCCGCGAACGAACAGCTTTTACGTGCGGCCGATCCCATCTTGAAGATGCTTGCGGATGCATTCGCGGGCACGGGCTATGTTGTGCTCCTTACGGACGAGTGTGGTCGACTCGTGAATGTCGCGGGAGATCTGCGCGCGCGCCTCTCCTGCGCTGATCACGGGATCGCGCCGGGAGCGGACTTGAGCGAAAAATCAATGGGGACAAACGCAGTCGGCACCGTCATAGCGGACGGCCGCGCACTTCAGATGCTTGCCGGCGAACACCTCTGCGATCTAGCACAACGTTTAACGTGCACCGGCGCACCGATCTTTCGTGCGCAAGGTCGCGAGGTCGCCGGCGTACTGTCGCTCAGCGGTAACTACAGACTGCTTCGTTCAGAATTGATCGATGTCGTGATGCAAAGCGCGCTCGACGTGGAGGACCATCTCGCCGGAAACGTTTAACCGCAGCCGCTGCCGATGATGCAGCGGTGCTGATCATCGGCAAGAGCAGCTCGATCACGTTTACATCTGGTGAACCATGGCCTCGCCGCTACGAACGGGCGGAAAGTCGATTTCTGTCTCCGCGACATTGTTCAGATAATTGGTGAAGATGTTCAGCACGACAACCGCGACGATCTCCAAAATCTCTCCATCGGTGTAACCCCCAGCTCGTACCGCCGCAAGGTCGTCGTCCGTAACGGCGCCTCGGTTTTTTGCAACCGCGAGCGCAAACTTGACCGCCGCATCGACGCGCGGATCCGGCGCGGCGCCGCTGCGCGCAGCGGAGACGTCGGCATCGTTTAGTCCGGACCTCGGACTTGATGCGGTGTGTGCCGAGAGGCAATAGTCGCAGCGGTTGTACTCGGCCATTGCGAGCGCGATGGTTTCACGCGTCTTGGCTCGCAGCGTCCCACGGGAGAGCGACTCGTTGAGTTGCGTCAGCGCGGTGAGCGTAGCCGGGGACGCGGCAACCGTTTTGAAGAGATTGGGCACCTTGCCCATGGCTTTTTCGATCGCGTGTAGCCGTTCTTGGGTGGCAGAGTCAGCTTGCGCCGGATCGATGGCTGGAATTCTGTTCATCGGTTCTCCTTGTATGATGAGGTCATCGATCGTTTGTTCGCGGTCTTTCGCGATCAAGGTTATGCGGGCGCGTCGATTTCGCAGATTGCTGATGCAACGGGCCTTGGCCGCTCGAGCCTCTACCATTACTTTCCGCGCGGCAAAGAAGATATGGCGCTCGCCGTTTTAGACCGCGCGGCGTCGTCCATGCGCGAACAGCTCTTTACGCCGTTGCGCGGCAGCGGCGCACCCGCGAAGCGTCTGAAAGGCATGGTCGACGCTTATGATGACATGTACGATGGTGGCCGCGAAGCTTGTCTTCTCGGCACGCTTGTCCTCGCCGGTAGTCGTGAGCGATTTCAAAGGCAGCTCAAAGCACTCTTCGAGGAGTGGATCGAAGCGCTGGAGCACCTCGCGTTAGATGCGGGAGTCCCCGCGAAGACGGCGCGCGAACGCGCTGAGGATGCTATCGTGCGAATCCAAGGCGCCTTGATTCTCTCTGGTGGTCTCGACGATGCCGAACCGTTCCGCCGAACGCTCCGATCGCTCGCAAAAGACTTCCTCGCGTAGATCGAGTCATCCGCGTGCCCGGCGCAAGTGTTATCGGTACATGACGAACCGACGTTCGGAATCTTTGATTGCTTTTTCGACGACGACGGACGCGATGCGCATCTTCAAGGTGCGCTTGCCGCTGCCCTCATGGTGCTGCTCGAACTGTTTACGTCGGAAGTGATTGGAAAGCGGCAAGTGCTGCGATAGCGCATGCGGCGATGGTAAAGAAACAATCGCTGTTCATCACGCGCGCGTCACGCGAACGCCACAAGATCGTCATCCACGTCGATGCGGAAGCGCCCCGTGAGACGGGCTCTGCGCTCTATGTAACCAGAGACGTCTCGATCCATCTACCCGATGGAATACGGATGGATCGACTTCGGATCGTGGCGTTCACGCAAACTCAAAAAACCGGAGCTGTCACGTCGCTTGCCTCGACCAGTTTGTAAACTGGCCCGGCGCCTGTGACTACCGGGCGCCTGTCTGATCATCGGTCGCCAATGCGATCTGCCGGCCTATTAATCGCAACGAACCCAAAATCGCTTCTTTTTTAAACTTTCTTCATACCTGGCGCAAACGATGATAGCCGCGGCTACTAGCGGAGGGAAACCGATGAGCGACAAATTCGATCAACTCGCGAAAGATGTTTCGCAGTCCGTAACCCGGCGGCAAGTTGTGAAACGAATCGCTGCCGGCGTTGTAGGAATCGCGCTGGCTTTCTTCTTGCCGTCGAAGGCGGATAGCCATTGCCTCCCGAGTGGGTCTCCCTGCCGAAAGCCTGGCCAGGGCGGCTGCGGCAGTTGCTGCAGCAAATCGTTCTTCTGCCAAATTTCCGCGGACACCGGTAAGCAGTGTTTCTGCAACTAGACTAGCATATCTACTGAAAACGAGCCGGGCAGCAGAGGAAATTGTAACTCACCAGACGCGCCTAGGAAGATGATCGACGGCTTTCTCGTTCCAGGCCTCATCACTGTTTCTGCCGTGACTGTGGGTTGCTGCTGGCTTTGCTGGCAATTGCTCCGGCAGAATGGCCGAATACTGCTGCGCGTGGACGAGTTGGAAAAGCGGTTCGATCAGTTGCAGCTCGGTGCTGGGCCGCAGGCAGATGGCTTGCCCCTTGGCTCGCCGGCGCCAGACTTCGATCTTGCCGGTCTTGACGCCGAGCGAAAGACACTCCGCGACTTTCGCGGTCAATCACTCTTGCTGATCTTCTTTGATCCTAGCTGCGGCTTTTGCCGCGAATTTGTTCCCACACTTTCGGCATTGCGAATCGCAAATCAGACGGATGGACGTCCTCTGCCGCTAATTCTTGCCATCGGTGATGTTCAACAAAACCGTCACTTTTTTGCGGAACATCCTTTGAGGTACTCCGTTGTGGTTCAACAAGAGTCGGAAGTCTCGTCGGCATATCGCGTAAAGGGAACGCCGAGCGGATATCTCATTGACGCTGAAGGCAAGATAGCGAGCGAATACGCCCTGGGCGCGGAACAATTGCTGTCACTGGCAAACCGATCGACACTCACAACCAGCAAAGAACACGAGCGCTCGAATCGGTTCGCGAATCATTCGCTTGCGCAAAGCAAAATCAACCGCAACGGCCTCAAAGCCGGCACGCCCGCGCCCGATTTTCAGTTGCCTCGGGTGAATGGCCAGGGCGAACTGTCCCTGCATGCTCTTCGCGGCCGGCGCGTGCTCATTGTCTTTTCCAGCCCGTCGTGCGCGCCGTGCAACCGGCTAGCGCCAAAATTGGAGACATTCCACCGCGGCCGACCCGACCTAGAGGTCGTTATCATTAGCAAGGGCGAGCCCGGTGAAAATCGGTTGAAAGTCAAGGAGCATGGGCTGAGTTTTCCTGTGATCCTGCAACAGGGCTGGGCAATCTCGCGTAGCTACGCCATTTTCGCTACTCCGGCCGCGTATCTGATCGACGAGGAGGGCGTAATTGCTCACGAAGTCGCAGTCGGCGTCGAGCCGATTCTCCATTTGCTGCGCAGTATTATAAGAGTAAAGGAACGGCAACGCGTTGCGGATGCGGCTCCAAAGAGCTAGTTCCCATCGTTGATGATCCGACGCTCCATCCAAATTTCCGGATTTGCTAAAGCGCGGAAACCAAATTGCGCGTAGAGCCCATGCGCGTCGCGTGTTGCGAGGATCCAGCGGCGTAAACCTTGGAGTTCAGGATGCTGCAGCACCGTTTCCACAAGAAACTTTCCTAGTTCACGGCCGCGATGCGCATCATCCACGTAGACGTCGCAGAGCCATGCGAAATCGCTGTAGTCAGTAACGACTCGAGCAAAGCCGACCTGCGTGTCGCCGCAAAGTAGAACGAATGAGAGCGAATGCCTCACGCTCCTCGCAATGGTCGTCCGCGGTCGGTCGGCGGCCCAATACGATTTATGAAGGAACCGTTCTACAGTGTCTAAGTCGAGCTGACCTACGTCCGTCGTCACCCGATAATCACCTTGAGTCCGTTCATAAGGTTGTGGCATACGAAAGCGACCTCCTCGGATCTTATAGCAGACAAGGACAATAGGGACGAACAGCGGCGCGTAAGCGGGAACTAATCCGAGGGGTTTTGTATCTTCGGCGTTTGAGATGGACTGGGAGAGCTTGACGGCGTTGGCGATGACGAGCTTACCGGGTTCGGACGCACGGCCCATGAAGGTTCAGGCCTTACCGGGATGCCGCGCTGCAACTCGGCAACGCTCTCTTTGGAATACCGAGTACCCTTAAAGTGTATACGCACGAACTGTAGTGCCCGCACGGCGCCGTCGTGCGCGGTGTTTCCCGGAAGTTCCTCGAATAGTTTCGCGAGATTGTAGCCGGTCGATGGGAGCCATGTGTCCTTCGGATATGCGGCGGCCCAGTCGTAATAGGCTTCTTCCGTATATGAAAGCACGTGCAAGACGTCATCCGGCATCCGTCGGTGATATTCGTAATCGGTTTTAAGCTGCGCGATTTCGTACCGGATCCGTAGCGCGCTCATTTTCAGTCTGCCGAAATATTTATCGGCGGGCGCTGCGCTACTCAGCGCTGCAATCAGAAGTATTGCTGTCAACGCCGGCATTTACTTGATCGTGTCCACGGTGGTTTTGCTCATACCGAAGTATTCCCACCGTAGTTATGCCCTTAGCGGACCTGCGGGAGTCCCGGCGGGAGCCGAGGCTCCCTTCGGTGTGTTGTCAACTGCCGAAAGAGCTTCGCGCCATTATCGTTCAAAGCCGTGAGTCAGGTGACGCATATGACCCAACCGCGCTAGTTCCTTCATTATAAAAGTGCGGCGGAAGGCAAGTGAACGTCACTTCGAACGGTGATGTTGCGGTGCTCGCTGAAACAATTCTGCGCACGAGCCCGTAATGTAGCCACCCGCCTATGGAAAAAGATGAAGGGACGGGTGAATGGCTGTTCGGTCGATCGATGCGGGCCAACGTCTAGCTGCGCGAGTCGTAGGGTTTGCGTATCTATATGTAAACATTGCCGCGAGTATCAACGAATTGTTTGTTCGCGGCCGGCTAGTCGTCTACGGCAACGCAGCGCAAACTGCGCAAAACATCTTAACGTCCGGCAGTCTGTTTCGCGTCAGTATTGCAAGCGATTTGTCCGCATTCATCGGCGACGTAGTGCTTGCCGCAGCATTTTATGTGTTGCTAAAGCCGGTAAACATGGGCGTTGCGCTCTTCGGGGCGTTTTTGCGATTAGTCAATGCCGCGGTGCTTGCCGTGACTATGATGAACAGCTTTGTCGCTCTTCGGTTGTTGATCGGCGCTCATTATCTTCGGGTATTCAGATCCGATCAATTACAGGGGCTCGCTCAGCTCTTTCTCGGAATTCATGATACCGGCTTCCTTGTCAGCGTGATATTTCTCAGCCTCGGATCGACCTGTAGCAGCTACTTGCTAATGAAATCGAAGTACATTCCAGCACTGCTCGCTGCCTGGGGCGTGTTCGGCTCTGCCCTCGCCTTTGTCTATTGCTTCGCACTTATCGTCTTTCCGAACATTGGCAATGTGGCCTTTCCGTGGGTCTTCATGCCGCTTCTCACGTTCGAGTTGATCGCGGGCGCGTGGCTGGCATTCAAGGGAATCGCTTGTTGACCTCGTTGCTCGATCGATGGCCCATGAGGATGAGCTCGACGCTACTCGGCCCTGCATCATTATCCAAACTCCAAATTGCCATTGCTATGGTGTTCTTTCCATCGAGATTCATGATGCCGGGCGGAATTGGAAAGACGTGCTGCGGACCAACGTTGTTTACGTACTGTCCGAACTGCCAACCGTTCACATAGAACAATGTGCGATATCGCGCCGCAGAGCGATCCGCGATTTTGACTCCGACGACAACGTCCTGATCGGACGGCGTGCGCAGCGAAAACGTGTTTCGGTACCACGTTACGCCGGGAGCAGTGCTCCCCCGAAGTTCAGTGCTCGCCCATGCGCTGTCGTCAAATTCCGGCCGATACCAGCCCTCGCGTTCGCCATATAAGCCGCCGGTATTCATCCATCCGTAACGTTGCGTAGCCGCGCTCTGTGTGCAAGCGCCGGTTAGACGCCACGCGATCGGCGTCGCCGCATCGAGTCGCGCTTGCACGAGGCCCCGGGGCTGACGGAACTTGTCGTCGTGATTGAAATCCTGATCGTGTCCGTTGTTGGCCAGCAATACACTGATGACGTTGTCGCCGTTGATCAGTAGATCGGGTGCGATTCGCAGCGACACACGATCGTGTTCCTCTACTCCAACACTGCGCGAGGCAAGAGCGTGTCCGTTGAGCCAGACGGTGTATGCGCCGGCGTTACCCGTGTATGCGTCAAGCGTCAGTGAGTGTTCTTGTCCGGTTGCCGTGAAATGCCCGCGGAGCCACGCATCGCCGTAGTGACATCCGTAGTCGTCGAGCAACAGCGAGTTGTTGGCAACAGCCCACGTTGAATCGTCAAATGATGGCTCGCGTTCCGGAGCCTCGATATGCATGCGCCAGTTGGTCAAAATCGGCAGAAGAACGGGCGCGGGACCCCGTAACGTCGCATTCTGCGTACCAAACGAAGAGCGCTGCATTGTAGTCGCGGCGCCATTCCATTGCAAGTGGGTGATGCCGGAGGGGCTGAACACTTCGAGATGAGTGCGCGATGTCGTATCGCCTGTCATCGTGAGCGTATCCTGGCGAGCGTGAGCGGTCCGAACGAGATACGGACCCGACACTAGCACGTTTCCCAATGACCAGAAGCGTGCTGCAGCGGCATCATCGCCGAGCAGCAGCAATAATCGCCGCCGGCTGTGTTGCGCTGTGATGAGCACGCGCGTCAGTCCTTGGTGGCGGTAGTTCAAACGCAAATCCCCGCGTCTGCTATCCCACTGCACGTGCACGATCCCGGATTGGACCTCGACGATGGGTCTGCGTTGATAGCGGAGTACCGTCTCGCCGTCTTCACCGGTACGTCCGCGCAATAGCAGTATCTGCCTTCGATTGTCACGCACGTCGGTCACGACTTCCGAGGTCGAATACACGAGCCGCGTTTCATGGAGCGTGAGGCCCGCTACGAGCAACTTGGAATCTTCACCATGCAGTGCGATGGCCGTTCCGGGCTGTTGCGGCACGCGTGCATAGGCTCCGTCAGGACCACTCAGTGCGAGTGTGACGCGATCGCTTCCAGGCCAGCGAAGCGTCGCGTGGCGCACGATAAAAATCTGTGCGTGCGATTGCGCATCGACTCGTGCGTCGACGCGCACCGCCGGATCGGCGACGGCCGGGGATCGCTCAACCAGCAGATGAGTGAGAGGTAGCGTCTGCACGGCGTATCCGAGTAACTTCTGCTCGTCGTATTTCGGCGTCAGCGCGCGTGTCTCATCGATTGGGGCACCGTAGTCATACGACGTGTACGTCGCTTCCGGTGAAGCGATCCACCCCCAGTTGGTACCGCCGAATGTCATGTAGTAGTTCTGTAACGACGCGCCGGCTGCAATGTTCTGTTCGTCGTATACGCGCTCGAAGCGCGCATCGGTCATCCGGGCACATGCGCGATAGCCGGGACCACCCCAATAGTCGATCGATCCGCCTTGGAACTCTGCCAAGTAAAACGGAACGTTTCCGTCTCGCTTGCGCAGTTTCGAAAAGCCGTCGTACTCGGCCCAGTCCGTACGCTTCGCGCAGTCTAGACCCGCAGGGTAATTGTCGTATGCATCGATATCGACCGCGCCGACGCCGTGCGCCCAGCGACCACCATCGCCGCAGCAGCTGTTGTGCGTCAGCGGCACGGTGATGCCGTCGGACCGTGCTTGTCGCTCGAGTGCGGCCATGTACGCCCGATCCACGTGCTGGTCTTGCGTTTCAATGTATTCGTTTTCAACTTGGTACAGAATGATGGGACCGCCACTCGATGTGAATTGATGCCGCGCGAGTATCCGATCGATGCGATTCATCCACTCCAACGCCGGCGCAAGATAGCCGCGGTCGGAGCTACGCGCGTGTCCGCTGCGCGTCACGAGCCATGCCGGAAAGCCGCCTGAATCGGCTTCAGCGTTGATATATGGTCCCGGGCGCGCAATCACGTAGACGCCGACTTCTTGTGCGATGTTGAGCAACGCGTCGACATCACGAATCCCGTTAAAATCGTAAACGCCCGGCGCGGGGGAGTGAAACGCCCAATTGAAATAAATTGAAACGGCATTGTAACCGCCGGCCTTCATTTTCTCCAGCACGTCCCGCCATAGGCGCCGGCTCGGCAGCCGCCAATAGTGAAACTCACCCGACCAAATGTACACGCGTTTGCCGTCGAGTTTGAGCGAATACCGATCGTATGTGATCGTATGACCTACGTTGCCGTTCGGTGCAGCTGCAAGGGCACCACCGGAGGTGATCGCCATCGCGAGGATGAGGAGAGCCGCGAACCGCCGCATGCTCTAGTGGTAGAGTCCGATGCCGGCGATTTCGGCCGTGTCGCGCGTCTCTTTGATACGAATTCTCAGGCCCGTCGCGGTCACTGGAGACTCCAGTTGAAGAAGTCGCTTGTAGCCGATTGTCGTGCCCACAGCAATCGTCTTCCAGCGCTTGGCAATTCGCGCATCAATAGTGAATCGCGCAATCCGTTGTCCATCCTCGATACGCTCGTGCAGCGCAATAATCGTAAACGTCGCCGGCGCGGTTAGGTCATAGGTGAACGTGGTGTCGGCAGCGCTCCGATCGATGTGACGCGTTGCGTTCCGTGCAAGGTTTAAGGTGAACGTCCTGCGTACCCAGTCACCGAACTCGCGGAGGCGCGCGACATCCGCATCGTCGATGTGTCCACGCTGATCCGGCGGAACGTCGAGCAAGAGCATCAAACGGATCCGACCGTTCCCGAGCCGCGTCTGGCTGCGTCGCTGCAGATGGGTTTGAACGACGCGGTGCGGTTCTCGTACGGCCGAACCGCGCGCTTCCCGCACGGTGAGGACAGCGACTATGCGCCAAGCGCAACGTTTGCTAACGCGTTTGCAGGGTTGCCCGCATATCTCAACCCCGGCATCTACGCAAACATCGGAACGTACAATATCAATACCCCATACGCAAGCAGCAAACCGACGGATTACTACGGCACACATGGAATTCCGACCGATTGCGGGTTCAACGGCTATCTTGTACCGTGCAGAACGTACCAGCAACAGATGTACTGGTCCGTGATGAACGGCGATTTTCCAAATCCGCTTTCGATACTCGTCCCCGTGACGTACAGCAACTTCGATCTCTCGTACATGCATCGCTTCAAGCACAATCTGTCGTTCAAGCTCACCGGCTGGACGCGACGCGCGTACGATCTCGATATCGTGGAACAGATTCCGTCGACCGACCTTTTTGGGGTCACGCTCAAAGGGCCCACCGGTGCCACGCAATTTTTGAATCTGCACCACGCAACGAACAACGGCCTCGAGATCGCCGACGGGTTGGAATTCTATCTCACGAAGGAAAACGCGACCGGCCTCTCAGGGCAGCTATCTGCAACGTACAACAATGTGCGTCAAAACGTCGCACCTGCCTCCGCGGACGAATTCCACGGCATCGTTGCACCTACGCAGGTCAATCAACTCTACCGTGTGGGATACGTCTCGCCGTTTACGTCGACGCTCGCAGCATCGTATCGCACGACGAGCGGCTGGCGTTTGACCGCGCGATTCAACTACGACATCGGTTATCCGTACGGTGACGGAACGATGACCGGTATCGGATACGGATCGGGCACGTTCAACGTTCCGCACACGAATGCGACGGGCGGAGGAGAGACGCAATTCGTCGATCCTGCGAACCCCGGCTCCGCTTTCAAACCGAATATCGCAGCCACGCTCGGAACGCCCGAGTCAGCGCAAGCCCAAGGGCAACTCTCGCACGCGAATCTCACCGCCGATCTGACGCTCGAGAAGAAGCTGGGACGCAGCTCGATCGGCGTTTCCATACTCAACGTTTTTAACGAGGCATACTCCGGACCGGTCTATCCGAGCGGCGACTTCGGAGCGATTGCAGGTGGTCCGTTTGCGTACTTTAACGGCACACTGTATCAAAAACCGGGATTCCGGCTGAATCCAAACTATCAACCCGTAGCCACCGGGATCTCCGGGCCATTGACGGGTTACAACACGAGTTGTACGCCGAATCCGGCCGCTGGCGTGAACTGCCTCGCCGCCGGCGGTGTTGTGAACGGAAAAAATGCCTATCTCAATTTGCCGAATAACGTCGGGCGTTCGTTCTACGTCTACTTCACGACGCGTCTGTAAGGAAGAGCCATGAAACGATACATTTTTTGCGTTGCAACCTGTGCGATGATCCTTACCGGATGCGGAGGTGGAGGTATAACGAACGGCAACTCGATCGTGCCGTCGCAGACGCCGACGAATCTGCAAACAAACAAAGCGCAACTTGCCGTTGGAACGGCTCGGCTTCCTGATGGGACGACCGGCTTCAATGTGGTCACGACGTTTCGGCAAACGAACGGACTCTCGGCGACGCTCGTCAACAGCCCCTCGATCACGGGACCCGCGGGATTCATCGTTCCCTCGAGTAGCATCGGCGCAGACGGCAACGGCGGTCCGGGAACCGACGCCGGCACGAGCTCGATCACGTCCGAGCCGCAAGTCTTTCCGACGCCAAGCGCACAAGACACGTTCGGTACGGTGGGCGGCGTGTTCTCGTCCGGCCTTGCGCCGCTGAATAACAATACCGCCTCGAACTCGGCATTCTATCCGGGACATCCGTCCGGCAGCGTGAGTCCGTCGTGGGGATTGCCGTTTTACACGGCGTCCGTTCCATACTCGGGCACATTACCCGCGGGCGTTTCGTCGGTCCCACCGCAGCCGTACATCATCGGACCGCCCGCCGTGCCGTTCTTCGACGATGGAACCTTCCCGGCTGGCTTTGCGGGCTACATGAGCGGCTTTACCGCATTCGAAATGGCACCTGTTACCGGTTCGTACAATCTCTCTATCGTTGTTGCTACAGCGAACGCGGGCACGTCAACGTTCACCGCGAGCGCGTCATTGACCAACCTAACACCGCTGCCGGCGTTGCCTGCTCCAACATTTAGCAAAGACGGAAACGGTGGTGGAACTGCAACGGTCAACGTACCGGCCGATCCACGAATCGTAGAGACGCTGATCTACGTCGAGGGCGTTACGTCGAGCGGATCGCTTCAGAACTTTTACACAAGCCCCCCGATAAGCGGAACCGGACCGTTGTCGTTCACGCTGCCCGACAATCTTGGACCGTGTACGAACTTCGTTTTGGGTTGTCAGAACAATCCAGCCAACTCCGGCAAGTCACTCACGTCGGGCAACGGTTACGTCGTCTATGCAGCGAGCTTCGACTACAAAGCATTCGAATCGTTGCCGCCGGGTAACACCCAACAGACACCCGCAATACAATCGAACGGTCAAGCCGACGTTTCATTATCACCGGTATTTGTAGACACGTACTAAAGACCGCGGAGCGTGAATTTCCTAGCTTTAGAGATCATCGTTACGGATGCGGTAGAGGCTGCGATTGCGCAAGGGGCCGGCGCCACCCGCCTAGAGCTCGTTGCGCATCGTGAGTGCGGTGGACTGACTCCGCATCCGTCAACGATCGAGCGCGTAATGAAGGTGGTGAAAATTCCCGTGCACGTCATCGTTCGCCCTCACGATGACGGCTTTACATACGGCGCCGCTGAACGCGCAAGCATCATTCGCGATGCGGCACGCGCCGCGTCACTCGGAGCGTCGGCAATTGTTGTTGGCGGTCTCACGCCGGAAGGTGATGTCGATGTCGAGTTGCTCGGTTCCGTTCGCGAAGCGGCGCGACGTCCGATGACATTTCATCGTGCGTTCGATGTTGCACGCGATCCAATGCGAGCCTTCGATGCGCTTGCGCGAGCACCGGGTGTAACACGCATCTTGACTTCAGGCGGCGCGCAATCAGCATGGGAAGGACGTAATCTTCTTCGCGATCTTGCACACCGATCGGGCCCCTCCATCGTCGCCGGCGCAGGAATAACTGCAGGCAACGTTGCCAAGATCGTCCGCGAAACGGGCGTTCGAGAAGTTCACGTAGGCGCGGGTGCGCGTTCGGGCGATCGGCTTGACGCGCTCGCCATCCGCCGCATCGTGTCGGCGCTATCCGGTATTGCGGGCGCGCGGGCGGAATCGACATAGCACGCGCTGTTCTTTTCTTGCTTCTGCTTGCTGCGTGCAGCGCGCCATCGGCGCGCCCGCCGGCGACGACCGACACGGTCATCGCCGCATACTACGGCGGCGGTATGCCGGTCGATAAAATTCCGGTCCGAAAGTTGACCGATCTCATCTACGCATTTGGTGAGCCCGGAGCAGGGAACGTCTGCCACGGGCCGAGCGCTAAGGAAGACGCGATATTCTCAAAGCTGCGCGCGCTACGCGCAGCTCACCCTCGGCTTCGCTTATTGTTGTCGATCGGTGGCTGGGGTCAAGCTCCGCAGTATTCAGATGCGGCACTCACCGCGCAATCTCGACGCGCCTTTGCGCGATCGTGCGTCGATTCTTACGTTGCGCGTGCGGGCTTCGACGGCATCGACGTCGACTGGGAGTTCCCGGTGCACGGAGGCGTGCCGCAGAATCGCCGCCGCCCGCAAGATCGAGCGAATATTACGGCGTTGCTCGAAGAACTTCGCCGCCAGCTCGATGTGCTGGCGAGAACAACGCATCGCCGCTACTACTTGACGGCGGCAACGCCGGCTGGACGGTGGGAATATGGCGGCCCGTACGATCCCAGCGACAGCTATGAACTCGCCCGCATCGCGACGTACGTCGATTGGCTCAATGTGATGACGTACGACATGAGCACGAGCTTCAGCCCCGTTAGCAACTTCAACGCACCGATGTACGCCGATCCGAAAGACCCGACGCCGCAATTGCAACGCCGATATGGAAACGTTGCCGGTGCCGTGGAGTACTACGAGCAGCACGGCGTTCCGCGCGACAAGATCGTCCTTGGTATCGCATTTTACGGCCGCGGCTTCTCGGGCGTTTCGGCAAAGAATAGCGGCTTATACTCGAAATTCGCTGCGCCATTTCCTGAAACGCCATGGGCGACGGTGCAATCGCAGTTCTTGAGCGACCCGTCATGGCAGCGCTTCTGGAGCGCATCGGCTCAAGCGCCTTGGCTCTACAACGCGCGTAGACGCGTGTTCTTCAGTTACGACGATCCGGCGTCGATCGCGCTTAAAGCGCAATACGCTCGCAAACAATCGTTGCGCGGCGTGATGTTTTGTGTGCTTGGCGAAGACGACACGCATCAATCGCTCCTGACTGCGCTCTCATCACCGTTTGTAGGAAGGTAACGCCGTTGCACTTACAAGTCCTCGATTGGATCATCATCACGGTATCGGTCGGCATCATGTTCATTCCAGCGATTGCGCTTGCGCGTCGCGCCGGAAAGAACACGTCCGAATTCTTTGCAGCGGGGCGGCAAGCGCCGTGGTGGCTGATCGGGATTTCCCTCGTCGCAACGACCTTTAGCACCGACACGCCGAACCTCGTCACGAACATTGTTCGCGGAGGGGGCGTTGCCGGGAATTGGGTTTGGTGGGCGTTCTTGCTGACCGGCATGGCAACGGTCTTTTTCTTCGCACGACTTTGGCGGCGCAGCGGAGTGCTCACGGATCTCGAGTTTTACGAGCAGCGTTACTCGGGCAACGCCGCCGCTTTTGTGCGCGGCTTTCGCGCACTGTATCTCGGCCTTTTCTTCAATTGCTTCATTATCGCAAGCGTGAATCTCGCAGCAGCGAAAATTGCGAACGTACTCTTCGGCATCCCCGAATGGGAGACGCTGTTGATCGCCGCGGCGTTTCCGGTGATCTTCGCGTCCATCTCGGGGCTCTGGGGCGTGATGGTCACCGATATGATTCAGTTCTGCATCACGATTACAAGCGCGTTTGCTGCTGCGTTTTTCGCGCTGAAGCTTCCGCAAGTTGGCGGGCTCACCGGTCTCTTTCACCACTTCACCGTAAGCAATCCGCAGTGGCTAAGCGTGTTGCCTAATTTTTCCGACTGGAAGACCGCAGCAGCGATGTTCGTAATTCCCGTGACGGTGCAATGGTGGTCCGTCTGGTATCCCGGAGCGGAGCCCGGGGGTGGAAGCTATGTCGCGCAGCGCATGCTTTCCGCGCGGACCGAGCGTGACTCCGTCTTCGGGACGATGTTCTTTCAAGCAATGCACTATGCGCTTCGCCCGTGGCCTTGGATCATCGTTGCGCTCGCATCGATGATCGTTTATCCGAACATGTCAGATATCCAACGCGCGTTCCCGTACGTTCAACCGCATCTGCTCGGTGACGATATCGCCTACCCGGCGATGCTTGTTTTTCTCCCCGCAGGTTTTGCGGGGTTCATGGTTGCGGGCCTCTTTGCTGCGTATCGCTCGACGCTGGAAACGCACTTGAACTGGGGAACATCCTATCTCGTCCACGATCTCTACCGCCGATTCATGGTAAAGGATCGCGACGAGCGTCACTATGTCTTCGTCGCCCGGATGGTTACCGTGCTCATTATGGTTGTCGCGATCGGACTCACATACATTCTTACAACCGCGCAGGAGACGTTCAACGTCTTGCTTTCAATCGGTGCAGGTACGGGTTTGGTCTATCTGCTTCGCTGGTTTTGGTGGCGCATCAACGCGTGGACGGAAGTTAGCGCGATGATCGCATCGTTCATCGTCTCGCTCACGTTCTTCGCGATGGGCAAGTTCGGCCATCCGGTTGATGCATCGACGACGCTGCTCGTCACCGTTGCTGTAACAACCGTGACGTGGTTGGTTACGACGTTCCTAACGCCACCAGTGGAGCACGAAACGCTCGTTGCATTCTACGAAAAAGTGCGACCGGCGGGGCCGGGCTGGGCCAAGATTCGTGCTGCAAGCGGCTCTCAAGCGTCACCGGACACCCTCTCGCTGTCGTTCCTCGGGTGGATCCTCGGACTGACGTCCATTTATTCAGCGCTCTTCGGCGCGGGCGCGTATCTGTACGGTCACATCAGCAGCGGAATTGTCTACACTGCAATCTTCATCGTTTCGACCGTGCTGCTTACAATGGCCATCGCGAACATCTGGACCAGCGCAGAGCATGCCGCCGAAGTGGGGACCTAACGCTCGCACTCCACAGCATGAGGCAACCTGGACGCGGCTGTGGCAGCCATCCAAGGCGCGTTATGATTCAGACTTTCTTCAGTTTTTTATTGTCCTAATCGGCTCAGGGCAGCGGCCGGCGTTCATGGTGATGCAGGCGCCGCTGATTTTGCGTGATGATTTACGTCGAACCCCAGGATGAATAAATTTTAGGACGGTTAACATGCTAAGCCGCATTTTTCTGTTGCTGCTGATTGCCCGCCTCGCAACGAGCCCGCTACGGGCTGAAAGCGATCCGTTCGTCGGTCAATGGAAGCTCATCAAACTCAACGACCAGATGAAAGTGACGAAGGTCCGCGCAAACACGTACGCGTTCGACTTTGGCGGTGCGGTCGAGACGATTGTCGTCGATGGAACGGACCAGCCGGGCTATGCCGGCACCACACTCTCCGTTGCCGCGGACGGGCCAAACTGGAAGGTCGTCCGCAAGAAGGGTAGTCGCGTGCTCTTGACCGCGACGTGGAGCCTCTCCAAAGACGGCAATTCGCTAAAAGACGACTTCACGAGTTTTAGTAAAAATGGGTCACCGTCTAACGTCAAGTATCTGTACGCGCGAAGGGCAGCGGGATCAGGTTTTGCGGGTACGTGGGTCAGCGCGACGGCGGCGACCAATTCCGGCATAACACTTGAAGTCCGTCCTTATGACAACAAGGGCCTTTCCTTTATCATTCCCTCTGCGAGTCAGACGCTCAATGTGAAGTTCGACGGATCGTCAGCGCGGCGGTTAGACGCGCGCACGGTTGAAATCATTCGCAAGTCGAAAGGCAAGATCACGCAGACCCGTCAGATCGTACTTTCTCCCGATCTCAAGACTCTGACGATGACAGTGCATATGGTTGGGAAGGAACAGCCGTACATCTACGTCTTTGAACGCCAGTAGCGCTGCAGCGTTCCTTCTTTTGCAAAGACATTATGCTGTGCGAAGCGCCCTCCAGCCCGCGCGTACTTCTTGCGCGAACAGTTGCGGCTGCTCCCAGGCAGCGAAGTGTCCTCCCTTGTCGACCTTATGGTAGTAGATGAGTTTGTGGTAGGAACGCTTTGTCCCAAATTCCGAGGCGGTCCGCGACGGCGAGAGCAAGGTCGCGCCGATCATGACGGTTCCGATGGTCGTAGCACTCTGCGTTGCGCTCGAGGCCTCTGTGTAGCCAAATGGTTTCGGAGGGCATACGCAAAAGCCGACGTCCGTATATCCGTACGCGACTCGAAGGGAGCTAATGAATTGTATGATCCACGCGGTGCGCTAAAAGATTTTAGGCTGCAGGCGCATCCTGAGGCATGCGTCGGAACGCAAGAATCGTTCGAGACTCTGGGTCGCCAGACGGCTCGAATGGCGAACGCAGATTCCGCCGCGGGTCACCTGCAACTCACGCCCGAGGACGTCCCGGCAGGAACGCCGCCAGGATGGAGAGGGTTCCGGTTCACTGATTCTGAGCGAGTCTTGCTCGGAACGGTTTGCGGAGTTGTGTACGACCGAGAAACTGGAAGCACCGTTTTTGTCATGAGTGATACGTCTCCGCAGACTCATTCGGGCTTGGCGAACTTTGCAACCAGGCAAAGTGGAGCGACCGCACAGGAATCGCATATTCTAGTGCCGCCAAATGGCTATGTATCTCCAGAACTTGTCGTAGGCAATACGAGCGCTGACTCGGAGGGATAAACGTCTCTAAGAGACCAGCACCGGCCGCGTGATACAGCTGTTGTCTGTTCGCGCGCAAAACCCGCTAATGCGAGGCTTGTCCGCTCGAGAAATTACGGTAGAGCCTCTAGTCTTAAAAGTCTCGGTGTCGCTATTTACATTGTCCGACGTTTTGAAGAACCGTTGCCGTTAATTGATTCTCAGCCTGCGCGGTGCTCTGCTGATTCGCAACAACGCCCGCATAAAAGCGCATGAGCGGATTGTTTGCAAACGTTCCCAGCGCCTTTTGTGAGATTGCCGGATCGGTGTCGACCGTCGGATCTTGAGCGTGTCCGTTTCGTCCTCGTTCCGGTCCACTAATAGGATCTTGGAAGCTCACGTCCTGATCGTTGTGCGCGACTGAACCGCTTGCGCCTCCACCGTTGATCGCGCCCTGCGTGCCGTCACCGTGAGCGATGAGCGTTTGCATGTTCAGCGTGTCCGCGAGTCCGTAAAGCACATTGAGCGCTTTCTTCTGCTGATCGGCGACTTGCTGCAGCTCCTGTTTGAGGAGAATTGCCTGCCGATCCTGATCGGTCTTGGGCGGATTTGGAAAGCGTGTCGGATCGTTCAAGATCTTCTCGATCAGGTCGAGATTGTGAACGATCCCCGACGCAATCATTTCGAGTCGTTGCGCCGCTAGCTGCATACCGGGATTGTCGGCCGTGTGCGTTCCGCCTGCCGTTGAAGAGCCCCACTGCGCCGCGTACTGATCGAATTTCTCTCCAGCAAGACTCGCGGGCACGTACAACTTGCCCATATCAATCATCAGCGGCTTTGAGGATGCGATGATGTTGTCATTGAACTGCAAACCTTGGATTGTCGGCAGAACGCTTTTGGTGAGAGTCGTGCAAAACGGGATTGATTTTACCGTTGTAATGGTCTTGGGCGGCGTCGCCGATGGCTCAGGGCCGGGCGCATCGGTCAGTGCCGCCAGTAGTAGTGCCTGTATCATGGATAGCCCCCGGTCTCGTTATCGCGGCGTCATCGACTCGCTGCCGCAACGGTCGAGGCCTCCCCTTCGTGACTTCAAGGCGCAAGGCGCTTTGCCACGCCCTAACTCAGCGCTTTTCCGGCTGGGTAATCTGCGCGTTAGCGTAGTGACTGCGGATCGCGCCGACGCGTATGAAGTCGGCCATCATGTCGAAATATCCGGGCGCAAAGCGTGTCGACAGACGCTCACCTTTTGCGTTGAGCTCGTATAGCGTCATCCCATGCTCCGCTCCGGGATAGACCGCGAGCGTGTATGGCTTTCCGTCGACAATCAACGACTTTATCCGTTTTGCTGTTACGGCGCTTGGGGCGTCGAGATCGTCGGCGCCGAGTACCCAAAGCTGCGGCGTTGTAGAGTTCTGCAAAACCGGCATCGGTTGGTAGTCGAACGGCGTTGTGTTCACACCGTACGCCTTAGCCGCGGCGGTGATCTGCTTCTCATCTAGAGGTAAGACGACGAAGAGAAAGTCACCATGTACGTCCTTGTACCACGGCTCGGACTTATACTTTCGGCGCAAGCTATCGAACTTCTCGTAGCCTCGCTGCCCGCCGGTCTCGACGACGTACTCGCCGGCGCGTGCAAGTTCTAGCGCCTTGACGGTATCGGAAGATGAGTGGTGGTGGAAATACATGTCGAGGGCGACGCTTTCCTGATCCTCTTCTAATACCGTAACCGCGAGTCCAAAGCTAACAATCGCGAAATCGACATGAGCGTGACTCGCCGCGAGCGGTACGACCCATCCGGCTTCACTGCCGCCTTGGTACCCGATGCGCCCTAGCCGCGAACCGGTCAGGTGCTTTGCTTCGTTCAGCGCCGCAACCGCATCGTCGGCGAGAATAGCGAAATTTTGTGTGTAAGTTCCGTCGGACACGCCCGTTCCGCGCTTGTCGTACACGAATGCGCCAATACCCTGCGCTGGGAACATTCGTTGTAGCGCATAAAAGTCGAGAGCCGAATCATGCTCTGAGCCATGCACTAAGACGACAACCGGTATTTTTCCGTGACCTTTCGGCAGTATCAGCCGACCCCGAAGCTTCGTGCCGTTGCTATAGAAGGTGGTATTGGTGACATCGAACGCGATACGCATACCGTGCTCGTTTGCAAAAGTGATTCCACCGTTGTTGCAATCGGAAAATGAAACAGTCTTGCCGTCGGGGCGACCGGTCCAGCCATAGGTACTCATCCACGTGCCGTCCTTCTGACGATGAAGCTGCCCTGTCTCGCCGTTGAACATGCGCCAACGCAGCGTGCCTTCATCAGACGGCGCGATATCGACGCTTTTTCCGTCGCTCAGACGATAGGACCCGATGTGACAATCCTTCGTCATATCGGTCGCGGCGCCGGCCATCAGGGGCGAGGCCGCGCAGATCAGGGAAGAGATGATCGCGGACAGCGCCGCAGCAATCAGTTTCAGTCTCACGCCTAGCTTACGGCCGTTTTGGCATTCGTGTTTCATTCTGGTCAGGCTTGTCGAACGTACTTGATTGAAACACATAAGATGGAACGAACCACTGACGACAGTGCGTCGGTTTGTCACGATAACGGCGGCATTCTGGTCCGCGATACTGCAATACGAACGCGATGTCCGCGGTGCGAAATTGTTCTACGGTTGCGATCGTCGAGAATGCTAGACGTCCGGATAGCCCATAAAGAGATCCGCATGCTTTTCACAAGGAACAAGAACCCACGTGTCTTCGGGGAAGTTCTTCGGGTTGAACTCCACGGTGCCGTAAGGCAGACGGTTCCAGGCCATGCAATTGGATGGGCAGTCCCCGTTTGGGTCAGCAGAGTTTACTGGATCGCAAATCCACAGCATCCGGGCGCTGCGGTATTCAGGAGGGCGATCCGTTTCGAACATCACCCCTACCCCTGAACCCGCCGGTGCGCCCAAACGGAGGAGCAGCTCTGAGCGTGGCACTCTCCTATTCGTCGTCATGCTAGCCGCCGTGACTGCTGTTCGATCGCTGTTGCAGACTCGCCCGGGGTGTTGAGGTTGCCTGTACTTCTTTGTACTGCCGATCGACTTCCTTAAAATAAAAATCGAGGTCATAGGTAACCGCTTTGTCGGCTTTTGAGCGAAAGGCTCTCGCGCGCTCGGTCATCCCCCGCTGAATATAGAACGCGTAGATGTCGCGCTGATAACCAGAAGAATAATTCCCCACCTGTTCCATGGCGTCGAGGTAACGGTTGAACTTACCCGACGTGACCTCGTCGAAGGGCTGGTTTTGGAGGTACTTAAAGAGAATTTCCCACACGGCTAGATCCGTGTTTCCGCCCCAACCATTGGTTGGAGTAGGCTTTTCCTCCATGGCTTTAGCCAATGCGTCGAGATATGGACCGGCGTCGCGTGAAGCCAGCGCAATCAGAAACATCGGTTGGAATTCTCTGTTATCGAGATTTCGTTTTAAGCACGTAGCGACCGCACTATTATCTTGCGACAACGAAAATAGACTCATTGCGGCCATCTTTCGAACACCCGCATCCGGATCGGTTATCAGCTTTGCTGCGACATCGGCCGCGGTGACCTGCTGACTAAAACCAATCTCGCGCGCGGCCGCGGTCCGAACTACCGCGGACGGGTCTTGAGATAGGCGAACAATTCTGTCATGAGTTGCCAGGTTGGGAAAATCCGCCAACAACACTGTTGCGGAACTTCTCACCGCAGGATCGCGATCGGACAACCACTGGACGACGTACGCCTCTAGTGATGGCTGGAGCGTGAGACCTAGAGCGGAGATCGCGACTGCGCGCGTGGTACCATCAGCGTCACTGTTCGCGATCGAAACCAGATCTTTCCAATACAACTTTCCACCCGTATTATCCACTCTTTCCATTGGAGCGAACCCTGGTAGCTTCGTGCTTCCAACAGTCACGAGCCAGCTCGCCTCATAGCTTTCGGACATATATGGGTTGTGCGAACCGACGACACCGATAGCTTCCCGCGCAATTTGTGCGTCATGGTTTCTCATGAATTTCCGAAGCACGACAAGGACTGCTTTTCGATCGAACTCAGCCAGGGAGAACAGTCGCGCGGGGCCACCGCTCATGTCATCTAGCTGATCGATTGCATACACGACATCGCTATGATTCGTGCTATCGAGTAATGCCATTAACTCGGACCAGAATATGTCCTTGACCGTCGTTGCGCCTATCGGACGGTTATTAGCGCACAGCAGGATGCCTTGATCTTCTCTTCCGGCTCGGAACATCGAAAGCTGTTGGAAGATTTCGCGGTGCACGCTTGTTTTCGCGAACACGATATACGTTCTGCCCGGTTCAAAATGATAGTATTGAGGCTCGTAACCGGCGAGCCCGCCTGTAGAGTCGCGTTCATAGTGGAGGAATCTAAGAAGCGGTCCGGGCGTCTGGCCTTTGATAAGAGAAGCAACTTTGAAATCGGTCTCATATGTGGCAAAGCCCAATATGAACGGGAAGCTCAACCTTTTGTTTGCCGTCTTGGTGGAAATGACCGTGCCCTTGAAGATGACGTCGGAGTGATTGGTTAGGCCTTCGAGACTCATGGGCGGACCGACGATATAGCCACGAGCCGCTTGCGGTGATATGGCAAGCGTCAGGACTGCGACAATGGCACGAATGATGGAGGCGCTCATTGCCTGTACCTCACTTATGGCGGCAGCATCCTTCCCCACCGATGCAAAGGTATCGTCGTGCAGTACGCAGCTGTGACAGCCGGCCGTCTTTCGAGCTCCGTCGTCTCCCGCGGGCCTGGCTGACCACCTCGATCGCTCTCGTTTAGCGAGGATGCGAAATCTTCAAAACGTAAGGAGCGCTTAAGATTCTCAGCGTCAGAAGGGGAAGTTTATGCGCGTCGTAATTTTCGTGCTTTGCTCCATTCTCGCTATAGCGCCGGCCACTGCGACTGAATCCAGTAACGTTATGGCCACGGTGCATCAGTTTATGCACGGGGTAAGCACCGGCAACATCAAGAGCGCGGTTGCCGCGTGCGCTTCGCCGGCATCGATCATCGATGACTTTCCGCCACATGAGTGGCAAGGCCCCACGGCTTGTGCGGACTGGGCAAGAGATTTTAAGACTGCGGTAAAGGCGGCGGGTTACGCTGACAACGTCGTAACCCTTGGCAAACCGACTCACGTTGATGTTACGGGAGATCGAGCCTACGTGGTCGTGCCCGCTAACTATCGCTATAAGTTTCATGGCAAGCCGGTCGCCGAAGACGGTTCGATTTTCACGGTGGCACTGCGTAAATTGCCGGAGGGTTGGCGTATTACGGGCTGGGCGTGGGCGAAGCACTAGAAACAGACGCGCAGAGCGGTGAGACTCACCGGCTCGCTGCATTAGGCTATCGCCAAGAACTGTCGCGCGTACTTTCGCTGTTCGACAACTTCGCGGTGGCCTTCAGCTATTTAAGCCCGATGGTCGGCATTTATTCGCTGTACACATTGGGTTTGGGAACCGGCGGACCGCGATATATCTGGACGATGCCGGTGGTTGTCGGCTTGATGATGCTTGTTGCCTTGGTGTTTGGCGAGCTCTCGAGCGAATATCCGCTTTCCGGTGCGCTTTATCAGTACGGAAAATATAACGTCGGACCGCGTTTCGGCTGGTTTGTCGGCTGGATCTATGGTTTCGCGTTACTTGCAACGGTCGCCTCGGTAGATTCAGGCGCGGTCGGGTATATTGCGTCGCTTTCAAACATTTGGTTCAAGACGCACATCGATCCGGCAAGTAACCTCACGATCTTTGTTATTACCGGAGGCATCATCATTCTGTCGGCGGTCTTGAATTCTGTCGGCGCGAAGATTATGGGCCGCGTCGCTCGTTTCGGCGTCTATGTTGAAACAATTGGAACGTTCGGTGTTTTTCTAGCGCTCGCGATTCACGGCTTTCATCAGGGAATTGGGTTCATTTTCTCGACGCAGAGCGTAGAATTTGCAAAGTCGAACCCTTTAGCACTCAACTTTAGCGGCAACTGGTGGGGGAGCGCCGCACTCGTCTCGATTCTCGCAAACGTTTATATCTTTTACGGCTTCGAATCGGCCGGCGACATTTCCGAAGAAACCATCGACGCGCAGCGACAGGTCCCCAAGGCTATGCGTAACGCGCTGCTGTACGGCGGGATTGCATCCTTCGTCTTAGTCCTAGGCCTACTGCTCGCAACGCCGTCAAGCGGCATCAGCGGGGTTGTAACCGGAGGAATCAATTCGATTCTCTCGGCGCTTCCGGGCTGGCTGCAAGACTTCTTCCTGGTGATGGTTATCGTCGCGTTCTTCAGCTGCGGTACGGCAGTTCAGGGGGCGGGATCGCGAGTCGCGTACGCCCTTGCGCGTGACGGCGCTATTCCACTTAGCCGCGCGATCAAGAAGATTTCTCCGCGCTATCGCACGCCGGTCAACGCGATCCTGGTTGGAACAGTCATTCCATTCGCCTTTCTTTTACTGGTGTTGATCAATCCCAGCAAACCGGTTCGCATCCTGTGGTTCGATTACCCGGCCAACGTCACGGCGCTCTATGCGCTTGTTTCTTTTGCTACCTCCGGGATCTATCTGGCGTTTTTTCTCACGGTCTTGGGGACGCTGCTTGCGCGCGCGCGTGGATGGGCGCCGTCAGGGGCATTCACGCTGGGAAGATGGGGGATGCCGGTTACAATTGGCGCAGCGTTATATCTCTTGCTCATGCTGCTGAATATCGTGTGGCCCGGCCCGCTCACCAGTGGCCGCGCGGTGTTCAACTACGGATGGGTCACGTTGCTCGTAATGCTGGTGATCGTGGCGGCCGGAGCGCTTTATGAAGGATTCGCCCGTCCCGATCAGCGCGTTGCCGCCAACCATACCAAAAGCCCCAGCCGTTCCGGAAACTGACTACGGCCTACTGAATGCGAGGCTACCGTAACTTAGACCGCTATCTAAACTGAGTCGGAATAGGCGTTGATTGAGGGAGGCCGGATTAGCGTTATAAATCAGTGCTCGGTCCTTCAGCGAAAAGGCGGACATAAGAGGCGAAACTGCTATGACCGTAGCCTGTACATTTCAGTACAGGAGGATCTCCAATGCGCACTGATGGGATAACACTCCGAGCGGCGGCGCTCATCGCCGGTCTGGCGTACTTGCTCAATCCGGTCCTCTATGCCGAATTCGTGCTGTATCCAAAAATCGTTATTGCGGCGAACGTAGGTCAGACGGTACAGAATATTTCCTTGCATGGCGCGGCGTTCACCGGCATGGCATCGTGCTACCTGATTTCGTTTCTGGAAGATATCGTCATTGCGTGGGCGCTATACGCTTTACTCGCGCCCGTTAACCGCTCGCTCTCAATGCTGGCTTCGGTGTTTCGCTACGTCTTCAGCGGTGTTGCGTTGATCGGCGTTTTCGATCTCTTCATTGCCTATCGTCTCGTACATGGCGGCCAATTCGCCGCGTAACTGAGCAGCGCCCAGGTGCAGGCGCAAGTCGCGCTGCTTCTCGCATCGTTCCGGTACGGATGGCCGTTGGCGCTGATCATCTTTGGCCTGCATTTGGGAGTCGTAGGCTATCTGATTGCGCGATCGACCTACGCGCCAAAGATTCTGGGGGTCTTGCTGGTGCTTGACGGCGCGTACTGGGTGACGGACGGCCTTCGCCCCTATGCGTTTCCCGGTGCGTCGCTCGGCTTGCTGTTCTATTTCACGTTCGTCGAACTCGCGTTTATGATTTGGCTGCTTTTTGGGGGCTCTCGTTTGTCCGAGCTTAACATTGGGCCAACGGTAACCCGACTGCCGTCGGATTGAATCGTTACAGCGCCGTTTTGATCGGTGCATACACATGCGTAACGAAGCGCTGCAGGATCTCAATTGTCGATGGAGCGGGGTGGCCGAACAAGTTATGGCGGCCGACGGAGATAATTGCGTAGCGCGGATGAACGGCGGCGATGAAATCAGGTGACGAAGACTACGCGGAACCGTGATGTCCGACGTTGAGAACGTCGGCATGCAGGTCGACGCCTTCGCTCAAGAATCGCCGCGCAACACCGGGACGCAACCAGCGACGTGATCTCATAAATCCTTTTACTCACATAAAAGGCAGCCATGCGAATGCCGCACAATTGTCTGTGGCGTCTCCGGTAAAACTGAGCTTCGCGAAGAGTTCAGCGCCGCGCGTTACTAATAAGCCGCGACGACCCCCGCGATGCTGGCTCCAGCCCGTGGCGCAGGATTGCTCGACCAATCGTCCAGGGGGGTGGATTCATACAAGCAAGATACGGATGATCCGAATGGAAACGCCGAGGCTTGTTGCAGGAAGCGTATCGGCTTGCCATGGGCTTTCTTCACGGCATCTTGCGTGGCTTCGAAGACCGCCGCATCAAGCGCCGGCCCGCAATTCGTTTGGCTGTAGCGAAACGAAAGAGCAGCACTTTCCCCTGGGTGCCGAGCCAACGCGGAAACGTATCTCTGGAAACCTGCGAGACTCTTTTGCAGTTCTTCGGCATTTCGGCCAGCGATCGTTATCGAAGGCAGCAATCTGCCTGTTCCAAAATCGACATAGCTAATGTATTTCGAGTATTGCGAGCGCACCAATGGATCATACGACCAATCCGGGATGAGAATGGATACGCGGTTTGGCTGCACATTGTTCAGTAAAGCCTCGCCACTAGCACGCACGCCGTCTGCGATAAACCCGAAGTTTTTGATGTCGCGAGGTGGGTCCAGAGAACCCCACGGAAGCCCGGGTCCGTTCGGCGGGCCTTTCAGACGCCACGCCACGCGTATAGATCGCAGGACCGTCGCATATAGCAAATGCGAATTGCCCGGTCCCGGAAGATGTGCGTTCTGCGCAGCAGCGGCGAGCTGATCAGTCGTTGCATCAGCGCCAAAACCGCATACTGCATCGGTGACTTCGCCTCCCGGGTCGACGACACCGATTGTGTTTTCGAGTTCGGATTGCGCAGCACGTGCCATAGCGTCCGCGCGGCGCCGTGCCTCCTCAAGCGCCAGTCCCCCAAGCGATGCTATTGTGCCGTCACAATCTCGAATGAAGCCAATGCTCGCCGCATAGGGCGGCCTTGAGCCGTCCTGAGCCGCTATAATACGCGCAATTTGTAAAATCCGCGACGGCGAGATCAGGCGAACCCGTATCACCAATAATTGGTTATTGCCCGGTGGGGAAGTCATGTCGCTTTTAGAGAAGCCGGCTTCTTCCAGTGCGAAGGCGACCTTAAGCATCTTGTCGGTTGGAACAAGCAGAACCAGCGCATCTAGCTTCATGTATGCAACGATGTCACCACTTGCAGCAACAAATGGGACATCGCTGGGAACTTCAAACAACGAGCGAACTTCCGGCTCTGATTTCGGCAGAGGACTGAAAAGACTGTAGGTAATCAGCCCGCTTGGAGTGACGCTGTGAGCCTCGGTTCGACCGTCAAGTGCAACCGTCGTTATGCCGCGGAAGCAAGTCATCCGCGTCTGGCGGAAGCCCAAATTTGCAGCAAGTGCCTTTGCCTGCCGTTCCGCGGCTGCGCAATCAAGGTTTTGAATGAGGAGTTGCGGCGCTTTCATCGATAGCGGCACCGGAACCTGGGGCATCGAGGCCACGATAGACGCTGCCAGCAGCAGACTCGCGCGCATGCTAACCTATCGTTTCGGCACGAACTCCCGTGACTGAATATTGATTTTGTACGCTGCTTTAACTCGCAGTTTTCGTGCAGATGCCCGGCTGGTGCTCGGCCTTCCCGTTCTCTTCCGTTTGATGGAAATCGAAAATGTATCGGTTAGGATTGGGTTGCCCGTACTATAGTAGTGGTTGTGCTCGAGACGCGAATCCTTGTCGCACAACTAGCACCGTAATCGCCGCGTCTTTGTCGGTGCGAAGGGCAACTGCCGCCGGCACGCACGAATTCTTCGTTATGTATTACCACAGACGAATGTTGGATTCACGATGGACTTGCCGATTGTCAGGTCGACGCGACCCGAAACAACGAATCCGGCCGAGACGACCGAATTGGACTCGAGCCACGTGCCGATGCTTTCGCAACCGGACCGCGTGGACCTTATCAGCGCGTCGAGGGCGAACCTCCCCTCGCCCCTCGAAAGATTTAGAGCGGGGGAGCCGTCAGACCCGTGAAGTCACCGATGACTTTTGCGTCCATTGGACCATTCAATTCGTCGAATCCCGCACCACCGACACGGATTTTACCCTGTGCGAACACAATCTGCTTTGCAGGGGTGACCTCGATGACTTGGTGATTTAATTGATCGCTGATCAATGTATCGCCGTTATTCAGGCGCAATGCTCGATTGGGTAGCGGTATCGACGTGCTGCCTGCGCGCGTGTTAGTGACATAGCACCACACGACTCTCTTTGCGGCATTGACTTCGAGGATGCGGCTATTTGCCGTATCGGTGATGAGCGTATTTCCGTTCGGCAGGCGGCTCGCAAATGCAGCACCCTTCAGGAGCCCCGCGTTCGGAGCGCCATATTGCCAGACAATCGCGCGAGTTGTCCGGTTTACCTCGATGACGCGGTTGTTCAGCTCGTCGGCAATCAATAAATGTCCGTTCGGCAAGAGCTCCGCGCTGTTTGGACTGTTGAGCTGATTGAAGCCCGCGCCTTCGACGTGGGTTGTGCCGTATTGCGAGACAATGCGATGCGTGGGCGTGACTTCGATCACGCGCTGATTGCCCTGATCGGTGATCAGGAAGTTCCTATTCGCGAGCGCACGCGCAGCAACGGGGATCAAGAGTTGATTGAATCCACTCCCGCCAATACCGTCCTGGCCATATTGCCAAACGATCTTTCCGGTTTGATCCACGAGAATGACGCGGTTGTCCGCGCAGCCCTCGGGACACGCGGGCTCGCTCCCTGCAATTGCGCCAGTGCCTGCGATTAACGTCATCGTTCCAAAGCGTTCGGCATCGTTCGGCGCTACCACTGAATGCGGACCTGGAACAGCTGAGCCGTTGCCGAATTGCCAATCAACTTGGTGATTTCTGTCGATCTGGATGACGCGGTTATTCAGTTGATCGGCGATGACGATGTCTCCGCTGTCGACAGCCGTAGACAAGCTCTGCGGCTGAACGCGCGTCGCGGGCAGCGTCGAATGATTGCCGCTACACGATGCCGTGAAGACCGCCGCAATAAGCACCGTTCGGGCAAATGACACTCGCATAGCCGGCCTCCCCAACAATGACTTGGCAGACACTGTAGCTCAAAACCTTAAAAAACAATGAAAAGCACTAGAACAGGCGCGGCAGGCGGTGCTTAAGGAGCCGGAACGATGAGCTCGATCCGATGACCACGCGCGGATGTGCCGGAGACTTTCAGTTCCGCGGCTGGGTGCCGAGCCAACGCGGAAATGTATCTCTGGAAACCTGCGACACTGTTTTACTCACACCACCGAAGCAATCGAGCACTCACGCGCTGTAAGAACCCCTGTCGATCGAGGCGCAGGCTACGGTTGTTCCTAATCAATGATCCCGAGCGATTCGGAACGATGAGTGAGGGCGTGTTCGTACCGACGCCAGGCCGATGCAAGGCGCTCGATGCCCGCCTCGATGGTCGCCGGGCAAACGGTAAGCGGCAGCCGAAGATATTCAGTACAAGAGCCGTCTACTGTCATGGAACTGCCGGGAAGAACACGCACTCCAGCGCGGGCTGCAAACTGCGCGAACGATGTTGCATCCCCGAAAGGTAGTCGCACCCACAGACAAAGCCCGCCCGACGGCTTTTTAAATCGCCATTGGGGCAGTTGCTCGGCTAGTAGCCGGCAGAGAAGATCGCATCTGTCCTTGAGCTGGCGCCGTCGAAAATTTGCGATCTGATCGACCGACTCAAGGACGCGCAAAGCGAGAACTTGCGAAGGGACAGACGTTCCCAAATCGGACAGCAGTTTCAGTCGACCCAAGCGGGTAGCAATGCTCGTAGAGGCGCGGATCCATCCGATGTGAATCCCCGGCCAAAAGACCACACTCAGCGATCCGATGGATACAACATTCTCCGGATCAAAATACGCAAGGGACCTCGGCGTCGAACCACTGAACGCCGTGGTCTCGAGAGAACAGTCCTCCAGAATTGGCACGTTGTGTTCGCGCGCGAGATTCACGAGAGTGCTTCGCGCGTATTCCGACATAACGTGTCCCGTCGGACTCTGAAACGTCGGTATGCAGTACAACGCTCTAAATGATGACGTTGCCATCTCGAGTTGAAGCGAGCGGTCCGCGAAACCCGGTGGGAAGGCGCGTAGACGGGTTCCCATCGCTCTGAATGCGTCAAGCGCTACGAAATATGTCGGCTGCTCGATTGCTACCGTTTCGCCGGGACTGACTAACAATGACGCTACGAGGTTGAGGCCTTGCTGCGAACCCGTCGTAACGATAATGTTATCGGCGATAGTCGGGATCCCGGCGACGGAATACTGCTGCGCGATTCGCTCCCGAAGGCGCGGCAGGCCGGCCGGCGCATGTATCGAGGGACCTTGAAAGTCGTGCAACTCCGCAAGAGTCAGGTCGTGCAAATACGGCAAAAACTCGATCGGTAAGTCGGTCCAGCTTAGGCTCAAGTCTACGATGTCCTCAGGCTCCTGGAGAATCATTCCAGACGAAAGGGCGGTGAGCTCGGCGTCTCGTCGCGATGTCATTCGGCTTCGCGCTGCGGCCGTCCGCACAATACTTCCGCTTCCGCGCCGGCGCTCGAGTAGGCCGTCCCCCTCGAGCATGTCATACGCGGAGACGATTGTGCTGCGACTCACGCCACT
>CAZYLU010000011.1:0-99726 GCA_964648945.1 uncultured bacterium | reverse complement strand
CTTCTTCACACTGCGCCGTGCCACGCCGGCGCGACAAATGCGCCGGCCTTATGCGGAACGTTGACGGTTCCGGAAAATCGTTCGCTCTCGCATGGGCGCGCGATTGCGCTTCATTTCATCGTCATCAAAGCGAAGCATCCGTCACACCGCGCGATCGTATTCAACCCGGGCGGTCCCGGCGGTTCCGCAACCGCTATGGCGGAGGACTTCGCTGACGCGGACCCCAGCTCGGCGTTTACGCGATTACGGGACACCTACGATTTGCTGCTGCTCGACAATCGCGGAACGGGAGAATCAGCACCGCAGAATTGCGATTTCGCACCTCGCTCGCAACCGCAGCTCTATTTCGCGCAAATGTGGCCCGATTCACTTGTGAAGCAATGCCGGAAACGACTCGCCGCAAAAGCGGACCTGAGCGATTACGCGACGATGGTCGCCGCCGAAGACCTAGACGATGTGCGTGCCGCCTTAGACTATCCGAAGCTCGTGCTTTACGGCGGATCGTACGGAACCCGCTTCTACCTTGCTTACGCGCGACAGTATCCTCAACGTGTCGAGAGCATGGTTCTCTCAGGCGTCGCGCCGCCGCATTTCCTTCTCGTTCCCCTTGAGGATGCCGGCGGTGCACAACTCGCGATGACGGGTCTCATCAAGGCATGCGCCGCTGACGCCTCATGTTCAACGCATTTCCCTTCATTCGGCGAGCATTTTGCCGCGCTCGTCCAGCGATTCCAACGCGGACCTGTCGAAGTACCAATCCGCAATTCGATTACGAAGCGCCTGGAAACCGTCGCACTTTCGAAAGAAGTCTTCGCCGACCGGCTGCGTCAGACGCTCTACCAACCCTCGAAGGCGGCATACGTTCCGGTGATCGTCGAACGAGCCTATCACGGCAACTATGCGCCGCTCGCATCAATGATCGACGAGACGACGCAGGGGCTCAGCCAGATCGTTGCCGGCGGCTTGAATCTCTCCGTCACGTGCGCTGAAGATATTCCTTACATCAGGGAAGATGCGATTTCGCGCACGAGCGCAAATACGTTTGAAGGCGACGCGCGTGTACGTGCCCAGCAGCGCGCGTGCGGCATCTGGAACGTACGACCGGTTCCGCGTTCATTCCAGCAACCGGTACGAAGCGACGCCCCGATCCTGCTGATCAACGGCACAGACGACCCGGCCTCGCCCATCTCGTACGCACAAGAAGAACTTCCATATCTTTCCCATGCACGGCTTCTGCCCATCAAAGGCGGCTCGCATGACAGTGATGCCCCGTGCGTTGATCCAATCGTCGTCGCGTTCGTTCACGCGAGATCTGCAAAAGGGCTCGATCTCAATCGATGTGGTGCGAGCTACTCGCGCCCTGCGTTTGCAACACTCGCTCCGTATGAATCTGAGTCGGGCGAAAATCTTGCGCTTCGAAAGCGCCTCGAACAATTCTTCGTGAACGAAACGCACGGAAAAATCGACCGCTCGCAGCTGGAACCTGCGCTCGCAAAAGACTTCACCGCGCAAGCAATGAAATCGTTCGTCGCTCAACTCGCCGGCATCGGTTCCATGGAAGCGTTTATCTATAAGGGGTCACAAACGTCCAGAAAAGGCAGGACGTATAAGTACCTCGTACACTTCGATAACGCCAATCTACTCGCGTCGTTCACTATCGATGCGAAGCGGCGCTTCGCGGCGCTGGACATCTCGCCGGCGTAGGGTTTGGCAACTTGCCGGCAACTTGGTAGCCGACGCCCCGTGCAAGTGATAGTCGTTTATTGGTGCGTAGGCCCTATTGGCAACGTCCGCAGCGCGGTGCACACTCAGAAACAACGTTTTGTGTCGTGGTACTGATTCGGGGTCACAGCCATGTCTCAAACAAGTCCTTCGATGGCTACGGGCATCAACGCCCGTCCGGCCGCTGCAGATTATTGGAGCGATAAAACCGTATTCGCGCACGCGGGGTCGCTTGAGGTCGCGAGCATTTCGTACGAGGTTCGAACGGATTTTTCGAAACCGGTCGTTGACGCGTTTTCATTCACCGTCACGCTGCGCGCGCTCGGTGTGTATCTCGGATCGACAACGGTCGACCCGATAAAAAACGGTCCGGTCGCAATTGACATCATTCAGCCCATCGGCGGGCGCGTCGAGGGACGCATCGATAACTGGTCTGCGCTCAACGCCGAGGGAGCGCCGTCGACCGATCCCGCCTGGAACGATGCTTCGGTCGTATCGTTCCTTATAACAGGGACGGCAAACACCACACTTCCGATCACCGCGATTCTGGCGCTCGTTCCGGGAATCGGCTGGCTTGCGCGTGCGGCGCTGGCGCTCTTGGGAAGCGGCGTCACGGTGAATTTGGGCCATAAATTAATCTCGCTTCCGATTCATCGCGATGCATCGGGAAGACCCGTGAACGCCTCATGAAGGTCCTCGCTCCACTACAGGAAGCCGTCAAGCAGAAGAAACTACCGAGAGAAGCGCTCCAAAGATTCGACTCGATCCTCGACGAGTACGATCGCGCTGCTGAGGATGCGCCGAAACGTGATCCCGGCGACGATCTCGTCATGGGAGAGCTGCGTAAGCGAAGAACGCAAGACGAGGACAGCATTTGTTGGTCGGACATTGCGCTGGCGGAGCAGTGTGCTGCCGATATGCTGCCCAAGGAGCAAATACGGGCCCGTCTTGACGGATGGCGACGGCGCTTGCAAGAGGTCGCCGGGCGCGACCGTTACGCTTCGTATCTAAATACAGCGACCGGCCCGACAGAAACCGATGAAAACAAGCTGCGCGCAGATCTGAACGAATGTATGCGTGCTGTCTATTACTTCTACTCGTCGTATGGCATTGCCGCGCTAAGCAGAAATAAAGTGACAGAATCGCTGTTTCGTGCGGCGCTTTTGGTTATCGCCGCAGAGCTTTTTATACTCTGGCTGCTCTACGTCGCACCGAACAACTTGATATCACCAGGGGCATTCGATCTGGTGGAGTGGGTCGTCGCGACGTCGATAGCGGGTGTCCTGGGAAGCGTTGTGAGCGTGCAGCGCAGGCTTCAAGATCCTTCCACAGCATCGGTCGATCCATTATATCGGTACATAACCACAACCGCGGACTGGTTCGGGACCGCCGTGGTCTCACCGATATCGGGCGCGATCTTCGGCGCGCTTATGTACGCACTCTTAGCCTCGAAATTGTTTGCCGGCTCGCTAATCAATTTCAATGTTCCGCCATCGAATGCAACGCCACAGCAGATCGCCACAACGTTCTTGACGCCGAAGATGCAAACTGATGGCGCTGTTCTGCTCGTCCTTGGATTTATCTCTGGGTTCGCAGAGCAACTGATTCCCGACGCATTAACCCGCATTGCGTCTCGCGCGCTCGGAGGCAGCGAAGCTGCTACGACCACGTCTGCTCCGCTGACGCCGCCGGCTTCTCAGACGTCGACGCCTACAAACGGCGCGGCGAAAACGCAGGCAGTCGCGACGAACGGAAAAGCGCAAACCGGCGCGGGCACGAATTCGAATGCAAAAGTGCTCGCCGGCACGCCCGCACTCACGCCTGAAGCTGCGGCGCGAGGTCAAGATCCGACGCTCGCCTCGGAAGCCGCCGTCAGTGGGGAAGGAACGTAGCTATGGCGTCTGCCGATCTCGTCCTTTCCGTCGCACGAAACAAGATTGGACTCGGTGAAACGCCTCCCGGCTCATACCACAACGAAATCACGACATGGTACGGTGCCGACGGACCGTGGTGCGCGATGTTCGTGTCGTGGATCCTCGCGCACGCCGGATTCAGCAACGACGGCGGCGCGACGCTCCGCGTGCCGCGCGTCGTACAAACGACGTCGCACGGATGGTCGTATGTTCCGTACCTCTTGAACAGCTTTCGTGACGCGGGCCTCACCGCATCGACGCCTCAAGCAGGACAGATTGTCATCTATGACTGGGACGGCGATGGAGTGCCAGACCATACGGGCTTCGTCGAGCGCGTCATCGACGATCAAACGTTCGACGCAATCGAAGGCAATCATCACCACGTCGCCGACCGCGTTCAGCGCCAACGATATCTCGTAGAAGCATTTTGTTCACCACCGTATGACGGAGTAGTGGCCGCGCCGCCGCCGGCGCCGGCGCCGAATGTGCCGCCGTTCCCGGGCTACTGTTCGCTCGGTTCGCACGATGAAGCAACGCGACAAGTCCAACAGCGCCTGAGTGAACGCGGTTGGAAATTATCGGTTGACGGTGATTTCGGCACGGAGACGTTGCGCGTCGTGCAAGCCTTCCAGTCGCAAAAGGGCCTTACACCCGACGGCATCGTCGGCCCAATCACGTGGCAGGCGCTCTGGACTGCTCCCGTTACTCGACAGTAGACGCGTTACTCTCCGGCGATCGCTGCAGCTACGGCAACGCGCGTCTGCGTAACCTCGCCGTTCGGTTTCGGCTCGGGCGCCGGATGGTGGGGGATATGGAACTTCGGCGTCGGGCCAAGTAACGCGGCGAGAATAATGCCGGCGACCGCGACGGCGGAGATCATCAATGCAACATCCGCGTATGCGTATGCCGTTGCCTGATCTTGAACGAGAGCGGGAAGCTCGCCGAGGCCATGCTCATGAATGTAGTCGACGACGGGACCGCGGGCCAAGGTCGCGTTCGCTGCGAGCACGCTTTGATGGATCGCCATGCGAACGTGAAGATTCGTTATAAGCAGCGACGTCGCGAGAGCGCCCGACAGTTGGATCGTTACCGAGGTGATCGCCGCCGCCTTCGGACGCTCGTGAGGCGGAACACCGCCGATGATCGCAACAAAGAGCGGACTGAACGTAAAGGCATTGCCGACTCCCGAAATCAGAAGCGGCCAAAACAGAATCGTATCGTTTGTCATCGGCGTCATTGCGACGGCCTGCCAATACGTCCCAATGGCCATAAGAACGAAACCGCCACCAATGAGCGCACGAACGTCGATCCGTCCCGATCCCGCAAGCCACCCGGCAACCGGCACGAGGAGTGCGGTCGGCAAGGCGCGCTCGAGCACCATGAGCCCGCTCTGCGTCGGCGTAAAGCCGAGAACATCTTGCGCGTACTGCGGCAAGAACACCATCGATGAGAGATAGACGAAGGCATTGGCGGTAAAGACCGCGGCGCCGACCGAGACACGACGAAACGAAAAGATTCGCAGATCGACGATCGGCGTACGCGTGCCGCGCAGTTCCCAGAAGATGAATGCGGCCGTAGCGAGCGTTCCGATTACAAGCGACAGAACGATTCCGTTGTCACTGAACCAATCGTAGCGGTCGCCTTCGCTCAAAAAATAGACGAGCAGGCTCGGACCGACGGCGAGCGTTGCAAGACCCACGGCGTCCATGCGCGCGTGCTTGCCTTGTGCCGTGAAATCCGGATTGCGAAGCATCGAGAAGAGCAGGACCGCCGAGATCGATCCGAGCGGCACATTGATGAGGAAACACCATTGCCACGAAAGATTGTCGGTCAAAATGCCGCCCAAGACGAGACCGATCGGCGGCGCCGCTGCTGCAGAGAGTGAAAAGATGCTCTGCGCCACCCCGATCTTTTCCGGCGGAAACGTTGCGGTCAAAACGGTGTTCGCCGCGGAGTCGACGCCGGCAGCAAAGACGCCCTGCAGAATGCGATACAGCACGAGCGCTTGAATCGACGGAGCCGTGGCGCATAAGAACGACATAACGGTGAATCCCGCGATCGCTCCGACGAACGCTTCGCGACGCCCGAAACGCAGCGCAAGCCACGGCGTGAGCGGAATGACGACGACGTTCGCCATGAGGTATCCGATGATGACCCACGTAACTTCGTCGTACGTGGCACCGAGATTACCTTGAATCGTCGGAAGGGCGACGTTGACAATCGTGCCGTCGATACGCCCGAGGACCGACGCTAACATCACGCCGATGACGATAAGCGTTCGGCGGGTTCCGTATTCGACCGTAGAACTCATGACTTGACGATCAGGTCGCTATTTTCCGCGATGAATTGCAACAGGCGACGGCGAGCCGGCCGCGGCGCCGATCTCGGAGCGGCGGCAATGACTTCGCAAATCAGTAGTACCAAGCGTCGCCAGCGATCGAGATGCCGCTCCTGCAACGCGTTCAACAGCGCATCGCTTACCTCGTCTGCGCGCCACTCATCGCTGCAGAGTGCGCGCACGTCG
Organism: uncultured bacterium; assembly: GCA_964648945.1. Taxonomy (GTDB): domain Bacteria; phylum Vulcanimicrobiota; class Vulcanimicrobiia; order Vulcanimicrobiales; family Vulcanimicrobiaceae; genus JAMXLG01. Next base: position 93,567 of record CAZYLU010000011.1, on the reverse strand, counting down.
GCATCCATCGCTAAAAAACAATCGAATTGATCGATGGATAGTGTGGCTTGCCGTGATGTGAGAGCAAACATCTCCTAAAGCTTCTCAATGAATGCCGCTACGTCTTGAACGTCTTGCTTGGATAGTGGGTCCGGGTAGAGTTTCGGCATGGGTGGCGCGGGGTTTTCAATCCAACTCACGGCTGCATTGAAGTCTTTGCGGCGACTCTCGTTGTGCAACGACGGTCCGTACCCGCCTTCGCCCTTCGCTCCATGACACGCCGCGCAATTTGCCGCGAAGAGTTTTCCGCCGCGAGCAGCATCAGGGGATGCGTCGGATGCAGCCGACGCGCTGGGCGCAACTGATGGCTCGGGAGAAGGCGCGGGCGTTGCGGAGGCAGTCGAGCCCAAATACCCGGAGATTGCTGCGACGTCCGAATCGCTCACCGAGTCTTTCGAGAACGCGGGCATGCCGCCGTAGCCGCCGAGTCCATTACGCACGATCGCAACGAGCGATGACGGGGTCCATGGAATTCCGCTGACGCGCGGACCGATGAAGCCGGCGCCCGATGTGCCGTGACAGACGGAGCAGTAGGTCTGAAACACGGCGCGGCCGTGCGTAATGGTGTCGGCTCGCGTGGCGGTCTGTGCCGCGCTCGAGCTGTCCATCGATGCGGCGATCGACACGAAGATGAGAGATGCAATCCCGACGCGAGAGGTCCATTTCATTGTTGATGTCTATCCCTCAGCGGAGGCGTGAGCCAGAAGAGAAACGAGTAGAACGGTTTTTGATTGGTAATCATCGTGCCGGCCGCAAAGATGCGCACGTACGGAGAGAACGCGTACGAAACGCCGGCGCTACCGGCTGTTTGCGGACCAGCGGGCGCAACAAGTCCGGTAAGTGGACCGCCCGGCGTGCCGAGCGGCGCATACGGCATGTTCGTGTGGAAGTACGTGACGTTCGCCATCATGCGGTCCTGTACGAACATTTGGTACAAACTGCCGACCATGTAGTCGCCGTTTGCGCGCGGCGCAGATTGCAAGGGATTAATGAATCCCGGGTTGCGGTCCGACGTCGACGCGTACTGCAACCGGAATCCCGGGGATCCCGGACGCGGATCTTTCATGATATAGGGACCGAGCAGCGTGTAGTTGTCACGATACAACGTCGTCGGGAGGTACGTGCCGGTCCACGCCAACGTGCCCGTTTCACCGAAGATACCGGCCTCCCACGGATGCGCGGGATCGGCGTATGCAGTGCGCCATTGTAAGGAACGATCGCTGCCGTTCGCAATGGAAAAGTTGTACGCTTCGTTAAACGAACCAAGGCCGCTCGAATCGCCGAGATATTGGACCTCGGTGATGAATCGACCGAAGAACTGGTTATATTTCGCACCCCATCGCGCGCCGCTTTCATCCAATGAATAGTCATGGACGCCGGAAATGACCGGCAACGTGTACGACGCATCGTTGATGTCGCGGAGAACGAACGGCGCTTCGTTTTCATCCATGTTCAAAGCGGGAAGTTTGCCGACGAAAAGGTGGCCCGTGTGATGTGCGATCCCATTGAAGGCGACCCACGTGGTGTCCAGAAAGCCCGGGCGGCCGACGAATGTGATCCATTGCTCGATGTGCCACGTGACGTTGTCGCCAAGCGCACCGACTGCGTATGCGTCTGTTGTATTGCCCGGACCGGTAAAGGTATGCGTGGGCGCCTGCGGATTCGCTTGATACGAATAGCCGGTGCGCGCATCGAGGAGAAACACCGGGAAGGTGTGCTTGAGCGCGCTTGGACTGAGCGCGCTATACCCGGTTCGTTGAACGTAGCGCCCGTATGAGTTTAGGAACGGCATCTGCGTATGGCACGCCGTACACTTCAGACCATATGCCTGCGCAAACACGGGCGTTGCCAATGCCGGCTCGGCCCGCAGGCAAAAGCTTATAATGACCGCCAGGGGTAGCAACCACCGGCGCCGGGACAATGTTTTATTCATTGCTAGGTCTTACGCTAAGACAGCAAAACGGGGGCCGTCCAATCGCAATTTGCTATGGCGGCAATAACAAAGTGAATGCTGTGATCACACTGCGACAATTAGAGTACTTCATCGTGGTCGCCGAGGAAGAACACTTTACGCGCGCCGCTGAACGCTTGATCATCGCGCAGCCGTCGCTGAGCCGGCAGATCAAAGACTTGGAAGATGCACTCGGTGTCGAGCTCTTCGTTCGCCAGAGCACGGGAGTCACGCTGACGGAGGCGGGACGCGAACTGCTCGCGCGCGCACGAAGGATCTCTACGATGGTCGATCGGACAGTCGACGCGGTTCGTTCGACGGCTGAGGGGCAACGAGGCTCGTTACGCTTGGGGTACTACGGTCCGTCGTTTTTCAACAATTTCGTCACACGCTCGGCGCTAGAGCGCTTTCGCAGCGAAACGCCCCTCGTCGAAGTGTCGGCGCTCGAACTGTTTTCGGAACAGGTTATCCCCGCATTGCGCGAAGGGAGAATCGACGTCGGTATCAGCCGCGCCGTCACTCCCGTTTCGGATATCGAACAGCGGGTGATCGTCACGGAGCCGCTTGTTGCGTTCGTTCCCGATAGCGACGAGCTGCATGCGAAACCAGAACTCCGATTTGCGGATCTCGATGGACGCAATCTCATAACGTTTCGAAGAGATCTCGCACGCTCGACGCACGATCGCGTGATGGAACTGGCGCGGAACTTCAACGTTACCTTGAACGTTGTCCGCGAGCTCTCGCAGCTCTCGACTATCGCTCAATGCGTTGGACTGGGCGAAGGCGTTGCCATCCTTCCCGAATCCTCCGGCGCGTTCTCATTTTCCGGTATGACGACGCGCCGAATCAGCGATCCCGAGGCGACAATCGACCTAATGGCCGTGACACGCCGCGGAGAAACCTCCCCCGCCGCACTGCGATTTCTCGACCTCCTCGCCATGAGCGAGTCTCAACGCTTCGCGCGCAGCGTGTAGCCGACGCCGCGTATCGTGTGGATCAGTTTTTGGCCGCTGGTCGCATTGATCTTTGCAGTATATACGAGATGTATGTCTCGACCGTGGCGAGTGTAATATCGCGCGCCGAGCCCCAAACGATATCGAGCAGTTGCGTGCGCGTGTACACTTGTTCCGGATGACGCGCGAGCGCGAGTAAAAGGTCGAATTCCCTTGCGGAGAGGTCGATCCGCTCTCCAGCGCGAGCCACTTTCCGCTGCGAAACGTCGATTGTAAGGTCTGCGTAGTTCACAATATCGCGAACTTCCATCCTAGGCCGCCGCAGTCGCGCGCGAATGTACGCTGCGATTTCATCGAAATCGAACGGCTTTGTGATGTGGTCGTCCGCGCCGTGTGAGAGAGAAAGAAGTTTGTACGGTGTTTCGCAATCGTTGGAAATCATCAGGATCGGCACATCGGTGACTCTGCGCAAGCATACGACGAGCGAAACGGCGTCGATCCCAGGGATCGCGCCGTCGACTAAGATCGCTTCCGGAACCCATTCCTTGGTGGCATGTACCGCAGCGCGGCCCTCTTTAACTACTTTGACATCGAATCCGAGCGTGCCCAAGCCGTTCTCGAATTTGGTGCGCATATCGGGTTCCGCGTCGATCACCAGAATACGCGGAAACGGCGCGATCGACGGCACCCATCGATCAACAGCATCGGTTATCTCGGTTATCATTGAACGTCTTTTAAACTACGGTAGTTCGGCGGCGCCGTCCAATGTCGTTTTGCTATCAGCGCGATAGCTACGTGGAGGGCAATCGTTGATTGCCCTCCACGCTCCACTAGTACGCGAATGTTCCGATATTTTCGGGACCTCCGCGAAAGTCCGTCAGTTCCAAATACCACAGCGTTCCGTGCGAATCGAATGCAAGATCGTGCACCTTGTAGCCGTCGCCGAAGAAGTCGCGATTTTGCGACCCGTCTACCGTAATATATCCGATCTTGCCGAACCCGGTGAACCCTCCGATTTCCGAGTACCACATACGGCCGTCCGGACCCGGAACGATGGCCCAGGGGCCGGCGGATGCCGAGGGAGTATTGAATTCAGCGATCGTTCCGGACGGTGTGATACGTCCGATCTTGTTCGCTCCGAACTCCGTGAACCACAGGTTCCCATCCGGTCCGGTGACAATGAACTGTGGTGAGGACTTTGCGGTCAGTGCATAGGACGCAAGAAATTGCCCTGATGTCGAAACCTTCTGAATCGTACTTCCAAGTCCGTCGGTGATCCAAAGATTTCCGTCCGGCCCCGACGTCATGCCGTTGATTGCGACACCGGACGGCTCGGGATACTCGGTGACGGCGCCGCTCGTGGTTATCTTGCCGATGACCTTGTTCCACGAGTCGGCAAACCAGATGTTTCCGTCAGAACCGAGCGCGATCGCATTCGGCAGCGCAACAACCGTGTGCGGGAGCGGGTATTCCGTAACGACACCCGACGTCGTGATCTTTGCAATGGAGTTGTTTCCGGTCTCAGCGAACCACAGGTTTCCGTCCGAACCGACGACCATGCCGGTGGGTCGATCGCCAGAGCCGCTGGGCAGCGGATACGACGTCATCGTCCCATCAGGCGCTACTTTGATGATCTCGGAGTATCCCACAGTAACGACCCACATGTTTCCGTCGGGACCTTTCGCCATATTCCAAATGCCGGGGAAGATGGTACGACCCCGTGCCGCCGGCACTTGCGGAACGGCATACAACTTTTGGAAAGCCGGCGTCGGCGCGAACGTTGTCGTAGCCGAAGGGACTCCCGATAACGACGCAGTGATGGTCGCGAAGCCGAACGGCGTTGCGCCGGTGTAATTCAAAGTTACGGGTGTCGTGGAGTTCGCGACCGTCGTCGCCGAGAGCGATGTTGCGCCGCTCGTGTCACTGCTGCTCAAGGTGACCGCGGACGGATACGCGCCCAAGACGGCGCTGCCGTCGACGTCATAGCCGGTGACGGCTACGTTTACCGTCGTCGCCGTACCAACCGGCGGATACGGGTTCGAGAGCGAAACCGCGATTTTTGCGATCGTTCCTGAAACCGTCACGTTTACGGTTGATGCCTGCGACGACACCGTGGCGCCTACCGTTCCCTGCGCGATCGGATTGCCCGCGCCATTGGGTTGATCGTACGCAATGATCGTGAATTGGTCGTTACCCGTCGGAGCGTTCACGCCGATCGTACACGTGCGTCCGCCGCCGCTCGCCGCTTTGCAAATCGACGATGTAGCGGAGACGTCCGAGGTAGTTAGGACGTTCGTTCCAATCGCCACCTTTACCGATTGCGTAGCCGCCGAAAAGTCCATCGGACGCGCACTCCGCGTCCTTGCCGAACCCGTCGCCGGCAATGCGGGAATCGCGATGGCGAACTGTACATTTGCTGTCTGCGATGCGGGCGACGAAGAGGTCGTTGGTGCGGGCGTAAACGTTGTGGCTGGAAGTGATCCGCCGCCGGACCCGCCACACGCTGTAAGGAGTGCCGCGAGTCCACTCGCGAGCACGAGCTGTGAAGAACGCGTTCTCATTTTCCTACCACCGCCTTGATGAGCGCGCGCCCAAATGGCACGCCGATGCCTGTTACTAAGTCGTAGCCTTTGCCCGATTCATATCCGGGGTCTGTGGGACTCGGACACGGCGTTGACACCGGCTGGCAATACAGACTATTGGAACCGTAGATTACGTCGTAGAACGTACTCCCGTATGTCGACGCGTTCGCGTAGATTTTATAAAAGTATGCGTTGGGATTGCCGAGGCGGTACGGAACCGGTCCACTCGCCGTTGCGCAGCTGGCGGTTTGTTTACACGCCTGCAGCACGAGAGCCCACATCGCCGCCGACTCCGGCGCTGCTGCACTCGTTCCGCCGACGGGCGTCACGTACGAATGACCGGAAAACTGACTGCCGCCGTACATGAGCACGCCCACGCCGGTTAACGCGTCTGCATCGAGCGCGATATCCGGCACGTTGCGCATCGATCCCATGACACCGGCCGCGCCTTTTTGATACACCGACTGCTGGAAGTACGCCGAAACGCCGCCGCCCGATCCTCCCCTACCGCCGGAATGCGTTCCCCATCCGGTAATCGCTCCGACGAGTTTTCCCGCGGTATCGAGCGGTGTATTCACGCCACCGACGCTCACCACGTTTGGATCCGTGGACGGATATTGCACGCAGAGTGCATTCGGATCGGGAACGTTGAAGAGCGCGCAACCCTGCGCGCCGGAGTCGCCCGATGAAACGAAGATCGCGATGCCCTCACTGGCAAGTGCCGCGATTTCAAGCGGTGCAAGTCCATTACCGGAGGCGTTAAAGGCGCTTCCGACGTTTAGTCTTTCAGGGCCGCCGAAGCTGAGCGAGAGGACGTCGGCTTTATCGTCCGCGATTGCTGTTTGCAACTCTGCGTCGACTTCGCCTAGGCCTTGCAGCGGAATGCCGGCGCCCGCGGGACAATCGACACCGACTGAGCCGCAACCGTCGTTCGGATTGTACGCAAGGTAGTATCGGAGATTCGCGTCGGGCGCAAGACTCGAAAGTTGCTCCGTATCGAGTTGCGTCTCGACATCCTCGGGATTACAACTCGGCGTCGGTGTGATTGCTTGGCGAGGCTGACAGCTGAAGCCCGCAGCCAACGTAACGGGCAGTGGCGTTGCAAATCCGAGCGCCGTATTTCCGGGTGCGTTCGCGTCGGTCGCGGAAACCATTGTGACTGAACCGGATCCGCCGACGCCGAACATGCTCTTGTAGGACGGCACGTCGCCGGGATTAAATCCACCGGTGCCGATAACACCCGTCGTAATTCCCGCTCCCGTAAATCCCGCGGCGTACGCTCCATTGTAGTCGAAGGCAGCGGCGATCTGCTGCGGACTAAAGCCGTAGATCACGCCGTTTCCGGTGCTGCTCGCGAGCGGAAGATAGTTCGTCGTGTTCGTCGCCTGCATCACGATGTTTGTTGCACCGATGATTCGCGCCGACGCCGGCGGCGCCGGCGTGCTCATCGGCGCCAAAAACGTCGTTTTTCCATTGCTGTACCAACCGAAGGTCGTACGCAATGCGGTCTGCATGTTCGCGGCAGAGCCGGTGACGTGCAACAACATTCGCTGGGGCCACGTCGCAACGGCGAGTCCGTTAGACTGGAAGTACTTTACGGTCGCTGCATACGCGCTTGCCGGTGCACCGTATTGATCGCCGATCTGTTGCGGCGTAAGGAAGTGCCGGTACGCGCCACTCGACGGATCGTTCGCGGTCTTTGCGTATTGAAGCAGTCCGCCCGGGTTCTGCATCGACGGGACGAGATCGACGCTGATCGAGGTCAAATTGCCGGCCGGGCCGACGAGCTTTGCTCCTTGAAGCGCAGAGGCGTCGTACGCAAATGAGGTTGGGGATGACGAGGATGTACTTCCGCCGCCGGCCGGCGGCTGCGTGGAAGGAAGAACGGTCGAGCTGTGAGATCCGCCCGAACACGCCGCGACAATCATCGCCGCTGCCGCGAGCGGCACAATATAACGTGATTTCACTATCGTTGCCTCTTCACTGAGCTGGAACGCACCCGTGCATAGAAACCGCGAGCGTTTTGCGCGTGCGCCGCAGCGAGGATCATCCGTGCACGCGCAAGTGACGGACGGGCGGTGAGAATTGCACCCGACTTAAACGATTGCAGGGCGAGCGTTTCGCTTACGGTCGTTTCAATTTGCGGCGTTCCGGAGACCGTGAACGCAAAGACTGCGCCGGCTTGACCGCTATAGTTGTAAAAGCCTTTGAGATCATCGCTGATGACCTCGCACAACAGACCGTACGAGGAGCTCGTATACTGTGTGATCTTCTCGGTTTCAAGTTCGCCGAAAACCGTGTCAAGCCGATTCTTCGATTCGACGATCTTTTCGACGTTTGCGTATGCATATGCGTTGCCGGTGTTACACGACGAGGGCAACGTCGCCGGACCTGCATCAACATACGCATCCGACGCGAGTATCGGCGGAGTTTGCGGATACCAAACGGGAATGGTCCACGCGTGCGTTACTGGCAGCCCTACGGGCACGTTGAGTGCAAGCTGAATTTGGCCGCCGGACGGTGCGCCGACCGTGACGGTAGTCTGGTTCGTCGTTCCACCGAGCAGCGGCAACCCATACGAGCCGCTTCCGTCGGGGTACTCGATCGCCGTCGAAGTGACGTTCTCTGGAAACGACAACTGCTCGTTATACGAACCGTCAGCGGCGTACGTGGTCGAAATCGTCTCGCCGCCGGGATCCTTTTCCGTGTCCGTGTGCGCCGCGTTGTTCGTCCACTGCGCACCGCCTACGAACGGAAGTTGCGCTAATGTTTCGCTACCGCTTGAGAGCGTACTTTGCAGCGCAACGCCGTTCGAATCAATAGACGACGAACCGATTTCGGTCACGTTGACGCCGTTCGCGCGTGAACTGTCTTGCGCATAGGAGAGATACGCTTGCGATGTCACCGTCGTCGTTTGCAGTTGACCTGCGTCGGTCTCTTTCGTCGTAAGATTGGTCAGGCCGGTCTGGCCGTTAAACGACTGTCCCGTCGAAACCGCAACGTTCTGCGTTACGCTTTGCGTCGTCGTCGTAACCCACGGCGTCGACGTCGGAAGCGGCGACGGCGCGGGAGTTGCGTAGAGCGTGATCGTTTGTGTAAGAGATCCCGCGTACGAAAACGTGGTGCCCGCGGCGGTCGGATTCGGCGCGGGCGACGGCGTAGCGGTGGACGCAGGACTTGAACTTGGGAGGACGGAGGGCGTCGAGCCTCCACCGCCTCCACAAGCGGAAAGTGCAAGAACAGTGAGCGGCAAAGGCATTAAGCCCCACCGCCATAGATGTCGAAGTGCCAACAGGGTGCAGACCTCCACTGAAAAACGTGCGCGGAGGCTTCATGAGGTGGCGATAAACTACTTCACAAAAGAGTGCAAAAAGAGTGCAGTCCGCTGCATCCGCTTTAGCGTCGCGTGATCGGCGTACGTATCGAAAAACTCGTTCGATTTCTTCAACATCTGCTGCGAGGCCATCGCCTTGCCGTCGCGGGCGAGGCCTTCGATCACGATGAGGCGCGCCTTCGCGGCCGCGGGAAACAGCGAGGCCTGCTCGAGCGACCGGGCGAGGTCGGCGCCGGTTTCCGCCGCGACTGTGCACTCTCCGAGTGCAAGCCGTGTGTCCGCTTCCGCTACGCCGAGCAGCAGGTGCGCATGCCGGGCGAGCGGAGAGCGGCGGCGCACTTCGTCGATCTCGCGCAACGTCTCGCGCGGCCCAGAACGGGCCGAAAGAAACGGCGCTGCATTGGCTAGGAACACCGCGCATTGATCGTATCCGCAGGCGTCCTTTGCCATCGTCAACCCATAGTCGATATACTTCATGCCTTCGGGCCGATTGAGATCGGCGAGGGCAATGCCGTATTCGACGGAGCCTTTCGCAATGGCGGGAAGCTGCTTGTGTTGCTGCACCATACGCAGCGCATCGTGCAATTCGAGCGCCGCGCGAGCAGAGTCGCTGTTCTTCTCGCGAGCAATTCTTGCCCGAATGCGCTGCTGTCGCGCCCCGGCATAGGGCAATTCCGAGCGATCCATGATGCGTTCCGCGCGGCGTATCAACGTCTCCGCCCGCTGCCACTCGCCTCGTTCGATGCTCAGCTCCGCTCCGTATTCGAGCAGAATAGCGAACAACGTTGCGTCCCGCCCGTACATCGTGCGTTCGTTGCCGGAATCGGCAGCAGCACGATCGACGCGCGCCAGCGCCGAATCGATGTTTCCTTGCATCCAGTGGAGCGCGATCTCGCAGATCGCGATCCGCAATGCGGAGGCACGGCCTAGGTCGGAATACTTCGAGGCTTGGGCGATGCGAGACATCTGTTCTACGACTTCGAGCGACTGTCGAAGGTATCCGAGATAGCGTGCCGCTTCGGCAGCAACGGTCCACACTTCGATTTCGCGCCGCTCTCCGCGCATCTCGCGCACGGCGCCGAGCAATTCACGCCATACGGCATCGAAACGGCCCTGCTCGCGCATCATCTCGACGTATCCCAAGCGCATTGAAAGCGCGTCCGACGAAGGCCCTTCGATCCAAGGCTCGGGCGCCGGCTGGTTCAACGCGTCGGCGAACGCCAAGAACGCTTCGCGACGATCGAGATAAAACTGCCGCCGCGAGATGCCGAGAGCTGCGGCAACTTCTTTGTGAGAGTCACCGTTGAGATCGCATCGCACGAGAATCTGATGGAGACGGTAACGGCGCTCGAGCGAGGTCGTTGCAGCGAGCCCGGGGTCGAGCCGTTCTACCGCACGAAGAACGCGCGCCCGCAGCCGGTCATGAGATTCATCCGCGTATGCGGCGAGCAACGGATTCAGACGAAGAGCATGCTCTTCGTCCAGATCGCGCAAAAGACGCCGCGCAGCGGCATACCGTAAAGCTTCATCGTTGTCGGCCACGTGTGGCGCGATGCGTACGAAAACGCTTTCAGTTTCTCCTTGCTCGCGCAGCCGCTACAAAACTTAGTTGCTGTCGCGTAGAAGCCGAAGTAAAATAGCTTCCGCCACACGCGCCATGCTAGGCTATGCGTTATCAAATTCGCTCGATAGAGAGCGTACGCTTGTATGGTTTGAGGTGTTGTACATGCGCATTGGGTCGGACGCGCATAAAGAGCTGTTCTGTCGGTGGTTCATCGAGACGCATCGCGAGTACGAACCGGAAGATTTACCGTGGCCGGAGCTGGATGAATCTTCCCTCAAGCGGTTGCGCGCTGTTCCGATCTGGAGTAACGCGCTCGCCGTCGAGAAGAGAGCCGGAAGACTCGTCACCGGGTTTGCGGCGACGCAGGACGACCCACTGTTGCGCGAAGCGATCGCACTGCAAGGCGTCGAGGAAGACCGGCACGGCCGGATTTTGGCGCACATGCTTGCGCGATACGGGCTGACCGTTCACGAGGAGCAGATTGCATACGACACGTCGGAGCGTTGTTTCATCGACTTCGGCTATAAGGAGTGTCTCGACGCGTTCCTCGGCTACGGGGCGTTCCGCCTGGCGCGCGACGCAAACTTTTTGCCGGAATCGTTTATGTCGGTCTTCATCGATTTCATGGGCGAGGAGACGCGGCATATCGTCTTCTTCGTGAATTGGATCGCGTACGCTCGCGCGCGCCGCGGCGAGCCGTTGTTTCGCCAAGCGTTTGACACCGCGCTCGGCTACCTGCGCGCGTTTCGCGCGCTGACGAACACCGTCCGAGGCGCGAACGGCGAGGACGGGTTTATGGGCGGCGGCGACGCATTCGGTGACATGAGCGCCGCGAATTTCCTTCGAACCTGCGTCCGCGAAAACGAACTGCAAATGGCGCGGTTTAATTCGGGGCTTCTGGTCCCGCGTGTTATTCCGACGCTCGCTCGCATGGCTCTCGGTGTAATTGATATCGCCGGTAAGTTTCACGAATTTCCCCATAACGGCAAACGGAATTAGCGAGGAGGCATTTCCACATCGGGCGTTGGAGGTTTGGAATCCGCATACCATCGCAAAGAAAGGACGAGCGAACGCATGATGTTAGCCGAACAGCTTGCGAATTGCGCGAGAATTTCGAGTCGAAAGCTCCTCCGGCGGTTACCGAACAAATGCACCGCGCAACCGAGGAATTGCGCGCTTCCGGGATTCTCGATCGCGTCTTGAAAAAGGGCGATCGCGCTCCGCAATTCACGCTTCCCGACACGAACGGAGTGATGGTCTCTTCCGCAGCGCTTATCGAGCAAGGCCCGCTCGTGGTCAGTTTCTTCCGAGGCAAGTGGTGACCATACTGCAATCTAGAGCTGTCAGCTCTAGCTAAATTCTATCCTCGTATCAGGGAAATGGGTGCCGAGCTCGTCGTTCTATCGCCGCAGAAGCGCGAGTTCAGTGCGGAAATGGTAAAGACGTATCACATCGCGTTTCCGATGCTGCGCGATTTTCACAACGAAGTCGCTGCGAAGTTCGGAATTGCGTTCACGCTTCCCGATTATTTGGACACCATCTATCGCGAATTCGGAAATGACCCGGGCGAATGGAATGATACGGAGACGTGGCAGCTTCCGATGCCTGCCAGGTTTATCGTCGACCGCGATGGGAAGATCGCCGACGCGGAAGTCAACCCGGACTACACGATACGGCCCGAACCGGAAACGATCTTGGAGGCCCTAAAGGCGATCGACGTGCAGCGCTGATGTTTACTCGGAACGAACTGCGCGCCATTGCGCTCTTTGCGGATCTTGGCGACAACGAGCTCGATTATCTCGTGAAAACGAGCGCCGACCTTCACTTACGCGCCGGTGAATACGCCGTTCATGAGGGCGAGACGCGCCGGGCATTGTTCGTCTTGATCGAGGGGCGTGTCGAGGTAACAAAGTTTATCGAAGGCGTTGAACGCGTCGTCGGTACGCAACGCAACGCTGGTGAAATCTTCGGCGAAGTTCCCGTCGTCCTCAAGACGCCCTCGCTCGTCAGCTTCCGTGCGATGCGCGATTCGCGCGTCATGCGAATCGAAGAGAAGGATTTCGGCGTCGTCTCTTCCTCCGCACCGAAATTCGCGGCCGCCATTGAAGCTGCCGCATTGGACCGTGTCGGTGGTCTTCAAGAGATCGCCGCGATGCCGCTCGAACCGCGTCTTGCGGTGATCGGTCCGCAATGGGACAACGCAACGCACGAGCTGCGCGACTTCTTACAACGCAACTCCATCGACTACGATTGGATGACGCCGGAGGATTCGTCGGAAACGCATCCCGTCGTCCGTCTTCCGGATGGAACGCGTCTGGTCGATCCGTCGATTCGAGATGTCGCGCATGCGATCGGGCTCAACGTGTCGCCCGGCCGTGACGCATATGACCTCGCAATCGTCGGCGGTGGCCCGGCGGGGCTCGCTTCGGCGGTATACGGAGCGTCGGAGGGTCTGTCGACGATTCTCCTCGATTGTGAAGCGCCGGGTGGACAAGCCGGCACGTCGTCGCGCATCGAAAATTACTTGGGTTTTCCGTTCGGAATTTCCGGCGACGAGCTGGCCACACGCGCGCTCCAACAAGCACAGCGGCTCGGCGCCGAAATCGTCGTAACGCGGAAAGTCGACGCAATCGACGTTACTTCGCGCATGTTCTTTCTCGATAGAAATGAGGCCATCCGCGCGAAGGCGATCATCCTTGCGACGGGCGTGTCTTGGCGAAAACTTCCGATTCTATCGCTCGACCGTCTGCTGGGCCGTGGCGTCTATTACGGTACGGCGCCCGGCGAAGCGAAATCCGTGCAGGGTAAGGACATCTACCTTGTCGGCGGCGGCAACTCGGCAGGGCAGGCCGCAATCAACTTCTCTAACTTTGCCCGTTCGGTCACGCTGCTCGTGCGCGGCGATTCGCTCGCGAAGAGCATGTCGCATTATCTCATCGAGCAATTGAACACTAAATCGAACGTGCGCGTTGAAACGCATGCCGAAGTCGTCGACGCGCACGGCGAAGACCATCTCGTAAGCATCGACATCACTGATACTGCGACGGGTGGACGGCGCCGGCTGGCGGCGTTCGCGCTCTTCATTTTGATCGGAGCCGATGCGCAGACGGCCTGGCTTCCACCGGCGATTGCGCGCGATGCGCGCGGCTACGTGATGACGGGCGCAGACGTACGAGGCAGCACGGATTGGCCGATTGAGCGAGATCCGTTCTTACTGGAAACGACGGTTCCGGGAATTTTCGCCGTCGGCGATGTTCGCGCGACTTCCGTGAAACGGGTCGCTGCCGCAGTCGGCGAGGGCAGTATGGCGGTAGCGTTCGTGCATCAGTATTTTGCGTATTCGGCCGAATCTGCGCAGCGCGCGATCCGATAGATGTTCACTCTCCACGGAATACTCGAACGTCGCGACGTCTGGTCAAGAATGCGAAAGCCCACCGGGCTACAACAAGAAATCGATTCGCATAGCCGATCAAGTTATAAATATGAACTCCAGCCCAGATTAACCACGCTACGAGTCCTGCCGATCGCCACAGGCGAAGGTCTGCAATGGCGTATCCGCGTCCCACGACTGCGAGATCGCCTTTGTCGACATACGAAAAGGCGGATCGCGTTTGCTTGCGTTCGGCCAGCCCCGCAATCAATTTCGCAACAAATTGGCCTTCCTGAATCGCCGGCTGCGCAACTCCCGGCATCTCTCCACTACCTGTTTTTATCCCGAGCAGATTGCGCTTCGTCGCAATCACCTCGGCCGTGTCTCCGATCACAAAAACGTTCGGCAGCCCCGGGACGGAAAGATCGGCATTTACTTTTACTCTGCCGCCTCGGCCCGCTTCGACGTTCAACCATGTAGCCGCGGGCGAAGCGACGACACCGGCAGACCACAGTACGGTCTCGGTGAGAACGCGCACGCCGCCGGCCGCGACACCGGTGCTATCTATATGGTCGACGAGCACACCCGTCCGAATTTTCACGCCGAGCGCTTCGAGATGTTGCTTTGCCTTGACCGATAAATCTTCCCGAAACGTCGGGAGTATACGTGGGGCACCCTCGTAGAGAAGAATTTGTGCCGTGCCCGGATCGATGTGCCGGTACTCGCCATTGCGGGCCATGCGGCACAACTCGGCAATTGTGCCGGCGAGCTCAACCCCTACGGTGCCGCCGCCTACTAAAACAAATGTCAACATGGCCTGCACCTGCTCTCGATCGGCATTGCAAGCTGCAAGCCGCTCCGCTTTTTCAAAAGCCATGAGGATGTCGCGACGTATTCGCTCTGCGCCATCGAGTGAATCCAGCGATGGAGCAAACTGCTGCCAACCATCGTTTCCGAAATAGTTGCTGCGAATGCCGGTTGCTAGGATCAAATAGTCGTAGCGTAAATCGCACGGCTGCACGTGCACGATGCGATTTCTGGTGTCGATACCTGTCACTTCACCCATACGAACGTCCACATTCGGTTGGGCCCTGAAGATCGTTCGCAGCGGCGACGCAATCTCGTCGGCGGAAAGTACCCCCGTAGCGAGCTGATACATCAGCGGGCGGAACATGTGATAGGTGTTCTTGTCGATGAGGGTGACGCGTACTGGCACCCGGGCGAATCCCTTCGCTGCATACAGACCGCCGAATCCGCCACCAACAATGACGATGTGTGGAAGATGCTCGAGTTTCGGCGTTTCACCGTCAGACATCACTCCGGCCTCGCATTCTGCGCGATGCAACGTATTCTTGATCGATGTTTCGAATCCAGCTGGCGACGAGATCCGGCTGGGTTACAGGAAGCATGTGCCCCGCTGCCTCGACTAACATGACGTCGACGTTTGCGATTTGCGTGCGCGGGAGTTCAGCGTGTTTGCGATAGTCGAGCACAGCGTCTTCCGTCCCGAAGAGGATGTGCACGGGCAGTGCTAAGTCACGATAGCGATCGACAAGCGAGGGCATGTCATCGCGTGCGGCGATCATGTCGCTGGATGCGTGGTAGAACTGCGATGGCCGTATCCCGAGCATTGCGCCTCCGGCGGTTGCGAAATCTGCCGGTACCGGCTCAGGGGCGAAGATCGCGCGGACGGCGGCCGGAGCGCGAACGATCGACAAGGGAACGGCGAGCGTCGTTGCAACGAGCGCGCGCAGAATCCGTGAATCGATTTCCAGCGCGCGAAATGGCTTCGGTGGTCGCCGTTGCGGTTGTGTAAGCGGTGCGATCAACGCGAGTGCGCGCGGTAGCTCCGGGTAATCGAGCGCCAGCGCAAGCGCAATTGCGCCTCCGAGCGAGTGTCCCACGATGAGTGGCTTGTCGATATCGAGCGCGCGAATGAACGATGCAATTGCTGCTGCCTGCGCGGCGAGGCTCGCGGACGCGTGGCGGCGTCTGATCGAGTATCCTGCGCCGGGGCGATCGAGTGCAATCACGCGGAAGTCTTTCGCGAGACGATCCACGAGCGAGTGCGTAAAATTTTGCAAGACGCCGGCAAGGCCGTGAATCAGCACGATCGGCGGTCCTTCGCCGCGATCCACGAAGTGCACGCGCGAACCGTCGAGTTCCACGAACGTGCCGATGGGCGGAAGTTTGCGTTCGATGCTTCGCGAGATCATCTGCCGGCGAGCGCGCGCAAGAGCTTTCCATAGGAAACGGGAGCGAGGCGTTCCGCGAGAGCGGCGATCTTCGCATCCTTCCCGACGAGAATGCGCGCTTTGCGATGCCTCATGCCGCGCATGATGATTGCGGCCGCCTCGTGCGGCGGCATCTTCAGCATCTTCGACCACTGACGTTGATAGCGTTCGCTCTCCTCGAGCGAGATCGTCTTCGGCGTGCGCGCGTTTCTCGCAATCGACGTCGCGATGCCGCCCGGGTACACGAGGCACACCGCCACGTTGGTTCCGGAAAGTTCAGCGCGAAGCGATTGGCTGAATCCGCGCACGGCAAATTTGCTGGCCGAATATGCGGTTTGCCCGGGCGGCGCGATGATGCCGAAGATACTCGACACGTTGACCAGCAGCGCGTCATCGCCCATGCGAAGCATCGGCAGGAACGCGCGTGTCATCCGCACGACGCCCCAGAAATTGATTTCGAACAGCCATTCGAAGTCACGCTCGTCTACGTGTTCGAAGTTGCCGCCGAGTGCGACACCGGCGTTGTTGATGAGGATGTCGATCTTCGGATGTGACTTCGCGAGCTCCATAGGAAACGCGGCGATTGCATCTGCATTTCCCACGTCGAGAACATGCGAAGTGATACGAACGCCCGATGTAGTTGCAAACTGTACGGTTTCGATGAGGCCCGATTGATCGCGATCGGCGAGCACGAGATGCGTCCCCCGCGAGGCGAGTTCGACCGCCAATGCACGACCGATTCCGCTTGCCGCACCGGTGATTACCGCCGTTCGGCCCTGAAACTCGTAGCTCGCTCGATTCATCCGCGCGTGAACTCCATCACGCCGTCGTCAAGTCGGCCGAAGCGTAGCGCGGCAAAATCGAGTGCATAATTGTGATACAACCTCCATGGCGTGCGTACGCCCTGTTTCGGCAAGTGCGACGTCGCACGCTTCACGTATCCCGAGGTAAGTGTGATCGCCGGCTCCGTTGTCAGTGAAGGATCGGGAGCGGACGGGATACAGTAGGCGTAGCCGAGGCGATTCATATGCGCGATGAGACGACAGACGTAGCGCGACGTCAGTTCGCATTTGAGCGTCCACGATGCATTGGTGTACCCAAGCGCCAGCGCAAAGTTCGGGACGCCGCAGAACATCATGCCCTTATACGCTACTGACTCTCCGAGTACGACCGCCTTCTGGTCAACGAACAGTTCCACGCCGCCCAGGAGTTTCAGGTTCAAACCGGTCGCGGTAACGATTACGTCGGCATCAATGGTCTCGCCCGACGCGAGGCGCACACCGCTCTCGGTGAACCCGTCGATTTCGCCCGTGGCGATCGTTGCTTTGCCACTGCGGATCGAAGCGAAGAGATCGCTGTTCGGCACGAGGCAGAGACGTTGATCCCACGGATTGTATCGCGGCGTAAAATGGCGATCGACGTTGTAGTGCGGCCCGAGTTCCTTACGAATCATCTTCTTGATGCGTTGCTTTGCAAACTCGGGGTAGCGCCGCATCAGGGTGTAATAGTACATCTGCAGTGCAATGTTCTTCCATCGTACGATCGGATGTGCAAGGCGTGCCGGCAACATGCCGTACATCGCGCGTGCGACGGCGTCGCGCTTCGGCAGCGAAACGATGTAACTCGGCGAGCGCTGAAGCATGGTGACGTGCGATGCTTTTTCTGCCAGCGCCGGTACGAGCGTGACCGCCGTTGCGCCGCTGCCGATGACGACGATATGCTTGCCCGCGTAATCCAGGTCCGCGGGCCAGTCTTGCGGATGCACGATCGTTCCGCGATACCGCTCGGCGCCGTTCCATTGCGGCACGTATCCGTGCTCGTAATCGTAGTAGCCGCTGCACATGTAAAGGAAGCGGCAGGTGTATTTTTTCGCGCCGGCTCTGCCGGCATCGGCCTCGAGCGTCCACCTCGCGGTTGAGGACGACCACGTTGCCTGCGTTACGCGGTGTCCGTAGCTGATGCGTGCGTCGATTCCGAATTGGCGCGCGGTGTCGAAAACGTACTGCTTGATCGAGGGTCCGTCGGCAAGCGAAACATCGCCGCGCCACGGGCGAAAGCTGTAGCCCAGCGTGTGCATGTCCGAATCGGAGCGAATACCGGGATAACGGAAGAGATCCCAGGTGCCGCCGATTGCGTCACGCGCTTCCAGAATTGCGAACGTTGCATGTGGAAGACGCGACTGCACGTAATAAGCGGCCGCGATTCCGGAGAGACCCGCGCCGACGATGACGACATCGAGATCGATCGAACCCATTGCGGCCTCTGTATTCGCTACGGGTGAGTCTCGCCTTGCACGGGAAGAACAACGGCATGAAGTTCCGCACGATTTTGATCGCCTTAACGAGCGGTGCTCTCGCCGGGTACGCGGCAATTCGCGCGTATGAAGCGCTGGACGTCGTGCGTAACAGCGATCTCGGTGCGCGCCCGAGCGGCGGAGCCGCGGAATACGGGCGAACGCGCCGTAAGCTTGCGGTGAGCGACGTTGTTCGATCGACGGCCTCAGGCCTTACATTTGCATACGGTCCACTTGCGAGCGCTGCTTCCCGTATCGTTCAGCCGCTGCCGCGCATAGCGCGTCCCGCGGCGTTTGCGGCGCTAGCAACACTCGGCGGTGCGGTCGCCGAACTGCCGGTGTCCGTCACCGAAAGCTTCCGCATCGAGCGACGTTACGGTTTGAGCGAACAGTCGCTCGGGTCGTATCTGCGCGACTGGGTGAAATCGACGATGGTCGAGGCGGCCGTGACGTCGCTGCTTGCCACTATTGCAGCAGCAGTCGTGCGACGCTTCCCGCGTCGCTGGCCGCTCGTAGCAACCGTTGCCGCGTTTCCGCTGTACGTGCTGGCGAACGTCATCGTGCCCGTCTATATTCTTCCGCTCTTCAATACGTTCGAACGGCTCGATGGGCCGCTCGAGGTCCGGTTGCGCGCGCTGGCCTCGCGCTTCGGCGTCGGCGATGCGGAGATCTTGCGCATGGACATGAGCCGGCAAACGAAGAAAGCGAATGCGTTTGTTGCCGGAATCGGCAAAACGCACCGCATCGTGCTCGGCGATACGCTTATCGACAATTTTGCGCCTGAAGAGATCGAGTTCGTCATCGCACACGAACTGGGACACTATGTATCGCGCGACACGTGGCGGCTGATCTTTGCAGCAGAAGCCGCGACGGCGTTGTTGCTTATTGCCGTCGCGCAAGCTGAAGCTTCGGACGATGACGAGACGCTGCGCGTTTCGCGCATTGCGGCGCTCCTCGGTGCCGGGATGCAGCTGCTGCGTCCGGCGCTCGCGGCGTTCTCACGTTCGCGTGAATGGGCCGCCGATCGTTTTGCGCTCTCGGCAACGAACGACGCGCAGGCGGGAGCGTCCGCGTTCCGCCGCCTGCGCGATCAAAATCTCGCCGAAGAAGAAATCCCGCCTTGGTACGAATTCTTCTTCGGCACACATCCCAGTTTAGGGAAACGCATCACCGCACTGGAAACCTTGTCATCCTGAGCGGAGCGTAGCGCAGTCGAAGGATCGCCTCAATTCAATCGCTCGTAGCGATCCTTCGACTCCGGTGCTTCGCACCTGCGCTCAGGATGACACTGCCGCGGCCTTTAGCGCGGCGATGTCGAGTTTTTTCATCTGCAGCATTGCCTTCATCACGCGTTGCGCTTTTTCGCGATCCGGGTCGCCAAGCAATTCCGGTAACACCGTCGGAACGATGTTCCACGCGACGCCCCATTTATCGAAGAGCCAGCCGCATTGGCTCTGCTCGCCGCCTTCCGAAAGGCGTTCCCAGTAGTGATCGACTTCTTCTTGGTTGTCGCAGTCGACCATGAACGCAGGCTTCGGCGCGCCGTCCCATTTGCCGCCGTTTATCGCGAGGAATTCCAAGCCGAGCAGCGTGAACGAGATCGTCATCACCTTGCCCGCTTCACCAGGGCCTGCTTCACTGTAACGACTGACGTCGGTGATGACGGCACCGGGGAAGATCGAGACGTAAAAGTTTACCGCTTGTTCCGCATTGTCGTCGAACCAAAGAAAGGGAGTGATTTTTTGCGTTAGCGTGGCTGCCATGATCGACTCCTTATCATTAGATTTGGAACGTCGCCGCGAAGCGATCGAGAAGTTTGCGTGGGCCCTTGATACTCACAATGCCGTTTTTGAGCGCTTCTTGCGGCGTAACTTCGCGCGCCATCAGTTGGCGGATCGCCGGGCCCGCTTCGATAACGATGTCGGGGCGTTCGAGGTGACCCCGTCCTACCGTAATCTGCCCGTGATCGACGAGCGCGTGAAAGATGATATCACCGATGTGCAACTCGTAGGCAATCGTATAATCCTTCGCTTCGTTTGGCCTGAACGTCGTACGCAGCGCCATTGCGAGCGAATCTTCCGTAACGATCTCGCCGTCGCGCGGCTCGCCTAGGCGCTTTGCGCCCCATTGGCCGAGCGCAACAACGGCATCTTCGAGTTCGCGGCCCTCATCGGTCAATTCGTAGACGACACCGTTGCCGGGCCGCGGAGCAGCACGCCGCTGCACGAGACCGTTCTCTTCGAGTTCCTTCAACCGAGCGGTGAGGATGTTGCTGGGAATCTTCGGCAGACCTCGATGGAGGTCGGTGAACCGTTTAGGCCCCACCAAGAGGTCTCGAATCACCAGCATCGCCCATCGCTCTCCAATGAGTTCCAGCGCCCGAGCGAAGCCGCAGTACTGCCCATAGCCACCACGTTTCGTCACACCTCGAGCCTAGCACAGTTACTTGCTTTTTACAAGTACTCTGGTTAAAACGATTGGGCGAACCGTCCGGGGCGCTCACGCATAGATCAGGCATGAGACACCTGATGCTTTTTCTGCTCGTCGCGCTTATAGCCGCGACACCATCATCGCCGTCGACGCTGACCGTCATGATGAAAGATGACGCGTACTCGCCGACGCGCCTCGAGATATCCGCCGGACAAACCGTTACGTTCGTCAATCGAGATGACGATGCGCATACCGTCACGTCGACCAACGGCTGGTTTGATTCCAAAGGACTCGATACCAACGGCGTGTGGCGCCACACGTTTACCAAACCCGGCACGTATACGTACTTCTGCGAACTACACCCGTTTATGAAGGGCACGATTATCGTGCAGCCGGTGAAGCCATGAAACGTTCGTCATTTTTGGAACATGTCGGATGGACCGGTGCAGGCATCGCGTATTCGCTAAGCGCCGGCGGCATCTTCGTCGGCCGCGCGGTAGGGGCGACGACCGGTACCGTGGACTTCATTCAAATCAGCGACAGCCACATCGGATTCCACCAAGCCGCAAATCCCGACGTTGCCGGCACGCTGACGTCGGTCGTCGATAAAATCAATGCACTGCCGTTGCAGCCTGCGTTTGTCGTACATACGGGCGACATCACGCATCTCTCGACGCCGCAGCAATTTGCCGATGCCAAAGCAATTCTCTCTCAACTCAAAGCGCCGCTCATTGCGTTGCCCGGTGAACACGATGTGGTCGGCAACGACTTTAAACCGTATCTTACAAACTTCAAAATCGCGCAATCAACACCCGGTGGGTGGGCGTCGTGGGATCGCGACGGCGTGCACTACCTCGTGCTGCTCAATGTTTTCAATTTCGAGAAGATGGGTTTGCTCGGGAACGAGCAGCTGGATTGGCTTGCGCGAGACGTCAAGGCGGTAAAACCGAGCACACCGGTCGTCGCCTTCACGCATGTGCCGCTCTACGCGCTCTTCGAACAGTGGGGATGGAGCACCGAGGATGGATCGAAGGCGCTCGCGCTGCTCGCGAAGTTCGACAACGTCACGATTCTCAATGGGCATATCCATCAGGTCGTCACGCACCGCGAAGGGAACATTCGTTTCGCAAGCGCCGCCGCAACGGCGTATCCGCAGCCAAAGCCGGGAACGGCGCCGAAACCAGGTCCCGTGACACTCGTGCACGACGACCTCTTACATGCGATCGGCTATCGGACGGTGGAACTCGATGGTAGTAGCGCACGTATCGAGGATCGGTCGCTCGGCTGAACAGATTCCGGTGCGGGACGAAGTGCTGGAAGCAGCGTTTGCGCGACGCGAAGCGGCGGCGTACGAACGCGCCTACGAACAGTTCGGCTCGCGCATGTACACGAGCGCCCTGCGGATCTTGCGCGATCGCGAACTTGCGCACGAGTGCGTGCAAGACGTGCTGCTTCGATTGTGGCGCAAGGGCACGGCCTATTCGCCCGCGCGTGGGAATTTGGAGGCGTTCCTCGTCGTCTGCGTTCGCAACGCTGCGCTGACGCGCGTCCGCGACGATGCGCGCCGGCGCACGCTGCTCGCGCAGGAAACCGCGGTTTCCGAAAGCACCCTCGACCGCGACCCCTTTGAACACGCCCATGTTACCAAAGCCCTTTCAAGCCTTACGGAGGCGCAAGCAGAAAGCATCGAGCTTGCCTATTATCGCGGAATGACGCACACCGAAATCGCGGCAGCATTGAAGCAACCCGTCGGCACGATCAAGAGCCGCATCTCGAGCGCCCTGCGTGCCTTGCGGGAAGCCCTTGGAAAGGAGTCGAGCGATGCGTGACGCGCACATCGGCGAAAACGCCGAGCTTTACGCGCTGGGATCGCTGGGCGACATTGAACGCGCGCAAGTCGAAGCGCACGTTGCGAACTGCGCTGAGTGTTTGCGACGGTTAGGGCAAGCGGAGGAGACGGTGCTGGGGCTGGAACAAGAAACGCCCGAGGTACCCTTGCCGCAAAATGCGCGCGCACCGCAATTTGCTGCTCGCCGGAATGCTCCATGGTGGATCGCTGCGGTCGCTGCAGCGGCGGCACTGATCGCCGGCTACCTTCTTCCGCATCCGCAGCCTTCGCCGGACACCGCGCAGCTTGCAATGTTGCACAGTCACTTCAATCACGCGCAGTTCGTTGGAAATGGACCGCTTGCGAAGGTGATTTACGCTCGCGATCGTTCGTGGTACTACGTCGTGGTCGAAGGCGCGCATGCATACACGGTCGACGGCGTTGGTGCAACAGGAACGACCGTGTTGGGAACGACGACGCCGCACGCCGGCATCAACGACCTCTTCGTGCCGCACGCGTCGCGTTTCGAAGTCATCGAACTACGCGAAGGAACTGCCACGGTCATAGAACGGGCGCAGATTCGCTGAATTGCAGGCGAAGATGGTCATCGGCCGCGAGCGCATCGAGGAAGGCACGCGCATCGAAGATCTCGCCGAGTGACCGAACCCCGGCCATTCCGATGCCTTCGCCGGCGAGTAACCGCTGCACGGCTTCAACTATGATCGGTGCGCTGACCGCGTAGATGTCTTTGCCGGATGCGCTCGCGCGGATCTGATGTTCGCCGGTGCGCACGGTCACGTCCATGACGAATGTTTGAGCCGAGCGGCCCTTCTCGTCACTGGCAGTAGGCGCAGGCGTTGTTGCGTCGCGTACATCTTGCAACGCTTTCGTATTGATCCATGATTCGATCGTCTGCGCTTTGATATGCCGCGATATCGTGAGCGTTTCGCTGAACGGAAGCATCACCACGTCCTGTTCGCCGAAGGGCGCCGGGAACGTCCACGATGCCGCGGGCTGGGGATCGTCGAGCGGGGAAAGCTCGCCATCGCGCACGATGTGCCTGCGCGCCGTATTGCGGCGGCCGGTGAGCCGCGTCCCGTTCGTGGGATGCCAGCTATCGAGCGCGACAGCGACGCGAATTTCGTCCACGGAGTTTGTTCCCGGAAGGACCGCCGTCGCTAGCAGATCCGCAAGCCCGCCATAAAAGGCGGCCGCAGGAACGATCACCACGCCGGCTTTGCGCGCATCAATGTCGCGCGTTTGAAGCGACGCTACCACAGGCTGCTCCGCAGTGACGTCGAGATATGGAATCTGCGCTCGTAACGCCGCCTCTACGACCGCAACCGCGGTGTCGAGAAACGGTCCTGCGCAGTTAATCACAGCGTCGGTATCGGCAAGCGCGCGATCGAGCGATCGCGCATCATCGAGATCAACGATGCGCGGGTCGCTTTGACGATACCTTGACGCATAGAATTCGACTTTGCTTGCATCACGCGCAACGGCTACCGCGCGGATGTCGCGCCGCTGCAATTCGTCGAGCACAAACCGAGCGGTGTGACCGGTGGCGCCAACAACGGCCACGGCGGGATTAAAGCTTCTCATCGTGCACTCCCAAGCGACGCTACAGACCTGTCTGTTGTTATGCTACAGACCTGTAGCGCGTGTCAAGCCTTTGGGTTAAAATGGGAGGCATGACTCCGGCCAAGGCGATCGATTCCAGCGGCAACGTTCGAGAGCGAATACTCAAGACCGCAACCGAACTCTTCTACCGCGAAGGCACTCGCGCGATCGGCGTCGACTTAATCGTCCAGCGATCCGGCGTTGCCAAGACGAGCCTCTACCGGTACTTCCGCACAAAGGACGACCTGATCGAAGCATTTCTGCGCGCAGAGGATCAGGATTTTTGGGCACATTGGGACCGGATTTCCGAAGCGAACAAGGATAATGCGCAACGAGAATTGGCTGCGCAACTCAAATGGATCGGCGACCGCATCGCGCGTCCGGGTTATCGAGGCTGCCCGCAAATCAACGTTTCCGCAGAATATGCGGACGAGAATCATCCCGCTCGCAAAGTCGCCGTTGCGCACAAAGCTGAGCTGCGCCGGCGCTTGCGAGAACTTGCTCGCGCAATGAAGCTGCGCGATCCCGACCGGTTTGCCTTACAAATGGCGGTCATTATAGATGGCGCCCTTACCAGCGGAACAGCTCTTCATCGTGAAGGTCCCGCAAAATTCTTGCAGACAGTCGCACGAACCCTAAGCACGGACCGTTAACATATCTTCCTAACGGGCGAGGAGAACGGCGCCTCCCGGCGCGATCGTTGTCGTTGACGGGTTGAACGGCGTTGCATTGAGCAGCACCTTGCCACCGGAGGATATGTCTCCGCCGGTGAGCGTAATGACGTGACCGTATGTTTGTCTCAACCACGATGGCGACACCGTCACGGACGCCGTCGCGTTGGCATTGACGATTGCCGCACATTGGCCGATCGGTGTGCCGAGATTAGAGCACGAAGCAAACTCGCGAGCGTACACGTTACCGGCGACTTCGAGATCGGTATGCGAGGTGTTCATGCTTTCGAGCGGCTGAGACGGTACGATATCGTACTCGGGCCAAACGGCAAGGCCTTTACTGTTGTATTCCAAATCGGGGAACGCGATTAAATGGCCCGGAAGATAGCCGAGCCACGCCATTGCCGCGGCGATCGTTCGTGCCGTAATTTCTGCCGCACTGCCGGAGGGCGCGTTTCCGACGTCGAGTTCAACAAACGAAGCGTTCGGTATCGCAGCGATCTTGGCCATCGTGTCGAGCACCGGCGCATAGTTTTTTGGACGTGGATTTCCGAGGCTGTCGACGCAGTCTTCACAGACTCCGCCAACGATGTTTGGGCTGCCTTTGATCATCGTGATATCCGTTGCTTGTCCGTAGTTGATGCCGTTGAAGAACATCTTCATCGGCGCACCGTTGCTGTGCGTCAACATCGAAAACAGCGTGTCGTGCGCTTGAACGACGGCCGCGTCATTGGGGTACTCTTGTGACGTTGAACAAAGATGGAAATTCGGATTATCTTGGCACATGCCGCCGCCCGGACCGTAGAACTGCGTCATGACGGTTGAACTCGTTTCGTCCATGAAGATGTAATCCCAGTTGTCGGCGTGTGCGCGGAGATATGACTCAATGTACGCGCGCACGGCGGGATTGAAATGGTTCACTGCGAGAACCGCTCGCGGCGCGACGACTCCATTGCACGCCATCTTGCGATAGCCGATAAGACGGTGTGCAGAGTCCGTGTATCCCGCTCGGTGTATGAACCACGTCTCATCAGCGCTCTCGAGCAGATTGGTGACATACTCCGGTTGACATGCATCCAACGGATAGACGAAATTCGGGTCAAAATAAAACGCCGAGTAACAGGCGTTCGAACCGCCGCAGTCGTTGACGGCTTTCATATTGTCTAAGCCACCGAGCGCGTAGGTCAGGTACGTTCGCGCTTCGGTCGCGGTGCCGGCATCACCACGCCCGGTGTACTCATCGAAGGCCATAGTTGGAAAGTGATTCGAGCTAGCTACGGCCGGCGTGGTTGACGGCGGAGCGCTGATCGTTGGAACGCTCGTCGGTGGAACGGGCGAGGAGGGTACGCCCGTCGGAACCGATGATGTGCCGGGAACCGGCGAGGGCTTATCCGATGCCAGTGCATTCGACGTGGGGATCGTCGCGCTGGATCCGCCGCCGCCGCAACCATACAATCCCGCCGCAACAGCAACGAGCGTCAGACACAGACAGAGATGAATGCATCGCATGTGCCGGGCCTCCACTATCCCGGGTACCGCACGAGCATACATGTTGTCAATGAGCGATGGGACGTTTACTCACTCTTGCGGCGTTAGCGATATTCACTTTTGTCACGCCTGCGCGACGTTGTATCCGATCATCCACGTTACATCGAATTTGTCGTTCACCATGCCGAATTTCTTGGCGAAAAACGTCGGGGAGAGCGGCATAGTCACTTCTCCGCCCTCTGAGAGTTTGGCGAAGATCGCTTCGGCTTGTGATTCGCTATCCGTCTGAACCGAAATCGAGAAATTGTTTCCCGGTTTGCCGGCTCGTCCGGGCGGTGCATCCATGCACGCGACGACGCCAAGCGGCGAATGAACGGATCCGTACATCACCTTACGTTTCCATTCAGGCTCCGGCGCCTCGGGCATCGGCGGCGCGTCCTCGTAACGCGCGATCGTTATTTCGCCGCCAAGCGCCGCGGCGTAGTGTTGGAGCGCTTCTTCTGCATCGCCGGTAAAGTAGAGGCATGGATTGAGTGGCATGAGGTTGCTCCTTCGTCTTTTACTTTTTGAAAATTGGGGCGAGATTGTCGCGATTGCTATAGGCCAGGACCAGCCACAGCGCCAGCACGGCGCCGAGCAGCGTTAGCGCGAGCGTTACATAGCGGTTCGATAAGAGCAGCACGTCCCCGCAAGTCCGGCTTGCGGCGGCGGTGCGCTCATGAATAAAACCATGAAGCCGCTTCCGCCCGCCCCATCTCGCGGGACTGCGCGCCAGCGAAATGGTGTGTACGTTGGTGCTCATTTTCTTTCTCCATCACAGCCGGCTCGCTCGAAGGGCCCGCCGTGAGCTCAGCATAGCAAGCTCGGTTGTAAAAAGCAAGTATAGTTGCTAAGAGAAAGAATAGTATCGTCAGGGTGACCCGGGTGGGATGGGCCGGCTCGCGAGGCGTTCGATTTCGGGGAGGGTGACGCTTGAGAGATCGGCGCCGGAAGTTGCAACGATGCGATCCGCAATTTCTTTGTCCCGCTCTTTGAGAAACTCCATGAAGTCGGCCATGCCGCTGCTCTTGCCGGACGCGTCTCCGATGAGCATGATCGACGCGGCGCCTTTGAGGCGTTGCGCGATCCGTCCGTAGAAGTCGAGGGCTTCTTCCGCACGTTCGCCCTCCAGGTGGCCTTCCTTGAGCTGGCGCCGTAGATCTTGCGTGTCGGTTGCTTCAAGGCGGCCGGTTTCGTGAAGATGATCGTCATTCGGCAGCGGTTGGAAGAAACGCGCGTGGAGATGATCGAGCAACACGACGACGTTGGGAAACACCGCAGCGTGTGAACGCGCCGTTACGTTCTTTGGGTCGATTCCAGCTTGCGAGAAGAAGCGGCGCAGGTCGACGAGTTCTTCAATGGTGACGTCCTTGCCATGCGGTTTCGCGAACACTTCGCGCGTTTCGCCGATTTGGAACTCATACTTGCCGTCGTGTCGTTGCAATGCGCTGCCGAGGTGTTGGACGAGATTTACGACGTCCGGCCACTCAATGTTGCGTCCGTGATGCTCGAAGATCTCTTCGAGAATACGAGCGTGATGACGGTTTAAATGTTGGACACTCATCATCTATCGTAGCCCAGCTTCGTTCGAGGCGTCCAGCAAACGAGCGTGCGCCTTCTGCAACACGCGAACCTGGGAGACCGCCAAGATGCAGTTAAGCGGCGCGAGCTATAGCTGAGGTGTGGTTACGATCAACGTCAATGGAACACAGCACGAGCTCGACGTGCCGGAAGAGATGCCGCTTTTGTGGGTCGTGCGCGACGTGCTAAACCTCACGGGCACAAAGTTTGGATGCGGTATCGGCGAGTGTGGATGCTGCACGATGCATATCGACGGTGTTGCGCAGCGCACGTGCGTCCTTCCCGTGTCGGCCGCCGCAGGCAAAAAGGTGCACACCATCGAGAGTTTGTCGACGAACGACCCGCATCCGGTGCAGCAAGCGTGGATCGACGAGCAAGTACCGCAGTGCGGATACTGTCAGTCGGGACAAATCATGGCCGCCGCCTCGCTGCTCGACCGAAATCCGCACCCGACGGATGCCGATATCGATTCAGCAATGACGAACATCTGCCGCTGCGGCACGTACAATCGCATCCGCAGCGCGATTCACCGCGTCGCAGAGAAATGAAACGCGGCGACTTCATTTACGTGACGAGCATGCTCGGTGCGGGCCTAGGTCTTGCGCTATATGTGCCGGGCTGCGCGCCGAGAGCGAACAAAAATCCAGAGGCTTTTGCGCCCAACGTTTGGATTAGAATCGCCCCCGACAACACGATCACGTTCACGCTGAACAAATCGGAGATGGGACAAGGTGTCGTAACGGGACTGTCGACGATTCTTGCGGACGAGCTCGATGCGTCAATGGCCCAAATTCGCACCGACTTCGCACCGCCCGAAGAGCAATACTTATATCCCGGTGACAACGACATGGTCACGGGTGGAAGCACGAGCATCCGTGACGGATGGATGCCCCTTCGCGAGGCCGGCGCAAAGGCGCGCGCGATGCTGATCGCCGCTGCCGGAAAGCAATGGACGGTCGAGCCGGCAACGTGCGTTGCGCGCGAAGGCACCGTGTATCACCCGGCATCCAACCGCAGTGCGACGTACGGCGAACTGGCGACGCTTGCCGCAACGATTCCCGTCCCGCAAACCGCTAAGCTCAAAACAGCAGATCAGTTTACGCTCATCGGGAAACAGAACGGCCGCGTTGATATTCCCGGAAAAGTGAACGGGAGCATCATCTATGGGATGGACGTGCGTGTTCCTGGGATGCTGTACGCGGCAATTGCGCGTTCGCCCGTGTACGGTGGTACGGTAAAGTCATTTGACGCGACGCAGGCAAAGACCGTGCCGGGTGTGGTGAACGTCGTGCAGGTCTCGAGCGGCGTCGCGGTTGTTGCTCGAAACACATGGGCTGCGTTTCAGGGCAAGAACGCTCTGCAGATCGTTTGGGATGAAGGCCCGAACGCGACACTGAGCACGGAATCGATCTTTGCAACTGCGGAACAGCTCGTTCGATCGCGCGAAGGCGAACGCGTCGGCGTTTCGCGCGGCGACGTAGATAGCGCGCGAGGAACGGTGGTAGAAGCAGTCTATCGCGGGCCGTTCCTCGCGCACGCGACGATGGAGCCTCAAAACACAACCGCGGACGTGCGTTCCGACCGATGTGAGGTATGGTCGCCGAATCAGGTGCCGCTTCGGTCTCGCGACATTGCAGCGCGTAAGAGCGGACTGCCCCCGGAGAAGTGCATCGTTCACACGACGTACATCGGCGGCGGATTCGGCCGGCGCCTCGACGACGACTACGTCGGCGAAGCTGTAGAGGTGTCGAAGGCCGTCGGCGGACCGGTGAAAGTCGTGTGGGATCGCCCCGATGACATTCGTCACGATCACTATCGTCCGCTGAGCGTAAATGCCGTTCGCGGTGTCGTCGCCGGTGGGAAAGTCGCGGCACTCTCGCATTTAGTCGTCTCGGGTTCGTGGATTCGGACTTGGAATCCGAGCACTATGACCGCTGGTGTCGATCCGCTTGCGATGGCTGAAGTCAAAGATGCTCCGTACGCCGTTCCGAACTTCCGCGCAAGTTACATCAATTATCAGTACGGCGTTCCGTGCGGCTCATGGCGCGCACCGGACGCGAACTGGAATGGATTCGTGACCGAGAGTTTTATCGACGAGCTTGCGCATGCTGCGAGGAAAGATCCGCTCGAATTTCGATTGGCGATGTTAGAAGATAATCCGCGGGCGACGAATGCGCTGCGCATCGCCGCGCAACGTGCGAATTGGGGACACAAGCGTCCCGGAATTGCCCAAGGAGTCGCGATTTGCATCTGGGAGGGCAGCTATGGGGCGATGGTTGTGGATGTTTCGATGGACGGCAACGTGCCTACGATTCATCGCGTCGTGGCCGTCGTTGATTGCGGCACCGTCGTCAATCCCGATATCGTCGTGCAGCAAGCACAGGGCGCGACGAACTTCGGCCTCTCGGCCGCACTGACCGGGAAAATCACGATCAGGAACGGCGCCGTCGAGCAAAAGAACTTCAACGATTACACGGTGCTTCGGATGGCGCAAACGCCGCCGATCGAGGTACATATCGTGCCGAGCACCGCCTCACCCACGGGCATCGGCGAGATCTGCACCCCGACGATCGCACCAGCCATAGGAAACGCGATCTTCGCCCTGACCGGCAAGCGCGTTCGTCAATTACCGTTCAATGATGCACTTTCCTAACTTTCACGTGAACCCCGACGTAGCGAGCACGCTCCTCACAGTGTTCTACTGGGCACTGCTCATGCTCATCGCCTCCGTACTCATTTCGAGTTAAGAGGAAAAGCTAACGATAGAACGTGTACACGGCGCTGTAGTGACTGGCTGCGGTAGCGTGAAGATGTTGCGCGTCACAACCATCAGTCGGCGGCAAACCGCCTTCGGTATCCCAGCGTCGAACGAGGCGAACGTCGCTGAGAATTCCCGTACCGCGCGTTGACGTCACTTTCAAAAGAAGCGCCGGTACGCCTTGCGGCCGATCGGCCTTCTCTAGCGGATGCGTTCCATCAGCCGTAATCGAACTGCCATCAGCGGCGGTCCATGTCGGCCCGGCACTATGCGTGCCAAACGACGTTCCGTCGTCGCCTATCAACACTGCCTTCGGTCCTACGAGCGCCCAGCCATACGCGCCGCCCGTACTCGAGCGACATTCATACACCTGCGCGCCACCCGCCTGGACTTCGCGCACGACCGTAGCGCCGGCAGGCGCCGAGACGTTGCTCGACGCCGCGGCGTTATGTGCTAACGACACGAACGCCCACAGCACGACGACGGCAATTACGCCTACGTAACGGTTCCGAATCCTCACACGCACTGCACCTCTTAGCGATGGTACACTACTAAAACTCATCAACCGCAAAGCGGTTGCGCCTACTGCGAGGCGGGCGTCACTTTCAACAGCGGAAAGTAGAACTCGAGATCGTAAGAGGCAGTGTCTTCAAACATCTCCGCTACTGCGCGCGCGATCTGATCGTCCCACTGAGCCTCCGCCCAGTTATGGCGCGATATCCATTCGGAGTGGATGAGGATGCGTGATCTGGCCTCGTTCGTAAGTAGAATGCCTTCGATAAACCCGGGCAGGGCCGATGAGCCTTCCCGGAGTGCCGTACCGGCTACAGCGGCGATGTGCGAGAAGTTTTCCGCCGTTACCTTGAATCTGAGGACGGCGACAATATGCTGCTCGTTTTGCATGCTCACACTACGCATGCTACACTTTTCAATCCCGAGGTGACACCATGGACACTACCAAAGGTCTCAGCTTCGCAGCCGACATCCGTCCCATGTTTACCGAGATTGACGTCGAGCATATGCGAGCGTTCGGCCTGGATTTGACTCTACGCGATAGCGTCGCGAAAGACGCAGCGAACATCCTTTCGGTAGTGAGTTCGGGCATAATGCCGCCTCCGGCGCAGAACCGGACCTGGACCAAAGAGATGTGCGCTAAGTTCGAGCTGTGGATCGACCAAGGCTGCCCGGCGTGACGCTCGCGCTTTTCTTTCCTCGATGATCAAGAATACCGATGCCGTGCTCGGGTACACGGTGCTGCGGCTCGCCCTCGGGCTCGATATCTTGATGCACGGCCTCTCGCGCTTTATCGCCGGCCTCGATCGTTTTGCGCTGCCGACGATCAATGAGTTCGCGCACACCGTTCTTCCGCGGGCGCTCGTCGTTCCAATGGTGTACACGATACCATTCGTTGAAACCGCGGCGGGCGCGCTCATCTTGGTCGGGCTATGCACCCGCTACGCGCTTCTGCTCAATGCACTACTGATCTTAGTACTGATCTTCGGTACGACGATTCGCCAGGATTGGAACGTTCTGAGTCAGCAGATCGTCTATCCGATCATCATCTTTTTGCTGCTGCTGTTTCGTCGATTCGACGTTCTGTCGGTCGATCAGCTAACGCACCGGCGCGCGGCAGAGCGATCGTGAACAGCGCGCCCTTTTCCGCGCGATTCTTCGCGCTCAGCGTTCCGCCCGCGCGTTCGACGGCGAGTTTCGCAATCGCTAGTCCAAGGCCGGATCCGGGAACATCGCGGCGGTTGCCGCGGTAAAACCGCTCGAAGATATGGGGTAGGTGGTCCGCCGGTATTCCGTCGCCCTCATCCGCAACCGATATGGATACCGTTTGCGCATCGGCCGTTACGTCGACATCGATGTGTCCGTCGGGTGCATATTTGATCGCATTCGAAACCAGGTTGCTCACCGCGTAATTCAGTTCGCTTCGATCGACGCGGGCCATTATGCCCGGTGCCGCATTGATGCGCACCTGCATTTGCGGATTCGATGCGGCGATCGGATCGACCACGCATGTCACGAATTCACCGATATCGGTTAGTTCATCCGCGGGCGCTTCGACGGACTGCCAGCCCTCAAGGACCATCAGACGCTCCACCAACTTTCGCATGACGGCGATTTGCATGCTCATCTTTTGCAGAATCTTCGGCGCGTCGTCGGCGTTCCGCAGACGTCCGGAGAGCAGAATGCCGACGAATCCATTGATAACTGTGAGCGGCGTGCGAAGCTGATGGCCGGCATCGGCGATGAATTGATGCGTTCGAGCTTCAGCAGCATCCCGCTCTGCGTGCGCCGTCTTGAGGGCTTCTGTAGCACGATTGTACGTAGTTATCAAACCGCCCGGATCGTTTAGACCATGCACTACAGAATGACTGGCGGGCGCTCCCGTTTCCGCCATCTGCGAGAGCGCCTCGTGAAGCGAACGTAACGGCGCAATCGCACGCCGCGCCAAGATTCGCCCGGCACTGATTGCAACGATCACGTCGACAATAATTATTATCAGCGCGGCGCCGAAGACTTGCGCGGCAATGGATCCGAGCGTGCTAAAGGGTAAGAGCGCGAGTTCCGTACCATTGACGATAACTTTCGGCGCCTGCGCGCCCGCGACGAGACCTACGCCGCTGAGCACGTTCCAGGGAAACGGTGCCGTCGGTTGAGCCGTTCTTGGTTCGGACATGATCTGCCGTGACGGCCAGCGTACGACGTAGCGAGTGCGGTCGCCCGCGATAGTCAGCGTCCATCCGGGATACGACGTGCCCTCGATCAGTTGCGCAACCTGTCGTGTCGTCGTGATCGGTCCGATGAATTGAACGCGCGCGGCGTACACGCGAAGCACGTCACCGGCTGTCGTATCTACTTGGCGGATTTCTTTAGCATACAGGAGGAGCGCCAGAAGCAGAGTTACCGCAATGAGCGCTACTGCTATCGCAATTGCGTAGTACCGGCCGATACGGCGTTCAAGGCGATCCATGGGGAATACCCAAGCATACCATTACCCACCTCAACGCCGCCACTGCGCGCTCGGTTGCACGTGTCCGTGCTAGCCGGCAATTCCGACGATTTGACGCGAATATCCGTGTTCTTCCGTCGACCGGATCATGAGATCGGCGACGGCGGCACGAGATGCGGTAAAGCCCAGGAACGGCAATTTTCCCGCAGTCACGCGATAGTGATCCGCGCGCGGTTTATTCGTTAACTGGGGCGGCCGCACGATCGTCCAATCGAGGTCGCTCGCGCGCACGACGTTTTCCATTTCGGCGCAGTCCTCGACATGGTGTTTGAAGAGCAGTTGGCCTGCCGGGTACGCGGGCGGAAGAATCGCATTCTTGAAAAGAAATGCGACGGACAAAATAATCAATCGGTCGCAGCCGCATTGCGCCATTGCCGATGTAAGCGAACGCGCGAACGGAGCGACCAACGCTTCGTGACGTTTCGGATCTCGCGGTCCGAGCGCCGAGAGAACTGCGTCGTGTCCAGGAATGACGCGCGCAAGATCACGTACGTCGATCGGGTTTCCTTCGAGCAGTCGAATCTTCGAATCGAACTTTGCGAGCGCGTCCGGCGAACGGACGAAAGCGGTAACGGAGTGGCCGCGCTCGAGCGCGCGCTCGACAATTTCGATTCCTGTCCCACCCGTTGCGCCGAGGACGATGATGTTCATGACGATAGGACAGCGGCAGCCTCGCAAATGTGACGCGTTACGAAGAAATCGGCTTTCGGGGTGGCGGGTGCCCCGCATTAGTGTTATAAATGGGGCAAGTTTTTTCGAACAATAGCAGGCCGCGTTCGGCACCTGATACACTGCGCGAAAATTCGAGCGTCGCTAGTACAACGAACGCGAGAACGGCTGCAATCAGCACGAAGTCGACGATGCGCATACACCTTGAACGCCACACGATGCGGTCCCGGATGTGCAATCCCATCTGGAGGGACTAACCATGGCAACCAACCCTTCACTCGCTCGTGCGGGAGCAGAATTACTTGGGCAAACGGTAGTTGTCATTGGTGGCAGTTCGGGAATCGGGCTCGAGACCGCTCGGCAAGCACGGGCTTCCGGTGCAGAAGTCGTGTTAACCGCGCGCAGTCCGGAGCCGTTGGAACGTGCGGCGCGTGAGCTGGAGGCGCGTGACATTGCAGCCTTCGATGCAAACGATCTCGAGCAGCTCGAGAAGTTCTTTGCGCAGCTTCCGGGTTCGATCGATCATGTGATGCTTACGGCGGGCGGTCCCGCCTATGTGCCGCTGTCGGAGATGGACCTCAACGAAGCCCGGCAAGTATTCGACAAACGCCTGTCGGTAACGCTCGGGACTGCGCTCTTTACGCGTGGAAAGATTCGTCCGCGCGGGTCGCTACTGTTTGTCGGAGGCACCGGCGGACGGCGTCCCGGGGTTGGCCTGACGCTCGTAACGACGCTCACGGCCGCACTGCCTGCACTCGTAGCAAACCTTGCGATCGAGCTTGCACCGACGCGCGTGAACATCATCGCACCCGGATTCGTAGACACGCCCTTGTCCGCATCGCTTCTGGGCGATCATCTCGACG
The DNA here is from genome assembly GCA_964648945.1 of uncultured bacterium. Lineage (GTDB taxonomy): Bacteria > Vulcanimicrobiota > Vulcanimicrobiia > Vulcanimicrobiales > Vulcanimicrobiaceae > JAMXLG01. Next base: position 58,281 of record CAZYLU010000011.1, on the reverse strand, counting down.
AGCGGCGCGAGGAATTGCGCGAACGGTTGCCGATCGGCCGCGTCGTCATGCCCGCCGATGTCGCGGCGCTCGCAGTGCACATCATGAGTAACGAGACTCTCACCGGCGGAACGTATGACATCGACGGCGGCCAACAGCTGATCGCGAGATAGGCGGGAGCCTGTATAATCGCCGCATGAGTGAATTACGGTTGTTGGTGGCCGGCGCAGGCGCCGTCGGCGGATATTTTGGTGCGCGGCTTGCGCAAGCCGGTCGAGACGTGACGTTTCTCGTGCGCGAGCAACGCGCGCGGGCATTGCGCGAACGCGGACTCGAGATAGTAAGTCCGCACGGCGACGTGACAATTACGCCGAAGACCGTTACCGTCGAACAAATCGACGCTGCGTACGATGTGATACTTCTCGCCGTGAAAACCTACGCGCTCGATAAAGCTGTCCGCGACATTGGCGCGGCAATGGGCGATCGGAGCGTCGTGCTTCCGGTGCTCAACGGCATGCATCATATTGACGTGCTCGCCTCTGCGTTCGGCGCCTCGCGGGTTCTTGGGGGTCTGTCTATCGTCGCAACGACACTCGACGAGCAAGGTCGCATCGTGCAATTACAAGACTTCCAGGAACTGGTCTACGGCGAGCTGGACGGATCGATGTCTGCGCGCCTGAGCGCCATCGATCGAATGATGCAAGGCGCCGGATTTACCGCGCGCGCGTCTACAAACATCGTGCACGAGATGTGGGAAAAATGGTTCTTCATTGCGGCGCTCGGCGCGGCGACGAGTTTGCTGCGCGGCTCGACGGGCCAGATTCTCGCCGCGCCGCGCGGACCGGAACTGATTCTTGCGGTGCTCGACGAATGCGCGTCCGTCGCTTCAGCCTACGGGAACGCGCCGCGAACGGAGGCTTACGAACGAACGAAGGGCACGATGACGCAAGCCGGCTCGAACCTGACATCGTCGATGTATCGCGATCTGCAAAAGGGTGCGCCGCTGGAGGCCGATGCGATACTTGGCGATATGTGCGCGCGCGGTGAAGCGGCAGGTCTCAAGCTGCCGTTGCTCAACGCGGCGTTCGCGCAACTCTCAATCTACGAACGGAATCGCGAGCAGCAGGCGCTAGTGCTGCGCTGAACCGCCGAAGACGGAATCGTCGATCGGGACGTTGAGCGCGTATTGTCCGAACGTCACGTCGGCGCTGCCGCGATATGCGGGGAACGTTGCCTCGACTTCTTCATGTTGCGGCAAGCGATACTTTCCACCGACGACGTCCATTTGCATGTGCATGACGACCGTCGCGCCGTTGTGGTAGAACCATTCGGCGCGAATAGGGTCGAAAGTCGTGGCATCGACGTCAAGAACGATGTGGTCGACATTGGATGGACGTTTGTACACCGCGGTTAATGCATAGGCCTGATGCCCCTCAACGTCTGCGACCGCTTGTGATGTTATATTGTATGTATAGGGCCAGGTCGCCGGCGATCCAAGAGACGCGTACGTGTTCGAAAACGCTTTTGCGACCTCCGGTATGCCGCTTCGAACTTTTAGTGCGATGCGGTCGGGTGCTTTGAAGTAGCGGTCACCGTCCATCGTGACGGGAACGGAAATCGGCCCCTTTCTCACGTGCGCTACGATATGCATAGGTACTTGGTACGACGACAGACCAGCCGTGTTTGCCGACATATGCGCGAGAATCTGCTTCACCGTGAGTTCCGTATCCGGACGAGACATCGTGGTGAGCGCGACGAACACGACTACCAGAATCACTATGAATTTCGAGGCCATCATGCACAAGGTTCTTCGCTCTTTCGCTGGCTTCACTCTCTGTTGTGCGCTCACGCTTTTTTCATACCCGCGAGTTGCCGTAGCGGCTGAACCGTTTGCGGCGCCGGTGCAACGCGCGATTGCCGCGGCCGTGGAAAAAGAACGTGAGCGGTACGGCGGCCTCACGCCGGTGCCCGCGGTTTTGGTCGGCGTATGGGATCGCAAGCGCGCCTACGTTCGGGCGTTCGGCTATGCGGATCTAGCGAAGCGAACGCCGCTAAGTAGCGACGACCATTTTCGGATCGGAAGCAACACGAAGACGTTCGTAATCAGCGTTCTTCTTCAGTTGATCGATGAGGGGAAACTGCGCCTCGACGATCCGCTCAGCCGCTTCGATCTCGGCGTTACGATTCCCAATGCGCGAAATATTACCGTGCGTGAAGTGTGCCAAATGCGCAGCGGTCTTTTCGAAGTGTTTGAAACGCCCGAGCTCAATGTCCATCCGTCACCAACGAGAACGTTCACGGCGCGCGAACTTGTACGTTGGGCCGTGAAGCAGAAGCCGTATTTTCCTCCCGGTAAGAGGTACAATTACAGCAATACCAACTATTTGATTCTGGGGCTCATCATTGAAGCAGTGACGAAGCATTCCGTCGGCGACGAGATTCGCACGCGCTTGCTCCTTCCGTACCACTTAGCGCAAACGAGTTACCCGGCCACGCAAGCAATGCCCGATCCTTGGGCGCACGGGTACGGCCTCGATCGAAACAGGCGGTGGGAAGACGTGAGCGGCACGATTCCGGTATCGCTCATGGGGTCGGCCGGCGAAATGATCTCGGACATGCGCGATATGACGCGTTGGACGAAGCTATGGGTGACCGGAAAAACCAACAGCCCCGCTACGCAACGCGCGCGGCTGGATTGCATTCCCACGGGGATCGGGAATCTGTCGTTCGGTCTTGGTGCCGGTTGCAGTGCGGGGTGGTACGGATATACCGGGGGTCTTCCCGGATACAATACCGCAAACTACTATCTTCCGTCGAAGGATACGACCATTGTAGCGTGGGTGACCCTGCAGCGAGACGACCCGTTTCCCGGCGTCGCGAATGCCATTTTTCGCGACATCGCACGCATCATCACACCTTCAAACATTCCGTACGTGAAGTAACGCCGTCTTACGCCGCTAGATGCTCCACGGCTGAGGCTGCGTGCTGCTTGGCTGCAGTGCGCTGTCTGCGCAGCAACAGAATCAGCGGCGCGCCGACCACGCACGCGATCGCCATGACGTAATCGAGATCGGCGTATGCAAGCGAAGCGGCCTGCTGAAAAACCAGCGCGGCGTCCTGACTAAGCGTAGCTCCGCTATGAAGAAACTGTTGCACGGGTAAGCGATGCAGATTTTGCGTCGCATCAAGCCGCGTCGTATACAGTTCGAGCCGTCGATCCAGCAACACGTCGAGCATCGCGATCGAAACGGATCCACCGATTTGCAAACTGAGATTGACGAGCGCCGCGGCCTTCGGGCCGTCAGCGGGAGTCGTCGCTCCGAGCACCGCCGTCGAGAGCGGAACGAACAGCAGCGCCGCGGCAAGACCGGTGATTGCGAGCGGCACCGCAAACGTCCAGAACGATGCCTCGAAGGTCGTCACGAGCCCCAGCCACCACATGCCGGCGGCCATCAGTGCGAAGCCGCATCCCAGCAACACGCGCGTGTCGACCGTTCGCATTACGGCGACGATCGGAAACGTAAAGAGCGCAATCGGCACGGCGCGAACCGCAATCAACAATCCGCTCAGAAACGGCGTGAAGCCAAGTATGTTTTGCGTGAACTGCGGAACGGTGTACGCTGCCCCGAACACCATTGCGCCGAGCACGAGCCCGAGGCAACATCCCGCAGTGACGGCCGGGTTGCGCAAGATTCCGAGGTCCACGATCGGTTGACGGATGCGCAGCTCTCGCGCGACGAACATCGCGATCGCAGTAACACACACGACGGCCGCCGTGAGGATCGCGGGGTCCGAGAACCAATAATTCGGCTCGCCTTCGGTGAGCGTATATTGCATCGTGCCCAGACCCGCCGCTAAGAGTGCGAGGCCAACGGCATCAACGGGCATGCGCCGTGGTGCTGTCGGGTCGCGCAACATTCTCCACAGAATCAGCGCCGAAGCGAAGCCGGGCACGACGTTGATAAAGAAACACCAGTTCCAAGATGCGTTGTCGACGAGCCATCCGCCGATCGGTGGACCGAGTGCCGGCCCCATAATCGCACCGAGTGCGAAGATCCCTTGGCTTACGCCAAGGAGATTCGGCGGAAACGTGTCGCGGAGAATCGACTGACCGACGGCGAGCAAGCCGCCGCCGAACATGCCTTGAACGGCGCGCCACGCGATCAGTTCCGTGGATGAATGCGACGATCCGCAGAGCATCGACGTCACCGTGAAACCCGCGATCGAGGCGACGAAATAGTTCTTCCTTCCGAAGCGGTTCTGCAACCACGCCGTAATCGGAATAACGATGATTGCGGCGATCGTGTAGGCGGTAATGACCCACGTGCCTTCGTCTTGGCTAAGACCAAGGTTACCGCTGATGTTCGGCAGCGCAACGTTCGTGATCGTCGAGTCGAGTGTCTGTAGCAGTGCGGCAGCCATGACGCCTGCGACGATTAACGCGCGGCGCCCCCCGTACTCGGTGACGTCGTTTATCCCATGCATCCAGCCCGCAGCGTACATCGTTATTGTTGCAAGCGGCTTGGGACGCGCGGAGACTGGACTAAGGTTACGTTGGCGCTAATGCAAGCTTTCGAGCGTCGCTCGTGTAGAATTCCTCGTTGATCGCGATTGCGGCGCGCGCGCCGCTCGCGGCGGCAAAGGCGATCTGGTGATATTTCGTGACGCAGTCGCCTGCTGCAAAGCATCCGGGAATCGTCGTGCGGCCTTCTTCGTCGACCTTGATCGTGCCGCGCTCCGTTATTTCGCAGCCCAGAACTTCGGGCAGTTTTGAATGTTGCTTGAGGGGTGCGCAGACGAAAATGACCTCGCATTCAACATGCTGGCGGCCGGAGAAGTCGATGATTACCTTTTCATCATTCTGCCGAACGATGTGCGGTTCCGATTCGATGATCTCGACGTTCGCTGCGGATTGCCATGCACGTAGTTCATCGGGCACCGGCACGTGTTTGTTTGGACAGACGATGAGGTCGTGCGACCAGTTCCAAAGCTCTTGCGCCAGCTCGAGTGCGGTTCGCGTATTCCCGATTACCGCGATTCGCCGATCTCGAGACTCCCAGCCGTCGCAGTATGGGCACACGAAGACGCGCTTACCCCATAGCGCATCGATGCCGTCGATTTCCGGCAGTTCATCGTAGACACCGGTTGCGAAGACGATTCGCCGCGCGGAGACCGTGCCGCCGGTACGCAACTGCAGCCGGAAGTTTTCGACTTCGCCGTCGATTGAATCAACGTGATCGCTGACGCGTTGAACGCTCCGGTACGGATCCAGCTGGCTGCGTGCTTGCGTCAGAAGATCGACGGGTGAACAACCGTCGTGACCGAGGAAACCGTGCGATTCACGCACGGAGAGGTTTCGTTCGTGGCCGTCGTCGATCAACGCGACGGAACGGCGCGCACGACCCAGCATGAGCGCCGCCGTTAAGCCGGCAGGTCCTCCGCCGACGATTGCAACATCGCAGCCCTTTTCCATAGGGGACATCTACCCGCGTATCACAAGACGGTATCCATGAAAACTCGGTTTTTCATGGAAAGCGACCGGCTCGAAGCCTTCAGTGACGGCGTCATTGCCGTCATCATCACGATCATGGTGCTCGACTTGCGCCCGCCGCACGCGACCGGCTTCAAAGCGTTGCTCACCGTGTGGCCGTCGTTTGCCGTCTACGCCCTCAGTTTCATCTTCATCGGTATCTACTGGAACAACCATCACCACATGCTGCGCGCGACGCGCGGCATCGACGGCCGCGCGATGTGGGCGAATCTTCATCTGTTATTCTGGCTTTCGCTCGTGCCGTTTTCGACTGCGTGGCTCGGTGAGAATCCGACCGGTGTGGGACCGACGGCCCTGTATGGGCTGGTGTTTTTGCTGAATGGATTCGCGTACTCGATCTTGGAATGGACGTTGAAGGACGTGAACGGCGCAGACACGCCGTTCGCCATCGCTTTGCAAGCCGATCGCAAGGGTAGGCTTTCGGTTGGTCTCTATCTCGCTTCCGTCATTTTCGCATTCATTTCCACGATTGTGTCCGATGTGATTTTCGTCGCCGTCGCACTGATGTGGCTCGTGCCCGATCGCAGGTTGGAACCCGTTATTGCGGCGCGCGTTCGTCGCGACGATCCCGCGCAATGATCGCGGAACGGTTGAGCGGCGGCGATCGGCGATCGCTGGGCGCCGCAGAGGAAGTTGCGTCGTTGGTTTTACGCGACAACGCGAAATTCGGTGAGCTCTTCGAGGCAATGCTGCACGACGACCCGGTGGTGCGAATGCGTGCTGCCGATGCAACGGAAAAGCTCGCGCGGATTCGGCCGGACCTGCTTGCCCCATACCGGAAGCGATTGATCGAAGAGGTCGGAGCGATCGAACAGCACGAGGTTCGCTGGCACGTTGCGCAGATGCTCGCGAACGTGCGGCTCGATCCAAAGGACCGTTCCAGGGCCATTGCGCTGCTCGAACGCTATCTTCATGAGAAGAGCGTCATTGTCGTCGTTGAGTCGCTCCAGACGTTGGTTGATTTTGCGAAGGACGACCGGGGGTTGCGCAAGCGCATCCTACCGATCGTGGAGCGGATGGCGGCGCGCGGCACACCGTCGATGCAGGCGCGCGCGCGGAAATTGCTCGCGCGGCTGGAATAGCTTCATGAGCGCGACGCGACACGGGAGGCTCGGATGGTAAGCACAGCAAGGAAGACTACCAGCCCTGTTCAGACGCGCGAAGAGCTGCTCTACCTCCTCACTCGCGCATCGGAACTCGAACACAATCTCGCCTGCGCCTATCTGTATGCCGGCTATTCGCTCAAGACGGACATTCGCGAAGGTGGATTAACGGAAGACGAATTGGCGACCGTTCGCAGTTGGAAACGCAAATTGGCGAGCGTTGCCGTCGAAGAGATGCTGCACCTCGGGCAAGTCTCGAACATCATTACGGCCGTCGGTGGTGCGCCCCATTTTGCGCGCGCGAATTTTCCACTTCCCGCGACGACGTTTCCATTCGGCATCCCGATCGATTTGCAGCCTTTCTCGCAATCGCTGATCGAGCGGCTCCTCTGCTATGAGATGCCGGAAGATGGAATTTTGCCCGCCGAGCGGCATGCAGAGTACGATGCGATCCGCACGCGTGTAGCGGGACGGATCGATAGCGATGCGTACATTCGCGCGCAAAACGCGATCGAGCCGTTCGACATCGACTTCCAAACGGTCGGCGAATTCTATCACAAGATCGAGTCGGCGTTTCACGAGATCCCCGCGGAGCGGCTCTTTATTGGAGATCCCGCGGTCCAAGCAACGCCCAAGTATTTGGATTTCCCAAAGCAGTTGGTGCAAGTCACCGACGCGCAGACGGCGTGCGCCGCGCTCGAGATGATCGTCGAGCAAGGAGAGTCGCCGACGTCGGAGCATCCGGATGCACACTTTTGCGTGTTCGACACGATCCGGCGCGAGTACGAAGCTCTCAACGGTCGTGCGCAAGCGGAACGCCGTGAGTTCAATCCCGTGCGGCCGCTGCTCACGAATCCGAGCACACGCGGCATCACCGAGATGCCGGGGACGAACCGCATCACCGATCCGGTGGCTTCGGAACTCGCGGCCCTGTTCAACAACTCGTATGCCGTCATGTTGATGATGCTCGCGCGGTTCTTCGCGCATGCGGATGAGTCGGAAGACGAGATGCGGCTCCTCGCGCGCGGAACGCTGCGCATTATGGCCTCGGGACTGCGGCCGCTCGGCGAGGCCCTTGCAAAGTTAGCCGCGGGAGGCGAGTATCCGGGGATGCACGCGGGGCCGGGATTCGGATTCACGCGCGACATCCATTTGCTCGCGCACAAACGCGCCGCGTGGATCTTTTTCTTGGAGCGTCTCTATGACATCTCGCTGCGTTTGACGCGACTCTCAGACGAGGCGACGTTACCGTCCGAAGTTTCGGAAGCGGCGGCAGCGCTGGAGTCGGTAGCGGAGCATTTGACGCCGTTTATCCCGCCGCAGTTTGCCGTGGCAATGCGCGATGAGGCATTGGAGCGCAACGCGCGCACGACGATCCGGCCCGAGATCGACGGGCCGTACATCGTACACAATCTGCGCAAGCTTACGAACTCAAAGGGCGAGACCCTCGACGTACGGCCGATTCTCGCGCTCTGCCGGTGCGGCGGATCGAATATCAAACCGTATTGTGATGGGACGCATGCGCGAATCGGCTTCAACAGCGCGAAGGATCCGAATCGAACGCCGGACCGCCTGGATACTTACGCGGGAGCCGGCATTACGGTGTTCGACAATCGCGGAACCTGTTGCCACTTTGGGAATTGCACCGATCATCTGCCGGCAGTATTTCATCACGAAGGCGATGTGTTTGTGACGCCTGACGGAGATACGCCCGCAAACGTCATCGATATCGTTCGCGCATGTCCTTCGGGTGCGCTGGGATATTCCGTCAACGGAGAGACGTATGCGGGCGAACCGCGCGACGCGGAGATTTACGTTGCCGAGAATGCCAGCTATTACGTGCGCGGAAATATCGAGCTCGAAGGTGAGCCGATGAATCGGGGTGCCAATCGTGAGCACTATGCATTGTGCCGGTGCGGCCATTCGAAGAATAAGCCGTTTTGCGACGGCACCCATTGGTGGATTCAGTTCCGCGATCCCGAGAATTAGTAGGGCCGTAGCGACCGTGGCACGCGAGGTTACTAAACGAATTAAAGGGCGCGACTATCGCTACATCGTTGAGTCCTATCGCGATCCGGAGACCAACGAGAGAAAAACGCGATGGCAGTATGTCGGTGCCGTCGAAAATGGCGAAGTGCGGGCGGGAGTACCGAAACCTCGAAAGCGAATCGCCCGCGATGCGATCATTGCCGCAACGATGCGTCTGTTGGAATTTAGAGATCCCGAGCACATTACGGCCGGCGTGATTGCGCGAAGCTCCGGTATATCGCGCAGCACATTTTATCAGCATTTTGACACGCCCCGCGAAGCCATAGCGCAAGCACTCTCGAGAATCGGGGACGAGGCCATACGAGCGGCGGGGCCTCTTCCGGCGCCGCGCGACGTGCAACATGCCAGCGATGAATTGCGCCATTGGTTGCAAGCGCTCGTGCAATCCATCGAAATCGGCCGAGCGTTGCAACGGGCACTCTTACACGGATACTCCGGCACGATCGCAGCACGGATCGATCCGTCTCGAGTTGCGGAACTACCGGCAGTTCATTTGGAGCGATTTTTTCAACAGCTCAACGATGCGGGCCTCGCATCAATCAAAGATCCAAAAGCTCTCGCCCTAGCTATTCGCGGAGCGTGCATTGCCCTGCGAGTGTCTCGGGTTCTTCTGCCGCCCGAAGACGAGCTTCCGCTGCCGGAATTCGACGATGTGTATCCGCTGATTCAACAAGCGGTCTTCGGATGACGCCTGAACGCCGGGCCGGATCAGACAACTCCGGCTGCCGCGTCCGATTACTACACGCACGTGCAAAATAGTCCGAAAGAATGGCGTCTTAGCATGCGTGGAATCGCAACAGCAAAATGTCGTCGAGCATGGAATGCGTCGCATGCTCATCGTTGCCGCAGTGATGGCGGCGACGCTCATGCAAACGCTGGACGGGACGATCACCAACGTCGCACTCCCGACCATTCAGGGAAATATCGGCGCTGGCCAAGACGAGGCGACGTGGATCGTCACGGCCTACACGATCGCGGCGATTATCGTCATCCCCATCACACCGTGGCTGCAAAACAGATTCGGCCGCCGGAATTATTTCGTGGCGTCGATTGCGGGATTCACGATAGCTTCCGTCGCTTGCGGAGCCTCCGCATCGCTTGAGACGCTCACGTTCTGGCGTATCGTTCAGGGCCTCTTTGGCGGTGGGTTGTTAGCGACAGCGCAAAGCATTCTCCGCGACACGTTTCCGCGCGAGCAGCTTGCTGCGAGTCAAGGCTTATTTACCATCGGAGTCGTGATGGGTCCGTCTCTCGGTCCGCCAATAGGCGGGTATCTGGTCGACAACTATTCCTGGAATTGGTGCTTCGATATCAACGTCGTTCCGGGAGTCTTTGCGAGCATCGTGCTTTTGCTTCTCCTTCGCGACCCTCGAAAACCGCAAGCGCTGCCGATCGACTACGTAGGCGTCTTGCTCCTTGCGCTTGCGCTCGGTTCGCTGCAATACGTTCTGACCGAAGGAGAACTGCACTACTGGCTAGCCGATCCGATCAACGCGTTCATGACGGTCGTCTTTGCGATCACTTCCGTAGGATTCGTGGTCTACGAGCTCATGCTAACCGCGCGTCCGATCGTCGATTTGCGCGTGCTGACAAATCGTAGCGTCTGGGCCGGCGTGGTGCTCGCATTTGCCTTTGGAGGCATCTTGCTCGGCTCAACGTACGTGATTCCGCAGTTTGTCCAGAGCTCGTTAGGCTTTACCCCGACACTCAGCGGGCTCTTATTCCTGATCAGGTCGATTCCCATCTTATTCTGCACGCCGCTCGTTGTAGCGTTCACTGCAAGATTCGAGCCGCGCCTTTCCTTGTTCGCAGGCTTTATCTTCGTGGCTATCTCGGGCTGGATGCTCACTTCGAACACCACGCTGCAGGCCGGCTTCTGGAACTTAGCCTTCGCAATGGCGTTCAGCGGAATTGGAGCCGCGCTGATCTTCATCCCATTGTCAATCGCCGTGCTCGGTGCGGCGTCCCAAGAGGACGGCGCAAAGGCCGGCGCGTTCGTCAACTTGGCCTTGCAACTCGGCGGTTCCGTGGTCATCGCGCTGTTGAACGTGATCATCGATCGACGCGACCAGTTTCACTCCACTGTTTTAGCCGGGCATCTGACGCTAGCGCAGCCAAGCGTGGAATCATTTCTTCAAACGCATAATCTCGCGCAACTCGCCCAGATCGTGTACGGCCAATCCTCGATCTTATCGTATGCCGATGCGTCGTTCGTTATGACGGTCTTATCGCTGGTCTCAATTCCACTCATCCTCTTGATGCGGGCACGCCGCACCCGCGTCAACTTAAGCGAAGTGGAAGCCGCCGGGTAAGATCGTATGTTCAGGAACATACTTGTTCCCTTTGATGCCGGGTTTATGCCGAAAAAGGCGTTGATGACTGCAGCGACGCTTGCGGAAGGTGCCGGCATCACCGTTCTGCACGTCATCGACGTCGCGAGCGACATCGCACCCGAGGTGTCAATTTCCGCTATCGTCGATGACGCTATCGAACGTTACGAGTCGCACGTCCACGGAGTCATGGGCGATGCATTGGCAATGCTTGCGGAATATGGCGCGACGGCGTCGGCAGCGATCGTGCGCGGAAAGCCGGTCCATGATGTGATCAACCGGGTTGCAAAGGAGATCAACGCTGACCTCATTCTTATGGGCACGCACGGCAGGCGCGGTCTATCACGCATGTTGAGGGGAGCGCCACAGAAGAAGTGATGCGAAGGGCGCGCATCCCCGTCCTCGTTATTCGCGAATCGCCTGCAACGACTGTTCCCGAAATAACATCACCATGGACCGCTCCACCGCTTTCATAGAGAATTAGTGTAAACGGATGCGAATCGGCTTACACGTTGTGGCAGCGCACGTGAACAGAATGTGGTCTGGCGTGAAATTTTTTGGGGCCCAGAAAACGACGGTGAAGCGTGATGCCGCTGCCTGAGGCAGGTTGAATGTGGTTGGGCCCATCGCGCGCGTATCGGCGAGGACGCCGTCGCCATCAGCGAGTTTGAAGCTTGGGTCGTCGGCGTATGGCTGACTGCGGCCGTTACTGATCACGCCCACGAAGATGAACGCTTGCTTATCGGCCGGCGGCGGATCGGCACCCCAGGTCGGCAACGTGTCAGTTGAACGTGGAGCTCCGAAATAGATTGGTTTGATGCGGACGTAGCCGTTGAAGACGGGCTTGGAGAGCGTTCCTTCGACGCCGGCGGCTTGATTCGCGCCACCCGGCGGCGGCGTTGCCGCCGTTGCGGTTGTGATCGAGACGAGCATTACCGTCAGTGCGAACAGAGGACGAAGTAGAATGCGCTTCTTCATATGATCTCCCAATGCAAGATGTGAAGGGCGGCTTCTGTACGGGGTCCCTAGTGTGGAATTCAGCTAATGGCGCGTGGCGATCCTTCGACTCCGCTGCGCTTCGCTCAGGATGACAGGACGGTGCTGTGGCGGGTGCCGAGCCAGGAGGCGAGATCGGTCTTTGCCGTGACGTAGCTGCCCGAGCGCAATTCTTCGCGGAATTGACCGAAAAGGCCGAAGGCTTCGGCAAAGGCATCGTGTTTGTGGATCGATTCGTAGTTGACCTGGCTTGCGAAGATGAATGTATCGTCGCTCAGGTCGGAATACATGTCGAGGGAGCGCGCAAGAATGCCGCGGACGACGTCTTCAACGAACTTGGGGTTGTGATGCGCTTTATTGACGATGAAGAATTCATCGGGCCGCTTCAATAGATCGTAGGTCTCGCTCGACATCGAGCTCTCGACGATCTCGACTAAATCTTCGGCGCAAATCGCATCGGCATGCGCGTCGTCGACACCCAGGAGAATCGCGCCGCGGCCGCGTTGATTGTGCGTTGCGACCGGTAGCGCATCGAGCGCGCGCGTTGCTTCTTCTTCCGTAAATCCCGCTTCGAGCAATTCGTGCATCGAGTGCTCGCGCACCATGAGCTGCGCGCAAGGACATGCGGTCATGCCTTCGGCCTCGACGCCCACGACACGACGTGTTCCGGATTCGTCGGCGTGCGCGATGCCGATGAGTGTATACGTTTCTTCGCCGCGTTTGCCGCTCACCGGCGTCCAGCGTTCGAGCCCGAAATCCGCGCGCAAGCGCACGTCGGCGCGAATTGCGCGCTGACTGCTCACAATTTGCTGCGCAATCGATTCCACTAAGCGTTCGATCCGCGCCGGACCCGGCGATGACGAGAGCACGTCGAGCGTCGCTTCTTCGAGGATCTCCGCGAAGCGTGACATGTGCACGCCGGCTTTGTCGGGTGCGAGATCGGCGACCATGGTGAATTCGCCATTGAAGACGCGCGGGCGGCCGTCGATATCGAGGTGCACGATGCGGCGCACGCTCGAGACACCGACGCGGTTGAGCGAGAGCCGGACTTCCGGCGCTTCTTCTTGACGATTCGCATCGAAATGCAGGCTGCGTTCGCGCTTGCGCAAACCGGAGCGTCCGTTCTGCTTCGCGAGATGTGCGTACGCCGGCGCGATCTCCGCGAGCGGGACGGCGTTGTACTGCCGTGCGGCCAGATCGGGATGGGCGTCGTCATCAAAGACCAGCAGGTCGATGTCGATCGGACGCGCTTCCAACCGCGAGGTCGTCGTGCGGCCTAACGCGACCTGGACGTCGAGGAGAAATCGTTCGAACGCGGCCCGGTCGAGTTCGGTCCCGACCTCTGCCGCGACGTTGAGGAATGCGGGCCCGCTGGCGCCCCCGGCCGGCGGCGACTCATAAAAGGAAGAAACCCGATCGATCCGCGCTCGCGTGCGAAGACGCTGGAGCGCCGCCAAGATATTTGCCTGGCGGTCGCCGAGGTTCGATCCGATTCCGATGTAGGCTCGATGCATTCCTTACGTTTCTTTGAGCAGGGCCTCCACCGTCGCTTTTACCGCGTCGTCTTGGGAATCGCCGACGATGACCTTTCGTAAGCGACCGTGACGATCGAAGAAGAATTGCGTTGGCCAGGCGTCGACCGCGTACGCGTTCCAGAGGGCAAAATCGTTGTCGACGGCCACCGGCCAGCGGATGCCTTGGGCGCGAAGGTTCTCCGCGACATAGGCCCGTTGCTTCTCCGCGGGCGTTTCGGGCGAGTGGATGCCCACGATTTCCAGGCCTTTGGCGCGATCATCGGCGTAGAGCCGGCGTAAGGTCGGAACGACATTGCGACAATTGAAGCAGTCAACCGTAAAAACGTCGACGACGACGACCTTGCCGGTAAGCTCGCTCTGCCGCGCTGGGGCATTGAGCCAGTCGGTGGCGTGAAGGACGGGAGTCAGTGTGGGCGTGGCCGAGGCCGGTGACGGGCTGCAGAGCATGATGGCGGTAAGCAGCGAAAGAGCGGTACGTTTCATGGTATTTAGCGTACGCTTTTCCGACGGCGACGGATGGCTCGAGTTTACCGAGCCGCGCAATGTCGTGCGCGCGACGGATGCAAACGGGCTCGGCGGCGTCTTCGCCGCGGCTGAAGCGGCGATCGCAGACGGTTTTTGGATTGCGGGCGTGATTCCCTACGAACGCAGCGGTGCGGCGATTGGTATCTTTGATGCGCCGGTGCGCCGTCGTTCGTTCGAGACGCGCCCATTTTCGCTCTCGCCGTTACTGCACACTGTTTCGCGCGATGCCTATCGCTCGGCGATTGCCAAAATACAACGAGCGATTTACGACGGCGATGTGTATCAAGTAAATTACACGGTGCCGTTCGACATTGCACTAGACGGCGATCCTTTTTCGTGCTGGTATGCGGTAGCGCAGCGGACGTATGCGCGATACCAGGCATTTGTCGAGGATGACGAGCGATGCGTTCTTTCTTGGTCGCCCGAGCTGTTTTTGCAATTGGACGGCAAGCATCTGACGACGCGGCCGATGAAGGGCACGTCGCCGCCAGATGACGACGCGCCGCTTCATGATGTAAAGAATCGCGCGGAGCACATTATGATCGTCGATCTATTGCGCAACGATTTGCATCGCGTGTGCGAAGACGTTACGGTATCAGCGCTCTGCACCATCGAATGCTATCCCACCTTTGCGACGATGACGTCGACGGTCGACGGTAGGCTTCGAGACGGCACGACGCTGAACGAGATTTTCGAGGCAACGTTTCCGTGTGGGAGTATAACCGGCGCGCCGAAACGCGCGGCGATCGAGATGATTGCGCGCGTAGAGGGACATCCGCGTGGTGCGTACTGCGGAGCGATCGGATTTCTATCCCCGGAGAAACGCGGCTGGTGGAACGTTGCGATTCGCACCGCGCAGTTTGACGGTTCAATTGGGAGGTTCGACGCGGGCGGCGGGATCGTCAGCGATTCAGATGCGGACGACGAGTGGAACGAGGTTAGGATCAAGAGCGCGTTTCTGAACAGTGCTTCCAGCGAGTTTGAGCTTTGGGAGACATTTGCGGGCGATGCGTCGGACGCGGTGATCGCGGCGCATCTGCGACGGTTGAATGCAGCGGCGGAACGGCTGGAGATTCGGTACGACCGGGATGAGGTGCGCAGCGCGGTGGCCGCCGCGATGGCGCCCCGAGTCTTTATTCGCTTGCGGCTTTCGCTCGATGGTGCGATGCGGATCGTCGTCGAGGAGCTTTCCGATCAACCACCTGTCGTTGACATCATCGTCTCGACGCAGCGCGTGCACAGCGGCGATCCGTGGTTGACGATCAAGAGTTCGTGGCGGCCGGCGCATCGGGCTGCGTGGAATGAAGCGCAGCGTCACGGTTGCTTCGATGCACTCATACGCAACGAACGCGGCGAGATCACGGAAGGAAGCCGCACAAACATTTTTGCGGAAATTGACGGCAGGCTTCTAACACCGCCGGTTGCCTCCGGAGCATTGCCCGGTATACTTCGCGAGCAATTGATCGCGCAACGCCGCGCAGCCGAACGGCCATTGTCACTCGACGATCTACGACTTGCCAGTGCGTTGTACGTCGGAAACTCCGCCCGCGGCCTCTTGCGCGCGCGGCTAACAGATTCTACGACGGCGCTGACATCCTGAGCGGAGCGCAGCGCAGTCGAAGGAACGTTACGAGCATTTGATTCGAGGCGGTCCTTCGACTCCGGTGCTTCGCACCTGCGCTCAGGATGACACGCAATCGTCATGAAAAGACCGTGAAGTGATTCTTCGCTCGCGTGCGAGTCATTATTCTTTAAGAGTTTCTTCACGAATAGCCCGTATAACAGCTAGAACACATTTCTTTTAGAGGACAGAAGTCATAGACGTCCGCATTGCGTCGATCGCGGTGGCAGTTCCACCGTACGTGCTCGAACAAACAGAGATTACCGAGCGTGTTCGGGCGCAATTCCGCAGCTCTGAGCTCATTCAGCGACTTTTGCCGGTGTTCGCAAACACGGGGATCTCGCGGCGTTATTCTTGCGTTCCGATCGAGTGGTACGAAGATGAGCACGGGTGGCCGGAACGCAACGAGATCTACCGGAGCAGCGCCGTAGCGTTGCTCGAGCGCGCTGCACTCGACGCGTTGGAACAGGCGGGAATGAAGCCCGAGCAGATCGACACCATCGTCACGGTCTCTACCACGGGAATCGCAACGCCAAGCCTCGACGCACTTCTCATGGAGCGCTTGCCGTTTCGCCGCAACGTGCGACGGCTGCCGATCTTCGGGCTCGGCTGCGTCGGCGGCGCGATCGGACTTGCGCGCGCCGCATCCATGGCATCGGCGCATCCCGGTTCGAACGTGCTCTTTCTCGACGTTGAACTATGCGAAATTTGGTTCCGTCGCGACGATATGACGAAGAGCAACATCGTTGCAACGGCGCTCTTCGGCGACGGTGCGGCGGCCGCCGTCCTTTCCGGCGAGGGCAACGGACCGCGCGTCGTGTCCGCCGGCGAATATACGTTTACAAACACACTCGACATCATGGGATGGGACGTCGCGTCCGACGGATTGCAGGCGATCTTCTCACGCGACATTCCGGCACTCGTGGAAAACGAGTTGCGCGCCGTCCTCGACGGGTATCTGGAGGAAACGAACACCGCGCGTTCCGACGTCGATCATGTCCTTGCGCATCCGGGCGGGACGAAAGTGCTGGATGCACTCGAACACGCCTTCGACGTCGCACCAGGATCTCTCGAAGACTCACGCACCATTTTACGGGAGTACGGCAATATGTCATCGGTCACGGTCCTTTTCGTGCTCGAGCGCGCGCTGCGCAAAGGAGCACTTGCAAACGGCCCATGGCGTCGAGCGGTGCTCTCAGCAATGGGTCCGGGATTCACCGCCGCATTCGTCTCACTCGAATCATGATGTGGCTCTACGGCGTCCTGGCATTCGTAGCCGCGCAGCGGCTCATCGAACTGCACGTCGCGCGAAAACACGCAGATGCATTGCTTGCGCGTGGCGGTATCGAAATTGCACGGGAACAACATCCGTGGTTCATCGCACTCCACGCGGCGTGGCTGCTCGCAATGTTCGATTTCGTGCCGCCGACCGCGATGCCGAACTGGTCGCTGCTCGCGGCGTTCGCGCTGCTGCAGTGCGCGCGCATTTGGGTTATCGCGTCGCTTGGGCCAAACTGGACGACCCGCGTCATCACTGTTCCCGGTGCACCGCTCGTACGTAAGGGACCATACCGGTTTGTGCGGCATCCGAACTATGCGATCGTCGCGCTCGAAATCGCCTTCCTTCCGCTAGCGTTCGGAGCGTGGACAATTGCTGCGGCCTTCACCATTGCAAACGCCGTTCTCTTGACCTGGCGAATCAAAGCCGAGGATCGCGCTATCGCACCGCCGATTCAACGTCAGTTGCATCTCGATCAGTAAATGTGACGCGCTTGTCATAGATAATGTCGCCGTTGGCGTTGCACACGACAACTCCGGTCGCCGTGCTGCTTCCTGCGGGAACGACTGCGCTCCAAGGTTTGCCGTCGAATGTAATCAGTACGTTCGATTCTATCTCGGCTTCCGGCCCAACGGCCGCATCTTGGACGATCTTGCGCACGTGCCGTCGCATCATCGATCCGGTACCGTCGACAACAACTACCACGTAAACGTGAGCCTTCTGATCGACGTGATCCGCCAGTAACCTGCGCGACCACGACTTTACGTCGCCTTCGGACTTCTTGCCGAATGCAACCAGTAGGACAAGTGGTTCACCAGACGCGTCGGTAGGAAGAACAACGTGCTGTCCCCCAATGGAGTCCGCCTCCAATCGAGGAAGCGTGTCGGCTCTCGCGAGTGATGCGCAACAAATACTGATCAAACACGTCAGAGCAATCTTACGAAGGGACCGATGAACCGTCATGGGATATCCTTTTTGATACGGCATGTGACCGCAGAAACGGCGAGGAGCACGCCGTTCCCGCGGTCCTTACGCAGCGGATCAGCGCTAGTATCCGCCGATATTTCCGCCGCCGCCGCCGCTTGATGGAGGGGTCGCTTGCGGACCTGGTGTTGCGGTATTGCTGACCTCGATAACACCACGCATGCTGGGGTTTGACATGTAGTTTAATGCCGAGCCTACGAAGAATGTGCCGGGCGTTGTAAGCGTTACGGTAGCCGTGCCGCCGGGCTGGATTACGCCGCTAGCGTACCCGGTAGTGAGGTCGGTCGACGCCGATGCAGTGGTGGATAGCACCGGGTTCGTCGGAAAACCGGTAGTACTCAGTACGTTCAACGTGTTCGGCGCGGTAGACGAGAGATTCTTTATCGTGAGTGTTGTCCCGACGGGAAACGCGATCACTTGCGAGTACGTGCTTTGCGTGTACCCGCCTATCACGCCGAATTGCGTATTTACCGTTCCGATTGCGCTACTCGGCATACTAAAACCGATCGTGTTCGAGCCCACGCCACTCGGCGCAGTAGGGCCGGTTCCAACTCCTGGAGCCGTGTATCCACCTCCGCTGCCGTATCCACCGCACGCGGCAAGAGTTGATGCGAAGGCGAAGGTGAACAGTGCGGGCACGATTTTCTTAGCAGGTGTATTCATGGGCCTCCAATCGACAGCGTGACGTTGTACCTTTTGAATACACGAAAACAATGAGAAAAGTATGATGTCCTCACTAGGGACTAAGCGCGACCTCGAATTCGACTTTGACGTCGTCCTTCATCGATACCGTACCGCCGGCAACTTTGATCGGCGTAATGCCGAACGTCGTTTCTCGGATCGTCGTAGATCCGGTGAAGTGCGTCGCATCCCGCCTGACGACTTGCAGCGTTATTGGATGCGTCTCGCCATGCAGCGTAAGATTGCCGGTAACCGCCCAGTGTTGGGGATCGGCGGTGTCGATTGTCGACGAGCGAAACGAGATCGTCGGATATCTCGCGACGTCGAGCACTTCCGAACTCGCCATATTCGACTGTACTTGGTCGCGTCTGCTAGCCGAGGATTTAGGATCGAGCACCTGCATCTTTGTCGCATCCACTGTGACGTCGACAACGCGCGTCGCGTCGTCGTACGAGCCCGCCGTTATCGGGGCGTTTATCTGATGGTCGTCGGCGAGAAACGAGAACGGACCTTGCTTGTACACGTATACCGTCATCTTAGAGTGTTGCACGTCGATCGCGCGCGGGTTTGCTCGAACGGAACCCCCATTCATCATTGTTGCGGCAACACATACTGCGATCAGTAGACGAAGAAACGAAAGCATCACGGGACGTCCTTTGCAAAAGCGGAACGAGCAGAAGCGATAGCGCGATGATTGCGGCAACAAGAAACCAGGCTTCGTTGAACGCGATTGTTGCCGCGGCGCGCTCGATGATCGGCCTGACGAAGGTCAGATCGCTGGGATCAGCGTCCGCGGGATTCCCGCCAAACATACCGAGCGGGATACCGACGAACGCAGCAACTGCAGCGCGGCCATGTTCCAGGGAGGAAAGCAGATGCGTCGCAATCGCCGGAGGCCGGAGATTTATAATCGTATCGACGATGCCGATACCGACCGCGCCTCCGATATTTCGTACCAAGTTGAAAAGGCTGCTCGCATTTGAAAGCGCCTCGGACGGCAACGGGTCCAAGGCCACACTCGTAATCGGTACGATGCAGAACAGCAGTGCTGCGCCTCGAATCACCTGTGGAAGTATCAGGCCGGAGAAATCGGTCCTTGGCGTCAGGAACGCATTGCTCAACGCTCCAAGCACGAATAATGTAAAGCCGGCACCCGCGAGCACACGCGACGGCAGTTTTTTATCCAACGACGCGGCGAAGGGCGCGGCCGCGATTTGGGCGACACCCACAACCGTCATAATCTTTCCGATTTCGAACGGCGTGTGGAAACGGACGAATCCAAGAAACAGTGACGAGAGATACATCGAGGCGAACAGCGAGGCACCGAGCACGACGTTCAGTACCGAAGCCGCCAAGAACGATGAGTTCCCAAGGGGCGAGAGATCCAACAGCGGTTCCCGCTGAGTCAGGCAGCGGCGGACAAATACGTAAGTCGCGACTCCGGTGGCAAACAGTAGAAAATACGTACGCGTCTTTGTCCAGTGGTCCTCGGGCCCGACTTTGAGCAGTATCTGCAGCGCTGCGAGACCGCAGCTGAGCGCAAGGAACGAGTAGATATCGATGTTCCGCCACGCCGACGGTGTTGCCGAGTCGGCCCGCACGGTGGCGGCAACGATGCCCGCAACTGCGATGCCAAGTGGGACGTTGATATAGAAAATCCAACCCCAAGACAATGCTTGTGCGACGTACCCTCCAAGAAGCGGGCCGATGGACGGAGCGAGCATCGTCACGCCGCCGGCAATGAGGACGGCGCGGTCCTTGACGTCCTGCGAAAACATCTTATATCCGGCAGCGAACACGATTGGCGTCATGACGCCGCCGGCGAGGCCTTGCGCAACGCGCCAGGTAATGAGCGACCAGAAACTGTGCGACAAACCGCAGCCCAAGCTCGTTACGGCGAATGCGAGCGCTGCTACTGCGAACAGTACTCGGGATGATAATGCGTTCGAAAGCCGGGCGCTTAGCGCAATGCCGATGCTCTCGGTGATGAGGTACGCAGTCTGAACCCAGCTCAAGTCATCCAGCGGGACATGAAGCGCTACCGATATCTTCGGCAATGCCGATGAGACGATCTGAATATCGAGGATTGCCATGAAGAGGCCGACGCACATCGCGACGAATCCCAACCAAGTCTTCATGCGTTATCCGGCGCGCGCGCCGGCAAGCCGTAGCGGGTTTTCTCCTAAATGGAGAGCGAGCAGCGCGCCAAAGAATGATGGATGCAGCGTTATGGCGCGACGAGCGAAGTCGCGCAGCACGTGACGATCGCCGATTGAAACCATCAGGCGGCTCATCGTTAGCGGGCGCTTCATTAGTGCGCGATGTCGACCGGCGTAGGCGGCAAGCTCGTCGCTAGCGAGCGCATCGGCTAAATCGAGCGCTTGCTGAAATGCGAGGTAAAGGCCTTGACCGGTGAGGGCATCGACGGACCCCGATGCATCACCGATGAGCACACTGTTCTCTGACACGACGCTGCGCAGAACTCGCGACCCGGTTAGGGCACCACGGTCGCGCGTCTCTGTAGCTTGAGCTCCGCGAAGGCGCTCTGCCAAGTTTGGAAACTCTGGAAGCACAGCGTCGATTCGCTCACTGGGATTTCGCGAAAGCAACGCGACACACACTTCGTGAGCGCTAACCGGAGCGACGTAAATCTGATGCCCTTTTCCCCAATATACTTCTACAAAATCCGTCCATGGGCGGCAACGATAGTGCCGTCGAAAGCCATAACGTAGATCTTGTTTACGTACATCAACGAATCTACTTAGCGTTGCTGAATGAAAGCCGTTCGCAAGGATTAACCAGCGGTATGAAACGCGCGTCACGCCGATTCTTGCGGACCGCCCCTGCGCTTCACGAACACGAGAACCCCAGAAGAGCTTTACGCCAAGGTCCGCTGCGCGGCGGACCAGCGCTTCGTTTAATGTCGTACGGCGCAGCCCAATTCCACCGGAGCGGTTGGGAAACTTCGCCTCAAAAGACGCATCGCTGTTTATGAACCGAATGCCGCGAAACGAATGGCTTTGAAGCGCTTCGGGTTCAATGCCGAGTTTGCGCAGCGCCTCTACGCCATCCGGCATTAGACCTTCGCCGCAAGCCTTATCAAGCGGCGAGCTGGAATGCTCTGCGACGATCACACGAAGATTCTTCATGCGTGCTGCGATCGACGCCGCGAGCCCCGCTGGGCCACCACCGACGACGAGTAGGTCCGTTTCAAGAGATGGGGTGCTCATGAAGTGGGCAGCATATGGAAAAGTTCTAAGAAAAGTGTGAAGCTAGCTTTGCTATCGCCGCGATACGAAGATGACATTGGACGCGCCCGAGCAGGTGTGTTGTGATCTGTCAGCATGCGTGTCTTGATCGTGGAAGATAACGCGGCGCAAGCCGCAGCCATACGAATGATGCTCGAGCGCCGGCGCTTTGCAGTTGACGTCGTTGGCGACGGAGAGATCGGACTCGACCATCTGCTCCGCGGCACGTACGACGTCGCGGTGCTCGACGTGATGCTCCCCGGACGCGACGGATTTTCGATCGCTTCGGCGTCGCGCGAACAAGGCGTGCACACGCCGATTCTCATGCTTACCGCGCGCGACGCCGTCGAGGACCGCGTTGCGGGCCTACAGCGCGGCGCGGACGATTATCTTGTCAAGCCATTCGTCGAAGAGGAACTCATTGCTCGCATTCAATCGCTGGCGCGACGCGCTGAGCGTCCCTTCACACCGGCCGTTGACGTAGGCGGGTTGCATATCGATCTTTCAGCGCGCGTCGCGCGGTACGACAAGACGCCGCTCGATCTCGGCTCGACGGAGTTTCGTCTGCTCGAGTTTCTCGCACGCAACGCGGGAAGCGCGTTTTCGCGATCCGCACTCTTGGATCGCGTCTGGGGATTCGACTACAGCGGCGAGAGCAACGTCGTCGACGTCTACATCAGCCAGCTGCGCAAGAAGCTGCGCCGCGCCGGTGCGACGGAAGAACTGATCGAAACGGTCTGGGGCACCGGCTACAGGATCAAAGCGGTACTCTAGGGATTCTCGCGAGTGGCGGACTGTAGCACGGGAATACCGTCCTCATCGACGCGCACTACGAAGCTGATCGGACTGCAGCAGACGGGGCAGTCCTCGACAAAACTCTGTCGGCGTCCGCCACTTGGGTCAAAGCCGACATAGTTTTCTTCGCCACAATACGGGCATGTGTACGGGACATCATCCTCGAGCGACATCTCAATTCCTCAGTCTTCCCAGGACGTGCCGTAATTGGATAGCAATTTTGCGCGTGCTTAGCATGGGGACTTCCTTTAGCGAAATTTTCGCGTGTGAGCCGGCGATGCGCACTTCGGATCGCGATTCTCTTCACGTCGAGCTTTCTGGTCGTTCCCTCGCGTAGCAAGACCGGCTACACCGAGACGCGTCTCGGCGTCCTGCGCGTCGCGATACAAAGCGATGTCGAAACGTTAAATCCGTTGTTAATTTCGTCGGCAACCGACATGATGATCGCGAATCTGATGTTCGCCCCATTACTCTCGGACTCGGGAACCGTCATCGTTCATCTAATGCGGCGGTACGCTCCCTTCGTCAATTGCTTTTTTGCCGAAAGCGATACGCCGTACTCGGTTGCTCCCCAACACGTCCTTTCGCGCTATGCCGATATCAACCACATCGATTTCAACAACGCTCCCACGGTAAGCGACGGTCCATTTACGTTCGTCAGGTGGGTGCTCGGCGACCGTATCGAGTTTGCCGCAAACCCCCGCATTTTTATGGGGAACGATGTCAACGTTCGGCGCGCGATCGCCTATGGAATCGATAAGGATCGATTAGTGCGTACACTGACGTTTGGACAAGTTCAAGTAGCGTTCGAGGATCAGCCGCCGTTCTTGTGGTCGTTCTCCAAAGCGCTCGCGGTATTGCAGCGCCGAAATGGACCGGACATCAAAACGAAGCGTTGCAGACTTAGACATTGCTTCGCGGTGAACCGCTCACGCAAAAATACAAAACCTACTCGCGCGACGTTCCCGCGATCTTCCTTTGGTATACCCGTCCACTGGAGCCGGCGGTATCCGAGTTCAAAGGACTCGATCCGAACCCGGTACTTGATTCGTGGAATGCGAGGCAGTGGAGCCGTTGAGCAGCGTACGGTCGACCGGCATTCGAGGCGCTCCCTTCGGATATTCACCATTGGGATAACGGTCCATGTACTGTTTCGATAAAACTGCGAGATATTCGAAGTTCTCCCAGATCGCCACGTTCTTGTGCTCTTCACGAACGAACGCGACTACGGGCGCTAGCGCGTTCCAGCCCGTAATGACCTGCCACGCCCACAGAGAGCACGCGTCGTGCGGATCGATAACACCAACACGAATGAATAAGCCGATAAGCTCATGGACGTTTGCTACCGTGCTTATTGCTCGATACTCTCCCGCGAAGGGATTTTTCTGAAGCTCCGCCTTGAGGTTTGGATCCGAGAGACGGCAAGGTAGCTCTTCAACTACGAAGCGCAGTGCATCTTGATACCCCTGCGATTCAAGGCGCTCGCGCAGCTCCGTCATCGTGGTGATCTCGTTGGCGCCTCGCATGTGACGCAACTGAACAAACGCGGCTATAGCCGTCACGGCGATGACGACCATGGTGCCGAGCGTCCCAAACGTATTCCAGAGTTCCAACGGCATCCATTGCTGACGTTTCCCACCAGCGGCGTGTCTCATTCGAGAGGCCGCTTGCCTGTGCTGCCGAAGCAGCGATGGCAAACGGGAGGCGTTGCTTTGAAGCGATACTCATTCCTGGCTTTTGTGTGGGCGCTTGCGGCTTACGCGATCTACGACATGCTCGCGACCGGCGCGTTTGCCCCTTTAGCGTATCAAACAGCGTGGGATCGCGCGTTTGGTGTCATTGGTACGGCGATCGCTATCACCGCAGTCGTTATCGCGGCTGTGCTGGCGACGTTACGCCCGGGCATTATGACGCTGTGTCTCTTGCTCCCGTTGATCGATCTCGGGAACGATCTCTCGACGCCATGCCCTGTTCTGAACTTCATTTCAACAGTCCTAAGCCATAACGGTTTATGGGTGCTTCTCGTCGTTTTTGCGGTTCGGTTTCCCGAAGATAGGGTTGCCGGATGGCGAGCGGTGGTCCAACGAATCGCTGTTGTCGTGACAGTTGCAATGGAAGCCACGGTCATCGTTTCGGCGATTCCGGTTCTTTCCGGTGGCCAGATCGCGTTCTCAGGCGCAGAGAAGTCGTTTTACATTCTGACGACGGCAATCGCGATGTTTCTCACCGCCGTCATTCTGCTCGTACGCCTCACCGGCGTATCACCGGCGGAACGCATCCGCTTGCGGTGGGCCTTCCTCGGCGCCGCTGTAGGGACGAGCGGCTTAGCTGCCTACGGCGTGATCTACGCCATGGGTGCTGAAACGCCGAGCGACGTGTTGATCGGCATCACGATCCTTTTTCTGCCGGCTTCGGCGGCGTATGCGTTATTGCGTACGCGTTTTACCGATCCGGTTTTTCTCTTAAACCGCGCCACCGTCTACGCGGTCACCGTCGCGTTCCTTACGGTCGTCGTCGGGATCGTCGATTTCCTCACCGGGAATTTCTTGTCGTCACGCGGCGTTGCGCTCGTACTGGAAGCAGCAATCTCGATCGGACTGGGATTTACGCTCACGACAGTACGTCGACGCATTGAAGCATTCGTCGAAGGAACACTATTCCGCCGGCGCCATGAGGCGAGCGAATTTCTGCGGCGGCTCGGAACGTCGCTTCCATTGGCCTCGACCGAAGAAACGATCCATCACGCCCTCGCCGTGGACGCGCCGCGCGAGTTAGAACTCACCTCCGCGGCGCTCTTCAGATACGACTCGGAAACGCAATGTTACGTGCGCCGTGCCTCATCCGGTTGGGAGCCGCACCACGTTAGCACGCTCGACGCCGAAGACCCGCTCGTGCGGTTTTTGATGATCGAGCGACAACCGTTACGAACGCACGACGCACGCTGGCAACGCGACGATGCCCCGAGAGGCTTAGCTGCGCCGGCGCTTGCCGTTCCCGTTCTGCTGCGCGGCCGCGTTGCCGCATTTGTTCTGTACGGTATTCACGTCGACCACAGCGATATCGATTCTACTGAAACCGAGGAGATTATGACGCTTGCCGAACGGAGTGCCGCCGCACTCGATCACGTGGAAACCCACGCGCTTCGAACGAAGCTCGCCGAAATGCAGGCGATCGTCGCAAGACTCGAACTAGGAACGACGGTCGCCTAGTGGACATGCGGGTTTGGGTATTGGCCTCATCGTTGTTTGTGCTTGGCTTTTTTTCCGCAGCTTCACTCGCCGTTCCCAGTAATAGCGAGTCTGGACTGCACCTCCGGCCCTGCACGCAGGGACACCATAAGATTGCGGCAGCCTGCGGAACGTTCAGCGTTTATGAAGATCGTGCGCACTCATCCGGTCGCGTCATTCATCTTGGCGTTGTAGTGCTCAAAGCAAAACATCCGAGCCGTGATGCGATCGCTTTTATCGAAGGCGGTCCGGGAGTTGCAGCTGTACCTGATGCGCCGTGGGTTGCCGACGGCGGTGATCCCGTTCTTGCAGCGTTCAAGAACGAGTACGACATCGTGTTCGTCGACAATCGCGGAATGGGGACATCAAATCCGACGCGATGCAACATCTCGCCCTACAGCGATATGGCCGCGTATTTTCTCCAGATCTGGCCGGATAAGATCTTGAAAACGTGTTACCGCCGGTATGCGGCAACCAGCGATCCCAGCGCCTATAATACGAACAATGCGGTCGACGACTTAGACGACGTTCGAGCCGCGCTGGGCTATCGAACGCTGTTGCTTTACGGCGGATCCTACGGGTCGTTCTTCTCCTTCGTCTACGTTCGCCGGCACCCCGATCATGTGAAGGGCGCGGTTCTCGAGGGAGTCGTCGCGCCGCACTTTGAGTCGCTACCGGGTGAACCGACAGGTGCACAAACCGCGCTCGATGACTTGGCGACCAAATGCACCAGCGATCCACGCTGTCGAAGCGAATTCCCGCACTTCATCGATCACTTTCACGCGGTGCTCAACCGGTTTCAAAACGGACCTCTGCGCATGGAGGTGCGAAACCCAAAAACGAAGCGGTTAGAATCGGTCCGTCTTTCCAAAGAGGTCCTCGTCGACCGGATCCGAGAGACGCTCTACTCGCCGGACACTGCGTCGTTCTTACCGTACATCATCGAGCGCGCCTACGATCGAGATTACGTCCCTCTCGGACGAATGATCGACTTGTGGTCGCAGTTTGTTGCGCAGGGACAAGACGCTGGGACCAACCTTGCCTACCGGTGTGCCGACCTTGATCCCTTCATCTCGGAAGCGCAGTTGCGGGCCGCAGCAGCAGCGTCGTTCACCGGTGATTTGCGTGCACGTGCTGAGCGACACGCATGTTCGACTTGGAAGGTCGCCCCGATGCCCGCAACTTTCAATGAACCGGTAAAAAGCAACGTTGCGATGTTGATGCTCAACGGCTCCGATGACCCGGCAACTCCGTCCAAGTACGCCGCCGAAGCCTTGCAGTATCTTCCGAATGTAAAACTAGTGCTAGTGCGCGGTGCGGGACACGGCGTCTTTACGTCCTGTACGAATCGGCTCATGATCTCGTTCATTAGAGATGGCTCGGCTAAAAACATAGACGCTTCAGCTTGTAGCTCCGCCTTCGTCGCGCCACGCTTCGCCACGTCAATGGCGAAATGGCAAGATTGGCAGTAGAAAATAGCGAGCCTTACACGGCGGTAGGCGTGCACGAGCTGCAGCGCGGCGACTTCAAGCGCTGCACGGTTCTATTGTTGCGATCGCCAGTATCCGGGTGTTACGCCTACGGCACGTCGGAAGGCGCGAGTAAGGTGGCTTTGATCGGAATACCCACACATGAGGGCTACATCAGCGAGCGAGCGCGCTCCCCGCAGTAGATTCTTTGCGCGCTCAATGCGGCGGGTCGAGAGCCATTGATGCGGCGCAAGGCCAACGCTCTTTCGGAACGCGTGAGCAAACTGGCTGGTTCTCAACCCGCATGCGGCAGCGAGTTGGCTGAGTCGAAGCCTGTCGTTCAAGTGCGCTTCGATCATTTCTTTGGCGAGTCTCTCTTGCCACTGCGTTAGGCAACCTATATCACGTCTAGGAGTAACAAGGTTGCCATACGTTGCGCAAATGTAAATCGCGTACGCGAGCATGAAGTGGTCGGCATATAAGTCGCCGCCGTATTCGAGCGTTTTGACGTAGGGGAGTATATTGAGCGCCATTTGCGCAAGAGTTGGATCCATAAACGGAGTTGCAAATCCGTCGATTGCGGCGATTCTTGGAGACTCCAAATCAGCAGCCAATTCATCTAAGAACGGCCGCGAAATTACGAAGCAAAATGGATCAGAGGGATACCGTACATGCTTCCCCTGGCGCGATTCATAGAACGTTATTTTATTCGTTTCCACGTCTCGCAGCGAGTGAGAGGCGCGGTCCAAGACGTTGATGAACCGGTTCGGGGAATCGGTCAGTTGGAGCCAGTGTCCAATTCCATAACAATCTGTTTGCTGCATATTCGTGTTCCGGCGCGCATGTTTTCCGTTGACACGTGGAATCCATCGAAATATGCTGATTTATGAACTGTGCTCAAAATTGAGCGCGACTCGGATTTGGTAGAATGCATTCATCGAACAAAGTTGGCTTACGTGAACGCGGAAAACTCGAAAAGCGCTGGCGTATCGAAAAGGCGGCGCGCGAGATTTTCGCAGAGCGCGGTTTCGACGACGCAACGACGCGCGAAATCGCCGAGAGGGCCGGAGTCAGCGTCGCGACCCTCTTTGTCTATGCGCCGGACAAGGCGCAGCTGCTAAAGGCAATATTCGAGTGGCAGCTCGATAAGATCACTGACGCCGGCCACGGCTCTGTCGACGTTAGAGCAAACCTCGTCGATCAATTGGTTCAGTTTTTCCGCCCCCGATACGAATTGTGGGAACGAGATCCACGTCTATCCCGAACAGCGATGCGAATTGCGTTTTCAACTTTCATGGAACCGGCGGAGATTGCGAAGAACCCGAGCGTCGCGATGGTGTGGTCGAAGCTCCATCAAGCCATTGCGGACATCATCGATCGGTACAAACGATACTCGCACCGGTGTGCTCAGGCGGATAGTGAGCTAGTGGCGCGAGCCGTCTTTGCAATCTATATGACGCACGTGCAGCTGTGGATTTCAGAGCCGGAACCAAACGCGGAGGCTGGGCTGGCATCACTCCGCTCGCTCCTCGATCTGATCTGCGCCCCGCTCGAACATCAAGTTAGCGAAACGTGAAAGAGTGTTATCATTGCAGAATCGTTCTATAGCGCGACTCGCGTCGTGCGCATAGTGGACGAATGAAAACATCTCGTCTGTTCGTTTCGATTTTACTGGGGGTTATTATGACCAGCATGTCCGCAATTACGTCCGAGGCTGCTTCAACTGGCGGCAACAAAGCCATTGTTCTCGTACACGGCGGATTCGTCGATGGATCCGGATGGGAAGGCGTGTATAAGAGACTCAAACGTGACGGTTACGACGTTGCGGTCGTGCAAAACCCCACGATTTCCCTCGCCGGTGATGTCGCGGCCACCAAAGCTGTCATCGACGCTCAGAGTAAACCAGTTATTCTCGTCGGACACTCGTACGGCGGCGCGGTCGTAACCGAAGCCGGAACCGATCCGAAGGTTGTCGGTTTGGTGTATATCACCGCCTTTGCGCCTGATGCAGGCGAATCGGTCGCAACGCTCATTGCGAATCCAGCGCCCGGCGCGCCGGTTCCGCCGATCCTCCCGCCGCAAAATGGCTTTCTGATGCTCGACCGTTCGAAGTTCGCCGACTCATTTGCGGGCGACGTGGAACCTTCCACGGCGCAGTTCATGGCGGACGCGCAAACGCCGTGGGGCGTCGATGCGCTCAACGGTAAAATCAGTGAACCTGCGTGGAAGACGAAGCCCAGTTGGTACCTCGTGGCGACGTCGGACAAAATGATTCCGCCCGATGCCCAGCGTGCAATGGCCAAGCGTGCAAATGCGACAACGAGCGAGCATGCCGGAAGCCACTCAATCTACGTTTCGCAGCCTGACGTTGTTGCTACAATCATCGAGCAGGCCGCCGAGGGCGTCAGCGTTTCGAAGTAATCTCGCCGGCGTCGCTACGCTGTCGTCCGTCGCGAGCTGCGCGTGCGCCTTACCGTATCGCGCAGCTCCGCTTCGCTCGTGAGGTGAATGTCGTTGTACGATTCCGTATTCGGTCCGGTTATCGCCGGAGAGAGATGAGCGGAGTTTGCGACGACCCATTGTTGCAAATCGATCAGGATCGGCAAGAGGCTGCGGCCGGTCTCCTTCAGCGCGCATTCAACGCGCGGCGGAACTTCGGCGTAGGCCTTGCGAACGACAAGGCCGTCGTCTTCGAGGCTGCGCAGTTGCCGTACCAGCACCTTGGGTGCAATGCCGTCGATTGCAGTCAGCAACTCGCCGAAGCGCCGGGTTCCGTTTTGCAGAACCAAGATTAGCAAGATCTTCCACTTGTCAGCTAGCGCCGCGACGGCACGATTCACCGGACAAGAAAGGCGAGAGCCAATAGGTGACAATTTGGTAACTACTTTCTTTTGGAAAATAAAGGCGCTAGGTTTGGCGCTATGATGATGAATACAAAGGACGCCGCGTTGTGGATTTCACTTTTTGGTATCGCTCTGTTCGCTGCGCCGGCCGTCGCGCAAACCGCTAACAAGGCCGACGTCGTTGCGGCCATCACAACCTTGGAAAACCAAGCCGTCAAAGCGGATTTGGCCGGCGACACGCGCTTTTACCAGAACGTTATGACTGAGGACTGGACGAGACGCGACAGCGACGGATCCTTTTATACGAAAGCGCAACTGATTAAATTTATGTACTCAAACAAGATCAGAACATGCAGCGAGCGCCTTTCTGAACTCTACGTGCGTGCATATGCGTGATACGGCTGTGGCGATCTACAAGGACACCTATGACATGCAGGTGATGGGCGAAGATCGCTCCCATTCGATCATCGTCACGGACACGTTCGTCAAGATCGGAGGCAAGTGGAAGCAGGTTGCGAGTCACGGGTCCGCAGTGGCCAAATAGGGTAACCACTTACGCGCGGTACTGCTAGGGGCACGAACGGCCCCCTAAGACGACCTTTGAGAACTCCGGTGCACTCGTCGTGGGAAAACTTTGCGTACCTTCGCCCGATGGGGTGACGCAATCGTACTTCAGCATGAAGGCGAGAATGCTCGCATATTGATCGGGCTTGAGCGAACCCGGCGCGTTGAGGGGCATCTGCGTCGTAACGATCGATCGAAGTTGCGTGAGGTTCAGATGCGCGTTTCCGAAACTTAATCCGGTAAGTGCGGGTGCTGAAACTCCCTGAAGCTTTGCGCCGTGGCAACTGGAACATTGCTGTTGGTAAAGTTTGGTGCCGGCCGCAACCTGTGCGGTTGTATAGGGCGCGGAACCAACGGATGCAGGTGCGTTCGCATTCTGTGAACTCGTTCCGGCCATGACCAGTTGTCCACTCGGGCCGTTTGCAATCGGGGAAGCAATGGGACCGAGGCGATACGCGGTGAGCACGCTCGTTGTCGCAACTGGGACGTTCGGCGTTTGTTGTGCACCAGCGGATCCGCTTAGCACGGCGATGTACTCGTTTCCACCGGCACTATACGCGGTGATCGGTGCAACGATAGACGCGCCCGTGCTTCCCCTCCAGAGAACGTTTCCGCTTTTCGTATCTAAGGCATAGATCGCGCCCGACTCGTCGCTCGTGAATGCAATGCCGCTGCGCGAAATAGTGACACCACCTTGAGCGGGATAGGCGAGCGCACGCGCCCACGCGGTCTTCCCCGTCCCTATATCAATTGCCGTGATGAGGCCCGTCGCATTTTGTCGCTTGGGTAGCGGGCCGCCGGTATACGGCTGGCCGGGAACGTACTTCGGATCGGTGGTGGCGAGTTTCCACATCGCGCATTCTTGCGTACTCGGAATCAAGAATAGATTCGTGGCGGGATCGTATGAGCCGCCGTTCCATTCGACGCCGCCGCCGTGGTTCGGGCACGCGAATGTCCCTTGCATCGTTGGCGGTGTCGACAGTCCGGTCTGCCGGTCGAAGAACCATCCGGTACACCACTTTGCCGTTGCTACGATCGAGAACGACAAAGTCGCCCGCTTTATCGCCAACGGCGAGCATCGGACGTGTGGTGCTTCCGACCTTTGCGTCGAACAAGACCGGCGGCATTGCCGGGTCGGCGTCGTGCGTGTCGTTGCGCAGAATCTTGTAGTACCACCGCGGTTTCGGCGTTGTCCCCGACATATCGAGTGCGAGAACGGAGTCGGTGTAGAGATTCTCACCCTTGCGATACGTGTCGACCATGTCCGGACCGGGATTTCCGACACTGATAAAAAGTGTTTGCGTCGATGGATCGATCGTTATGCCGCCCCACGTATCGCCGCCACCGTGTTGCCATGAATTTCCGGGCCACGTATTGTGCCCGGGTTGTCCGGGAGCAGGGATGTTTTGCCAATCCCAGATCCGGTGTCCGTCTTGCGTGCTAAACGCCATGACGTGACCGATGTTTCCGTTATCGCCGCCTGCCGTACCGAGGATGATTTCGTTGCCGTAGACGTAGGAGGCCATAGAAAAGAGCGCGTTGGCGGTGGAGGTGTATGCGTCGTTGGGACAGCCGTTGACATCCCAGATCTTTTTGCCGTTCGTTGCGTCGATTGCGACCACGCGGCAGTCGAGCGTCGCGAGAAAGACTTTGCCGTCCGCGAGACCGATACCACGGCTCACGGTGTACACGAGCGAATATGCGGGATTATACGGAAACTGCCATTTCAGCTTGCCCGTCGCCGCGTCCACGGCAATCACGTTATCGTGCGGCGTTGAGAAATACGTGGTGCCGTTCCAAACGAGCAACGACGACTCTTGTTGGCCGTTGTCGGCAATCTCGGTCGACCACGCTTTCGATAGCTGACCCACGTTCTGTGCGGTGACCTGCGTGAGCCCGGTGTACCGGTTGTTCGCATACGTCTTGCCGGGAAGCATCCAGTTATTGTCGTCGGCGCTTGCAGCCGCGAGCGCCTTTGCGTCCGGCCACGTCGACGACGTGCTTCCGCTAGATTGCCCGTTGGTTCCGCTGCTGCACGACACCAAGGCGAAAGCAAGCAGCACGACGCGCGATACGATTCTCATCCTACAATCGTACTGCAACAAAGATCGCGAAAAGCGTTCAGGCGTACGGTCGGCGTACGGAGACGAGTGCGAGCGCCCATCCAGCATTCGCACGGGTGCGTGCGCGTAAAAACCCCTCAGAATCCGGATGAATCGATAGAATTTCAAAGCCTGCTTTCAGGGCTTCGCCAACGGAGTTGAATATTGTAATGCCGCTCACGGTTGCGTTCCTCTTTCTAATGAGCCATGTTTACTACTACGTTCTTGAATAGGTCTGGGACCGTTTTAAACTTGTGAAAGTCAGGAGACCAAGCAATGTCCACCGCTGCCCAACCGTTTGTTACCGACGTGACCGAACTTCGGCGTCGCGCGCGAGAGAATATCGAGCGCGGGCCGGTCACGGATAATTACGAAGGCCAGGTCAAACAGACGATCGAGCTGCTGCAAAGCGCACTCGCGACCGAAGTGGTGTGCGTGCTTCGCTACACGATGCACGCGATTGCGGCCGTCGGAATCGACAGCGAGAG
This sequence comes from uncultured bacterium, assembly GCA_964648945.1. Lineage (GTDB taxonomy): Bacteria > Vulcanimicrobiota > Vulcanimicrobiia > Vulcanimicrobiales > Vulcanimicrobiaceae > JAMXLG01. Next base: position 24,912 of record CAZYLU010000011.1, on the reverse strand, counting down.
CGTTAAGCAAGAGTTCGAAGAGCACGCGAACGATGAGCGCGAGCACATGGAAAAGATTGCGGAGCGCATCAATCAACTCGGCGGCACACCGAATCTGAACCCCGAAGGTCTGCACACGCGTTCTGCAACCGAATACGGCAACGCACAGAAGCTTATCGACATGATCAAGGAAAATCTCATCGCGGAACGCATTGCGTGCGAGCATTATCGCGAATTGATCCGGTATTTCGGCGACAAAGATCCGACGACGCGCATTATGCTCGAAGGCATTCTGGCGCAAGAAGAGGACCACGCGAACGACATGCACGACTTGCTCGTCGCGCATGAGGGCCGGCCATTTTTGGAGGCATAGTTATGGGCTCTCCTAGCGTGGTCGGAGAATCGGCGGGTACGATGCCGGCATGCAAGCTGTCGTATTGAACAAACCGCGCGACATTCGTATTGAGTCAATCGACGAGCCGGCTCTCCGCGCCCCGACGGACGTCGTGCTCGAGTTGACGTCGACTGCGGTCTGCGGAACCGATCTCCACATCTACGAAGGACGATTGGGAAACGGCCAGCCCTTGGTTATCGGGCACGAACCGCTAGGTGTCGTCAAAGCGGTCGGCGACGCCGTCGTCAACGTTCGCGTCGGCGACCGCGTTACCGTGCCGACGCACATTTGCTGCGGGTTTTGCCGTAACTGCGTGCATGGCTTCTCCGCGCAATGTTTGACGACGAATCCCGGAAAGACGGGAGCCGCTTACGGGTACCCCGGAATGGGCGACTACACCGGCGCCGATACCGAGAAGCTGCGCGTGCCGTTTGCGGATGAGAACTGCTTGCGATTGCCGGGCGAGCCGGGTGATGCGTGGGAACACGACTTCGTGTTGCTTGCCGACGCGCTTCCCACCGCATACCATGCAACGGAGCTTGCATCCGTCGTGCCGGGCGATATCGTCGTCATTTACGGTGCCGGCGCGATCGGATTGCTTACGGTCATGTGCGCGTTCTTGCGCGGTGCCGCACAGGTCTTTGTCGTCGACGCCGTTCCCGAACGGCTAGAGAAAGCGGGCGAGCTCGGTGCGCAGCCGATCGATATGCGAGCGGTCGACCCTGTTGAAGTGATCCGCGAGCAGCTCGCGCGCCAACACCGCGGCGTCGCGTGGCGCGGCGAAGAGGCGGATTTAGGTGCAACGGTTTGCATCGACGCGATCGGGTTTCAAGCGCGCGATCCGCACGATTACTCCGTTGAAAAACCGCAAACGGTGATCCAGGATTTGGCACGCATCATCGCGCCGAACGGACGGCTGTGCATTATCGGCGTCTTTCTCGATAACGATCCGCATGCACCGTCGGACACCGCGCAACACGGCGACTATCTCATTCCGTGGGGCACGCTGTTTCGCAAAGGTGTGACGATCGGCATGGGGCGGGACGACGACAAACGGTACAACGATTTTTTGCGTGATTTAATCGTCGCCGGACGGATCAAACCAAGCCGCATTGTCTCGCACCGTCTTCCGCTGCGCGACGCGGCGGATGCCTTCCGGAAGTTCGACGCGCGCAGCGACGGGTATATCAAAGTAGTGCTCGAACCGTAGCGCTGTGAACGGTCAATCGATGTATCCGCTGATAATTGAACCGAAGGAAACCACGGCGATTTGGGGCGGCGACGCGCTCGTTAAAGACTTTGGAAAACCCGGCGACCCGAGCGAGAAGATCGGCGAGTCGTGGGAGTGTTGGGACGAGAACCGGATCGCCAACGGTGAATACGCCGGTAAGACGATCGCCGATCTCCGTAAGCTGCTTGGATCGCAGTTGATGGGGAATCTCGACGCGAATCGGCTCTTCCCGATCCTGACCAAGATCATTGACGCGCGCGACTGGCTCTCGGTGCAAGTGCACCCCGACGATGCGTACGCGCGTCGCGTCGAGCATCAGGACTACGGGAAGACCGAGTGCTGGTACATCCTTCACGCGCAGCCCGGCGCAGAATTGGTGCTGGGCTGGACGCAGGACACGTCACGCGAAGAGTACGAGCGACGCGTGAAAGATGGAACCCTCGGCGACATCTTGCGACACGTTCCCGTGAAACCCGGCGACGCATACTACCTTCCCTCCGGCAGTCTGCACGCAATTGGCGCCGGCATTATTCTGTTTGAAACGCAACAGGCGAGCGACTTGACCTATCGCATCTTCGACTGGAATCGCACGGGCGCCGACGGGAAGCCGCGTCAACTGCACATCGATAAGGCCGCCGACGTGCTGGATTACCATCGCGGAACACGCAGCGCGGTGCAGCCGCTGACGTACCGTCTGGACAATTTGGAGCGCACGATATTGATTGCCGACCGCCGCTTTACGGTGGAGCGAATCGTTGCGCGCACAGAGCCGTCGTCAATTTCGACCGATGGCCGCCCCGTCATCATCATGGCGCTCGAACATCCGTTAGACGTTTCCATCGAGGGCAATTCGGTGAAGCTCGAGCGCTATCAAACGGCGCTCGTTCCCGCTGCTGCGGAATGGTGCACCGTGTCGGCGCCGTACGACGCTGCTGCCTTTATGTTCGTAACGCCGCCGACGCATCCGGAAAACGTTGAAGTACGCCTTATTGCCGCGGGCGTGGAGCAAAGTCAGATCGATCATTTCATGGCGCAGTTCGCGTGATTCCGGGACACGCACGTGATGCCGATGGCATGCTTACCGTCGGCGGCATGCGCGCGGACATTCTCGCCGAGCGCTACGGCACGCCGGCCCTATTGCTCGACTTGGGTGTGCTCGATGCATCGCTTGCGTCGATGCTCGATGCGGCGTCCGCGCACCGCGTGCGCGTTTCATACGCAGCAAAAGCGCTGCTGCTCGTAGCGCTTGCGAAACGCTTGCAGCCGTTTCCCATTGGAATCGATGTTGCATCGCTGGGAGAGATTGTCACGGCCGAGCGTGGCGGCATCGAATCGTCTCGAATGACGTTGCACGGGGCCGGAAAGACCGACGAGGAGATTGAAGCCGCGTTCCTCGGACGCGTCGCGCGGCTTGTCGTTGATTCCGTTGACGAGTTGCGGCGCATCGTGGAGCGCTCGCAAGAACGTGCGCTCGACGTGCTACTCCGCGTCAATACCGGAATAGAAGCGCACACCCACGAGTTCATTCGTACTGCCGGCGACGATACGAAGTTCGGACTAGGACCGCACGACGAAGAGCCTGCCCTCGCATTGCTGCGCGCGAATCCGCAGTTACAATTGCGTGGCGTGCACGCGCACATCGGATCGCAGATTTTCGATGCCGCGCCCTATGTTGCAAGCGCACACGCACTGCTCGAGACGCTGCGGCGCTATCGCGCCGCGGGATTCGAGCTCGCCGATACGATGGTAATCGGGGGCGGTTTCGGCGTGCAGATGCACCCCGAGTCGCCGGACGAGCGGATCGACGTTGCGTCGATTCTTTCCGCAACGCGCGCAATTGTGCCGCAGGAGCTGCGGTTGGAAATCGAACCGGGACGCGCGATTGTCGGCGCGTCCGGTACGTCACTGTATCGTGTCATGGCCATCAAGCGCTATGCGAAACGGACGTTCGTGATCGTCGACGGCAGCATGGCCGATAATCCACGGCCCGCGTTGTACGGCGCCTACCACCACGTCGTTGCCGCTCGCGAATCCGGCGCACCGTACCACGCGGTTACTATCTGCGGACGTTCGTGTGAAAACGACGAACTAGCGGATGCGCCCCTGCCACAGGACCTACGTGCCGGCGACTTGCTCGGGTTTTGCACGACCGGCGCATACACGTATTCGATGGCGAGCAACTACAATCGCTTCCTGCGGCCGCCGGTCGTCACGATCGAGAGCGGCGAAGCGTCCCTGTGGGCAAAGCGCGAATCGATCGACGATGTGTTACTGAACGATGTCGCGGGCGAAACGATTCAATAGACGCGCTCTATAGAATCCATTGATGCCATTGCCTTGGTTTGGCGAAACTTCGGTACTACGATGGTGGTGAGGTGGCCCTCGCGGAGCCGCCCTGTGTTGGTTTCGCCCGACCTGAAGGAGGCCATATCGTGACCCAAACGACGTGTCCGGTTCATATAAATCCTAAGCGCGGCGCGGCCCGGAAGATCCGCGATTGGTGGCCCGAGTACCTCCACCTGTCGATCTTGCGTCAGCACTCAGAGAAATCCGATCCGATGGGCGAACACTTCGACTACGCCAAGGAGTTTGCACAACTCGATCTTCCAGCGGTAAAGGCGGATATACGCGCATTACTCACTCAATCGCAAGATTGGTGGCCGGCAGACTTCGGCAATTACGGCCCATTAATGATCCGCATGGCGTGGCACAGCGCCGGCACGTATCGAATCGCCGACGGTCGCGGCGGCGCGGGCGGCGGACAGCAACGCTTCGCACCGCTCAACAGCTGGCCCGACAACGTCAATCTCGATAAAGCGCGACGATTGCTGTGGCCGGTCAAGCAAAAATATGGACAGAAGATATCGTGGGCCGACTTGCTCATCCTCGCCGGTAACGTCGCGCTGGAATCGATGGGCTTTAAGACGATTGGTTTCGCGGGCGGACGTCCGGATCAGTGGGAGCCGGACGAATCGGTCTATTGGGGTGCCGAGGACACGTGGCTCGCGGACGAACGCTATGCCGGAGAACGCCTTCTCGAGAACCCGCTTGCGGCGGTGCAGATGGGGCTCATCTATGTAAATCCTGAGGGACCCAACGGCAACCCGGATCCGAAGGCCGCTGCCATCGACATCCGTGAGACGTTCCGGCGCATGGCGATGAACGATGAAGAAACGGTCGCGTTAATCGCGGGCGGACATACATTCGGGAAAACCCACGGCGCGGGCGATCCGTCGCACGTCGGTGTTGCGCCTGAAGGGGCTGATATCGTTCACCAAGGTCTCGGTTGGCGCAGCACGTTTGGCCAGGGCCACGGACCGCATACTATCGGCGGCGGTCCCGAAGTAACGTGGACGACGACGCCGACGAAATGGAGCAATAATTTCTTCGAGTCATTGTTCAGCAACGAATGGGAGCTGACGAAGAGTCCCGCAGGCGCCTATCAGTGGGTTGCCAAGAACGGCGCGGCACCGGTTCCCGATGCGCACGATCCTTCGAAGCGCCACAAACCGGCGATGCTGACAACGGACCTCGCACTGCGCGAAGATCCCATATATGCAGAAATCTCGCGACGCTTCTACGAGCATCCCGAGGAGTTCGCCGACGCGTTCGCGCGCGCGTGGTTTAAGCTTACGCACCGCGACATGGGGCCGCGTCCGCGATATCTCGGTCCGGAAGTGCCGGCCGAAGAGTTTATCTGGCAAGATCCGGTTCCGCCGGTCGATCATCCGCTCGTCGATGAGAACGACATCGCGGCGCTCAAGAAACAGATTCTCGACTCCGGGCTTTCCGTCTCGCAACTCGTTTCAACCGCGTGGGCGTCGGCGTCAACGTTCCGCGGAAGTGACAAGCGCGGCGGCGCAAACGGCGCACGCATTCGTCTCGAACCTCAAAAGAATTGGGAAGTCAATCGACCAGACGAACTCGCGAAAGTGCTCGGCGTGCTCGAACGCATTCAACAATCGTTCAACAGCGCGCAGTCCAACGGCAAGACGAACAGCAAGAGAATCTCGCTTGCCGATCTTATCGTGCTCGCCGGCTCTGCGGGCGTCGAGCAAGCCGCGAAGAACGCGGGATTCGACGTCACCGTGCCGTTCGCGCCCGGACGCACGGACGCATCGCAGGAAAAGACGGATGTTGAATCGTTCTCCGTGCTCGAGCCAATGGCTGACGGATTCCGTAACTATCTGCAGCGCGACTTCGGTATTCCAACGGAAATGATGCTCGTCGACAAAGCACAGCTTTTAACGCTCAGTGCGCCGGAGATGACGGTGTTGCTCGGCGGCATGCGCGTGCTCGATACAAATGCCGACGGCTCCAAGCACGGCGTTTTCACCAAACGCCCCGGCGCGCTCACCAACGACTTCTTCGTGAATCTGCTCGACATGAACGGAGAATGGAAGGTCTCAGAACAAGACGCGTCGGTGTATGAACGATACAACCGTAAGACCGGTGAGCTGGAATTCACCGGCAGGCGCATCGATTTGATTTTCGGCGCGAACTCGGAATTGCGCGCGCTTGCGGAAGTCTACGGAAGTTCCGATGCAGGACGCAAGTTCGTTGACGACTTCGTCAAGGCATGGACGAAGGTCATGAATCTCGATCGCTACGATCTCGCCCGATAGTTGAATTCTGGTTCAAAGTAAAGACGCCGGCGCAGCGCGCCGGCGTCTTTACTTGCGTTCAGGAATCGAAATCAGTCGATAATCTTCTGCGTGATGACGTTTAATGCGTTGTCCATTGCCGCGATGCGAACGTCTTCGGGCGGAATGCCGTAGGCGACGGCACGATCGCGCATCGACAGGTGTCCGACATTCACGGACCCGTCGGCTTGCCATACGATCAGTTTCAGCGGCAGCTCGATTGCGAATTCGGGATACGCCTCCATCAGCGGTGTGCCGCCCTTCGGATTGCCGAAAACAATGAGCGTCGTCGGCCGCATAGTGAGGCCCGCTTTTTCCGCTGCCGCGCGCTGATCGATCGTCGCGAAAATGGTGTTCCCTGCGGTGGTGATTGCTTCCGTGAGACGCTGGACCGTGTCGTCGAATCCATAACGGCTCAATTTGGTCATGTTCGCAGCTCCTTGATGCGGCGGCGTAGCTCTTCGCCCGCTTCAAGAGCGTCTTTTGGCGTCAGCGGTTGCGGGGATGGGCGCAGCCGCGCGATGTCCCAGCGTTCTTCTTCTGCCGTACCGTAATAGCCATCGATCAGTGCGGCTTCCGCATGCGTCATGACGTGATCGGCGTCGATCGGGATTCGGTAGAACTCCGCGAGTTGCGCAGCGAGCGCGCACATGGCGTCGAGGGCTTGGGGCATCAGCGGGAACGGACCGAAGTCGTCGGGCCGCGCGTCTTTCATTCCCATGACTGAAAGACCGGCGGCGTATGAATTGCGCGCGGCGGTGTGGGCGGCGTATGGAAACGCCGGGTTCGCGCGCACGTCACGCATGTTTGCGCGTAAGTCATTCGTTTGAACGACGCGTGCGTGGCCATCCTCGAACGTCACGCAGTAATGATAGCTTTCGTACACCGTCGTGTAGTCGCCGGCGGACCAGTGTAGATAGATACGGTCGATGCGGCCTTGGGGAAACGTTCGTTCCCGGGTCGAAACGTCGGTCATGCTCGCTCTCTTCGCCGTGGTTGCGCTCGATGCACTCTTCTCGACCGCAACGCTTTCCGGTGCGCACACCGGCGCGCTTGTTGTCGACGCGCAAACGGGCAAGACGGTCTATGCGCGTGATGCCGACGACGCGTTCATTCCCGCGTCAACGATGAAGTTGATCGTAGGATCTGCCGCGCTTGACGTACTCGGCAACGCCTTTAGCTTTACGACGACGCTTGCGACAGATGGAACAACGCTCTATCTCAAAGGCGGCGGCGATCCGCTGCTCTCCGCGCAGGATCTGGCGCAAGGCGTCGATGCGCTCGAGACGGTAAAAACAACGTCGTTCCCCGGCGGACTTGCCGGTGATGACTCGCGCTATACGAGCTCACGGTATCCCGACGGGTGGCAAATCGACGACTTACCGTATGATTACGCGGCGCCGGCATCCGGGCTTTCGTTCAACGAGAACCACTTCACGGTGCGCGTCACGCCAGGCGATTCCCCGGGAGATCCGACGTCGATTGCGCTCGCGCCGCTGACGCGAACGGTGCCGGTGCAGAATCATTCGACGACTGGCGCAGAGCGTTCCGATGATTCCACGACGCTCGAACTCATGTGGAACTCGCCGCTCACGTTGATCGTCGGCGGAAGCGCGCCCGCACGCGCGACGGATGTCTCGCTCGATGCTGCCGCGATTGATCCCGCTTCGTTCACGCTCGAAGCCGTCGAGCGTGCAATGAACCAACGCGGGTTGCCCGCTCTTCCGTCGCGCATCGGAACGACGCCGGCCGATGCGCGCGTTCTCTGGCAACATCATTCGGTTGCGTTGCCGGTACTGCTGACCGATATGTGGCAGCCCAGCGACAATTTGATCGCCGAGACGCTGCTTCAAGAACTTGGCGTTGCAAGCGCGGGCAACGACGATACGCGAGCGCGCGGGATCCGCCGCGAACAAGCGTGGCTCACTGCCGCCGGCGTCGATACGAAATCATTGACGATTGCCGACGGATCCGGAATGTCGGCGTACGATCGCGTAACGCCCCGCGCGCTCGTTACGATTCTGGAACATGATTGGGCGTCGCCGTCCCGCGCGCAGGTTTTGGCAGCACTTCCTGTCGCCGGGAAGAGCGGAACGCTCGCGCACGCATTCACCGGAACGGCCCTCTCCGGGAACGTCATTGCCAAGACCGGGTCATCGAATCACACGCGAACGCTTGCGGGATTTCTCCAAACGCCGCATGGGACGCTTATCTTCGCGCTACTCGTCAATGACTGGATGGATTCCGGTGCAGGAGCAAACGAGCGCCTCCGCTCCTTCCAGCAAGCGTTCTTGACGCGCATCCGCCAAGAGCCCAGCGGCGTATAGTAAGTGTATGAGCATCACGAGCACGACAAAGACCACCCAAACGGCAACCTTCGCCGCCGGCTGCTTCTGGGGTGTGGAAGCCGCATTCGTTCAAGTTCCCGGCGTAATCGACGTCGTTTCCGGCTATACCGGCGGGCACGCGGAGAATCCGACGTACCAGCAAGTCTGCACCGATCGAACGGGGCACGCGGAAGCCGTCGAAGTCACATTTGATCCGTCGAAGGTAAGCTACGAGCAACTGCTCGAGGCGTTCTGGAAGATTCACGATCCGACGCAAGTGAATCGCCAAGGTCCGGATGTTGGAACGCAATACCGCAGCGCGATCTTCACGCATTCGCCGCAGCAAGAAGTCGCCGCAAAAGCTTCTCGCGATGCACAGCAAGAGGCGCTCGGAGCGCCGATCGCGACGCAGATCGAAGCGGCGGGAACGTTCTATCGCGCGGAAGAGTATCACCAGCGCTACTTCGAACGGCATGGTGTCGCGTGCCACGTTTCGCTCTAATGCGACGCGCAGAGTTTGTCACAGCGCTCGGTGCAGTGGCCTTTGCCGCTGCAACGGGCCGCGCGAGCGCCTCGTACGCCGTGACGCATACCGACACCGAGTGGCGCAAAATCCTTGGTGACGACCGCTATCAGATACTCCGTCAGAACGGGACCGAGCCGCCGTTTTCGAGTCCATTGAACAAAGAAACGCGCGCAGGCGTTTATCGCTGCGCGGGATGCGATCAAGCCGTGTTCAGTTCGAAGACGAAATACGATAGCGGCGAAGGGTGGCCGTCATTTTGGAACGTGCTTCCGAACGCGACCGGAACACGTAGCGATCACGAACTCGTGTTTGAGGCGCGAACCGAAGTCCACTGCAGCCGATGCGGCGGACACCTCGGACATATCTTCGATGACGGTCCCGCGCCGACGCATCTGCGCTACTGCATCGATGGCTTGGCGCTTCGCTTTGTGCCCGCTTAGATTTCGCCTTTGAACATGAACTTGGCACGGAGACGTGCCAGGATCTCTTCGCATTCCGCGCACTGCATGTACATGTGTCCCTCACTCTCGTCCGCGCAGTGTACCGTGAATCGAGAGAACGAAACAGCAACCGCCACTTAACATCTGCGCGCGGCCGCGCTACGACGGCAAGGGACGGCGCGCGATTTCGTCGGCTTCCTCCGGATCGATTCCTAAGATGCGAAGTACGGCCGCGGCGCTCCGTCGCGGCAAGTCGTCTCTTTCGACTTGCGGAGTATCGCCGCCGGTCGTCGCTACGGCGATCGAGACCAGAATCGTGCCACCCACGGACACGAAACTCATGAACGGGTCTACGCTTTTGAAGCGTCCCGTTTCGATTCCGCTGCGTACGTCTCTGAAAAGGCGCCGGCCAAGCCCGCGCTCGAGCGAGTGCAACGACATCCCTTCGCGAATCAAAAACTGTCCCCACAGCGGCTCGCGCTGTGCGCGCAGCAATACGTGACGTACCGCGATGGAAACGGTTTGCGCGCTGTCGCCGTCGGCGCCGGCAACTAACCGGTCGATCGAATCGCCGAACTCTTCGAAGACTGCGTCGATGACGGCTTCGTAGATCGCCTCCTTTGATTCGAAGTGGTTGTAAAACGACCCGAAGCCTACGTCTGCGGCTTCGGTGATCTCGTTGATGGCGACGCCTTCCATGCCCTTGGCCGCCATCAGCCGGAAGGCTGCTTCAATCAGCTTCGCCCGTGTCGCCCGCTTGCGGCGCGCACCCCGTGGCTCTCGCTCGACCGCATCATCCTTAGTGGCCGAAGAATGGTCCATGACTCAACACTATCACACTAAATCAATATTGACAAATTCATCATCTTTGATTTAATTATCGGTGTTGAGTCCGACGTCACGTCGGGCCACACCCCTTGAAAATAACCGGAGCACAGGTTACATGGGCATTCAGATCTTCTCCAGCGTTCGAGATGCCGTACAGGCGGGGTTCATGATCGATTCCTCCATCCCGGACGCCGACGGCTTCCTCCACGCTCGCGTTCACACGTCCGCTGGATGGGCTCGCGCTCTCGTCCGTCCAGGTGTGAAGCTATGAGCTCGACGGTCGTCGCGTATCTCGACCAAGAGGCCGCGTTCGCGCTCGGCCTACTCAAAGAAGATATTTCGGTCGTCAGCGCTGCCGCCGGCTCGCGCGGAATCTCGCAGCTTTTATTGCAGCATGCGCTGCGAGCCGCTACGGAAGCGTTCTTCGCGTGCGGCGACGCGCAACACACGGCATGGTCCGAACTCGTAACGGCGATCAACGATATCTTGATCCATCGTTCCCAGTTTGCCGCCGGCGTCGATGCCGCTTCGCTCAAGCGGCTACGTATGTTCGTCGACGAGAATTCAGATGTGTTGATGCGTGAAGGCGACTTGGTGGCGTCTTGAGCGCGCAAACAAACGAAGAAACAGTCAGTGTCGTAGAATACGGCGCGCGGCGAGTCCTTATCGTCGCCGGAATCATGCTTGCCGCGCTGATGCAGACGCTCGATTCAACGATCGTCAACGTCGCGCTACCGTACATTCAAGGCAATCTCGGCGTCTCGGCCGACGCCGTAACGTGGGTCATCACCGGCTTTATCATTTCGAACGTCATCGTCATTCCGCTCACCCCGTGGCTGAGCATGCGCTTAGGCCGCAAGCAATACTTCGCGCTGTCGATCCTCGGGTTTACGATCGCTTCCGCGTTGTGCGGTTCGGCAAGTTCATTCGGCCAACTCGTCCTCTACCGCGTCTTGCAAGGCGCATTCGGCGGAGGTCTCCTTGCCGTCGCGCAACCGCTCTTGCGCGATACGATGTCGCCGCAAGAGCTTGGCATGAGTCAAGCGATCTTCGCCATCGGCGCCGTGTGCGGCCCGGCGCTCGGACCATTTATCGGCGGCATGTTGACGGATGCATACAGCTGGCGATGGGTGTTTTGGGTGAACATTCTCCCTGGAATCGTCGCAACGATCATCGTGTGGACGATGCTTCGCAATCCGCAAAAACCGCGACGGCTTCCCATTGATGCCATCGGCATTGGACTCTTGGCCGTTGGAATCGGATCATTGCAGTACGTGCTGGATGAAGGCGAGACGAAAGACTGGCTCGGCAGTCCATTGATCTGCTGGCTCGCGGCAATCGCGGCAGTTGCATTGACGAGTTTTGTCTTACACGAACTCTTCGGCACGAAAAAACCGATCATCAACTTGCGTTTGCTCAAGGAACGCGCGGTCGGCGTTGGATCGATCATCTCGCTTGCACTCGGGATCCCGATGTTCGGTATCGTGCTCATCCTTCCGCAATACGTATCGAACATTCTCGGATTCACGGCAACGATGAGCGGCGACTTACTGCTGGTTCGAGCCGCACCGATGGCCCTTCTCACGCCGGTCGCCGGCGCATTCTTGCAAACCGGTAAAGTGGACCCGCGTGTAATGCTAGGCACTGGCTTGTTCGTTACCGGCCTCGGGTCGTTGTGGCTCGCGCTTACGACGACGTCGGGAACCTCGTTTGAAGCGATGATTGCTCCGCTTGTCGTCCAAGGCATCGGCGGCGCGATATTGTTCGTTCCGCTCCTAGTTAGCGTGATGGGAAGCGTCGACGGCCATGACAGCTCGATGGCGAGCGCCTTCATCAATCTCTTCTTTCAACTTGGCGGATCGTTTGCTAGCGCGCTTCTCGTCACGTTACTCGATCGTCGCGCCGATCTGCATCAGGATCACTTAGCCGCGACCATTACGCTCGGCAATGCACCCATCGCGAATATGATTCAAGCCGCCGGGCAACACACATACCAAGCACTGATCGGTCTGTGGCAAGGCGTACTGCTCGAAGCCAATGCGATGGGCTTCGCGGATGTCTTCTTTGCGGTAGGAGCCGCGGCACTTGCTGTCTTGCCGTTCCTCTTCCTGATGCCCAAGCCCAAAACCACAAACGTCGAGATCGAGATGGCGTAGCGCATGGACACACTTCCGTCAACGCCCTTGCCGACCGACGTCGATATCCTCGTTGTCGGCTTTGGACCCGTAGGCGCCACCGCTGCGAACTTACTCGGACGGTACGGGCTGCGCGTGCTCGTCGTCGATACCGCAACGGACGTGCTCACAATGCCGCGTGCAATTGTCCTAGATAATGAAGCGCTTCGCATCTTGCAGCTTGCCGGCGTCCAGGAATGCGATTTCGACAAAGTCGCTATACCGCGTATTCGTATGACGTGCCCGTTTGTGGGGGAATTCGCGCGTATCAACATGGCCGACAACATCGACGGCCATCCGAAACTCGTTACCTTCTACCAACCCGATCTCGAACGCAGTTTACGCAAACGGCTAGAACAGTACGACGACGTTCATGCGGGCCTCGGCGTAACCCTCACTGCATTCGTCCAGCATGACAAACTCGTCGTCGCGTCGCTCATCGATCGCGCGGGTGAAACACATGCGGTTCGAAGCCGTTACCTTATCGGTGCCGACGGCGCAAGTTCGCTCGTGCGCCGCCTCATCGGACAAGAGTTCCGAGGCCGGACATTCGAGCAAGACTGGCTGATCGTCGATACGCTCCGTTCACCGCAACCGATCGACCACGTTGAATTCATCTGCGATTATCGCAGACCTGGTCCGCATATGCCTGCGCCGGGCGGACGCGAACGTTGGGAGTTCATGCTCAAGCGCGGGGAAACGCGCGAAGACATGGAGCACGACGACACCGTTCGCGCGCTCTTAGCGCCGTGGTTTGCGGGAGAAGAGATCGCGATCGAACGCCAGGCCGTCTATCGCTTTCATGCGAGAACCGCCGGCGCGTTCTCCAGCGGACGCGTGTTTCTCATCGGTGATGCTGCGCATGTGACGCCGCCGTTCGCCGGTCAAGGTCTGAGTTCGGGATTGCGCGATGTCGCGAATCTGTGCTGGAAGTTAGCGTGGGTGCTCAAGCACGGCGCCTCTTCGCGGATTCTCGAGAGCTACGACGTCGAACGCCGGCCGCATGTGAACGCCATGATTCGACTCGCGAGATTCATCGGTGCGCTCGTAATGCCGCGCAACGCGATGGCGGCGTTGGTAACGCACGGCTTGATGCGTCTCGCGCGTTCGATTCCGCCACTTCGCGAGTATTTTGAAGAGCTCGGCATAAAGCCGACAAACGCGCTTCGAAATGGGTTATTCGTAAAGGGGCAATCGGCGCCGCATCTGCGGCGGGGAGCGGTCTTGCCGCAGGGCCTGCTGCGTGATGTTCGCGGGAACATCCGCTTGAGCGACGACGTGCTCGGTCCTGGTCTTGCCTTGATAGGATTTGGGCTCTGTCCTCGTTCGGCACTTTCACCGGAGACGGAGCACGCGTTCACCCAGGCCGGTGGAACGATCGTTCAAATCGCGCACCGTGGACAACACGATCATCTCTCGGCCGATTACGTTCACGAAGACCTCGAGGATATTTTTCTTCCCAAGACGGCACCATTTGCGTGGGCGGCCGTTGTTCGCCCGGACAAGACGATCATCGTCGAGGGTCCGAGCATCGAAGCCGATTATCTCGTGCGCGAGGCACTCGAGCTTCTCGGAATCCCAACTGCTGACCCCATACCGGCGATGAACGCTCTCACTCACTCTGCTTGAGGTTGTTCGAATGATAATGCGAACTGCGCAACCGGCGCGACACGACAATCCGACGGTCAAAGCGACCGGACTTTCTTATCTCATCTTCGACCGTCCCGACCTCGCGCGGAGCGAAGAATTCCTCAAGGACTTCGGTTTGCGCGGCGTCACTTCGGCGAACGGTCATCTCTTTTTTAGAGGCACCGATACATCACCGTTCTGTTACGTCGTTCGTCGCGCACCGAAAGCACGATTTGTGGGATTCGGATTGCGCGTGGAGAGCGTTAGGGATTTAGAATCGCTCGCGCGTCTGCCCGGTGCCTCTCCGGTAGAGCCTTTGAGTTGGCCAGGCGGCGGGTATTGCGTTCACCTCACCGATCCTTCGGGTTTCCGCGTGGATGCGGTGGCCGAGCAAGCATCAACGCAACCGTTGCCGCATCGCGCCGCGTTGCCGCTTAATTCTGTGGACGCAACTGCACGCGTGAACGGAACGCAACGGCTGGAGAATGCACCGCCGGATATTATTCGCTTAGGACACCTCGTGCTGGAAGTCGCCGACTATCAAGCGACGTGCGCCTGGTACACGAGACACTTTGGATTCATTCCGAGCGACGTTTTGGTGCTTCCCGACGGATCGCCGGCGGTTGCGTTCATGCGGCTCAATCTCGGTAACACGCCGGCGGACCACCACACGCTTGCGCTCGCGCAGGGATTCGCGCCTATGTACAGCCACAGCGCATTCGAATTGATCGACGCCGACGCCGTCGGCATGGGGCAACGCGTCTTGCGCGAACGGCATCGCAAACACGCGTGGGGCATCGGCCGGCACATTCTCGGCAGCCAAATCTTCGATTATTGGGAAGATCCATGGGCCGACAAACACGAGCATTATTGCGACGGGGACCTGTTCACGGAAGACCAGCCGACTGGATTTCATCCGGCGACGCGCGAGGGCATGTGGCAATGGGGCGAGCCGATGCCGCGCAGCTTTACGAAGCCTAAAATTACGCCGGCAAGCCTCGCCGCTTTGATCCGTAACCTCCGGCGCAGCCCCGACTTGAGCGTCGGGAAACTGGGAACGCTTGTGAGGATCTTCGGCTGATGTCGCTTACCGTTCTCCGTTTCAACTATCGCAACCGCATTCAATGGGGCCTCGTTCGAGAAGGCCGTATCACGCCGATTCCCGGCGACTTCGAAACGACCGGCGACTTTCTTCGCGCAAATACGATCGAGACGTTATGGACCGTGACGGGAGAAAGCATCCACGCGTCCGACGTACAAGTGCTCGCACCGGTCACGCACAATCAACAATTCGTCTGCCTCGGCGCAAACTACCGTCAGCACATGATCGAGTCGGGAATGAATCCCGACCATAAAACGTTCAACATGGTTTTCACCAAAGCACCGAGCTGTATCGTGCCCGCCGACTCAGACGTCGTGCGCCCGCGCAACGTCCGTTTTCTCGATTACGAAATCGAATTAGGACTCGTGCTCAAGCGTGATATCGCTTCTCGCGAGTACATCAACGAGCGAAACTTACACGAGTTTGTCGCCGGCGCGGTGATCGTTAATGATTACTCCGCACGAGACATTCAAATTCCCCAGATGCAGTTTTACAAGGGGAAAAGTTTCCGGACGTTCGGTCCGGTCGGGCCGTATCTTTGTCTTTTTGAACCCGCAGATATTCCAAAGCTGCGTACCATGCAAGTAACGTTGTACGTCAACGGTTCTGTCCGGCAGCACGATTCGACGGAAAATCTCGTCTATAGTCCGGCCGAGACGCTTACGGAGTTATCCGGCGTGCATGACCTCTATGCCGGCGACCTGTTGTCGACGGGTACTCCGTCGGGTTGTGCCCTGCGCGTTCCCTCTCCCCGCAGACAGCGCATCGCGGCGCTGTTGCCTGAAGCGATGAAATGGAAGATGTTCATGAAGCTGCAGTCCGCGCGAAGCGAGTATCTGAAACCGGGAGACGTCGTGGAGTCACGGATCGTGAGCACGGATGGTTCGATCGACTTGGGAGTTCAACGCAACGTCATCGTGGACGAAGCGGCATGAGCGGTATTGCAACGTGGAGCGACGTGCTCGCAATCGAAGCGCCAGGAATGCCGCGTGATCTTCCACCGAGTACCTATGAAATGCTCCGCCGCGGTGCCGCCATCGATCCATCGGCGCCGGCACTTTCCTTTTTTCTGCACGCGGACCGCTACGAAACGACCGAACAGTGGTCGTATCGCGAACTGCTGCGAGACGTTACGCGGACCGCGAACATGTTCACGACCTTGGGCGTGCACGGCGATTCCGTCGTAGCTTACGTGCTGCCCAATCTGCCGGAAACGCATTTCGTCATCTGGGGCGCTGAGGCAGCGGGAATCGCGTTTGCCGTAAATCCCTTGCTCGACGCAAAAGCGATCGCGAACCTGCTCAATGCGGCGAATGCAAAAGTCCTCGTCACCATGGCGCCGTTCACCGGCTTCGATCTGTGGTCGAAGATGGAGGACGTGCTCGAGGCGGCGCACTCGCTCGAACATATCGTGCTCGTCGACATCGCGCACTACGTCGCAACTCCGAAAGGAGCGGTGCCACGCGTCCCGCGCCGCATAGCGGTCCACGACTTCGCCGACGCAATCGGACGCGAACCGAGCCACTCACTCAAGAGCCGCCGGCAATTTCGCGCCACGGATCTGTCGTCGTACTTTTGCACGGGAGGCACAACCGGCGCACCCAAGATTGCGATGCGCCGCCACGCGAATGAAGTTGCAAACGCGTGGAGCGCGGCACTTTTCTTGGGTGACAGTATCGGCCCTGGTAAGACCCTCTTCTGCGGCTTACCGCTCTTTCACGTCAACGGGGTTCTGGTTACCGGCCTACTGCCGTTTTCACGCGGCGCACATGTCGTGCTCGGGACGCCGCAAGGGTACCGCGGCGAAAACGTTATCAAGCGTTTTTGGGACATCGTACAGTTCCATCGCATCAATTTCTTCAGCGGTGTTCCGACGCTGTACGCATCCTTACTCGACGTACCGGTCAACGGGCGCGATTTGAGCTCGCTCGAATATGCGTTATGTGGCGCGGCGCCGATGCCGGTCGAAGTATTTCGCACGTTTCAAGAGCGCACCGGGATACGGATTCTCGAAGGATACGGTTTAACCGAAGCCACGTGTGTCAGCAGCGTCAATCCTCCGCTCGGCGAGCGACGCATCGGATCGATCGGACTTCGCGTTCCGGGGCAGGCGATGGACGTCGTTCAGCTCGACGCGTCCGGGCGGTACGAACGCGATTGCGCGGTTGACGAGCCGGGAGTAATCGTCATCTCCGGCCCAAATGTTTTTGCCGGGTATCTCAATCCCGAACAAAACAAAGACCTCTGGGTAGATCTCGGCGACGGAAACCGATGGCTCAATACGGGCGACCTCGGGCGGCGCGACGCCGAAGGGTATTTCTGGCTGACGGGACGCAAGAAAGATCTGATCATCCGCGGCGGCCACAATATCGATCCATCCGTTATAGAAGAGGCACTCCACCGGCACCCGGCGGTTGAACTCGCTGCGGCCGTCGGTCGCCCTGATGCGCACGCCGGTGAGTTGCCCGTGGCGTACGTCACATGTATGCCCGCACTGGAGACGACCGAAGAGGAGCTTCTCGAATTCGCGCGCCGCGAGATTCCCGAACATGCGGCAATTCCGAAGCACATACGAATCCTCGAATCGATGCCGATGACCGCGGTAGGCAAGATCTTCAAACCCGAACTCAAGCGGAGAGAAACGCTCGACGCGCTCTCCTGCGCGCTCCGCGACGGCGGCATCGATAACGCCGCGGTGACCACGTGCGAGGACCAATCCGCCGGAACGATGTTCAACATCGAACTGTCAGATGCGGCACTGGAATCTCTAGCCCGCGCGATCGCCGGCCGTTTCTCATTTGCGTTCGCAATTCAGATTCGCAGTGAGGGCGCGGAGGAAGTTGTGGGCGCGTGATCATCGTCGGATAGCCCCGGTACGCACGAAGTTGTATCGTTACTTCTATATCGTTCGGCGCGGCGCCGCGATGTGAGGCGACGATGAATACAGTTAAACCGGTCGAATCCGTGCGTGGGACGACGGAACGGTTCGAGAAAAGAACCGTTGCTCACGCACTCATTGATGTTTTGGCCCAGTATGGGGTGACGCGCGTTTACGGGCTGCCCGGTGATTCTCTAAACGGTATTACCGACGCGATCCGCATACACGGCGGAATTGAATTCGTTCATGTCCGCCATGAGGAGACCGCAGCATTCGCCGCCGGTGCCGATGCTGCGCTCACCGGAGAGCTTGCCGTCTGCGCGGGCAGCTGCGGCCCGGGCAACACGCATCTCATCAACGGGCTCTATGATTGCACTCGCAGTCGCGTGCCGGTGCTGGCGATCGCCGCGCAGATTCCTTCGGATGAAATCGGCGGCAGCTACTTCCAAGAAACGCACCCCGAGCGGATTTTCGTGGACTGCAGCGTGTACGTCGACATGATATCGCATCCATCGCAGGTGCCGCGCGTCTTCGAGATAGCGATCCAGACTGCGCTCGCTAAACAAGGCGTGGCCGTGATCGTTATCCCAGGAGATGTTGCGTTACAAGAAGCGCCTCACGCTAAACCGCGCGTTCTCGCAACGGAGATGGGATCTACTGCGCGGCCAACGGAGAAAGCGCTGGAAATCGCGGCCGGCATTCTCAATGCCGGCAACGTGGTCACGATTTTGGCCGGTGCGGGTTGCGCGGGAGCACACGACGAGCTGATGGAGATCGCCGAACGCTTGAAGGCGCCAATCGTTCACACCGTACGCGGAAAGGATGCCGTAGAATATGAAAACCCGTACGACTGCGGAATGACCGGTCTTATCGGCTTCTCGTCCGGATATCACGCATTGAAAGCTTGCGACACATTGCTGATGGTCGGAACGGATTTTCCGTATCGGCAATTTTATCCCGACGATGCAAAAGTCGTGCAGATCGATCTTCGATTGGAACAGATGGGACGCCGGACGAAAATTCACGGTGCACTCGTCGGCGACGCAAAAGAGACGCTCAAAGCGCTCTTACCGCTTGTTCGCGAGAAGACCGATCGCGCGCACCTGGACGCCGCTCTCAAACATTACGGCCGCGTCAAGAAGCAGCGCGACGATTTAGCTCGCGGAGAACCGGGCCACAAACCGATTCACCCGCAATACGTCGCACACCTTATCGACGAGCTCGCGTCAGACGATGCCATCTTTACGTGCGACGTCGGGACATTGGCCATTTGGGCCGCGCGCTATTTACAGATGAACGGGAAACGCCGGCTCCTCGGATCTTTCAATCATGGCTCTATGGCGAATGCGTTGCCGCAAGCAATCGGCGCACAAGAAGCGTTTCCAAACCGGCAAGTCATCTCGATATCGGGCGACGGCGGCATCTCTATGTTGCTAGGCGACCTTCTGACGTTGAAACAGCAGAAGTTGCCGGTCAAAGTCGTGGTATTCGAAAACGGAGCACTGGCGTTCGTTGAGCTGGAGATGAAGGCCGGCGGCATATTTAACTTCGGCACCGATCTTTACTCGCCCGATTTTTCGAAGATCGCCGACGGGTCCGGGATTCTCGGCATCCGCGTAGAGGATCCAGCGGATCTGCGCGCTGCGCTTTTGAAAGCGTTTCAATACGATGGGCCCGCACTGGTCGAAGTTTTGACGGCCCGTCAGGAACTTTCCATGCCGCCGACGATCACGATAGATCAAGCGAAGGGCTTTAGCTTATGGACGCTGCGAACCGTCATAAGCGGCCGCGGCGATGAAGTGGTCGACCTCGCTCGCACAAATCTCTGGCGATAAGTATCAATCATAAATGGATACCGATGCCGGCGGAACGTATCTGATGTTTACATCATATCTGATGGAATTGTCAACTACGATTCAAGTATGGTATATTGCACCGGATGACAGATTCTTTGATGCCGAAGGGCGAGGCGGCGCAGAGAGAGCCCCGAGGTGCGCGCCGAAAGCGCGAAACGCGTACAAAACTCATCGGAGCAGCCTTGCGTCTGATCGCTTTGCAGGGCTCCGAGAGCGTCAGCGTCGGCGATATCACCGAGGCGGCAGACGTCGGCTTTGGAACGTTTTACAACTACTTCGAATCGAAAGAGGCGATCTATAAAGCGGTCGTAGAGTCGTTGTTCGAGGACTTCGGCGCCTGGATGGACGGTTTGACTGCCGGCGATTCCGATCCAGCGCGAATCACCTCGATTTCCGTGTGTCACACGTTACTGCGCGCCCAGCGTGAGCCGCTCTGGGGACAGTTTCTTATTCGCGAAGCGCTATCGATGCGCGCGCTCAACCGCGGTCTTGGGCGACGTCTCTTCAGGGATATCCGTCATGGAATCCAAACGCATCGCTTCAGAAGCCCCGATCCATTTATGACCTACATGTCGGTGGGTGGTACCGTACTTGTCTCGATCGCGGCAGTAACGAGAACGATACATTTTCCGCAACTCGACAGAGACGATTTTCCACAGCGCAGCGCCGCCACGGTGCTTCGGATCCTGGGGCTCGACCCGCGTGAAGCGGATGAGATTGCGCACCGTCCGTTGCCGCGCAATCGTGTGAAGTTTTAAACCCTCCATCGTTCCGTTACGAGCTGATAACGTGGTTATTCTCATGGAAAGCAGGGCGCCGAAAGCACCGCTTCAATTCCTCTGGAAAAGTCTGCGCGCGCTGCTGCCTACGTTGATTTTCGATACGACGGGTACGACGCTCGTCTATTATGCGCTTCTTCCGCACTTCTCCACGACGAGCATTTGGCCGGTTCTCGGTTCTTCTTTTGTCCCGTCCGTCTCGAATATCTTCAACTTCGCCCGACGCCGGAACGTCGACGTCGTTGGTCTCATCATTCTTCTAGGAATCGTGATAGGGCAGATAGCTGCAGCGTTCGGCGGCTCGCAGCGCTTATTGCTCTTGCGAGAATCGTTGTTAACCGGCCTCATCGGACTGGTGCTGATCATCTCGACGTTCTGCATGCGCAAACCGATTCTCTATTACCTGATTCGCGAGTTTTTGACAGCGAACGATGGCGTGCCGAAAGGTTACTTTGAAACACTCTATCGCACGGCCGGTTTTCGGCGGCAGATGCGGACCGTAACCATCGCATGGGGTCTGCTGCTCTTAGGTGACTTTTTTCTTCGAGCATTCATGGCGCTCCACATGAGCATCGGATTCGTCCTCGGAGTGGCGCCCATGATACTTACAGCCTTGCTGATTCTCGCAGGCGCGGCAACCGCGATATGGCTAAGCCGTGCACTCGCGTGGACGGTCTGAGGCACGTCGTTTCTCTGCCGAAGTAAAAGGCCCGGCGTATTGCGCGGGCTCTTTTTTTAGTTCCGACCCAGACGATGCAATAATCCATTGCGGCATGGGTGTGAAGTGGCAATTGACAGACCGAAGTGCGGATCGGTGGTAGGGTCGTCGCGTGACGACACCAACGACTCAGGTACAGTTGCCCACCGCGTTTCGCCGGATTCTCGCTGTCGATGATGACGCCGACAACGTGTACTGCGTTCGAGGAGCGGCTTCGTACACTCGCGTTCGAGGTACGGCGGTGCGCAAGGCGTCTGCCTTCGTCCAAAACGCTTGCACCTCTAACGCTTCTGCAAAGGATTAACATGAACCATTCATCGCGTAGGGAGCGCGGCCGTCTCGACATTCTACTCGCCGGTGCGGGTATTATGAGCGCGATGCGACGCGCTCGGTTTTCGGAACGCTGCGATTGACTCCGACGCGCCATTCCCACGAACGATCTTCAGTGTGCTTGGCACACACCACGAGCAGGGCATCGTTAAAGTAACTGACTACACACTCGGCCGCGATTTCTAACGCTTCTTCGTCCGACTTCGCGGAACGCAAGCGCCGTGATGCGGCTTTCAGTAACGGCGAGCTCGCGCGTATGGGGGCCTGTTCTCGGCTTACATCTATCATGGAATTGCTCCATGGCCTTTGCCACGGCGTGATGATACTCGCGTCGCAAGTGCCCTTTACATCACCAATGTGTACAGGCACGTATACAGTTGGCCGGAACCGCCCTGAATTGAAAATCGGTTTACCATTTTCTTTTCGGAGGAGGCACAACCGTTATCCGAAAACCGACCGTTACGGAGGCGCTCGCGATCTGAAGAGCATCGTTGAACCGAGGTCGTTCGGCTCACTTTTGCGCGAGTATCGCGTCGCAGCGGGGTTGACGCAAGAAACTCTCGCAGAACGGGCAGGCATGAGCCGGGGCGCGATTGCGAAGCTCGAGGGAGGAACTCGGCAACAGCCGCACCGCGCGACGATCGATCTTCTGGCAGAGGCTCTATCACTCTCTCCCGAGGATCGCGCGCGGCTCGAGCGCGCCGCGCATCGCAGCAAGCCCGCGGCATTGGGGACGGCCCCGCAAGAGGCGACGCCCGCTACTGACCTCCCGGTTTATTTCTCTACCTTTATTAATCGAGAGAACGACATCGCAAAGATCTGCTCGCTGCTTGCGACTCAGCGTCTCATTACGCTTGTTGGCGCCGGCGGAGTTGGGAAGACACGGTTAGCCGTGCATACTGCTGCGCAATTCATCCGCACAGCCGAGACGCGCTATGACGGAATATGGTTTGTCGATCTCTCGGTAGTCAACGACCGCCAAAGCGCGATTTCGGCAATCGGGTCAAGCATAGGAATAGCGCAGTGTCGAACTGCGGATATGCTCGTTAACTATCTACATGCGCAGCGGTTCATGCTGATTCTTGACAACTGCGAGCATGTTCTTGACGAAGTGACAGAATTCGCCGGCGAACTGTTGCGGCGTTGTCCGGGCGGCCAGATCCTTGCGACCAGCCGTCAACCGCTGCGTCTTGATGGTGAACGAGTCTATCAAGTCCCGACATTTCGCGTTCCCACGGACGAAGCCGACAGCAAGCTTTCGCTCAGCGAGGCACTGGAGTTTAGCGCGTTACGTCTCTTTGCTGACCGCGCGGAAGCTGCGGACAGCAGTTTCGAACTGAGAGAATCCATGGTTCCGGCAATAGCAGGAGTCTGCCGGCGTTTAGATGGCATCGCTCTTGCAATTGAGCTTGCAGCAGCGCGTACCAACTCGTTTTCAATCGCCACGCTCGCCGAAAAACTCGATGAGCACCTTTTATTCTTTAGCGGCGGAGTGCATGGCTCGCTTTCGCGCCATAAAACCATGCACGCTGTATTTGATTGGAGCTACGGCCTACTGGCCGAACGTGAGAGGCAAGTCTTCCGAAGACTGTCGATCTTCGTTGGCGGTTTTACACTCGCACTCGCGACGTCGCTCTGGGCAGGGGAGATTGAAGAAGCCGCCATCATCGAAGTCCTCGCGTCGCTCGTCGACAAATCGTTAGTGCATCGGGATCGCAACGCCGACCCGCCACGATATAAGATGCTCGAGCCTGCGCGACAGTATGCGCACGAAAAACTTCTTGAACATGCAGAGCAGGATACTGCTGCGCGCGCACATGCGCAGGCCCTTCTCGCGTTTGCGGAGAGCTTCGATTCGAATCTGGAATTGATACCTAGCCGCGTCTGGGACGCGTACATCGATCCGGAGCGCGACAATTTCCGCGCTGCGTTTGCGTGGTCGCTGGGACCACACGGTGATCCAGAGCTTGGGCAGCGCTTGGTCGGCTCAAGAACCGCCGCGAGGTGCGGATTCGCATCGGGCGAGGTACAAAAATGGACAAGTGCTGCCCTGAAAACGTTGGACGAGCGCACCTCGCGTGAGGTTAAAGCGAAAGTATCCCTTACGGCGGCGCGATCCGCGGTAAATTTCGAAAACGATTTGGACGCCATGCTTGCGGTATGCCGGCATGCCTTGTCGCTTCAGGAGGCCGACGATCTTCCCGCAGTGGCTTCAGCGCAATACCTCATCGGGGCGGCTCTGGTAAAAATGGGACGACTGGATCAGGCAGAAGCCGCGCTGCGACAGGCGCTCGACGCGGTGCGTCAGTGCGGAGCCCAGAAAGACTACTATTTCGCAACACAGGCCCTCGCATTTGTGCGGACTTGCGCCGGCGATTTAGACGAGGCCCGTATGTTCGCTGCAGAAGGCTTGCGCCAGAGTCGAGCGGCGAGCGCCAATTTGGAATTCGCAAACGCTGCGCTCACCTCAGCGGAAATCGAATTCGCCTCAGGTGAAGTCGAAAGAGCGGTCGCATTGATCGAAGAGGCGGCCGATTTCTATCGTTCTCACTCGAATCCCGTGCGGCTTTCAAGGGCGCTTGCCAACTTATCCACATATCTCATCGCGCTACATCGCTATAAAGAGGCGCGGCACCACGCGCGTGAAGCGCTCCGATACGCGCGCATTGCCGGATTTACGACGGATATTCCGTGGATTATTCAGCACCTCGCGGCGGTCGCGCTATTCAGTAACGATCGTAACGAGCGAGCTGAGCGATTTCGGCGCGTAGCGAATCTCCTCGGATTCATCAACGAAACCGCACGCCGTACCGGCCGGTGGCGCAGCTTTAACGAGCAACAAGAGTACGATCGGATGCTGACTGTGTTGCGAGACGTGTTCGGAGAAGGCGAGCTCGCTACGCTTATGGAGGCGGGGAAAGCGTGGACGGAAGACCATGCTGTTGCAGAGGCGCTTGCGATCTGACCAGGTCTAAGCCTAAATATACCGCTTGAGGTACGGCAGTAGAACACCCGCTCGGAAAAACGAAAAAGCCCGCAAAAGCGGGCCTTTTATTGGTAGCGCCAACGGGAATCGAA
>CAZYLU010000010.1:0-99887 GCA_964648945.1 uncultured bacterium | reverse complement strand
ACGCCTTTCATAACCCTCTACCGATGTGCATACTGACGCTTGTAGTAATCCAAAAACTCGCCGGACTTCAACGAACGCCACCATGATTCGTTATCGCGGTACCATGCGATGGTGTCCAGCAATCCTTGCGCAAAATCCACGCGAGGACTCCATCCGAGTGCGCGTGCCTTCGACGTGTCAACGGCATAGCGGCGGTCGTGTCCAGGACGGTCCACCACATAGCGAACGTGCGTGTCCATCGAGCGTCCGCAGTTCTCCACCAGCAACCGCGTGATCTCGATGTTGGTACGCGGATTACCCCCGCCGATGTTGTACACGTTGCCGAGTTCGCCGTGTTCCAGCACGTGCATGATTCCGCGCGCATGATCGTCGACGTGAAGCCAATCGCGAATCTGCATGCCGTCGCCGTACACCGGCACTTGCTGATCGTCGATCAAATTCGTAACGAAGAGCGGAATGAGTTTCTCGGGATACTGATACGGCCCGTACGTGTTACTGCCGCGCGTAATGAGCACCGGCGCGTCGTACGTCGTCCGATACGCAAGCACTTGAAGATCACCACCGGCTTTTGACGCCGAATACGGACTGCGCGGACGCAACGGATCGTTCTCCATCGACTCGCCTTCGCTGACGTCGCCGTACACTTCGTCCGTCGAGACCTGCAAATACCGCGGAATCGAACGCTCGCGCACTGCCTCAAGCAACACGTGTGTGCCGAGAATATCCGTGCGAAGAAACGCCTCGGGATCGAGAATCGACCGATCGACGTGCGTCTCGGCAGCGAAATTGACAATGGCATCGACGCCATCGCCAACCGCATGTGTCACCGCCGCCGGGTCGCAGATATCGCCATGAACGAACCGGTACCGGCGATCGCCCTCGACGTCACGCAGATTCGCGGGATTCCCCGCGTACGTCATCGCATCGAGATTGACGATCTCGAGCGCCGGGCGCTCGCGTAGCGCCAAGCGAATGAAGTTCGACCCGATAAACCCGAGGCCGCCGGTGACCAACCAACGCATCTCTCCGGTGTTCGGCCCCGAACGCCCCTACCTTAAGAGCAAGGAAGCCAGCCTCCGTCCTGGACCACCCCTTGAGCGCCGTGCTATACTCTTGCGGCTGCCCTCAAAGAGGGCGGATTTTTCACTACGCCCGCCAGGGACGGCAGGCGAAGATGGCTCCAAGACACGGATCGCACGCTATGACGGCACGCGGCCCGGGGCCAGAAGGGAGAACCTCTGTGTCTGTTATTACCATGCGTGAGCTCCTCGAGGCCGGCGTCCATTTCGGTCACCAGACCCGGCGCTGGAACCCGAAGATGAAGCCTTACATCTTCCAGGAGCGCAACGGCATCTACATCATCGATCTCGCGCTCACCGTGCAGAAGCTGCGCGAGACCTACGAGGCCGTCAAGCAGATGGCCCGCGACAAGAAAACCATTCTCTTCGTCGGTACCAAGAAGCAAGCGCAAGACGTCGTGCGTGAAGAAGCCGAACGCGCCGGCACGTTCTTCATCAACCAGCGCTGGCTGGGCGGCACGCTGACGAACTTCTCGACGATCCAAAAGCGCATCGCGCGTCTGCGCGAGCTCGAAGGCATGAAGCTCCAGGGCGACTTCGACCGGCTTCCCAAGAAAGAAGTCGCGAAGCTGCAAGACGAGATGGCCAAGCTCGAGCGCTTCCTCGGCGGCATCAAAGACATGCACCGCCTGCCCGATGCCATCTTCATCGTCGATCCGAAGAAAGAGCGCATCGCGGTCCTCGAAGCGCGCAAGCTCAACATTCCGATCATCGCCGTGATCGACACGAATTGCGATCCCGACGAGATCGACTACCCGATCCCCGGTAACGACGACGCGATCCGCGCGGTCAAGCTGATGGTCAGCAAGATCGCCGACGCGATCATCGAGGGCAAGACCGAGGGCGAGAGCTCGTACGATGCCGAGACCGCATATGCGGAAGCGGGCGAACCGTTCGAAGAAGCTCCGATGACCCTTGCCGAAGCCGAAGCCGCGCTGTAGTTCACATAAGGAAAAATCGTGTCGACCTCAACGTCCTATTCACCGAAAGCTGACGAAGTCAAAGCGCTGCGCGAAGAAACCAGCGCGCCGATGATGGATTGCCGCAAGGCGCTCATCGAAGCCAATGGCGACATGGCGAAAGCCAAGGCATACTTGCTCGAACGCGGCGCGGCGCAGGCCGAGAAGAAGGCCGAGCGCTCGGCAAATGAAGGGCTCGTTACGAGCTACATTCATGCCGGCGGCAAAATCGGCGTGCTCGTCGAAGTCAACAGCGAAACCGATTTCGTCGCGCGCAATCCGAAATTCGCGGAACTGACGCGCGATATCGCCATGCACATCGCGGCGATGTCGCCGCAATACCTCGACCGCGCGAGCGTCCCCGAAGACGTCATCGCAAAGGTCAAAGAGGAATTCAAAGCGGCGGTGCCCGCGGGCAAGCCCGCCGACATCGTCGAGAAAATCGTCGAAGGCAAACTCAACAAGTGGTACGAGGAGCACGTGCTGCTCGACCAGCCGTTCGTGAAGGATGACGCGCTGTCCGTGAACGATCTTATCAACGCGGCAGTTGGGTCGCTCGGCGAGAACATCAAGGTCCGCCGGTTCGCGAAATTTGCACTCGGTGAGTCCTAAATATAAACGCGTACTACTAAAGATCTCCGGCGAGGCATTCGCCGGTAACGAGGCCGGGGTCGACGTCAATACGACGCAGGCCATGGCTCAACAAATTGCGGACGTGAGCCGCGCGGGAATCTCCATCGCCGTCGTTGTCGGCGGTGGAAATATCTGGCGCGGTAAACCGCATGAGGATGCCGGTATGGACCGCGCGACCGCGGACTATATGGGCATGCTCGCAACCGTAATCAACGCACTCGCGCTGCAAGACTCGCTCGAACGAATGGGTGTGCCGTCGCGCGTGCAGACCGCAATTGCGATGCATCAAATCGCCGAGCCCTACATTCGGCGGCGTGCCATGCGTCATCTCGAGAAAGGGCGCGTCGTGATCTTCGCGGCGGGCACCGGCAATCCGTATTTCACGACCGACACGACGGCGGCGCTACGCGCGGTCGAAATCGGCGCGGAAGCGATTCTCAAGGCGACGAAGGTCGACGGTATCTACTCCGCGGATCCGAAGAAAGATCCGACGGCGACTCGCTTCGAGAGGCTCGAGTATATGGACGTGCTCCAGCGCGGGCTCGAAGTGATGGATTCAACCGCGATGGCGCTGTGCATGGACAACAGTTTGCCCATCGTGGTGTTCGACATGGCGGTGCCCGGCAATATCCGCCGCGTCGTCGAAGGGGAGCCGATCGGCACGATCGTCGGCAAAGAACCGCAATTAACGACTAGAGGAATTCGCTAAGATGGCAGACTTCTTCAAAGACGTCGAATCGAAGATGAGCAAGTGCGTCGACGCAACGCGCTCGGAATTCGCGTCTATTCGCACGGGACGCGCAACTCCGGCACTGCTCGATCGCATTCACGTCGAAGCGTACGGCAACGCCGTACCGCTCAAACAAGTCGCCGGCGTTTCGACGCCCGACGCGCGCACGTTGTTGATTACGGCATGGGATAAAGGCGTCGTCGGCGACATCCGCAAGGCGATCGAAAAAAGCGACCTAGGCCTCACGCCGAACATCGACGGCACGGCGATTCGCCTCATTATTCCGCCGCTCAACGAAGAGCGCCGCCGCGACCTGGTCAAGGTTCTCAAGAAGAAGGCGGAAGATGGTAAGGTCGCCGTTCGCAACGTTCGCCATAAAGCGCACGACGATCTAAAAAACCAGCTCAAGAACCATACGATCACCGAAGACGACAACAAACGCATGCAGGATCAGCTTCAGAAGATGACTGACAAGTTTGTTAAAGAGATCGACAATCTCGTCGTCACCAAAGAAAAAGACATCATGGAGGTGTGATGTCGTCCAATCCCGGCGATCTCACCCTCATGACCGAAGTTCAAGCGCGGGCGGCTCTTTCGGGCCGCCCTGTCCACATCTCCGTGCTCGCGCCAGTCGGCTCATGGCTGGGCATCGGTCGCTTGCGCGTGCTTCGAGCAGCCGAGCGAATGGGTACAATGCACCTGACATGCGGCTACGAGTCTTACGAGAAGAGGTAGCGTGATAGCGCCTGTTGCGACCGGCGTCCCGCGCCACGTCGCCATCATCATGGACGGCAACCGCCGCTGGGCCAAGAGCCGGGGACTACCGGGTATCGAGGGGCACCGGCGCGGCATCATCGCGCTGCGCGAGGTCACGCGCGCCGCGAGCGACCTCGGCGTTCAAATCGTCACCGTTTACGGTTTCTCCACCGAAAACTGGCGCCGCGACGCACGCGAGGTCGCGTTTCTTTTCGACCTTTGCGTCTATTTCGCGCGCACCGAACTCGCGGAACTGAATCGCAATAACGTCCGCGTGCGCGTAATCGGCAATTGGGAAGCGCTGCCGCAAGGCTCGCGTGATGCGCTTGCGCATCTTCAAGCTGGCACCGCGAAGAACACCGGGCTGATTTTGAACCTCGCCGTGAACTACAGTTCGCGCAGCGAACTGGAACGTGCCGTACGCGGGATTGCGGCCGACGTCGCGAACGGAAGCCTTACGGTGGACGATATCGACGATGAGTTGATCGCCTCGCGCCTCTTCACGAGCGGGATCCCCGACCCGGATCTGTTGATTCGACCGGGCGGCGAACACCGGCTCTCAAATTTTTTGCTGTATCAAGCGGCGTATACTGAGCTCGTGATGAGCGATGTGTACTGGCCCGATTTTTCGCGCGCGCATTTCGAAGATGCCGTGCGCGAGTATGCTCAGCGCCAGCGGCGGTTCGGCGGATCGTGAGCGCCGGCGTCGCGGGAGCGGGTGCTCAACCGATCACCGTTCGCCGCGTCGTCGTCGGATTGATCGTCGCCGCGGTCGGATTGGCCACCGTGTTCTTTCCGTGGATGTTCTTTCTGCTCGTGCTCATGATCGGGCTGACGTCCCTCTACGAACTCAATGCGCTGTGCGAAATCAAAGGACAGCCGCTGGAATATCCCGTCGCCGTCTTCGGCGTCGCGGCGTACGTGATTCTCGCCGCGGTCGGACGTTTGCACACGTGGGAAGGCGTGCTGCTTGCCGGCGTGACAATCGCAAGTTTTTCGATCGGCATGTACGGCGAACAGCAAGGCTACTTCGCGCGAACGGCTTACACGCTGCTCGCGGTGCTCTATATCGGAAAACTGCTGACGTATTTCGTCTTTATCCGCAGTGTTCCGAACGTCGGCCTGTTCTGGACGCTCTACGTCATCGTGCTCATCGCACTGACGGACATCTTCGGCATGGTCGTCGGAACGATCGTCGGACGTCATCAACTCACGAAAATCTCGCCTCGAAAAACCATTGAGGGTTCGCTCGGCGCAGTCGTGATCGTCACCGCCGTTGCGGCTGTTGCGGCATTGTGGTTGCCGCAGCTTCGGCTCGAGTGGTGGCAAGGCGCGAGCCTTGGTTTTCTCACCTGCATCGCCGCGCAGGCGGGCGATTTGGCCGAGTCCGCATTGAAACGCGATGCGGGCGTCAAAGATACCGGCACGATGATTCAAGGACACGGCGGTGTGCTCGACCGCTTCGACTCATATCTCTTCGGCGGGATGGCATTCTACGGAACAATCCATCTCCTCGGGATCATGCAGGTGCAGATGTGAAGAAGGTCGCGATTCTCGGTACCACTGGGTCGATCGGAACGCAAGCGCTGGACGTTATCGCACGGTATCCGGATTATTTTCGCGTCGTCGCGCTCGCAGCCGGACGTAACGTCGAACTCGTGCAACAGCAGGCGCAGCTTTTCCGTCCGCAGATCGTGACGACTGCGGCCGACGGTCCTGAGGGACTGATGCGTGTCGCGGTTGAGAGCGAACCCGATATTCTGCTTGCTGCGACAGACGGCGCGGTTGCATTCGACGCGGTCTTCGAAGCGGTTCGTCGCGGCACCGATGTTGCGGTTGCAAACAAAGAATTGATCGTTGCGGCGGGTGAGCTCTTGATGGAGTTGGCGCGTCAAAGTGGCGCGCGGATTCTCCCCGTTGATAGCGAGCACAGCGCGATTTTCCAGTGTCTGGTCGGCGAAGACCCCGCCTCAATTGCGTCGATCATTCTGACAGCATCGGGCGGCCCGTTTTGGCGATTCTCCGTACACGAACTCGAACGAGCGACGGTTGCGCAAGCGCTCGCGCATCCGACGTGGCGGATGGGCACGAAAAATACCATCGATTCCGCCACGATGATGAACAAGGGCCTCGAGATCATCGAGGCGAGCCGCCTGTTCTCTACTCCGGCGGCAAAACTCGATATCGCCGTTCACCCGCAGTCGATCGCACACGGCTTCGTACTCTTCACCGACGGCAGTGTCAAGGGTCAGCTATGCGCCCCCGACATGCGGGTGCCCATCGGCTATGCGCTCACCTATCCGCAGCGCTTGCCGGGCGGCCCCTTCGCGCATAACGGCGTCCTGGAGGCACTCGGAGGCAAACCTCAGGGTCCGGCCTTACGTTATGACTTCGAGCGCCCGGATAGGGAACGGTTTCCCTGCGTTCGCCTGGCTTATGAAGCGCTCGAGCGAGGCGGAATCGCCCCGGCGGTGCTTTCTGCAGCCAACGAAGTCGCGGTGGAGGCGTTCGTCGAAGGAAGCATCGGGTTCACGCAGATCGCCGAGGTCGTAGAGACGACGATCGAGGCAGTTGCGCAACGACCGGCTACGCTCGATGGTATTAGGGAAGCAGACCGGGAAGCGCGTATGCACGCGGCCCGCTTTATCGAGGATGTAAAAACCAAGTGTTCAGTCTCTTAGCCGTCGTCAGCTTCGACTCGATCGATAAGATCGTCACCTTCCTCGTGATGCTCTCGATCCTCGTCGTGCTTCACGAGTACGGCCACTTCATCGTTGCGCGCCGCAACGGCGTGCGCGTAAACGAATTCGCCGTCGGTATGGGCCCCAAAATCGTCGGTTGGAAGAGCCCGCGCACCGGCACGCTCTATTCGCTGCGCGCGCTCCCGATCGGTGGATACTGCGCGATGGAAGGCGAGGACAACAAGACGAGCGAGGCCGAGCAGCAGCGCGATTTTGCGCAGCAGTTCGTAGCGGACCGTAAAGCCGCGGCTGGGAATTTCCAATCGAAGTCAGCGTGGCGGCGTCTAGCAATCATCGTCGCGGGTCCCGTCGCCAACTTCATCCTCGCGTACGTCATCTTGCTCGTCGGCGCGTTAGCGTTCGGCGTTCCGAGCGATCGCATCGATCGCGCGGTCGTTACCCAAGTCGTCCAAAACACACCGGCGGCAAAGGCGGGACTGCAGCCGGGAGATCGCATCGTCGCCGTGCGCATCAACGGTTCCAGCGTCGTCGATGCCTCGAAGCTGATCGAAACGATCCATGCATCGCTCGGCAAGCCGATGGATGTGACCTACGCGCGCGGCGGTACGCAAACGACGATTCACGTCGTGCCCGCGCCGTGTCCGCAGAACGCAAAACAAGGTTGCATCGGCTTCGTTCCGGAGCCCGCCTTCGAACGCGTCGGCTTTGTTGACGCCGTCAAATACAGCGCGATCGGCTTCGCGAACGTCGCAGATCAAACGGTGTCGCAGCTCGGTCTGCTCGTCACGCACTTTACGAAATATGCGGGACAGGTTTCCGGTGTCGTCGGCATGGGACAGGCGGCCGGCGTGATTCAAGAATTCGGATGGGGTCCGTACTTTGCGCTCGCCGCGACGATCTCGTTCGCGCTCGGACTTTTCAACTTGCTTCCGTTCCCGGCGCTCGACGGCGGACGCGCCGCGTTCATCATCGCCGAACTGCTGCGCGGCAAGCCGGTCGATCCCGAGAAAGAAGCGCTCGTGCACATCGCCGGTTTTGCGGCGCTGATGGCGCTGATGGTCCTCGTTGCTTTCCACGACATCGCTCGCATCGTTGCGGGCAAAGGAGTGCTCTAACTCGTGCTTCGGCTGCGCCGTAAATCCAACCCGATCTTCCTCCAAAATAAAACCGGCAAAGCCGACGCCAAGAGTGTGTGGATCGGCGGCGACCATCCGGTCGTAGTGCAGTCTATGACGACGACGGACACGGCCGACGCCGACAAGACGCTCGAACAGATCTATGCGCTCGCCATGGAAGGCTGCGAAGTCGTGCGTGTGACGGTGAAAGATCCGCCCGACGCAGCCGGTCTGCCCGCCATCGTTCACCGTTCGCCGGTTCCAATCGTCGCCGACATTCATTTCGATCACAAAATGGCGCTCGCCGCAATTGAAGCGGGCGTTGCGAAGCTGCGTCTGAATCCCGGGAACATTCGCGATCCGAAAAAGGTCGCCGAAGTCGTCACGGCTGCAAAGGGACGCGGCATTCCGATTCGCGTCGGCGTGAACATGGGTTCACTGGCGCCTGATCTCGAGAAGACGCTCGGTCATACGGCCGAAGCAATGGTCGAATCGGCGCTGCGTCACGTGCAGCTGCTCGAAGAACACGACCATCGCGACATCGCAATTTCGCTCAAAGCGCACGACGTAATGACGACCGTTGCAGCGTATCGCTTGATGGACAAGCGTCTGCGCGAACGCAACACCCCGTATGCGTTGCACCTCGGTATCACGGAAGCCGGAATGCTGCGCGACGGTACGATCAAATCATCGATCGGCCTTGGCATCCTGCTCTTCGAAGGCATCGGCGATACAATCCGCGTCTCGCTCGCCGCGGATCCCGTTGAAGAAGTACCGGTGTGCTGGTCGATTCTCAAATCGCTCGGTCTGCGCGAGAAAGGCTTTGAAATCACCGCATGTCCGTCGTGCGGCCGCGCCGAGATCTCCGTGCTCGAACTCGGACGCGCGGTTGAAGCAATTGCCAAAGAATATACCGCGCCGGTGAAAGTTGCGGTGATGGGCTGCGTCGTCAACGGGCCCGGCGAATCGAAGATGGCCGACGTCGGCGTTGCGGGCGGCAAAGGCAAAGGCGCAATCTATCGCGCGGGCGAGCTGGTCGGCACGTATCCGGAAGATCAGCTCCTCGGCATGCTGCGGCTCGAGATCGAGAAAGTCATCGCGGAGAAATATCCGGAGCACTCTTCGACAGGCTCAGAGCAGGCTGTGTGAAGATGTATCGGTGGCCGCGGCCGCAGACGCTCGTGCTCACCGCCGTGATCGCGACTGCATGCAGTGGAATCCTGACGTTCTCACGACCGGTCGAAATGCTGGTTGATGGTCAACGCGTGCAAAGTGATGTCCCGCCCGTTACTACCACCGCGCACTCCGTGTACGTTCCGCTGCGATCGATCGCCGATGCGCTCGGCGCGGAAACGATCGTAGACGGCGACAAGATCTTCGTCGTGCGCGGCACGCAATCGCTGCGCGTGCAGCTAGGCAGCGAGCGAGCAACGCTCAACGGCATGCCGTTCACGATGCATCACGCACCGTTTCGCGTCCGCGGCCGCGTAATGATCGGCCTCAAACCAATCACGCAAGCATTCGGTGTCGCCGCCACCTACGACGCGCGAACCGCCCGCGTCGAAATCCTCTCCGGCGGCCTCGGCACCGCCGCAACACCAGAACCGCCGGCAACGCAATAGTGTCATCCTGAGCGCAGGTGCGAAGCACCGGAGTCGAAGGATCGCCTCAATTCAAAAGCCCGACGAGATTTCGCCGGGCCTTTTGTTCGTAACAATCCTTCGACTTCGCTCAGGATGACACAGCGCTATGCGTACTCCGCGGCGATGCCGTCGGGTTCTTCGACCGGCTGGATTTCGTCTGGATTCGAGCGGCGGAAGCCGTAGCTGAAGAAGAAGATGAGTCCGACTACGAGTGCACCTGCAAACCACTCCCACGTCGTGCGTGAGAGTCCGAAGATCGCGAGGAACAGCGAGCACACGATGCCGAGGATCGGGAAGAGCGGAACGAACGGCACGCGGAACGCACGCGGAATATCGGGCCGCCGTTTGCGTAGATACATCACGCCGCCGCACACTACGGTGAACGCAATCAGCGTACCGATGTTGACGAGATTGAGCAGTTGGTTGAGCGGCACGATCAGCGTCAGAAGCGCGACCGCGATGCCGGTGATCATCGTCGTCCGCACCGGCGTTTTGAATCGTGGGTTCACGTACGCGACGGCGTCGGGGAGCATCTTATCGCGCGCCATCACGTAGAAGATACGGGTCTGTCCGAGCAGTGAACTCAGCGCGACGCTTGTCGTGCCGGCTAGTACGCCGATCGTGATGATCCACGTCAGCCACGGTTGGTGCAGCGGCGCGAGTGCATAGACGAGCGGGTCTTTGATCGGCACTTGATTCCACGGCACGGCGCCGATCAACACGATGGCGGTCGCGCAGTAGATGAGCGTTCCAATCGCCAGCGCACCAATCACGCCCATCGGCACGTCCCGCTGCGGATTCTTGCATTCTTCAGCCGTGGTCGTCGCCGTATCGAACCCGATGTAGCTGAAGAATACATACGCGGAAATCGCGATGATGCCGTACGGCTGCGCCGATGACGTGTAGTCCGCCATGCCGCCGAACGGCGAGAGCGTGCCCCATCCGTACGGAGCGAACTGCGCGAAATGATTGGCGTGGAACAGCCAAATGCCGGCGAAGACGAAGATAATCAGCGCCGAGATCTTCAGCACCACGAAGATGTTGTTCGTCGTCGCGGATTCACGAATGCCGACCGAGAGAATGACGGAGAGGCCGATCACAAAAAGCGCTCCCACGATATCGTATTGTGAGTGCACGAAGTCCCAGGTCCAGATCTGCCACCACGGCCCGTGAATAATCAGATTTGACTGCTGGGCCCAGTTCGGAAGCGCGATTCCTATCGTCTTGAGGACGTCTTGAAACGCGGCAGAGAACTGCTGGGCAACGGGCGCAGCACTGATGCCGTATTCAAAGATCAGCGCAAAGCCGATGATCCAGGCGAAGAGCTTGCCGAGCGTCGCATACGCGTACGTGTATGCGCTTCCCGCAACCGGCACCATCGACCCGAGTTCGGCATAGCAAAGGGCTGCGAAGAACGACGTCAGGCCCGCGAGCAGATAGGAAACGATAACCGCGGGTCCGGCTCCTTTGACGCCGGTCCCGATAGTGGTGAAGATACCGCCGCCGATCATCGTGCCGAGTCCGATTGCGACGAGATCCTTTGCCGTGAGCGCTCGCTTGAGGATTTTCTGGGATGCAAGCGCGCGAAGTTTGTCGACGTTCGTCGTCGCAAGGAGCTGGGACACAAGGGACATTCCGCGCTGGTTCGCAAGCAGGGCGGGCACGTCCCTCCGGGAAGGTTGCACCTGTGAACGACCCGTATCGCCGCGTTTCAAAGCGCGAGGTGTACCGCAATCCGTGGCTAGCGGTAGAGGTGCACGAGATCGTTCACCCGACGGGTGCGCCCGGTGAACACGTCCTCGTTCTCAGCGGACGCGCGAGCGCGGTACTCGTCGTCGAAGATGACGCGTTCATCTTTGCATCGCAGCCGCGCTTCGGCGCCCGCGCGGTCTACCTAGAAATCGTCAAAGGCGGCGCGGACGACGGCGAAACGGCTTTCGATTGCGCCAAGCGCGAACTGCGCGAAGAGCTGGGACTCGAAGCATCGGAATGGACGCCGCTCGGCCGCGCGTACGAGATTCCCTCCATCATGGACGCGCCCGTCGAACTCTTTCTCGCAACGGGACTCACCCGCGTCGCAACCGACCAAGAGCATGTCGAGGACGTTCGATTGGTCCGCATGCCGATCACCGATGCCTACGAAGCGGCACGCGACGGGCGCATCGACGACGCCGTTACTCTTGCAGCACTACTCCGCTACCGGCTCATGGAGGATACATGATCTCCATCGTCATCGCCATTGCATTTTCACGCGTCGTAGATGCGGATCAAATCTTCGCCCGCGCGCGCGGCGTCTGGGCAACGCAAAGCGTGCCGTCGTATCTCGAATACACCGTCACCACCACCGTTTCGCGCAGCGGCCACGCGATGACGAATCACTACGCCGCTGCGTGTTATTGCGAACGGAATCAGATGCTCGTCGATAAAGTCAGCGACGAACAGATCGCGCACGCACCGACTCCGCATGGTGTGACATTTTCGTTCGGCTTTACCATCGGATTCGGCGACGGTTCCGGTGGCGGCGGGCGAGAGACGATCGGTAAAACGCTCGATCCGCCGCAGCTTCCGGACCCGCTTGGAATGCCGGTCCTAAGCCCGCTGTATTCGTTCGGCATGCAGCTTGCTGCGCCAGTCGCAAAGGACGAGCCGGCGACGAAGCTGCCGGTGATTGCCACGACGAACACCAATCTTCGTCATTATACGATCGTTCTTGTGGGCGAAAACGACGTCGACGGACGTAGCGCGTACCACCTGGTGTTGCAACCGCTCTCGCTGCCGCACACATACCGGCTCCGCGATCTTTGGATCGACGAGGGAACCTTTGCGACGCTTCAAGCGCGCGTCGGTGCGAATTTCACGGACGATTGGTTCAACGACCGCCCGTGGACGATCCATTTCTCCGACGACTTGGGCTTCGAACACATCGCTTACGAAGAATCGGATGAGCCCGTAACGCTGCACGGTAAAACCTTCGACAGCGTGAAGATCTCCTTCGATGCAATCAAAGCACCGGCCGTTCAAAGACATTCTGGCTACAAACACCGGTCTACGACCCGCTCTCAGAACCCTTGTCATCCTGAGCGCAGTGAGCGAAGCGAACGCAGTCGAAGGATCGCTTCGAATCAATCGCGCGTAACGGTCCTTCGACTCCGCTTCGCTTCGCTCAGGATGACACTGTTATTCCGGCGGCTTTGTATCCGGATTCCAAAGATATTCCGGCTCATCCAGCGCCGCATTGATCCATCGCGACCATACGAAGAGGGCGTCCGACAAACGGTTCACGTAGCGTAGCGCCTCTGCCGAGATGTCGCCGTCCTCTTCACGCAACGTTACGAGCAAACGCTCCGCGCGGCGACAGATCGTGCGTGCGAGATGCAAGAATGCGCCCGGCATTGCTCCGCCGGGATGAATGAAGTTGTCGAGCGCCGGCAGATCGTGCTGCGCTTCGTCGATCGCGCGTTCGAGCGCGTCTACGTCGCTTTGCGTGATGAGCGGCATGCCCTCCCAGCGGTCCTTGGCAAGCGTTGCGAGATCGCTTCCGAGATTGAAGAGCGCATCTTGCGACCACGCAAGCCACGCGTCCAACCGGGCCGCACGCGGCACTTTCTCGAGCAGCGGCCGCATCGCGCTGCGCGCGAGGCCGATCGCGCTCGACGTTTCGTCGATCGTGCCGTAGCCTTCAATACGCAGCGCGTTCTTCTTTACGCGCTGGCCCCCGACGAGACCGGTCGTCCCCTGATCGCCGGTGCGCGTGTAAATGCGGGTGAGTTTGGGCATGTCGGCCGCACTTACGCGCGCCGCACTATGGCTCCCGCCAGCGGTCGAGGAACTCGCATAGCTCGGCGTACGTGGTGAAATAGCGTCGCTCGCGCGTCACCACGTGCGTCACGAACGCGCGCCATTGCGACGGCCCGTACGCATCGTGCTCTTGCCAGATGCGGACCACGAAAATCTGCTCTCGCCGCCCGGCACCGACCGTTTTCGGCATGGTCCAAACGTACCGGTTGTCGCGTCCAAAAACCGTCCGCCGCAAAGGCCCTGCCGCGCTGCGGGCCGAAGCGGGGCCGGTCATGTCCGACGCTCTGGTCCAGCCGGTTGTCAAGGAGATACCTCCGAAGGCGGCCGACCTTTCCGCATGGTACACCGCCGTTTGCCTCAAGGCGGAGCTCACTTCGTACTCTCCCGTTCGCGGTTGCGTTGTTTTGCGTCCGTACGGCTACGGTCTGTGGGAGAATCTGCAGAAGCACCTCGACCTCGCATTTAAGGAAACGGGACACGAAAACGCCTACTTCCCGCTGCTGATTCCCGAATCGCTGCTTCTCAAGGAAGCAGAGCACGTTGAAGGCTTCGCACCGGAAGTCGCGTGGGTCACCAGGGGCGGACAAGAAGAGCTGACGGAGCCGCTCGCGATTCGTCCGACGTCGGAAGTGATCATCGGCGTCATGTACGCGCAGTGGGTCGAGTCGTATCGCGATCTCCCGATTCTCATCAATCAATGGGCCAACGTGCTGCGCTGGGAGAAGGCCACACGTCCGTTCTTGCGCACGATGGAATTCTTGTGGCAAGAGGGACACACGGCGCATGCGAGCGCGCAAGAAGCGCGTGAAGAGACGGTACGCATGCTCGAGGTGTATCGCGAGTTCGCGGAAACCGTTGCAGCGGTGCCGGTGTACGCGGGCATCAAAAGCGCGAGCGAGCGATTCCCGGGCGCCGTCGAAACGTTTTCGATCGAAGCGTTGATGCCAGACGGTAAAGCGCTGCAGTCGGCGACGTCGCACGATCTCGGGCAGAATTTCTCGAAGGCATACGACATCAAATTCCTCGACGGCGATCAGCAGATCAAGTATGCATACACGACGTCGTGGGGTATGTCGTGGCGCATGCTTGGCGCGATGATCATGACGCACGGCGACGATCGCGGTCTGCGCATTCCGCCGAAGATGGCGCCGATCGAAGCGGTATTCGTGCCGATCGTGCGTACGGGCGACGACCGCGCGGTGCAGGCCTCGCACGAAGCGGCGAGCTCGCTGCGTAAGGCCGGCTTCCGCGTGAAGGTCGACGATCGCGATCAGCAGCCGGGATGGAAATACGCCGAGTGGGACGTGCGCGGCGTACCGGTGCGCGTCGAGATCGGTCCGCGCGACGTCGAAAGCGGAAGTGCCGTGCTCGTGCGCCGAGATCGCGCGAAGGGCGATCCGGAGCAGAAGGAGACCGTTCCGCTCGATCAGCTCGCGCAGCGTTTGCGCGCGCTGCTCGACGAAATTCAGGACTCGCTCTACGATCAAGCCAAGCAGTTCCTGGACGAGCACACCATCGTCGTGAGCGATCGCGACGAATTCTATGAAAAGGCCAAGTCGCGCGCGGGCATGATCGACATTCCCTGGTGCGGACGCCCCGAATGCGAAGCGCACATCAAAGCGGAAACGAGCGCGACGACGCGCAACACGCGTGCGCTCGATGAGCGCGGAGCGCGTTGCGTTGCCTGCGGCGAGCCCGCGACCGTGAGAGCGTACTTTGCCCAGAGTTACTAGACTTTATCCGTCAAAGCTAAAGCTTTGCCGGCTAAAGCCGCCTGCTATATTAGCGGTGATTTTATCGGCTCTAACGATGGCTCCAGTCTTTGCGGCGCAGCCCAGTGTTGCCGATCTCGATGCGCGTGCGCGCGCGACCGGAAATCGCAAGGATGTTGCCATCTCCGTCGGCGACAAGCTCTTTATGCAGCAATGGCCCGCGCAGGTTATGCAAGTGGCGGCAAACGAGATGGGAACGCATCTCGTGCTCGGTTTGCGCATCAGTGGCGTCCACTTCCATCGCCCGCTCAGCCGTGACGAATTCTACGGTGAGGTAACGTCGCTCGTCGGCGAGTGCTTCGCCGCGGCTCCGCAGGCCGAAGAAGTCGACGTATGGACGACCGTTCCGCTCGACGTCGGCAAGGGGATCGTCGTTGCGGGCGACCTTGCGAAACCCACCTCGCGCACCGTTTTCACGCTCAGCGCCCGCCGCGGCGAGAGCTCGGCGGCGCTTGCCTCACGCCTGCGAGGCGGTGGAGATGTGTTCGTGGACGAGGAATGGGCGCGTACCGCTTTCAAAAGTAGCACGTAGTGTATAGGAAGACGACACTCCCCAGCGGCCTGCGCGTGCTGACCGAAACCATGCCTGCGGTGCGATCGGCGACGATCGGCATCTGGGCAGATGTCGGTTCGTCATTGGAATCGCGCAGCGATCGCGGAATCTCTCACCTCGTCGAGCACATGCTCTTCAAGGGAACCGCGCGGCGCAGCGCACGCGATATCGCCGAGACGATGGACGGCGTCGGCGGCAATCTGAACGCGTTTACCGATAAAGAGACGACGTGCTATTACGCCAAGGTCATCGACCGGCACGTCCCGCTCGCGCTCGACGTGCTCGCCGACATGTTCTTGCATTCGACATTCGACCCGTCTGAGCTCGGAAAAGAGCAGAAGGTCGTGCTGGAAGAGATCAAGATGTACGAAGACTCTCCCGACGAGTTGATACACGATCTCTTCTTGCAGACGATGTGGAGCGGATCGGACCTGGGCGATCCCACGATCGGATTCGTCGACACCGTTACGAAGCTCACGCCGACCGATTTGCGCACGCACATGAAGCGGCACTATGCGCCGAATTCTGTCGTCGTCGCAGCGGCCGGCAACGTCGATCACGATCGTTTCGTCGAACTCGTCGCCGAGTGTTTCGCGAACTTCCGCGGCACGAGCGACATCTTTACGCCCGACGCTCCCTCCACAACGCCCGGCACGTTGATACGCCACAAGGACAGCGAGCAGGCGTATGTCGTCGTCGGATCCGGCGGCATCTCGGCCCGCGACGATCGCCGCTATGCGCTCTCGGTGCTCGACACGGTGCTCGGCGGCGGTATGTCGAGCCGCCTCTTTCAAGAGATCCGCGAAAAACGCGGCCTCGTGTACACCGTCTATTCGTTCCAAGCCGCGTATCGCGAGGCGGGTTTGTTCGGCGTCTACGCCGGAACGTCACCGGAAAACGTGCAGCCGTGCATCGACGTGATCGTCGAGCAGCTTGCCGCGCTGCGCAGTGTTCGCATCTCCGATGCCGAGCTGCAGCTTGCAAAGGAACACATTAAAGGCAGTCTAACGCTCTCGCTCGAGTCGACCTCGAGCCGGATGATTCGCCTCGGGCGCAACGAGTTTACGCTCGGACGACACGTAACGCCGGAAGAGATCGAGGAGCGGATCGACGCGGTTACCGCGCCGGAAATCACGGAGATCGCACAGGAGCTCTTCGCCGAAGACCAATTGGGGCTGTGTATTCTCGGCCCGGTCGACGAAGCGGCTATCGCGTTCAACCGTGACGCAGCATAACGACGCTACGTGAGCGCCGACCAGTACATTACGATTACGAAGACTGTCAAGACGGTCATCGACGTAACCCCGCATCTCTGGTCCGGCCGCCTCATCGGCGCGATGCTCATCACGTTCGTGACGCAAGGCGTCACGATCGGTGCCTACGCCGCGCGTCTCGCCGGCGTTCAGACGCATCGCATCGCGACGTCGATCTCGCTCTACAACCTCTTCATGACGGTTGGGCGCCTTGCGACGCTCTTCTCGGTCTTTTTTATCGCGCCGCTCTCCGACGCGGCGGGGAATGCAGCGACACAGCTGCGAGGGGATCCGGCGCATCTTGCCGTCTGGCAGCACGTGTTCGAATGGCAGCTGCGTTTGATCGTGCTCGGCGGAACGCTCGGCATGATCGTCTGCGCGATCTTCTTGCCCATGTTCACG
The DNA here is from genome assembly GCA_964648945.1 of uncultured bacterium. Classification (GTDB taxonomy): domain Bacteria; phylum Vulcanimicrobiota; class Vulcanimicrobiia; order Vulcanimicrobiales; family Vulcanimicrobiaceae; genus JAMXLG01. Next base: position 82,492 of record CAZYLU010000010.1, on the reverse strand, counting down.
TATCTTTTTCGTCGCGGTGTACGGTCGTTCGAACTCCGCGGCTCGGTGCCGCACGCCGTCGCGCAACTGCTCAAGCCGAAAAACATCGGCGATGTGTTGCGATCAGAGCATCTGCCGTCGCTGCAGGAGTTGCGCTCGTTCGACTGGCGTACCGTACCGCGGCGCCTGCTGATCTCGAACATCTTGGTGACCGCCGTGTACTCCATCGGCGTTCAAGCGGCGTTTCTTGCCTCCGTGCTGGATCCGAACGTGGCTCGTACCGCGACGAGTCTTTCCGGCGTCATCAACGGGATCGGAACGATTCTCTTCACGCTCTTCGTTGACCCCACGTCCTCGATGATTACGGACCAGGCGATTCACGGCCGGCGGACCGTCGAGGAAGTCCGCACGATGGTGTTCTACTTGAGTCTGACGGCAATCGTCGGCTCGCTACTTTCGCAAGTTATCTTCGTCCAAGCTGCTCTGGTGATCGAATATGTCGCACGGTTCGCAAATGTGGTTCATTTCTAAGATTCTCGCACTCGCCTTAGCGGCGTCGACGCTGGCCGGTTGTGCCGGCGGCGTGGAGCATTGGATCGTCGACACGCGCGTCCATCAGGGCGATGTCGCGATGGAGCGCGGCAACGTGCGCGACGCGGAGCTTGCGTATCGTCTGGCATTACGAGTCGATCCCAAAGATCCGCGTGCGCGCGCGGGACTCGTGCAAGCCTCCGGTGCGCTCGCGGCACAGCTGTACGCAAACGGCGATTTCGAAGACGCGCTTGCGACGCTCGATGAAGGCTTGAAAGTGGATCCGGGCAGCGTCCATCTCGCCGGTCTCAAATCGACGATCGAAGACGCGAAGCTCAAGCGCGAGATCGTGATCTCCAACTACCCGACGTATAAAGAGGCCGGTGCGTCGATTCAACGCGCGTACGACCAGCTCAACACCATGAACAAAGGAATTCTTACGAGCCTCAAGCGCTTCTCGTACACGTATGACACCGCGGATCTCACAAGCGCGATCAAGCGTAGCTACGTACTTGAGCTCGACGTCGCTCGCAACACCAATCGGTTGATCAACTACCGGGAACTCGTGAGCGCCGGAATCCCGGAATCGGCGCACACGCCAACCTCCTCCGGCGCCGCGTCGCTCTTGCCGCTGCCGTGAGCGGATTCGTCGCCCTCTTCGAACGACTGCCGCTGCTTGCCGGCGCAGTCGTCGTCGTGGGCGGCTTCGTGTTGCTCTCGGTGCTTCTCGCGAGACTGACCCATCGGTTCGTGCCGCAAGAGATGCTGCGCGAGCACAACGATCTGACCGGCTTCACGTTTGCCGTCGTTGGTGTGATCTACGCGGTGTTGCTCGGTTTCGTCGCAATCGGCGTGTGGGAGCGCTTTTCGACAGCGGAAGGCGCAACGTACGCAGAGGCGAGTCCGCTCGCGATGATTTATAGAGATGCCGAGAGCTTTCCGCAAAGCGGTGCGCTTCGGCGCGAACTGCGACGGTATGTTAGCGACATCATCTACATCTCGTGGCCTGCAATGAAGCGCGGCGGGACCGATCCCGCCGTCGAGGTCGAAGCCGAACACTTGGCGCGTGAGGTAAACGGCCTCTCGCCACACGACGCGCGTGAATCGAACTTGCAGCAGCAAATGATGACGGAATTAGCGTCTTCGCTCCAGGCGCGCGATCAGCGGCTCGCGGAGGGCGCTACCGGACTAAACGGCGTGATGTGGACCGTCGTGATTCTGGGCGGATTCATCACCGTCGCGTTCACATATCTCTTCGGCTTCAAGCGCTCGTCGATGCAAAGCGCAATGATCGGAACGCTCGCGCTCCTCATCGGCCTCGTGATCTTCCTCACGATGAGTCTCGACTATCCCTTCCGCGGAAACATCCACGTCCAACCCGACGCCTTCGAACGCGTCCTCACAATTTTCGACCGCATCGACGCCGGAGCGCGGTAACACAGTGTCATCCTGAGCGGAGCGCAGCGCAGTCGAAGGATCGCCTCAATTCAATCGCGCGTTGCGATCCTTCGACTCCAGTGCTTCGCACCTGCGCTCAGGATGACACGTTAGCGTTGGTTGTATTCGCGTTCGGCTTTGCGGCTGAGCAGGGTGAGTGCGGATTCGGTGATGCTGCTTTCGCTTTCGGTGCCGCGGCGTCGCGTCGTACCGTTGCTGCCCGCCTTCGGAAGTAACGCTGCGGCGATTTGCAATGCGCGCGCCGTGAGTCCCGGTGAGAATCCATGAACGCGTGTGGCGAGGAATGCGGACGGACCGATGCTGACGTGCGCCTCACCGCGGGCGCACGCGTCGACGATTCGGCGCGCCGCATATGACGCGGAGACCGAGAGTAGCGGCATCGCATCGGAGAGGTGAAACCACGCATACTCCGCGCGGTTGTTTCCCTTGAACCACGCGTTGCGCGGACTTCCCGTTCGCATGAGGCCCGGCGTGACGGTCGTCACCGAAATGCCGAAGCGCGCTGCTTCCGCGCACAATCCTTCGGAGTATCCGACCTGCGCGAATTTGCTGACGTTGTATGGAAGCAGATGCGGCACGCTGACGCGCCCGCCGATCGAGGTGATGTTCACGATCGATCCACGCGTCCGCCGAAGCGCCTCCCACGCCGCTTGCACCATGTTGTACGTGCCCCAGAAATGTGTGTCGAGCGCGTCGACGTAATCCTTGCGCGTCATCGTTTCCATCGGACCGACCGCGATCGTGCCGGCATCATTGACCAGCACGTCGATAGATCCGAAGAATTCGAGCGCTCGAGCGATTGCGCTGCGCGCGTCGTGTTCATCGCGAACGTCCGCTTGCAACGTCACGACTTGCGCACCGTCGATTGCGAGCTGTTCCTGCGCACGCGCAAGTTCGTCTATATCCCGGGCGACCAAGGCGAGCCGTGCACCCCGACGCGCGAATTCTCGAGCGAGCGCGAGTCCGAGCCCACGCGAGCCACCGGTAATAACGACCACGTGCTCGTCGAAGCGCCCTACACGCAAGCGTGCAATAATAGAGGCGGCAAGATAGGTCCCCGCGAGCAGTGCGGTCAACGAAATTAGACGACTACGCATGAGCGAGTTTTACCCGGGGAAAAGCGTGCGCATGAAGTCTACGTATCGAAATCTTGCTATTGCTGCCGGCGGTGCACTTGCCGTAGCGATGGCCGCTCGAATCATCCGCTCCTATACCGGCCACCGGCCGATGCTTGCGCAGACAATGACGGTCGTGCTCGATCGCGAAACGGTGATCGAACGTTTGAACGATCTCGTGATTCAGATGTCCGTTGGTTGCGATGCCATTGCGATCGCGCGAGACGTCGATGACAGCCGGCTGATCGAATGGACGTGCATATCGCATCCGGCGGAAAGCGGCAGGGTTGCGCTCATCGCAGCTCCCGGCAACCGCGGTACGGAACTCCATGTTGCGATGCACGGCGAAAAGTACCACGTCAAAGACATCGTGCGCCGCATGAAGAGCTTGCTCGAAACCGGCGAAGTGGCCACGGGAGCACGCCAATGAAGGCCGTCGTATGGCACGGCACGCACGACGTGCGCGTCGAGAACGTCGATGACCCCGCGATCGTCAACCGGAACGACGCAATCATCCGTGTCACGTCGACTGCGATTTGCGGATCGGATCTCCACCTCTACAACGGGTTCGTCCTCATGATGAAGCCCGGCGATATTCTCGGGCACGAATTCATGGGGATCGTGGAAGAAGTGGGGCCATCGGTGCGCAATCTTCAGCGCGGCGATCGCGTCGTGGTACCGTTTACGATCTCATGCGGACGATGCGAACCGTGTCGCCGCGAGCTCTACTCGCTGTGCGATAACTCCAATCCGAACGCGGAGATCGTCGAGAAACTCTACGGGTATTCCCCGGGAGGCTTATACGGCTATTCGCATCTCTTCGGCGGCTACTCCGGCGGTCAAGCGGAATACGTCCGCGTTCCGTTTGCCGATTGCGGCCCGTTGAAGGTTCCCGAAGAGTTGGACGACGAGCAGGTTCTGTTTCTGTCGGACGTTCTTCCGACGGGATACATGGCGGCCGAGAATGCCGACATTCAGCCGGGCGATGTGGTTGCCGTCTGGGGATGCGGTCCGGTCGGCCAGTTTGCGATCCGCAGCGCGTTTTTGCTCGGCGCGTCGCGCGTCATCGCGATCGACCGGTTCAACGAACGGCTGGATCTCGCGCGCGAGGCGGGCGCCGAAACGGTCAATCACGACGAGAACAACGTACTTGAGGCGTTGTATCAGTGCACGGGCGGCCGCGGACCCGATGCGTGTATCGATTGTGTCGGCATGGAAGCACACGGCGTTACGCCGGATGCGCTGATCGATAAAATGAAACAGGAACTGCGGCTCGAGCTCGATCGTCCGCACGTGCTGCGCGAAGCGATCATGGCGTGCGGTAAAGGCGGCACGATTTCCATCGCGGGCGTATACACGGGCTTCGTCGATATGATGCCGATGGGAACGGTGTTCGGCAAAGGCCTACAGATACGCACCGGACAAACGCACGCGCCGCGCTACATGGGGCAGCTGCTGCGACGCATCGTGAACGGCGAGATCGATCCGTCGGTCATCATCACGCACCGCGGTTCGCTCGACGATGCGCCGCGTTTCTACAAAGACATGGCGCGCCACCGCGATGCGTTCTCGAAGAGCGTCTTACGTCCCGAGTCCGTGCTGACGAGCTGGACGGAGGAGGCAGAGGTTATGCGCGTCTAGGAACGCGCGTCCATTACCCGCGCCCTCCGCGTTACGGAACGCGCGCCAGAAATTCTCCGCACCCGGAAGTACACGCGCGGGGTCCGTCTCATAGACGGGCCAACGCGCGTTTCCGTTCGTAACCGGAAAACGCGACATCCAGGCGCACAGCTCGAGATTGCGGTGCAACCGGTTGTCTTCGATCGAGATAAAGTAGCGTGCACCCTTGCGAATCGCGCTCTGCTCGTCGAACGGCGTCCAAAGATACGGATCCTCTTCCCAGCCGTAGCGGTTGATGTAGTACTGCACGTCCGGCCCGTAGTGACCGATGACGACGATCGCGCCTTTCGGCAGTGTATCGTCGAGGAATACGGCGTTGCGATACACTTGCTTATTGTACGCATAGTACGGCCGTATCGCGGCATGCGCATCAATCACCGATGCGAGAGCAACAATGGGCACCAGCGCCGCGAGTGCATAACGCGTCGCGGGTGCGGCGTCCGCGCTGAGCATACGCTCGACGAACGCGGCGAGCGCGCCACCGATAACAAGCGCGCACAGCGGAAGGAGCAGATACATGTAATAGTCGACGCGTTCGACCGTAACGACGACGTACGTGTACGCGAGACCGCCGATGAGCCAGCCCCATAGCACGACGCGGCTGCGCGCCGCGAGCCAGGGCAACGCGACGAACGACGCAATCGTCAGCAAGAACGCGACCGTGCCGAGCATCGTCGCGCGCAGCATGCCGAGCACGTGGGAGAACGCCTGCGCTTTCACGACGAACGCGGCGGGGCTTGCGAGCGCGGCAATCAATGACGGGATTACATGCAGCTTGGTAATTCCGCTCGCCCAGTGCCATTCGGCGTGTTCGCCCACGCGTAAATCGTAGAGATACAAAATGATGAGCGGCACGACGAGCAACACGCCGATCGCCGTCGGCCGCATCGTCCGTCCGCTGCGGACGCGCTCCCACAGTGCGGCGATGACCGGCACGATGCCGGCGACGGCAACGGGCTTTGCGAGATACGCAAACGTTAGGAGCGCCGTCGCGCGCGCGAGCGAACGCTGCGAGAAGACTTCATCCTCGACGATGAGACGCGTCGTAACATAGAGCGCGGCGGTGAGGAAGAAAACCATCGTCGTATCGGGCGTGAACGTACGGCCGTAGTAGATGCTGCCGGGAAAGATGGCAAAGAAGAACGCTGCCATGATACCGGCGATGCTGCTTGTAAAGAGCCAGCGGGCGAAGAGACCGGTAACGGCGACCGTACCGAGCGAGAACGCAATCGAAATAAGCCGCCCGAAGATTTCGTGGACACCGAAGACCTTGTAGAGCGAGGCCGCTAGGAACGGCACAATCTGTAACTCGAGCTCGACGTAGTTGGGCGGTGGCCCGTTGTAATTGGTCTGCGGATACAGAATGTTGTACTGCAGCAACGCAAAGTTACGCGCAATGCTCGCAGTATCGCCTTGACGCCACGCGGGATGATCGAGAATCGGACTATGCAGCCCCTTCAGCCGCAACACGACGCCGAAGAGCACGACGACACCAAGTATCCAAAAGAAATACTTGTCGACGAAGTCCCGGTGGAGTGCTGGTGATGGGGTAGTGGCTGCTTCGGGAGCGCTAGGCGTCCGGAGCGCCATCTTTAAACGTCCAATACTTGTTAATGAAGAAGTTGACAAAGATACCGGCGAGCGTGCCGATCAACCACGTGCGGTGGCCGTGACCGACCCACGGTGCGACGATCGCGGATGCGATCCAGCCGACGACCATCGCGATCATCGAGACCGTCAGGAACTTCGCGCCTTCGTGCACGGCGTGACCGGTCGAACGGAACGTCCAGATCCGGTTGAACCAGTAGTTCGACACGCCGCCCGAGAGAAACGCGATTGAGTACAGCACGTAGTAGTGCATTGCCTCGGCGTGATTGGGATCGACTTTTTGAAGCAGCGTGAAGACGATGAAGTTCACGAGGAACCCCGATGCTCCGACGATGCCGAATTTGACGAATTGGCGGACGCCGCGGCGGCTCGCTATCGACGTTAGACTGTTATGCAACCCAGTACCAATCTGCGTAGAGGACGGTGAAGAGACCGAGGAGCGGAAGCGAGAGCGCGACGATGAGGTTGTTCACGGCCGGACGTTCGCCCCAGCGCGCGAGGATCGCGAACATCGGGAAGAGCACGAGCGCGAAGCGCGGCATGCTCATCAAGCTCGACGTCGACATCGGGATGAGAACCGAGAGGGCCATGTAGGCGATGTACGACGGGCGCAACTGACGCCAGCCGATCAGGAGCACCGCAATCATGAGTGCGGTGAAGACGAGCTCCAGTGATTGATTGGCAATGGTTTGGCCCTGGATCGCATGCGACATCTTATCGAACGCATTGATTACGCTCACCCACGGCGGCGCGAAGTGCCGGTTCCAGTGAATCTGTACGTGCGAGAAGTAGAGCGGGTCCGCGCGAAGCACCCAGAGATACGCCATATAGACGGCAAGGCCGAGCGGAATCAGAGCTGCGGCACAGAGATCGATAATTCCGCGGCGTTCCTGTAAGTTGCCGCGATGCTGCGCGTACCACTCGATCACGAACGGAACGACGAGAAGTACGCCTTCGACGCGCGAGAGCGCAGCGAAAAAGCCGATGATCGCTGCGAGCCACCAGCGATGCGAGCGCATGTAGTAGAACGAGGCAACCGTCAGCATGAAGAAGAGCGACTCGCTGTAGACTGCCGAGAAGAAGAGCGCCGTCGGAAAGATCGAGACGTAGAAGATCGCGCGCCGCGCAACGGAACGGTCGTACTCGTGTTCGAGCAGCTTGTACAGATACAGCAGTGCGAAGAAGAACGACACGTTTGCGATCAGGATGCCCGCCACGAGATGACTGCCGATAAACCCGCCGACAATCCGAATAAGCATCGGAAAGAGCGGGAAGAACGCCATGTCCGTTCCCTGATAGCCCTGCGTTGCGATATCGAGATAGTGAACCGCGTCCCAGCGGCCCCACACGTTCAGTAACAAATTCGAAGATTCTTGAACGTGCGTGCCGGCGCGCTGTCCGATGATGACCGCCGCGAGTTCCGCGATGACGATCACGGCGGTTCGCGTGGCGACGAAGTCGATCAAGACCTCGCGAACGGTTTGATTGAATCGCGAGGCAATGAGCACTTTCGCGATCGCGAAGAGCGCGATATCGATCGCGAAGAGGCGTGAGCCGCCGCGCGTGATGTACGGCGGCAGCAGAAAGGCGAGCCACAGCAGAATGAACGCCGCCCAGGTGATCGCGTCGTACCGCAACGCGCGCGCGAACGTGATGCCGGTGCGCCGAGAGAAATACTTCGCGTACGTATCCCACGCGCCGAGCACGAGCGCGGTCGTTACAACGACCGACACAAGAAGTCCGACGTTCGAGAGCGTTGGTTCGTGGCGGGGCACGATGAGCGCGAGCCACGCAAAAAATCCGAGCGTGACTCCGGCGAGGGTAACGACAGCGAGCGGTAACCATCCCGCGCTCGCCAACTCGCTTAGAATTCCGAAGCGAATCGCCGCTGCGCGCGACGCGTGAATATGGGCTGACACGGCCCACCATTTTCCTGAGGACCCGGCGGCGTACCTACGACACAGGAAATGTGGAGGTTGCCTTGTAGAGCCGGGGGCATGGTCAACTCGCTCGATTTCGTAAAGGTTACCGAGAGCGCGGCTCTTGCGGCGTCCCGTTGGATGGGACGCGGCGAGCGCGATGCGGCCGACGGAGCGGCCGTTGAGAAGATGCGTGAAGCGCTTGGCAAGATGGATATCGCCGGCCGGATCGTCATCGGCGAAGGCGAGCGTGACGAAGCGCCGATGCTCTTTATCGGCGAGGAGGTGGGCCGCGGCGGCGCCGCAGTCGACATCGCGGTTGATCCGGTCGAAGGAACGAATCTCGTAGCCAACGGCCTCCCGAATTCGATCGCCGTCATGGCGATCGCCGAGCGCGGCGGCTTGCTCCATGCGCCCGACTCATATATGAAGAAACTCGCCGTCGGCCCGAAGGCCGCGCCGTACGTGCACATTGATGCGCCGGTGCGCGAGAACCTGGAAGCGGTCGCCAACGCGCTTGAAAAGCCGCTCAACGATATCTGCGTCGTGATTCTCGACCGCCCCCGCCACGCGGAGCTGATCCGCGAGGTGCGCGATGCCGGTGCGCGGATCAAACTGATCTCGGACGGCGACGTCGACGCGTGCATCGCGACGACAATCGACACGACGGGAATCCACGTCGCAATGGGCACCGGCGGAGCGCCCGAGGGTGTGCTTGCTGCGGCAGCCATCAAGTGTCTGGGCGGCAATTTCATGGGCCGCTTGCAGCCGCGCAATCAAGAAGAAGCGGACCGGGCGGTCGCTATGGGCTTCGGCGACTTGGACCGCGTTTTAGAGATCGACGATTTGGTCAAGAGCGACGATGTGATCTTCTGCGCGACGGGCATCACGGACGGCGATTTGATGGAAGGCGTTCGGTTTTTCGGCAATCACGCTCGCACGCATTCGATTCTCGTCCATGCCGGCGGCACGGTGCGTATGATCGAATCGGTGCACCGGTTGGGGGCCCGCCCGAGCGGCCGTTAGGCGCTTGCTCAACCTTTCGTTGCCTCGCGGCGTTCTGAGGTTCGGATGGATATTCTAGATTACGACCTCGTCATCGTAGGAGCGGGTTCTGGTGGTTACGCGGCCGCGCGAACCGCGCGGGAGTGCGGCGCTTCCGTCGCACTGGTCGATCAAGGGCCGCTCGGCGGCCTTTGCATTTTGCGCGGGTGCATGCCGAGCAAAGCCTTCCTCGCCTCGAGCGACGCGATCCACGACGCGCAACATTTGGGCGAGCTTGGCATTCGTGTCGGCAGCGCCATTACCGGCGACATGGCGTACATCGCGCAGCGCAAGCGCGTGTTAATCAAGGATTTCGCCGATTACCGAATTGCCGGCATCGAAACATTCCCCACGTACCTCGGCCCTGCGAAGTTTCTCTCGCCGCGAGAAGTGCAAGTCGGCGAATCAACGATTTTACGCGCGCCGAACTTCATCGTTGCAACGGGGAGTTCCGTTTCGCCGGCGGTTTTGCCCGGCTTAGCGGAAGCCGGATATCTCGACACCGATTCCGTCCTCGAACTCGAACGCATTCCGAAATCGGTCGTCGTGCTCGGCGGCGGATACACGGCGTGCGAACTCGGTCAGTTTATGTCGCGCATGGGCGCGAAGACGACGATGATTATTCGCAGCGGTCATCTGCTCACGGAAACGGATGACGACGTCGGAGAGGAATTGACGGCTTCGTTCCGGCGCGAAGGGATCAGCGTCTGCACGCGCGCGACGTTGCACCGGGTCGAGGTGCGCGACGGCATGAAGGTCGTTATAGCCAGCGTAGATGGCGAGGAGCGCGAATTCCCCGCTGAGGAGATTTTCTATGCGCTCGGACGCGTGCCGAATGTCGAGGGACTCGGGCTCGAAGCCGCAGGCGTGAACTTCCACCCGATCTCTGGGATCGACGTCGATCTCGAATTGCGCACGAGCAATCCCGATATCTTCGCCGTCGGCGACGTGACCGGAGATTTTCCGCTCGTTCACGTGGCGATCTATCAAGGCGAGATCGCGGCGCGCAATGCGGTGGACGGACGAAGCGAACGCGCCGACTATCGCACCGTCACGGCGCATACGGTGTTTAGTGATCCGCAAGTCGCGATGGTTGGCCTTTCAGAAAAGACGCTCGCGCGCAACGGCATTCCGTACGTTCGCGGCAGGTACGATTTCGCGGAGCATGGCAAGGCGATGACCTTGAACAAGACCGAAGGCTTCGTGAAGATGATGGCGCAGCCGGTGACGGGTGAAATTCTGGGCGCGGCGATCATCGGTCCGCAAGCATCCGAGTTGATCCACGAAGTGATCGTCGCGATGGAATTCCACGCGACGGTCGAGCAGTTCATGCGCATTCCGCACCTGCACCCGACGCTTTCCGAGATCTGGACCTATCCCGCCGAAGAGTGCGCAGCGCAGCTTGGCGTGAAGGGACCCGAGGATCAGATGATCGAGGTCGCAACGAGTGGAACCGCCGGTTAATGTAACGGAGACGCCGCCAATCGGCGACGTGCGCATCGTTCAGGTGCAGCCCGCGAAGGGACGCTACACCGAGAATCTCGAGCGCCTCTCCGATACGTTTGGCGAATTGATCGCCGACGGCAGCACACCCGACATTGTCATCTTACCAGAAGCGGCGACAACCGGATATTTTCTCGAGGGCGCCGTCTACGATCTGGCGTTGCCGGCGCGGCAATTCGCCGCCGATCTCGCACGCGCGTGGGAAGACGGCGCAGGCGATACTCCGGTCGAACTTTGCTGCGGCTTTTACGAAAACGACGACGGCACGTACTACAACAGCGGCCTCTATCTCCGTATGGGCGGCGGGCATCATGAAATCGTGCACGTGCACCGCAAGATGTTTTTGCCCACGTACGGAGTGTTCGACGAAGAACGCTTTCTTTCGCGCGGGCGCCGGCTCTCGGTTTTCGAAACGCGGCTCGGACGCGCCGCGATGTTGATCTGCGAAGATGCGTGGCACGCGATCATGCCGACGATCGCGGCGATCAAAGGCGCGCGTTTGATTCTCGTTCCCTCCGCCGCACCGGGACGCGGAATCGACGGATCCGACGAGTTGACGTCGATCACGCACTGGCGCGAATTGCTGCGCGGTATCGCGGCAGAACACGGCGTCTACGTGCTCTATGCGGGGCTCACGGGATTCGAAGGTGGAAAGGGAATGACCGGAACGTCATCGGTGATCGATCCATGGGGACGCACGCAAGTATCGGGCCCGGATATCGGTGAGTGTGTCGTGCGGGGATTCGTGGATTCCCGCGAAGGCGATCTCGCGCGCGCGACGCTTCCACTGCTCGGTGACTTGAGTTCCGTGCTTCCCGATCTGCTGCTCGACGAAGAGCTGCCGCTACCGAGGTCGCGTCAATAAGTATGCTGCAAATCACCGCACGTCTCGATTCCGCGCAGTCCCTTCCACGAATCAACGGCGAACTCGCGACGCGTTGGCTCGTTGCGTTTCTTCACGACGAACTCGTGACGCGCCGGAACATGCACCGAGCGGTCGTCGGACTCTCAGGCGGCGTCGATTCCGCCGTGACCGCCTTTCTTTGCGCGCGTGCCTTGGGACCGCAGAACGTCTACGCGTTTCGCATGCCCTATCGAACGTCGAGTCCGGAAAGTCTCTCCGACGCCCAACTCGTGGTGGACGCACTCGGGATTCATTGCCGCACGATTGAAATCACGGCGCCCGTTGATGGCTACTTCCAGTTCGAACCCGAGGCCGACTCGCGCCGCCGCGGGAACGTCATGGCGCGCACCCGTATGCTCGTGCTCTTCGATCAGTCCGCAAAGCTCGACGCGCTGCCGATCGGTACCGGAAACAAAACCGAACGTCTGCTGGGATACTTTACCTGGCACGCCGACGACACGCCGCCGGTCAATCCGCTCGGCGATCTGTTCAAGACGCAAGTCTGGGATCTCGCGCGCTATCTCGGTGTTCCCGAGCCGCTCATCGAAAAAGCGCCGAGCGCGGATCTCGAAGCGAATCAAACCGACGAAGGCGATCTCGGAATAACGTATGCGGAGGCGGATGCGATTCTCTCGCAAATGCTGCTCGGATACTCCGATGCGCAACTCGTCGAGCGCGGCTTCGATCCCGCCGATGTGGCGCTCGTCCGCCGCCGCGTCGACTCGACGCACTGGAAGCGACATCTTCCGACGACCGCGATGCTGACAAACACCGCGATCAACGAATTTTACCTACGCCCCGTGGATTTTTGAGTATGCCGACCCTCGAACAGGCCGTATTTTTTCCCGTGAGTTTGAATCTGATGGGACGCCGCTGCGTCGTCATCGGAGAGCGCGACGACCGCGAAGCGATCGAGAAAGAAGAAGCGCTTCGCGAATCGGGCGCCGACGTACGGTGGATCACCGAACCGGATCGCTTGCGCGACGAAGACGTGATCGACGCCTTTTTCGTGATCTCCACGCCGCAAGACGAAGCGCTCTCGACGCGATTGCGCGCGCTCGCCGATCGCCATCGCTTTCTGCTCTGCTGCATCGATCAGCCGAAGCAAGGATTCGTCGCGATGACGGCGATTGCAAAGGCCGGACCCGTTCGCGTTTCCATCTCGACTACCGGTCTCGCACCCCGTGTCGGTAAACGGCTGAAGCTGCGGCTGCAACAAGCGATGGATACGACGTTCACGCGGTTTATCGATTGTCTTGCGACACAAAAGACGAGAATCAAGCGCGCGCATCCGGGCATCGAACAGAGCCCGCTTCGGCGCCAAGCCATGATCGACGCTGCCGAAGGCTTCGAGGTCGACGTCCGCTTCTCGTATCCCGCGTGGTTTGAAGACGAACTGGCAGGAATGCGTCCGCGTGTCACTCGCGGTTGAACTAGTCGCGGTTGGAACCGAGTTACTCCTCGGACAATTGACCGACACCAACACGGTCTTTATTGCGCAACAATGCGCGAACGCCGGCATCGACGTGCTCGGCACGCACACGGTCGGCGATAATCGCTCGCGCATCGCAAACACATTGCGCGCGGCGCTTGAGCGTGTCGACGGAGTTCTTACAACAGGCGGTCTTGGACCGACAGTCGACGATTTGACGAAAGAAGCGGTGTGCGATGCGCTCGGTCTCGACACCGTGCTCGACGAACGTTCGCTTGCGCATATGCAAGAATTCTTTGCAAAGATCGGGCGGGAGATGCGCGAGAACAACCGCAAACAGGCCGAAGTGCCTCGCGGGAGTTTTGTGCTGGAAAATCCCCGAGGCACCGCTCCCGGATTTGTTGCGTTCGCACCGTCGGGAAAGTTCGTCGCATCGATGCCCGGCGTGCCGCGCGAAATGAAACCGATGTTGACGGAAATCCTCATTCCGTTTCTACGCGAGCGGTATCGGCTCGATCAAGCAATCTTTACGCGTGTGTTGCACACGATTAACATCGGGGAGTCCGAGGTCGATCATCGCATCGCCGATCTCTTTCGCGCCGGCGAGAACCCGAAGATCGCGGTGCTTGCACACGAAGGTATTTGCGACGTAAAGATTATGGCGAAGGCGTCGTCGCGAGAAGAAGCGGAAGCGATGATCGCGCCGCTGCAACGCGAGATAGAAGACCGGCTGCGCAGTTTCGTTTTCGGCTCCGACGAGGCGACGATCGAATCGGCGATCCAGGCGTTTTTGCGCGAACGCGGTGCGACGATTTCCACCGCCGAGTCGTGTACGGGCGGCCGCATCGCGTCGGCACTAACGCGGCTTGCCGGATCGTCGGAAACGTTTTGGGGCGGTATCGTCGCGTACGATAATACGGTGAAGCTCACAACGCTCGGTGTTTCTGAGGAAACGCTTGCTCGTTACGGTGCGGTGAGCGAAGAAACGGCGCGCGAGATGGCGCAAGGCGTGCGATTGCGACTCGGGACGAACGTCGGCATATCGACCACCGGCATCGCTGGACCGTCGGGCGGCACCGAAACGAAACCCGTCGGCCTCGTGTGGTTCGGCATCGCAGACGACGACCGGACGATCGCTCGCTCGTTTGTTTTTTCAGGCGACCGTGATGCCGTGCAGCGGCGTGCCACGACAATGGCGCTCGGCCTCGTATGGCGAGAATTAGCCATGGCGGCGACCGAACGACTCATGTAATCCAAACGTTTGGAGGGTAGTCTACAAGCCGGGAGGCTATTCTGTGATTGAGCAACGCCTGAAATTTACTGCTATCCTCGCAACGCTCGGGTTGCTTCTTTCAGCCTGCGGCGGAGGCGGCGGAGGATCCACTCCGCCGGCGCCCACTGTTGCGCCAACATCCACAGCTCCAGTAGCTCCGGGGCCGGGGCCAACAGCGACGCCCAGCGCGTCTGCTTTTACCTGTCCGAGCTCCGCGACGTCATTCGGTGTCGCATCGTCCGGTGCGGCATCGACCATGGAAGCGCGACGCGCGTTCTCCACGGCCCGTACGCAGCCCACCACTCCGACGATGTTCGCCGTTGCGTACCGTACAAACGCACGAACCGTCGATGCGACGATCCAAAGCCGCGCCGCAGCGCTCGGGGGACGGACGCCCGGTGCGCTCGATTTCGACCGCATCGGACAAACGGTGCGCGTCGTTAGCGTCGCGGGCGAGAATCCGCAAACGGTAAAGGCGCAATTACAGTCCGTGCCCGGCGTTGTTTCGGTCAGCGAAGTGCATCGCGTCTTTCCACAGACCCGCGGAGCGACGTTCACGAACGACCCGTACTTTAAAGGCGCGAGCGGTACCAGTGCGCCGCTCTTTCAGACGTCGGGAACCGGCGGGCAATGGGACATGCACGTCGAGGGATTGGAGAATGCCTTCTCCTATAGTCAAGGTTCGGCGAACGTGAAGCTCGCGATCATCGACACCGGCGAGGACGTGACGCATACGGAAATCAAGGACGACCGGATCGTTCGCACGGAGTGCTTCATTACAAATGCGTCGGGCACGTCGCAGAGTACGGGAACGTTCGTTACCGACCCTGATGGTCACGGAACGGATGTGACCGGTATCGCGGCCGCCGCAATTGGCAATGGCTACGGTTTCGTCGGCGATGCGGGACACGTAGCGCTGATGCTCTATCGCGTCTTTCCGACACCGGATAACAATTGCGCGAATCCGTCGAGCACCGATCCCCAATGCAGTACGTCGACGCTCGATATTGCAAGCGCAATCAACGATGCGGTTGCGAACGGGGCAAACGTTATCAGCCTGAGCCTCGGCGCCGACGGCAGCACGTGCACGAACGGCAACGATCCCGACACAACCGAGGGTGCCGCCGTCGCAAACGCAATCGCGCACAACGTGATCGTCGTTGCCGCCAGCGGAAACTCTTCCGCGTCAAGTGTGACGCCGCCGGGTTGCGACTCCGGCGTAATCGCTGCAGGCGCGAGTGCGTACAATGACGGTCAACCGAATGCGAGCAACTTCACCAGCTCGACGCGAACCGAGTACGTTCCGAGCTACTCAGATCACGGCTCGACCAACGTGCTGCATAGCGACTCGTCATGGGGTATCGTCGCGCCGGGTGGCGACGGCAGCAGCAACGATACCGACAGCTTACACTGGATCGAAAATATCTGGACGACGACACCGTTCAATAGCAACTTTGCCGGCGCGTGCGGTACCGATCCGTTCGGCGGTGGCAACGATTGCCGGATACTCGTGTCCGGCACGTCGATGTCGACCCCACACGTTGCGGGTGCCGCTGCGTTGATTCTGTCGGTGAACGCAGGGTACGCATCGCCAAGCGCCATGAAGCGACTGCTGTGTCAGAACGCACACGACATCGGCGACGCGCACCAGGGCTGCGGGCGTCTCAACGTCTATCGCGCAATGGCCATAGCAGCCGGCGATCCGAACCCGCCGCCGCTCTAAGTTGCGGTAGTAAAGCCGATCGCGGCGAGCACCCGCTGGGTTTCGAGGCCCTCCTCAAACGTGGGGAGGGCGCTCACTCCCGTCTCGATCTGTTTGATCCACTCGTCGTAGAGTTCCATCAGCAGCGGCACGTTCGCGTTGATGCTTGAGAACTTGGCGTACGCTGACGGCTTGCACTCGAGCTCGTTCGTCTCTTCGTCGTCGATCGAGAAGAGCGTCATGTCGACGATCGTCTTCCCGCTCGCGACCGCTGTGCGATTCTCTGCATGTACGGCCAGCGTGAACGAATCGACCGACGTCGTCGCATCGACGGTAAGCCGTCCGATCAATCCATCGCCGTAATCGAGCAGCGCAAACGCGCCGTCGTCAACCGTGCTCCTAAAGTCTCCATTTGCGTCGCGGCGCTGCGGATTTGCAGTGCGCAGGAACCCGGTAACGGATTTCGGTGCGCGACCGACCGTCCAATTCGCGCTATCGATCACGTGCGACATCAACGCACCGGCGGCACCGCCACCGCGCTCGCGTTCGAACCACCATCCGCGCGGACGGTCACCCTCTTTGCGTAAGAACGTGGCGAGCTGCGTAATCTCGATTTCGCGCATCGGCGTCAAATGCCGGTTCTCGACTAACTGTTTGATCGCCATTCGCTGTGGGACGAAGCGAAACTCATGCGCTAGTCCGCAGGCAGTCTGCGCATCTTGCGCCGACGCGAGCATCTCTTCGGCCTCCTCGACATTCATCGCAAACGGCTTTTCGCACAGGACGTGTTTACGCGCGTCCAGTGCAGCGAGGACATCGTCGCGGTGTGCAAACGGAGGCGACGCGACCACGACCCCATCAAGTTCGCACCTGTCCACCATCTCGGCAGTCGATGGAAACGCGTGCGGAATATTTCGCTCTTGTGCGATCGTCTTCGCGCTTGACGGCGAGGCGAGCGCGACGACCTCGAAGCGCGGATGCGCGACAAGCGCCGGGAGATGAGCTTTAACGCCGAACCCGGCGCCGCTGATGCCAACGCGATACGTCTTCACAGTTCCTCTTTGATGATATCGAGCGCGCGAACGAGTACCGGTTCGCTTATAACGAGCGGAGGGGTAATGGATAGAACGTCGCCGTCGGGTCCCGTCTGCAGCAGTATTACGCCGCGAGCGAGGACGCGTTTGACGACGCGATCCGCTTCCTGCGTGTTACGCAGTTGTACGCCCCACATCATGCCGCGGCCCCGCACCGCCACGACCGATTCGTGCGCGCGAAAACGCTCCAGCCGGCTCTGGAGCAGCTCGCCGAGATCGCGCGCGCGTTTGGGCAGATGGCGGCGTTCCAGTTCATCGATCGTTGCAAGCGCCGCCGCGCATCCCATCGGATTGCCGAGATACGTCGATGTGTGCAACGCTTCACCGGTCGAGCGCGGCCACACGTCCATGACGGACGGCCGCGCAACCGCTGCGCTGATCGGGAAGCCGCCGCCCATTGCTTTGCCGATGCAGATAATGTCGGGGACGACCGCTTCCGCCTCGCATGCGAACCAGTATCCCGTCCTGCCGAAACCGGTGTAGATCTCGTCGACGATCATGAGGATGCCGCGCTCGTCGCAGAAGCGGCGAAGCTGCGCGAGATAGCCTTTCGGCGGAACGATGCAGCCGCCGCGTCCTTGCAGCGGTTCGACGATGAGCGTCGCAACGTCACTGCACGTGCCCGCCTGTTCCTCGAGGCGCGCCGTCGCTTCCGCCAGCGTGGTGTGTTCCGCGTCGGGATAATCGAGCAACGTCGTTACCTGCGCAATAATGCCGCGAAACGGTTCTACGAATTTCTCGATGCCCGAGACGGTGAGCGCCCCGAGCGAGAGTCCGTGATATGCACCGCGATACGCGAGGAAGTGGCTCTTACCAGTTGCAAGCACGGCGGTTTTCAGCGCCGCCTCAACCGCTTCAGATCCCGTCGTCGCTAGAAATGTTTTGTTCAAGCCCTCTGGCAAGAGGCGCGCGAGGCGCTCCAGTAAGCGCGAGCGTACTTCGGTTGGATGCACGTCGCCCATGCCGTGCATCAAGCTCGTCGCTTGTTTGGCGATTGCAGCGGTCACTGCCGGATTCGAGTGGCCGACGCTTGCAACACCGAACGCAGACGTCAGATCGATGTAACGGTTGCCGTCGACGTCGGTGATCGTCGAACCCGACGCCGATTCCCAGAAGACCGGAAACTCTTCGCCTAAATAGGTCACGTTCTGGGACTCGTAATTTGACAGCCCCGCATGCAATGCGGCGGTACGCGGGCCTGGAATCGCACCGCGGACTAATTCGAAATCTTCGTTCACGTCTCGAGCGTAACCCAGCGAACGAAGTCGGCGATGCGCGCGCGCCCTCCGTGGTTTCCGCTCGCCGGCGGACGTTGCAGTTCGCCGAATGCGGTAATGCGATTGGCGCCCGCTACAAGCGCTGCGTCAATGATATCGTCCCGCGCGCCCGCAACGGCGATTGCTTCCAGCGGCAATTCGTGCCGTCGAATATACGCCAGCGCATCGGCCGGCGCGTCGATGGTGTGTACGCTGAGCGCGCGGGGCAAAAACGCCGGCGGCTCGCTCTGCGGTGGATCGAGGACCGCAAGATAGCTCGCGCGCTCGTCGGAGAAGACCGCTCCGCGTCCGGTGGCGGAACGAAATGCAGCGAGGTTGCGCGCATTGGCAATACGCGCGCTTGCGCGAACGTCACGCGCACCCGGCGGAAACTCAATCGCGGCGCGCTCGACGGCCTCGGCGAGCAGCGCGCAAAACCGCTGTGGCGCAACGGCACCGCCATCCTCGACAAACAGTGCGTGCAGGGAGAGACATCCCTCGCTTTCATACAGCACGAGATCGCGTGCTGCGCCGTCCGCGATCGTCCTGGCTTGCGCCTCGTCGTTCAACGCTTCGCGTGCGACGTAGCCGATCGTTGCCTTCGATCCGTATCCAATGAAGCTGCTCGGCGCGGCGGCTTGTGCGATGCGTTTGAGCGTTGCATCGTTGCCGAACGCGACGACGACGTCGAACCGGGCGAGATCGACAGCATCGTCGTCACCGCTCCACGTGTCCGCGCGCGCTGCCGCGCGGAATTCATCGAGTTCCTCGCCCAACGTCGAGAAGAAGGCGCGCACGAGACCGTCCTCACGATCTTTTACAAGCACGTCGCACTTCGCGCAGAGTGCAAAAACTGCCGGAAGAATCGCTACCCCGATTGTCGTGCGGCTCGAGATGACGCATGCGGATCCCGCAGGCCGCGCAAGGGCTTTACCGCGGCCGCTGCGTTCGGTAAAGCGGTCGAGAATCTCGAGCGAACCCAGTTCGTTTGCGACCGTCGCCTCGAGATCGCGCGCAGCGATCGATTCGAAGAGTTGATCGAGGGCGTACTCGATCACGGGAGTCGAATAGCCGGTACGCGCGGCGATGCGGTCCAGCAGACGAACACGCGGTGGAAAATCGGCATCGGCCCACCGCGCTGCGGCGTCCGCAACTGCGCCGATAATCCGCCGCACCGGAACGGCGGCAAGTGCGGTCATTTCAATACGAGATCTTCGGCTGTGAGCGAACACCCGCGCAGCGATGCGTCGGCATCGCGTCCCATAAGCACGATGCGCTGACCGTAATTTGACGGTGCGAATTCAACGCCCAGATCTTCGGTTTGAATCGCGATGCACGACGAGCGATTTGCGAGATCGACGTGCACGAGCGCACCCACCGTACCCTTGGGAAGTGTCTTTCCGTTCGGCCCGACGACGCGTGCCCGCATCCATGGCGGCGGCGTCTTGTAGCGCGGCTCGGTAGCGCGCTCCAGCGCCTGGCGCACGAACACGTCGTCGTAATACTGCGACGTGAGCTCGGTCATGCCGTATTCCGAGATAACCGATCCAAGCGTTGCACCGAAACGTTCGGCAGTCGTGCGATAGAGATTGAAACGGTCAACGTACCGGGAGCGTCCTTTGAATCCGCCCGTTTCCATGATGCGCGACCCGGTGGGAAGCGCGAAGTACCGGTCGCGATCGTCGAGCGCATCGAGCAGATGTACAAGCGCAAACGCCGTCGTCGCGATGCATACTGGACGATCGTGATCCACTGCCGCTTCGAGTTCGCCGATCAACGCGTCGATGTCCAGAACGCCGTTGCTTATGAACCACCCGGTATTGCCGTCGCCGAATTCCTCGCTGACTTTCATCATCATGTAGCCGAGCGATGAGCGCGGGTTCTCCGCCGGATTCGGTACGAGATTCAGATACCGCAGCGGCGCGTGGTCGGCCAGCATGAACGTCCGGAAGCTGGCCAGCAACGCCGAGTCATAGAGCTTTGTGGTCTCCATGTAGTGGCGTCCGCCCTCGCCTCGCGTGGTGCCGCTCGTCTCGAAGCAGATCTGCGCGGAATGGGGATTGAACGTGACGAGCGCAGCTTCTTTGAACGCGGTACTTGGGATGGGGGGAATCTCTTCCCAGGACGCCGGCAGCTTCTCGCGCGTGAACCCGAACGTCTGGCAATACTGCGCGTACGGCGTATTGTAATGAAGCTGGTAGCGGAAGAGGTCGAGCGCGAGTCCGTTGAACTCGCCGTCGGTCATCTGCTGTCCCGTGGTACGCCAGCGGTCGATGTAACGGAGGATCGTTTCATCGAGGCGGTGTGATTCATCCTGATACGAGACCACGGTGCTCCACCTTCATGCATTTATCGACGACGACGTCCAGACCGGCCTTATCTGCCCGGTCGATTGCCTCCTCGTTGACCACACCGACCTGGAACCAAATCGCCTTTGCGCCAACGGCGATTGCCTCATCGACGATAGGTAGCAACTCCGACGGTTTGCGGAAGACGTCGACAATGTCGGGCGCGCCGTGTTCCGCGGCGTAGGCCGTCAGATTCGGGTACGCTTTGACGCCGTGGATTTCGGTCACGTTCGGTGCCACGGGCGTGACATCGAAGCCGTGCGCGCGCAGGTACGCGTAGACGCCGTGGCTCGGCCGGTCTTGCTTCGCGGACGCTCCGACCATCGCAACCTTTGTACTGCGCTGCAGAAGCGCCTGGCGCTCGGCCGCAGAGGTGAGAATCATGAGCCCGGGATTCTGCGTCATGCGCCAAGAACCGCTTGGCTTATGGGGATGACACTCACCGAAAAAATTCTCGCCCGTCACGCCGGTCTCGATCGCGTCGAACCGGGCCAAATCATCAATGCTAACGTTGACCTGGTGCTCGCCAACGAACTCTCCGCCGCTGTTGCGATCGGCGTCATGCGGGGAATGAAGGGCGCCTCCAACGTTTTCGACCCCGACAAGATCGCACTCGTCGAAGATCACTTCGTTCCCGCGAAGGATGCGCAATCCGCGAAGCTCGCAAAGTTGATGAAAGACTTTGCAGCCGAACAGAAGATCAAGCATTTCTTCGACGTGGGACGCGGCGGCATCGAACACGTCGTGCTACCGCAAGAAGGTCTGGTTGCGCCCGGTGAGGTCATCGTCGGCGGCGACTCGCACACGTGTACGTACGGTGCGCTCGGAGCATTCGCGACCGGCATGGGCTCGACGGATATCGCTGCGGCGTTCGTGCTCGGCGAAGTTTGGTTGAAGGTTCCTGCGACGATCAAGATCGTGTACAACGGTGACCTCGGCCGCATGGTGTACGCGAAGGACGTGATGCTTCGCACCGTTGGAGAATTAGGAATCGACGGCGCGACGTATCGCGCGATCGAGTATCACGGGACGACGATCGACAATCTGTCGATTACCGGCCGCATAACGATGGCGAACATGGCGATTGAAGCGGGCGCCAAGAACGGCATCTTCCACGCCGACGAAAAGGCGATTGCATTCGTCAAGGAGCGTACGGATCGACCGTTTATCGTCGAACGTGCGGACGCTGATGCGAACTACGAGCGCGTCATGACGATCGACGTTACGAATCTCGAACCGCAAGTCGCGTGTCCGCACACGCCCGACAACGTGCATTCGATCTCGGACGTCACGCGCGACGACATTCCCGTCGATCAAGTCTTCATCGGTTCGTGCACGAACGGATACATCGACGATCTGCGCATCGTTGCCAAGATCCTCGACGGCAAGAAGATCGCGCCAAACGTTCGCGTGATTGTCAATCCGGGATCGCAACAAGTGTGGATGCAAGCCGCATCGGAGGGCGTGCTGACGACCCTCGCCGCTGCCGGTTGCGCCGTGAATACGCCGGGATGCGGTGCGTGCTTCGGCGGCCACATGGGCACGCTGGGAGACGGCGAACGCGCGATCTCCACGACGAACCGCAATTACGTCGGTCGCATGGGCTCGCCGAAGTCCGAAGTCTATCTCGCTTCGCCCGCGACGTGCGCTGCCTCGGCGCTCACCGGCAAAATCACCGATCCCCGCGTCCTTGAGCTCGCAGGTGTATAAGTGGAAAGCAAACTACACGGAACCGCGCATAAGTACGGGAAGAACGTTGACACCGACGTGATCATCCCCGGAAAATACTGCAACATCATCGATCCGGTAGAACTCGGCAAACACGCGCTCGAGGGACTCGATCCGGAATACACAACGAAGATGAACGCCGGCGACATCATCGTCGCCGACACGAACTTCGGCTGCGGTTCGAGCCGCGAAGTCGCACCGATCGCGATCAAAGGTTCGGGCACATCCGCGGTGATCGCCAAGAGCTTCGCGCGAATCTTCTATCGCAACGCACTGAATATCGGTCTGCCGATTTTCGAATCCGCCGAAGCCGTCGAAGGCATTGAAGACGGCGACGTCATCGAAGTCGAACCCGCAACCGGGATTATTCGCAATATCACCAAGGGGAAGGAATATAAATCGGCCGAGTTCCCGCCGTTCATGCGCGAATTAATCGATTCAGGTGGCCTCGTGCCTTACGTGGAGCGTCGGTTAGCGGCCAAAGCGTAACTTATAAGGACAAGATGCCCGTACATGCATCGAAGCCCGCCGCGGGTATAAGCGGCGGGCTTCGTGCATATTGCGGTACCGCCTCGCGACGTTTGTCGGCGCGCAGCTTTTTCTATAGAGTGCAACTATTCGATGGATAGAAAGCATCGGATGGATTAATTAGTCATATCTCGGTACCTTGACTCTATGCAGCAAATGGCTTCTCGCTTGTCTTGGAGCGCGCGCTTATTGAGCGCGTTCCGCATCGCCGGACCCGCGTTTGCGGTGAGCATCGGATACATCGACCCCGGTAATTGGGCGACGGATTTAGCCGCGGGCCAGTGGAGACTTGCGCTGCTATGGGTTGTCGTACTCGCCGGTGCGATGGCTGTTATCGTACAAATGCTCACCGTGCGGCTTACGTTCGCTACGGGAGAAAGCTTTGCCGAGACCATCGCTCGTACGTGGCCGCGCGCGCGAATGATGTTTTTCCTTGTCGCTCAGTTTTCGGCAATTTCGACCGACGTTG
The DNA here is from genome assembly GCA_964648945.1 of uncultured bacterium. Taxonomy (GTDB): domain Bacteria; phylum Vulcanimicrobiota; class Vulcanimicrobiia; order Vulcanimicrobiales; family Vulcanimicrobiaceae; genus JAMXLG01. Next base: position 58,921 of record CAZYLU010000010.1, on the reverse strand, counting down.
CGGAATTCACCGGCATCGTCGTCGGATTAAAGCTGCTCTTCTCGCTCGGCACGATTCCCGCTGCATTGATCGCCGTCGTGATCGTGTTCTCGCTGTTGACGCTCGGCAATGGCGGTTTGCGGCGGCTGGAACTTGCGCTCATGGGATTCCTTGGTGTAATCGCACTCGGGTACGTCTACGAACTGACGAAGTTTCATCCGAACGCGCTGGAAGTGATGAAAGGCGCGTTGATTCCAACGATCCCGCAACCGGCTGCGATCGCCGTTGCAATCGGCATCATCGGCGCGACCGTCATGCCGCATAATTTGTTTCTGCACTCGACGTTCATCAAGGGCCGCTTGGAAAAGCCGACGTGGAACGACGGTACCTCTGCTATGCGTTCGTTCTCGAGCGAAACCGTCATTGCATTGACGATTGCAACGCTCGTGAACGGAGCGATTCTCATCGTTGGCGCCGTTCTCGGCGGTGTGAATGGCTCAATTGAAAAGGCGTACTACACGATCGCGCCGATAGCCGGTGGCGCAGCCGCTGCAGTCTTTGGCGGAGCACTGCTCGTCTCCGGTATTGCGGCGTCCACGACGGCCACGATCGCGGGCGACTCCATCGCCCGCGATCTTGCACCAATCCGTATCCCGCGGCGGGCGCGGCGCGTGCTCACTCTTGCACCCGCCGCTACACTCGTTATCTTGGGTGCCGATCCGACGGCGCTTCTCATATGGTCGCAGATTGCGCTCGCACTCGCGCTGCCTTTTGCCGTCGTTCCGCTAGTCGTGCTTTGTACACGCCATCACATCATGGGCCGATATAAAATGCCGCCGTGGCTGCTCTTCGCGGCCACAGCGGCTACTGCACTTTGCCTGATTTTCGATGCCGTGCTGCTCTTGCAGCCCTTGTTTTAGTTTACCTCGGCGGGTAACCGGTGCCGCTCGGAGAGCCTAGCCCACCGGGCTGCGCGTTGAGGTTATCGCTCCACTCTTCTTTCGGACGATACGCGGCGGTAAACGGGACGCGTTCTTTCGGATCCGTCAAAGCCAAACCACGACGCGAACCGTACGTCCGTCGATTCGAGCCCGCGAGCGGATATTTCTTTTTATCTTGCGTTAGATACGTGCCGGTGATCGCAGTTCCGGTCTGCTTCAAACTGAAATGTTCGTATTCGGTGTTCGCGCCGCGTTGAATCTGCAGCTCCCACACGCCATCGATTCCCTTTGGACAAATTTCTCGATGCTCGAGACGGTCAGTGCACCGAGCGATAGTCCCTGATATGCACGGCGATACGCGAGGAAGCAGCTTTTACCGGTCGCAAGCACGGCGCTTTTTAGCGCTGCCTCAACCGCTTCCGATGCCGTCGTCGCTAGAAATGTTTTGTTCAAGCCCTCGGGCAAGAGACGCGCGAGGCGCTCCAGTAAGCGCGAGCGTACTTCGGTCGGATGCACGTCCCCCATGCCGTGCATCAAGCTCGTTGCTTGTTTCGAACCCCACGCCGATTCCCAGAAGACGGGAAACTCTTCGCCTAAATACGCAACGCACTGAACATCGGCTTACCGATTTTCGAATCGGCCGAAGCAGTGGAGGGCATCGAAGACGGCGACGTCATCGAAGTCGAACCCGCGACCGGTATTATTCGCAATACCACCAAGGGGACGGAGTATAAATCCGCTCAGTTCCCGCCGTTCATGCGAGAATTGATTGACTCAGGTGGCCTCGTGCCTTACGTCGAGCGGCGCTTAGCGGCGAAGAACTAGTCTTTCTTTTCTACCCCGCGTGCGCGTCCAGAAGAGCGTGCGCTGCCGAGTAGGCCTTACGTGCCGTTCGCGCTCCGCGCGGACGGCACGCTACCATTCGTGACCAAGTTATTGCACTGCGAAAAAGCTTGCGAATGAACCGCCCCATCCGATGCGGCTCTCGGCACATTGGGATATGCGGGTTGATCGAGGAAATCTTTTACTCTGTACAACGCTGGTTCCACTGTCTGCCACTGAACGTACGAGGTATATAAACTGTTGATGGCAGACACGAAATAATTCAGTATCGTCAGAATGGTCAGCATCGCGTTTGAAGTGGCTACCGCAATCGAACCGAAGCGCGCCTCCCAGATTGCGAATACAGCAATCGAGAATGGGAGAAACTGCGCAATGACGCTGACGGCAGGTGCTGACCAGAGAGCTTGCGAGAATCCGGCGTCTATCAAGCTCTTCCACGTGCGCTCAATTCTTTCGCCTTCATCTTGCTCCCACATTCGACGCACTTCATTGTTAAGCTTTGACGTGGCGAGGCGAATTCTGTAAGTCAGTGAGCGGGCCGCGTCGATGCAGGGATCTAACGCTGCGATAACGGCTATTGTTAGCAGACTAATCGCCGCGGCGAAGGTCCAGTCCAGGCGGACGAGATATATCCCTGCGCCAATTGCGAGTGCAAAGATGTATGGTACGTCCCGAATGAAAAGCGTAAGCACCTCCACGACGCTCTGCGCGTCCTGAAAGCGAGAGTAGACGTCACCGACGGTGTAATACCGTCGGTCCATGTACGGCATCTTGCCCACGACCTTCTGGCCCAGAACGCGAAGAAACCGCCGTTTTGTTGCAGACGAGATAATGGTCGAAGTGTAACCGAGCAAAATGGATAGGAGGAAGAAGCCTGCACTTAGCGTCGCAAGACGTTGGAAATTGTCCAGACATAGTGGGAGTGCGACAGAAAACGCGGTGCTGGATCCGCCGCGCAAGAAAGAAAAAATACTAAGCCAAATCGTACCCGAAAAACCACCGCTAAAAAGCTGGTATGTTGAGGAGAACGGTGACGGCTGTTTGCGTTTCTGCTTTTCTCGGCTCTGGAGCGGTCGCAATAGGATGACTATGCCGGACCATCGCGCACTAAATTCTTCTTCCTTCTGCGCGTGTAGACCAAGCCCGGGGTCTCCGATCAGAACCTTTCCGTTCTTGAGGCGCTTCCAGATAACGACAAAGTGTCGTTCATCTTGCAAATAGGCGATGCATGGCAGGACCTTGCCGCCAAGATCGTCTTTTGAAATTTTCCCTGTCGTTACGGAAAATAGGTCGGAAAGGCCGCGCTCGAACGCACTGACTCGTACCCCAATCGTTGCTTCGGCGTCCAGTCTATTCCGAAGTTGATGGATCGATGTGGCAATGCCGTAATGCTCGGCTAACGCGAGCACACAGGCAGGGGCACAATCATTTATAGCGTTCTGGTAGCGGAAGGGAGGAGCAAAGGAGTCTTCTCCATGCAAAAGCTGGAGCACCGCATCGAGCTTCATCGACGTTTCAGAAGCGCCGCGTAGAATTGGACAATTCTATCGCGAAACGGAATGAACGCTGCGGTCACGACAACAAGAGCCGCGATACCGATCTCAAGCGCTAGCTGATTTGAAAGCAGGTTCTGAAAGCTCCACAGGAACGCCGTTACGACAAAGAGGCCAGCTCCCGCACTCGTGCCTACACGTGCTAGGCGGTCTGAAGATGACAATAAGAATGCCGCAATAATTGCAGGGAACGAAACTCCGATGAGCGTTGTATCCGGAGACAAGTGAAACACAAAAGTGCCGCACCCGAGAAGCGTGAGGCCGAGAGCAAAAAGTACAAATGTGATATTTCGGTGCATATGTTAAGCTGCTCACGAAGTAGGTCATGCTGCCGATCTGGCAGCATGACCCAAGTGATAATTAGTACATCAGACCGTGTTCAATGAAGTAACCGGCGGCAACTGACGTAAGAAAGATGCCGGCCATCAAAGGCACTGATACCGGTGCACTTGCACCCGCGATGAGCGCGCCGCCAACGAGGCCCACGCCCGTGGCAATCTCTCCGCCGTTCAATCCACCAGCGAGTTCCATTTCATCCATGGTAAGTGCTGTGATCAACTGGTTCTCCTTAATAAATTGTATTTGTAACAAAGGGGATCCGGATAACCCAACCGATGCTGCGACAAGCGTGTGTATGCTTCCTTGGTCTTTAGTGGCTACGGCGCTGCGTATTAGTGAGTCGCATGCGAATCGATAAACGAATGCTGATCTACAGCAACGGACGCAACAGAAAAGCTGGTGTTAGTGATACCACTTTCTTCAAGCTGTGGATGACTAAAAAGCGCTCGATTTTGCGAGCGCTTTTTAGTCATCCACAGCTTGAAGACGCACTACATCGGTGGATAGCCGGAGCCGCTCGGTGAACCGAGTCCGCCGGGCTGCGCGTTGAGATTGTCGCTCCACTTTTCTTTTGGACGATACGCGGCGGTAAACGGGACACGTTCTTTGGGATCCGTCAGCATGCCGAGCATGTCCGTCGTTCCGTCGGTGCGGCCTTCGAGCACAATTGTGGAGCCGTCGGCGAGCGAAACCACGAGACGAACGTTGTGCCCGTCAACGGAGCCCGCGAGCGGATACTTCTTTTTATCTTGCGTCAGATAGATGCCGGTAAGCGCCGTTCCGGTTTGCTTCAAATCGAAGTGTTCGTATTCGGTGTTTCCGCCGCGTTGAATCTGCAGCTCCCACACGCCATCGAGACCTTTGCGATCGTCGGGCGGCGGCGACGGCGTTGCACTCGGCTCCGCTTTACCTTTACCCGGCGCAGGGCTCGGGCCGAAGAGACTGTTGAGCGAACCGTTCGGATCGTCGGTGGGTGCGGCCGCGGGATTTTGCGCGCTCGGCGGCGGCGTCGAAGCAGCAGTTCCCGGCTGTTGTTGCGCCGGCATGCCGTTTGTCGTGTTCGACTGCGTTGTCGTCGTTGTGGGCGGCGGAGGCGACGGCGGTGGCGCGACGGCGATCAACGCCACGGACGCCGCAAGAATGAGAACCGGGTACTTCACGTCGGCGAAACTTCGGGAGCGGTGGACGGAATCATTCGCGGCTCGCGGGGGAGCGGAACGCGGTGCAATCCGGTGTCGATGTTTGCGGCCGCTTCGATTGTTCGCACGTTCGCGGCAACCGCTTGTAAGGGCGCTGAGACCGGCGGGCATTGTAAGTCGGGGGAGTTCCATCCGTGCCACGCGACCGTGGTGGTCGTCCCGAACGACGCGCTTTTCATACAGTGCTCCGGCGTACCGGGATTCGCGCGCGCGGCTTTGACATTCGTGAAAAACTGCTTCGCAACGTCCGGGTCGACGCTAAAGGAGCGGGGCGATGCTTCGGCGCGGCCCATTGTCACCTCGGCACGCCCGTTCGACCATACTTTAATGCTGTACGGAGCGGTGTTTGTCGATCCCGAATTGCGGATCACCGCGCCGTCCGGGCGAGCGGCCGCTGCAGCCACCGCCGCGAGGGCGGCCGCGCCAACGACCAAGCCCGCGAGAATCAATCTCTTCATGTCCCCTCCAGTGGAACTGATCTACATTGAATAACGCTTGGTACGGCAAGTCTGTTTGTATCCGACAAAAGTCGCTTTGACACCCCTGATATAATCAGGAGGCTGTGAAAGAGAAGACTCACCCCAACTGGTACCCCGAGGCCCGCGTTCACTGCGCGTGCGGCAATACATTTACGACCGGCTCGACGATCAAAGAGATCGCCGTCGAAATCTGCTCGGCCTGCCATCCGCTCTTCACGGGGCAACAGAAGCTCATCGACACCGCCGGACGCGTTGATAAGTTCAACCAGCGTGCCGCCGCGGCTGAGAAGAAGAAGCAGGAAGCTCAATCGCGCAAGGCCGCCAAAGAAGCAAAGAAGGCCGCAGCGGAAGCTTAACTGCGCTCCTACAACTTTGAGACGAGCCGTATTGCGGCTCGTCTTTTCTTTGTCTGCGCACATCATCAACGCACATGGCTGAATTAACACCGACCGTACTTGCCCGACTGGATTCGACCGTTCGACGCTTTGACGAAATCGAGGCGAGCTTAGCTAATCCCGCCGGCGGCTTCGATCAAGCCCGCTACACCGCGCTCGTGAAAGAGCGCGCCCAGATGGAAGACACGGTCAATGCATACCGGCAGTACCGTAAGACGCTCGACGACCTGCGCGCAAACGAAGCGTTGCTGCGCGAGACGAACGATCCGGAGTTGCGCGAACTCGCCGAAGAAGAGGCGAAGGAATTGCGCGCACGCCGCGATCAGCTCGAAGGCGAACTCCAAGTGTTGATGATCCCGAAGGATCCCAACGACAACAAAGACGTCTTCATCGAAATCCGCGCCGGCGCGGGCGGCGACGAAGCAGCGATCTTTGCCGGTGATCTCGCGCGCATGTACATGCGTTACGCGGAATCGCACGGTATGCGTGTCGAGCTGGTTTCCGAAAACGAGAGCGACGCCGGGGGCTATAAGGAAATCGTCTTTACGGTGCGAGGCGATTCGCCGTACCGGTACTTCAAACACGAATCAGGCGTTCACCGCGTGCAGCGCGTTCCGGCGACCGAAGCGCAAGGCCGCGTTCACACGTCGACGGCGACAGTTGCCGTTCTTCCGGAAGTCGACGAAGACGTCGACATCGAGATCAAGCCGACGGACTTGCAAATCGATACGTATAAAGCGTCGGGCGCCGGCGGCCAGTACGTCAACAAGACGGAATCCGCAATTCGCATCACGCACGTGCCGTCCGGTATCATCGTCGCATCACAGCAAGAGCGTTCGCAGACCCAGAACCGCGAAAAAGCAATGCAGATGCTCCGCGCAATGCTCTACGAGCGTCAACAACGCGAAAAAGAAGAAGCGATGGGATCGCTCCGCCGCAGCCAAGTCGGCACAGGCGATCGTTCAGAGAAGATCCGCACGTACAACTTCCCGCAAGACCGCGTCACCGATCACCGCATAAACGAAAACTACGGCAACATCCGAGGCATCATGGATGGAGCGCTTGACCCGATTGTCAGCGATCTGTTGAAAGACGAGCAGGCGCGTCTATTAGCTGGAGAAGCCCAGCCCGCGTAGTTCGTCGATGACCAACTATGTTTATATTACCACCGGGCCGCTTGATGAAGCGGACGCGGCGAAGTTCGCGAAATTCAGCATCGGTGGAATCAAGGTATTTCGAGCCAACGGGAATTGCGCTTTCTCTATTCGCGCTGATTTGGACGGCGTCGATTTTTCCATCCCCGTGCGAAAATTGTGCGACGCGGTGAAAGCTGCCCCTGAACTCACCGCTTTGTTACGAAATACCAACGCGCAACTGTGCTTCGTCGTCGAAGGGTCGGATCGCAGTGGATTTCCAGCGCTGTCGCTCGACGCGGAAACGGTGGCGTGGCTTGCTGACCTCAACGCAGACGTCAGCGTCGACATTTTTTGTAACGACGAAGCTCATCCCGAGTAGTCCGAACGATTCATTCGCCCGCGCATGTTGCTGAACAGGCAAAGAGGACGTCGCGAACAAAGACTAGCTAATGGGGTTCCATTAAGCGTGACCGTTGAAGAGTTGCGCCGATTGCTCGCGTCCGAGAGTGGCGCTGAAACTGCCGATATTCAGCGTATTCTCTCGTATATTACCGGTCGGTCCGATGCATGGCTTCGCGCATACGGCGACACGGACGTCAGTACGAAGATGGAACAGCAGGCAACCGAGTATGCTCGCAGGCGTGGCGCCGGTGAACCCTTAGCGTATGTTCTTGGCTCCGCAGGCTTCCATGGCCATTCGTTCCTCGTCGATAATCGCGTGCTCGTCCCGCGTCCCGAAACGGAACATCTTGTGGACGAAGCACTGGAATTCATCAAAGATAAAGAGCGATCGAGGGTCCTCGACGTCGGCACCGGAAGCGGCGCGATTGCGTGTTCAATTCTTGCAGAGACGGGACCGACCGTGCACGCGGACGCGATCGACGTATCGGCAGATGCGTTGCTTGTTGCAATGGCGAACGCGCAGCGGCTCGGCGTTGAACTGCGGCTGACGTTTTTGCTCGGTGATGCATCGACGCCGGCGTTGCGGCCGTTTTTCGATGTGATCGTTGCCAACTTGCCGTACGTTCCAACGAAGGACATTGCCCCTGCGCCGGATCCCGTCAGCTTCGAGCCACGGCTCGCGCTCGACGGCGGGCCGGACGGACTCGACCAATACCGACGGTTCCTCAAGCATGCACCCCGCCTGCTTGCGCTCGATGGAATCATATTAATGGAAGCTGCGCCGCCCATTATCGCAGACCTGGAAGTGCTCGCCCGTGCCGCTTTCCCGGAAGGCGAGGTCTCGATCGGTAAGGATTACGGCAATCGGGCTCGGTACGTCAAGGTGCGGACCCGGGCATAAGGCGAATATCAACTTCCCGAGATGGCGAAGTATATTTTCTTTACCGGCGGCGTAGTGAGTTCGCTTGGTAAAGGCATCACCGCAGCCTCGCTCGGGCGGCTGCTCAAAGCGCGCGGCATCAGCGTGTCGATCCAAAAACTGGATCCGTACATCAACGTCGATGCCGGTACGATGAACCCGTATCAACACGGCGAGGTCTTCGTTACCGAAGATGGTGCCGAGACCGATCTCGACCTCGGTCATTACGAGCGGTTCATCGACGAGAATCTCCAGCGCGCAAACAACGTTACCACCGGACAGATTTACAACTCCGTCATCGAGAAAGAACGGCGCGGCGAATATTTAGGCGCGACCGTTCAAGTCATTCCGCACATCACGAACGAGATCAAGGCGCACATCAAGCGCGTTGCCGAGGCGAGCCATGCGGACGTATGCATCGTCGAAGTCGGTGGCACGGTCGGCGACATCGAATCGCTGCCGTTCCTCGAAGCGATCCGTCAGATGCGCTACGACGTCGGCGAAGAGAACGTGATGTACTGCCATCTCACGCTCGTGCCGCACCTCGGCGCCGCAGATGAGCTTAAGACCAAGCCGACGCAGCACTCGGTCCGCGAACTTCGCGGCATCGGTATTTCACCCGATGCGATCGTGTGCCGCACGCAGTCGTCGCTCCCCATGCCGATCGAACTCAAAGAGAAGATCGCGCTATTTTGCGACGTGCCGCCGGGCTCGGTGGTGCAGAATGGCGACGCTCGCACGATCTATCAAGTGCCGCTGAATCTCGAGGCCGAGGGCTTGGCCAATGCCGTCGTTCGCAAGCTCGACTTGCCGACGAACGCGCCGAAGCTCGATGAATGGGCCGGCATCGTGGAACGCATCACGCGGCCCAAGCGGAAAGTGACGATCGCGCTCGTTGGTAAGTACGTCGAACTCAAAGACGCATATATCTCGATCAACGAAGCGCTGTACCACTCGGGCATCTACCACCATGCGGAAGTGGAGATCCGGCGCATCGATTCGGTGACCATCGAAACCGACGGCATCGGCGTCCTCGAAGGCGCCGACGGCATTCTCGTTGCTCCCGGCTTCGGCGCGCGCGGCGTGAACGGCAAGCTGCATGCGATCCAGTATGCGCGCGAGCAGAAGATTCCGTTCCTCGGCATCTGCTTCGGCATGCAGCTCGCATGCGTGGAATTCGCGCGTAACGTGTGCGAATTGCCCAAAGCGATGTCGATCGAAGTCGACGAGACCACGCCCGACCCGGTTATCGATTTCATGCCCGACCAGCGCGATCTCGAAATCTACGGCGGAACGATGCGCCTGGGTTCGTATACGTGCAAAGTTGATGCGGGCACGCACGCGCAGCGCGCGTACGGCAGTGACGAGATCTCCGAGCGCCATCGCCATCGGTATGAATTCAACAACAAGTACCGTCTCGCGTTTGAAGAGCGCGGCATGCGCTTCTCCGGACACCATGTCGTCGGCAAGACACAGCTCGTGGAAATCGTCGAATTGCCGACCGACATGCATCCATGGTTCGTAGGGACGCAGGCGCATCCGGAATTCAAGTCACGGCCGAACAACCCGTCGCCGCTCTATCGCGACTTCGTCGGTGCGGCGCTTGCGCACCAGGCGTCGCTGAACGGCCGCGCCGCGGAACCGGCGACGGAGACGTGGACCCAAGTAAAATAACGGCCCTCATCCTTACTCGCGACGAAGAACGCAACTTGCCGCGAGCGATGACGAGTCTGCCGCACGAGATGCACGCGTTCGTGCTCGACGCATATTCCGACGACCACACGGTTGAATACGCCCGATCGGCCGGCGCCACCGTCGAATCGCGCGAGTGGACGAATTTCGTCGACGCACGCCGCTACGCGCTCTCGCGCATCACCACGCCGTGGGTGCTGCTGCTCGACGCCGATGAAGCGCTGGATGACGTGTTGTGCGATGCGATCAACGCCGCACCGGAAAATGTCGACGGCTATATCGTGCGCCGCACGACGTACTTCCGCGGGAAGCCGATGCGGATGTGGAGCAACGAACCGCTGCTGCGCCTTGCACGCTGCGATCGCGTGCGGGTCGAAGCCGTGCCGGCTGCCGGCGGCGCCGCGGAATTGCACGAGCGGTTCGTTTGCGACGGTCCGGTTGGCGAACTTCCCGGCACGCTGCTGCACTACTCGTATGCCGATGGTGCGTCGTATCGTGAGAAGTTCGAGGTGTATACGACGATCGAGGCGCGTGGGTTGGATGGGAACGTAGGGCGCGTGCTGGTTCAGTTGGCGCTGTTGCCGGTGCGGTTGATGAACAATCTGTTGCGTAAGGGTGCATTGCTGGATGGGCCGCGTGGGTGGTACGTGGCGTGGTATTCCGCGTTGTATCCGTGTGTTGTGGCTTGGAAAGCGTTGAGGCGGTCCTTCGACTCCGCTTCGCTGCGCTCAGGATGACAAGGCATCGCATTGGGCTCGATGCGCGGTGCGGCAAACGCATCTCGGTGGGGATGGCGACGTACATGCGCGAGGTGTCGGCTCGGTTGCCCCACGTTGCGCCCCAGTACGAGTACGTAACCTACACGAAGGGGCAGAACCTTGGTATTGCCGAGCAGATCGTGCTTCCGCTGGAGATGTGGTGCGACCGCATCGAGGTCGCGCATTACATGGCGCATTATGTGCCGGCATTTGCCGAAGGGCGCTTCGTCTTCACGATCCACGACCTGATCCACTTGCGCTTCGTGCAATTCTTTCGGGGCTACATCGGCCCGTATTACAACACGGTGGTGAAACGTGCGTGCCGCAAAGCGGCGCGTATCATCACGTCGGATCGCCGGACGATTGCGGATCTCGTGCATTATTTCAACGTCGATCCGGCGAAAATTCGCGTCATTCCGCTCGCGCCACGTCAGCGGTTCTTTCACCCGTCGCCGCCGTTTCGCAGCGAGCGACCGTATTTTCTCAACGTCGGAAATCACCGGACACACAAAGACATTCCGACTCTGCTGCGCGCATGGGCATCGCTGCCTGCGGAGTACGAAGTGGATCTGTATCTTACGGGCCCTGACGATCTCAACGGCGAGTTGCAGCGACTCTCGACGCCGCGACGGCAAGCAATTGCGCTCGGCGACATCAGCGACGACGAACTTGCGTCGTATTACGCCGGCGCGGTCGCGCTCGTGCATCCGGCGATGCTCGAGGGATTCGGATTGCCGTTCGTCGAGGCGATGGCCTCGGGCTGTCCCGTCATCGCTACCGACGAATCGATTCCGGAACCGATTGCCGGCGTCTCGCTGCACTTTCCCGTGGGAAACGCCGAGGCGGCAGCCGAGCACATGCGGCGCATCCTCGATGATGCAAGCCTCCGGCGAGACCTTGTCGAACGCGGCACGAGCGTCGTGCGAACGCTCACCTGGGATCGTACGGCGCGCGAAACAGCCGGCGTCTACGCGGAAGTGTTGGAGGAGAAGTGACTACGACCCGCGCTCTTGCGCTCGTCCTAGCAATCGCACTCACCGGTGCGGCAGCACCCAAACCGAAACCTACACCGACGCCTCCACCGAACATCTCCATCGTCATCAACAATGCGCGTTTACCGCTGGAACCGCCACCGCGCTTCGAGGGCGGCCATCTCTTCGTTCCGGTGCGCCGCACCATCGAAGCCCTTGGCCTGCAGTTCAATCGCACCGGCAAACTGATTTGGACCGAAGTCGGCGCGAATGTCGTCTCGCTCACCATCGGCAGCAAGATCGCCCACAACGGCACGTCGACGCTGATGCTCGATGCTGCGCCGATCGAAGTGAAGTACGTACTCTACGCGCCGCTGCGGTTCTTCACGGACGCCCTCGGTGCGAGCGCTAGCTACGACCGCAAGACGAACACGGTGTCGATCGACGCCGAACTCGTTGGTCGAAGCAACGCGGGTGTCGTGCAGCACGGGAATCAAATCGAACGCTTCGGCACCGTGGCGGCAATCGACGTCAACTCCGATCCCCCGACCGTTACGCTGACGACGAATGCAACGGTGAAAACCGTTCCCATCACTCGTAACGCGATCGTCGAGATGCACGACGTCAACGCGAACGTCACCGATCCCGGCGAACTCGCCGACGTGCGTCCCGGCGACTTCGCGCGCCTCTACATCGATAAAAAAGGCCACGTCATGCGCGTCGAGGACGCCTACGGTTCGTACTACGGCGCCATCGCCGCCGCAACGTCGGACCGGTTTGTCTTGACCGACGGGCACGTGGTCGCACCCTCACGCACCACGCAGATTTCGCTCAACGGGAAACCGGCACAGATGTCGGACGTAAAAGTGGGCGACATCGCGAGCGTTCGCTATAACATCGAAACGAACGAAGTGCGCTCGATTCTCTTGAGCCGGAAAGTCGACACGACGGGAACGACGTCGTCGGGGCCGTCGATTTCCAGCGTCGACCTCGACGCCGATCATCCGCTCAAAGCCGGTGATTCGATCATGGTCACGGTGCATGGAACGGCACACGGTGCCGCGACGTTCGATATCGGTCCGTATGTAACGAACGTGTCCATGGCCGAGCGCGATCCGGGCGTCTACGTCGGAACCTACCGTCTTCCGCGCGCTGCGAACTTTAGCGACGTTCCGATCATCGCGCACTTGCGCGTCGACGGCGCGAATGCACCCGACGCACAGGCAACGCGTGCGCTCTCGGTCGCGGGCAGCGCGCCGGGTATTCGTGACTTCGCGCCGGATCAGAACGCCTTCGTGAACACGAATCGTCCGGCGATCTTCGCAACCTTTGCAACGGAAGCGGTGCCGGTGAATCCGTCGAGCATCATCCTGTGGGTGAACGGGCGCGACGTGACGGCCAATACGGTTCGCACCGAACGCTACGTGCAATACTTGCCGCAGTACACGTACCCCACGGGCCAAGTTCACGTGACCGTTCGCGTCGCCGATCGCGCGGGGAACACGACGACCAAGTCCTGGACGTTCGTCATCAGGAAGTAGGAGCAGCGAATGGATTGCATCTTTTGCAAGATTATCGCCGGCGAGATTCCCGCGAACGTCGTCCATCGCGACGATGACGTCGTGGCGATCGTCGACGTCAATCCGCAGGCGCCGGCGCATCTGCTCGTCATGCCCGTTCGCCACGTTCGGAACATCGGCGAATTCAAACGCGAGAACGACGCACATCTCGTCGCGAAACTCTTCGCAACCGCTGCTCGCCTTGGGCGCGAGAACAGCGCGACGGGCTATCGACTCGTGGTCAATACCGGGCCCGACGCCGGGCAAAGCGTCGATCACGCGCATATTCACGTCCTTGCAGGACGTCAACTGACGTGGCCGCCGGGCTAAGAGGTTGTAATCCGGTAAGTGCTGTGCTAGAGTACGTCAGTTGGGGCCGGTGCGGCCCCTACTGAATTTTACCGTGCCGTTGAGGCGCGCAGCGAAAGGGGGGTCATAGAATAATGGAAGTACGCGTAGCTCCAGGAGAATCCATCGAGAGCGCGCTGCGCCGTTTCAAGAAGGCCACCCAGAAGGCGGGAATCCTCGCCGAAGCGCGCAAGCACGAGCACTACGAAAAGCCGAGCGTCCGTCGCAAGAAAAAGTCGGCGGCTGCCCGCAAGCGTCGCGCTTAATTCCCCATGGGTGCCTTAAAAGACCGCATCTCCTCCGATCTGAAGGAGGCGATGAAGGCGCGTGACCAACTTCGCCTCGATACCCTCCGTTCGGCGCTCTCCGGCTTTACGTACAAGCGTACAGAAGCCGGCAGCGAGCTTTCCGATGCGGACGAATTAGCAGTGGTCCAGAAGCTGGTAAAGCAGCGCAACGACTCGTTCGCCGAGTTCGAAAAAGCGGGCCGCCAGGATCTCGCCGATAAGGAACGCGCTGAACGCGACATCCTGATGGTCTATCTGCCGGCGCAAAAGTCGCCCGAAGAGGTCCGCGAAACCGTCAAAGCGATCATTTCCGAGCTTCCCGACGGCGCCGTCAATCAGGGTGCGGTCATGAAGGCGGCGATGGCCCAGCTTCGCGGGGTCGCCGACGGCAAACTGATCAGTCAGATCGTCAGCGAAGAGCTGAAGAAGTAAACGGAACGGCCTCCGAGCAATCGGAGGCCGTAACTTCATCCTAAGGCGAAAGTAGCAAGAGGCATGAGGACTCTTCGCGCTTGGGTAGCGCTGTCGCTGGTCGCCTTCGGCCTGGCGGGTTATGTGCTGGGCGGTTTTGCTCGTGCTGCGGAGGCCGCGCCGATCGTCGTCGTTCCCATCGAAGGACTCGTCGATGACGGCATGGCGCACCTCGTCGAACGCGCCGTCGCGACGGCAAACGACAATCACGCACGGGCCCTCGTCCTCGATGTGAACAGCACCGGCGGTCTGCTCAACGACGCGTTTCGCATCAAAGACGCAATCTACACAGCGAAAGAACCGGTGATCGCGTACGTCTCGCGGCGCGCGTATTCATCCGCTGCGCTCATTTCGCTCGCGTCGAACACCATCGTCATGGCGCCGGGTGCCTCGATAGGTGCCGCGCAACCGCATCCCACGACCGCGGAAATCGTCTCGGCACTCAAAGCAGAGTTTCAATCCACCGCGTTGCGCAACCACCGCAATCCGAAGCTTGCAGCAGCAATGGTCGATCCGACGATATCTGTTCCGGAATACAAGCCGTCAAACGCGTATCTGACGCTCAATACGGCAGATGCGCTTCGCTCGGGCATCGCGCAAGGACAAGCGCCCACGCTCGATGCAGCGATCGCCGCGCAACATCTCGCCGGCGCGCCGCGCATTTCGCCCCAATACACCTGGGGTGAAGAAGTCGCGCGCTTTGCGACCACTCCCGAGATCAGCGGGCTGCTGCTCACGCTCGGCATGCTGGGATTGATTCTCGAGATGCAAACGCTGCACGGTATCGCAGGCACGATCGGCATCGCGGCGCTCGCGTTGTTCTTCGGAACCCACGTCTACGCCGGATTCTCCAACGGACTCGTCATCGCGCTTGCCATTCTAGGGCTCGTCGGCATCCTGTGGGAGCTGCACGTGGTACCCGGCCACGGTGCGCCCGGAATTCTTGGTGCGTTGGCGCTGCTTGCCGCGGTGCTGCTGGCGTTCGGCGTTCCATTTTTCTTCATCGCGATCGAAACGGTTTCGACCTCGATCATCCTCACCGTGATCGCCTTCGCATTCTTCACGCGCATATTCCCGCAAAACGCGTGGATGCAGAAACTGACGCTGGTCGCGGCGCAAGGCCCCGACTATGTCACCAGCGCTGATTTCACGTCGCTGCGCGGCGCAATCGGCACCGCATCGTCCTTTCTCCGTCCCGCGGGCATCGCATCGATCGACGGCAGACGCATCGACGTGTTGACCGAGGGTGAGTTCATTCCGGCAGGGACGCCGGTTCGCGTAACGCGCGTCGAAGGCGCGCGAATCTTCGTGGAGCCTGTAACGCTCCCGAGTTATAAGTAAGGAGAGCTTCACACCGTGATTGCAGTCAGCGCGGCGATCATTTTCTTCATCGCCGTCATCCTATTCTTCGCATTTCTGTACTACTTCCCGATCGGATTGTGGATCCGCACGATTGCTGCCGGTGTGCCGCTCGGCATCATCTCGCTCGTACGCATGCGGTTGATCGGTATTCCGCCCGGCATCATCGTGACGAACTACGTGCGCGCCCGTAAGGCGGGTCTGAACCTCACGGTCGATCAGATGCAGTCGCACTACCTCGCCGGCGGTAACGTCGAAAACGTCACGCTCGCGATGATCGCCGCGCAGCGCGCACAGATTCCCCTCGAATGGCAACGCGCAGCGGCAATCGACCTCGCCGGCCGAAATGTCGTCGAAGCGTTGCAGACGTCGGTCGTTCCGAAAGTGATCGAGACGCCGATCTTCCAAGGCGTCGCGCAAAACGGCATCCAGTTGAATGTCAAGGCGCGTGTGACCGTGCGCAGTAACCTCGACCGCTACGTCGGCGGCGCCGGCGAACAGACGATCATTGCTCGTGTCGGTGAAGGCGTTGTCTCCGCCGTCGGTGCGGCTGTCGATCACAAAGAAGTACTGGAGTATCCGGATCGCATTTCGAAAACCGTCCTGACGAAAGGACTCGACGCAGGAACCGCATTCGAAATCGTCTCCATTGATATTGCGGATGTCGACGTTGGAAAGAACATCGGCGCCGAGCTGCAGACATCGCAAGCCGAAGCCGATCGCCGTATCGCGCAAGCGAAGGCGTCGGAACGTCAGTACGCCGCAATGGCCTCGGAGCAAGAGCAGAAGGCGCAGACGCAAGCAATGCGCGCCAAAGTGGTGGAAGCGGAGGCGGCGATTCCGCTGGCAATTGCGGATGCGTTCAAGAGCGGTAATCTCGGCGTGTTGGATTACTACCGCCTCAAGAACATTCAAGCGGATACCACGATGCGTGATGCGATCGGCGGAAGCGCGGACGGCGCACAGCCGCCTGAGAACCCGCCGCAACCGCCGCCGACGAGCCGATGACGCCGATTCTCGCGGCGATTCCGCTCGACACGCTGATCTGGATCGTGTTGCTCCTCATCGGCGCAATCGGCAGCATCGCGTCGAACGCAAAGAAAGCGCAGAAGGCGGCGCCGGCGCAGCCGGAGCCGCCCGATGATGCGCAGCGGCGTGCGCAGCAGATTCGCGAACAACTCGCGGCTCGGCTTGCCGGGGTGGTGCAGCAGCAGATCGCCCCGCAGGCACCACCGCCTGTGCCAACGATTGTGCCACGGCCGCGTCCCGTCGCAGCTCCTGCGCCCGTCACGCCGGCGCCTGTGCCGGCGCCTCTGCCGGCGCCTCCTCGACCCGCGCCGCATGGAACCGCGGCGTTTCGTGGTATGTTCGAACGAGGGAACCTCGTGCGCGCGATCATCGCGGCCGAGGTGCTAGGCCCGCCCAAAGCTTTGCAGGAGCAATCGATCTGGAGTCCACGGCACAGCGAACCGTCGATCTGAGTGACTTAACCGACCACGTCCGGCTCTTCGGACAATTCGATCAAAACCTCTCGGCGCTCGAGGACCGCCTCGACATCCGGGTGCGTGCCGACGGAAACCGGTTACTGCTCGCAGGCGAGCAAGAGAACGTCGATCGTGCCGAGCACGCCGTACGCCGTATGCTTGATGCGGCGGTCGACGGCGCGCAGATCACGCCGGACGACGTCGCGCTTGCAGTGTCCGACGTGCGCGAAGCGCCCGGCGGACAGGCGCTTCCGGGGACGCTACTGCGAAATCATCGCGGTAAGGAAATCCGTCCTAAAACGCCGGGTCAACGCACGTTCGTGCGTTCGATCGATCGCAACACGCTCACGATTGGTATCGGTCCGGCAGGCACCGGCAAAACGTTTCTCGCCGTCGTTATGGCGGTGCGCGCACTCAAGAATCGCGAAGTATCGCGCCTGATTTTGTCCCGTCCCGCCGTGGAAGCGGGTGAAAAGCTCGGATTTCTTCCCGGTGATTTGCGTGAAAAAGTGGATCCATATTTGCGTCCGCTCTACGACGCGCTGGAAGATCTACTGGACGGTACGGTGGTCGCGAAATATCTCGAACGCGGAACGATCGAAGTTGCACCGCTCGCGTACATGCGTGGACGCACGCTCAACGATGCGTTCGTCATTCTCGATGAAGCGCAAAACGCGACGCCGGACCAATTGAAGATGTTCCTGACGCGCCTGGGAGCCGGTTCGAAGATGGTCGTGAACGGTGACGTGACGCAGATCGATCTTCCGTCCGGTGCGCGCAGCGGATTGCGTGACGCTGCGGCGCGATTGGAACGGCTCGAGGATATCGGCGTCGTCGAACTGACCGACACCGACGTCGTACGTCATCCGCTCGTTGCGCAGATCATTCGCGCGTATGCACGTACATTATCGCAATGAGGTTCGCGGCAGCGGCGTGGACGCGCGCGCGCTCAAAGCGACCATGCGCACGTTGCTAAAAGCCGTTGGCGAAGGCGATTCCGGAATCTCCGTGACGCTTGTCGATGACAATGCGATTCGCGAGATCAACCGCGAACATCGCGGCAAAGATAAACCGACAGACGTGCTCAGCTTCCCGCTTGAACCCGAGCCGTTCTCGCAAGAGCGACTGCTCGGCGACATCGTCATCAGCATCGACACCGCGCGGCGACAAGCCGCGGACTACGACGCGCCGGTGCAGCGCGAGATCTATCGTCTGCTCATTCACGGGCTGCTGCACGTCCTCGGGCACGATCACGAAGAAGCCGCTGAACGCTACGCGATGGAAAGCGAAGAGCGGCGGCTCGCGGATGCCATTGGCATGCCCTGGCCGTACGAAACGTCATGAAGTTCTGGCGTTCGTTCAACCACGCATTCGAAGGCATCATGTATGCGGCGCGTACGCAGCCGAACATGCGTACGCACTTCCTCATTGCGCTCGTCGTGGTGCTCGCGTCGCTGTTTTTACGGCTCGACCGGTACTACGTCGTTGCGCTCGTCATCATTATCGCGATCGTCCTCGCGCTTGAACTCGTCAACACCGCAGTAGAGGCGATCGTCGATCTCCTCACCGTCACGCACCATCCGCTCGCGAAAACGGCGAAAGACGCCGCGGCCGGCGCGGTACTCGTCGCATCCGTGGCAGCGATCGTCGTCGGCTACCTGATCTTCTACCAAGGCATCATCAACGGCGGCCAGCGCGTCTTTTCTGCCGTCGCTACCGTTCCGAGTAATCTTGCTTTCGTCGTGCTTTTTGCGGTCGCGGTCGTGACCATCTTCGCCAAGGCGTGGGTCGGTCGTGGCTCCGCACTGCAAGGCGGCGCCGTTTCGGGGCACGCGGCGCTGTCGTTTGCGGCCGCCACGTTGCTTGCGTTCATCTATCAACGGCCGCTCGCGGCGCTGCTCGCCTACTTCATCGCCTTCCTCGTTGCTCAGACCCGCGTGGAAGCGCACATTCACTCGACCGCCGAGGTGGTCGCCGGGGCCGTGCTCGGTACGGTTGCTGCGCTGGCAATCTACCTCTTGGCGCGCCCGCACCTTGTGTTATAATGGCGCCGATTTGAAGAAAGACCCCTACCGAAGCTGCGGGCCGCGCCCGGGCGACCTCATACGAGGCCTGCATCGATGACGACGGCCCACCCGAACTGGCCGGAAATCGCCGCCCTCGTCGTCCTGGTTTGTCTCTCCGCGTTCTTCTCGGCGTCGGAAACGGCCCTGGTTGCGGTCTCACGGCTGCGCGCACGCGCGCTGCTCGAACGGAAGATTCGCGGCGCGGACGACGTCCTCAAGCTCGTCGACGACAAGAGCCACATGCTCAGCTCGATCCTCATCGGCAACACGGTCGCGCTGCTCGCCGCGGACTCGCTCGCCACGGCGATCTTGCTCAACCTCGGCGTGCCAAACGCCGCGGTGTGGTCGACGGTCATCATGTCGATCGTGCTGCTGCTCTTCGGTGAGATCATTCCGAAGACGGTTGCAAGCAGTGCCGGAGAACGATTCTTGCTCGCGCTCGGCAAGCCGATGCGAGCGGCAAACGCCATCATCACCCCGATCACGAACGTCTTCATTTTCGTCGCGAATCTATTGCTACGGGTGGCCGGTATCCGGCACACGCAGCATATGTATGTGACCGAAGAAGATATTCGCGCGCTGGTCAACGTCGGCGCCGAACAGCGCGTGATCGAGGAGGAAGAGCGGGAGATGATCCACTCGGTCATCGAGTTCGGCGATACGATCGTGCGCGAAGTCATGACGCCGCGTCCGGAAATCGTCGCCGTATCGATCGACGATTCGCCGCGCCGCGCGCTCGACGTCGTGATTGCCGAGGGGTATTCCAAACTTCCCGTGTATCAGGAATCGAAGGACGACATCATCGGCGTCGTGCACGATCGCGAGCTGTTGATCGGACTGGCAAACGGCGCACTTTCGCAGACGAGCCTTCGCGCGCTGATGCGTGCGGTCCAACACGTCCCGGAAACGAAGAAGATCGCTGAATTGCTTCGGGACATGCAGCGCGAGAAGTATTCGATGGCGATCGTCGTCGACGAGTACGGCGGCACGGCGGGTCTCGTGACGATGGAAGACTTGCTGGAAGAGATCGTCGGCGAGATTCGCGACGAACACGACGTCGACGAACAAGAACCGATCCACATCATTTCCGAAAACGAGGCGGTCGTCGAGGCGGGTGCGCATATCGACGACGTGAACGACGCGCTCGGCACGCACATTCCAACCGAAGACTTCGAGACGATCGGCGGCTACGTCGTCGGGTTGTTCGGCCGGTTGCCCAAGGAGGGCGAAGAGATCGAAGCCGATCGGCGCACGCGGTTAAAAGTCGAGCGCACGCGCGGACGCCGTATCTTGACGGTGCGCGTCTTCACGAGTGCGGTGCCGGAAGAGGAAGAGGATGAAGGTGCAACGCAGGAGCACGACGTTGTCCCCTGATCTCGACGATTTACTCTCCGCCGCGCGCGACGCTCGCGAACGCGCGTACGCGCCGTATTCGAACTTTCGCGTCGGTGCGGCACTCGACACGGGCGACGGTAATGTGATCCTCGGCTCCAACGTCGAGAACGCTAGCTACGGATTGTCGATGTGCGCGGAGCGTGCCGCGATCTTCGCCGCAGTCTCCGCCGGATTTCGCGACTTCATCGCGATTGCGATCGCCGGACCGGAAGGTGTGCTGACGAGTCCGTGCGGCGCATGCCGTCAAGTGCTCGCTGAATTCAATCACAACATGGCCGTCGTCTTTACCGGGCCTTCCGGCGAAGTGCAGACGACGGTCGCGGAGCTTTTACCGCATTCCTTCGGCCCGTTCATATAAGACGCGTGGAATCGTGCTGCGCGCGCGCCCATTGGGCGAAGCGGATCGCATCGTCACGCTCTTTTCCACCGACAGCGGCAAACTCGACGGTGTTGCGAAAGGCGTGCGCCGCGCGAAGAGCCACCTTGCCGGAAGGCTCGAGTTCGGCAACGAGTGCGAACTGCAGATGCATCGCGGCCGTTCGCTCGACATCATCGTGCACGCCGATATTATCAACGCGCCGTGGCAGTCGCTGGTCGAGCCGGAACGCTTTGCCGTCGCACAACTCGTCGCGGAATTGATCGATTCGTTCTGTGAACCG
Organism: uncultured bacterium; assembly: GCA_964648945.1. GTDB lineage: Bacteria > Vulcanimicrobiota > Vulcanimicrobiia > Vulcanimicrobiales > Vulcanimicrobiaceae > JAMXLG01. The sequence continues at coordinate 37,687 of CAZYLU010000010.1, read as the reverse complement.
GGACTCGCGCTTCCCGACGTTTACACGCTGCTCTCGGGCATGTTGAGCGCGATTGCCGACACGGACAATCCGCGAGCGCTCGTTCCTCGCTTCTCGCTGCGCTTGCTCTCGGCGCTCGGCATCGAACCGCCCGTCGATGCATGCGTGCGGTGCAGTCTCGCATTTGAAGAGCGCGCATGGGTCGATGGGGAAGCCGGCGGATTCATCTGCTCGCGCTGCCGCGAACGCTGGCGCGATCTCATCGAACTCGATGTTGCCGATCTGCGCAATCTCGCCGAGCTTGCTACACCGCGTGGACAACGTGGTGCCGCACTCGCCGCGCGACCGCACGTTGCGCAAGCCGTTGATGCGATCATCGTGCACCATCTCGGTCGCCGGCCGAAGGCAGCCCTCACGCAATGACCCGTGTCATCCTGAGCGCAGGTGCAAAGCACCGGAGTCGAAGGATCGCAACCAGCGCTTTTCTTGAGGCGATCCTTCGACTGCGCTGCGCTCCGCTCAGGATGACATGGGCGTGAGCATCATGGCTTTGGATGTCGGGACAAAACGCATCGGCGTTGCGGTTGCGGATCCGAGCGGCAGCTTCGCTTTGCCGGTCGGTACGGTCGAGCGCACGAACCTGCGCGCTGATTTGGGAAAGCTCGAGGAGTACTTCGAGTCGTACATGGTGCGCGAGCTTGTGATCGGCGACCCGGTGTCGCTCGGGGGCGAGCGCGGGATTGCGGCGCAGAAGATGGACGCGTTCGTCGAGCAACTCCGCCGCGTCTTTTCGGGTACGATCCACCGAGTGGACGAACGAATGACGACGGCTCAGGCGACCAAGACGTTAATCGCCGCCGACGTATCGCGCAAGAAGCGCAAAGACGTGGTCGACAAAATGGCGGCCGCCTTAATTTTGGAAACCTTTCTCGCTCGCAGGCGGAACGAGGCGCGATGAACTGTCGCGTGCGTATTGCCGGCGGCATCGCCGTTGCCGTCGTGCTTGTCGTTGCGGCGGTGATTGCGTGGTCCTTGTACAGTCTCTACGGCGATCGTTCGCATCCCGCGCAGTCGACGCAAGTGATCGTTCCTCGCGGCGCAACATTTGCGGATATCGCGCGAGAGCTTGCGGAGGCCGGAATCATCTCGAATGCGACCTCGTTCCGGCTGCTCGCACGCGTCGAGCATGCCGATGTCGACGTACATGCCGGCGCGTTTCGTTTCACACCGCACCAAACGGCTGCGGAAGTCTTGCGCGCACTCTTGACCGGCGGCGCGCAGATCGCAACCTGGGTGACGATCCCCGAAGGGTTTACCGCTTCCGAAATTGCCGCACGTTTGCAGTCCGCGGGCGTTGCCTCCGGTACGAATTTCCAGCAGTATTTCCTGACGACGCCCCTTGAAGTCGACGGCACGAAAACGCGCAATCTCGAGGGGTTTCTCTTCCCGAGCACCTACCTCATACCGCTGGACGCGACCGGCCCGCAAATCGAAAAGCAACTCACGGACGAGTTCTTCAAAAAACTACCGCCGGACGCAGTTGCGCGAGCGAACGCACTGCATGTGACCGTTCCACAAGCGGTGACCGTCGCGTCGCTCGTAGAACGCGAAGCGAAGGTCGATAGCGACCGCCCTGTGATCGCGGGTGTGATCTACAACCGTTTGCGGCTCAATATGCCGCTGCAGGTTGATGCGACGATCGAATACGCGCTGCCACAGCATAAAACCGAGCTTTCATTCGGCGATCTGAAGATCCAGTCGCCGTATAACACCTACCTGCACGCCGGGCTCCCGCCGACGCCGATTGCCAACCCCGGCGCGGCCTCGCTTGAAGCCGCCTTTCATCCGGCGGCCACCGACGCACTTTATTATGTTTATTGCGGGAACGGGCACCATGTATTTGCGAAGACGCTTTCAGAGCATCAGGCCAACGTGGCCCGTTGCTTGCATTGAAGCGAATAGGAGCTAGTCATGACGTCCAACAACGGTGAAGCCAAGGGCGGCCCGCTCGAATTGAGCGAGGTGCTCTACATCGAAACCAAGGACGGTGGCGAGCTGCCGTTCGAAGTAGTCGGGATTCTCGAAGATCCCGATGACGGCTCGTCCTACGCCGTGCTGATGCACGAGCCCAAAGAAGAAGAGGGCGAAAGCGAATTCATCGTCACCGACCTCGAGGGCAATCTCCTCGAAGACGACGAGCTGGCACAAGAGATTCTCGACGAATTTCTGGTGTTCGCCGAAGAGGCCGGGGACGAAGGCGGAGGCGAGACGTAATCCGAGTTCTCTTTCTCTCAGCGAACGTCGGCGCCGGCCATCTCTCGGCCGCAAAAGCTGTTTGTGTCGCCTTACGTGAGATCGAGCCCAGCACCCGAACTACCGTCGTCGACTCTTATAAATACGCCGCTCTGGTCGTATCACGCGTGGTATCCGAAGGCTATTTGCAGATGGTCAAGACGATACCGCAGATGTACGGCTACATCTACAATCGCGCGGAACGCGCAACTGAGGTTGGTCCGTTCAGAACCTGGGCGCATCAATTCACCGCGGGCAATTTGCGCGCGCTTTTTGAGCGCGAGCGTCCCGACGTCGTCGTCTGCACGCACGCCTTTCCGGCGGGCGCGATGGCAGAGTACAAGCGCATGTTCGCCGACGCGCCTCCGGTCGTGGGCATCGTGACCGACTTTGCGGTTCACACGTTTTGGATTCACGACAACATCGACGCCTATTGCGTAAGCACCGACGAGATTCGCGAGACGATGATTGCGCGCGGCATACATCCCGAACGCATCATAACCAGCGGTATTCCGGTCGATCCCCACTTTGCGCGAACCAAGGAGAGTGTGGAGTCGCTGCGCGAGCGCTTGGGCCTTCCGCCGGATCGTCAAGTCGCGCTCATGATGGGCGGCGGACTTGGATTTGCGCCGCTCGAGGGGATGCTGCGCGCGATGAAAGACGTCGAGGCGCCGATCGCGGCGGTGGTCATCGCAGGACGGAATTCACGCGTCGAGACGCGCGTGCTCAGCGTCGCCGAGGGCATGGAGCACCCCGTGCGGGTGTTGCGCTTCGTCGACAACGTCTACGACTACATGCACGCCGCGGATGCGTTCGTCACGAAGCCAGGAGGCTTGAGCACCGCCGAGGCGCTGGCCGCGGAAGTGCCGCTGGTGCTTTGCAAGCCGTTGCCGGGCCAGGAAGAGCGTAACGTCAAGGTACTGACCGAATGGGGCGCGGCGGTTCGAGCGCGCACGATGCGCGATCTCGCGAGCGCGCTCATGAACGTGCTAACGGATTCGGCGCGGCGCAGACGAATGATTCTGGCAGCGCGACGCTACGGACGTCCCAATGCCGCCCGCGACGCAGCAACGCTCATTGCGCGTCTTGCGTCGGCAACAAAGGAGGTTGTTGCATGAGATTGCCGTCTTCGTCCACCTACGGATTTTGGCTCGCGATCCTACGCATCTATGCAGGCGCATTTTGGCTAATGCACGGCATTCCGAAGTTCACGCAAAGCCAGGATTTCATGCCGCCGACCGGCTTCATGATGCAATTCGTGAACAACGCGGTGGCAAACACGAGCGGACCGTACCAACAGTTTCTCACGAACGTCGTGCTTCCCAACGCGTCGCTCTTTGCCGAGCTCGTGCGTTTAGGTGAAGTAGTTGCCGGGTGCCTCTTGCTCCTCGGTTTCTTCACGCGGCTCGGCGGTTTGATCGGCGTATTGCTCGCGCTCAACTATCTCTCTGCTAAAGGCGGTCTCGCGCATTTAAGCGTCTGGTCGGGCCTCGATGCAGCGGCGTTCGCACTGAGCGCCGTGAACCTCGTGCTTCCCACAGGCCGCGTCCTAGGCGTCGATGCATTGCTCGGCCGCTCGCGTCGCGTGGACGCGACGCCGAAAGCGCAAGCGGTGTTCGTCGACGAGCCGCCGATGGCGGGTCCTACGGCACCCACGTCTTAGGTCGTATAGGTACGCAGCGCGCTTCTGTGGTATAGTCGTGCGCTGTACCGGTTCCGGTGCCGCGGGGAGAGATGGCCGAGCGGCTGAAGGCGGCGGTTTGCTAAACCGTTATACGATGTAAAGTCGTATCGAGGGTTCGAATCCCTCTCTCTCCGAATCGCCCTCGCTTCGGCAGGGAAAGAAAAAACGACCCCGTATCTACGGTGGTCGCCACGAAGCACACGCGGTCGTAGCTCAATTGGATAGAGCAACAGGCTACGAACTTGTAGGTTGGGGGTTCGAGTCCCTCCGACCGCGCCATTCGACTAAAAACCCGGCTTACGCCGGGTTTTTTTGTCGCCTTTACCTTGCGGGCGCTAGTCTTTGTGCGCCATCATGACGATTTCGCTGTGCGGATAGTCGAAGATGTAATCGAAGTGCTTCAAAAAGTCGAAGCCGATGACGCCGTCATGTAGAGCGGTTTGCCGGCTTTCACACGCGTCCATGCCGGTATACACAATCGGTCCCAGCGTGATCTTCGCAAGCGTCCCGCAATACATGAACTCTTCGCCCGCCACGCCGTTCACCGCGGCATTAGCGCCGAGAAAACCCGCTTGGTGGGTGCTCGTCATGAGAATGCCGTGTTGACGCGCGTCGTGAGAATACACAACCGCCGCCGCGTTGCCCGTATCGAGTAGCGCGTCGACGGGAAAACGGTCCTCGAGTTTCACGGGCACGATGGGGACGTCTTCGGAAAGATCCACCATCACGGGATACGATCCGGCGGGCGGAGTCACTGCGCTCGCAGCGGGCGCAATCTGCATCGTATGGTTTGAGAGGCTTAGCGTAACTTGCGCAGCCGCCAACAGATCGTAACCGACGAATCCGTCGACATGCTCCTCATCTGTTTTATCGTCGAAGGTACGGTTGATGGTGTTGACGAGCACGCTCGAGAGCAGGTTGCCGCCGATTTCAAACGTGTCGACGCGCCGGAGCAGCGTCTTTTCCTCGCCGCCCACGCCGTACACGTGACTGCGCTCGACGGTTTTGACATTTGCTCGGTTCGCGAACGCGTCGGTTAGCGCAATGGTCCCGGCTCCCGTATCCAGCACGAATCGTCCCGGCACGCCGTTTATTTTGGCGTCCACGTAAATCCGATTGTCCGTGACGCGAATCGGAAACGGTTTGTCGTTCTTGAAATCCCACGTCGCCGTCGGCGCCGGAGGAATGAAGTCCGAATCGGCAACCGCCGGATTTAACGTGATCTTCGTGTAGGCGTATTTGGACGAACTCTTGTCGTACGACCACGTGCCGATGAAGCGTTTCCCAGGAGCGAGGCTGGTATACGAATCGATGTTAATCGTCGTTTCGTCGTCTTCACCGGGATCGACGACGGCGCGAACATAAGCGCCGGTATCGGAATCGACGTAGAGATCCATCGGTTCTGCGCCTTGCATCGTGACGCGTACGACTTGTACCGGCTTTCCATTTACCGTTGCATCGGGACGAATGGTAGCGGGAAGCTCCGGCGTGCCCTCCATGAAGAGCGCGTCGATCGCGAGTAATTGCATTGCCGGTTTGCCCACGTACGGCGTCGTGAAACCGTTGCGGCCGGTGTTCCAGAAGATTTTGCCGGTGAAACCCGTCGATCCGAACGTTTTGTCGGCGGAGTAATTACGACGGTAGATCAGTCCCGCGCGATGCTCGTCGGCACGCTGCGTCACCTTTGCGTCCTTGTCCGTAATCTGTCGTTCCAGCGCGAGCGTCTTCACCGTTCCGTCGCCGAACTGCCATCCAACGTACGCGCGATGCTTGGCAAGTAGCGCCGCGGCGTCATCAGCGGCCGCGGCGTGGGGGAGACCCCAAGTGAGAATAACCGCGCTTAAAAGCGCGGCGAGCGTCGGCACATGCCGACCCGAAGCAAGCGTGCCCATACCCCCTTTTTAAGCGGGTGCAGACATTGCACCTCGCGGGCGGTTCTGGTAGAGTCAGGTGTCGAAAACCAAATCTACGGCATGGCTCGGTAGCTCAGTGGTAGAGCAGGGGACTCATAAGCCCTTGGTCGTAGGTTCAAATCCTACCCGAGTCACCAAGTCTTGAGGTGCGGCCGTCCGTCTCGTGGCGGCCGTTCTCGTTCCAGAGGTGCTTCAATGTCCACGATCCCGTGCGATTTCTGTCCCCATCCGGTCGATCGAAACCAGATGGAGGAGATCGAGATCTCGCACTACGTGCCGGATAGCTCGGGTGATGATCTCGCCTATGCGCGCACGTATTTCTTTGGTCATCCCGATTGCGTGCGAAAGTTCTATCGCTCGCTGGTCGATCATAAACTTGACCTGTTCAAACATCTTCCCGCCTCGGGAAGCGCTCCGGAATAACGGAGCGGTACTATGCGCCCGTAGCTCAATGGATAGAGCGTCGCCCTCCGAAGGCGAAGGTTGGATGTTCGAGTCATCTCGGGCGCGATTTTCCTCGTAAACGCAATGACGGACGAAGAGTACATACGCCGCGCGATCGCGCTCGCCGACGAGGCAGCAGCCGCCGGCGACGTGCCCATTGGCGCAGTGCTCGTCTCCGGTGAACTCGTTCTCGAAGCGAAAAACGAAAAAGAATCACGCCCGGACGCAACGGCGCATGCAGAGATGATTCTTTTGCGCGAAGCGGCGGAACGGCTCGGCGTTTGGCGATTGTCCGACGCAACGTTGTACGTCACGAAAGAACCCTGCGTCATGTGCGCCGGTGCGATAATCGCAGCGCGGATCAAGCGCGTCGTCTACGCCGCGCGCGATCCGAAAGGTGGCGCGGACGGCGGTGCATTCGATATTCTGCGTTCACCGAAAACAAATCACCGGCTGGAAGTGACGGCCGGGGTGTTGGAAGAGGAAGCAGCCGCGCAGCTTCAGCGATACTTCCGACAAAAGCGCCAAAAAGCGCCGAATGAAGGTATCCCGTCGGAAACGGGGTAGTAACGCGGTCGCGCCACGTGGCAGCCTGGAGAGGTGGTCGAGTGGTTGAAGGCACCCGCCTCGAAAGCGGGCGTACCTGATGAGGGTACCGTGAGTTCGAATCTCACCCTCTCCGCCATGTGAAAAGAGCCGGGCACTTGTGCCGGCTCTTTTGCTTTACATGGTGGTCGCGCTCGTCTGACCCATCTGACTCATCTGACCCATCGGCTCGAAGCTAATTGAGCCTCGGAACGTTTGTACCGCTTGATTCAGTTGCTGCGTTTCGGTGCCGTCCGCGGCTTCTTGCAAGTGAGGAAATGCTTTCGATTCTTCGTCGTCGATGTGGTCTAAGATGGCATCGCGGAATTTTTCGATTTTGGCTTGGAGCTTTTCGTCGTCGCCGCCCTCTTTGAGCATCGTGTCGATTTCGAATGCGGTGATGTCGGCGGTCGCGGTTTCGTAATACAGGTGCAGCGACTCAAACATCTTCTTGCCTATTTTATTGAGCGCGGGATACACAAGGTTCTCTTCGGTCGCGTTGTGTACGGTCAAGACGCCTTGCAACTCTTTCAAACATTGCATCCGGTCTTCGCGTGACCGGCTATCGACGAGGCGGCTTAGCAGATTCTTGATCGTGCGGTGATCGTTGACGAGAATGTCAACGGCGGTGGCGCCTTGCGCCGGCGCAATCGTGTTCTGTTGCATGCCGTCTTCGTGCCCGCTGCACGCACGCTTTAACGCCTGTCGCGATGCTGAATTTTGAGCGCGAGAATCGAGAGGTTCAGTCCCAGCGTTACGGCGTTAGCTAGCATAATGGGCAGCGATCCGAGCTGAACACCATACAACAACCACAGTGAGATGCCAAAGATGAATGTTAGCAACGCAGCGTATGAAATGTCGGATGCCGAGCGACGGCGCCAAATGCGAAGGAGTTGCGGCATAAACGAAATCGTCGTCAGCGTTCCCGCAAGCAGTCCGATCACTTCCACGATCGTACTGTACGACGTCGCTCGCTTGCCCGCATGCTTTGCAATGATTCGCGCGCAGCTTAGCGAAAAAGAGCGCTGGATCCGTCCGCGCTCGCCTGTTATCCAGGCAAGTAAAAGAACCCGTTGTCACGACGATACTGTATAGAGAACCATGCTAAGCGACTGGTACAAAAAAGAACGGGCGCGTAAAGCCGCGCCTCGACTTGTCTTGTGGATGATCGGCGCGCCGATTGTCGGCGTCATTTGCGTCATTGCTGCGCGTTGGGCAATTGCCGCCTCGACCGATTTCCTCAGCTCCGATCAATCCAACTTTATGGTAGCGACGCTCTTAATGATCGCCGTTCCTTCGTTCGTCTTCTGCGGCTACTGCGCCGTCAAACTGGCGCGTCTCGCGCAAGAGTCGAATCTCTCGCTCATGGGGATGCTGTCGCGGTCGGACGAGGACTAGGGGAACCCGCTAGTCGCGGATCCGGCGCTGTTTCCGGAAACGTAAAATCGGAAAAATCCGTCGTTGCAGTCACTTTGAAACTGCTGACGAGTACGCGTTGTGTCGCACTCCATGTGCCGCGCGTAATCACCCAATGACCGTCGACCATCGCGTACGATAGCGAAATCGTCATATCGCTGCCGTTTACTTGCATCGCAACGTATGACGGAAGATGCGTTTGCGGATCTTCGCGCACTTCGGTCGGATAGAACGAATTGCCGGTGCGCGATGTGGGATCGATGAGCACGTGCAGTGCATCCGGCGTTGAATCCGGCGCATAGCGTGGCGCAAATTCGCTGATGTACGGCACGACGACGTCGACGCCCGCATCGGGATCGGGCAGTTTGAAATAATACGGTTGTCCCGGGTCGAACGTGATGTCGATCTTTTTCAAGTTCGCGAAATAGCTGAAGTGGAAGCTTGAAAACGGATCGAAGAACGGAATGACGGGAAACGCCGCCCCCGTTCGCACCGCACCTTGCGGAAGATCTTGCATCACCGCGAAGTCGTCCGCCACGCGAACACTCACCGCGCGATCGAGATCTTCGGACCGTCCACTGCCTTCGACGTGCGTGTGCTCGCGATACGTGATGTACGCGGGCGCAGTCGAGAGATAGTTCGTTCCCGCGCGATTGATGAGCGCGGCAAGGGCGAGGTCGGCTCCGGTCATTTCCAGAACGTGTTGCCCAATGATCAAGGAGCTTCCCGCATCCGTCGTTGACCGCGTCGTCGAGTTGCGCCGTGCAATCCACCGGCACCCGGAACTCGGATTCGAAGAGCATCGGACGAGCGCGCTCGTCGAGGCGGAGCTCGATGCGCTGGGCATCCCGCATCGTCGCGTGGCAAAGACGGGCGTCGTCGGCGTCGTGCGCGGGGCGTTGCCGGGACACGTCGTCGGCCTGCGCGCCGACATGGATGCGCTGCCGATTACCGAGCGCACCGGCCTGGCGTACGCATCCGAAGTTGACGGGAAGATGCACGCGTGCGGACACGATGCGCACACGGCGATGCTGCTAGGTGCAGCGCACGTGTTGCAAGCAACGCGCGAGAGTTTTACGGGCACGGCGGTGTTGTTGTTTCAGCCGGCGGAAGAAGGCCCGGGCGGTGCAGAGCCGATGATCGCGGAGGGCGCGCTCGACGATCCAAAAGTTGAAGCGGTTGCGATGCTGCATGTCGATCCGCGCATTGCGCCGGGTGAGATCAGCATCACGCCGGGTCCGGTCAACGCATCAGCCGACGAACTGTATATTACGGTGCGCGGAAAAGGCGGACACGGTGCATATCCGCACACGGCAGTTGATGCGATTCCGGCAGCCAGTGCAATCGTGCTTGCACTGCAAAATATCGCCGCGCGTGAGACCGATCCGCTCAAGAGCGTCGTCGTGACGATCGGCACCATCAACGGCGGCTACCGCAACAACGTTATTGCCGATGAAGTGCAGATGTCGGGCACGCTGCGCGCGCACGATCCCGCGATTCGCGACGGACTCGATGCGCGCGTGCGCCGCATCGTGACGAACGTTGCATCCGCGTACGGTGCAACCGCTGACATACGCATCGTGCGCGGGTATCCTCCGGTGGTCAACGACGAGCGCCTCGCGGAAGCGTTCGCTGCGTATATGCGCGCACGCGGCGATATTCGCGTCGAACGCTTGGCGCCGACCATGGGCGGCGAAGACTTCGCGTACTTCGCGCAGCGCGTGCCGGGTGTGCACGTGCGCCTCGGCATCCGCAGCGAAGCGGCGCAGTCGATCTACCCTGGGCACAGTGCGGAGTTCCGCATCGATGAAGCGGCGTTGCCGGTGGGGGTGGAGACACTCGTAGCGTTCGCGCGATTTATCGGCGCGGCGAAGGAAGTAGGCGCCTGAATTGCTACTAATAGTGCCTGCGACTTTTGCAGGCACTAGCAGTAGTATCACGAAGTAGTCCTTCCATGGCTATTATGACCGATGCCCTTGCCCGTCCCGGGCTGCGGTCGTACAGCGCAAGCCTGGATATCGACTCTCCCGCCGAGGATGCGTTCGCGCTTCTCTGTGCGGTCGAGAAGTGGCCGGTGTGGCTCTCCTGCATTCATAGCGCCAAGAGCGCGGATCCGGCATCGCCTCTGGCTTTAGGGAGCGAGATCGTCGTGCGGTCGACGCTTCCCGGCGAAGAAGAGCAGCTGTACGAAGTCGACCAATTCATCACCAACTTCCATCTGTCACTGGTCGGTGCGTTCTCGGTGCGCCGCCGCATCGATTTCCGCATCGAGCGCAAGACGTCGCGAGCGCGAATTCACGTGAAGCTTACCTATCCCGCGTACGGCGGAAAGGTGGGCGCTATCATGGATTCGTGGCGCAACCGGCGGAGATTAGAGCGAACGCTCGAGGATGCGCTCGTTCACTTCAGGGGCCTCGTCGAGCATCACCAAAGCACTTTGCCGTACTTCTAACTGCGTTGGCAGTCGTTGACCACGAGTGCTAGCTTTGGTATAAACAAAACCGTATGCCACTGTACGACTACCGCTGTGCCGCTTGTGGCAAGGACATCGAAGTCCGCCACGGTTTTAACGAGACTCATTCCGATCCGTGCCCGCACTGTGGCGGGAAGATGAGCCGTGTCTTCAACCCGGCGCCGATCGTGTTCAAGGGTTCGGGTTTCTACGTCACGGACTCGCGTTCGTCGAGTTCGTCGGCATCGTCGAGCGACTCGTCTTCTTCGTCGTCGTCCTCGGGCGAATCGGCCGCCTAACATGCTCGCTGCGTGGCCGGCCTGGGTCCTCGGGATCTGCGTCGTGGCCGCGCTCGTCTGCGTCGCGTATGGCGCACTGCGTTTGATGCGCGCGGCCGGCATCGTGAAGAAGCACGTCAATCGGATGAAGGCGCTTCCCGTCGTCGGGGAAGCCGCAAAAGCCGAGCGCAACGTCCAGCGGATCAATGCCGACATGGCCGCAATCGACGAGCTGCTCGTGCGCGCAAACGCCGCAATCCGAAGCATCAATGAGAGCCTCGCTGAATTGCGCATTCCCGAAGCCGTCGCCGCCGTACGAACCGCCGGCGCCGCAATCCACCTACTGTTCAACTCTCGCTAGTGTCATCCTGAGCGAAGCGCCAAAGGCGCGCAGTCGAAGGATCGTTACGAACCAAAAGCCCGCCGAGATCTCCCGGCGGGCTTTTCAGTTGAGGCGATCCTTCGACTGCGCTCAGGATGACAAGGCCGTTACGGTTCCTCAGGCGTCTCGGGTGGTTCCCATTGCCACGTTGAGCTCGGCGGCACGCCTTGCGGGGGTAGGCCGAAGCCGCCGGGTGCTTCACCTTCCGGTACAGCGAACGGAACGCCAAACGGTGACGCTGCCGCCGGAGGCGCCTCGGGCGCCGGAAACGATGGCGTCGGCGTGCCGAATGGTAAGCCCGGTACGCCGAAGCCGGGCGCGGGCGTATCGGTTGATGGGCCGAACCCGCTCGGAGCGGGTGCCGGCGTAGGTGGCGGCGGTGCGGCTGCCGCAGGCGGCCGAACGGCAGCAGCCGGCGGCGCGATAGTGTCGGGCGGCGTGACGTTGGCCGGGGGCGCGGGCACCGGCGGAAACTCGTAACCCGATTCTTCCGACACATCGACGCGTGTCTTCGCTGCCGGAATCGCCTTTGACGGCTTTGCCGTTACCGCCGTCGTTGGACGCTGGGTAAATTTCGGCAGCACCAATTCACCGGCAGCTGCGCCGACGAGCACATACCGCGGAGGCGGAAGCAACTGCGCATCGGAACGCCGCGCAATTTCGCGCAGTTCGTCGATGTACTCGGGCGGTGCATCTTCCATTTCGATCGTATGCAGCATCAACTCCACCGTGTCGGAGAGATACTCGCGCGGCGGAACTTTTGCAAACGCAAACACATGCTGCGATACGTCGGCCTTCACCGATTGCAGCAGTTTCTTCCAATACTCCAGCGGCTGGTAATACTCGAATTGTCCCAGTTCGCGCTTTGCTTGCGAATAGAGCACCGCAATACGCCTGCCGAGGGGATCCGCCGGGGGCGCCGGTTCGACGACCGCAACACGCCGCGCGACGCGCGCGAGTTCAGCCAGAACTTGCGCGTGGAAGAACGGATCGATCTCGTGCAGGTAATGGAACGCAATCGCGAGATCGAATGAATTGTCTTTTGCTGGAATCACGGAAGTGCTCCCGCGCAGCGATTTTGCGTCCAGCTTCGCATGGCGGTTGATTATCTCGATGCGATGCTCGATGACGGTCACGTTTGCGCCCGACTCAATGGCGCGCCGCGCATACACGCCGTCGGGACCGTATCCGCAAAGCAGTACTTTGCTGTTCGGTTCGATCGCAAGCGCTTCCCAAATCAGCTTATCAATGTAGCGCGCTTCGGATTCGAATTCATCCGCCGTGTAGACCATCTGTTGGTTCACGCGACTTGCACACTCCGTAGCGTTTCGATGAACGCCGGGAAACTCACATCGATACTCGCATCGCTGTCGACGGCGAGCGGCCCGGCGCCGGCGGCGAGGGCAGCGGTAGCCATTGCGATACGGTGATCGTCATGTGTATCGACCACACCACCGGTTCCCTTCGGCGTGCCGCCTACAATCACCAGTCCATTCGCCGCCACGTCGACGCCGATACCAGCTGCGCCAAGAACCCGTTCGATGGCGGCAACCCGGTCTGATTCTTTCGTGCGCAGCTCTCGGACGCCGGTGATCTTCGTGTTCCCTTGTGCGAATGCGGCCGCGACGGCGAGGACCGGGATCTCGTCGATCGCGCGCACGGCTCGGTCTGCGTCGATCGTCGTGCCCTGCAGCTGCGCATGACGCACGACGAGATCGGCAACCGGTTCACCGCATTGTTCGCCCGCGTTGCGCAGTTCGATGTCGGCGCCCATATCGAGAAGTGCGTCGAGCAAGCCCGTGCGCGTCGGATTGACCCCGACGCGCCGAATCGTCAGTTCGCTTCCCGGCGTAACGGTGGCCGCAACGATGAAGAATGCCGCGGACGAAAAGTCGCCGACGATCTCGATTGGTTCCGCGCGGGCGATTCCGCTTTGCAATGCGATGCTTCGGCCGTCCCATGTGATGTCTGCACCTTCGTAGCGCAGTAGCCGTTCCGTATGATCGCGCGATGCGCGATCGCCGAGAATTTCAATGCTGGTATTCGCGAAGAGCCCGGCAAAGAGCAGCGACGATTTGATTTGTGCGGACGGCGTGATGAGAATGAAGCGCCGCGTTTGTATCTGCGGTGTGCCGCTAATGGTCAAAGGCAAGAGACCGTCGCTCGTTTCGATGCGCGCGCCAAACGCGCGAAGTTGCGCGGCGACAGGTTCCATTGGACGTTTGCGCAGCGACGCATCGCCGTCGAACTGCGCGCGGACGTCCGCGCCGGCGCAGACGCCGAGCAGCATCCGGGCGGTGGAACCGGAGTTCATGCAGTCGATCTCACCCATCGGCTCGTGCGGCCCGTCACTGCTAACGCGAAGGGACGCGCCCGCGCCGTCGACGTGCGCGCCGAGCGCAATGAGGCCCTCGAGCGTCGCTCGGACGTCGCGTCCGGGATTCAAGTTGCGGACTTCAATTGGACGCGACGAGGCAGCCCCGACAATGAGCGCTCGGTGCGAGATTGACTTGTCGCCGGGGAGGTCGATGGTGCCCCGCAGGGGGCCGGGGGCGAAAATGCGCTGGCGCGCCTGGAGTTCGGCCATGGGTCAACTGCGAGTTGAGCATGAGCGGCCGCCAAACCCTGCCCAGGCAGGCAAGGTCGTTGACAAAAGTTAGCTGCGCCTAATAACATTCCGCGGTGAGCCTAATGCCTGCGCTCTTCGGCATCGCACTTTTCGCCCATCAGTACGGCGTAACGTGTCAGAAGTGCCACACGGTCATCCCGCACTTGAACGCCTTCGGTGCGCGCTTTCTCGCGGGCGGAGATCGCCTTCCCGGCGTCTCGGCCGGCAGTGCGCTACCGCTTGCTTTGAAGGTGAATCTCGTCGATTCGAGCGCGAATCAAGGTTCGGGCGAAAACGGCGCAGGGTTGCCGAAGGCGATCGTGGACGAAATCGAGCTGTTCAGTGCGGGAACGATTGGGTCGCGCGGAAGTTTTTTCGTCGAGCAGTACGTGGTTGACGGCGGTGAGCCGGGATTGCTTCGCGAGGCATGGATAAACGACCGCATCAATCCGTGGTCATCAAAGATTCCGCTGTACGCGCAAGCGGGATCGTTTACGTTACCATTGCCCGTCGATCCCGAAACGTTTCGCGAAACGTATCAGCATTACACGTTGTACGATCAAACGGTAGGGTCCAATCCGTTCAATTTCTTCGATCCGAAGGTGGGCCTGAAACTAACATTTGGCGACACCGTGCGAGGATTGAACGCGCAGCTTTTCGCCGGACCGGGCTACGATCGTCAAAGCGGTTTGCCAAAGACGGGAATCGATACGATGGCATACCTAGCTGACGCGATGGGCGGGGTGGTGACTCCCGGTCTTTATCACTATCGTGGTGAACGCCCAAGTGCAACCGGCGGAGTCGATGAGTTCACGCGCACCGGATACAGTGTCGTTGTCGAAGCCGGCAAGTGGACGTCGGAATCCGTGCTGCAAACCGGATGGGATTCAAACATCGGCGGTATCGGGGTCGCGTCGAGCGGCGGATTTACGCAGCTGCGGTATGCCTTCGACCGCCGGCTCTTCGCGCTTGCGCGTTATGAAGGCACGAGCGAGACACTGGACGGAACGTTTAGTCGCGACGGCGTGGTTGCGCTGGGCTATGGACCATTGCGAAATGCCCGGCTAACGATCGAAGATATCATTACACATGTGCCGCAAACGAACAACACGCTGAACCTGCAGTTCACGATAGGCTACTGATGCTTCCGTTTATTCTAGGCGTGCTGCTTGCGATTGATCCCGTACATTCCACGGCGCAATTTTCCGTCGAACATGTCTTCGTGGAACACGTAACCGGGACCGTTCCAATTCTCCGCGGCTCGATCGACGTGCCCACGGGGTCGCAAATCCCCACGAGCATAAACGCACAACTCGATGCGACGCATTTACATACCGGCGATCCCGATCGCGACGCGTCCCTGCAAAGCGCCGATTGGTTCGATGTAAAAACCTACCCGACGTGGAGCTTCGAAAGCACGAAAATCACGCCGTCGCCCGGCGGTTTTACGATGACCGGCACGCTAACCGTGCACGGTGTCGCGCAACCCGAAACACTTAGCGTTACCACGTCGGGAACAAGCGACCACCCGCACTATCACGCAACGTGTCGCATCGATCGTCACGCATTTGGAATGAAGATCAATCGGATGGATGCCGTCATCGGCAATCCCGTCGACGTCACACTCGATATCGCTGTACGATAGTTCGCGTTCCGCTGTTGGCAAGGCAAAGCTTGTTGAACATGCGTTGGAAGGATTCGCAAGAGCCCAAAGGCTCGACGGCGTTCGCTCTTTTCCCCTACGTCCGAACGGCTCACCGCCCCTAACCTAAAATTATACCGTTCGTTATTAAGGAGTACTCCATGCATGTACGGCGGTCGATGCCGGCCTTTGGCTTGGCCATCGGCGTTTCTATGCTCTCAGCGTGCGGCGGCGGCTCTCTTCCAGTGACATCGCCATCATCCGCTACATTGCCGTCCGACACGACGATCACTATTCCCCGCGATACGACACCTCAGTCCGCGATATCTTTCGCGGTGAGCACCAGCGTTGAACACGTTATCGTTCTTCATAATGTCTGCACGTCACTAGGCGGGGACGGAAATTGTTCTCAAGGTCCCGTAAACGAATACGCTTCGCAATGGCAGTTAACGACTGGTGCAGCGAGCAGCAATACATCGCTCGGGGGCCAGGGGGGCGCTATGGAATTGGTCGTCTCCGCCGATGATCGCTATGTCATAAGCAACGACCAGCAGAACGGCGTCGAGGTCGACGGACCGAATGGGAGCCGTAGCATGCTCGTGACGCCCGCGACAGCACGCGTTATCGATTTGGTGGCTTCTACGAACCTGACAAGTGACCTCATCGTTGAAAATAGCAATTCGCGGTACAACATCTACGGATACCGGGAACCATACACAACGTCTTACGGGCACGTTTCGATTCCCGCTGTTCCAGGTTTGAATAGCGACAATGGCTTTGCAGCGGCATCCAACACGGACGGCTCGCAAGTCTTCGTTGCTCAGCGCAACGGAACGACGACGCAAGTTTCGATTGGAAATCTCTCCACGGGCGCAGTCCAAACCACGGGCTTTGCGGAAACACGTGGTGAGGTTCCTATGGGGATAATGTTCGGTCTGTACGGGAGCAATCCGGGCGCAGCGTTTGACCCGATCCATCAATGGTTCTATTTCCTATCGTCGCCTGATGGAAACGCCGCTCACATCAACCGCGTGCAAATCTTTTCTACAACGAACCACGCCTATTTGGGATACATCAACTTGCCAGTAGCTGGAGCGACGTATGACGGTCTCGTTCTGGACGCAAACACGGGGCAGTTGTATGTCTATGTCAATTCGCATATTTATGTATACGAAATATCGAGCTGCGGCTGCACCAAGCCGCTTCGCGTTCTCACAGCGCCGGCGAGCGCGTCTGGCTATCCAGCCATCGATCGAACGGGGACGCATTTGCTTCTTCTCGGCAGCGATGCGGCTAATCCGTATACGCCGGTCGTCTACGATTTGAATCCGAAGACCGGCGCATTGCAACGCAAGATTGTAGTAGGACAGGGAAGCGCTTCACAGCCGGATTATGCCGCTCAGGTACTAGCACAATAGCGACTCGCTGCGAGCACTAAAAGGAGAGGGCCGGCATATGCCGGCCCTCTAATCGCGTATCACTTAGAGCGCCACTACGCTTTGGATCCCGACGTTCGATGCTGTTGAAGGTCGATATGTCTTCTGAAGAGCGCCCGTTATGGGATTCACGTCGAAGATTTCCGTGTTCGCCGGCGGCGTAGCCGAGCTCGCAAATGTGGCATAGAGCAGAAGGTGCCTATTCAGAGGATCAATGACGGCGCTAAGTCCGCCGGACGGAACGGAAAGTCCGTGTTCAGAACTCGTACCGGTTTCGTGCAATGGCACGCAGGGACATTGTAGACGTACACCTTGTTGTTAATCACTGCGTAAAGCTCGGACGTTGCTTGATTCACGGCGAGCCCGCCATCTCGTGAAACGGCGACACTACCGCTCGGGATGTTAATGTACCCAAGGTACTTGTGTTGCGCGGTATCAAAGATTTCGATGCGGTTCACTGAACCACTTGGTGATTTTTGATCCGCGAACGCGTACAACCAGCTGTGCGTGCCGTCGTAGACGTCGCCGGCATTTAGCGGTAGCGACTGGTCCGGAGGCGTCACCGTCGTTGTCTTGCCGCTTGGAATATCAGCGACTAATGACCAACCGTTGAAGTCGCCTTGTACGATTCCGACTGCTTGCGAGCCGTCGCGATTGAGCAATTGTAATCCGCCACCGGGTGCAGGATCAAAAACGCTTGCGCGCGTCAACGGTGTCGTAAAAGGCGCGCGATATTCGACGACCTGATCATTCTGCGCGTTGTTCCCATTACCACTACCAAATGAGATCAAACCAAGAACATTGCCATCGGTCGACATTGTTATAAAGGCGTTCAACAGGTTCGGGTTGTTTGGAGTGGTGAATGTGGTGTGTGTTCCAGTCGGGCCATAGACGTTCACTGCTGTTTCGCCGACCGTTTCCGTCGGCGTCTCGCCGGCTGTTATGACGTACCGCGTTGCAGATACGGCCATCTGGTTTTGAAAATTCGGTACCTGCATCGTGGCGGCCGGCGTGCTGCTTCCGAATAGGTACCGATAGAAATAGCTTTTTTGCGTGTAGGGTGCCGTCTGTGGCCGATAGCTCTCAAGCAAAACGTAGAGTTGTTCTTGCTGGGATGACGCGCCACTGAGGTGCGCGACGGTGTGCTCGACGGCTTGCGTGCCGCTTACCGTGTCATTCGGCGACGGCGGCGAGAACGCGTGGTTTCCGCCGGAGCATGCACCAAGAAACGCGCAAAATAAAGCGCCAAGTAATTGGCGCCCAGTCGGGTATCGCATCGTGTTACTCCTTATCGCTGCGGCTTACATAAACGTAGAGCGAACGGCGCAAACGAAAAAGGGACGCTTTTCTTGTGGGAGTACCCCGGTTAGCTCTAGCTCCGCGTCGCGACATCGGTGGTGGGGAAGGTGGGATTTGAACCCACACGAGTTGCCCCGGCCGCTTTTGAGGCGGCTGCGTCTGCCGTTCCGCCACTTCCCCACGCCGGCACCTAAGGTGACCCGCCCGCATTCGCGGTGGCGGTCGGCGGTCCTTGTAGTGAGAAGCGGATCGATTGCGTCGTGCCGGCGCCGTACGGGAACGTGAAGAGGTCGTACGGCTTGCTTCCTGGTGTCTCGGGGACGAGTGCCGAGATCGAAACGGCATCAGCGCTCGCGCGCATCCGGACCGTGAATGACGTCTCGTTTGGTGCGAGGACAAACTCTTTTTCGAAACGCACCGTGCGCGCGGACAGGTCCGGAGCATCGTATGTGCAGGAAAGCGTCGCGAGCGGCGCGCGGCTTTCAACGCTGCAGTGGTAGCTGCGATTGAAGGTGCCGGTGGGAAACGGATGCGTGTACTTGCCGATGTAGTCGCGCGATGAGACCGCCAGTGGGGTGGCGACATCGTCGCGCAGTGCACCGATCGTCGTGAAGCGGTTGCGTCCCGTTGAAAGATCCTCGAAGACGAACGCCCTCGCGCCGGCGTTTGACGATACGATGATGCGGACCCGACCGTTGTCGAGTACAAACGTGTTGCTTCCATCGCGATATACGTCGTCCGCATATGCGCGAGCAGTTCCGCGCGGAACCGTTACAAAGCCGGGTGGATTCGCAAGAAACGCATGCTCAGTGATCGGAATTTCATCCGTTGTGGATGGCCGATACACCGATACAGAAGCGATAGAACGGAATGGAATATCGGCTGCGCCGCCCGGTGGAATGAGCTGTAACGGGACGTTGAATTGCCGTCTGTTAAATGCGATCGTCGTTCTGTTGATTACCCGCGGTGACGTGCCGGCGTTGAAGATGTCGAGGATGGCCTTTTGACCATCCGGCGTAACGAGCAATGCCGCATCACGGATGCCGCCGGTACTCGACTTCACGTGCCGGCGAACCGAATCGACCGTCGCGCCGATAGCAACCTTGTCCCGCAGTGAATTCACAACGGCCGCCGTGCGGGGTTCGAACGCGAGTGGCCCGATGTTCGGAAGAACGAGCGCGCGAATACCGCGAAGCATCTCTGGCGAGGCGTAGTGAAGATCGACGAAACGGCAGGTTAGCGCGAGCGCGCGGCATCGCTGCTGTTGAGCAACCGTCGCATCGGCAAGCACGGCGAAACGCTCGTTCGTCATAAGCGCCCGATCGTATGCGCTTCCGAGCCACGCGATTGCAACGTCAGTTTTAGGCGACACCGTCGCGAGCAGAGGCCCGTACCGCGTAACCAGTTGGCCGAACTCGGCTGTCGGCGCATAGCGTGGCGACGCGGAATCTTGCAGCATGAGCGCCGCATCCCACGCGTAGAACCAGTTTGCCCACGGTGCCTCGTAGCCGGCCGGGTTCAACGTGTCTTGCACGGGGAAATTGACGACGCCGTGTGCGCCGAACTGGAGCATCTCGTGCAGCGCAAGCGTCGTGTTTTCCGGCGCGGCGGCACGCGGTGCACTTTCATCGGCGCCTTGGAGCCAGCCGGCTTGGAATTCACTGCTCATAACCGGCACGTCGTTTTGCGTTTGCAGCAGCGCAGTGGAAAATGCAAGCTGCCCGATGTCGTGATCGCCGATCCGGTAGGCATCACTTTGATACCAATTGCCCCATGCCCACACGGGTGCGGACGCCGTCACCTTCATCTGGTAGGTGTTGATGAAGAGCGGAACTCGCGTACCCGTTACCGACTGTACCGTCGATTTCAACCAATCCATATACGCATGCCAATGCGGTGCGGGCCACGTGTCATTGTCGAGATACGCGCCTTGATCGTCGTCAAGCGCAATCGCAATCACGTCGCTGGACCATGGTTCGATCGCATGTAACACGTCGTGTAGCCATCCCGAGGCGTATCGCAGATGCGTCGCATTGTGCAGCCATTCATCGCCGGCCGCATCGGCATGCGCATTTTGCAAGGTTGCCGTTGCGGGATATCGTCCCTCGAGAACATCGTGCAGCGGCATGTTGTATTCGGGGCGTCGCAGCAACCAGTCGGGGTAGCCGCCGTTTCGCCATTCGTTACGAATGACGGGACCCGGGCGCACGATTACCTTGAACCCGAATTCGTGAATCAGCGAAAAGAGCGCGCGCAGGTCGCGACGCGGATTGGTGTGGCCGTCGAAGTCGATCGTGCGTTCGTCCGGTTCGTGCCAATTCCAGATCAGATAGAGATCGATCGTGTTGATCCCGAGCGTCTTATAGGATTCGAGATCGGCTCGCCACTGGTCGCGCGGCGTGCGCTCGTAGAAGAAGGCCGCGCCGTACACGTAAAAGGGCTCCCCGTCGACCGTAAAGACCGGTGTGCCGTGATCGTGCGCGATCGCCGAGGTCTTCCATGAGCTCCACAGCATGGCAAGGAGCATGAGGCAGGCATGCATTGGTCCAAAGGTTTACCGCACGTTATGAAGATGACCTACGCGGAATTACTCGGCTTGTACGGCGATCTGCACATCGATCGTCTCCATAGCGACGCCCTCCGCAACAATGCGCTGGGCGATTCCGCAGAGCGCCCCGTGATCGTCTACACGCCGGCGGGCTACGACACGGAAGGTTCGCGGCGCTATCGCGTGCTGTATTTATTGCACGGGTACACGGGGAATGCGCTGGGCATCATCGGCGGCCGCGCGTGGGAGATGAACGCGGTGCAGTGGATCGACCGGCTGATCCACGAGCGCCGCATGCCGCCGACGATCCTCGTGGTGGTCGACGGCTGGACGCGCCTGGGCGGTTCGCAATACGTCAACTCCGTGCACAACGGCGACTATGCAACGTATGTAACGTGCGACGTCATTGGATATGTTGACGGCAATTATCGAACGATTGCGCGAGAAGGCGGCCGCGCCGTCCTCGGCAAGTCGTCGGGCGGCTTTGGATCGTTGCATCTCGTAATGGAGTATCCGGGAACCTTTGCTGCCTTCGCGTCGCACAGCGGCGATTCGTATTTCCAGTATGCACAAATGCGCGCGTTCGCCGATACGCAGCGAATGCTTGAGAAACATCATTTCGATATCGCTGCGTTCGTCGAGCTCTTCGAACGTAAACACAAGCGCTCGCAGAACGAGTACGTGACGATGGAGATGCTCGGTTACTCGGCTGCTTACTCGCCGCGGTCCGCGAAGGCGTTCGACCTGGATTTACCGTTCGATCTGCACACGGGCGAGCTGCGCGACGACGTCTTCGAAAAGTGGCTTTCGTTCGATCCGGTCGAGCGCATTCCGCATCACGATGAGGAACTGCGCCGCCTGCGCTTGCGTTACATTGATTGCGGACGGCGCGACGAATACGCGCTCGATATCGGCGCGCGCGTGATGGCGGAGCGCATTCGCGAGCTCGGGCTGGAGGTGCGCCACGAGGAGTTCGACGACGATCATCGCAACGTGGGATACCGGTACGAAGTCTCTATGCCGGCACTGGCCGGCGTTCTTGACGAGGAATGATGACGCGACGTAGTTTATTGCTCTGCGCGGCGCTGCTTTTGGTGCCGCTCGGTGCGTTTGCGCAGGAAGAGGCGCCGACGCCGAAGCCCAACTATCAAGAATATAATGATGACGGGATGCACTTTGTCGCGCCTCCATCGTACCGGCCCGTCGGTCAGCGAAAGTTCTCTCTCGATGATCTCAGCGATGATCCGCAGGTCATGGCAGCATGGGTGAGCGGTGATGCGACGCGTCCCAAGCGCATGCTCATTCAGATGCAAGCCTACGAAGGCGGCCTCGACGGCTTCGAAGCGACGTATGAACAGACGCTACGCAACGCATACGGCGATGCGCTGATCAAAAACAAAGAACACACGTCCCTGAAGAACGGTATGCCCGCGGTCTACTTCGAGATGACGTCGGGCACCGGATTCGACGCGTCGAAGATGTTCGTCTATTGCTGGGTTGACGGAACGCGCGGCGTGGCGCTCTCGGTCACCGCACAAGTCGGCGAGTTGGACACCTCAACCGCGAAGCGTTTACTGTCAGACGCCAGCGCCGTGCGGTACCCGCGCGGTCGCGGCTAACGCCGAACGCAGATCGTCGAGCAGATCCTCGGCGTCTTCGATTCCGACGGAAAGGCGTAGAAGGCCGTCGGTTACGCCACGGCGTTCGCGGTCTTCTTTTGGGATCGATCCGTGCGTCATGCGCGCCGGGTGACAGATGAGCGACTCGACGCCGCCGAGGCTTTCCGCAAGGCTGAAGTACTTCAAGCGGTGCGCAAAGTCAAGCGCCCGCGATTGCTCGCCTTTGAGCACGAACGACACCATGCCGCCGAATCCGCTCATCTGCGCGCGCGCAAGCTGATGCTGCGGATGCGAGGCTAGGCCCGGATAGTAGACGCGATCGACTTCCGGATGCGCCTCGAGATATTCAGCGACCATCTGCGCGTTCTCCGCATGCTGACGCATCCGCAGCGCGAGCGTTTTTGCGCCGCGCATCGTGAGCCACGCATCGTGCGGTCCGGGAACGCCGCCGACGGCGTTCTGATGGAACTTGATGACGTCAGCGATCTCTTTGTCGTTCGTAATCGCGACGCCGCCGACAACGTCAGAGTGTCCGCCGATATATTTCGTCGTCGAGTGCACGACGACGTCCGCGCCAAGCGTAAGCGGCTGCTGGAAGTAAGGCGATGCAAACGTGTTGTCCACAACGACAACTTGCCCCGGCTTACGCAATGCGACGACGCCCTTGATATCGATGAGTTTCAAGAGCGGATTCGTCGGTGTTTCGATCCAGAACAGCTTCGTATTCGGCTTGATCGCCGCGCGCACCGCATCGAGATCGCTCATATCCACGTACGTGAACTGCAAGCCGTACCGTTCGAGCACACGCGTGAATAAGCGATACGTTCCGCCATAGAGATCGTCGGTTACAACCGCATGGTCGCCGGCGGAAAGAAGATTCAGGACTGCAGCCGTTGCCGCCATACCGCTGGCGAAGGCGTAGCCGTACTCAGCACCCTCGAGGGAGGCTAACTGCTTCTCGAGCGCGAGACGCGTCGGATTGATCGTGCGGCTGTAGTCGAAGCCCTTATGTTCGCCTACGGCATCTTGCGTATACGTCGACGTCTGATAAACGGGAACAATGGTCGCCCCGGTGGCCGGATCCGCCTCTTGACCGACGTGAATCGCCTTTGTGCTGAACTTCATGGGGTTGCCTTCGTCAAAGAACCTGATACGGGCCTGCGAGAACGTCGAGTCCGTTACTTACCTGGAGCAGCCACTTGACGTAGCGCCCGTCGCGCGTGCGAAAGAGTAACGTATGCGCGGCCATTGTCCTACATCCTGGGATCAGCCGCACGACGCCCGGCGACTCGGGCGTGCTGCAGGGAGCGATTGCCGCGCGGTAGCGCTCCATGTCCAGCACGGTAAACGCGTTCGTCCACGCGGCTGCGTCGAGCTCCGGAAACTGCGCTCCGCGAATAGCCCCGTTGGCGACTGCGCGCGACGGATCGTCTCCGTTCGTGAGCATCACCGCGCCTCGGGGAATCAATAACGATCCGCACGTGAGGAAAACGTCGCTTTGATCGCGTGCAGTCGAGAATTGAACTGCGCCGTTTGGCGTGAAATGCAGACCTTGATTGCACGGTAAGACGAGCGTTGGATACGTAACTAACGGAAAAGAGACATCACGATTGACCGGCGCACCGATCTTTGCGTGAAGCACTGCTGTTCCTGGATGCTCGCCACGTAAGATTTCGCTCGTTGCGTACGTGCCGAAGTGCTGCTCGTGAATGCTTGCGCTGTCGCCGTCTACGGTCCACCTGATATCCGGAGCATTGTACGGTTGAGGCGACAGCGCGACACGAACCGTGCCGAAGACTTGACGAAACCCGCCTGCTCCGGGCTGCCACGGAACTTCTGTGAATATCGTCTTCGTCGGGCCGTATGTTGGAGTAACGGGATCGGCATACGCGATGGCGGCTGAAAACTGCACGTTCTGACGCGTTGCTTGAGAGAGCGGCGTTACGATGACATTCGCGCCTTGCCGGTATCGTGGAGATGTCGAAGGACGGTTTCCGGTGGTGTATACCGGTATCGACACGCGTTCATTGACCGGCGCACCGATGTCGGCCTCGATCCTCGTGACGCCAACGCTGTCTCCGACCCACCGGCCGTTACGAAAAGGCCCGGGCACGAGCATCATACGCAGCGGATCGGGCGGCGGTGTTGCCGCCGTATCGTCGCTGCAAAAGAGTCTGCCTTCAAGCGGATTTGATTGACGCACGACAACGATGGACTCATCGTTTGACCGCCACGCCACTTGCGGGACGGCGATCGGGGTCGGATCGAGGCGTAGCGTGATCGACGGGAACGTGAGCGGCACCGGCGTCGGAGATCCGCCTCCACCGAGTGCTTGCACGAGCATCGGCATCGAGCACGGTGATGACCCGCACATCACCGTGACGTGATAGTGAAGTGCCGGCGTCGCCGGAAACACTTAGTGCGCTTTGCCGGTAGCGTCCAATGACGTCGTCGACAAGAAGCTGATGATGTCTTGACGCGTCAGGACACCGATGGGATCGCCGTCATCCGTAATGACTACCGCGGGATTTGCAAGCGTCAACAACTTGTATGCCTTCTCGATCTCCGCGAATTGCTCGAGCACCGGGAACGGACGTCCCATGACGTCGCTCACCGGTTTGTGAAGGATATCCGACTGATCGAAGACCGCTTGCATGACGCCCACGTCATTGATGCTGCCGACCATTTCATGGCCAAGAACGACGGGTATCTGCGAGATTTCATACTGACGAAGAAGATCGAGCGCCGTCTTCACCGTGTCGTCCGGCTTGACGGTGATCATCGGCGGAAGCGGCGTCTTGTTGCGCAACACGTCGCCGACTGTCGATTTGCGTTTGCCTTCGGAGAGGAAGCCGTTTGCGATCATCCAGTCGTCATTGAAGATCTTCGACATGTAGCCGCGACCGGAATCCGGGAAGATCACGACGACGATTGCCTCTTTTGGCAGCGTCTTCGCAAGCTTCACCGCGGCAACGGCCGCCGTGCCCGACGATCCGCCGACGAGTAAGCCCTCTTCGCGCGTGATGCGTCGCGCCATGAGGAACGACTCGCGATCGGAGACGCGCACGACTTCGTCGATGACTTTCAAGTCGACGGTCTCCGGCAAATAGTTCATGCCGATGCCTTCAACCGCGTACGAACGTGGCGTATCGCCGGAATAGATCGAACCTTCGGGATCGGCGCCGATGACGTGAATCTTCGGATTCTGATCCTTGAGATAGCGCGCGGTACCCGAGATCGTTCCCCCGGTTCCAATGCCGGCAACGAAGTGCGTTATCGTGCCGTTCGTTTGCCTCCAGATTTCCGGACCCGTTGTACGATAATGCGCTTCGGGGTTGTGGTGATTGTGAAACTGATTCGGCTGGAAGGCGCCCGGGATCTCAGACGCGAGCCGATTGGCAACGCCGTAATACGACTCCGCGGAGTCCGCGGGAACGTTGCTCGGCGTGACGACCACTTCAGCTCCGTATGCCTTGAGAAGGTCGATTTTCTCTTTCGACATCTTGTCCGGCATCACCAAAATGCAGCGGTAGCCGCGGATTGCGGCAGCCATCGCCAGACCCGAGCCGGTGTTACCGCTCGTCGGTTCGACGATCGTTCCGCCGGGTTTGAGCAGTCCCGCGCGTTCGGCTTCGTCAAGCATTGCAACGGCGGGGCGATCCTTCACACTGCCGCCCGGATTCATGTACTCGATCTTGGCAAGAACGAGACACTCGGCACCATCCGTGACCTTATTGAGCTTGACTAACGGCGTGTTGCCTATTGCTTCGAGGGCATTTTCACAGTACGTGGGACCGGCGGCCCGGCCGGTGGCAGCTGTCATCGACATAGCGATTCGCTTCCATGTAACGAGGGGACGAACCTACGCGCTAGAACGTTGTATGAGTATGGATAACGTCGCGCGGTCGCTCTTTGCTGCCGGAATTCTGGCGCTATCACTATCAGCCTGCGACAACGGCGATCTTCCGCCCGCAACGAAATATGCGAGCGTTAAAGGCACGGTTACTGACGCTACTACCCATGCGCCCGTGGCAAACGCAACGATCATCATCGACGCGGTACTCACGGCAACGACCGACAACAACGGTAACTTCACGATCGACAAAGTGCCCAGTGGAATTATCGATTACGTCATTCGCGCGCACGGGTACAAAGACGTGAATTCGAGCTCGAACGCAGAACCCGGACACCCGTTCGAACTCAACGTCGCCCTGCAGCAACCGCCGCCTTAGCGTAGGAACTCGCCGGCCGCACAAACGTCGCCCGCTCCGCGACGGCGCGATCGATCACGCCCAAGACCACATCGCCGAGCCGGTCAGGATCGTGACGAACTTTCTCGATCTCGCTCAACATGTCGGACTTCACCGCCGTCAGCCCCATCGCTTCAATGCGTTCGACATCGGGCACGACCGGAATCTGATTCTCTTCCGCGTACGTCTTGCGTAGTTTCGACGGCGGCTCGTCATTGACGATCACGTAATCACATACACGCGCGCCGGCGTTTCCGAAGAGCGCCTCAACGTGATCGGCGGCGGTCATGTTGTCCGTCTCACCGGGCTGCGTCATGACGTTGCAGACGTAGATCTTAACGCCGCGCGCACGCGCGATCTCTTGCGTAATGCGATCTATCAAGAAGTTCGGCAGAATCGACGTGAAGAGCGAGCCCGGCCCCAGCACGATGGCATCGGCGTTACGAATTGCTTCAAGCGCTTCATCGAGCGGCGCGACCATATTCGGATCGAAGAAGACGCGGCGAATTGGCCGGTTCGCCTTCGGGATGTTGGACTCGCCTTCGACGATCGTTCCGTCGTCGAGTTCGGCGCACAGACGCACAATGGAAAGCGTCGCCGGCAATACGCGGCCGACGATGTTTAAAACGCGGCTCGATTCCTTGACCGCTTTATCGAAGTTGCCGGTAATGCCTGTCATCGCGGCGAGAAACAGATTGCCGAACGAATGTCCGACGAGACCTTCGCCCTCTTCGAATCGATAGCGAAACAGATCGGTGACGAGTGCTTCGTCGTCTGCCAACGCAACCAAACAGTTGCGAACGTCGCCGGGCGGTAACACGCCGAGTTCCTTTTGCAAGCGTCCGGACGAACCGCCGTCGTCACTCACCGTAACGATCGCCGTTAAATTGCGCGTACGCCGTTTCAAACCGCGCAGCAATGTCGAGAGCCCCGTGCCGCCGCCGATCGCGACGATGTTGTAGCCTTGTTCCAGACGGCGAGCCCGCAGCGTGTCGAGAACGCCGCCGCCCGAGGATGCCGCGCGCACGACGGAACGCAGCCACTGTCGCACACCGATGACGATCAGCACGATGCCGAGCGCAACGAAAATATACGTTAGATACGACGGCGAGAAATAATCGTCGACGACGTTGTCGATGATCTCATTGAGCGGAAGCGATACGCCTTCGGCAACCAACCACCGGTCGATGCCGTCGAGAAGAATCACCAGGCCGAAGATTGTGAGCAGCAGCCACCGTTTGATACAGAGCCCGGGGATCAGCCACTCGAGCGGCTTCATCATGCGGTTACGCATCACCGAATATCCCGCGGATCAACCGCCAAAGCTACACGATCGTTGGTTACCAAATGGTCGTAGAGGCGGCGCGCGATATAGATGGAGCGGTGACGCCCACCGGTGCATCCGATGCCGACGGTCAACTGCGCCTTGCCCTCCGCGATGTAGCGCGGCAAGAGAAAATCCATGACGTCTATCAGTTTCGCCACGAACGGCTTGCATGCTGCGTCGGCTTCGATAAAGGCTGCAACGGCGGGATCGTCGCCGGTAAGCGGGCGCAAGGCGTCGTCGTAATTCGGATTCCGCAAGAACCGCACGTCGAAGAGCAGATCCAGGTCGAGCGGCAACCCATACTTGAAACCGAACGGTACCAGGGTAACGGCGAGCTGCGCGCGTTCTTCGGGTGCGAAAATCGCCGCGAGCCGCTCCTTGAGGTCGCCGTGCGTAAGCATCGTTGTGTCGATCGTCATCGTTGCTCGTTCGCGGAGCGGAAGAAGCGCCTCACGCTCTGCTGCAATCGCCTCGCGTAGCGATCCGCGCGCTGCATAAGGATGGCGTCGACGCGTTTCGCTGAAGCGACGTACCAATGCGTCGTTTCGCGCTTCCATATAAACGACCGAAACGTCACGATTCGTACACGCCCGCTCTATCGCAGCAAGCGCGTCGCCTAGCAACGCATCCCCGTGCGAGTCGAGCGTAAGCGCAACGTTCGCAACACGCGCCGCATCAAGCACGTTTAATGTTTGATCCAGTGCGGCGGGAGGAAGGTGTTCTACACAGTAAAAGCCCAAGTCCTCAAACGTCTTCATCGCCTGGCTTTTACCGGCACCGGAGAGTCCGACAACGAAGATTACACGCGCCGCCGTCATGGTTGGCAGAGGGAGCGTTGGACGAGCATGAAGTTCTTTTCGCCTGAGCGGGCCAACGCCCTCATCCCGAAAATTGCGCCGCTCGTCGATGAGTTGCTGGAGAAGCGCCGCGATCTCGCGATCAAACTTCTCGAGAACGACCCTGCGCTGCGCAGCAACACGCCACCGCGTGTTTCACGTCTGGCCGGGCTGCGATCGCCGTTCCCGCCCCCACGATTCGGCGAACTCAAAAGCGAAATCGTGCGGCTGATCCACCGGATCGAGTCGTTCGGATGCATCGTCAAAGATATCGACCTGGGGACGATCGATTTCCCGTCAACGCGCGAAGGCCAGCCCATCTACTTATGCTGGAAAGCAGGCGAGCCGTCGATCGCTCACTGGCACGGGATCGAGGAGAACTTCGCCAACCGCAAGCTCCTCGATTAACGAACTACGACGCTCTGGTCGCGGTCGCTTCGACGGGGACGAAATCTTCGGCTAAGCCTTGGAGGCGAACTTCGCCGAACTCCGCCATGTAGGCGCCGTTTTCGACGCTCGTGATTTCGCCGATCTCCGGGACGTTTGCGAGCTGCGGTATCTTCGAGCGGATCTCTTCGGGAATGCGGACCTTATCGCCGACGCTCAGCGTGCCGCCGTCGAACAGCGCATTCAGACCGTCGAGCAACATCGGAAGCGGAATGCCGTAGTCTTCGCTGATGCCCGCGATCGTGTGGGTCTCGCTGATTGCGCAATTCGAGCAGCCGCCAAGGTGGAAGCGCGCGAAGACGCGACGCGCACCAGCGTGCAGCGCGAAAGCTTGGTCGACGGTCATATCCGGGGTAAAACGTTGGTCGCTCACAGTAACTCCTGGGATTGTATTGCCCATATCATTGGATAGAACGTACCCCCGCCCCCGCAGGTTGCGCCAGGATAAGGGCACCGAACTACTGCGAAGTACGCCTATAAGCCGGATTCTGTAGCGCGTTACCGCGCCGGCGACCATCCCTCTGGGGTGCGCGTTACCGTGCACCTCGGTGCGATATGGCTCGTGCGGACGGGCAATCCGGCACCTTGCGGTGCAATTCGAGCGATCTTGCTTCAGGTGGGGTTTACCCGAGTCCACGTCACCGCGGATCTCCGTGAGCTCTTACCTCACGATTTCACCCTTACACGTGCGCGCCGAAGCGGGAACATGCGGTATGTTTCTGTGGCACTTTCCTTCGACTTACGCCGACAGGACGTTATCCTGCACCATGCCCTGTGAAGCCCGGACTTTCCTCACCGTTCCGCAGATGCGGAACAAGCGCGGTCGCCCGGCGTACTTCGCTCACGCAGTATAGCACGGCATTTTGACTGAGCGTTGTAGCGTTGCTCGAAGTCATGGTGGAGGCAAGGAGACTCGAACTCCTGACCCTCACGCTGCCAGCGTGATGCTCTACCAGCTGAGCTATGCCCCCAAAATCGCACCCAACAAAGTGAGCGACCCGCCCTTATTACGGGCGGGTCGTCTCTTTCCTGCGGGCGTCGAGCTGTTCTTAAAGCTTCTTCGTCAACGAGACGTAGACGGCTCGCGGTTGAACCACGACGGCGCTATTGAGGAACTGGCTGGTCGTTCCATTGATGAGGCACTTGCAAGCGGGATTCCACGCCACTGCCCACGGTGCAAAGCCCGCGTTGTTGATGACTTGTCCGTTGAACGAACCTTGCGAGTAGTTCATCAGGTTTTCGACGCTAACACCGAGCGAGAGCCCGTTTCCAATGTCGTACCGTCCGTTTGCGTACGACGTGATGAAGGCGGGTGTTCCGTAGGGATTGTTGCTGCCGTTCCACACGAACCCGAGTGCGGCGTACGCGCGCTGTCTCGGGAACATGTAGTTCGCTTCGAACTTGCCCTTGAAGTACGGAATCTGATCTTCGAATCCGCCGGTTCCGTCGAGTTGCT
This sequence comes from uncultured bacterium, assembly GCA_964648945.1. Classification (GTDB taxonomy): domain Bacteria; phylum Vulcanimicrobiota; class Vulcanimicrobiia; order Vulcanimicrobiales; family Vulcanimicrobiaceae; genus JAMXLG01. The sequence goes on along the minus strand of CAZYLU010000010.1, from coordinate 6,794 downwards.
TGCCGTTGACGAGACCGGTGAACACCGGAGGACCGTTCGGGTTTAGCGCTTCGAGTTGCTGATAGAACGCGTTGCTGAAGCCATAGTAGAACGCGCGTTGCGCCGTAATCGTGGTGTAGTAACCGAAGCCGAGCGCCGGGCGCTTTTGCATTGTCGCTTCGAGACCGTAGCTCATCTGCTGCGGCCCGTTGATCGTCTCGTTTTGAAGCGTTTGCGTGATGCCGGACGCGGAACGCCCCGGAAGGTTCGCAACCGGTTGTGCAATGTTGACGAACACGTTGTGGATCACGTTATCGAACGCGTCGATCGAGAACACGCTGCCGTTGCGCATACGCTGATCCATGCCGAGGTCGTATGCGACGGTCGTCTCCGGCTGCAGTTGCGGGTTGGGTTGGGTGAGCACGTCGAGCGTCGGTGTGACGTTCGGGGTGATCTTCACGAAGCCCGAGACGAGGCCCGCGTACGGCGTCGTGATGCTCGATCCAGCTGTCGCGCGCAACGAGATATCATCCGTGAGGCGATACTGCGCTTGGATATGCGGATCGTAGTGCGTGTGAGTTACCGTTCCGGGCAACAGCGTGGCGTCGGCGGGTTCAGCACCTGCGAGACTTACGCCGGCGCTTGATTTAAGCAGCGATGCTGCAAGCGCGGCGTTCGGATCGGTGTACTGATAGTCCAGTTTCTCAATCGTCAAGTAGTTGCCGAGACCGACTTGAAGACGCGGCGTGAGCTGCCAGAGTGCGGTGAGCGAGACGTCGGCCTTGTAGTTGTGCGTCGGCGGAATTTGCACGGCGGTCGAAGGAAGCGTGTATGCAAACGATCCCGTGGTTCCGCCGAACGGTGCGCCGCCGTTGTTACACGCCCGCTGGTAGTACGGGTTCGGCGTAACGTTGTCCGACAGATAAGGCGTGTTCTTGTTCGGGCCGCCGCCGACAACCGGAACGCAGCCGTTCGGAAGCGGGGAGTTATCGGCGGTGTACTTCGTCGTGTAATCGTCGGAGTAGTCGACGTTGAACGAGTACAGATTGTCATTCACCGGATGCAGCCACGAGAACGTGACGCCGTTGTCTTTATCGAACTCCGGTTGGCTGAACGGCGTACCGTATGCCCACAGACCATTGCGTTGAACTTGCGTCGGCGTCGTGTAGCACGGCGACGTCGCGGAGCAATTTGGAGCCGTCGACGTCGTCGGGAAGTACGTCGGCAACGTCGGACCGGCGTTGTTTACGTACGGCGTCGTGTAGTTGTCGGCGGACGTGAAGCACGGACCGGTAGCGCCCGCAGCCGGCGCACCTTTCGCGCCGGGCGCAGTAAATTGAACCGTGCAGTTTGCGCTGTTTGTGACTTGATACCACGCGCCCGCGTTACCGGGTTGGAGGTTTTCCGTCGAGCCGTCGATGCTGCGTTTGATCTCGGTCCAATACGGACGGATGAAGATCGTGTCGTTGCCGAGCGTCGTGCGCAACTCGGCGGAGAACTGTGGCTCCTGGTTGATAATCGACGAGTTCGGAAAGTAGCTGTAGACTTGCTGCGTCGTTCCGACCAAGTTGAACTGACGCGGATTCGTATACGTTGATTGCGTCGTACAATTGGCGGCGGTGACGGAGAATGTTTTTCCGTTCGCGCACTCGGCGATCGTGAAGGGGCCGTAATCGTACGCGTACGAAGCGCCCTGGCTAAAGTAGCGGCCGGTGAGATTCAAAAACTCGCCGGTGATCGTCGTTGCGTTCGAAATCTTGTAACGCGCTTTGATCAAGTCCGCATTGGTTTGATACGGATGCGAGAGGTCTTGTTGCCATTGAATAAGGCCGGGACCGCTGTAGCCAACGCCTGTGGTTCCATTGAGCGAGCTCAGCACGGGACCGGGAACGCCTTGATCGGGACCGAGATAGTCTTGCTGCGAGCGAGCCGCAAGGATCGAAAAGCGATCCGTGATGTTGTGCTCGAGGCTCACGAAGTAGTGGCTCGACGCGTAGCTACCGAGCGCGCCCGTCGCGGTGACGGTGTTGGTCCCCGTGAATCCGCGCGTACGCAAATTTACCGTACCAAACGCCGATTCGCCGGCGTTGACGCCGTTCAAGCCGGCGCCTTTGAGCACTTCGACTTGGTCGAAGATCTCGGAGTTTGCGTAGACGGAGTTGTACGTGCCGAAGACGCCCGAGCTGACCGTGTGACCGTCCAACTCGACTTTCGTTTCGAGGCCGGCGCCGCGAATATCCCAACGCGTATTCGGATCGCGTCCGCCGGAGTTTTGGCTGGCGCCCACGCCCGGAAGTTCACCGACTTCTTTACTCAAGTTGGGCAGCATGCGCGCGTCGATGGTTGCGGCGTTTATCGTCGAAACGGAGAGCGCAGAAGTATTGAAGATGCTGCGCGTATTCGTCGTACGGACGACGCCGATGGTGCGCAGCGATTGCAGCGTCTGCTGCGTCATCGATACGTCGAAATTCTGAACGTTTTGGCCCGCGACCAACGCCACTTCGTTCGCGGCGGCGGCGTCAAAGCCGGCGTGCGTTGCGCGAATCGAGTAGAGTCCGGGCGGTACCGAAAATGTGAAGTGGCCAGACGCGTCGCTCGTCACGGTCTTATGCGTGGGACCGTCGATCGTGACCGTGACGCCGCTCAGCGGTTTGCCCGCGTTGTCATACGCGGTTCCTGAAACGGTAGCCATTGCCTGGGCATCCTGTGCTTGCGCGATCGTCTGTTGGCTTGCGTTCGCCGGGCTTATAGGTCCGAACGCAATACCAAACACGAGCGCTGCTGCAAGCGCGCTCCTAGAAAGCAACACCAGTTACCTCTTTAAGTAGTGAGAAGTAGTCTAACGAGCCGCACAACCTGTGCCGCTCGTTAGAACGAGTGTACGAACGCTTCTTTAAGAAAACGTTGTCGCTTGGTGATGGCGTCCTTAGTGTCGCTGGTCGCGCAAGGCTCACCGGTGCAAAAGGCCGGTTTCATGGCACAAGAGCCGCGCAGTATACCGCGCAGCTTGCGTACATGGTGGAGACGAGGGGATTCGAACCCCTGACCCTCTGGTTGCAAACCAGATGCTCTACCAACTGAGCTACGTCCCCGTGAAAGAGGCCACCCGGAATTCGTGCCAGGTCGAACGGACCCTTTTCATATCCGCTTCAGACTATTGTCACACGCTTGCAGTTGCGAGACGATTGAGCTCCACAAGAGGTACTTCCGATGACTATGCGGTCTATCGGCGGCCTCGCCGCCGCACTTTTGTTCCTCACGTGCATGGTACATGCGCGAACAGCGAACGAGGACCCGTGCTGGCAACTACTTTACAGCGCCCTCCAACACAATGCTGCCGCTCCGCATTCGCCGTATATTAGTTACACAGAATCTATCCATATCACGCAAGACGGTCACCGGTACGAACTTGCCAACGCATTCGTCACGTATCGCGACGACGGGCTTGCGTATGTCGATGACGATCGCTGGGTGCATCCGTTTGTCAGTAGGGTACTCGAGCCGGGACCGCCGGTTCTCGGGCCGTATGGTCCCGCGCGATCCTCATGGCTCTCACTCGACGAAACGATGATGCCGAGGCTTCCCATCATCGCTGAAACGCGAAACTACCAGCACCGGTGCATCGATAAGGGTGATGAGTCCATCGACGGAAAATCCGCAGCGCATTTGGTGATTGCCGATGCGCCCGAAGACCGGCCGGCACTCAAAAGTATCTGGATCGATCGCGCGTCACTCGCCGTTCGTCGCGCAATCGTCAGTCAATGGCTGACGTTCTTGTACGATTACAGCGGGAAACGCGGGCAAGAACTGGTCGACTACACGATAGCGGTTCAAGAACTGGACGGATACAGTGTAATCAAGCAAGTGAATTGGGAATACACATACCGCGTCTTCAGTCAGTACTCGACAATTAGCGCCGAGTACACGTTCGGCGGTTTCGTCTTTCAGAATCGGCCGCCTAACGGGACACTGTTTGCGACGGCTCGCGGTTGATTGCATTGAAGATCGGTATCATCGGTTCGGGTAACATCGGCGGAACGCTCACGCGGCGGTTTCGCGCTGTCGGTCACGACGTGGCGGTTGCGAATTCACGCGGCCCTGAATCGCTTCGCGATCTCGCCGCGGAAACCGGCGCACAGGCAGTCAGCGTGCGCGAAGCCGCGCGGGGCCGCGACGTCGTCGTGGTGACAATCCCCGAGAAGAATGTTCCGGATCTCCCGAAAGATTTATTTGACGGTGTACCTGAAGACGTCGTTGTCGTCGACACCGGCAACTATTACCCGCGCCAGCGTGACGGACGTATCGAGGCGATCGAAAGAGGAACGCCCGAGAGTGCGTGGGTTTCCGCGCAACTCGGGCGTCCGGTTATCAAAGCGTTCAACAACATCTACGCGCAGCACTTGCTGGAGAACGGCAAGCCGAAAGGGACGCCGGGCCGCATAGCGCTCCCGGTCGCCGGCGACGATCCGCGAGCGAAAGCGATCGTCATGCAACTCATCGACGAAATCGGTTTCGATCCCATTGATGCCGGGACGATTGCGGAGTCCTGGCGCCAGCAGCCGCAAACCCCGGTCTACACGAAGGACTATGACGCCGAGGGCGTTCGCCGTGGCCTGGCTGAGGCGTCACCGCGACGGACGCCCGAATTTACCGCCAGCGTCAACAGCCCCGGTACGTTTGAAGCGCCTGCTTAACGGCGGGCCGCTTTGCACAAAAAGGTAAACGCCAGGCCTGGGTACGAGAATGCTCTCATGGTGCTCCGACTGGCCGACGAGCGGCTGCTCGCTTTTTAATGAAGCATCGAATCACACATGCGCCGGTGCACGCAACCGCGCATCCGGTCGTGCATCACACGGTCGTACAACACGTCGTCGTACAACACGTCATTGTAGACCGAGCGCAACAATCGATCCCCGTCACGGTCGTCAGTCAGGATCCACTCGCACATACGGCTGCCACGATCGCCGTGTGGGCTCTCATTATTGCGGCAATCACGTTCCTCGCCGTCGCGTATCAGATTTATCTCGCGCGTAAAGCGCTCGACGCCGTCAAGCAAGATCTGAACAACAATCGGCGCATGATCGACGACGCGTTGCGCAAACCCAGCTTCCGAGCAACGCAGTGGGCCGAATTTCGATTTCCCTCCGATCGCAGGGATTGGATCAATGCGATGGTCGCCGTAAACATGGCCAACGAAGGCGATCGCCTCACACCGGGGCTGTTACTCGAACTCCTCGTACCGCAGGATTCCGCGTACAACGCGTTGCCCCCCGGACATCAGGACGGCCGCATGGTCAAGGGCGTGTACTATCGCGTTCTTACCGCGCAATACCAGCACGTCTTATTTCCGAATGACATCTCAACGGAAATCAACCGGTTTCAATTCAGCATAAAACCCGGCACGCAAACGTTCACGTGTCTTTGGCGCGCCTACGACATGTACGGCAAATACCCGCAGGACGACTACGGACAATGGACGTTCGCGGTACGCGTCTGAGATCGTTCGTGTACAGTGGCGATTTACAGACGCAGCGTGAGCGAGGTTGTATCCTTGCGTAGTTATGACGAAGAACGCGCGATGCCGCGCATCATTCATCTACGCAGCTGCCCTCGCCGTGATCGCGTGCCTTACGTTGAGCGCGCAAACGCCGTCTCAGACGGCGGGAACGTCCCAGTCCGACTGGTCGAACATCCACATCCGCAACTGCTCTATTAAGACCGTCGGACCGACCGTCGTGCAGAGAACCGACGGAGTCACGATTGAGTTCGTCAACACGGGAACGAAGGTAGCGAAGGAGGTAACGTTCATCGTCCTCTACCGCGCCCAGCCCGTGCAAATAAAAGACGACGGCACGTTCTCGCCCGGTGCGATCGTGAAGCACAGTTTTGAAGACGTTCTTTACGGCCAAACGTATCTCGGTGCTACGCCGGAACTCTGTCGCGTGCGTAAGGTTGTTTTCGCGGATGGAACCGTCAGTGTGCCGCCTTCAAGTCCAGCCGCGTTACCGCCGCCCCCAAATCAACATTGAAGTGCGGATCTAGCATGATGTAACGGTGACGTGACCCATGCCGCATTGTAACTTCGCGGGAACTTCCCCTGAGTGCGACGGTGCAGCGATGCGTACTTTCCCGAGGGATGTTCGCGCTGCAATCTCGAGCTTTACTGAACGGGGAACCGTCAGCGTAATGCCGCCCATGTCGCTGCGGATGTCGAGGATTTGACCGTTCCAGTCAGGGTGCAGCGCCACGTTCGCTCGGCCCATTGCGCAGCGCAATTCGAGGCTTGCGGCTAACGACGAGACGGAAATCGGCCCCATCCCGGACTCAACGATAACGTGGGTTCTTTCCGGTACAAAGGCAGTAACATCGACTGAAGCGGCCGTCGAACCGTTGACGACGAAAGGACCGCTGAAATCAAGCGCAAGCATCTCGGGTGTTGACGCAGATGCGTTCAGTGCAATACGCGCTGCAGTGCTTTCGTCGCGAGATCGAACGTTGCATTCTACTATGGTGCGATCGGCGTGGGCGACCCCAACGATTCGTATACTGCCGTTTGGCAAACGAAGAGTAAACCGGGCGCTAGGGCTGAAAGTCTGTGTAAAACTGCGCGCTACGGGGTGAAATCGGCTAGAGAAGCGGCGGAACAGACTCTCCCTGAGGCGGTGCTGCGTAGTCTGTCTCATATCCGCAGTACGCGGATAGCGGCGACCTTGTTTCGGGGAAAGCGAAGGTCGAGCCAAAAATGCTCGACCTCGTCAATTGGTGGGCCATCCTGGGATCGAACCAGGGACCTCATGCTTATCAAGCATGCGCTC
>CAZYLU010000009.1:55491-102615 GCA_964648945.1 uncultured bacterium | reverse complement strand
CTCTACATCGTGGTATTGTCCGCGACGCGGATCGCGTTCCGGAACTACCACGGAGCGCTCGAGACGTTGATCGTGCTCGCACCCGTCGTGCCCATCTTCCTGGTCTTTCTTGCGGCCCTTCGCTTGTTCCAGGGAACGGACGAGTTCAACAAGCGGTTGATGACCGACTCGCTTGCGATTGCCGGCGTGATCACCGCCCTCTTCGCCGTCAGCTACGGAATTGTCGAGGGGGATCCGCTGCCGCGGCCATCCGCATGGTGGACGTGGACAACGTTCATGGCGTCGTGGCTCGTCGCATCGCTCGTACTGCGGCTTCGTTATCGATGAAAAATCGCATCAAACTCTTGCGCGTCGAACGCGACCTTTCGCAAGCGCAACTCGCCGATGAACTCGGCATCGCGCGTCAAACGGTCGTCGCCCTCGAAGCCGGTAAGTACGCACCCAGCCTTCCGCTCGCGTTCAAAATCTCGCGCCTGTTTCAAAAGCCCGTCGAAGACATCTTCGATCCGGACTCCGTAGAGTAAGGAGTTCACAATGAAACGGTCTGTCCGAGCGCTGCTCGCCGCAGCGTCCTGTTTCACTCTTGCCTTTTGGCCGAATACTGCGGCAATCGCAGCCGTTACAGTGCCTTTGCTGCCGCAGCCCACAACTTCGTTCGATTTGGGAATGCTACACGTCGACCGCTATGGAGACGGAACAACACCAATCATATTCATCCCCGGCGTCGGATGCGGTCCATGGAGCTCGGCCGAGCAGATTCGGCGCTTCTCGCGTTCGTACACGGTATATACGATCACGCTATCGATGCCATCACACGGTTTCTGTCAGCGGCGCCATGACGCGTGAGTAGCGCTCGCGCATGCGGACGGCATCGATATGATCGTATGCGCGCGCCGCTTCGCGTGACAGATCTTCGAGCAGCACGATCTCATCGGGGTCGAGCTGCGCACCGTTCGAATGCGCGCCGTAGAGCGTGAACGAGACCAGCTCGTGACGCACGGTGACCGGGATCGCGAGAACGTAGATGGCACTGTTCTCGCGTTGCAGATGCGAGCGCAACTGTTCGAGCCAGACACTTTCTTCGCTCGATTGCAGCATCCGTACGAGCAGATGGTTCTCGTCAAATCCCGGAGGCGCGACGGGCGTATTTTGCGAGGTGGCGACGCCTTCGAAGCGGCCGGTTTCGTTGCGGCGGTAGAGCGCCGCCGCGCCGAGCTTGAGTGCCTCAGCCGGCACTTCGACGAGTCCCTCCGATACCGCGGCTTCTTCCGTGGCGTACGGAAGCGCTGCCGCAGCGCGCTTCAAATATCTCTCCGCTAAGCGGCGATGGCGGAAGAACACGCGCTCGACGACCGCGCCGATCAGTTTGTTGATGCGATCGAGCAACAATCCGATCGCTATCGTCGCGACGAGTTCGAACGCGATCGCGAGATGGTACACCGAGAGGACGTGTGAGAATAACCAATCCAGCAACGAAACGATCGTGATGACGATGATCGAAAGAATGCCGTACGCAAGCGCGCGATTGAGCACGAAATTGACATCGAGCACGCGATGGCGCAACACCGCGTAGCCCACGGTAATGGGCATGATAACAACGGCGTAGCCGGCGATCTGCTTGACCTCGTCGGATATGCCGGGAACGAAGTAGATCGCATAGGCGATAAACGAAATTACTATCCCGATGACGAGGAAGCCGAAGCGTTGTCGATCAGCCGGCGTAGCGTGCTTGAACTTTCCGACGAGAATATACGTCGCCACGACGAACGTTGCGAGAGGCAGCCATACGTCGAAGATGTCGACGAACATACTGGGCCGGCCGTTCGACCACGCGCGAACCCAATTGTAGCTGTACGCACCGAATGCGAGCGCGATCGCGATCCAGACTCCGCGCTCGAAGTTGCGCGAAAAGCCCGTGAGGCGATTATTGGGAAACCGTAACACGAACGGCAGCAGCGGAAGCACCGCAAAATTCCCGAAAAACGTGTTGAGCACAAACGACAGCGGAACGAATGCGGCGTGCGGCAAAAGCGAGTGAAAATACTCGAAGCTCGGAGCCGTCGAAAAATAGCCGAGCGCCGTCGCATAAAAGCTCCACGTCATGACGCTTGGCCGCAAAAAGACCAGCGCAAACGCGACGATCAAAAACACGGTCGCCGGAATGACGCCGAGAACGCCGCTGATACGATCCCAGTCACCGAACCCCGGAACGGGAACCGCGCGCAGCGTTACCGAGTACACGTGTCCGTTAGGATGCTTCAACGTGAAGGTCTGCTGATCTCCGGCGCGCGGGTACTCGATCTCCAGGATGTCAGCCGAGAAACTCCGGCCCGGCACAAGTGTGTCGCCCTCGCGGACGCCGGCGCGCGCCGCATGCGAATTGGGATCGACGGTTACGATTCGAAGCGATCCGCCGCGTGCGCCAGAGACTCCGTACGTTCCGTCACCCCAGCGCCCGACGTAGTTCGCGTGTCCAAGTGGCGTATAGAAAATAACGACGACAAATGCCGTTATGATGACGAGTACGGTACGAGCAAGCGCCATGTTCTCCGCTTTCGAGATCCTGTGCGAGAAGGCTTCGTTCAACGCACGGGCCGCGACTGCTAGACCGGATCGGGACTGGCTTGCGGCGGTGGAACCGGAGGCCCGAGCGGATCGACGCCGAGCGCGATGTTCTCGCTTTTAAATGCCTCGAAGATGCGCTCGTTGACGATTCGGCGCAGATCGAATTGACGAAGCGGTGCCGTGCGAATCAGCGCGCGCAGCACGACTCCATTGTTGGCGAGATGGTCCACGCCGATCCATTCGGCCGCCTTCAATATCCCGCCGTTCGAAACTTCATCGCGACTGAGCCGCTCGAGCGTTTCGCGCATCGTGTCGACGGCTTTTTTCAAATCCGCACTCGGATCGATCGCGACTCGATAGTCGATGCGCGCCCAATTGCGCGACGCATTGACGACCTGCGTTACGGCGCTATGGGGAATCGTTATCACGTAACCCCGCATATCACGGATCTGCACGACGCGAAGCGTAAGGTTCTCGACGATGCCGTTGTAGTCGCCGATCATCACGTAATCGCCCACGACATACTGGTCTTCAATGAGGACGAGTAGCCCGTTGAGCACGTCTTTGACCAGTGTTTGTGCCGCAAAGCCGACGGCCAACGCCGCAATGCCGCCGATCGTTACAACGGACGCGATTGGAATATCGAGCTGCCCGAGCGTCGCTAAGACGGCAATAAAGAGCAGCGTCGCCGTCTTGAAGCCGCCGAGGGCACGGGAAATCGTTGGTGCGCGCAGCGTATGGCGCGCACGATCTTCGCTCGATGTTCCACGGCGCCCATATACGTCGGCGAAGCGCACGATTAGGAGCTCGAGAACGCGGTCGATAATGCCCGCGACGAGCCAGATAAAAACGATGCGGCCGATCGCGCCGACGATGAATTGTCCGGTTGCGGTCGTGGCCGGAAAAAGAAACAACGCCCACGTGATGGCGCACGCCCACACGAAACTCGTCAGCCATACGATACTGCTGCTATAGACGCGAAGACGATGCAAGCGTTGTTCGGGTGCGGCGATCCGGACGCTCAGTGCCAGCGTTCGCCGGCGCTGCTGATGTTCGGAATCGCCTATATGTTCGGCTTCGTGATCCGCCTCGCGCTCGAGCGTCTCATGCCTCTCCTCCACCTGTTTCTTGACGCGCGCTACCTGTCGCTGAACGTACAGCCACAAGAACAAGAGTGCGAGCGTGATGACGCCAAGCGCTATCGCAATGCGCACTACGCGGATAATATTCTGGCGGATCTGCTGCGGCTGCCGTTTTTGAAGCGCCGTTTTGAGAGCGGTCTGTAGCTGGGTCTGCCACTGTTCGGCGAGGTCGTGTTCGCTTAGCGCGAAGGCGTTCGCGTCATTCGTCGTTACGGTTACGATCGCAACGCCTGTCGTGTGACGATCGTCGCGTGCCTCGAGCGCGTATTGCGAACCTTCGCGAGTGATCACGACCTTGAACGTCTTCGGGTCGTAAATCGTCGTGTTGCGGTCGGGATCGACGGCGAGTATCTGCGAGATCGCATTCTGCACGAGGAGGACGCGCGTGTCGATCGGCATTGACGCGGCGTTGGCGAGGGCCGCGACCCGGATTACCTCCTGACCGTCGACGGTCACGGGCGCCGTGACGTAGAGGCCCTGCTGCCGCACGCCGGTGAGGGGGCCGGAACTCGGAATGGGGACCTTTGGAAGGAGCTGTGCCTGGGCCGGCAGGACAAGCGTGGTGCAAATCGCGAGCGAGATAATGTGTATAAAGAAGTAACGGAAGGTCCTGCGAGCCGCAGACCCCAAGAGCAATAGCAAGCCCATGAGCCTCATAGATCTAGAACTTACCCCGGACGTCGAAAACGAGACGAACGCAATTTTTCAGCGTGTCGAGCACGTTATTCCACGTGTCGAGTGGGCGATCCACGCGCCGTACGTCGCGGCAATCAATCGCTTGAAAAAAGAGCGAAACGCGGTTATTCTGGCGCACAATTATCAAGTTCCCGAAATTTACCACACGGTTGCGGACATTGTCGGCGACTCGCTCGCCCTTGCGATGAAAGCGGCCGACACGGACGCGGACGTGATCGTGCTTTCCGGCGTCCATTTCATGGCGGAGACGGCGAAGCTCGTAAATCCCGACAAAACGGTGCTCGTGCCCGATCTACGTGCGGGATGTTCGCTCGCGGAATCGATCACTGCGGCCGACGTGCGTTTACTGCGCGAACGTTATCCCGGCGTTCCGGTTGTGACGTACGTCAACACGTCGGCCGACGTGAAAGCCGAATCGGACATCTGCGTGACGAGCGGCAACGCCGTGCAAATCGTCGAGGCGCTGAACGTTCCGCGCGTGATCTTCTTGCCCGATGAATACCTTGCGAAATACGTCGCGTCGCAGACGAAGACGGAGATCATCGCGTGGAAAGGGCACTGCGAAGTGCACGAGCGTTTTAGCGGTGCAGATATTCGCCGCTATCGCGAGGAGGAAGAACGCCTCGTCGTGATTGCGCATCCGGAGTGTCCGCCCGACGTTCTTGCCGAGGCCGACTACGTCGGTTCCACGCAAGGCATGGCCGATTACGTCGACGATGTTTCGAAACAGTATCGTCCGCGGGTGTTGCTCATTACCGAGTGCTCGATGGCGGATAACGTCTCCGCGAAATATCCGAGCGTCGAATTCGTGCGGCCGTGCAATCTGTGTCCGCACATGAAACGCAACACGCTGCCGAAGATTCTGCATTCGCTCGAAACGATGCAATACGAAGTGACCGTCGATCCAACCATTGCAAAGCGCGCTCGAGCTGCCGTGGAACGCATGCTCGATTATAGCCGCGCCGCAGCGGTCGCGCGCGGGTGACAAAACCGAACCGTATCATCGTCGAGCCCGTCGTTCGCGGCGCGTTGCTCGAGGATCTCACGCACGGCAACGATCTCACGACCGATTCGATCGTGCCCGCTGATGCCAACGGCCGCGCCGCGATCGTTTCGCGTGCGCCCGGCGTGCTGGCGGGATTGGATGTAGCGCTGCTTGCGTTCGAACTGCTCGATCCGGGAGGCGTTCGCGTCAAACGGTTGCGCGAAGACGGCGAGCACATCGACCGCGGCGAGACGATCGCCGAACTCGAAGGCCGCGCGCGCACGCTGCTCACCGGTGAGCGAACTCTGCTCAACTTTCTTTGCCGGCTGAGCGGTATCGCGACCGCAACACGTTCGCTTGTCGATGCCGTTGCCGGGACACGTGCGCACATTGCGGATACGCGCAAGACGACGCCCGGGCTGCGCGCGCTCGAAAAGTATGCGGTGCGCTGCGGCGGCGGTTCTAATCATCGCTTCGGCCTCGACGATGCGGTGTTGATCAAAGACAACCATTTCGCACTCGCGGGATCGATTCACAACGCGGTCGCGCGTGCGCGCGCGCTCGCCGGACATATGGTAAAGATCGAAGTCGAAGTCGACACACTCGAGCAACTGCGCGAAGCGCTCGAAGAACCCATCGACGCGGTGTTGCTCGACAATATGGATCCCGGCACGTTGGCTCAAGCGGTACACATCGCCGACGGCCGTGTCATCACCGAAGCGAGCGGCAGCATTCGTCCGGAAACCGTACGCGCCGTCGCAGAAAGCGGCGTCGACTTGATCTCCGTCGGTTACCTAACGCACAGCGCACCAGCGCTGGATTTAGGGCTCGATATGTCATCCTGAGCGAAGCGCAGCGAAGTCGAAGGATCGATACGCGCGATTGAATCGAGGCGGTCCTTCGACTCCGGTGCTTCGCACCTGCACTCAGGATGACAAGGCGCTAGTAGTACGAGGAGAGATAGACGGCGACGAGGACGCCGATCGCTGCAACGAGCAGCGCGATCATGTAGCCGCCCATGCGCGGCAGTGATTTAACGATGCCGGCGCGCAGCGCTCTATCGGCCATCGAGTAGCGCCAGGCGCCGAGCGCTCCGACAACGACACCGACGATCGACATCAACACGCCGAAGCCGGTCGAATAGTGTGGTCCGGAGACGTGCACGTGCGTAACGAGCGCCAGTTGCTCCACGAACAAACCGAAACGCGCGACGACGAAACCGAAGGCGATAAAGGCAAGCGCGGTCCGTATGTACGCAAGAAAGGTGCGCTCGTTCGCAAGGACGTCCGTTGCTTTGACGTCCGTCGTCATCGGGCGCTCGTTCGAGAGCGCGTCGCCGTCCCGCGCGCCTGCGCTTGTTTGCGCCATAGTCATGGTTGTTCTACCCGGCCCGAGCCGGGGTTCCCGCCCGCGGCCCCCGAAGTCGGCTTCATGTCCTCCAAAGATCTGCACGAACGGCCCGCCGCAAAGACCAACAGCTACGATCCCGAGACGCCGCAAGCGCTCGTCGACTTCATGTCGCGCGACTGGGTCGACGCGCCGGTACGCATTGGTGCGCATCCGCAGCTCGCGCGTTTGCAATCGCGACGCGATGCACTCTCACGCGCATTTCCCGGGCAATACGTGGTCGTTTCGGCCGGTCACGAGAAGGTGCGTGCCAACGACACGCACTTTCGCTTCCGTCCGTCGAGCGACTTCGCGTATCTGATGGGCGACGGCGAGCCGGGCTCGCTGCTCGTGCTGGAGCCGGAGGGCGCATCGCACCGCACGCTGCTCTTTGCTCCCGAACACAACCGCGGCAAAGCGGAGTTCTTCACCGACCGCATCTACGGTGAACTGTGGGTCGGACGCCATCGAGGATTGGACGAGAGCCAGATTTTCTACGGCGTCGATCGCTGTCGTCCGCTCCAGCAAATTGACGAGTACGTGCAAGCGCTCAATACATCGAATGCGCCCGTCGTCCCGGAGCACGACCTTGCCGTGTATCTCTCCGAGATGCGTTTGATCAAAGACGAGTACGAAATCGCGGAACTGCGCAAGGCGTGCGAAATCACCAAGCGCGGCTTCGAGGACGTTATTCGCACGTTCTCGTACGCGACGACGGAACGCCAATTCGAAGCCGCGTTTTGGGGACGCGCGCGTATCGAAGCAAACGATGTCGGCTATTTGACGATCGCGGCTGCCGGGCATCACGCGTGCACGTTGCACTGGAATCGCAACAGCGGATGGATCGAACCCGGCACGATGCTCTTGCTCGATGCCGGCGTTGAATGCGATTCGCTCTATACTGCCGACATCACACGCACGCTTCCAATCGGCGGACGATACACCAAGGCGCAGCGCGCAATCTACGATATCGTGTGGCAAGCGCAGCGCGTCGGTATCGACGCGGTTGCGCCGGGCGTCGATTTTCTCGAGCCGAACCGCCGCGCGATGCGGGTACTCGCCGAAGGATTGATCGATCTGGGCATCCTGCGCACGTCGCTCGATGAAGCACTCGATCCGGAGCACCAATTCTACCGGCGTTACACGCTGCACAACGTCAGCCACATGCTGGGACTCGACGTACACGACTGTGCGCAGGCGCGCAGCGAAAACTATCGGTACGGCAAGCTGCGTGAAGGCATGGCGCTTACGGTTGAACCAGGGCTCTACTTCCAGCCTGACGATGCAACGGTTCCCGATGAATTCCGCGGCATTGGCATACGTATCGAAGACGACGTCATCGTCACCGCTGCGGGACGAGAGAATCTCTCCGCGATTCTCCCGTCAAAGGCCGATGACGTGGAAGCGTGGATCGCCGGCCTTACAGCGTCGTCGGCATAGTTCCCGTAACGATCGGCGACGCGATAACGCGTTCGTTCGGCCAGGTCGAAAAAGCGAGAATAATGAGGCAGATGATCGGGCCAAGCGACGGAATCAGACACAGCAGGCCCATCGCGCCCGGGAATCCCGCTTTCGCGAACACGCGCCAGAACATCCAGACGAAGAGCACGGTGAACGCGACGGTGAGGATCAAGACCGTTCCGATCATCGCGCTCATCGCGGCGGCGAGGGCGCGCGTGGTCGCATCATTGGCGGCATCGGCTAAAATGAACATGCTCCAGCTCCCATATAAGTGAAGTGGTGCGTATGCCGTGCGTATTCGCCGTTACTGCGCGATCGCTTCTACACCTAGGCCGGCGGCCGCAAGTTGCGGCCCGCGGCGCACGACGAGGCGAATCTGCAACTCTTTATTGGTGCCGAATCGCGGAAGATTCAAGTCCACACTGCCGCTGTTTCCACGCACCGCCGACTGCGCCCAAATCGTCCCTTGCGCATCGACGGCGAGTACATCGCCGCTATCGGCGTTTACGCGATAGCGCACGGTGACGGGGGTACCGTCGGCAACGGCGGCGCGATCGACGGTAAACGAGATGATGCGCGGCGGCATAGCGGCGGGGCGCGGTGTCACGATCACGATGGGACGTTCCGCAGTCGCGCTTCCGAACGGACCGCTCGAAGCGATGCGAACGGTGTACACACTTTGCGTTGGTACGCGCGGTGCGGTGATCCGTGTCGATGATCGACCTTGCAGCACTCCACCGTCGATCCGCGCGCCGCGGACGTCCTCAAGGCTCCAGCTCGACGATCCGATACCTTGTGTTTGATATCCAATCGAAAGCGGCGAACCGGCGACAGCCATCGCGGGAACGTCGACGCGCGCAATACGTGGGTGGGCAAGGGCCGCAGAGGCAACGATAACGCCGACCGCTGCTGCACCGGCGATAAACCAGGCAACCGAGGCGGGGCGCGGCATTGCCGCTTCGAGCCGTTGATGCACGCTGCGCCCCTGCAAACGAACGGAGAGCGCCGTGCACGTCAGTGTCATCAGCCAGGAGAGGGGGAGATCGACGTATCCTTCGCTGCGCGCATCGATCCAAAACGAGTATGGGGCGAGCGGAATCTCTTGTCCGTTTCTCGCAAGCGCGTAGATCGTCGCGAGCAAGGGCTCCGGTGTCGCATTGACGACGTCAAGCGCGAACTCGATGCGCGAGGGCGTGGCGCGGCGGTACCGAAGCGCCGCCCGGACTGCACCGTTCTCACCTTCGTAGAGTAATAGGGAACTACCCTGGGTCGCGCGCAGAGCGAGTGGCGAGGCGTTCACGCCGCGTTTTGTTCTAATGCGTTAACACAAAATCATGTTTGTAGTATCATCGCACTACAAAACAGAAAGAAGTGGAGATGTTAGAGGTCGACCACATCCATAAAGAGTTCGGCTCGGTTCGTGCCGTCCGCAATGTCGATTTTCATATCGACGACGGCACGACGTTCGGTCTTCTCGGTCCGAACGGCGCCGGCAAAACGACGACGATGCGCATGATCCTCGGCATTCTGACGCCCGATGGCGGCACGATTCGCTGGAACGGCACGCCGATCCGCAGCGACAGCCGCAAACATTTCGGCTATCTCCCGGAAGAGCGCGGGATCTACGGCAAAATGAAGGTTCGCGAGCAGATTTCGTATTTCGGAAAACTGCACGGATTGCGAGAGCCGCGGCTTACCGCGCGCGTCAACCACTGGATCGAGCGGCTCGCGCTCAATCAGTACGCGGAGCGACCGTGCGCCGAACTTTCGAAAGGCAATCAGCAGAAAGTGCAGCTCGCGTGCGCAACCGTGCACGATCCGCAATTACTTGTCCTCGACGAGCCGTTCTCGGGCTTGGATCCCGTCAACGCCGAGATGCTCCTGACCATTCTCAACGAGGTCAAGGCGCAAGGCACGACGCTCGTGCTCTCGAGCCACAACATGTGGCAACTTGAAGATCTCTGCACGTCGTTCTGCATTATCGCCGGCGGTGAGAACCGCGTGCAAGGAACGCTCGCGGAGCTTCGCACGGCATTCCCGACCCGTCTCGTACGTGTCGCACCGAGCACCGAGGACGTTACAAAGACGTTGCGCGAAGTTGCCGGTGCGCAGCCGCTCGCTCAGATGAACGGCCACATCGACTACCGCGTCCCGGCGGATACGGATTTTGCGTCGCTGCTGCGATCGCTGGTGGCAGTGGCACCCGTCACAACGTTCGAAGCCGTCGAACCGTCACTTCACGAGATTTATCTTCGCGCTATCGGCGAGGCAGTAGCATGATCGACGATCTCTTCACCGTCTTCGCGGCGGAATTCAAACGCCGCATCAAGTCGCGCCCGTTCCTGATCGGTCTTGCGATCGGCGTCATTAGCATCATCCTCGTCGCGCATCTGCCGCGCTTGTTCGAGAACGCCTTCGGCGGATCGAGCAACATCATCATCGTCGGCGACCCGAATATCACGGCGCGCGCACTACCGCTGCTCAAGTCCGATTACGACGTTGTTGCGAATCTCAAACCGCAGCCCGTCACCGGACAAACGCTCACGCAGTACAAAGCCTCTGCAGCCTTCGTCATCGCATCGTCGAAGAACGGGTTGAACGTCACGGTATACGCTCATGATCCCGGGAGCATGGGCCCGCGCCAAGTGCGACGCGCACTCTTGCCGTTGCAACTCTCGCTCGCAACCGGCAAATCGACCACGCAAGTCAGGGGAATAACGAACTTTCCGGTTGACGTGAAGACCGTCTCCTCAAAATTCAGCTCGGCGGATCAGGCCGAGATGGTACGCGGTATCGCCTACACGCTCATCTTCTTCCTGTACTTGTTGATTCTCGTGAACAGTCAGCTGATCACGAGTTCTGTCGCGGAAGAAAAAACGAGCCGGATTGCGGAGCTTCTCGTCGCATCCGTTGACCCCGTCGCGCTGCTCGGCGGAAAAATTCTCGCCGGTGGTGCGCTGGCAGTGCTTCAAATGGCGGTCTGGATCGGCGCTGCGATGATCGGCGGACAGGGACCGAGCAACGGGAACGCGAGCACCGATTTGAGCGGAATGTTCTCGCTTGCAAACCTCTTCGACGTCCTCACACCCGGCGTGGTCGTTGCGTTCTTCGTGTTCCTGGTGATCGGATATCTCCAAGTTTCGACGATCTTTGCCGCGATGGCGTCGCTGATCAATCGCACGGAAGATTTGGGAAGCATCACGGGGCCGCTCGCACTTCCTGTCGTCGCGGCACTCTTCATCGCAATCTACGCGCTCGGCACCCCGGATGCGCCTGGGGCCGTCGTGACGAGTTTCATCCCGATCATTTCGCCGTTCATCATGTTCGCCCGCATCGCCGTGAGCAACGTGCCCGCGTGGCAGATGGCGTTGTGCCTCCTGATCAACATCGCCGCCTTATACGGAATTGCACTATTTGCCGGTAAAGTGTATCGCGTCGGCATGCTGCTCTACGGACGCGCCCCCAAACTCTCGCAAGTATGGAGCGTCATCCGCTCGTAATTTGTCATCCTGAGCGAAGCGCAGCGTAGTCGAAGGACCGTTACGAACCGTACGCAGATTGCCGCATGAGCGGAACAGTCGGATGAATCAGCGGCAAGAATACAATCGCATCAAAGGCGCGAGATAGGCGCAACGGCAACGTCACGTTCTCGCCAACAACTGTCCCGCCTGCCATAAATACGTAGTGCTGTTCGTCCAGCCATTGATGCAGTACGCTGCTGTCAGGGATGCTTCTCGTGACAAGGAAGAATGGTCGTCCTATTTCCGAGAAGAGTTCGTTTATAGCCAGGGGCCGATGCGGAAACGTCATTACAACGGGGGCATTCCAACTGCAGGGCGAGCGCGGAACGTGCCGCCGCCCGCAATCGTGCCGATTGCAAAGTGCCGGCTCCCGAGTGCCGCTCGCAGACGCGTCCCGAGTGGATGCCACGGCGCATTCGTCTCATCGAACGCGCTAATGTGGCCGTCGTGAGCCCAGAGTGCGATCTTGAAATGTTTATCAACGAGTGCCAGGACGTTTGCTGCCATACCCGCATCGCGCGCCAATAGTGACGGATGCGCGAGCCGGGCAGATGCACGATAAAGTATTTGAGAAGCTTCGCCTGCGAGCGGGCCGGTGGACTTGGCCAGAGCCCTCGTCTTTTCGGGTTCTTGCACATCAATTCCGACGATATGGACCGGGTCAGCGTTGTGCGCTTCGTTATACGTACGGATCCATTCAATAAGATCCGCAAGTTCCGCATTCCGATAGAGCATGAAGTCTTGCTGCGCTACGAGTGAGACAGGATTGCCGGCAGAGCCGGTAACGTACGCATCCATCGCGGTCCATTCCGACCAATCCCCTTCGATGGCGAGGACGCGGACGCGGGCATCCGCGACAAGTCGCTGGAAAAGGAGAATTTTCGTGCGCGCTACTTCGTCGGATCCATGCGTCACTTCTCCGAGCCCAATGACGGCTGCCTCGCGTATAGCCGCAGGCAATTCCATTCGCGTGCCAAGCGGCATTGCGTGCGCGCGTAGTTGAGTCAGTAATAGCGATGCGACCGCAGCGAGAGCCAGCATGATAGTTACGCTTTTCGATGCGCTGGACAACGGTTCCATCCGAAGGCGCGGAAACAACCTAGTTGTCATCGTGAGCGAAGCGCAGCGGAGTCGAAGGATTGCCTCGATACAATCGCGCGTTGCGATCCTTCGACTCCGGTGCTTCGCACCTGCGCTCAGGATGACGGGGCTCACTCAAACTGAGGAGCTAGTGGACGGTTCAACCTCTTGGGGGTGAGCCCCAGCCGCTTTGGATGTATTCGCCGTTGATGATGATTGCGGGTACCGTTGGATCGTCGTTCGTGTAGCGGAACATTGCGTCGCGGTGTGCGTCGTTGTTGTCGGCATCGTACGCGGTGTATGGGATGCCTTCGTGGTCGTAATACGCCATTGCGCGTGCGCAGTACGGACAATCAGGGCTGATGTAGAGTTCAAGCTTTGCGCCTGCCGGCGGATGTTCTACGTTCATCTTTGCCACGTTACTCTGCTCCGTCGAGCCGCTTACTAAAGATGATACTACGATAGTCCGCGTCCGGCCATTGGTGTGCGCCGACTTCGTGGTAGCCGAGATTTGCATAGTATCGGCGTAAGTCGCGTGCGTTCTCCGCCGTATCGCAGACGAGCTCGGTTTTCCCATGCTCGACCGCGTAGCGTTCCGCGGTCTTCACCAATTCGGCACCAACGCCGAGTCGTTGGAGCGGCGGATCGACTGCGAGCATCGCAAAGATCCCGACGTTATTCTTTCGGAACAACTCCGGAAACGTTTCGCTGCGCCGGGCCGTGTAGTAACAAATCGTCCCGATGATGCGTGTTCCTTGTTTCGCGAGCCAAGAGGCTGCCGCTGCTTCGAGTCGCGATCGCGTAACCTCGTCGCTTTGCGTGGCGGCGGTGTAGTTCATTCCGGCAGCTAAGAGCGGCGCATATGCACGGTGCAGCAACGCCGTGATCTCGGCGACATCATCGGCGTTGGAACGATACGGCTCAATCGTACAGCCTGCGATCACGCGGTGGCGCTTCGCGTTGCCGGCGCGAACTACTTGCCCGGTGCGGCAGGTACGACGGTGATGGCTTTGACCGTTTGTTCTTGTGCGTTGCCTTTAGCGATGCTGACCACGACGTCGTAGGTGCTTGGCGCGCTTACGCTTGGGGCGTGGAGGATGGCGGATGTTTCCGACGGCGCGACGTCGACTTCTTCGAGGATGGAGCCGCCGGTGTCGGTGATGGAGACGAGCGCTTCACCGTGCGCCGCGGGGAGCCGTACGTGAATCGGATTTCCCGAGGCAACGCTTTGCGGGCCGACTTCCGGAGCGGGCGGTGCTTGCGGTTGCGGATCGGCGACATTCATGCCGTCCGGCAAAACGAGAATGCCCGTGGCCATCTGCGCGTGTTGCGCGCCGCGTTGCGCCGTGAGAACGACGCGAAGATTTTTTCCCGCCGCGGATTCCGGAATCGCGAACGTCGTCTCGCCGGACGGTTCGATGGAATGTTTCGACCAAACGCGGCCGTGGTCGTCAAGCAACCAGACTGTCCCGTTGGCGTATGCGCCATAGCGCACGCGTACGTTTGCGCCCGCCGTTACCGCTGACGGAGAAACATCGAGGTCATCGAGGAGCGGCTTTACGATTTCGCGATGCGTGATGATGCGTGTCCGGGTAACAACGCGCGGAGGAAGAGGAGCGACGGCGACCCGGGTGGATAGCCGCGTCGCTCCCGCGTAGGCCCACACTCCCGAGATCGCGCCGATGCCGAGCGCGACAAGCAAGGAGAGTCCGGCCAACATACGTCCGAGGCGATTACTGCTCGCAACCGGCGCGCGGGCATCGACCGTAAACGCGAGACCATTTGCCTGCACTTGGACGACTGCGCGTTCATCGGAAGCGCGCCGCGGTGCGCAAACCAATGTGTCGACGATCGAAAACGGTGCGATCTGCACGTCGCTTGCGACGGTGATTCCACCGAAGCAGACTTGCGCGCGCAACGCATGCTGTGTGTTGTTCGAGATACGCACGGCGTATGACGGCAAACCCGAGGCGCGGTCGACGCCCGCGAA
The DNA here is from genome assembly GCA_964648945.1 of uncultured bacterium. GTDB lineage: Bacteria > Vulcanimicrobiota > Vulcanimicrobiia > Vulcanimicrobiales > Vulcanimicrobiaceae > JAMXLG01. The sequence goes on along the minus strand of CAZYLU010000009.1, from coordinate 87,789 downwards.
AATCGTCTGCGCGCACACATTGCCGCAGCCGAATGGGACGTCCGCGCGCGAACCATATGGTACGGGCTTCCCCGGAGCAAGCGTTGCAAGTGCGCTCACCGGCAGACTCCGTTGTTGTTGGGCGCCGGCGATGGATTCGGAGCGCCGTTCGGGATCGGCGTCGGCGGAATGCTCGAACCTTCTGCAGTGATCGCGCCGTTGACGCGGTTGCGTACCTCGGTGCTGCAGTACAGAATCATCCCCGGAAACGCGGGATGCACGAACGTTTCGCTCGCCGATACGCCCTGCACCGTTTCACCGAGCGCCGTTTGAATGTATGACGGAACATCCACGTTCGCGTTCACGGTGAGCGAGGTCGCACTGAAGAAGTGCGACGCCAAGAACTGCGCACCACCAAGGCCGAAGACCGCGGGAGCACACGGCGCCGCATTCGACGTGGAATCCGGCTGCCAAAACGGTGCGCTGGTCGGGCCCGGAAAAGGAGCGCTGTTATCGAACGCGCCCATCGCCGGTGTCGGACATGGCTGCGGAATCGACGACGGATTGAGATTTGCGTAGATGTTCGCGGCGCTGTAAGCGCCGCTTCCGTTGATGAATCCCGCGATGCCGCCGTACCGCAGCGCGAGTTGCGCGCGTTCACCGACGACACCGAGCCGCGCGACGTACAGAATGCCGAAGAGTGCGAGAAGCACGATCGGCAGCACGATCGTCATTTCGATGAGCGCCTGTCCGCGAGAACCGCGCGTTACTGACATTGGTAGCCTCCCGTCGAAACCGTTCCCGAGTACGGGTGAACGCCGGCCGCAGTGTACCAATTTAAATGCACGGTGAGCGCGGAGAAATCGACGGTGTAGAGCGGCGCCTGAAAAGCCGATGCCCACTGCGGTTCCTGCGGCTGGAACGGCTGTCCGGTCGCAGCATTGATCTGCGTGCCGGGATTGAACGCTTCGCTGTTTGCGGGGACGACCGCCGCCGCGGCACGTGCAACCGCTTGATACGTCGCATTCGACGCAAACGAGAAGAGTTGCGGCAAGAAGTACGGCACGTTATGGCACGCGATCAGGTCCACGCGATTGGGCGCAAACTGATTCTTGCCATTGCCATTTGTCGGTACTTGGCTCGTATCGAGCGATGTATACGCAAAAGAGCAATCGACGCCGCCGCCGCTCTGTCCGCAGTTCGATCCGAATGCGGAAAGCGCTTTACGTTCGTCGGCTTGTTGCGCGCCTTGGGAGAGCTGGTCGGCTTGGCCGATCAGCTGAACGTCGGCGGTAAACCCATTTAACGCAACGTTGAATTCGTTTACGAGCGACTGATAATCCTGATCGCACGTCGAGCCCGGCGTCGGATCGCATTGTCCCGCACCGCTGATCGTATTGAGGATTGCCTGGTTCAAGTAGCGGATGCGATTCTCGTCAACCGCCGCGGAATAGAGCACTGTGGATTCTTCATTCCAGACGTTTGCCTGCACCGAGAGGACGGCCGATGCCGCTGAATCGGCAGCATTCTGAGCGTGCATCTGCCACGTAACGGCGCTCACGTAGTTTGACAGAAAGAAGAGCAGCGTCAAGACGAGCATCGTTCCGATTGCCCAGAACGGCAGCGTTTGTCCGCGTTCGTAGTGGTGTGCTACTTGCATGCCGTACCGGTGTCCCACGAATAGATGGGATACTCGAGGCTCTTCGACCACTGCGGATCGTATTGGGATCCGGCCAACCCCCCGAGCGGACGTTGTTGTGGCCATTTGAGCGACGCGTAGTACTGCTGATGACACCGCCACTCGGAGAACGGACCATTCCACCCGTTACCGTTTGCCTGCGTATCGACGTGCTGCGCGAGATACATCGCGCGAGGCGAGCAGGGACCGGAATCCGGGCAATAGTTATTGAGTTGCGCGTCGATCGAGAACGCAAATGTTTGCGGCGCATTTGCCGGATTGGGAAGCGAGAACTCGACGTCCGCGCCGGTGAGCTTATAGGAGCTCGCCAAACCTGGAATCATCAAAAAGCCGTCGACGGTTTTTGAAATCGTCACCTGCTGCAGATTGGGTGCCGGCGATGAGACGGCGACGGCATCGGCGTTAAAGTTCGGATAGGTCGTGGTAACGACGCTCGACGCATTTGCATTTGAATCCATCGCCGTCGTGTGGGCTGCGGCGAACGCTGCGCCGTCTGCCGAAACTTGCGAAAACCCGATGACGGTCGTCTGCACCGCGCCGAGCATGATTACGAGCGCAATGCCGATGACCATCGCGGTTTCCGGAAGCGCCGTTCCACGTTCGATGTTGCGAATCACGGTGGGTTCACTCCAATGCTTTGCATACCGCCCGTCGTCGAACCGAGCGTCCCGCTCGCGGTAGCGATGATCGCAAGCGCCACAACGATAAACGGCGCCGCAATTCCGGCCGCAACCATCCCATACTCCGCCAGCGTCCCGCCACCGTCGTCCGCGAGTGTCATCCTGAGCGCAGCACCGAAGGCGCGCAGTCGAAGGATCGCATCGTGCGTTTCACTCGAGGCGATCCTTCGACTCCGGTGCTTCGCACCTGCGCTCAGGATGACAGTCATCGCGTGACGACCTCTGGGGTCATGACGAAGACGACGTCGCTTTGTTGGCTTTGATATTGCGTTGACTGGAAGAGTTTTCCGAGGATCGGAATCGCGCTCAGGCCGGGAATTTTATTGAGCGTCTTCTGCTCGATGCGCTGTACCAGGCCGCCCATGATGATCGCTTCGCCGGATTGCGTGATGAGATTGGTCGAGAGTCTGCTCTCGCGCAGCGAGGGAATCGTGAATCCGTTCGCACTAACCGCATTGGCATAGTCGAGACTGGACACTTCAGGCGAAATCTGCGTCTCGACGCTGCCGTTGCCGAGCAGTGTCGGAATGACTTCCAGACGCACCCCGTACTCTTTATATTCGATCGTGATCTGCCCGTTCGGACCGCCGTTGTACGGAATCGGAATCTCGCCGCCAACAAGAAACGTCGCTTTGTTTCCGGGCAACGTGACCAAATCCGGCGCGGACAGCATCCGCGCGTGGCCTTCCTGCATCAGCAGATTGAGCGTCGGCGCAAGGGTCACTGTGCGGAAGAACGGCCCGACGTTGAGCGCTTTGCCGGCCGGCTGCGGCTGCTCGACGACCGGAAACAACGGAGGCCCGAGCAGATATCCGCCGTTCTGTAGAAACGTCGCAGCTTGCAATTGCAAACCGAGGTTGTTGAGCGCCGTGCGGTCGACTTCGAGCACGTAGACCTTCACATCGATCTGACTCGTCGTGTCGGTCGTGATCCGATCGATCAATTTGCCGTCGCTCGCCAAGTACGCACCGGCGAGCCCACGCGCACGTTCGAGAATCGCTTGCGCGGTCGTCGCATCGTGCACGTGTCCGCTCACGATGACGTTGCCCTTGCCGTCGGGATCGACGTGAATTGACGATGCGCCGGGAAGATTTGCGATTTGCTGCTGCAACTCGCCCATCGGATGCTGGACGGTGACCGCGTTGACGATGACGTCCTTCTCACGCTGCGCGTATGGTTGGAATCGCGAGACGATGTCGTTGATCGTTTGATAGTGACCGCCGTCCGCAACGACGCCGCGAACCACGACCGAGTGATTGAAGCTCATTACCTCGACGCCGGGCTCGTTGATCGTCGCACGCATAACCTGCGCGAGGTCGTCGAGCTGTTCTTGGGTCACCGTCACTTCATACGACGAGCGTCCGCCGGCGGTCCAAACGAAGATCGTCGTATGGCCCGGCGATTTTCCCGTGATGACGATTTGCGCGGTACCGATCGGAACGACGCCCGCAATGCGCCCGTCACCCACCTCGACGCGCGACAGACCCGGGGTGGCAAGTACGGTCGAATGACCGCTTTGAACCGACAGCAGCGACGCTTGCGCTGCGGCTTTCTGGGGCCCGAACGCTGCCATAGCGACGACGACCGCCGCCAGGGCTGCGCACCAGTAGCGCTTTACCATGATTTCCTCCGAGAATGCGCCTCTCGCCCCGGGCCTGAGGCGAAAGACGTATTCGGTTTATAGCACGCAAAACGGCAGCCAAAAACCGTTAACGCGTCAACGTGCAATAGTCAAACGGTAAAGAAAGAGTAAATTTGAACTCTTGGACCTTTACCGAGCAATCGAACGGTGACATGATCATCGGCACCGACAACTCTCGGAGGTGTTGAATTCCATGCGCACCATCGCAGCAGTCCTCGCCTTAGCAGCGATCGCGGCACCCGCCGCGGTTCAGGCTTCGGGCGTGTCGCTGCAACGACTGGCCGCTAAGGACGGATACACCATGCGCTGGCTCGGGCCTGAGCGCTCCGTTTGCCTGAGTCGGAACGGCATCGTGGTCGTGTTGCGGCCTGGTACCGTGCTCTACGACGTGAATTCGCATGAGGAGCTCGCCGACGCTCCGCCGGTCGAAACCGGCAGCGGCGATCTCTCGATTTCGAACGCCTTGGCAACGCGACTCGCAGCGCTTGCCATGCAATCGGACAAGACCGAAACCAAAACGACGCCCACGGGCCAGGTCGTCGTGCCGGTCGAGACCGATCCGCAAGGCACCATCGTCGTCAGCGCACGGTTGATTCCCGGACGCCACGCGGTTTCCGTTGACGGAAGCGCGCCGCGTAACGCACGCGTCACGCTCACGATGTTCGCTACACTCGCACCCGATCTGCCCACCGTGTTTCTGCGTCGCAACGAACTGCAAGCCGACATTAACGGACGCTTCGCAGCCGTGGTTCCGCTCGCACCCGACTTCTTCTCCGGAAGTTCCGTTACGCTCTACGCGACAAGCGAAGGCGTGCAGTCGGCGGCGACACGCGTGGTACTGGACGGGGCGCTCTAACGCAACTCGCACGTTTTCACTGGAGGAAACACGTCATGATGACCAAGCTTTCAGCAATGCTTCGCGACGAAGAGGGAGCCACGATGGTAGAGTACGGCGTCATCGTCGCCCTTATCGCCGCCGTTTGTATCGCAGTCGTCGCACTGATCGGTACGAACATCAACACCGCGTTCACCAACGTCAACAGCAAACTCTAATCGCGGTGGTTCTTACCGATCTCGCGGTACTCGCAAGCAGTGTCGCGGCGTCGTGGACGGACGTGCGAGTCAGCCGCATTCCGAACGCGATCCCCGCGACACTGTGCGCGATCGGCGCGATCGCAGCCGCGCACGAGGGCATCTTCGCACTCCTAACGTTCGCAGGTGTCCTCGTGTTCGTGCTGATCGCCGGCACGCTCGTGCATGCAAACGGCATGCTCGGCGGCGGTGATGTGAAGTTGATCGCAGCGTCGTGCGCCACGCTCGGCGTGCACGACGCGACGACGTTCGTGCTCGCAACGCTGCTCGCAGGCGGCGTGCTCGCGCTCATGGTCGCCGCACTGCGCGGACGGCTGCGTTCGACGTTCTCGAACATTTCCGCGCTTGCAACACCGATGCTCGCCGGCGTACGGCCTGCACCGCTGCAAAACGGAACGAAGACTCCCTACGCACTCGCGATACTCGCGGGCGCACTCACGGTTACACTGTTGCATCTTAACGGCTAAGGAGAGCTCCCGATGAACGTTCGACGGACGACGCTGCTGATTGCGGTACTGCTCGCCGTCGGCACGGGGTGGCTGACGCTAAACTATCTCTCGGTGCTCAAAACGCAATCGCAGGCAAGCGGAGCGCCGCGCGAAGTGATCGTCGCGGCAAAAGAAATTCCCGCGCGCGCGCCGATTACCAGCGCGATGCTCGCGACCGTGAGCCGGCCCACGAGCGCCGTTGATCCCGATGCCATTACCGATCCCAAGCAGATCGTGGGATCGCTCGCACTCATCACGATTCCGCCCGGCGCGACGATCACGTCATCGAAGATCGGACGTCCCGCAAATGAAGCGCTGCCCGTTCGCCTTTCGCCCGGCATGCGCGCCGTTTCGATCGAGACGGATAAAGTCAAGGGCGTGAGCGGGCTCCTGCAGCCCGGCGATCGCGTCGACGTCATTGCCGTGCCGCAGAAGAATGGTTCGCAACCGCCGCCCGCATCCACGATCTTGCGCGGCGTGCGGGTCCTTGCACTAGGCGATACGCTGGAATATTCGTCCGCGACGCCTTCGCCCAACGAATCGAATTCGACGACGATCACACTAGAAGTAACGCCGACGCAAGCGGACTTGCTCGCGATGGCGGACATCAACACGACGCTTCGTCTTGCATTGCGTTCGCCGCGCGAAGCGATACACTCGCTCCCGACGGAGGCGCTACGTTTTCCGCAGGCGCAAGAGGCGACCGCGCCCGTTGAACGCGCACCGGCAGCGCCTGCGCTCGCGCAAGATCCCGCTCCCACCGCTGCACGGCGGCGCGTACAACTCTCGAGCGTTCCGGTTATCGACGGTAACGAGGGCGCGAGCGATCCGCAATGAGCGCGACCACGTTTTGCTTTGTGAACGCGAAGGGCGGCAGCGGCGCGACGACGATCTGTTCGCTGCTCGCAAAACTCTCGCGGGGGGACGTCGGCGTCGTTGACGGCGACCTCTCCGGCCGCCGCAATATGGCGGTGCTTTTCGATGCGGTTCGGAACCTCGATGCCGCGCGCGAAAACTCTGCGATCGCATCGACGCGTTCGGGCGGCGTAACGCTCGTCGAACTCGCGGCATCATTCGAAGCGGCGTTCACCGTGACGCTCGACGAAGCCGAGCGCGCCGCGGCGGCCGTCGAGCAAAGCGCGCAGATCGTTCTCGCGGATGTTCCCATTCCATTTGCCGCGCCGGTACGTCCGTTCGTCGTGCGTGCGACCCGCTTCGTGCTCGTGCTCGAGCCGTCGCTGCTCGGCGTAACGAGCGCGCGGACGATGCTCGACGAGTTGCGGCGCTTCGGCATTCCCGCCACGCGCGTCGTGCTGGCAATCAACGCTCGTTCCAGCAGCGGAAACTTGGGACGGTACGAGATCGAACGCTCGCTGGGGCTTCCGGCAATTGCAGAACTGCCGCCCAGCAGCGATCGCGGCTACGCGAAGGCGATTGCGGCGTTCGATAAGGCACTTCGCGCAATCGGACCTGACGCACCGCTCGACGGCCTCTCGCCGTCGGCACGCAATTTCGTTCAAGATCGCCGCTTGCAACCGCGTGAATCCAACGCGCCCGTCATCGAAACAACACCGGCGCCGCAAGACGAAACGGCGACACCTGCGAAAGCGAGCGGCGAGGTCATTCCGCCTCGCGAGCGCTTGAAACTCAAGATTCATGACGCGCTCGCAAAGAACATCGATCTGCTCGATGCAAGCCGCGCAACGACCGATTCTGCAAAGATGGCGGAGTTGCGCGCGAAGATCGACGACGTCGCCCAGAAAATGATTGCCGAAAATCCGCTCGTCGATTCTGCGGAAGACATTGCAACGCTCAAGTCGGAGATCGTGAATGAGGCGCTGGGCCTCGGGCCGCTCGAAGATTTGATGAGCGATCCGTCGGTCACCGAGATCATGGTCAACGGCCACAAGACGGTGTATGTCGAACGGCGCGGACGAATCGAGCGAACCGGAAAGCGTTTCACGAGCGAGCAGCAACTGCGCCTCGTGATCGAGCGTATCATTGCGCCGCTCGGCCGGCGTCTGGACGAATCGGTGCCGATGGTCGATGCGCGTCTTCCGGACGGGTCGCGTGTGAACGCGATCGTCGAGCCGCTCTCTATCGACGGCGCGACGCTCACGATCCGCCGCTTCGGTACGCGCCGTCTCACCGCGCAAGACTTGATCGAGAAGGGTTCGGCCACCGACGAAATGCTCGACTTCATGCGCGCGTGCATCGAGGGACGCCTCAACGTCGTGATCAGCGGCGGCACGGGCTCGGGAAAGACGACGTTCTTGAATATTCTCTCCAGCTACATTCCGGAACGCGAACGCATCGTTACGATAGAAGACGCCGCGGAACTCTCGCTGAACCAGCCGCACATCGTGCGCCTCGAAGCGCGGCCGGCGAATATCGAAGGACGCGGCGAAATCAAGATCCGCGATTTAGTACGTAACTCGCTTCGCATGCGCCCCGATCGTATCGTGGTCGGTGAGTGCCGCGGCGGAGAAGCGCTCGACATGCTGCAAGCGATGAATACCGGCCACGACGGCTCGCTCACCACTGCGCACGCCAACACACCGCGCGATGCGCTGTCGCGTCTCGAAACGATGGTGATGATGGCCGGCTTCGATCTGCCGGTTCGCGCGATTCGCGAACAGATCGCGAGCGCCGTCGACTTGATCATTCAAACCGCGCGCATGCGCGACGGTTCGCGCAAGATTACGAGCATCACCGAAGTCGTCGGCATGGAAGGCGAAGTGGTCACGATGCAAGAGCTCGTCCGCTTCTCGCCACAAGGCGTCGACGCGACCGGTAAAGTCCTCGGCGAATTTCAATTCACCGGGGTGCAGCCGCAAAGTCTTGCACGCTTCGACGAATACGGCGTGAAGTACGACGTGCGCCGCTTGGCATCGCTTTCATCGGCGGGATCACTCTGGTGACAAGCGTTCTTCCCGCCGGCATCGTCTTCGGCGTCATTGCAATCGCGTCGCTCGTCTTCTATGGCATCTGGGAGCGCTTGTCGACGCACGGCGTCGACCGCATGAAGCGCCTGACGTCGATGCTGGATCGCGCCGGCATCTATAAAAAGCCCGAAGAGCTCGTGATATACGTCGCCGCCGGCGCCGCGGTGTTGTGGGTGCTCATCGCGCTCGTCGTGCGGCCGAACATTGTCATCGGCCTCCTGTTATTGCCGGTCTGCGCCGGCGTTGCTATCGGCGTCTTCGCGCTCTCCGTTCGGTTCGCGGAGAAACGGCGCTTGGGGGCGTTCGTGCAGCAGTTGGAGCTCGCGCTGCGGCTGATTGCCGGTGGCGTACGCGTCGGCCTCGGTCTGCGGCAAGCGTTGACGCTCGTAATCGAAGAGATGAGCGATCCCGCGCGTCACGAGTACATGCGCATCGTCGGGCAGACGAATATCGGCATGAGCGTATACGATGCGCTCGACGATCTCGCCGAACGCATGCCGAGCAACGAAACGTTGATGATGGCACGCGCCATTCGCATCCAGTCGCAGACCGGTGGCGACTTAGGCAAAATCCTAGAACACCTCGCCGACACGATCAAAGAACGCCGCCGCATTCAGCGCAAGATCAGCGCGATGACGGCCGAAGGCCGCGCGAGCGCACTGATTCTGGCGCTGCTTCCCGTTGTGCTGGGCATCTTCATCATCCTCACGCAGCCCTCGATGGGGCACGCGCTGCTCTTTACCGATATGGGGCACGGCGCACTCGTCGTGGTCGGGATTCTCGAGATCCTCGGTGTGTTCACGCTGTTCAAAATCTTGCAGGTCGACGTCTGATGCTCCCCTTCATCATCACTGCGCTCGGCGCCGGGGCCGTCTTCTTATTCGCGCTCTCGCTCATTCCGCAGAAGAGTCCGCTCACGCGCGCGCTCGAAGAACTGAGTGCACGCGGTGCGGCAATGCGCGATCCCGCGAGCGTGCGCAAATTCGAAGCAATGTTTTCAAAGGAGCGGCGCGGCCGGCTGGAGCGCAAACTCCTCGAAGCGGGATGGTACACCGTCAGCCCCGCGCGCATGGGAATGCGTATTGCCGGCGGCGCCGCAGCCGGCATCGTCGCGGGACTTGCCGTCACGCTGCTCGCGCATCCAAGCGCCGCGCTTTCGATTGCACTCGTAGCACTGCTCGGCATCGTGGGCGCAATGGTTCCGCAAAGCTCGCTCGATAAGGCGATCGAGAAACGCAAGAAACAAGTGCAGCGTTCGCTTCCGGACTTTCTCGATATGGTTGCAACGACGGTTCAAGCAGGTCTCTCCGTGAACGCGTCGCTCGCGTACGCTATTGATGCGGCGCCGGGTGCACTCGGCGACGAGATAAAATCCGCGCTCTCGGAGATCCGCCTCGGACGCGCGCGCGCGGATGCGTTGAAAGCCGCGGCAGACCGTCTCTCGCATCAACAGTTCTCCACGACGGTCACGGCGATCGTGCAAGCGGAACGCCTGGGAACGAACATTTCCAGAGTGCTAGGCGAACTTGCCGAGGACGTGCGTAATCATCGCATCATGCTGGTGGAAGAGCATGCGGCAAAGCTGCCGGTCAAGATGATCTTTCCGCTCGCCGCATTTCTATTGCCCGCGCTCTTCGTCGTGATCTTCGGAGCGCTCGCCGCGAACTATTTCGCAACGCACTGATGATTGTCGCAGCTTTTCTCGGCGCCGCGTTCTTCGGACTTGCCGCATTCGTCGGCGTGTTGCTCGGCAACGCCGTTGCCGATACCCTCGTACGTTTTGAGGACGGGCCGCGGCCGCAAGCGCCGCCCGTACGCACGCTAATCGGGGTTTGCGCCGTGATCGGCGCGGTCGCCGCGCTGCACGTAGCAGTTCCCGCGCAGCTGCTGCTCGTTGCGATCGTCTGCAGCGCGCTCGTCGCCATTTGGTGTTGCGACGTTCGCACTGGAATCGTTCCCGATATGTTCACTCTCGTTCCGCTCGGCGTTATTCTTGCCGTTGCGCTTTGGGCGCACGAATGGTGGATCTTCGTCTCCGCGGCCGTTCCGTTCGTGCCCTTCGCTGTAGCGGCAGCACTCTCGCGCGGGCGCGGCATGGGGTGGGGCGACGTAAAACTTGCAGCGCTCGGCGGAGGCGTCCTCGGCGCGCAACTTTCGCTGCTCGCGTTTGCAATCGCATGCATCACGGCAGTGGTCATCGCGCGCGTCTACGGACGCAAGAGTGAAGCGATTGCGTTCGCGCCGTACCTTGCCGCCGCGATCGGCCTCGCGCTGCCGATTGGAATGCTGAAATGATTCAGCGCGCGCTGCGCAGCGACGAAACCGGCGATCCGATCGCCGTCGTCACCGTCGCATCCGGGCCGGTAGGGCGCGCGATCGGGTTGTTGCTCACGTCGTCCCTTGCGCCGCACGAGGGCATGTGGTTTGAGCCGTGCGCGGCGATCCACACGCTGGGCATGCGGTACGCGATCGACGTCGTTTTTCTCGACGATCGCGGAGCGGTGATCGAGACGATTCCCGGGGTTCGGCCGAACCGGCCTTCGGTTACATGTCTGCGAGCCCGCGTGACGATCGAGCTGGGTGAGGGAACGCTGGAACGCGTGCGCGTTGAGCGCGGCGATCTGCTCTATCTGGCGGAAACGGTCGCACTGGCATAAACGCCGCACCGATCCCAACGAGCACCAGCGCAATCCACGTCGGCGCTTTTGCCAACCACACCCCGTACCCGCCGTACGAATCGTTCGCAGCGATCCATGCACCCCACCGTGCCTGCGCGAGCGCGGGATCGAGCGGCGGCGCCGCAATCGACACGCTGGCGACATGAGCACGCGCTAGTGCAAGCGCCGCGCAATATACAGTAACAACGAGCGTCGCGCGCATCGCGCTCGTCGTCGTCCAGTCAAGCGCGACGATCGTCACCAGACCGCTCGCGAGCGCGGCGAGCGGAACGAACCATACCGTTTCCGCCACAGCGTTCCACGGAATTGCAAGCAACAATACGGCGATGCCTAAGAGACTTTTCGCGCGTCCGTGCGCAAGCGAATACAACACGAGCGCGGCCGGCACGGCGACGCCGGTTTGCGAAAGATGCATGAACGTGCCGCCCACGATCGCAATCGGAGCCGGAACGAGCGCAAGCAGTTCGACCGCACCGGTGCGGCGGTAAGCAACCGCGGCGAGTGAAATGCCGAGCCCCAGTGCGAGCGCATACGAAGCACTGCCGATGCCGAGCGCATACCCCGCCGACATGCCGAGCGCGCGGAGCGCCCAGGAGAGGCTGTATTGCGACGATCGCGTAAGCTCCGCGAGCGCGTGTTGCGCGAGCACGTGTGAGAAATACGTCACCGCGCTATCGCGTACAACGAGCGCATGCAGCACCGCGAGCAGTACGATCGCGCTCGCGGCGCGAAGGCGCGTCGCTTCCAAACCGACGAGTACCAGCAGCACGGCGAGTCCAACGTGCGGCTCGATCATGCCGATGCACGCCCATGCAACCGCGGCGCCGTACGAGCCGCGCCGCAGCGCCGCAGCGCACGCGCAGTACGATGCGAGCGCAATTGGCACCAGCTCGCCGAACGGCAGCGTGACCACGCCGAGCGCAAAAGCACCGGCCGCAACAGACACGACAGAGTCGACACCAAGCTCCCGTAACGAGCGAACCGCTGCGACGCAGGCAGCAACGAGTAACAGTCCCCATAGCGCCGCCGCGGGAAGAATCGGCACGAACGAAAGAAGCGCAAACGGAAGCAGTGCGTATCCCGGCAGCGGAGCGGGGAGGGCAACACCGAAGCTCGCCTGATAGAGCGGCCGTGCGGCGATTGATTCGCACGCATATAGCGGCGCAGCCGCGTAGGGATTCGCGCCGCGCATCACTACTGAGCCCGCGCACCAGAACGCGCGAAAGTCGCCGAAAAACGAACCGGCACGCAGCGCCGCGACGACGCCGGCGCAAACAAAGAGCGCCGCGATCGCTAGTACGATCGCCCTACGCGGAATGTGGCTGTCCTTTGAGGCGCGAGAGCAGACGCAGCACGCCGGGCTGCTCGGGGCGAATCAACTTCGCGCGATACGCATACTCAGCCGCGTGTTTGAGGTCGCCCTTCGCATACGCATCTTCCGCGAGCCGTTCGAGAATGACGCCGAGGCGATCTTCCAGGGCATGCGCGTTCTGCGCGAACCACGGCTCGAGCGCGTCTTCGTCGTACAGACGTCCGGAGTAGATCTTCTCCGCGGCAACATAGTGCATCGTGGCGTCGTCGAACTTGCCTTCGTCGTACGCGGCGTCTCCCGCCATGGCGTGGGCGGTGAAACGCCCAACGTCGGTAACGACACTCGAAAGATCGATCGTGACCGTCGTGCTGGCGCGAAAATATCGCTCGACGCGCGCATATCCTACGATCGAAGCGATCGCCTTGCGAATATTACTGCACGCCGTGCGTACGCTTTGCGCAGCGAGCTGCTTCTCGACGCGCGGCCAAAAAAGCGCCGCGAGTTCGCTGCGAGTCGCCGATGCACCCTGGCGCAAAAGCAGATACTTCACGATCTGTTGATCGCGGCGGCGCACCCATTCGATCTCGCGTCCATGTATGCTGACGCTGAAGCGTCCCAGCATGCGAATCACCATCGGGATCGACGTGTCGACGTTGTTCACCGGAATCGTACGCGCATGCTGCAGCGCCTTGAACGGACGAATCACGCCGTCGTCGTTGTAGACGAAGAGTCCGCGCGCTTCCAAACGATGCAGCGCGTTGCGATCGTCGACGGTGCGTCCGTGCACGAGGGCCTGAACGATCGCAGCGTCTTCGGAATCCGCGTCGTCGAGCTCACCGAGTACGAAGTCGAGAAACACTTCTCCATAGCGCGAACGCCAGCGTTCGTAGGCGTCCGCGAGCGAACGCTCGTCTTCCGCCGCCGCGCGCACCGCGCCCCCGACAACGACTGCCCAACCGTCGCTCTCTTCCAACAATCGCGCGATATCCGCGTTCGAGTACGGAACGCCGTGCGCGTCGCAGAGCGATGCGAGTTCCGTTGCATCGAATGCGAGCCTGCGCGCATCGCAGAGCGAGGCCAGTCCGCGCGCGACCCATTGTTTTGCGTCGACCGCTTCACGGCTGCGCGCGCAGTAGATGAGCGAAACATTTTGCGGCACATTCTCGATCAGTTTCGAGGCAAGCGCGCGCGCGTCCGAGCGCGCGCGATCGAGATCGTCGATGACCAGCTCGAGCGGCTGCGCGGCGAGTCGCCGCAGCACGACGAGCAATTCAACGTAACTCTTCGGCGGCTGCGCGAGATCGAGCCCCCGCGCGATCGCCGCGATGAACCCATCGGCGCTGCAATCCTCCGGCACCGCGGAATATGCACCGATCGGCGCGTCGGCAAGACGCGCGAGCGCGAGCGTCGTCTTCCCGCTCCCCGGCGGACCCACGATCAGACGCACCGGCAACGTGGCGTCAGCCGCCAGGCGGCGCTCCAATCGCCCGCGCCGGACGGTTCGCGAGGGCAGACGCGGCAGCGCTTGCGTCAACAGCAACGCCGGAATCCCGAAGAGTGCTTCATTCTTATATAAGCATCGGCGCGCGGGGCCGCGAAGGATATCGCATGCCGCTCGTCCTCGTTCCAACGCCACTCGGAAACCTTGGCGACATCACCCTGCGCGCGCTCGAAACGCTGCGATCGGCCGACCTTGTCGTCGCCGAAGACACGCGAGTGGCGCGCAAGTTGTTGAACGCGCTCGGTGTCGGTTCAAAAGAGCTGTGGAGCTACCGCGAGCAGAACGCCAACGGCGCGACGCCCGGGATTTTGGAGCGCGCGTCCTCGCAGCTCGTTGCGCTCGTCACCGATGCCGGCATGCCGGGGATATCCGATCCCGGCGGAGAGCTGGTCGCGGCCGCCCGCGAGGCGTCGATTCCCGTCGAGGTGTTGCCCGGGCCGAGCGCCGTCCTTGGCGCGGCCGTGCTTTCGGGGTTTCCACTGCGGCGCTTCGCGTTCGAGGGCTTTCCGCCGCGAACCAGCGGCGCCCGCAAAGCCGCGTTCGCGAACGCGCTGCGGAGCGGCGCGACGACGGTTTGGTACGAGTCACCGCAGCGCATTATCGATTGTCTTACCGATCTCGTTGCGATCGCATCGGACGCGCGCGTCTTTCTCGTGCGCGAATACACGAAGAAGTTCGAACAACAGGTGCTCGGAACACCACGGCAGATCATTGCCGCGCTCGAGGAACCGGTGCGCGGTGAGATTACGTTCGTTATAGCACCGTACACGGAGCAGACCGAGCAGCACGAACCGCACGTCGACGACGAAACGATCGATGCGATGCTCGATCAAGACCGCAGCGTCCGCGACATCGCCAAGGAGCTTTCCGAACGCGGCGGCGGGGACCGGCGGGAACTTTACGACAAGGTAAGCAAGCGCAAGCACGCGCGAGGCATGGGCCGCAAGAGCCGCGCCGAAGAGCAACGACCGGAATGAAAGCCTTTTACGTCACCACCCCGATCTATTACATCTCGGGGAATCCGCACATCGGGCACGCGTACACGACCGTCGTGGCCGACGTTCTCGCGCGCACTGCGCGCACGGCGGGTCCCGCGTTCTTCCTCACGGGCACCGACGAGCACGGCCAAAAGGTCGCCAACGCCGCAGCCGAGCACGGCAAGACGCCGCAAGAATGGTGTGACGAACTCATTCCGCGCTGGAAAGCGCTCTTTAAGGCATTCCACGTCGAGTACGACGACTTCATTCGCACCACCGAGCCGCGTCACGAGCGTAAAGTGCAGCGCGTCTTCGAACGTCTGCGCGAGCGCGGCGACATCTATCTCGGAACGTACGAGGGCTGGTACTGCATCGCCGACGAGACGTTCTGGCCCGAATCAAAGCTCGTTAATGGACGGTGCCCGACGTGCGGACGTGAGGTAAAGTGGCTCAGCGAAGAGGACTGGTTCTTTCGCCTCTCCTCGTATCGCGACCGTCTGATCGAGCACTTCCGCTCGCATCCCGAATTTCTACGGCCACGCAACGTCTATAACGAGATGATGGCGATCCTCGAAGAGGGTCTCGACGATCTCTCGATCTCGCGCACCAACTTCGATTGGGGAATCCCGGTACCCGGCGGGCCGGGTGTGATTTACGTCTGGTTCGATGCACTGCTGAATTACATCACTGCGATCGGATGGTCGGAAGACGAGAAGCGCTTCCACACGTACTGGCCCGCCAACGTACAGTTGATCGGAAAAGAGATCGCGCGTTTCCACACCCTTATTTGGCCTGCGATTCTCTGGGCGCTCGGGGAAGAACCGCCAACAACCGTGTTCGCGCACGGGTGGATCACCGTCGACGGTCAGAAGATGGGCAAGAGCCTTGGAAACGCGACGGATCCGTTTGCGCTCGTCGAGCGTTTCGGTGCGGATTCATTGCGGTATTTCTTGCTCCGCGAAGCGCCGTTCGGCAGCGATTTTTCGTATTCCGAAGAGAAGATCGCGCAACGCCACAACAGCGATCTCGGCAACGATCTCGGCAATCTGCTCAATCGCACGATGGCAATGTTGCGCAAATACCGTAACGGCATCGTCCCGAATCGTCCGCCATCGAGCGATCTCATGGCGCAGTTCACGGCGTTGCCGGCGCGCGCGCATGAAGCAACGATGGCGCTCGATTTCCGCGGTTCGCTGGAAACGATTTGGGAGCTGGTGAGCGCGCTCAATCGCGCCATCGACGAACGCAAACCCTGGACGCTTGCAAAAGAAGGCCGTAACGACGAACTCGACGCGCTGCTCTACGATCTGTGCGAAGGACTGCGTTGGCTCGCGATGCTGCTCGCCCCCGTCATGCCCGAACGCATGCAAGAGATGTGGCGGCAACTCGGCATGACCGAACGAATTGACGCGGATTGGACGGAAGCTTTACGCTACGGCGGCATTGCGCCGGGAACGCAAACGAACGCCGGCGAACCGCTTTTTCCGCGCATCGAACTCGCCGGGGTATCGCCATAGCAATGAACGCACGGGGCAACGCACCCAGCAGGGGCGTTGTTATCGTCGGCGGCTTTATAGCCGTCGGCGGTCTTGTATTTGCGCTCGCGCTTTCGTTTCGCGATTTTCAAGTAGCCGACTGGGTTCTCACGGCGTGCGCCGCGCTTGCAATCTGCTTTTCCGCGCTCTACGCGCTGCCGATTCGCGGATTGCGTATGCGACGGTCGGGAATCAACGCCGAGGCCGTCTTCCTCAGCCTCTCCATCGCAGCGCCACTGTATGCGATCGGCGGCTACGTCGGCCCGACCGCTGCCGCAGTGGCAACGCTCGCAGGCTTTAGTTCCGCAGCGATTCTGCGCCGCAACGACCCCGTCACGGACCTCGCGCGGCACGGCGTGTTGCGGACGCTCGTCGCACTCGCGCTGCTGCCCGCGGGGCGGGAGCTCGCTGCGGTGCGCGCGCTGCCGCTCCTCGAAAGTTCGCTAATTTTTGCCGGCTTTCTCGCCGTTCTCTCGATCGTCTTCGAAGTTGCGATCTCCGCACCGACGTCCTCGTTTACGTATCACATCTCGGTCAGCCGCATTCTCGGACGCGTTTTCCGCGATCCGCGTACGTGGATTGTCGGTATCGGCAACGTCATTTGGGCGACCGTCGTTCGCGATCCGATCATTTCGGGCCATCCTTATGCAGCGATAGCCATGTGGCTGCCGGTCGTCGTTACCGCACTGCTGTTGCGAACCATCGATCAACAGCACGCCGAACTGCACCGTCTGCGTTTAGTGCGCGACGCGGTGCAGGCGATGCTCGGCGATCGCGATCCGCTGCCCCAGATCAATGCAATTCTCGCGACGCTTCGCGTGCCGGCATTCGATGAAACCGTCTCCGTTCTCGCGGCAACGGGTGCGCGCACCGATACGTGGCGGTCCGTTACGACGCTCGGGCCGCCGCTGTCGTCGGCGGGTGATGAGCTGACGCGGCGCATTCTCGCGCGCCTGAAGTTCAGCGGTGCGCCGTTTACGACGCTGCGCGACGATTTCTACATCGCATACGCATTCGGTGCGCGCCTGAGCGACGGTGAATTGCACGGGGCGATGATCGTCCACCGCCGCAACGATCGGCCGCTCTCCACCGAACAGATCAATCAGTTCACCAACGCGGCGTTCGAACTGGCGCCGCTTTTGCGCGACATGCGTACGATTGCCGCAACGCAAAGCGCGGCGACGATCGACGGGCTCACGGGACTTTTCAACCGGTCTACCACGCTCGATCGCCTGCAACATATGCTCGAGGAAATGCCCATTGCGGGGCACGCCGCGGTGTTGCTGCTCGACATCGACCATTTCAAGACGATCAACGATCACCTCGGTCACGCAGCGGGCGATGAGTGCTTGCGGAAAATCGGCGAGATCATCAGGAATGCCGTGCGCGGCGGTGATACCGCCGGACGCATCGGCGGCGAAGAATTTTTGATCGTCATGCCGGAAGCGACGCGTGACGTTGCACTGAGCGTTGCAGAAAGATTGCGCCTTGCTGTCGCGTTGGGCGGAATGAAATACGCAAACGGCGAGCCCGTCACGGCAAGCATCGGCGCGGCAGCAGCCCTGCCCGGTGAAACGCTCGAGACGCTCCTTGCACGCGCCGATCGCGGCCTGTATGAAGCAAAACGGCTAGGACGCAATCGCATCGTCGAAGACGTGGAGTCGGCATGATCGATACGCACGCGCATATCCACGGCGAAGCTTTTGCCGAAGATCGCGCCGACGTCGTTGCACGGGCGAAAGAAGCGGGCGTCTCGCAGATCGTCACCGTCGGATGCGATTTGGCCGATTCGCAAGCGGCGCTTGAAGTAGCGCGAGAATATCGCGTGTTCGCGTCGGTCGGCATTCATCCGCATGAAGCAAAAGACGCGCCTGCCGACATCGCCGCGATCTTCGAACCGTTTCTGCACGACCGCCGCATCGTTGCGATCGGCGAGACGGGCCTCGATTACTATTACGACCACAGCCCGCGCGACCAGCAAGCGCGCGTGCTGCGCGCGCAGATCCGCGTTGCGCACACATTCGGATTCCCGGTGATCTTTCACCACCGCGACGCCTTCGACGACTTCGTGGCGATTTTGCGCGAAGAGTGGAAGCCGGACATGCGCGGCGTCATCCATTGCTTCACCGGCGACACGCAGCAGGCACGCACGTACATCGATGAGTTCGGCTTGTCGCTGGGTATCGGCGGCGTCGTGACGTTCAACTCGGCAGAAAACGTGCGCGAGGCGATACGAAGCGTCGGCATCCAATCGCTCGTGCTGGAGACGGATTGTCCGTATTTGACGCCCGTCCCGAATCGCGGAAAGCGCAATGAACCCGCCTACATTCCAGTAATCGCCCAAAAAGTCGCCGATGTTCTCGGAATGAGCATCGACGACGTCGCGAAGATCACCGACGACAACGCCCGCTCGCTATTTCACATCTAGTCCCCTGTCATCCTGAGCGCAGGTGCGAAGCACCGGAGTCGAAGGATCGCCTCAAGACCAACGCGCGTAACGATCCTTCGACTGCGCTGCGCTCCGCTCAGGATGACACGGTCCATCTCGATTCGAACGCGGTGCGCAGGTGCGTGAGTAGCGTAGGGTCGTCGGTGCGCATGCCCCAGTCGAGTTGATCCGGGTGGTTGAAGGCGGCGCTTGCGTTTGCTGAGCCTACCCAGCCGCGTGCGCCGCGAATAATGGCGAACTTTTCGTCGTCGGCGCATGCCCGCGTCTGCACGCCGTCGCGAGCGAGGTTTTCAATCGCCTTTCGCTCGTTGGGGTTGTTCTCGAGTTCGCGCTGGGCGACCAACAACCGCACGTGCGCGCCGCGTTTCGCAACGTCGTCAATTGCGGAATACACGGCATTGTTCGCTCCGAACGATTCGCTTTCCACGATCACCTCGTCACCGGCTTGCGCTTCACGAATCAGCCGCGCCTCGGATGCCAGCGCATCACGTTTACGCACGGCGAAGAATGAATTCGGGCGGTCTCCCTTGCTGGCGGCGACGTCTTCTACCATTTGCGCGTCTGGAGAAAACGTATCGCGGACGATCGTATCGCCGCCGTCGTCCGGCCAGTTCCGATCGTCGAGAAAGAGGGCGCGATCGACGACGGCGCCCTTGAGGTGCAGCATCGGATCCGGCGCATCGACGTTCTCGTGGACCAGACGTGCATCGGCGCCGGCACGTTGCAGTTGCGAGACGGCGTGCGCGTTGGCAGCGCCGAAGGTTCCGTCATCTTTATAAATGTAGCCCTCGAGACGCACGCGCACATGAGCGCCACGTTGCGCCGCACCGGTGAGCGCGTCGAGGACTGCGCCCTCGGGTAAGGTGTACGCGGTAAGCGTCACATCGTGCGCGTGTTGCAGCGCTGCGACCAGTTCGGCGGTTGAACTCAGCGAAATCATCGCGCATCCTATCCCGACAAAGGTCGACCAGAGCAAGGTAGGAGAGCCGCCGACGACTCGGAAAGAGCGCAATCCCCATGGCTATGAAGCCCGTCTCCTCCCCCGCCGGTGATAAAGGCGCTTTCGTGCGCGACATGTTCGCGCGCATTGCCCCCCGATACGATGCCGCCAATCGCGTGCTTACGGGCGGAATGGATGAGCGTTGGCGCAAGCGCGCGATCGGCTTACTTGCGCCGCCAAAAGGCGGGCGCGTGCTCGATCTCTGCTGCGGGACGGGTGACGTCGTTTTCCATCTGTTGCGGACCGACCCGACGCTGCACGTCGACGGCATCGATTTTTGCGCGCCCATGCTCGAGCGCGCGCGCGAACGAGCGCACAAAGAGACCCACGGCGATGCGCGCTTCATTGAAGGCGACGTGATGTCGCTTCCATTTGAAGAGAACAGCTTCGACGGTGCGACGATGGGTTTTAGCATGCGAAACGTCGTGAGCATCGATGACGTGTTGCGCGAGACGCTGCGCGTGCTGCGCCCCGGTGCGCGTTTCGTCAATCTCGACGTCAGCAAAGCGCCCAACAAATTGTGGAAGCGCGCCTTCGATCTGTATTTCTACGGCATCGTGCCGATGGTCGGCGGACTCATCGGCGGGTCGAAGCAGGCGTATACGTACTTACCGAATTCGCTCACGCACCATCCGCGTGCAGAAGAATTACGCGAGCGCTTTACGCGCGCCGGCTTTGCCGACGCCGGATTCGTGCGGCTCATGGGCGGCTCGATCGCGATCCATTACGGAACGAAGCAATGATGCACGCACTCGAGCACGACGAATCGAATATGTACGCGCTCGTCGAGAACTTCTTTCGCTCGACGTTCTCGACGGATAATCCGCTGATCACCGAAGCCGTGAAACGGATGCTCGCGGCCGGCGGCAAACGGCTGCGTCCTCGCATGACGCTGCTTGCCGCAGCGGCATGTGGCGGCGAGGCGGTCGATCATCTCCATCTCGCTGCGTACATGGAACTGATTCACGTCGCAACGTTGATTCACGACGACGTCGTCGACAATGCGCAGACGCGGCGCGGCGTCAATGCAACCGCGATCGATTACGGCAATCGCGTGAGCGTGCTTGCCGGCGATTATCTCTTCGCGTGGATCTTCAAGAACGTCACAGCCGGCTATCCGCATCCGATCCCGAATATTTTATCGGCGACGCTGGCTGATATTTGCGACGGCGAAGTGCTTCAGTTGCGCGCGCTCGGCGATCTCGATCTTCCGCTCACCTCGTACGTTGAGATTGCGCGCAAAAAAACCGCGTCGCTTTTCGCCGCGTCCGCCGAATGCGGAGCCATCATGGGCGGCGGCACGCCTGAAGAGATCGAGGCGCTTCGCGCGTTCGGCGAATGCTACGGCATCGCGTTTCAAATGCAGGACGATCTGCTCGACATGACGGCCGACGAACGCTCGCTCGGGAAGCCCGTCGGCAACGACCTTACCGAGCGCAAGATGACGATTCCGTTAGTTCTCGCGCTGCGCAACGGAAACGGCGATCTTCAGGCCCAAGTCGCGCGTTTATACTCGGGGAGCACCCACGAAGGCATCGCAGGCGTGATCACGGCGATCGGCGCCGAAGGCGGATTCGACGCGACCCGCCGGGAGATTGCCCACTACGCGCGGCGAGCCAAAGCATCACTGGAGCCTTTGCGCGCAACCTTATCGAAGGAAGAACTGGTAAAACTTGCTGATGCCCTCGGGGGCTAAGGTAAGAAGGAGACTATGATGATTCACCCCGTGCTGGCCATCATCGACGCGCCGATTATCATCGGCATCGTCGCCGTGGCAGCCCTGCTCTTCGGCGCAGACAAGCTTCCGAAGCTCGCGCGCAGTGCAGGTCAAGCGAAAAAAGAGTTCATGATGGGGCAGATCGAGGCCGACGAGGCCACGAACCGCGCGCGTGAAGAGATGCGCGCACGCACTGCAACACAAGACGCCGACGTCATGAAGAATGTGGAAGTCGGCAACGCCTCCGGCGAACCCGTCCCGCCGCCCAGTCCGGGTCACGGTACGCAGAGTTCGTAGCGAGCGATGCTCTTAGAGCGCGGTCCGAACTCGGAGCCGCAGTGGGACCAGAAGGAGATGCCGTTCACGGAGCACCTGCGGGAGCTCCGTACGCGTTTATTGATTTCCATCGGAACCGTGGGCGCAATTGCGGTTCTCCTCTTCTGGCCGTCGAAATTTGCGATCCAGTGGATGCAGGCGGCCTATCTTCACGGAACGCCGCTCAATGCGTTCGGCCTCGCCGACGTGCTCTTCACCGAGCTGAAGTTCTCCGTGATCGGCGGTATCATCGTCGGATTACCGATGCTCTTCTTTCAAGCGTGGATGTTCGTCGTGCCGGCGGTTCATCCGCGGACACGGCGCATTGTCTACGCGTTCATCGCGCCCTCGCTGCTGCTTGCGTTCCTCGGCCTTGCGTTCGCGCATTTCATCGTGATTCCGCGCGTCGTCTCCGCGTTGATCAACATGACCAAGGAGATTGCAACGCCGACTTTCGGCGTGGCTCAAACGCTCGGCTTTATTCTCATCCTATTCGGGCTCTTCGCGCTGATCTTTCAGCTGCCGGTCGTACTCGTGGGACTGGCGCGTCTGGGAATCATTAACGGACGCTGGCTCTCGAAATATCGCAGACATTCGCTCTTCGCGATGGTTGTAGCTGGTGGAATCGCCGCTCCTGACGGCAATCCCGTCACGATGGCGCTGCTTGCGCTGCCGATGTACGTCCTGTACGAAATCTCCATTTGGATCATTCTTCTGTTCGAACGCTCGTGGCAACAAAAGTAAGCTCGCTTTACGACGACTTCATCCGAACCTTCGGAAACGTACTCTTCGCCGTCTCGCTCTTCGTCGTGTGGGGAATTCTCACGCTCATCGGCGTCATCGTCGATCAAGGCAAGGACCCGTCCGCCTATTTTGACGCGTATCCCGCCGCGATCGCTCGCGCGGTTTTGCGTTTGGGCTTCGACAATATCTATCACTCGCCGTGGTATGTCGGCATCATCGGGTTGATTCTCGTCTCGCTGACCGTCTGCACGTTCAAGCGCGTGATTCCGGCACGTCTGCCGCCGCTGCGGCCGGTAATGATCGACAAGATTCCGCTCAACGGTTCGATCTCGGTTCGCGGAAATGAAGAGAACGTGCGCGAACGCGTGGAAGCGTTTTTCCGCTCGCGCGGATGGAACGTGCGCAAACGCGAGTTCGGCGGGACGGAATGGAATTTTGCGGACAAACATAACTGGGCGCGTCGCGGCGTATTGATCGCGCACCTCGGCTTCGTCATCATCGCCGCCGGAACGACGGTGTATTGGGCGCGCGGCTTCTCCGGTGAAACGGCGGTCGTCAGCGGCCAAGCCGTTCGCATTCCCGAGACGAACGCGGTCCTCAAGCTCGACTCGTTCAACTACAAGATCACGCCGATTCTCACCAAGAGCGGCATGGTGTACCAGCCGACGGATTACGTATCGAACGTGACCGTGACCGGACGCGACGGCGCGCCCAAACACATGCTCGTGCGCGTGAATCACCCGATCGATGTCGACGGCACGCTGTATTATCAAGCGAGTTACGGCTTCGCGATGACGCTCAACGTGACGCACAACGGCGTCCCGGTGCCCTCGCTTTCCGGCCGCGTACTCAAAGAAGGCGAAACGCTCGATCTTCCGGGCACGCGCAATACGATCGTCTACGAGCGGTTCGTACCGACCGTCGACAAACAGAGCGGAATGCCCGCGCCCGATCCGCGCGTGAACGATCCGGCCGTAATTCTGAGCGTGCAACAGAACGGCGAGAACCTCGGGACGGCGCTGGTACCGATGCGCACGTGGATCGACGTTGGCGGCGGCTGGCGCGTAACACCCGATCGTTACATCTTGTATAGCGGGTTTCAGTACCGGTACGATCCGGGAATTCCGCTCGTCGGTATTGGAGCGCTCGTCTTACTTTCCGGACTGATCATTTCGTTTTACTTCCTGCCCGCGCGGCTCTACGTGCGCATCGATCCGGCGCAGACGGGCTGCACCGTGGGCGTAGCGGCAATGACCGTCAAGGGCTACGACATCTTTGCGGGAGAGTTCCAAGCGCTGCTGCGCGATTTGCAAAACGCGATGGAGCCTCCCGGTCCTACTTCTCATCTGCGAACGGCGGAGGCGTATTCATAACGTGAACGGACACATGCAAGCCGACGAACTGCTGATGATCGTCGCGATCGCAAGTTACGTAGTCGGCGGTATCGCGCTCTTGATCTACTTCTTTTCGCGGGAAACGTGGTTGCGCAATCTCGGCGCGCCGCTCGCGATCGTCGGATGCCTCGCACAATTCACGCAATTGGTCGTCCGCTTCGAAACGACCGGCGTCTGGCCGCTGCTCAATCTCTACGGCTCGCTCTCGCTTTTCGCAGCGATGTCGGTCGCAATCTTCATCGGCTTTGCGATTCGCTACAAGTTGTGGTTCGCGGGCGGATTCGTGCTCACGATCGCCGCGATATTTCTTGCATACGGCGTAACGTGGAATGAAGGCACGATGCCACCGGTTCCGTCGCTGCAATCGTATTGGGCGAAGATCCACGTGCCGATCGTCGTTTCGTCGTACGCCGCGTTTCTCGTGGCCTTCGTCTTCTCGTCCATTTACTTGATCAAGTATTACGCGGAGCAGCGCATCGCCAGCGCAACCGTCGTCGCGACCGCCGCGATGGAAGGCGGCGGAAACGTCACCGTTTCAACGCCGGCGCTTTCCAGCGCGGCAGCCGCCGGAAATCCGCTCGCACAGTGGCTCGAGACGCTGCCGCCGCTCCCGCAGCTCGACATCATCGTCTATCGGGCGGTGGCAATCGGGTTGCCGCTGATCTCCATCGGTATCATTACCGGCGCCGCGTGGGCGAAAGAAGCGTGGGGCGCCTACTGGCAGTGGGATCCCAAGGAGACGGCCGCGCTGAGCAGCTGGATCCTCTACCTCGCCTACATGCATCTCCACACCCGCAACGCCTGGCGGGGCCTGCGGACGAACTGGATCAGCGTCATCGGGTTCGTGCTGGTCATTTTTACCTACCTCGGCGTGAACATCTGGATTAGCGGCCTCCACAGCTACAAAATGTAAGCCAAGGCAACCGAGGGCCCGCACGGTGACGTAGCGCATCTTTCTTTCACCGTGTCGCGGCTCGAGATCACGCTCTTAGGCGAACCTCGGATGATGTTCGACGGGGCGCCGTGGCGTTTTGCGGCGCCCCCGAAGTGTTTGCCACTACTGGCGATGCTTGCGTTGCGTCGCGAGCCGGTCTCTCGCGCATCGCTCGCCGCGCAGCTGTGGCCCGACGAAACGGACTCCATCGCGCGCGCCAATCTTCGCCGTCACCTGTATCAGACAGCACGCGCACTTCCGGAGATCGCGGGCGTCGAATGGATCGTGAGCGCCGGATCGGGACTCGCGTGGAACCATGCAGCACCGGCTAGCATCGACGTGATCCGTTTCCTCGAGCTGCTCGCCGTTGCGGAGTCTGCAAGCGAAGCCGCGACGTTGTACGGCGGCGATTTTCTCGAGTCGTGTATGGACGAAGCCGTCATTTACGAACGCGAACGCCTGCGTACGATGTATCTCGAATTGCTCGGGCGCCTTGCATCGCAAGCGCGCGACGCGCACGATCACGGTGCGGCACGCGGCTATGCCGACGCCATTCTTGCGATCGACGAGTGGCGTGAGGATGCGCTTCGCATTGCGATGGAAGCGCGCTATCTCACCGGCGACCGTTCCGGCGCACTTGCGACGTTCGAAGCCTTTGCGCGGCGGCTCGATGCCGAGCTGAGCGGCGAACCGATGCGCGAGACGCTCGTCTTACGTGATGCAATTCTCGCCGATCGTGTGCGCACTCAAGAAGATCCGTCTCGCGGAGAGCGCGCAACATTACCAATCGTCGGCCGCGACGACGTCATCGCGGAACTCAAGCGTTCCTGGCAGCGCGCCGCTCGCGGCGGCGGAACGACCGTATTTCTCACGGGTGAGGCGGGCATCGGAAAGTCTCGTCTTGCAAGCGAGTTGCTCGAGATCGCGCAAGCGGAAGGCGGCGCGGGCATCATCGGGCGTACGTCGCTTCCGGAGTCCGTCGCCTATCAACCCATCGTCGAAGCGCTCCGTCAACTCGTTCCGTATTTTCCGCAAGCCGACGAGCATCGTCCCTGGCTCTCGGCGCTGCGCCCATTCCTACCCGAGATTGCCGGCCTCCAGTGGGATTCGCTCGAGAACGAATCGCTCAACAACGAGCACTCCGATCTGCGCTTACAAGAAGCGCTGGTGCGTGCTTTTGCATTTGCATCTCGCGCTCGACCGCTCGCGATCGTCTTCGAAGACCTTCACCTCGCACACGACGGAACGATCGCGCTATTCGAATCGCTCGCGGACCGTATAGCCGGTCTTCCGATTCTGCTCGTCGCCACGTATCGCAGCACGGACCTTCAATCGGATACGTCATTGCGCGCCGTACGCCGGCGACTTGCGCGCGCATCGCGCGCAACGCAGCTCACCCTCGCTCCGCTCGCACTCGACGACGTTCGCAAACTCCTCGAACTGCTCGGTGAACCGGCCGATGCCGCGAGCGACGTCTTTGCGTCGTCCGCGGGCAATCCGCTCTTTACCTGGCAGTTGTTGCACGCGCGCAGCGAGAGCAACGATCGCGACGGCTTTGTAACACTGGAAGACGCGCTCCTCGCTCGTGCGTCAACACTATCGCCGGATGTGCGCCTCGTTGCCGACGTCGCGGCAACAATCGGCGATACATTTACAGTCGAAGAGATCGCTGAAGTCGCGCGGTGCAGCGAATCGGACGCCGGTGTTGCGATCGCAACGCTCGTCGACCGGTACTTTCTCACATCACGCGGCGGATCGTCGTTCGAATACAGTTTCACGCATGCGCTGATCGCCAAAGCACTCTACGACGCGACGGACCCGCAGGTACGCCCCGACCGGCATCGCCGGGCGGCAACGATTCTAACGCTCACGCGCGCCGAATACGGTCACGGCTACGCGCTCATCGCCGAGCATTGGCTGCGAGCGGGTGAACGGGAACGCGCGCGCGTCAGCCTGCTTCGCGCGGCGGACGCCGCGCTCGCGATGCTCGCGCGCTCGGATACACAGCGGCATGCGCAGCGCGTACTCGCACTCGAGCCGACGCAGCGCGAGCGGTTTACCGCGCTTCTCTTGATCGTCAAAAGCATGAGTCGAAGCGGGGCGACACACGAGATACCGGCGCTTCTCGATGAGCTTCATCCGCTCGCGCAAACGCTCAGCAGCAACGAACAGCTCGAAGCAATCGGAGCATCCCTCGATTTCTACAACGAGCAAGGCGATCGCGAACGCGCATCGGCAGAGGCAGCGCGCCTGCGTGAACTCGCAGTCGCCTGTGATAATAAACGCTGGATCCATCAATCCGCGTTGTTCACCGCTTCCATCAAACTCTATTCCGCCGACCCGGCCGGAGCGGAGGAGGTGCTGCGCTCGATTACGCCGTGGGAACTCGACGATGAGATGCAACGCCACAACTACTATCGGTCGCTCTCGCAAGCGCTGTTTCGTCAGTTGCGTTTCGATGAAGCCAAAGCGCTGCTTGCAACGTTCCGCGAGTATCTGACGCGAAAGCCGAGTTCTCACGGAGAGCATGCCTTGGCGCTCTCCGAAATGACGGGCGCGTGGCTCACGGACGATCCGCTGCTCTTGAAGGCAAGCGCAGAGCGCGTCGTGCGGCTCTCACAGCAGCGCGGCGATCTTTTCGACGAAGCGCGCGCGCGTTCGAATCTTGCGTACGTGAAGCACCAGCTTCACGAAACGTCCGCGGCACGTGAAGAATACGCGCGAACGCTGGAGCTCTACGAGCGCAGCGGGCACGTGCAGAACGTGCTGATCACCAAGAGCAATGCCGGAATGATCGAGTTCGAGACAGGACACATCGATCGCGCGGAGCGGTTATGGCTGGAAGTGGAACGTGAGGCGAAAGAGCGCGGAGTAACCGAAACCACGTTTGCAATCGGCAATCTCGTCAATCTTGCGGAGCTCTCGCTCTATCGCGGCGAAGCCGAATGCGCGAAAGAGCGCGCGCAGCGCGCGTATGACTTGGCGAGTGCGACGCGCGAGACGTGGCTCCAAGCGAACGCGCAGACCGTTCTCGGCGCCGCCGCATGCGCCTGCGGCGATTTCGACACGGGATTCGCGCATCTGAAGCAATCCGTCGAAGCGGTCCGTTCGCAGCCGCGATCATTCATCAACAATCTCGCTCTGTATCTCGACGCGATTCTCGACGCAGGAAGCACAAACAACGTCGCCTCAGCGGCCTCGGAGCTGCTCGAAGCGTTCGAGAAAGACGATCCGCTCGATCAACAGTATCCAGCTCGTGTCTGTTTGACGCTCTCGCGTGCGGCCGCCGCGCTGGGCGACGAAACCGAGCGCGAACGCATGCTCGTATGGGGACGCGAACTTGTCGAAACCCGCATGCAAGCGTTCACGGAACCCGAGGACCGCGAAGCATACGCCGCAATGTGGCCAAACGTCACGTTTCTCGCGCCGATCCCGTCCATGTAGTTGAAAGGGGATTGCCGATGCTTACTTGGTTTGCGCGCCGCTACCTAGAGAAGTTCGAACGCGAATGGAATTACGACACGAGCTACGCCCGCGAGATGCTCGATGCCGGCGGCTACGAAGCGGTTGCCGCGATCTCCGGCATTCAGAAGGCGGCGAAATACCGCCGCGACGTTCCGCTCGATGTGTACTACGCCGCGTCACTGATCGCCGTTCGCAGCGGCGACTGCGGACCGTGCTTGCAACTCGCGACATCGATGGCGCTGCGCGCCGGCGTCCCGGAACGGACAATCGCTGCGGTGCTCTCCGGGGATCGCGACGCGATGAGCGAACCGGTCCGTATCGCGTACGATTTCGCGCGTTCGGTGCTGGCTCGCGACGGGCAAGATGCGCCGCTCCGTGAAGCGCTGCAAAAGCGCTACGGCAAACGCGCGATTATCTCGCTTGCGTATGGGATTGCTACGTCGCGGTTTTATCCCGATTTGAAGTACGCGCTGGGCGCCGGTCACGCATGTTCGCGCATTCGTGTCGGCGAGGTCGAGGTCGTTCCGCAGCCGGTATGAGCATCGACGAACAACTCTACGTTACCGAACGCGCGACGCTGATCCGTCACGCGTACCGCATGCTCGGCTCGATGAGCGACGCGGAGGACGTCGTACAAGATGCCTTCGAGCGCATGCAGCGCGCAGATACATCGCACGTGCGCGATCCGCGAAAATACTTGCGCGCGACCGTAACGAACCTTTCGCTGGACCGGCTTCGTTCGAGCGCCCGCCAACGCGAAGTCTACGTCGGTCCATGGCTTCCCGAACCGGTCGTCGACGAGAGTGCCGTTCCCGAACACGTCGTCGGCGTCGCAGAAGATATTTCGTATGCGTTCCTGCTCGCGCTCGAGCGTCTCTCGCCGCTCGAGCGCGCAGCGTTTCTGCTGCACGACGCGCTCGACGTACCGTTTGCAGAAATCGCGCAAACGCTCGGACGAAGCGAAGAGAGCGTGCGCCGGTTGGCGTCACGCGCCCGCGTTGCAATTCAGAACGACGCTCCCCGCCGCATCGCGCGCGGCGCCGATGCCGAAGCGATGCGCGATAAGCTCGGCGCAGCGGTACTCAACGACGACATTTCCGGCCTGATGGCGATGTTGACCGAAAACGTCAGGTTCGTTAGCGACGGCGGCGGCAAGAGGCCGGCGGCGATCAACCCGGTGGTCGGGCGCGATCGCGTCTCGAAAATGCTTACCGGGCTTGCGAAAAAGGGCTACGGGCGATTCCGCGCCATCGTCCCGACGTCGATCAACGGCCTGCCGGGATGGGCGTTTTTCACGGACGAGGGTCTCGAACAGACAACCGCCCTGGAAACCGATGGAACATCCGTTTCCGCAATCTACGTCGTGCGAAATCCGGACAAACTCTTGGCCGTGGAAGCGGCACTCGAGCGGCGCGCGTGACTTTCTTGGTAGCGCCTTAGAAGAGGGCGGTCGTACAATGCGTGTGAATTGGTCCCAATTCCACACGATCCGGAGAGTGCGAGTTTTGTCGAACAAAGCGGAGGCGGGCGCGCCAGGCGTCCACCGTAAGATTTATAGTGCGTATGACGAGCCGGGCTCGGGCGAGGAAATCAGCCGCCGGCAGTTTATGGCGAACGCCACGCTTGCCGTCGGCGGTATCGTGGGCCTCGGCCTCGCGATTCCGATCATCGGATCGTTGATCCCCAAAGGCGGCAGCGGATCGGGAAATTGGGCTCCCTTGAGTCCCGATGAAGTCAAACAACTGCAAGACGCGACGACGAAGCCCGTCAAGCTCACATTCGCACTGAAGTCGAAAGACTCGTATCTGCCGGAGCAATCGACGGAAGAGTACGTTTGGGGCATCAAGGTCACCGACCCGAACAAGTTTCAAGCCGCACGTCCGGATCTGTTCAAGAACGGCAAGGCTGACGTGCCGTACGACGTGATCACGATGAACTTCGTCATCTTCAGCCCGATCTGCCCGCACTTGGGATGCCGTCCGGTGTGGAACGGCGATGCGTCACGGTTTCAATGCCCGTGCCACGGTTCACAATTCAGTTTCGAGGGCGAGCACCTCGCCGGTCCGGCGCCGCGCGGATTGGATCCGCTGCCGTTCAAAGAGCAAAGCGGCACGGCTGACGTGATGTGGATTCGCTACCAGTCGGGCGTTCCGGATCGCATCGTCATCTCGTATCAGTCGTAAGGAAGGGACCATTACCGATGCTCAACTGGATTGAGTCGCGCACCGGCTTCATCTCGATGACGAAGGACTTCCTCACGGAAGACGTCCCGGGCGGCGCGAGTTATTGGTACGTGTTCGGCAGCGCGACGCTGTTCGCGATGATCTTGCAGATCACGACCGGCATTTTCCTTACGTTCTTCTACGCACCGTCGGCTGCAACCGCATGGGAATCGACGCGCGCGATCTACCTGAATCCGTACACGCATTTCTTGCTGTCGCTCCACTACTGGGGCGCCTCGGCGATGATCGCGCTCGTCTTCTTGCACTTGCTGCAAGTGTTGATCTGGGGTGCGTACAAGTCGCCGCGCGAACTGCAGTGGATCGTCGGCGTACTGTTGCTGATCGTTACGCTCGTGCTCGGTCTCACCGGCTATCTGTTGCCTTGGGATATGGATGCGTACTTCGCATCACAAGTCTCGCTCAATATCGCCGGTCTTCCGCCGGGCGGCGCGCTTCTGCAGGGCATTGCGCAAGGCGGCGGCACGATGGGCACCGATACGATCAATCGTTTCTTCGGTCTTCACGTGTGGTTGATGCCGGCAGCGCTCGTTGCGCTCGTCGGCGCGCACCTCGCGATCTTCCGTCACAACGGTCCTGCGGGACCCGTCGTCGACGATCCGCGTAAATTGCGTCCGGGACGCTTCTGGCCGGATCAGATGTTCATGGACGGCATCGCGTCGCTCGTGGTGTTCTTCATCATCCTCTTTTTCGCGTTCGTCGCACCGCCGTTCCTCGATGCGAAAGCCGATCCGACGAATGCGGCGTTCGTGCCGTACCCGGCGTGGTATTTCTTGTTCCTGTTCGGCTTGCTGAACTTCGTGCCGGTCGTCATGCAGGGCAGCCACATTCCGTTCCTCGTCTCGCAAGCCAATGCGCCGTGGGTCGAATTGTTCGCCGCCATCATCATTCCGACGATCGGCGGAATCATCGTTCTGCTGCTGCCGTGGCTCGATCGCAGCACCACGCGTTCCTTTGCGTCGCGCGCAGGCATCCTGTGGACGACGCTCGTCGTGATCGTCTGTATCGTCGCGCTGTCGTTCTACGCGCAATCGACGATTCAAGCGCACATCGCGGCGTCAGGCGTTACGCCGCAAACGGAAGACCAAATTCTCGCAGCACCGCCTCCGAACGAAGGCGGCACGTCGAACGGAACCGGCGAAACGGTTGGCGCAGCTGGTGGTCCGGGCGGCGCGGCAAGCGCGCAAGTTACGGCGGGACAACACGTGTTCTCGCAAAACTGCTCGAGCTGCCATGGCGCGACTGGGCAAGGCGCGCCCGGCGTTGCTCCGCCGCTTGTAAAGAACCCGTTCGTAACGGGTAATCCGAAAGCCGTGATCAACGTCGTTGAAAACGGTCTGCACGGACAACCGGTACTCGGTCAAACCTACAGCGCACCGATGCCCGCGTGGAAGGGAACGCTCTCGAAGAAAGACATCGCAGACGTCATCACCTTCATCCGCAGCGGCCTCCCCGGCAACAGCGGCAGCGCCGTCAAGGAATCCGACATCAAGTAGTTGTCATCCTGAGCGC
>CAZYLU010000009.1:0-55391 GCA_964648945.1 uncultured bacterium | reverse complement strand
GCGCTCCGCTCAGGATGACACTGAGCGGAATACCAAACGGTCGACGATTGTTGCGGCAGCTTCGTATTCGCCTTCGTTGAGGTGACGGCGTTCGATGACGGTGCGGTATGAAAACGACTGCAGCAGCAATGCGAGTGCATGTGAGAGCTCGCGGATGTCGGCGTCGGTGAACGAGACGTATCCGCGATTGACCAACTCGTGAAGATATCGGCTCAATGCATTCTCGCGGTGAGCTTGCCGCTGCCCTCGAAGCGACCCCGTTTCACCCGCGGTCCAAAGCGTGTACATGACCGCGGCACCCGGAGGTTCGCTCACGGATTGCACCGTTAATCTGCGCAGACGTTCGCGTTCTTCGTCGCGCGTCGGCGCGATCTCGAGCAGCGTCTTCAATCGCTCTTCGAAGAGCCCCAGAACGCGCGCCGCGCACGCGTGCAGTAATTCCGAACGCGATTGAAAGTGGCGATAATACGTCGCTTCTGCCACACCCGCTTCAGCAGCGATGCTCCGCACGGTGACGTCGCTCCAGTTGTCACGCTCCAGCAGCCGTTCGACGGCGTCCATGAGCTTCGTACGCGTCTCGTCCCCCCGCGTCCGGCGCATCGGCGGCTGGTTGCTATCCGCCTTGCCGAGATAGCGCCACTTATTGCGGACCTTGCCCGTCTCGGCGTCGCGGTAGCTTTCCACTACATAGCGGTACTGGCGCCCGCGAATCGTCTTAACCACCTCGTATGCCACGTGGTAATATAGTTACAGACTCTCGAAGTAATTACCTACTACATTGGCAATCCTCGTAAAACCCTCGCGCCCGCTGGTAACGCAACCGTCGCTGCCGGCACCGGCTGTTGCGGCTGCCGTCTCGCCGGTGGCCGTGGTGATCGTCGTGATGCTCGGGAATTTTCTCGGGCCGCTCTACTCGAGCACGGCAAACGTCATCATTCCGAATCTCGTCGCATCGTTCGGTTCGGACGTCGACACGATGGAATGGGTCGTGACCGGATATATGCTCGGCTATTCGATTACGATGCCGCTGGCCGGTTGGCTGGCGGACACGTTCGGACGCAAGCGCATGTTTCTCATCGGCCTGGCGATGTTCTCGATCTTTTCGATCTGCGCGAGCATGTCGTGGAGCACAAGTGCGCTCATCATGTTTCGCATTCTGCAAGCAGTCGGCGGAGGCATCATTTCACCGACGGGTATGGCGATCATCACCGACGTCATTCCGCCGAATCAGCGCGGGCGCGCACTCGGATTGTGGGGCATGGGGATGATGCTCGCACCGGCGTTCGGCCCGTGGATGAGCGGACTGATCGTCGACAATCTGGATGATTGGCGATTGGTGTTTTGGCTCGGTGTGCCGTTCGGTATTGCGGGTTTGATTGCGGCGGTTCGTGTACTTCCGGGCAGCGAAGACCGGCAAACGCACGTAAAGACGGCATTCGATTACGTCGGCTTTGCAACGCTCTCGTCGGCGCTCACGCTGTTTCTCATTCCGCTTACGCAAGGCAACCGCTTGGGATGGGACGACCCGTGGATCATGCGCTCGTTCATCGCTTCGGCGATTCTGTTCGCCGCGTTTATTTGGAACGAGATGCGCACCGAGCATCCGATGATCGATCTCGCGCTCTTCCGCGACCGCACGTTTTCGGTCGCCGTCTTTTTGCGTACCGTGTTGGGAACCGGCTATTACTTTTCGATCTTCTTGCTGCCGCTCTTCACGCAGACGATTCTCGGCTGGGATGCCACGCAATCAGGCCTCGTGCTTCTCCCTGCGGGCCTTGCCATGTCGGTGTTGATGCCGATTGCCGGTTCCCTTGCCGATAAAATCGGCGCTCGCGTTCTCGTTGTAACGGGCATGATCGTTGCCGCATACGGCACGTACTTGTTCTCCGGAATCGACATCGACTGGGAGTTCGGGCATATTGCGATCGCAAACGTCATTCGGACCGCTGCATTGGGCTTGCTCTTTACGCCGCTGACAACGGCCGCGCTCACGAATATTCCGCGCCATCGCACCGGCAGCGCATCCGGTATTCTCAACACCGTGTGGCAAGTAGGCGGAAGTCTCGGCATTGCGGTCGGTCAGGCATACCTCACGGCGCGCTCTTCGAACGACTACATTCCTGTTGCCTCGGCGCTCAACGCGTCTCGCATTCCGGTCAGACAATATTTGGAACAGATGCACGGGCTCACGATGTTCTTCCACTTGCCGCCCGGAACGCCGCAAGCAATGTTGAGTGAACTTGCGATGTCGATCGCGACCGTGCGCGCTTACGGCGATACGTTCTTACTCGGCGCGATCATGGTTGCAATCGCCGTGCCGCTAGCTTTCATGCTCCCGCACCGGCGCAGAGCCTCGTAAGCTTCACGCTGCGCCTTGCGGTGCATCCACACGAAGGCGATCGGCACGACGAAGAACGTAAGGAGCAGCGAGCTGCTCAGTCCGCCGATAACGACCGTGCCGAGCGCCTTTCGATATTCAGCGCCTGCAGAATGACCGAGTGCCAGGGGCAGCATCCCCCCGATCATCGCAATCGTCGTCATCATGACCGGGCGGAAACGACGCTCGGCCGCACCCTGTATCGCTTCAAACGGCAGCATTCCGCCGCGCACCGCGCGCTCGGCGAACTCCACGAGAAGAATGCCGTTCTTTGCAACGAGGCCGACGAGCATTACGATGCCGAGCATCGAGTAGAGGTTGAGCGGCTGGTGCGCGATCGCGAGCGCTCCGAGGGCGCCGATCGACGCGAGCGGCACTGTCGCCATGACGACGAGCGGCACCGTGTAGCTGCGATACAAAATCGCAAGCACGCCGTACGCGAGGAGCACCGAAAGGCCGAATGCGCGGCCCATCGCAGAGACGGCATCGAGAAACTGCTCGATGTCACCGCGCGGTTCCACGAACGTCCCCGGCGGTAGGGCACCGCTCAGTTTCAAAGCGACATTCCGCGCAACGCTCCCGGCAGGCATACCGTCGCGTGCATTGGCGGTTACGGTTACCACGCGCGCGCGGTTCTCGCGATGAATTACGAGCGGCTCCGGATGAGCGGTTTGCCGCAAGAGATCCGCGAGCGGCACGAGCATTCCGCTTTGGCTTCGAACGCGCGCCGTCGATGAAGGCGCGGAGGCGCGCACGACGACGTCGATCAATCCGTCGTTCGTACGAACGCGTGTCGCCAGCGTGCCCGCGCTCGCTATACGCGCCGTTTGCGCAGCGTCGTCGGCGTTGACGTCGAGTAACTGCGCGCGTCCGTCGTCGATTCGCCAGTCGAGATTTTGGACGGTGCCGACGTCGCTGCGCCGCACGTCGTCCGCCCCGGAATCCTCGCGCATCAGCTCCGTGACGTTCGCGGCCGCAACCGAAAGCGCGCGTTCCTCTCCGCCGATCTGAAACGCAATCGGTGCCGCGCCGCCCATGCCGCGTCCGCTTTCCAGAATCGTCGCGCCCGGCACGACGGCCCCGAGAGACTTGGCATAGCGCGCTACGGCAATGCCGTCCGAAGATTGATCGCGCAGCTCGATGCCGATCTGCGCGACATTGCTCGCAAGCACGTCGGTCGTTCCGTCAAACGCGCGTCCCGCCGTCGTGACGACGTCGGCAACGGATTCGTTCTCCAGCAGCCGCGCGGCAAACGCTCGGGCACCGGCGTCGGTGTTTCGCAGCGGTGTTCCGGCGGGATAGGTGAGATCGATCAACACCTCGCCGCGGCCTGCGGGCGGCGAAAACTCTGAGGCGATCGAGCCGGTGACAAGCGGTACGCACGACGCAAAGCACGTGAAGACTGCGCCGGCGATGACCCAATGGCGAGCGTTCCACGCGGCGGGCAACCACGCATACGCGTACCGCTGCGCGACCGTTTCTTCAAGACGCGATATTGCGGACAGCGTCATCTGTACGGTGCGGTACGTGGCGAACAGCGGACCGCTGCGCAATGTCCACGGAAGGCGTTTAGGCGGGCGGAGAACGCATGCCCAACGGGCGCACAGCAGCGGCGTGAGCGTGAACGAGACGAGGAGCGAGAACGCGGTTGCAATCACGATCACCGCCGCAAACTCGCGCATGAACTCACCGACGATGCCTTCCATTGCGGCGATCGGCGCGAACACGACGACGTCGACGAGCGTGATAGCGATCGTCGCGCCGCCTAATTCGCCGCGTCCGGCGAGTGCCGCGTCATCGCCGCTCAATCCGCGCTCGCTCGCCCGCGTAATGGCTTCGATGATGACGATGGAATCGTCGACCAAAATACCGACGATCATCGATAGACCCATGAGCGAGAGCACGTTGATCGAAAAGCCGAGCGCGCGCATGGCGATGAACGTCGCGAGGATCGACGACGGAATCGCCAGTGCAGCGACCGCGGCATTGCGCCACGCGTGTAACAACAGCAGCATGGTGAGAATCGTCAGCGCGATACCCTCGAGCAATGTCTGCTGCACGCCCGCGATTGCGGCATCGGTAAAGGGCTTGTCGCTGTGGTATTCGTCGATCCGCGCGAGTGGAAATGCTTGCCGAAGCCGTGCGATGGTCGCGCGAACGGATGCGATCGTGGCACCTGCCTGCGCGCCTTGCGCGCTCGTGACGTAGAGTACAATCGCATCGTCGCCGTCGAACGACGAGAGCGTGACGGGATCCGCGAATCCGTCGATAACGCGTGCAACTTCGCCGGCGCGCAGTGCCCCGCCGGGTACCGCGACGCTACGCGATTGCAGATCCGCAACGGAGCGCGCATCCTCGCGAATACTGAGGAAATTTTGCGATGCGCCTGAGGATCGATCGCCGCCCGGGTACAGCGTCGCCGCGCCTTCCATTGCGTGAAACACATCGAGCGGCGTTGCTCCAAGCGCCGCTAACGCTTCGAGCCGCGGAACGACGGTGAAGACGCGTTGCGGTTCGCCGCCGGAGCGAACGACGCCGACACCGGGTGTCGTGCGAAGCGCGGGAAGAATCGAACGGTCGAGCAATGTCGAGAGCGAGCGCATGTCCAGCGCGGCCGAGGAAACGGCGAGTTCGATCACGGGACGCTGCGAGGGATCGTCTCGCGCAACGATCGCGGGCAGAAGATCGACCGGAAGTTTCACGCGCGCGCCGTCCACAGCTTGCTGCACGTCCGATTGCGCGCTCTGCAACGAAACGCCGAACCGGAAGCGAACCGTGATTTGTGCGAAACCGTTTTGCGCTGATGCGCTTACCCGGTCGACGCCCGCAAGTCCATCGAACGCGTCTTCCAGCGGTTCGATGACGAGCCGCTCCATCTCCTGAGGCCCTGCGCCGGGATATGAGGCGGTAACGGCAATCGTGGGAAACGCAATGTCGGGGAGCACGCTTCGTCCGAGCATCCCGAACGACACAATGCCCAGTAACGCGATCGCAAGATAGAAGAGCGTCACCGCGACGGGATGCGCGAGAGACGCGCGCGTGAGCCACATGATGTTTTCAATACGCCCGCGCGGGACGCCGGGCTTCGCCCGTTTGTGGCTGATTTACTTCGCGTCGAACTATTATAGCGGGGATTGGGTGCACTGTTTGCGGGCAGCTCGCGCTACGGTATGGTCATGATACATTTCGTTCTTGTAGCCACGCTCGTTGCGCAGATGAGCATGAGTAATCCGCCGGCAATGAGCGCGGCGGAGATTGCGAAGAGCTCGTCGGGTACGCAGCTCCATTTCGTTCTACGAATCGATCAGATGCAGCGAACGACCGCCGTCGGACACGTGCTCGATCCAGTTAGCGGAAATCAGTATCACGTCAGCAGTTCCGTCGTCGCCGTTCACGTAGCAAATGACTTGCCGGTCGTCATGGGATCGCACGACGATCTGCGGCCCGGAGCGGTAGTCTTTATCTACGGCGTGGCAACGAAACCCAAAGCGGCGGACGCAACGAAACTCGTCGTAATCACGCCGTACGTTAAAACGCAATAGTCATGCTTTTCGCCGATGCAAGCGCGGCAAGCGGCTGGGCCTCGATCGCATCGATCGCCGCCGCGCTTGCAATCGGCATCGCGCTGCGGCGCTTCACGCACGCGCCGCCGCTCGTGCGACGCATGCGGCCGCACTACATCATCGGCTACGCCGCGCTGACGTTCGCATGCGCGCATGTGTTCTTTGCGATGGGGCTCATGCGCGAGACGCCGGTAGCGGGAATAAAATTCGCGACGGTTGCGCTCTTCGCGCTCGGTGCGCAGACGTTCGTCGGCGCGAGCCTTCAGGATCCCGGCGGCTATCGCCGTTCGCTTCGTGCGTGGCATCTCTCGATGATCGCCGTCCTTGCGATCACACTTGCCGTTCACGTCATTGTAAACGGCGGCTTTGCGCTGTAGCCTCGTCGTCGGAAACCCACTCGGGCTTCCATTTCGCACTGCGGAGCTTGGCAAGCGCGGTCTTGGTCCACGCAATATCGGCCTGCACCTTGCTCGTTGCATGCGTCATTGCGAGCAGCGCCGCGCCGCTGCGTTCTTCGGGTTTGCCATACAGCCGCACGAGACGTTTTTCATGCGCCGTGAGCGCCGCAAGGCGCTGCATCAAGAACGTTCGCGCGCGATCGCGTGGAAACTGGCCGAGCAAGACGCACGCAACTTCGAAGGTCGCGTCCGCGACCTGCGGATCGTTGAAGACGGACGCCATCACCATATCGAAGCGCCGCCGCCCGCTCGCCGCTAGTTGATACACCGTCTTGGTTTTGCGTGGTCCTCGCGCCGCGGCTTCGGTACGAGCAACGATCATGCCGGCATGCTCGAGCTGCGAGAGTTGTTCGTAGATATTGCCGCGCGCAAGCGACCGATAGAGCGAGCCGTGCATCTTTACCGCGCGTGTAATCTCGTACGCGGAGAGCGGACCTCGCCGCAGAAAACCGAGGATCAGGAGTTCGCGGCCGGCATCAAGCGCCATGACACGGCGGGCCGTCGATTAAATACAACGCGCCGCTGCCGTTCGTATCGATCATCGTGCGCGTGCGTCCGTACGTCGGGTCGGCCGGCACCTGGTGCTTGGGTGCAACGAGCCACACGCGAGAATGCGTGCAGATCACGTCGCGCGCCGGTTGTCCTTCGTCGGGAGAATCAGAACCGGGTGGAGCGAGCGCGTAGACCGGCGGCATGGTGTAAAAGAGAAGCGCGTTTGCGCCACGGAAACTCTGAATGGCAACCACGTCACCGGGCTGACGTCGCGAGTCGATGATGCGCGCAAGTTTCGGGACCGGCTTGAACTGCTCGGCATGCGGAAGCGCGACGATTGCAAGAATGTCGACGGCGACGAGCGTCGCCGCACCGAGCGCATACGGTGCGATGTTGACGGTCGAACGCCGCAGGAGCAGCAGCGTCGTGATCACCGAGCCGATGAAGATGGAAAGGCCCATCTCCATCAAATCGGGCGCAACGCTCAGTGTGGCGGCGGTGAGCTTATTGTCGCGAACGAAAAGCACGATCGCAAACGCGACCATCCCGATGAAGATCGGAACGCTCGCCGCCGACACGACGATCGAGCGGCTCGCTCCCTTGCGCAACACGGCGTCGAAATACAGTGCGACGATCAAGGCGAGCGCCGGAACCTCGAGCGCGATGTAGTTCGGCAGTTTCGTTTTCGCAAAGCTGAAGAATATGAAGGGGACGACGATCCACGTAAACGCCAGCCGCCACAGCCGTGCGATATTGTTCGGCGTTGCATGCGATCGCAGCGATCGCACGCCGTATACGATCGCCATCGGCAAGAACGCAATCCACGGGAAAAATCCGAGAATCACGACGGGAACGTAATACCAGACCGGGCCCGACTGATTCTCGATGACGCCCGTGTAGCGTCCGATCGTGTAATGCCCGAGAAGCTGCACGAGCGCCGCCGGCCCGGAATGAACGCCGATTGCAAAAAGCCAGGGCGCAATGATCGCCGCTGCCGCGAGCAAACCGCCGATCCAGCCGCGCCACGTCGGAAGATACGTCGGCTCCTCACGCCGGTTCCACAGAGCAAAAGGAACGATCACGAGCAGCGCAACGACCGGCGCGACCGGCCCCTTCGCAAGAAATCCAAATCCGGCGGCGATCCAGCCATAGATGAAATACCGGTTTCGTCCGGTCTCGAGCGAGCGGAACCACCAGAACACCGTAAGTGCGACGGCGAGATCAAGCAAGGCGTCCATAATTGCAAGCCGTCCGATCACGGCCTGCATCAAACAACTGGAGAGGACGATACTCGCGTACACGCCGATGCGCGTCCCCGCTTGACGTGACACGGCATAGCCGGTCATCGCACCCATCAGAATCGTCGCAATCGCCGACGGCAGCCGCAGCGCAAATGCCGAGAGCCCCAGCGCCTTCACGCAAAGCGCCGCAATCCAAAAATAGAGCGGCGGCTGAACGAACCACGGGGCGCCGTTGAGATGCATCACGACCCAGTCGTGCGTAAGGAGCACCTCACGAGCGACCTCCCCGTAGGCGGTTTCACTGTTGTCCCATAGCGTCCCAACGCCAAGGCCGGGGAGCGTAATAAGCGCAGCGATGATGGCACCGACAAAAGCCGCACGCGCGGGTCTCTCCATATAGGCGGACGGTGTTTGGCACGTAGATGAGGAACTCATCCGGGAGTTTGTCTGCCCGTGCCCATTTCCGTATTCGTGTTGCATTTTGCCCAAAGCCGAGGCGCGATGAGGGAGCGAAGCCGTAGCTTCGTGACCGAAGAGCAACGACGGATTTGGGCAAAAGGCAACGCGAAGACGGGAATGCGGTACGGGCAGACAAACTCCTAAAAGCCCATGCTGTCGATTGCCTTGCGGTGTGAAGGCCGCCGCGCGCTTGTCGTTGGCGGTGGAGACGTCGCCCTGCGCAAAGCCGAAACGCTTCTAGACGCCGGCTTGACGCTTCACGTCGTCGCCCCGGTGATCGACGTGCGCCTTCGCACGCTCGTCGAGGTTCGCGGCGGGCGTTGCATCGAGCGCCGGTACGTTGCGGGCGATCTCGACGACGTGGATCTCGTTATCGCTGCCACCGATGACGCCGCCGTCAACGCAGCCGTCGTAGCGGACGCGCATGATGCGCGCGTGCTCGCGACCGATGCAAGCGATCCGGCCCGCGGCGATTTCACGATGCAGGCGACGGTCCGCGTCGGTGACTTGACGTTCAGCGTTGACTCGGGCGGCAGCACGCCGGCGTTTTCGAAACGTCTTTCACGCGAGATCAGCGAACGATTCGGCCCCGAATACGACGCTGCAGCGCGAACGCTCGCGCGGATGCGTGTCTACGCGCGCACCGTACTGGGTGA
Source organism: uncultured bacterium (assembly GCA_964648945.1). Taxonomy (GTDB): domain Bacteria; phylum Vulcanimicrobiota; class Vulcanimicrobiia; order Vulcanimicrobiales; family Vulcanimicrobiaceae; genus JAMXLG01. Next base: position 46,145 of record CAZYLU010000009.1, on the reverse strand, counting down.
AGAGGAACGTATCGCGGTGATGCGCGAGATGGCGGAGCGTCCGATCGATGAACTCGCCGCGATGAATCCCGTGGAAGCGGAGCACGAGATCGAAGAAGCCATCGCGCACATGCGTAGCGGCGGGGAGCACGCGACGACGCAGAGTGCGGTCTGCGCCACGCGCGGCAGTGCGCTTGCGATGACACAAAGCCGGTACGTGGCAGCGCGTCTGGCCGAACGCGGCATCGCGACAACGATGCTCAACGTAACAACGACCGGCGACCGCGTGCAAGACCGTCCGATCGCCGACATCGGCAGCGTCAACGTCTGGGTGAAAGAGTTAGAGCTTGCGTTGCGTGACGGCCGCGCCGATTATGCGGTGCATTCGTGCAAAGATCTTCCCGCGTTGCTCCCGTCCGACATGACGCTTGCCGCGATCTCACGTCGCGAAGATCCGCGCGATGCTTTTTGCAGCGAACGTTTCGCCCGTTTCGAGGAACTGCCCAGTGGATCGGTTGTCGGAACGTCGAGCCTGCGGCGACGTGCGCTCTTACAAGCGGAGCGTCCCGATCTTCGTTATGAAGACGTGCGCGGAAACGTCGACACACGTTTGCGCAAGTTGCGCGACGGGCAATACGACGCGATCGTACTGGCGATGGCGGGTCTGCACCGGCTCAACGTGCGCGCGACACACACGGTACCGTTTGCAGCCGACGTCATCGTTCCGGCGGTGGGCCAAGGAGCGCTCGCGATCGAAACGCTCACCGTCAAAACCGAACTTGGGCGGCGTCTCCATGAGGCGGTCAACGACACGGATACGGAGATTTGCGTCATCGCCGAGCGCGCCGCGCTGCGCGAACTGCGTGCCGGTTGCAATGCTCCGCTGGGCATTCACGCACGCATTCTCAACGGCCGCCTGCTGCTCGACGGCGCCTATGCCGTGATCGATCGCAACCTCGTGCTTCGCGAGCGCGTAGCCGCAGACGTTTCACCGCACGCTGCGCGAAGCGCCGGAATCGAGCTTGCGCAGTTGCTCTCCGCATCGCTTGAACGCGTGCGTCCAAAACTCGTCGTCTTACCGCGAACGCAGGATCGTCCAAGCCGTATCGCAGCCGAGCTGCGCGTGCGCGGCGTCGAGGTCGTTGAAGTGCGCGAAGGCGAGGACGGACCCGATCCGCAAGAGCGCATTCCGGATCTGCTCGTCTTTCCGTCGAGCGGTTCGGTTGATGCGGCGCGAAACTATTTGGATGTCCTGCGCGGTTACGAGCGCCGTCCGCGCGTTGCCGCGATGGGGCCGCAGTCCGGCGCCGCCGCGCGCGAAGCGGGCTTCGAACCAGATTTTGTTTCCGGCGATGCGTCGATCGACGCATTCGTCGCTATGATTGCGGAGCAGCTCGACCGATGAACATTCGCCCACGCCGTCTTCGCCGCACGCCGGCCGTTCGATCGCTCGTGCGCGAACACGACGTGCGTATCGACCGCCTCGTGCAGCCGCTCTTCGTGGTTGCGCGCGCCTCCGACGCAGGCCCAATCTCGTCGATGCCCGGCGTTTCGCGCTATACGGTCGAGGGCGCTGTTACCGAAGCGCGCGAACTGTTCGATCTCGGCGTGCGCAGCGTCTTGCTCTTCGGCATTCCGGAATTTAAAGACGCGGTTGCATCGAGCAATTACGATCCCAACGGCGTGGTGCAGCAAGCGATTCGTGAAATAAAATCCGCCGTACCCCAGATGTATGTCATCGCCGATCTGTGCAACTGCGAATATACCGATCACGGACATTGCGGCATCATCAACGATCGAGGCGACGTCGATAACGACGCAACGGTTGCGCTGCTCGTGAGAACCGCCGTGACGTACGCGCAAGCAGGCGTCGACGTGATCGCGCCCTCGGATATGATGGATGGCCGTGTCGAAGCCATTCGCAGCGCGCTCGACGCGCGCTCGTTCGAAGACGTCGCGATCATGGCGTACAGTGCAAAGTACGCCTCGGCGTTCTACGGCCCGTTCCGCGAGGCGGCCGATTCCACGCCGCAATTCGGTGACCGCCGCACGTATCAAATGGATCCGCCCAACGCCCGGGAAGCGCTGCGCGAAATGGCGCTGGATATCGAAGAAGGCGCGGATTTCATCATGGTCAAGCCGGGCTTGCCGTATCTCGACATCGTGCGAGCGGCTCGCGAGAACTTTGACGTGCCCGTTGCCGTTTACAATGTGAGCGGCGAATATTCGATGGTACAGGCGGCAATTGCAAACGGGTGGCTCGAGGCCGAACGCACGGTCGATGAATTGCTCGTGTCCTTCGTTCGAGCGGGTGCGGACGTCATCATCACATACTTTGCAAAGGAGTATGCGAAGCGGCATGGTGCCCGATAATGTTACGACCGTCATTCTAGCCGGCGGACGCGCGAGCCGTCTTCCGGGAAAGCTGGAACGCGACGTCGGCGGTGAACCGCTGCTCGCGCACGTGTACCACAATCTTGTAAATGCAGCTCCGGTCGTTATAGCCGTTGCGGGCAGTTTTACGCCCGAGCTCGATGCGATTCTCGACTGTCCGTTCGTCGTCGACCGCTACCCGGGGCGCGGCCCGCTTGCGGGATTGCTTTCGGCATGCAGCGAGCTCGATACACCGTGGATCTTCGCCGTTGCGGGCGATGCGCCGCACGTCACGCCGCAAGTGCTCGATGCGCTACTCAAAGCGCGACGCGAAGAGGACGAAGCGATCGTATGCGAACACGACGGGCAGCTCGAACCGCTTGCCTCGCTCTACCGCCGTGATGCGCTCGAACGAGAAGGGCACGACGTTTTGCACGAAGGCAACGCATCGATGCACGCGTTGCTCGAACGCTTGCGCATACGACGCGTAACCCTGCCTGCCGATATCTTTCTCAACATCAACACCGCCGCCGATTTAGAGGCGGCACACAAAGGTAATTCGTGAAGTTCGAACGTTCAATCTCCGCGTTCGCCCGCGCAAAAAACGTGATCCCCGGAGGCGTCAACTCGTCCGTACGCGCGTTCAAAGCCGTGGGCGGTTCGCCGGTCTTTATGAAGAGCGGTGCCGGCTCAGCCATTACGGACATCGACGATAACGAATTCATCGACTATGTCCTCTCGTGGGGACCGCTGATTCTCGGACACGCGCACCCTGCGGTAGTCAAAGCGATTCAAAGCGCAGCGGCGCGCGGAAGTTCGTTCGGAACGCCGACCGAAGCCGAGAGTGAACTCGCAGAACTGATCGTCGCGATGGTTCCCAGCATCGAACGCGTGCGTTTCACGTCGAGCGGAACCGAAGCAACGATGAACGCGATTCGTCTTGCGCGCGGGTACACGCGCCGCGAACGCATCGTCAAATTCGCCGGCTGTTATCACGGTGCGGCCGACGCGTTTCTCATTTCTGCCGGTTCGAGCGCGTTGACGCTCGGTGTTCCGAACTCTCCCGGCGTTCCGAAGAGCACGGCCGCCGACACCATCGTCGTGCCGTACAACGATGCAGCCGCACTGAGCGCCGTATTCGAAAAGCACGGAAACGAAATCGCGGGCGTCATCATCGAGCCGTACGCGGGCAACATGGGATTGGTGCTGCCGGAGGATGGCTATTTACAGCGCGTTCGTGAACTCTGCACGCAGTATCGCGCGCTGTTGATCTTCGATGAAGTCATGACCGGCTTTCGCGTCGCGCGGGGCGGCGTACAAGAGCGCACGGGAATCATGCCCGATCTCACGACGCTGGGCAAAGTCATCGGCGGCGGTCTTCCCGTCGGCGCATTCGGCGGGCGCGCCGACATCATGAATTACCTTACGCCGGAAGGTCCCGTCTTCCACGCGGGAACGCTTTCAGGTAATCCGCTCGCGATGGCAGCGGGCATCGCAACGCTGAAATTCGTGCGCGACGACAACACCCTTTACGAGCGGCTCGAGGTCCTCACGCACTTACTCACCGACGGGCTTCATGAGATTTTCGCGAAGCACGACGTTCCCCACGTAACGGCGTACGCCGGTTCGATGTTCGGATTCTTCTTCACGGACGGACCGGTTCGCGATTTGGAGACCGCGATGACGTCCGACACCGCCCTCTACGGGAAGTTTTTCCATGGCATGCTCGAGCGCGGCGTGTATCTGGCTCCCTCGCAGTTCGAAGCCGGCTTCGTCTCAACGGCGCATACGACGCGTGACATCGAGCGCACGCTTGCCGCAGCCGACGCAACGCTCTCCGAAATTCGCGCCCGTGTAGGCACGATCTAAATGATCGATCCCGCGATCCCGCGGCTGTATGCCTATCACCGGGCACTGCGGGAAGCGCAAGCTGCCGGGAAGACGACGATTACGTCGCACGGCCTGGCCGCCATGCTGGGACATACGATCACGAATTCCCAGATTCGCAAGGACCTTTCAACGCTCGGCGCGCTCGGGCGCCGCGGTCAAGGCTATGCGATTAATCCGCTTGTGGAACAGCTCGCCTGGGTTCTAGGATTGGAGCACGACTGGCGCGTTGCGATCGTGGGGTTCGGCTACTTAGGTCACGCTCTCGCAACGTTCATAACTTCGAGAGAGTCGCGGTTTAAAATCACAGCAATCTTTGATCGCTCCAAGGACGTCATCGGAACCACGTGGCAGGATATTGTTGTCTCTGACATTACGGATATGGAACGCATCGTGCAGGACGCCGGCTGCAACATCGGCGTAATCGCAGTCCCCGCTGCCGCCGCGCAAGCGAGCGCGCACCGTTTGGCGGCTGCCGGCGTTCGCGCCCTCCTGAACTTTGCGCCGACGACGCTGCATCTGCGCGAACCGGTGATCGTGCGCAACATCGACCTCGCGGGTGAAATGTCGATTCTCACGCATTGGCTAACGGCCATGGATTCCGTCGACGAGGCACAAGCGTAGTGCCTTTAGTCTGCATGGGGCTCTCCCACCACACCGCGCCGGTTGAAGTGCGCGAGCGTCACGCGTTTCCGTCCTCGCGCGTCGTCGAAGCTTTGACGGCACTGCTCGATTACGAAGCGGTGAAAGAAGCCGTGATGCTGCAAACCTGCGGACGGCTCGAGATCTACGCTGAGATCGACGATTACGAAGCGGGCGTCTCACAACTGCGCAGCTTCCTTTCGAACTTCGGCCACGGCGCGGCACGCGAACGGTACGACCTGGATTCGTATCTCTACACGCTGCTCGGACGCCAAGCCATCGAACATCTCTTTCGCGTCTCAACCGGTCTCGACTCGATGTTGATCGGCGAAGCCGAGATTCTCGGACAAGTCAAAGACGCATACATCGAAGCGCAGCAAGCAAAGTCGCTCGGACACACGCTGCACCGCCTCTTCCGCGAGGCGCTCAACGCCGGCAAACACGCGCGCACGCAGACGTCGATCGGCGATGAGTCGGCGTCGATTGCAACTGCGGCGATCGAAGCGGCAAAGGCGCGCCTCGGTGCGCTCGACGGTAAATCGGTTGTCGTCATCGGCGCGGGGAAGATGGGACGCACGGCCGTTCGCCGTCTGCGCCAAGAAGGCGCCGACCATCTCATCGTCACGAATCGCAGCATCTCCCGTGCGCAAGAATTAATTGCCGAAGTTGGTTTCGGTGAGGCGGTCGAGATGCCGGGTCTGGTCGATGCGCTCGCCGCCGCAGATATCGTCGTCACCTCAACCGGTGCCTCGCACTTCGTCGTCACGCACGACCACATCGTGCGCGCGATGGCGCAGCGTCCCGATCGTCCGCTCTTTATTATCGACATCGCCGTACCGCGCGACGCCGATCCGGCCGTTGCAACGATTCCGAACGTTTCACTCGTCGACATCGACGGATTGAAGACCGTCGTCGACGAGAAGCTCGACGTGCGGCGCGAGGCGATTCCGGCAGTCGAAGAGATCATCGACGAGTTTATCGACCGGTTCAGCGCATGGTACCGCTCGCGTCTTGCGGTTCCGGTCATTGCGTCGCTCACGCAAAAGGCCGAGGCGATTCGTGTGAAGGAATTGGAGCGGCTTCTCTCGCGCTGCCCCGAATTGAGCGAACGAGAAAAGATGCTCGTCACCGGCATGTCGATGACGATCGTCTCGAAGCTGCTGCACTCCGTCGTGACGAAGATCCGCGAGAAAGCGACGAGCAATCATGCCGAGGCGCTCATGCATGCCCGCATGTTGAACGAACTCTTCGAATTGAATCTCGCCGAGCGCATCGCCGAACTCATGCCGCATCCGCAACTCGCGGACGCCGGCGATGAATAACGCACTGGTTTATCTCATCGGTGCGGGACCTGGCGATCCCGGCCTCCTCACTCTTCGAGCAGCGTCCGCATTAGCGCGCGCGGATGTATTGCTGTACGACGCGCTCGCGAGCGATGCCATCGTCGGCATGGTACCGGCAACATGCGAGCGGATTTTCGTCGGCAAACGCGGCGGCAATCATGCAATGCCGCAAGAACAGATCGAAACGCTTATGATTGAAAAAGCGCGCGAGGGAAAAACCGTCGTGCGCTTAAAAGGCGGCGATCCGTTCGTGTTCGGACGCGGCGGTGAAGAGGCGCAACGGCTGCACCAAGCCGGCATCCCGTTCGAAATCGTGCCGGGTATTACGTCGGCGATAGCGGCGCCGGCATACGCGGGCATCCCCGTGACCCATCGCGACTTCAACACGGCGTTCACCGTGCTCACCGGACACGAAGATCCGGCGAAGACCGTTTCGACGATCGATTGGGCGAAGCTCGCCGATCCGCATCGTACGCTGGTGCTGCTCATGGCCATGAGCAATCTCGAGCCGATCGCGCAACGATTGGTCGAACACGGCTTACCTTCGCGCACACCCGTTGCGGTGATTCAAGACGGCACGCGCCCGACGCAGCGTACGGCCGTCGGAACGCTCGAAACCATCGCCGAGATCGTGCGCGCGAGCGGGCTAGAAGCACCGGCCATCGTGATCGTCGGCGACGTCGTAAGCTTGCGCGAGGAACTTCGGTGGTTCGATCGCACGCCGCTCTTCGGCAAGCGCGTGCTGGTTACGCGCCCCGCACATCAAGCGGATCAATTCGCGCGCGCGCTGTATGCGCGCGGCGTGGAACCAATTCTTGCCTCGACGATCGCGATCGTGCCGCCGGATGACGTGCATGCATCGCACCACGCAATCGACAAGTTGGCGGAGTACGCGTGGATCGTCTTCACGTCGCAGAATGGGGTCGACGCATTCTTCGATCGTCTGACGTCGCTGGATGCGGATGCTCGATATGTCGGAGCAACGAAGGTCGCCGCGATCGGTGCGAAAACCGCCGAGCGGCTGCGCGACTATGGCATTCGCGCGGATCTCGTCCCCGCCGCGTACATCAGCGAAGAAGTCGCGCGATCCTTGATCGAGGCCACGCGCGACGGCGAACGGATTCTGATTTACCGCGCGCAAGAAGCGCGCGATGTGCTTCCTGAAATGCTCGAAGACGCCGGACGCGTCGTAACCATCGTTCCTGCGTACAAGACGATTTTCGACGTCGATCCGGAGTTGCCGGAAAAAGTCGCGCGCGCGGATATTCTAACGTTCACAAGCGCGAGCACCGTTCGCGGATTCGTCGAACTGCTCGGCGGCGACCAGCCGGCGATTGCCGCAGCGCGCGGAAAACTCGTCGCATGCATCGGCCCGATTACCGCGGAGGCCGCCGAAACCGCCGGCCTGCACGTCGACGTCGTCGCGGACATCTTTACCACCGAAGGCCTTCTCGACGCGCTCGAAGCGCACATAGCGCTCTTTGCATAGGCTCTGAGTGCAAGCGCTGATCGGGTGCGCTCTCGCGCTGGTCGTCGCGTTCGCGGCGTATCGCGCGCACGCGCTCACCGCAAGTGGCGCGATTGCCGCGTTTATAGTGGGCGCCGCTACGTTTAGCATCGGCGGATGGACTGCAGCGCTCGTCCTCTTTGCGTTCTTCATTCCATCCACGTTGCTCTCGCGCATCGGCAAACGCCGCAAACGCGAACTCGTCGACGTCGGAAAACAGGGCGCGCGCGATGCGTGGCAAGTTGCGGCCAACGGCGGAATCGCCGCGCTCGCCGTGCTCCTCGCACCGCGCTTCGGAAGCGCAATGCTCGCTGCGTTTGCCGGCGGCTTTGCTGCCGCGTCCGCGGACACATGGGGCACCGAGATCGGGACACTTGCGCGCGGCACACCGCGCTCGATCCTGACGCTACGGCCGGTCCCCGCGGGTCTTTCCGGCGGCATTACGTGGCAAGGGACGATCGCAGAAATCGCCGGTGCGTTTGTTGTAGCGGCCGTCGCCGCAGTGCTACACCTAGCGCCGCTTGTACCCGTTGCAATCGCGGGCATCGCGGGCGCGTTTCTCGATTCCGTTCTCGGCGCAACCGCGCAGTCGTTACGTTATTGCCCGTCATGCGCGCGCGAATGCGAAACCAATCCACACGCCTGCGGAACGCCGACGGAGTTACGGCGCGGACTAGGGTGGTTCGAAAACGACGCGGTAAACTTCGCGGCGACGCTCTGCGGCGCGGTCGTCGCGTTCGTCCTGCACTAGAAACTGTACGCTGCGGTCGACGAAGCGTCGACGTCACTCGCCGTAACGATCGTCGGACGCGGAGGTCCCGCGCAGCTCGAACCGTTTCCCGACGCGCTGTACACCATTACGGCCTGGTTCATATCGTTGATCCCGGCGAGACTCACCGTTTCTCCCGTATCCGCTCTGCGTGATGCTTGGATTTTGGGGGACGTCGATCGTAATCCGCGCGACGCTCGTTTTCGCGCTCTGCGTGAGCCGGAACTCGCCGAAATTGTCGCCTGCGTCACCACACCCGGTGAGGCAGTAATTGCCCTATGTGCAGCGGATTTTAGTATGCGGTTCCTCGCGCGCGTCAATCCGTTAACGTCGATTGACGTTAAGTCAAGATTCTTGAAGGCTGCCGGAGTAGGCGGACGCCCATGTCTCGTGCAAGTAGCTTCTATGCGAGCAATCTTTGCAATCTTCGTATCCCTGCTTGCGCTTTGCGCGCTCGGCGCCGCGCCGCTCGATTCACCGCTGCATCTGCGCGCGTGTACCGTCGGCAAGAGCAAGCTTCCGGCGCACTGCGGGACGTTACGCGTCTACGAAAATCGTGACGCGCGGGCCGGACGAACGATCGAAATACACTTTACCGAAGTCGATGCCGAGCACCGGACGAACCGCGCGCTCTTCTTCAATCCCGGAGGACCAGGGGTTGACACGCAGAGCTACGCGGCGGCCCTCGCGACCGGCGAATTCCTCAAACCGATCGCGAAGCTGCGCGCCTCGTACGATCTCGTCTTCATCGACAATCGCGGCACGGGAGCGTCCCACGCACTGCAATGCGATCTCTTCCCCAAGAATCACCCGGACTACTATTACAAACAGCTTTGGCCGGATCAGTTGCTACGTCAATGCAGAGCACAGCTTTCCAAGTCAGCCGATCTGAGCATGTACACGACGGATCTTACCGTCGCCGACATCGATGACATCCGGGCGGCACTGCACTACCCGAAAGTGGTATTCTACGGCGGCTCATACGGAACGCAGTTGTACCTCGACTACGCGCGGCGGTTCCCTGCGCACGTTGAAAGCATGGTGCTGGAAGGCGTCATGCCGACCGGCTTTCTCATCCTCCCGCTGCAGATGGCGAGCGGCGGACAGAAGGCAATGGACGATCTCATCGCAGACTGCTCGAAAGATGCCGTCTGTCATTCACACTTCCCGCAATTCTCGGCGCACTTCAACGCGGTCGTTCACGGCTTCGATCGCGGACCGATCGCCGTTACGATCGTAAATCCGGGAACGAAGCGCAGGCAGAGCGTGCTGCTGTCGAAGGAAGTTTTCGCGGATCGTATGCGTGACATGCTGTACGAGAGCGATGCAGCGGCGTACGTTCCCTATATCATCGAACAAGCGTATCAGCGTAATTACGTGCCCGTCGGCCGCGCCATTGAAGTCTGGACGGATGGTATCTGGCGCGGGCAGAGTATCGGTCTGAACCTCTCCGTTACGTGCGCCGAAGATATTCCGTTCATCACAGAAGCGCAAATCGCGAAGGCTTCCGCCGGTTCATTCATCGGTGACACGCGCGTTCGCGCGCAGCAACACGCGTGCTCGATTTGGAATGTGAAGCCGGTCTCTTCCAGCTACCAGACGCCCGTGCGGAGCACGGTGCCGATCCTCATGACGTCGGGTCAAGACGATCCGGCAACGCCGCCCGAGCTCGGCCGAGAAGCGTTGCGGTATCTCCCGAACGGCCACCAAATCATCATTCCGCATGCCGGGCACGACCAGGAACTCGCTTGTGAGGACGATTTGATCGTGCAGTTCGTTCGCACACGCAACGCAAAGGCGCTCGACGCGAACGCGTGCGCCGCCTCGTCCAAACGTCCGCCGTTCATGACGTCCATGAAAGACTTTCCGTAGTTTCACGGACGCTGCGGTAGGAGCGCCGGGCCTATCATCGGCCCATGAGTACTTCAGCTTCTGACATCGAGGCCGCGTCGTTCGTCGGGTCGGCGAAGAGCCACGGCCTCAACGATGACACGATCCTCGCTCTGCTACGCAATGCCGGTTGGTCGGAGCGCCGCGCGCTGCGGCTCCTCGGCCGCCATTACTCCGAAGCGCTCGGAATCGCCGTACCGGCACGCCCGCAAGGGTCGGAATACGCACGCGAGGCGTTTTACTATCTCCTCAACTTCATCACGCTCGCGTTCTGGATCACGGCGCTCGGCCAGATCGGCTACACGCTCATCGCGCACTGGTTTCCGGATGCGGCGGACACGTATCGCTACAGTATCCCGCTTATCGAGCAACTGTCATGGCAGATCGCGACGATCGGCGTTGCCTTCCCAATCTTCGCATTCGTCCACATGCTCATCGGTAAGGCGCTCGCGCAACGTCCCGAGATGTACGATTCCGGCGTTCGCAACTGGTTGACGTACATCGCGCTCGTGATCGCCGCGATCGTCGTCATCGGCGACGGCGTGTTCTTCATCAACGCATTCCTCCGCGGAGAACTGACGACGCGGTTTATCCTTGATGAAATCCTCTTGTTGGTCTTGGGCGGCGGCGTCTTCGGTTACTATCTCAGCACGATCGACCCACCGAAGGCATTCGCGTGAGAACGGCGCTCCCGCTCGCGCTGGCAACGGTCTTCGTCGTCGCCGCAGTCGCGCTCGCGCTGCGGCTGACGGGATCGCCGCAACATCAGCGCGAGCTCGCGTTCGACCGGCGGCGCGTTGAACTGCTCGACGAGATGACGACGGCGATCGCAAACCACTACGGAGAACACGATCCGTTGCCGGCGCAATTGCCATCCGACATTGCAAAAACCGATCCGGAAACGGGGAAGCGGCTCGAGTACACTCGTACCGGCCGCTTCACGTACCGCTTGTGCGTAACGTTCAACGCGCCGGCCGAAGGAAACATCTACCTCCCCTATACGCAGCACGGCAAAGGGCGTCAGTGTTTCTCTCGCCGCGTCTCTCGCAACACGTGGAAGTGATAATCTCATCCTCGCCGAGCCGTCACGCCCAATCGTGCCGTCGGTTATTTTAACTCGCGAAGTGTTTTGCTCTACTTGAAGCATTCACGTCTTTGCAGCGAGGTTCACTCATGTCACATCGCTTGGGGACCGTGCTTGCAGTTTCGTCGCTTCTCGTTTTAGCAGCGTGCAATGGCGGAGGCGGCGCATCAAATACGGTTCCATCGACTTCCAATAACGAAAACCCCACCAACGCAAACACCACACCGATGACGGCAGCCCAGGCAAACGTGTATGAATCAGCGCCTGCGCAAACCGTTCCAAACGGCATACGTACGTTCATCCATCTGCCGTTGCGCAACGAATCGGAACTCGAGCATTTAATTCAGCAGCAGAGCACCGAGGGATCGCCCGAGTATCACCGGTGGCTCACGCCGCAACAATTCCGAGAATCGTACGGCCCGCGCACACAAGACTTACAAAGCGCGGCGCTTGCGCTTCGCAGTGCCGGCTTCACGACGCAGATCACCTCACAAGGTGTCTTCGCCGATGCTCCACAGGCCGTTGTCGAGCGGACGTTCGGCGTTCATTTACGCACCGCACTCACGACGACGACACCCGGCAGCGCGGCATCGCCGACGCTCGTGACGGATCGCGCGCCTATCCTTCCCGCCGCGTTGACGAAAGTCAACGCGCAAGTTGTGGGACTTGGATACACGCACCCCATTATGCCGCAAATTTATAAAACCAGCGCGACGCCGATACCGGAGAATCGCTACAGTCCGATTGGCCCGTACTGGTTCGATGATCTCAAACAAGCCTATCTCTATCCGTCGTACGCGATCTCGCGCGGCGCCGGTAGAACGATCGGCATCGTCGCTACGAGCAACTTCCTCGTCAGCGATTATCGCGAGTATTTTGCGCACGAGCACCTGGCGCCGCCGTCCGTCACGCTGCGTCCGGTTTCCGGCGGACCGGCGAAGTTCAACCCGAACAGCAGCGACTCTGCTGAAATTACCGCGGACATTCAACAAGCCGGCGGCTCCGCGCCGGGCGCGAGACTCATCGTCTACGGCGGGCCGGATGATACGGATGCAACGTTCGCCGCGATGTACGTCTCCATCGACGAAGACAACAACGTTGACATCGTCAACACATCGTTCGGCAGTTGCGAACTGTTCTACACCCCGCCTTGGAACGGCGGCGTCGACTTTACCGGAATCCTGCGCGTGTTCCACGAGTTGTTCTTGCAAGGGAATTCGCAGGGCATCACGTTCTTTAACTCATCCGGCGATTGGGGCGCGAAAGACTGCTGGAGTCCGAACCTCAGCACCGCCGTCATCGGCGTGAACAACCTCGCGAGCGACCCCGCGGTCACCGGCGTGGGCGGCACGAATCTCGTCACGACGACGATCAAGGGATCCCTGCGGTCAAGCTACGTGCGTGAGAATGCGTTCCTCGATCCGATGAAGCCGGGGCAAGGGCCGTTCGGCGCCTCCGGTAACACGTGGGGCTCAGCCGGCGGTAAGAGCGCGATCTGGCCGAAACCCGCGTATCAATACATCGTCAATACGCACTCGGCGACGCGATCGGTGCCCGACGTTTCATTGCACATGGGTGGATGTCCGATCGGTGCGGTTACGCCGTGCGGACCGGATCGCAGCTTCGATGTTGTCGTGTTCGACGGCGGACTCTTCGGGTTCATCGGAACGAGCCTGTCGTCTCCGGATTTCGCGGGACTGCAAGCGGTGCAACAACAATCGCTCGGCAGCGGCCGCCAAGGCAACGTGAACTTCTTGATCTACACACTCGCGAAGGCGGGAAGCGTCGGCAACGGCCCGGTGTTCCATAACAATATTCCGGGCAACAACGGCTACCCGTCGACGCCGGGCTACAACTTCGTCCTCGGAAACGGAACGCCGTACGGATCGCAGTATTCATTCAGACCGTTCGGCCCGTTCGCAGGCAACCCACAAACCCCCAGCAATCCGTAGTGTCATCCTGAGCGAAGGTGCGAAGCACCGCAGTCCAAGGATCGTTACGAACAAAAAGCCCGCCGAAACTCTCTCGGCGGGCTTTGCGTTCGATGCGATCCTTCGACTTCGCTCAGGATGACGCGGTGCTCAGGATGACACTTTGGAGGCGTACTTTTTTTGGAGGTAGGCGATGATTGCATCGTCGTCGTCGGCGATCTTTACGTCGCCGTCGGTCATCGACGGGATGCCGGTTACGCCGAAGACGTCTTTGACGACGGTGCGTTGCGAGTGGTCGTGTGGAACGTTGACGACCTTGTAATCGAGCAGCATGTCGGTCATCGCGCTGCGGACGCGCGCGCAATAGGGGCACCACTCGGCTTGATACAGGACGACGTTAGTATCGATCATGAGACTCCTTTTAGGGTTTGCGCGTTCAGCGCAAACCCATGTCACCCGAAGGCCGGGTGAGACGTTTAGCAAACTACGATGGATATGGGCGCCACGCTGGGACCGAACCGGCTGCTCTACCGGGCGATATTGCTTTCGCTCGCGCTCCATCTCGTCATCGCGCTCTTTTTTCCCGCACTTGCGACGCTCGAAGGCAACGGTCCGTCTATTGAGACGATCTCCTTCGTGCACGCAATCCGTATAAGTGTCCTGCGGGCCCGCCCGGTTGCGCACGAACACCCTGCAGCTGCGCCGGTCAAAGCCCCCGTCCCGCAAGTCCAGCCCCAGCATCGCTCGACATCCCGCCCCGCCGAACACGCGCCTTCGCAACCGGCGCGGCTTAGCGGCGCGCCCGTCGTCGCGGTGGAGCCTCGCAAAGGCAGCGCGGTATCGCAGGTTGTTGAAGCGAGTGCTCCGCCGGCAGCGGTCACCGCGACTCCGCAGGCGGCAACCGTAGCAAGCAATGAAACGCACGAGGATACCGGCGGCTATATGCCGCTCGGCGCGCAAGAGCCGGCGCCCGTCCTCGATCCGGCGATTCGTAAATCGCTTGCTGCGCTCGGCATTCACACGACGCTTACGATCGACGTCGACGAAAACGGGAAGACGAAGAACGTGACGTTCTCGCCGCCGGTCGATGCGAATATCGAGAATCAGATTCGCGCGCTGCTCGCAAGCGCGCACTGGGATCCGGCGTTCTGCGGCGCCGGCGTCGCATGCGAAGCGCAAGCGACGATCAAGCTCTAGGCTCGCGCGTAAATACCGCAGTCCGCGGCGCCGCGCAACCGCAAGAAGCCGAGATCGCTAAAGCCGACGCGCCCCGATTGATGATAACCGGCAACGAACAATAACGCGCGTCCGGTAATCGCCCGCAACCGCGTGCGTACGAAGCGCAGCTCGCGTACGCGCGAACGATCCTTTGCAAATTGCACCGCGATGAGCGCCAGCGGTTCGCCACAGTAATTCCCACGGACTTCGAGGAAGCCGCGGCGGTCGAACGGACGCAGCGGCGTTACGGGAAGATAGCGGTCGTGCAGTTCGTGCGCCGTAAAGCCATCGCGCCAAAAGAGCGCTTGACGACCGCGATACGCCCAGCCGCATGCAAAGCGAGTGGCAAGCGCAAGTGCGTCTCCTGCGTCGATTCCGTGCACGGCAAAGAAAGCCGGGGCTTCGGCGGCGATGCGTTCGGCGAATTGTCGAATTGCACCCGGACGGTTCGCGTCGTCCGCGATCGAGAAACAAGCCGGTACGTCGGTTAATTCTACAGAATCGATTTCCCTAAGCCCGAACAGATCAACTCAACGGCGAGTGCCGCCGTTTGATTTCGCGTATCGAGGATGGGATTGATCTCGACCATCTCCATCGATCGCAGCGTACCCGTTTCGTAACACATCTCCATGATGAGGTGCGCTTCGCGATAGCTCAATCCGCCTTTTACGGGCGTACCCGTACCCGGTGCTTCGGTCGGATCGATTCCATCCATATCGAACGAGACGTGGACCGGCCGCTTGCCGCCGCCCGCGATCGCGAGCGCTTCTTCCATGACGCGCGTCATGCTGAGTTTGTCGACATCGCTCATGGAAAACGCCCGCACGCCCGATTCACGAAGCAGCGTCTTCTCGACTTCGTCGACGTCGCGCAAGCCGATCTGCACGCTCGTTTCGCGCGCCGCGTATTGGTTCTTCAATGCAAACCACAACGGCATGCCGTGCACGTTGCCGCTGGGCGAACTCTCGGGATTGTTGATGTCCGAGTGAGCGTCGATCCAAATCAATCCCGGCGCCTCGCCGTACCCGCGGGTAAGACCGGCAAGCGTACCCATTGCAATCGAATGATCGCCGCCCAGCACGATCGGCAATCCGCCGTCGCGCACGCTGCGCTCGACGGTATTCGCGAGCTCGTTGCAGACGCTCTGAATGACGCCGAGATACTTAGCAGAGGGATCGACCGATTCGAGCGCTTCGCGGTCGGGCACGTGCAAGTTGCCGTGATCGACGATTTCGGGGATGTGCAGGCCGCGAAGCTTATCGTGCAGCTTCGCGTACCGGATCGCCGATGGTCCCATGTCGACGCCGCGGCGGCTTGCGCCCAGGTCCATGGGAACGCCGATGATATCTACGCGCGTTGCGCGTTTTACAGCCGTACTCGTCACGCGGCCTCCTGGTTCGTAAGGTTGAGCAGAATCACCCGCAGAGCACCGGCCACCGGCACGGCGATCAGCATGCCGAAGATGCCGCCGAGCTCAGCACCGATCAAAACCGCCAACAGCACGATAAGCGGACTCAGTTTCACCGTTCTGCTCACGATCATTGGTGAAATGATGTGCCCTTCCAATTGATAGATCCCGACGAAGACGACGGCGACGATCGCCGCGTTCGCCCATCCGTTGTTCACCGCCGCGATACCAACGGCCGGGATAAACGTAAGCACGGCGCCGACATACGGGACGAGGTCGCCGACCGCTGCAACGAGTCCGAGCAAAAACGCGTACGGCACGTGCAGTATCAATAGTGCAATGGTAAGCAAAATTCCGACGGTTAGCGCGACGATCAATTGGCCGCGAATGAATCCGCCGATAACGCCGTCGATCTCTTCCACCAGCTTGCTCGTCGCCGGCCATCGTTGGCGCGGGAGAATTTTATAAAAACCGTCGCGCAATCGATCGATGTCGGCGAGCAAATAGATCGAGAGCAACGGAATGATGACGAACGTCGCGATGATACTGAACGCACCGGCGAGGACTGTGACCAAGTGACTCGCCGCTTCCGCGCCGTGCGTTCGAACCCACGCGCCAGCGTATTCCGGAAACTTCAGCATGTCATGACGAACGGCATCGGGAAGGCGCGTTAAAATCGGATCGCGCGGATTGTTAATGTACGACGTATACGCGGCGATGAATTGCGGGCCGTGCTGCGCGACTGCTTTGACGTCTTCCGTAATCTTTGGAACGAAGAAATAGAGCGCAAGCGCGACTAGCACGACGAGCGACAGATACACGATGGCGAGCGCCGCGCTGAGCGGCATGCGCGCGCGCAAACGATGCACCGCCGGATAGACGAGATACGCAAGGAAGATTGCGCCGACGACGATGTACACCAAGCCGCCGATACGATCGAAGAACGCGAGCACGATGTTGCCCAGATACATGAGCAGCGCGATGACGAGCAACAACTTGAGCGCATACGTCAGCCGTGCTTCGGTAAGCCATCCCCAGGGATTACGACGCTGCTGCATTATCGCGCCCGTTCCGGAGCACGCGCAGGCCACAGGCGTTTGATCGCCCACGTCAAGGCGAAGGTCAGCGCGTTGATGGGCGGCTTAAGGAAACGCAACGGCCGCACGTAACCGTCGTCGAGATCGAGGCAAAGCAGAAAGACTCGATGGCGGCGCGGTAAACGCTCGCCCCATGCGCGCGCGCGTTCGAGCGCGCCCGGACAAGCGGCCTCAATTGCGGAAAGGACATCACCGTCGTCACGCGCGGATGCCACGATCTCGGCGAAGTCACGGTGGCGCAGCCCGAGCGCGCGCAGGCACGAACGATCCATCGGCGACTGCCCGAAAAGATACGCGCCGAGGGTTCCCGCGTGCGCCGCGCGTGTTTTATCGATGAGCCGCGGCAGCCAGGGAATATCGCCGGCGCGTTCGCTCCAGCGGCGCGGCGGCTCGATGCGTAAATCCTTTGCGTGCATGAAGCCGCGCTTCGGTACGAAGGCTTCCCCCTCCCGGAGTCGTAGATTTCGCGCTTATGCATCAGAGGGCGCTTGCCGCGTTTCTGACATGTGTCGTTTCCGCGTGCGCGCTGGCAGGCTGTGCTCGTCATCGAGGCGCGGCGCCCGGGCAGCTCACCCTCGGCATGGTCACGGATGTCGGCGGCCTTGGAGATCAGTCGTTCAATGATTCCGCCTACCGCGGACTGATTGCTGCGCGCGAACGGCTGCACGCGTACGTTCAGGTCTTACAATCGCGTTCGGCTGCCGACTATCAGCCGAACCTCAACGCGCTCACGAACCTGCACTACGGGATGATCTACGCAATCGGGTTCTTGATGGGGCTCGACCTCGATTCCGTGGCGAAGGAACATCCGGCGCAGCGCTATGCGATTATCGATGCCGTGGTCGACGATGCGAACGTAACGTCGATCACGTTTCGCGAGCAAGACGGCTCCTTTCTCGCAGGCGCGCTCGCCGCGATGGTGAGTAAGAACCACCACGTCGGGTTTCTCGGCGGTGCCGATATTCCGCTGATCGAAAAATTTGAAGCCGGGTACACCGCGGGCGCGCGCCAGATCGATCCCTCCATTAAAGTGGACGTGAAGTACGCGGGAAGTTTCGACGACGTTGCGGCCGGAAAAGAGCTGGCGAACCTGCTCTTCAACGGCGGCGCCGACATCGTGTTTACGGCGGCGGGGAAAGTTGGTCTGGGTGCCATCGAAGCGGCGAAGGCGCGCGACGGCGATTTCATCATCGGCGTCGATTCAAATCAAGACGCACTAGCGCCGGGCAAAGTGCTCACCTCGATGGTGAAAAAAGTCGACGTCGCCGTGTACGACGTCGCGAAGTCGATACGCGACGGACACCCGATGAGCGGCCACGTCGTATTCGGACTCAAAGACGGCGCGATCGGACTGACGGACTTCGCGTACACCAAACAATACGTCGGCAAAGAACGCCGCGCGCGCCTGACCGCAATCGAACGCGCGATCGACGACGGCAGAATCGTTCCGCCGGAGACGCGCGCGTCACTGGCCGCGTTCAAACCGGTTGCGCTCTAGGATGGAACGCACGCCGGCACTCGAGTTGCGCTCGATCGTCAAGCAATTCCCCGGCGTGCTCGCCGTCGACCGCGTCGATTTGACGCTCTATCCCGGCGAGATTCACGCGCTCGTCGGCGAAAACGGCGCGGGAAAATCGACGCTCTCAGCGATTGCGTTCGGCGAATTGAACGCCGATAGCGGCACCGTGACGGCGAACGGAACCGTCGGCCTCGTGCACCAGCATTTCGAACTCGTCGGGCGCCTGCGCGTGTGGGAAAACGTCCTGCTGGGACGCGAACCGCGGCGCGGATGGCAACTCGACGCGCGCGCGGGGCGGCAGCGCGTGCGCGAGATCGCCGAACGCAACGGTTTGAACATCGACCCCGATGCGATCGTGGAAACGCTGCCGATCGGCGTGCAGCAACGCGTCGAATTGCTTCGTGAGTTGGATCGCGAACCATCGGTGCTGCTGCTCGACGAACCCACGGCGGCGCTTGCACCGGCCGAGATCGAATCGTTCTTCCAAACGATTCAACGCCTCGCCGCGCGCGGCACGGCAATCATGATCGTCACACACAAACTGCAAGAAGTCGTGGCGTATTCGTCGCGTGTAACGGTGATGCGCCACGGCAAGATCGTGGCTGCGATGGAAACCGCTTCGACGAACGCCGACGCTATCGCGCAAGCAATGGTGGGCGGCAACGTTCCGTCGGTTGCGCAACGCACCGATCGTCCGCTCGCACCATGCTTGTCGATCCGCAACGTGAGCGCGAGTGAGGGCGAGCGACGCATCGACGCCATTTCGCTCGACGTACGTTCCGGCGAAATTCTGGGCATTGCGGGCGTGGAAGGGAACGGACAGACGACGCTCGTGGACAGCATCAGCGGAATGATTGCATACCACGGCGAGATTACCGTCGAGCGAAACGGGCGTCCCGCGCTGGGCGCCATCCCGCAAGACCGTCACACGGAAGCGCTCGTCATGGCGTGGTCGATCGTCGATAACGTGATGCTCGGACGCCAGCACGTGTTGCGGCGCGGCGCGCTGCTCGATCGCGAACGCGCGCGCGCCGATGCCGCAACGATTCAACAGCGCTTCGATGTTCGCGCTGCAAGTCTCGATGTCGCGGTCAAAACGCTCTCGGGCGGAAATCAGCAGAAGATCGTCGTCGGGCGCGCGTTGATCGACGAACCCGCGCTCGTTCTCGCATACAATCCGACGCGCGGCATCGACGTCGGCGCCGCAGCGCTCGTGCAGTCGCGGTTGATCGAGGCGCGCAATGCCGGCACGGCGGTGTTGCTCATTTCGTTCGAACTCGACGAACTGCTCGCCGTTGCCGATCGTATCGCGGTGATGTATCGCGGACGCATCGTCGGAGAATTCGAGCGCAGCGCATTCGATCGCGGCGCGATCGGCCGGCTCATGGCGGGTCTGTCGTGAACGCGTTCAATCGCTTTGGCGCGCTCGGTGCCCTCGTGCTCGTTGTCGTGCTCATGTCGCTTGCAATGATCGTTGCCGGCACGAGTCCCGTCGACGGATTCTCTGCGCTCTTGTACGGCGCGCTCGGCGGAAGCAATCAACTTGGCGAAACGCTCGTCGCAACCACGGCGCTTCTCTTTCCGGCACTCGGAATCGCTCTTGCGTTTCGCGCGGGACTCTTCAACATCGGTGCCGAGGGACAACTGATCATCGGGGCGTTGTTGGCCGGAGCGGCCGGTGCGCAGATGCATGTCCCTGCGCCGCTCGCGATTGCGATCATGCTGCTGCTCGGCGCAGCCGGCGGCGGCATCTGGGGCGGCATCGCGGGTTGGATGAAGGCACGCTTCAACGCAAACGAGATCATCTCGACGCTGATGCTCAACTTCGTCGCTGCATCGTTTTCACTGACGCTGGTGAGTGGTCCGCTCAAAGGCCCGCTCGCGACCGGCGCCGAGACTGCATGGCTGCCGCCGCAGTATTGGCTTCCGACGCTCATCCCGCACACGCGGTTGTCTGCTGCATTGCTGCTCGCGCTCGCAATTGCCGCCGTGTTCGCGTGGGTCTTCCGCGCGACGGTGTTCGGTTATGAGTTGCGCGCTGCCGGCGAAGCACCGGAAGCCGCGCGCCGCGGCGGTATCAACATCGCGCGTCTCACGTGGCTCTCGCTGACGCTCTCGGGCGGAATCGCAGGTCTCGGTGGTGCATCGATCGTCACGGGCGAACTGCACCGCTTCAACACGCAGCTCTCACCCGGCTACGGATTTACCGCGATCGCCGTCGCGCTCGTCGGTGATTTGCAGCCGCTTTGGATCTGCGTCGCGGCCTTCGCGTTCGGGATTTTAGAATCAGGTGGGCTTGCGATGCAGGCAAGCGCGCAGGTTCCCAAAGATGCGATCCACGTGATCGAAGGATTGATCATTCTCGTCCTCGCCGCGCGCCGCTACGTTGCAACGCGAACGGAACACGTGCAGGCCGCCTGATGGATATTGTGACGGCGCTCGTCGTGTTGACGCTCATCAAAGCCACGCCGATTGTGTACGCTGCGCTCGGCGGCGTCATCTCCGAGCGCTCCGGCATCATCAACATCGGTCTCGAAGGTATGATGGCCGCCGGCGCATTTACCGCCGCACTCGTCTCATTTCAAACGCACGCTCCATTGCTCGGTTTGCTGGCAGGCATCGTCGCTGGAGCGTTCGCTGGACTCGTTCTCGGCATCGCCGCAACGCGGTTCAAGGTCGATCAAATCGTCGCGGGCACCGGTATCAATTTGATCTGCGCGGGCGGCGCCGCCTACGGACTGGTGCTCGTCTTCAATCAACCGGGTGCGAGCAAACAAGTCGCTGCGCTTGGTACGCAGTACTGGATCCTCGTCGTGCTCGCGTTCGTACTTGCCGCGGCGCTGCAATGGTTGCTGCTGCGGACCTCGTGGGGACTGCGGGTCCGCGCGTGCGGTGAGAATCCACGTGCGGTCGCAGCCGCGGGGCTCAATCCGCTTGCACTGCGGACCTTTGCCGTAACGATCAGCGGCGCGCTCGCGGGACTGGGCGGCGCGTTTCTTTCGATCGGCGAGCTCAATCTCTACAGCGACGGCATGACCGCGGGCCGCGGATTCATCGCGCTCGCCGCGGTGATCTTCGGTCGCTGGAATCCCGCCGGCGCAACGGCCGCGTCGGTGGTCTTCGGATTTTTCGAGGCGCTGCAGTACGTACTTCAAGGAAAGATCTCGTGGTTACCGGCGGACGCAATGCAAGCGCTTCCGTACATCGCGGCGCTCGTTGCGCTTGCCGGAATCACCGGACGCGTTCGCGCACCTGCGTCGGACGGCGTGCCCTATTGATTGTAAATGCACGCGATTGTTATAATTCGCGCAACGTGACCGATAAAAACGGTATGGGTGTACGTCGCGTATTTGCGATTGTCGTCGCTGCGCTTGTTCTTGCTTCCATGCACGTTGCTCCGGCACGCGCCATGGATGCACCGGCGCCGTTTCGTTCGCTTACGATCGGCCTGCGCCACCTCGCGGCTCGCTTGCCCGCTTCGTCAGCCGTTGAAGTGCTCGATCTCTCGACCGGCTTTCGTGTCGGATACAATGCGAACGCCGTCATGCCGGCGGCATCGACCATCAAGGTCCCCGTCATGGTCGAAGTCTTCCGCCAGCTCGAAGCCGGCCGTTTCGATCTCAATCGCCGTGTAACGCTGCGCAGTAGCGACAAGGACTACGGCTCGGGCGATCTCTGCGATGCGCCCGCCGGCAGCTCGTATCGCGTCTCCGACCTGCTCGCCAAGATGATCGACATCAGCGACAACACGGCGACGAACATGC
Source organism: uncultured bacterium (assembly GCA_964648945.1). Classification (GTDB taxonomy): domain Bacteria; phylum Vulcanimicrobiota; class Vulcanimicrobiia; order Vulcanimicrobiales; family Vulcanimicrobiaceae; genus JAMXLG01. The sequence continues at coordinate 23,734 of CAZYLU010000009.1, read as the reverse complement.
TGATCCGTTTGGTCGGGCGTCATAGCATCAACGCGACGATGGAAAACCTCGGTTTGCAGCGCACGCATCTCTCCTCCGACGTTCGCACGTCGAACTGGGCGGTGCGGGGCGCACTGCGTTCGTCGCCTGCGGATATGGTTCGTCTGCTTGCGCTCATGGCGCGACGCGAACTCGTCGACGAGTGGTCATCCAACGAGATGATCTCGATCCTCGAAGAAGACCAAATCAACACGCTGCTTCCCGAACCGCTTCCAGTCGACGTCCCGATCGCTCATAAGACCGGGAGCTTTTTCGATACGTTGAACGACGTGGGCATCGTCTTCGAAGAAGACGCACCGTATGTGATTGCCGTCATGACGACGCATCTGCCGTCGCTCGCCACCGGCCGCACCTTCATCCGTTCGCTCTCGCGCATGGCCTTCCAACAAGAAGCACAACTCGCGCATTGGCGCACCATCGCCGGTTTCCAACCGGCGCCGAATGCTCGCGCCGCAAGTATCGTTGCACCCGACATACGCTACTGGTCCAATCCCGCAGCGGTCCCGAACAACGGATCGGGATCCGGCGACGGCGGCTAGCACTTGTCATGGTGAGCGCAGCGCCGTAGGCGCGTAGTCGAACCATCGCATGAAAAGAGAAGCCCGCCGAAACACTTCGGCGGGCTTTTTGTTCGTAGCGATCCTTCGACTTCGCTCAGGATGACATTGCTGCTTTGATTCGTAAGATTGCGGCGTCGGCTTGTCTCTCGAGTTCCTTTGCCGCGTCTTGTTCTGCGGCTGTCGGTGCGGAATACGAGAGATCGAGTGAGTTCATCAGCATTGCGAGGTGATCGCGGAGTTTGGACGGGAACATGATGTCCGCCTCACTGGAGCGAAATCGCGGTTCGTATACCGATGTGACGGCCGCTTCAACGGCCGCGCGCTTTGCGGGTGACAACGACGTCATCTTATACTGCGCCGCGTTCACCGTCGAGTCGAGCTCGTTGATCTTATTCGAGAGCTCCGTCGCAAGTGATAAGCGCGACGTTAGTGCATCCGCCGGCGGATCGAAACGCGGATCGAGTTGAATTTTGAACGGCGCGCGGCTCACGCTGCCGCCGTAATTCAACACGACCGTGTACTCGCCGGGAAGGGTCGTTGCGCCGAGCAGATCGTCGCGGAAGTCTTCCGTCGGGACGATATGCTGACCGACGATTTCTGCCGGTGGTGCGTAACGCAGATCCCAAACGAATTTGTTCATTCCCGGCTCCACTGCAGTGGCTTGCGAGAGATGATAGTTCGCTACGCTGATCGCGTCCATCGGGACTAGTTCGTAATTTTCATACTTCTTCGCTTTTTTATTCTTGCGATGAAGGCTGAACGTACGAATCGTCTTGCCGCTTGCATCTTGGAATGAAAGCGTGACAGGCGTGCTTCCGTTGTAGTTGGACGGAAGATTGAAGAAGACGCTCGCGCCATAGTCGGGATTGTCGCCGGCCGGGCCGAAGCTGCCGCCGCCGTACGCATGCGTAAGCCACGCCGTTTCGGGCGCGAAGACTTGCGGCGAAGAAGTCGACGGTGACGATTCGCGCGCAACATCCTCGATCTGCTGCAGGTGGTCGAGTGCCCAGAACGAGCGTCCGTGCGTTGCAATCGCGACTTCGCCTTCGCGCGCGTTGATCGCAATATCGCGAACTTCGACCGGCGGGAGGTTCAATGCGAGCGACTGCCACGACGCGCCGCCGTTGAGGCTGACGTAGACGCGGCTGCGCGTTCCGGCGAACATCACGCGCGGCTCGCGTGGATCGATGCGTACCGCATAGACCGTTTGATCCGACGGGATGCCGTTGGTCATTTGCGCCCAGTTCGCGCCGCAATCCGTCGTTTTGAAGATATACGGACGCATATCGTCCCACATGTAGCGAGACGCTGTAACGAACGCCGTACACGCTTCCGTCTGGGATGGTTCGAAGCTGCTGATCTGCGACCACTGCGAACCGAGTTGCTTGGGCGTTACGTTTTTCCAGTTCGCTCCGCCGTCTTGCGTGACGTGCACGAGTCCGTCGGCGGAACCGGCCCACATGACGTCTTTGTTCGCGGGCGAGAAGCCGAGTGATGCGATGTCGGGGAACGTCTCTGCACCGGTTTGATCCCAGTAGACGTCGCCGCCGCTCGGACCCTCGGTCGACTTGTCGTTACGCGTCAAGTCGGGGCTGATCACTTTCCACGTATTTCCGTAATCGTCGCTGCGGAATACGACCTGCGCGGCTTCGAACAACGTATGCGGTTCGGCCGCTGAGAACATGATGGGGTGCGTCCAGCCGAAGCGATACTTCTGTTCGCTCGCTTGATGCCCCGGAAGATATACAGCCCACGGCGTGACATTCTTCTCATCGCCTGTTGACGTATTGAGACGTGCGAGCACGCTGTAGTATGCGCCGCCGTACGTTACTTTCGGATCGCTTGGATCGACCGCAACGTACGTGCTCTCGCCGAGCGCAACGCCGTGGACGACGTTATCACCCAAGCCTTCGTTCGACGCGCTGGGAATTTCGAACGCGCCCGCATCCTGCATCGCGCCGTACATGTGATACGGAAATTGTCCGTCGAGCGCGATGTGATAGAACTGCGAGAGCGGCTGATTCTGCGTCGTGCTAAACGTTTTGCCGCCGTCGACGGAGACGTTCGCGCCGCCGTCGTCACCGATGATCAGAATTTTCGGATTGCGCGGATTGATCCAGACGATATGGTTGTCGCCTAGACCCGGTCCGAGCGGCTTCCACGTGTGACCGCCGTCGGTCGTCTTGAAGACGCTATCGACGTTGGGCGCGTACGCGACCTTCCAATTCGTCGGGTCGACGTAAATGGCCATATAGTAAAACGCGCGCTGACGGAGTTTCCACTCGTCGTTGACGCGCGACCAGCTCGCGCCGCCGTTATCCGAACGGAACACGCCGCCGTCTTTCGCTTGCACCATTGCGTAGACGACGTTGGAATTGTTGGGAGCGACGGCCACGCCCGTCTTACCGAGCATGCCTTTCGCAAAGCCCGGATTCGTGGAAATCTTCTTCCACGTTTTACCGGCGTCCGTCGTCTTGTAGATCGCGCTGCCCGGGCCGCCGCTGTTCAATGCCCACGGCATGCGCTGCGCTTGCCACATCGTTGCGTACAACACGTTCGGATTCTTCGCATCCATGACGATGTTGTTTGCGCCGGTGCGATCGTCGACGAAAAGAATCTTACTCCACGTCTTGCCGCCGTCGGTCGTCTTGTAGACGCCGCGATCGGGATTCGGCTTGAACACGTGGCCCATCGACGTCGCGTACACGACGTCGGAGTTGCGGGGATCGATGACGATGGAACTGGTCTGACGCGTTTCGCTCAAACCCGCGTACTTCCACGATTTGCCGGCGTCGGTCGACTTATAGATGCCTTCGCCGTTTGCCCAGTCGCCGCGGATATCGCTCTCGCCCGTGCCGACGTAGATGATTTTGGAATTTGAGGGCGCCACCGCAATCGAACCGATGCTGTGGGAGAGCTTGCCCATCTTCCCGTCGGTGATGTTATCCCAGGAGTTTCCGTAATTTTCGCTCTTCCAGACGCCGCCTTGAACGCCGCCCATGTAGAAGAGATTCGGTTGGTCCGGCACACCGGCAACCGCCACCACGCGGCCTCCGATATATGGACCGACCAGACGCCACTCCATCTTGCTCAGCAGTTTTTCCGATGCGGAGCCGGAGGCGGCGGGAACAGCACTTGGAGCCACGGCAAAAGCCGCAGCTAGTAGAGTAGCAACAATGCGCTTCATCCAAGCGCTATACCGCTGCTTTTTGCCGGTTCCTGTAGGTCGCGGTCACCCAGTTTGCGTACGCGGCCGCTTTATTGCGGACCGCATCTTGATAGAAGTCGGAAAGTTTGCGCGAAACCGGCCCCATCGTGCCGTCGCCCACGAGCCGCTTGTCGACGGAGCGGATATAGCCGATGCCCGCCGCCGTGCCGGTGAAGAAGGCCTCATCGGCGGTGTACAGTTCGCCCCGGTCGATCGAACGCTCGACGATCGGAATGTCGAATTGTTCTTGCGCGATCTGCATGATCGCCCGCCGCGTGCAGCCTTCCAGGACGTTCTGCGACGGATCGGGCGTGTAGAGGACGCCGTTTCGAACCAGGAAGACGTTCTCGGCGGAACCTTCGGAAACGTGACCGTCGTGCGAGAGCAGAATCGCCTCGTCGTATCCGTTGTTGATCGCTTCGCTCTTCGCGAGCGCGGAGTTCACATACAACCCGGTGATTTTCGCGCGCGGCGGCGCCGACGTGTCGTCGGCGCGACGCCACGAACTGACGCACACGTTCAACCCTTTCGACGTCTCCAGATAACTCGTGAACGGGACGGGAATGATCGCAAAGTAATCCGGCACTCCGTGCAATCGCACGCCGATATCTTCCGCGCTCTTGAAAATGCACGGCCGTATGTAGATGTCGGTTCGGAAATTGTTGCGTTGCACGAGATCGATGGTGATCGCGATCAATTCATCGACCGTGTACGGCAACTGCATCGTGAGTATCTTTGCCGAAAGTTTCAACCGTTCGTAATGATCTCGCAGCAGCAGTAGATACAGCTCTTGATCTTCGGACTCCCAATAGCCGCGGATTCCTTCGAAACAGCCGGTGCCGTATTGCAGGCCGTGCGTGAGCAAACCGACCTTTGCATCGTCATAACGGCGGAATTCGCCCCCGGCAAACACGGTAATCGACGAAAGATCCACGTTAACACTCCTTAACTAATCGCCCGGTTCAAAACGCCGGAAAACCGCCGAAGGTTGCCGTCGCGATTCCGGCGCACCTTTAGCCAACACAATGCCGCGCCTGTTCGACGTCTTCGTGACGTTTCTGCGCCTCGGATGTACGTCGTTCGGCGGTCCGGTTGCGCATTTGGGTTATTTCGAGCGCGAGTTCGTTGCGCGCCGCAAATGGCTCGATCACGAGACGTTTGCCGAGTGCATCGCCCTCACACAATTGCTTCCCGGTCCGGGAAGTTCGCAAACCGGTATGCTGATCGGCTGGCTCACTGCCGGACCTTCGGGAGCCTTCGCCGCCTGGGCCGGATTCACACTCCCCTCAGCGGTACTCATGACCGCTTTTGCCATTGCGCTGCCTCGCGCAACCACACATGCCGGATGGCTTCACGGCCTGCTCCTCGTCGCAGCGGCGGTTGTCGCGTCGGCGATCACCACGATGCGGACGACACTCGCGCCGGATGTGTTGCGTATCGGCCTCGCAATTGCAATCATGGCACTCGTTTTATTGCTGCCGGTTCCTATCATCACCCCGATCGCCGTTGCGATCGCCGCGCTCTTCGGCGCCTTCGTTTTATATGGCCGTGTAACGACGAGCGAACCGAAACTCAATCTGCAGGTTTCAAGGCGCGCGGGGATCGCGGCGTTGGTTGCGTTCGCGCTTGCGTTCGTCGTGCTCGGCGCATGGGCGGCGAGTGGTTCGCACGCCGGGATTCTTACCGATGCACTGTTTCGCATCGGAAGCCTCGTCTTTGGCGGCGGGCACGTCGTGCTTCCGCTGCTCGAATCGCAGATGGCTGCGACGGGTATCGTTTCCCCGGCATCGATTCTCGCGGGATACGCTGCCGCTCAAGCGATGCCGGGACCACTCTTTACGATTTCGTCGTATACGGGAGCAGCGGCATTTAACGGATCGCTCGGCATTGCGGGTGCCGTGCTGGGCACCGTTGCGATCTTTGCGCCCTCGTTCTTCCTTTTAACCGGCGTTGCGCCGTTCTATCGAACGCTGGCCACGAACGAACGCTTTCGGGCGGCAATCGCCGGAGCAAACGCCGGCGTTATCGGTCTGCTCGCGGGAGCATTCGTCAACCCCATCTTCACGTCTGCCGTACGGACGTGGCTCGATTTCATCTTCGTGTTACTTGCCTTTAGTATCATTCACTACGTTCGCGTGCCGGCATGGATCGTCGTGATCCTCGGCGCGCTCGCCGGCTTTGCTTTGGAGAGATGATGCGTCGTTATGTACTTCTTGCAGCACTCGCCCTCGTCACGCTCGCGGCCACCGCGATGCAAGCGACGTTGATTCCGACTGGTTGGCGCATCTCCGCGGGGGCGTCGAGCGTTGTGACGACGGGCACGATGCCGCAAGGCATTGCGCTCTCGCCCGACGGCACGAAGCTCGCTGTGGTCGAAGCGGGAGTCAATCCTCCGGCACTTCGCGTTCTCGCCGCGTCCGATCTGCACACGATACGCGTCGTGGAGCTGAAGGATGCATTCGGCTCGCCGGTGTGGCAGAATCCGGCGACCGTCCTCGTTCCGGGCGCATCGACGAACACGGCGCTCTCCGTTGATGTGGCAAGCGGAGCCGTTCGTCCCTTGGACACTCCTAGCAATTTTGTTACGGCCGTCGCAGCTTCCGGCGGTATCTTGGCAACCGTGAGTGATACGCGCAACGAGATGGATACGTTCCGGTTGGCCAACCCGTCCGGTACGGCCGCATTGCGCACGGTTCGCACGGGCCAGCATCCCGCCGCAGTCGTTCTCACCGGTAAGGTCGCGTACATCGCCGACAAAGGCGCCGCAACCATAACGAAGGCACCGCTTCGCCTGCAATCGACGATCGAGCCGCCTGTCTCGATCGCGGTCGATCTGCATCCGGCGGCGCTGGCACTTTCGAAAGACGGAAGCAAACTGTATGTTGCGTGCGCCGATGCGGATGCCATTGACGTGATCGACACGGCAACCGATCGTGTCTCGCAACGGATTAGCGTCGGTTTGCCGCAAGGCAACGGTGCGTCGCCGAACGGGCTTGCGCTCGCGCCCGACAGCACGTTGTACGTCTCGCTCGGCGCGGAGAACGCGGTTGCCGCGATTCGCGGCGGAAAAGTGATCGCGCGGGTCCCAACCGGATGGTATCCGACGGGCGTTGCGGTTGACGCGCACAATGTATACGTTGTCGACGGCAAAGGCGAAGGATCGCATGCGAATCCCGAATTCAACCCAAGCCTTCGTCACGGTCCGGGATACGTTGCGGCGATTCTCACCGGTTCGGTGCGAATGATTCCGCGCAGTGAGTTCAACGCGCAGTCAACGGCGGCGGTAGTTGCAAACATTCCGTCACCGCAGCCGACGCCGCCGCAAACTGTCGTGCGAGCCGGCGGTCCGATCAAGCACGTCATCTACATCATCAAAGAGAACCGCACGTACGATCAGGTCCTCGGTGATATTCCGGGTGCTGACGGCGATCCGAAACTCGTCTGGTTCGGTGAGAACGTAACGCCGAATCAACATGCAATCGCGCGGCGCTTCGGCACGTTTGACAACACCTACGCCGACGCGCAGGTGAGCGCCAACGGTCACAACTGGTCGACCGCCGCATTCGCAAACGACTATCTCGAACGCTTCTGGCCGCCGAACTACGGCGGGCGGCGCGACGTTTACGACTTCGAAGACGGTGCCGTTGCGAGCACGCCGCGCAACGGGTATCTCTGGGACGACGCAAATAAAAACGGCGTTTCGTTCCGTGACTACGGCGAGTTCGTCTCGTACGCGGTGATCGGCGGCGGCTTCGTCACCACGAGCATGCCGGGCTTGAGCGGAAAGATCGACGAACGGTATCCGCCGTTCGACCTTCAAGTGAACGACGAGCGGCGCATCGACGAATGGCAGCGCGAATTCAACGGCTACGTGCAGCGCGGCGATCTACCCGCACTCGAGATCGTGCGCTTGCCCAACGACCACACGTCGGGAACCAAACCCGGAACCCTGACGCCGCAGGCATTCGTCGCGCAGAACGATCACGCATTCGGCCGTCTCGTCGATATCGTGTCGCACTCGAAATATTGGGACAGCACAGCGATCTTCGCAATCGAAGACGATGCGCAAAACGGCCCCGATCACGTCGACGATCAACGTACGACGTTCTATCTCGCCTCTCCCTATGCCGCGCAAGGCGTGCATCACGCGCATTACAGTACATCGGGTGTCGTGCGGACCATCGAGCTGCTGCTCGGATTACCGCCGATGTCGATCTATGATGCGGTTGCGCCGCCGATGTATGACGCGTTCGCGTTGCAGCCGTCGCTTGCGCCGTTTAACGCACTTGCGGCGCGCGTCGACGTAACCGAGAAGAATAAGCAGACGGCGTACGGAGCGGCACGAAGCGCCCGCATGGATTTTAGGCACGCCGACGACGTCGACGACGCGGAATTGAACGATATACTACGACACGCGGCGGGTAAGCCCTAACGCAATGACACCTTGGGTATTAGCTGGTACCACATTCTTTGCGTCGGCCGTCGAGTTCATCGAAGCGGCGACCATCGTGCTCGCCGTCGCCGTCACGCAGGGATGGCGTTCCGCACTCGGCGGAACGGTTGCTGCAGCCGTCGCGCTGGTTCTTCTCGTCGCGATCGGCACACCGATTCTTATGAATGCGGTCGACTTGCAACGGCTCGAATTGATCGTCGGGCCGTTCTTGATTCTGTTCGGGATCGGTTGGTTGCGTAAATCGGTGTGGCGCTATGCCGGACGCAAGGCGCTGCATGACGAGGACGCCATCTATCGCCGCGAAGTCGAACATTTGAGCGCGCGGCGCGAAGCGCGCTACGGTTTCGCCGTTGCGTTTCAAGGCGTGTTTGTCGAAGGACTCGAGGTCGCGGTCATCGTGGTCACGTTCGCCGCTTCGACACCGGCGCTCGTAGCCTGGTCGACCGGCGGCGCGATCGTCGCACTCGCGGTCGTCGTCGTTGCGACGCTCGCACTGCGCACGCCGTTTTCACGCGTGCCGGAAAATCTTCTCAAGGGCGTCGTCGGCGTGATGCTGCTTTCGCTCGGCACGTTCTGGACCGGCGAAGGCGCGCACATCGTGTGGCCGTTCGAAGACGCGGCGTTGTTCGCGTTGATCGCCGGATACGCCGTTCTCAGTCTCATACTCATCGCGCTACAACGGAAACTATTTCATGCGCGTAGTTAACGAAATCTACGACTTCATCACCGGAGGATCGGTTGTCACGCCGATCGGCGTGGCGTGCGCGATCGTAGCGGCATTTTTGATGCCGGTTGCGCGAACGGAAACGTTCGTGGGCATCGTTGCACTCACGTTGGTTGCGGCGACATTCGAGACGCCAAATTAGCGCACTGTACACCAAGCGGCGTCCAGGGGGTTACTTGCTCGGATGCCAAAACCTTAAAGAAGGTTTATATGTTTATCAGAGCTGCACTTAACGCAAGGGAGAACTCATGAACACTGCTCCCGCAACCTCGGGAAACCGCTGGGTCATTGCGCTTGCCGGCGTCGTCGTGATGCTGTGCTTGGGAACGGTTTATTCCTGGAGTCTTTTCACCAATTCACTCGTCGCAGGTCTTGGACTTTCCACCCAAGACGCAACGCTCGCATTTGAACTCGCGATTTTCTTTCTCGGCATCGGCGCCGTCATCGGGGGACGTTGGCAAGATAAGGTCGGTCCGCGAACTGTAACGATCGTCGGCGTCGTACTGTGGGGTATCGGCGTCTTGCTCGCGGGACTCGGTACCGAAGCGCTCGGCAAATGGTGGTTGTACTTGACGTACGGCGTCATCGGCGGGCTCGGCAACGGCATGGCGTATGTTACGCCGGTTGCGATGGTGACGAAATGGTTTCCGGATCGCCGAGGTCTGGGAAGCGGAATGGTCGTTATGGGATTTGGTCTGGGCGCATTCGTGTACAACCAAATCGTCTCGCGCCTCGACGTCTATAAAGCGGTAGCAAAACCGGCTGCTGCGTTCGTGGCGGCGAAAGCCGCAGCGATCAAAGCGGGGACGACGTTCGACCCCACGCAATACGCATTGCCTGCCGGCGCATTTCACGGACTGATGATGCTGTTCACCGTGTCCGGCATCGTGTTTCTCGTGATCGGCGGCCTATGCGCGTTCGTGCTAAAAAATCCGCCGGACAACTACACGATAGCGGGAGCAAGGGCGACCGCGGCTGCAGCGGTGCAGCATACGCCGAGCTTTACACCTACCGAAGTGCTGGCCATGCCGCAGTTCTACGGTCTGTGGCTGCTGTTGTTCCTCAACGTCGTGGCCGGCATTCTGATCATTTCGAACGCCGTGCCGATCTACTCGGAACTGACGAGCGCAACGCCTGCAGCGGCAGCGCAAATCTATGGCGTGCTTGCGATCTTTAACGGTCTCGGCCGCTTCTTCTGGGGATCGGTTTCCGACCGCCTCGGTCGCGCAATGACGTATACGGTGATGTACCTCGTGCAAGCCGTCGTCTTTTTCTTAATGGCGAATACCGGCGGCGCAGTCGCGGTCGCGATTTACTTCGCAATCGTTCTCCTCTGCTACGGCGGCGGCTTCGGCGTCATGCCTTCGTTCAACGCGGACTTCTTCGGAACGCGGTACTTGGGTCAGAACTACGGTATGATCCTCACCGCATGGGGTGTCGGCGGTCTCGTCGGTCCGTTCATCGCGGCCAAAGTGCGCGACGTAAGCGGCTCGTATCACGGCTCGCTCATTCCCGTCGCGATCATGCTCATCATCGCTTCGGTGATTCCGTTTTTCGTGAAGAAACCAACGGGAGAGCCGAAACCCGCAGCCGCTTAGGTATACTCGAAGAACACAGTCACATCGAATCAACGACGGGGCCGGCAAGGCCCCGTCCCTTCCTCAAAAACCACGAGGCACAGCGAGTGAAAACGACGATTGATCTCACCCGGCTCGTTCAATCGACCGAACAAATCGACTTGAGCGAACGCGTAGGGATGCTGCCGAATGTTCCTTCGGAACGTACCAAGCAACTCAAAGGCCGCATCGCAAACGCAAAGGCCGTCACGAGTCTTTGCTGTTATTGCGCGGTCGGTTGCAGTCTGCTCGCGTACGTCGACGATAACGGAACGCTGCTCGACGTCGAAGGCAATCCCGAGAGCCCAATCAACCGCGGACACTTGTGTCCGAAAGGTTCGGCAATTTTCGGCTTTACGGTGAACAGCCAACGCTGGACGACGGTGAAGTATCGCGCGCCGTACTCGGATCGCTACGAAGAACGCCCGCTTGAATGGGCACTCGAGCGCATCGCGCAACTCGTGAAAGAGACGCGTGAAAAAACGTTCGCGCGCGAATGGACGAACCCCGATACCGGCGAGAAACGCCGCGTGAATCACACGCTCGGTATCGCATCGCTCGGCGGTGCGACCTTCGGGATCGAAGAGAATTACATGCTGGGCAAGTTGATGCACTCGCTCGGTGTAGTATCGATCGAAAACCAAGCACGAATATGACACTCCTCGACGGTGCCCAGTTTGGGCACCTCGTTCGGGCGCGGCGGCGCCACGGTCTGGCTTCCGGATCTCGCAAACGCAGACTGCATCCTCATCGAAGGCTCGAATTTCGCTGAAGCGCATCCGGTCGGGTATCGCTTTGTGATGGAAGCGAAGGAACGCGGCGCGACGATCATTCACGTCGATCCGCGCTTCACGCGCACATCGGCGACGGCCGATATCTATGCGCCGATTCGCAGCGGCAGCGACATCGCGTTCCTCGGCGGCATCATCAATTACGTGCTGTCGAACGAACGCTACTTCAAAGAGTACGTTGCCGCATACACGAACGCGGCGAATATCGTCAGAGAAGATTTCAAAGACACGGAAGATCTCGACGGCCTCTTCTCCGGCTACGACAAGGAAGGCCGCGTGTACGACACGGATTCGTGGGCGTACGAGAAGGACGAAAAAGGCCACGTCAAACGCGATACGACGTTCGCGCACCCGCGCTGCGTGCTCAACGTCCTGCGACGGCACTATTCGCGGTATACGCCGGAGATGGTCGAGCGCGTCTGCGGAACGCCGCAAGCCTTGTTCCTGAAGATTGCGGAGTTGCTTGCAAAGAACAGCGGCCGCGAGCGGACGACGGCGTTTGCATACGCCGTCGGCTGGACGCAGCACACGGCAGGCGTGCAGATGATTCGTACGGCGTGCGTGCTGCAATTGCTGCTCGGCAATATCGGACGCCCGGGCGGCGGCATCATGGCGCTTCGTGGTCACGCCGACATTCAAGGCGCAACCGATATCGCAACGCTTTACGATCTGCTTCCGGGGTATCTGCCGATGCCGTCGGCCCTGCGCGATGAACAAACGCTCGGCACGTGGCTCAAGAGCAACACCAAACCCACCGGCTGGTGGGCAAACACGCCCAAGTACATGATCTCGCTGCTCAAAGCGTTCTACGGCGAGCACGCGACGCAAGAGAACGATTACTGCTACGAGTATCTGCCGCAGTTGATCGGCGATCACTCCATGCTGCCGCTCGTCTTCTCGATGAAAGACGGCACGGTCAAAGGCTACTTTGCGATCGGTCAAAATCCCGGCGCATCGGGTCAAAATGCCGAGCTGATGAAAGCGGCTATGGAGCAGCTCGAGTGGTTCGTCAACATCGACAGTTACGACAACGAGACGGTCTCGTTCTGGCGGCGTGAAGGCGCGGATCCGAGCAAGATCGGCACCGAAGTCTTCTTCCTACCCGCCGCAACCGTGCTCGAAAAAGAAGGCTCGATGACGCAAACGAGCCGCATGCTGCAGTGGCACGACAAAGCCGTCGATCCCGCCGGCGATTCCAAGAGCGACGCGTGGTACTTCACGTGGTTTGCGAAACGCCTCAAAGAGTTATATGCCGATTCGACGGATCCGAAAGATCGCCCGATTCAACACATGACGTGGAATTACGATCACGACGATCCGCACGAACGCGCGAAGGGCGAACCGTCGGTGCTGAAGGTACTGCAAGAAATCAACGGCTATCGCGTTGCCGACGGCGAGCAAGTCGCGCTCTTCACCGAACTCAAAGACGACGGATCCACGGCGTGCGGCGGCTGGATCTACTCCGGCGTTTGTCCCGATAAACACACGAACAAAGCGCGCAATCGCGACGGCAGCGGTCCGTATACGGCGCCCAATTGGGGTTTTGCTTGGCCGGCGAACCGGCGTACGCTATACAATCGCGCGTCCGCCGATCCCGACGGAAATCCGTGGAGCGAACGCAAGAAATACATTTGGTGGGACGAGAGCAAACACGAATGGACCGGCATCGACGTTCCCGATTTCATTCGCGACAGACCGCCGAACAAACCGGCGGATCCCGATGGAAAAGGCATGGACGCGCATTCCGGTGCCGATCCGTTCATCATGATGCAGGACGGACGCGGACAACTTTTCGTTGCCAGCGGATTGAAAGACGGGCCGCTTCCGACGCATTACGAACCGCTGCAGTCCGTTGTGGAGAACGAGCTCTACGGCCAGCAGAGCAATCCCGCGTTGGGTCAATATAACCGCGACGACAATCCGTACAACGGCGAAGTATCGGATGATTATCCGTACATTCTGACGACGTACCGCATCACGGAACAGTCGGGAATCATGACACGCTACGTACCGTGGCTCGCGGAATTGCAGCCCGCGGCGTTCGCGGAGATCGATCCCGAACTCGCCGTAGAAAAAGGGATCAAGAACGGCGGCTGGGTCACAATTTCGACCGCAACCGGCGAGATGGAGGCGCGCGCGCTCGTCAGTGGACGAATGCAGCCGTTACGCATCGGTTCAAAGGGCAAGCGAAAACGCGTGCACCAAATCGGCGTGCCGTACAACTTCGGCGAGATGGTCGGACTCGCACGCGGCGACAGCGTGGGCAATCTCATCCCGATTGCGCTCGATCCCAACGTTTCGATTCACGAATCGAAAACGCTCACATGTAACATCCGCGCGGGACGCCGTCCACCGCGCCACCGCGACCGCATCGATGCGCCGGTTCCAGCGCAAGAACGCGACCCATTGGGTCAACCGATCGGCGATTGGGCCGGCGCCCATCACGGTCACGGCTACACGCTGCAATCCGGCGAAGAGGGAGGCGCATCGGAAACGTAATGCACTGTCATCCTGAGCGAAGTGAGCGAAGCGAACGCAGTCGAAGGATCGCCTCGCGCCACATGCCCGTATCGATCCTTCGACTCCGCTGCGCTCCGCTCAGGATGACACTGAGCGCTTCCGAGGTCTGGTAATGGCAACAGGGTTTTTTACTGATACGACGCTGTGCATCGGGTGTAAAGCGTGCGAGGTGGCGTGTAAGCAGTGGAACGAGCTGCCGTCGGACGGAATAGCGTTTAGCGGAAATTCGTACGACAACACGCTGGAACTTTCGGGGACGACGTGGCGGCACGTCGCGTTCGTCGAGCAAACGGTGCAGGAGGAGGAGAGCGTCTCCAATCGCTGGCTGATGAGCAGCGACGTCTGCAAGCACTGCACGAATGCGGGATGCATGGAGGCGTGTCCGACCGGCGCGATCATTCGTAACGAATTCGATTCGGTCTTCATTCAGCCGGACGTCTGCAACGGTTGCGGCTATTGCGTCGTCTCGTGTCCGTTCGGCGTCGTCGATCTTATTCAGCATTTCGATCCGGAAGGCACACGGTATAATCTGGCATCGCTGCGTGAAGAACGTCTCGACGAAGATAAAACCGCACTGCAAGGTCACGGCGGCGTAGCGGGCAAGTGCACGCTGTGCTACGACCGTCAACGGCTCGGGTTTGTCCCGGCGTGCGCGAAGGCGTGTCCGACGGAGTCGATTCAATTCGGTGACATCGACGAATTGCGGGAACGCGCGCGCAAGCGCGTTGACACGCTGCAGAAGCGCGGCGTACAAGCGGAGCTCTACGGAGTCGACGACGTAGGCGGCGGAGTCGGGCCGCTCAACGCATTCTTCCTGTTGACCGATCGCCCCGAAACCTACAATTTGCCTGCGGAACCGGTGCTTCCGTCGACGCGTCAGCCGGCGGGATATTCCGCCGCTGCAATTGCGGCGGCTGGTCTCGCAATCGCCGGATGGATGATCTTCCGCAATGCGTGATATATCGAGCCCCGACGAAGCGTTCATGGGCGCCGCTTCACGCAATGGCGACCAGCGCGCGGTAATTCCGACGTATTACGACCGGCCGATGCTCAAGGCACCGGACTGGCATTGGAATGTCGTTACGTACCTCTTCCTCGGCGGCATCATGGGCGGCCTTGGTCTCATTCAAATGCTCGCGCGCAGCGATCGTGAATCAGATCAGCGGCTCAAGCGCAGCGCGCGTTACACGTCATTTGTACTTGCTGCCGTAAACCCGACGATTCTCATTTCGCATCTCGGCCGGCCCGAGCGTTTTCTCCATATGATGCGCATCGTGAAAGTGAAATCACCGATGTCGCTCGGCGTGTGGGGACTGATCGCCTATTCCGGTGCATCAGGTGCGAACGTCGTTCGCGAACTGGCGAACACCGGACGCATTCCGCGTTGGATGCGCTTCTTCGCACCGGGCATCATGGCGCCGGCGCAAGCATTGATCGGCGCATATATCTCCGGCTACACCGGCGTACTGCTGACGTCGACGGCGAATCCGATGTGGGGATCGGGAAAGCGTCACATTCCCGCGACGTTCGTATGTTCGGGTCTTGCATCCGCGTGCGCACTTTCGAGTTTGATGAGCGTGATTGAAGGAAATCGCGAAGCGCTGCACCGGCTCGAACAGCTTGAAATGGTCGCCGGCGCTGCCGAGATTCTTCTGCTCACCGACTTCGAACGGCGACAGCCGGAATATACCAAACCGCTCTTTTCCGGAGCTCGCGGAGAGAAGCTGCGCACGTGGACGATGGCGGCGGGAACGCTGGCACCGATGGCGCTCAATGTAATCGGCAGCATCGTCAAACTTCCGAAACCCATCGACGCGCTGCGCGTCGCCGCTGCATCGATACTTACGCTCGTCGGCGGGTATGTGTTGCGCGAATCGATGATCGACGCCGGAAAAGATTCGGCGCGCGATCCGCGAGCGGCATTCCGTCAACCGAAATGAATGAAGCGGCGAACGCCGCGCGTCCCGGGCGCACGGTCGAAACGGGAATCGAACGGCTCGACGGCGAGTCGACGAAACGCGCGTTCGATCGCGTGGTCACCGAAGAGCCGCTAGAACTCCGCTTGATCGCCGGCGGCGCGACGCAAACGCTTGCGGTGACGATGCGCACGCCGGGCAACGACTTCGAACTCGCCGCCGGCTTCGTCGTCAGCGAAGGCATTGTTACGCGGCGTAACGAGCTCGCCGCCGTCAGCTATTGCATCGATCCCGAAATCGACGCCGAGCAGCGCTACAACATCGTGAACGTCGAACTCACGAACGCGCAGATGCCCGACGCATCGCGTTTCGAACGTCACTTCACGATGAACAGTTCGTGCGGCGTCTGCGGACGAGCGAATCTCGACGCGCTGCGCGACGCTGGTATTCCGCCGGTGATCGACGACACGTCCATCTCGCGTTCGGTGCTCTACTCGCTTCCCGATCGCATGCGCGAAGCGCAACGCGTCTTTGCGGCGACCGGGGGCCTTCACGCGGCGGCGCTCTTTCGTCCCGACGGCACGCTCGTCACGCTGCGCGAGGATATCGGCCGCCATAACGCCGTCGACAAAATCACCGGGTGGGCCCTAATGGAAAACCGGTTCCCGCTGAGCGGCCACGTGATGCTGGTCAGCGGACGCGCGAGCTTCGAGATTCTGCAGAAAGCTGCGGTTGCGCGCATTCCCATTATCGTCGCCGTCTCTGCCCCCAGCAGTCTCGCCGTCGACTTAGCGCGCAGTTTCAACATCACCCTCGCCGGATTCGTCCGCGGTACACGAGCGAACATCTACAGCGCAGGCGAACGCGTGTCATCCTGACCTTGTCATCCTGAGCGGAGCGCAGCGTAGTCGAAGGATCGTTACGAGCGTTTGATTTGAGGCGATCCTTCGACTCCGGTGCTTCGCACCTGCGCTCAGGATGACAAGAGCAGGTCGAGCCCCGCGATGACGTCGCCGATCAGTACGGGGCGCGACAGCGTTAGGGCGGGCATCAATCGGGCGACGTTTTTTTCGCCGCCGATTGCGGCGATAGGGATTGCGCGCTCGCGGCTGAAGGCGCGGAACTGCACGGCGTCGGTGCTCGTCATGCGGTCCGGTGCGGCGAGAATTAGTGCATCGACGGTTTGAGAATCGGCGATCGCCAAGACTTCTTCGAGCGCAGAGGCGCTCACGATGCGATAGCCCGCTTCTTGCAAGCCGTAACCGAGAAACGAGTG
The DNA here is from genome assembly GCA_964648945.1 of uncultured bacterium. Taxonomy (GTDB): domain Bacteria; phylum Vulcanimicrobiota; class Vulcanimicrobiia; order Vulcanimicrobiales; family Vulcanimicrobiaceae; genus JAMXLG01. The sequence continues at coordinate 6,631 of CAZYLU010000009.1, read as the reverse complement.
CTCGCGATGCGGATCGACGACGACGATGGTTCGCGGGGCAGCCCGACGGAGGACGCGACGCGGCAGCGTCACGATGAAACGGCTGCCTTTATTTTCCTGGCTCTCCACCGCGATCGTTCCGCCGTGCAGTTGCACGAGTTGCTTGGTCAGGAACAAGCCGAAACCGGTGCCCGAGATGCGCATGCGGCGCGCATTCGACGCGCGAGAGAAGCGGTCGAAGACGCGCGAAACCTCGCCGGCCGGGATGCCTATTCCGTGATCGGTAACGGCAATGACCACGTCGTCTTCGCGGCCTTCGATGGTCACGAGCGGAGGCTGCGCGCCGGGTGAATACTTGATCGCGTTATCGATCAAATTCGCCAGGACTTGTCGCAGGCGCTCGTCGTCTCCGGTAACGTGCGGATCTCCCGCAACTTCCACGTTGAGACTGCTGCGGTCGGCGTATTGCGCAGCGATCGACGCAGCAAGTGCTCCCAGATCGACGTCGCCGAGCTGTAACGTAACTTCGTTGCGCTCTAAACGCGAGAGCGTCAACGTATCCGTCGCGAGTTCCGAGAGTTGCACGGCCGACCGTTTGATCGTGTCGAGGAACTCGCGCTGCTCCTCGTTTACCGCGCCGACTTCGCCGGTAAGCTCAGCGAAGCCGACGATCGAGGTTAGCGGGCCGCGAAAATCGTGCGCGAGCATCGCGATTAAATCGCTCTTCGTTTGATTCAGTTCGAGAACCGCACTGCGCCGCTCGTCGAGCTCGTGATAAAGCGAGACGTTGCGCGACGCCACCGCGAAATATTCGGCGATCAAGTCGAAGACGAAGAGATCGGTGTTCCGCAGCGACCGAGCGGTACGCATCCGAAGGTCGAGCGCGTAGCGCAAATCGGCGAAATGCCCTGCCGGAGCAACGGCACGGCGATGCTGTTCGTCGACGACGCGCGTGCGAATGTAGATCGCGCGTTCGACGAACTCGTCTCGTTGCGCATTCGACCAATCGGCCAGGCCGAGCTCGTCGACCGGCGCCACCATGCCGTCGGTCCGAACGGCAACGACGCGGCCTTCCGCACCGATCAATTGGCCGATGACGTCGCGCACGGTCGCCACGATCGTCCGTGCGTCGAGTGCGGTAAATAAGCGGCGCGCCGCGCGCGTGAGCGCGAGAAGACGATCGTGCTCCTCGGCAAGCGCGGATGTGCGTGCAACTTCTTCGGTGATGTCGCGCTCGATGGATATCCAGTGCGTGACTTCCCCGGCGGCATTGCGAACCGGATGCAACGTCATCTGATTCCAATACGTCGTTCCGTCCTTGCGGTAACTCGCGACTTCCGACGACGCGGCGGAGCCGGAAGCGATCGCCGCGCGAATCACGCGCATGCCTTCGTCGTCGGGCATCGCTTGACGGAAATCGTCTAGCGTTTTGCCGATCGCCTCATCGCGGGCGTATCCCGTCTGTTGAGTGTAGGCCTCGTTCATGTAGGCGAGGCGCAACGCACCGTTCTCCGTCACTTCGAAGACGAGAATCACCCCGCCGGCAACGTTGATCGCGCCGAGCAGCAGTTCGATCTGTTCGTCTTGTCTCAGCGGCATCGACGAAGAAAGGCATCGAGCATCTCGTTGAAAAACGGCGCGTTGTCCGCATTTGCGACATGTCCCGCATTCGGCACCGTCACGAGCCGCGCGCCGGGAATCGACGCGGCGATCGTTTGCGAAAGCTCGAGCGGAGCGACGGTATCACGCTCACCACACGAAACGAGCACCGGCACGTCGATCGACGGCAAGACATCGGTATAGTCGCCGGTCCACGTCGCATCCGTTGCCGCGAGATACGATGGAACGCTCTTGCACGCCATCTGTTCTACGGTTTCTTGCATCCGTTCCGGCGGCAAGCCGAGTTTTGCCGCGCGCGCCTGCGCGAACGCCGGCATGCTGCCCGCCTCGCGCACCGCAGCTTTTACGCCGTCGGCATACGCGCGTGCATTCGGATACGCCGCAAAGCTTCCGACGATCACCATTGCTTCGATCCGCTCGCGCGCGCGTTTCCACAGCTCGAATGCAACGACGCCGCCTAGACTGCAGCCGACGATTGTGAAGCGGTCGACGCCTGCTGCGTCGGCGACGGCGAGCACATCGCTCGCATAGCCTTCGCGCGTAATCGCCGCCGGGTCCGGTTCGGGTTTCGGCACGCCGTTGCCGCGCAGTTCGATCGCAAAACACCGCGCACGATCGCCGAACGCCCGCAGCTGATAATCCCAATTCGCGGCCGTTGATCCGACGCCGTGTACGAAGACGAGTGCCGGACCTTGATTGCCGGCAACACGCGCAGCGGTTGCAACACCATCCGGTGCGTGAAGGGAGAGCGTTTCTATCACGCGCGATTCCTCTTCCGTGCAACGAAATCGAGCACGCCTTCTAACGGGCGCGCATTCAACACGTCATCTTTGGTCAAGCCTGCGCGGCGCGCCTGTCCCACGGCTAGCTCGACGTTGCTCAGATCTTCGGTGCCGTGCGCATCGGAATCGACCGTAAACGTCGCGCCGAACGTCTTCGCCCGGCGTACGAGCTGTGCGGGCAGATCGAGCCGCAGCGCCTGCCCATCGATTTCGAGCGCCGTTCCCGTTCGCGCGGCGGCTTCGAATACTGCATCGTAATCGAAATCGTAGCCGGGAAATGCGTCGAGCATGCGCCCCGTGGGATGACCGATGATCGAGACGTAGGGATTTTCGCACGCGCGAATGAGCCGGCGCGTCATCGCTTCACGCCCGATATTCATTGCGGAATGGACGCTTGCGATCACGATGTCCAACTGGGCGAGGACGGCGTCGTCATAGTCGAGGCTTCCGTCGGGAAGCAGATCGACTTCGCTCGCGCAGAGCGTGCGAATTCCGTAGCGCGCGCCAATCTCCGTCGCTTCTTCACGCTGCTCGCGCAACTTCTGTGGATCGAGTCCATATGTCGGACCGCGTCCCCATGAGTGATCGCTGATGGCGTGATATTCGTAGCCGCGCGCCTTAGCTGCGGCAATCATCTCTTCGAGCGAGTTGCGTCCGTCGCTCCAGGTACAATGCATGTGGAAATCGCCGCGCACATCCGAATAGTCGATGAGAGCCGGCAACGCACGGGCTCGCGCGAGATCCACTTCATCGAGTCCGAGGCGCAGTTCCGGCGGAATGAATTGCATGCCGAGCGCTTCATACACGCCCTCTTCCTCGGTACACGTAATCACGTCGCCCGTTTCGAGATTCAAGATACCGTTTTCGCTGACGCGCAGGTTGTTGCGCACCGCGTACTCGCGCAGCTTGATGTTGTGCTCGCGTGAACCCGTGAAATGCTGCAGCAGATTCCCGTAGAGATGGTGCGGAAGCACGCGCAGATCGATCTGCAAACCATTTTGCAACCAAATGCTCGTCTTCGTGGGACCTTCCGCCAGCACGGCTTCCGCGCGATCCCACGTCGCGAAATACGACGTGACGGCGGCAGCATCATGAGAGGTGCAGATTAGATCGACGTCGCCGACCGTCACTTCCTGACGACGCATCGAGCCCGCGTAGGTGAGACGCTCGTGGGGCGGACCGTCGCGCAAAAACGCCATCGCTTCCCGCGCGATCGCCCGTGCGCGAGCGAGCGGCGTGCGCTTTTGGCGGCCTTTGTAGGCAAGAATGCCGCGGCGCCAATTACCGATCGTCTTTTCGCCTAAACGGGGCACGCCCGCAAGGGTGCCGTTCGCGATTGCGAGCTCGAGATCGGCGAGCGATCCGATTGAATAGTCGCGCCATAACATGGCTGCCGTTTTCGCACCGATGCCGCTCACGCCGAGCACCTCGACGATCGTCGGCGGAAACGTTTGGTACAGCACCTCGAGCGCATCGGCGCTACCGCGTTCGTGCAGCTGCTCGACGACGACCGCGATCGATTTACCGATGCCGGGCAACTTCGTCAGCTCGCCGGCGGCGATGACCTCGCGCAACGGCGGCGCGTTCTCAATTGATGCCGCGGCCTTTTCAAAGGCGGAATACTTGTAAAACGTCTCGCCCGCCATCTCCATGAGCGTGCGGATCTCGATCAATTTTTTCGCGATCTCGGCGTTCGAAAGCATGCGGCGATGCATTTCGGCACGCGCGGCGAAAACGCCCCGCGATGGCGAGAAAACGGCTCGATCCTGAGATTTTTAACCTTCCCGTCGACAAGATGCGTGCCGGGTACTACTCGGATACCTACTTCAATCGTACACGCGACATTCTCACGCGCGACGGCCACGATGCGGTCGTCCGCATGCAGGTCTTCCAGCGCAACGACGCCGTGGTCGGCGGCATCGACGAGGCAATCGCGATCTTACGTCTGTGCAGCGGCCGCTATCGCGACGACGGGAGCTGGGAGCCGGGCTGGGACCGGTTGCGCGTCCGCGCGCTCTACGACGGAGACCATATCGAGTCGTACGAAACGGCGCTGACGGTTGAAGGCAACTACGCGCTCTTTGCGCACTTGGAGACGCCATATCTCGGCGTCCTTTCGCGGCGCACGCGCATTGCAACGAATGCGCGTGACATCGTGGCAGCCGCACACGGAAAAACGGTGTTGTTCTTTCCCGCTCGCTTCGATCATCATTTAGTGCAAACGGGCGACGGCTATGCGGCGTACGTTTCCGGTGCGCTCGGCGTCTCGACCGACGCAAACGCCGAGTGGTGGGGAGCGCGCGGCATGGGAACGGTTCCGCATGCGCTGATCGCAGCCTATGGCGGCGATACGGTGCTTGCAACGAAGAAATTTGCGGAATATTCAGATCCGAGCGTCAGCGTGATCGCGCTCGTCGACTTCGAGAACGATTGCGTGCGCACGAGTTTGGAGGTGGCACGCGAGCTGAAGACCCGCTTGTGGGGCGTGCGCCTCGATACGTCGGGCACGCTCGTCGACCGTTCGATTTGGAATCAGATGGGAACGTTCACGCCGACCGGCGTGAATCCGCAACTCGTATGGAACGTGCGCCGCGCGCTCGATGCCGAGGGATTCAACTTCGTGCGGATCGTCGTAAGCGGCGGATTTACGCCCGCGCGCATCTCGGCGTTCGAGCAGGCCGGCGTTCCCGTCGATGCGTATGCCGTCGGAAGCGCGTTCTTCGACGGCGCCGGCCGTTTCGACTATACCGCGGATATCGTTGCGCTTAAACACGACGGCGTCTGGACCGAGTGCCACAAGGTCGGACGCCCGGAACGGCCCAATCCGCGCCTGGAGGACGTCAGCTAACGTGCATGTGTTGCGCATGCGCGACGCGAGTTACACGCCGCGCGGCGAGGCCGTCGTTGCGCCCGTAACGTTCGACGTTGCGCCCGGCGAACACGTCGCGCGCATCTGCGCAAGCGCGCGCGAAGCGCAAGCGCTTGCGATGATGGGTGCCGCGCTCGTGAAACCGACGAGCGGCATCGTGTCAATCGGCGAATACGATCCGCGCGTGCAGCCCGTGCACTGCAAACGCCTTGCCGCATTCGTTCCGCACGACCCGCTGCCGTTTACCGAGATGAACGTCGAATCGTTCATCGGCTATCGCGCCGCGCTGTGGGACATCGATCCGGAACGAGCGCGCGCACATGCGCTCGTGTTACTGGAACGGCTCTCGGGAATACACGAGGCGTTTGCGTACCCCATCGTCGCCGCATTACTCGGATCTCCGTCGTTGCTCGTGCTCGATCGCCCGCAGCCGGTCTTTGCGAAAAAGATTCTCGCCGCGGCGGGTCCGTGCGCTGTTTTTTCGACGCATCTCGATGCTGCGGGCGCATTTGAATTCACGGCGCGCCGTGAAGAGGCGCTTGTATGACGCGGCGCGCGCTTACGGCGATTGTCACCTCGCGGTTGTACGGTGAACGGCGCGCGACGGCGCTTGCATGTGCGACCGCTGCGATCGTCGGTTTCATTCAACCGCACGGCGTTGCACCGATCACGGATCCGCTCACCGCTGACGTCGCGACGCGAAGCGTGTGGCTCGCGGGACCGGTTTTCTTTTGTTCTGCGGTCGGCATTGCGCTTGCGCTGGCGCAAGGGCCGGGGCGACATCCGTTTCTCGACGTATCGGAACGCAGCGCGCCGCTCTTTGGACGCGAACTCGCGCGCGCGAAAGCACTCGCTGCAGCGCTGTGCGCGGCGCTCGCGGCGCTGGTCTACTGGTTCGCGCAGTTCCTCACGGGATTTGCCGCGCCGCCGACGTTTTTCGTCTTGGCGCTCGCGTCGGTTGTTGCATCGACGCTCGTCGCGTTGAATGCGACGTTGCGTACGCGCACGCAGCGGCTGTTATACATCGCACTTGCGTTCGCCACGAGTGCGATCGCATATCTCCTCGCCGTTTACGCCGATGCCGCATTCACCCACACCGGCGATGCGATCGGCGTCGCAACGGAACTCATCTTCTGCGCAATCGCCGGATTCATCGCCCTGCGCCAATACGGCGAAGCCCTAGCCCGAAGCGACGCCGTGTCCCTGTCATCCTGAGCGCAGCGTAGCGGAGTCGAAGGATCGTTAGGAACGCAAAGCCCGCCGAGAATGCTTCGGCGGGCTTTTGAATTGAGGCGATGGTTCGACTTCGCGCCTACGGCGCTGCGCTCACCATGACAAGAGGCGTCAAACCGTTTGCGCGGCTCCCGATGAGGCCAGTTTT
>CAZYLU010000008.1:74698-106617 GCA_964648945.1 uncultured bacterium | reverse complement strand
AAGAGGACATCTCTAACGAGTTTTAAGGGGACAAATCGGCAGAGTCCGTACAGGACCCGGGCTTCAGCCGTGCGGCGAGGGATGCACCTGCGGCATCGGCACCCGGCCGGGCGGCAACGGACTCTGTAACGGCGAGGTGCCGTTGCACGAAATTCCGTTGTAACCGATGCCGTGACGGCCGCGGACGCTGAGACGCGTGCCGTTCGAACTGATGTCGTAAGGATAGAACCGCTCGCCCGTAATCGTCGTGTTTCCGGTGCCGCGCCCGCGGCCGTAGCCGTAGGCCCCATAGCCGTACGGTCCATACGGTGTTCCATAGGTTCCGGGCTGCCCGTAGTTTTGGTAGCCGCCGTAACCGCCGTAGCCGCACGGCGAGTAGTAGATGTCGCCGACCGGGTAGGACGATGCGGGCGTGGTATGCGCCCGGACCGGGCCCGTCGAGGTCGTGGAGAAGACTTGGTCGGCGGCAGCCGGCACCGCGATGGCGGCCCAGAGGGCGGCACTGAGCAGGGCAGAGGTTACTCGAAAGAGGTTCATCCTAGTCGTATCTTACCACCGAGCCGACAAGGGGCCATGTGGGGGCCGCCGTAACTTGGTGTGGTTTTGGATAAGCGACGTGTAGTCGTGACGGGCCTCGGCGCCGTCACGCCCCTTGGAAATACAGCTCCGGAATTCTGGCGGCGTATCGTAGCCGGCGAATCGGGCGTGGGCCCGATTACCGTTTTCGATGCGAGCGCGTTTACGACGCGCATCGCCGCCGAAGTGAAAGACTTCGATGCCGACGAGCTGGTCGGGAAAAAAGAATCGCGACGGATGGATCGTTTCTCGCAATACGCGATAGTCGCGGCGAAAGAAGCGATTGCCGACGCTGCGTTACCGCAAGATCAAGCGTTCAAAGATCGCGTCGGTGCGACGATCGGAACGGGAATCGGCGGCATTCAGACGTTCTGGTACGAATCTGAGAAGGCTGCGCAAAACGGCAGTTGGGTGAAAACGTCGCCGTTCTTCATTCCGATGCTGATGGCGAACGCCGCACCTGCGCACATTTCGATGACGTACGGCTTTCGCGGACCGTTCTTCTCCACCGCGAGTGCGTGCGCGTCGGCGAACGACGCAATCGTGACGGCGTACAACGCCGTTGCGTACGGCGATGCGCTTGCAATGATCACGGGTGGAACCGAAGCGTGTATCTCGCCGCTCGCGGTCGGCGGTTTTTGTTCGATGAAGGCGATGTCGACGCGCAACGACGATCCGACGAAAGCGTCGCGTCCGTTTGATAAAGAACGTGACGGCTTCGTGCTCGGCGAAGGGGCCGGCGTGTTGATCTTCGAGGATTACGAGCACGCAAAGGCACGCGGTGCAAAGATCTACTGCGAAGTCCTCGGATTCGGCCAATCCGCGGATGCATACAATCTCGTTGCGCCCGATCCGGACGGCAACGGTGTCGTCCTCGCGCTGCGGCGCGCGCTCGAATCGGCGAAGTTACAGCCGGGCGATGTAGACTACGTCAACGCGCACGGTACGTCCACGCCGCTCGGCGATATGGCGGAATCACAAGCGATTCAAACAGTCTTCGGCGAGCATCCGCATCTTGCGGTCAGCTCGACGAAGTCGATGCACGGACATGCGCTCGGTGCAGCGGGCGGACTCGAAGGCGTCGCGACCGTTATGACGGTACATGAGGGCGTTATTCCTCCGACGATCAACTACGAGTATCCGGACCCCGAATGCACGCTCGACTACGTGCCGAACGTTGCTCGCAAAGCCGACGTGAACGCTGCGTTCAGCAACTCGTTCGGATTCGGCGGCCACAATAGCGTGATCGTGTTCGGAAAGGTTCGTTAGCAGACACCAGATGAGCGGGGAAGCACACCGGCGCCGGCTGCGTGCGCTCGTCAAACGCGCAGGCGTTCGCGTCGCCGGCGATCTCACGCTCGTCGAGCAAGCGTTCATCCACGAAAGCCATGCAAAAGAGCAGGGCGGCATGTCCAACGAGCGCATGGAGTTTCTCGGTGACTCAATCCTGGGCGCGATCACGGCGCGATGGCTCTTCGAACACTTCCCCGATGACTCCGAGGGACGCCTGACGCTGCGCAAAGCGGCGATCGTCAACGACGCGCAGCTCGCGCACTCGGCGCGACGCCTGGGTTTTCCCGAGCTCGTGCAGCTCGGCGCGGGAATGCGCGGCGCCGGCGGCGCGGACAACACGTCGATTCTCGCCGATGCGTTCGAGGCGTTCGTTGCGGCGCTCGAACTGCGCTACGGACATGAGAAGGCGGCGCGGTTCGTGCTCCAGGAGCACATCAAACACCTCGATCACGCGCCCGACGTGCTGCTGGATGCAAAGACGCGACTGCAGCATTTCACGCAGGAGCACCTCTCGGCAACGCCGAGCTATCGCGAGCGCAGCGAGGGCACGCCGCAAACACCGAAATTCCGTTCCGACGTCATTGTTAACGGAAAGACGTTGGGAACGGGGACCGGCGCATCGAAGAAAGCTGCGCAACAGGCCGCCGCTGAGGCGGCTTTGTCTCTGTTACTCGATACCACTGGGGATTCGGTATGAACGCACGCTACATGACGCGGAATTGGGGAGCCCTGCGGGCTCTGCCCGTAGGGGGCGGCGTAGCGCGCAGCGCGGAGCGCCGGTAAAAATGAAACTAAAGAAAATTAAGGCGTTTGGGTTCAAGACGTTCGCGGAAGCGACGTCGCTCGATTTTTCGGGCGGCATCACTGCGGTCGTCGGGCCGAATGGATCGGGGAAATCGAACCTCGTCGACGCGTTCCGTTGGGTGCTCGGTGAGACGTCCAGCCGCCAATTGCGTTCGGGGAAACTCGAGGACGTGATCTTCGCGGGCAACGACAAGCGCAAGCCGCTCGGTCTTGCCGAAGTCTCGATGACCTTCGACAACGAAGATCGCAAGCTGCCGACCGACTACAGCGAAGTCGAGATTACGCGCCGCACGTACCGCGCGGGCGAGAGCGAGTACTTCATCAATCGCAATCAAGTCCGCTTGCGCGACATCGTCGAGTTGCTCATGGGCACGGGGCTTGGTCCGGGTTCGTATTCGATCGTCTCGCAAGGACAGATCGACGCCATTCTTACGAGCAAACCGACCGAACGCCGCGCGCTTTTTGAAGAGACCGCCGGCATCAACAAATTCCTCGCGCGCAAACACGAGTCGATGCGTCGTCTGGAGCAAACCGAGCAAAACGCGATTCGCATCAACGACTTGATCGCCGAACTCGAGCGGCGCATTCCCGAGCTCGACAATCAGGTTCGGCGCGCGAAGCGCTATCGCAAAGTCAGTGCGCGCGTGCGCGATCTCGAGATCCTTTCGTATATGCGCGCCAGTGCCTCGCGCCGCAGCGAGCGCGAGACGCTGCGCGCCGAACTCGAGAAGCAAGAAGAAGTGCGCACCGCCGCCGCCGGTCGCGTTGCGCAACTCGGTGCGAATCTTGCCGAACTTCGCACGCGGGCGTACCAGCAAGAGCTGCAGCTCGAGGAGACGCGCTCGCACGCGCAGAGTAAGCGCGCGGAACTCGCGCGCCTGGAGGCGGACTACGCCGCCGCGCTTGCGCGACGAGAAGCGCTCGAGGCGCAGTCGACGCAGACGCACGAAGATGCCGCTCGCGTGCAAGCCGAGCGCGAAACGCTCGAGGCAACGATCGCGCAACTGGAAGAACGGCTAGCACCGCTCGCCGGCGATGTCGAAGCATCGCGCGAACGCGAGCTGGAAGCGCAAACAGCGCTCTCTCAGGCGCGTGCGCAGCTCGATCAGATCTTCACGAGCTTGCGTGAAGTCGAAGCGACCGCGGCGGAAATCGCTGCGAAGAAAGCCGAGCGCCGCGTACAGAGTGAGAATCTGCGCGCAGAAGCGGAACGTCTCGAAGGCGAGTTGCACGCGGCGCGCGAGCGGATGGCACAGCTGGAGATGAACGCCGGTACGGCGACGCATCGCTACACCGAGCGCGAAGCACAGCTGGGTTCGCTCGAAGCGCAGCTCGCACAGGCGCGCGCGCACGTCGATGCGGCAGAAGCGGCGGTTGTCGAAGCGCAGGAGCGACTTGCGCGCGCGCTCGCGGCGCATCGCGAACAGACCGGTGAAGTCAAGGGCGCGGAGTCGCGTCTACATACGATCGAAGAGCTCGAAGCCTCGCTCGAGGGCCACGTGCCGGGTACGCGCGCGGTTATCGAAGCCTGGCAGCGCAACGACTTGCACGGGATCGAAGGCATCGTTTCGAATCTCATTACGACCGACGAGCGCTATGCGCGTGCGCTCGACGTCGCGTTCGGCGCCCGCCTTTCGAATATCATCACGAAGACGTCGGAAGACGCAGAACGCGCGATCGAGTTTTTGAACCGCAACGAATCGGGGCGCGCAACGTTCTTGCCGCTCGATACGCTGGCGAATCGTGAAGCCAAGCAAATGACGCCGGATCTGCATAACACGCACGGTGTGATCGGCTACGCGCACACGCTCGTGCGCACGCAGCCGCAATACGAAGGCGTGGTGCGGTTCCTCATCGGCAACGTGCTGATCGTCGATACGTTGCAAACGGGTATCGCGCTGGTTCGTGGCCGCGGGTTCCGCGATACGATCGTCACGCTCTCGGGCGAACAGATCGCCGGCGGCGGCGCGATCACCGGTGGCCGGTTCCGCCGTGAGAAATCGATTCTCGCGCGTCGTGTGCAGGCGCAAACCTTACGCGAATCACTCGCCGAGATGCGTGCGAAGCTCGAACAGCTCGAGCGCGATGCATATGATGCGACCGCTCGCGCGGAAGCCGCCGTTGCGTCGCGTGATGCGGCGCGCGAGGCCTCAAAGCGCGTCGAGCTGCAAACGGCCGAGTTGCGTTCGGAGATGGCGGCGCTCGAAAGCGACCTTGAGCGCATGCAGAGCGAAGTGGGCATCGCGCAAGCCCGTGTCACGGAATTGATCGCGAAGTCGCAAGAAGCGCGCGCGCGCGAACATCAGCTGGAGGGACCGCAGCCGGACGCGGTTCACAGCGATGAAGAACGCCAGCGTCTCGAAGCCGAACTCGCGCGCGCACGCGAAGAGATCACAACGGCGGAACAGGCGCAGAGTGAAGCGAGCCGTCACGCGAGCGATCTGCGCGAACGCGTCGCGGCATTGACCGCGGAACGCGATGCGGCGAAAGCGCGTTTGGGCATGCTCGATCAGAATAGCGAACGCGCGCGTCTTGCACGCGAGCAGATGCTCGCGGAAATCGGTTCGCTGGTTGAAGTGACACGCACGTCGCACGAGCATCTCGAACGGTTACGCCACGGCGTTGGCGAGCTCGACGTCAAACTCGATGCCGCGCGTCGCGAACGCGAGACGCTGGCCAACGAGTTGCTGCAACTCGAAGCGGATTTGCGTTCGGCGGAAAACGATGAGCGCGAAGCTGCCGCGGGCGGCGAACGCCATCGGACGCGTTTGGCGGAAATCGAAGCAGAGCTCGGCATGCTGGTTTCGCAATTCGCGCAGAATCCCGCAACCGATGAGGAGTGTCGCGACGTCGAGGAGCGGTATCAAGAAGAGCCTGATGCCGTGATGGAGGATCTGCCGCGTCTGCGTGAAGAGCTGGCGCGTCTGTCGGCAAACGTGAATCTCAATGCCGAAGCGGAGCGAGAGGAGCTGTCCGAACGCGACACGTTCTTGCGCACGCAGCTCGAAGATCTTGCGGCGGCGCGTGAAACGTTGCTGCAGTCGATCAAAGAGATCGAAGCGCAGAGCCAAGAGAAGTTCAACGAAACCTTCGACAAAGTTGCGGCCGCATTCACGGAGATGTACGCGAAGCTCTTCCCCGGCGGTCAAGCCAAAATGTGGCAGACCAATCCGGAGAATCTCTCCGAAACCGGCATCGAAATCTCCGTGCAGCCGCCGGGCAAGAAATTAATGCCGCTTACGGCGCTTTCCGGCGGCGAGCGGGCGATGACCGCCGCGGCGCTCATCTTCGCGCTCATTGCGGTCAAACCGTCGCCGTTCTATCTCCTCGATGAAGTCGACGCTGCGCTCGATGACGCGAACGTCGAACGCTTCTCGAGCATGGTTCGCGAAATGGCGACGGATGCGCAGATGATCATCGTCACGCATAACAAGAAGACGATGGAGCTTGCGGATCGCATGTACGGCGTCACGATGAGAGAGGCGGGCGTGTCGTCGGTCATTGCGGCGACGCTCACGCAACAAGAAGACCGTCATCCGGAGCTCGCGCTTGCCTGACACGACCAGACCCGCAGCACTCTTCTCGCTCTCCGATAAGACGGGATCGGTCGAATTAGCGAAAGCACTGCACGACACCGGAACGGTGATCTACGCGACCGGCGGCACGAAGAAGCATCTAGAAGATCACGGCATCCCGGCGTACGACGTCGAGGTGATGACCGGGTTTCCCGCGCTCTTCGACGGGCGTGTGAAGACGCTGCATCCCAAAGTCTTCGGTGCGATCCTGTACGATCGCGGAAACGCCGAGCATCGCGCCCAGGCGGAGAAGTACGCCATTGCGCCGATCACGACCGTCGTCGTCAACCTCTACCCATTCGAAGCGACGGTCGCGCGCGAAGCGACGACGCTTGACGAGGCGATCGAACAGATCGATATCGGCGGCGTCTCGCTCTTACGCGCGGCGGCAAAGAACTTCGCCCACGTCTGCGTGCTCACACATCCCTCGCAGTACGGCGAGTTTCTCGAGGCCTTGAAAACCGGCGCGGTTCCGATCTCGATGCGGCGTGACTTCGCAATCGCGGCGTTCGAGCGAACTGCGGAGTACGACGCCGCGATCTCGCATTATCTCGGATCGGAGGGACAGTTTCTTCCGAGCGATCTGCCGGGCGCGCTTGCGCTCACGTTGCCGCTTTCCCAACGCCTGCGCTACGGAACGAATCCGCAGAATCGCGCGGCCTTCTACCTCGATCGCCCCGAGCGTCTGCCGCAACAGTTGCACGGTAAAGCGCTCTCGTACAACAATCTACTCGATCTCGACGCGACGCTCCGGCTGCTCTCGCGCGCACCGCTCGGCGCCGAATTCGGCAGCGAGCACGAGCGTTTCGTCCGCGCCGCGGTGGTAAAGCACACGGTTCCCTGCGGCGTTGCGCAACGCTCTACGGTGTCGCTCGCGGTTCACGATGCACTTGAAGCCGACGCCGTCTCCGCGTTCGGCGGCATCGTCGCGACGGATGCGAAGATCGACCTTTCCGCCGCGGAATCGCTCTCCAAGTTTTTCCTCGAAATCGTCGCCGCACCGGCGTTCGACGACGACGCACTCGCGCTGCTGCGCAAGAAAAAGAATCTCCGTGTGATGCGCTTTACGCCATCGCTGCCGGACGAGCTCGCGCACGAGCTTCGTGTGCGAAGCGCGCTCGGCGGCGTGCTTGCGGAAGACGATAATCCGGCGGCCGAGCCCGAAGAGTGGCGTGTCGTCTCGAAACGCGAGCCTACGGCGCAAGAATGGCATGATTTGGCGTTCGCGTGGGACGTCGTGCGCCACGTCAAGTCCAACGGCATCGTGATCGTCAAAGGCGGAACGACGCGCGGTATCTGCGCGGGACAGACGAACCGCGTGAGCGCGGTGAAGATCGCGGCGCATCGTGCCGGCGAAGACGCGCGCGGCGCTGCGTGCGCGAGCGACGGCTTCTTCCCGTTTGCCGACGGTTTGGAAGCCGCGGCCGAAGGCGGCTGCACGGCGATCATTGCGCCGGGCGGTTCGGTGCGCGATGAAGAAGTGATCGCGGCCGCGGATCGCTTAGGCGTCGCACTCGTCTTCTCGAGTTACCGTTACTTTTTACACTAACCGAACACACTATCACGTCGCCCGACCCATCTGAGTGCATCCGCGTGCGCGCGAGCGTTGTTATGCGGGCAACTACGGAGAGGGTTGGGTGTGATGGATCGAGGCGCAACGCAGCGCGTTCTTTGTCTCTGCGCGTTCTTTTTCGCAGTGCTCGCCACGGTTGCGTGCGGTGGAGGCGGCGGAGGGCAGGCGGTCCCGCCCGCTTCACCGGCCGCGAGCGCTTCGCCGTCGCCCTCGACGTCGTTAAAGCCGGTGAGCAGTCCGACGGCTTCGTCGAAGCCCGTCAGCAGTCCGTCGGCGTCGCCGTCCTCGAGTCCCACCGCAGCGCCGACCTCGAACGTCTCGGACATCGACTGGCCGACGCAATCATTCGACATCGCACGGACCGGCGAAAATCCAAACGAAACCGTACTCTCGGCATCGACGGTCCACGGGCTACATCTGCTGTGGAGCGCGCGCATCGCGGGCGATACGACGAGTAAGTATTCCAATTCGCAGCCGGTCGTTGCTGCAGGCGTCTCCGTCGGCGGGGTCCCGACCGACATCGTCTACACCGGCGACGAGCACGGCTATTTCGCGGCATTCAATGCGATGAACGGTGCGCTGATCTGGAGAAAATCGCTCGGCTCGATTGCGACGCAATGCGGCGATATTCCGGATAAGATCTTCGGCGTAACGGATGCGGCGACGATCGATCACGCGCACAATCGCGTCTACGTCGTCGACGGCATGGGCGTGCTTTGGGCGTTCGACCTTGCAACGGGGAATGTCGCCGCGGGCTGGCCCGCTAACGGCATCCCGGTCGTCGACGATCCAACCGTCGATCACGTCTGGAGCGGTACGACGTTGAATGCATCGAGTGGCACGTTGTACGTTGCGACCGCGAGCTATTGCGATCTGAACCGATGGCACGGCGCGCTTCGCGCCGTCAATACGCAAACGGCGAGTGTTGCGGCGCTGTACTATTTTGCGACAGGCACAACGACGCCGCCCGGTGCATCGGGTCCCTACGGCGGCGGTGTGTGGAGTTGGGGCGGTGTTTCGATCGACGCTTCCACGCAAGACGTGTACGCGGCGAGCGGAAATACGAATCCGCAAGTTTCGACACCGGCGAGTAACGAGAGCATCACGGAGTGGAATACGTCGCTCGCGCTGATCGCGAATTACTTCCCCGCGATCGGCAACGGCGACCTCGATTTCGGCGGTAATGCGATGCTTTACAATGCCGGCGGCAGCCGTTGCGTCGCATCGTACCGTAAGAGTGGTCAGCTCTTCACTTTTGATCGGACGAATGTCAGTGCCGGATCCGTTACCAGTTGGCAAATCGGAGGATCGGGGATCTCTTCGCCCGCGTTCTCGTCGTCGACCGATCTCGTGTATTTCAACAATCCGAACGCCGGTGCACTCGCGCAAGGGCTCTACGCGCTCAGTTCCGGCTCGGGCTGCGCACTCAACCAAACACCGGTGTGGAGCGTGACCGGCGTGAACGCGAGCTATCAGCCGATCAGCGTCGCGGACGGTGTTGTCTACGACTCGTTCAATGCGACGCTCGACGCGTTCGATGCCCACACCGGTGCGCAGTTGTGGAATAGCGGTTCATCCGTCGCGAGCGGCATCAAGTCCGGTGCGACGGTTGTCAACGGTCGCGTCTACGTTGTGGATTGGAACGACACGATCTACGCGTTCGGTCTGTAGCACGCCGGGTAGAAGTATGGCATGAAACTCTATTTGCTTCGGCACGGGATCGCGGCGGATCGTGAAGCGTGGGACGGGGACGACGCGCAGCGCCCGCTGACATCCCAAGGGCGCAAATGCATGCAACGCGAGGCGAAAGGCATGCAAGATCTCGGCGTGGTGCCCGACCGCATCATCACGAGTCCGCTTACGCGTGCAAAGGAGACGGCGCAAATCGTCGCGCAACGATTGCACCTCGAAAAGCGCCTCATTGAGGATGAACGCCTCGCGGATTCATTCGATGCAAAACGTCTCGCGGGAATTCTGCGCGACCATGGCAACGATGACAGCGTCATGCTGGTCGGACACGAGCCCGACTTCAGCGAAACGATCGGCGAACTCGTCGGCGGCGCAAGCGTCGATTTGAAGAAAGGCGGCCTCGCGCGAATCGATCTCGATTCTTCGTCCTCGACACGCGGCGAGTTAGTGTGGCTGCTGCCGCCGAAGGCGCTTATGAAGTAACGTCGGCCCCCGGTGTCATCCTGAGCGCAGCTCGCGTAGCGAGCGGAGTTGAAGGATTGCCTCGATTCGATCGCTCGTAACGATCCTTCGACTGCGCTCAGGATGACACGGTTATTGAAATAGCCGTCCGCGCGTTTCCGGTGCGTAGAGTATTGAAATGACGAGGCCGGCGAGTGACAGGACGGCGCACGCAGCGGTCACCGCGGAAACGCCGTAATGCGCGAGTGTAATGGGCAGCGCAAACGTTCCGGCAAATGCGCCGACTCGGCTAACGGCCGTTGCGATTCCCGTTGCGCTGGCGCGAAGTGCGGTCGGAAGGAGTTCGGCCGGGTAGAGCAGCTCCAGCCCCGCTGCAGCGCCGATCGCGACGGCGTAGACGATGAACAGTGCAACGACGGTAACGGGCGGCACGCGCGCGACGATTGCAAACACGATTGCGCTGATCGTAAAACCCGCGATACACAATGGGCGCCGGCCCCACGTCTCGACGAGCCACATCGAGAGCAGCGATCCAATGAAGAATCCCGCCGTCACGGCGACCGATCCGAGCGGCGAGGACGCCGGAATGTGTAGCGCGCGAAGCACGACCGGTGCGAACGTGTACATTGCAAAGAGCGGAACGACTTGTAAAAGCCACATCGCGGAGACGAACGCAAGACGCCCAAGGTATGGTGGCATCAGCAGCTCGCGAAGCCGCGCGCGCTTTACCGCATATGGTTCAACCGCGTGCCCGTCGCCGAAGTGCCTCTGCAGAAGCGTTTGCGCTTCCGTCACACGTCCGCGTGCATGGAGCCAGCGAACCGATTCCGGGGCGGTCGAACGAAGCGCAAGCCCGATGGCGGCCGGAACGGCGCTGCTCGCAAGAATCCATCGCCATGCATCGGCCCTGAAAACGAGGAGTGCGCCCGCGATATACGCGACCGTCGCACCGAGGAACCATACGACCTGCATGGAGTTGACCGCCGCGCCGCGCAAACGCGCCGGCATGTACTCCGAAATCAACGCACCCGCGATCGGGTAGTCGGCGCCAATGGCAACGCCTAGGACGATGCGTAGTGCGATGAGTTGCCATAACTGCGCGACGAAGAATTGCAGCAGCGAGGCGGTGACGAAGACCGCGAGATCGGCAATCATCAACAATCGCCGACCGAATCGATCGGTGAGCGGACCGAAGACCAGCGCGCCGCCCATAATGCCGAGCAGCGTCGCGGCGCCGGTGAATCCGAGCTGCGCGTCCGACGCGTGCAGCTGCCCGGCGAGCGAAGGCAATGCAAGGCCGATGCTGCTCAGGATATATCCGTCGCAGAACAGTCCCGCGTTGGCGTAGATCAGCAGCCGAAGATGAAACGCGTGAAACGGCGCTTCATCAATGGCTCGCAGCGGTGTCCTCCTCGTAGCGCAGATGCTCGCCCAGCGTATCGAGCGTCATCGTCCCGCTTCCGATGAGCCACGCATGGAACTGCCGGATGTCGAAACGCGAACCGAGCCGCTTGCGCGCTTCGTCTCGATAGCGCAGCATCGTCAACTCGCCGATTTTATACCCCAGCGCCTGCGCGGGCAGGTCGCACGAATACCGCAATGTTTCGCTTGCGATTTGCTTGTCGTTCAAGTTCGTGTTCGCTCGCATAAACTCGCTTGCGCGTTCGCGGCTCCATCCCAATGCATTCATGCCGGTATCGACGACGAGGCGCGTCGAGACCATCAAGTCTTGCATCAAACGGCCCGCGTGATCGTACGGATCACCGTACAAGCCCATGTCGAATCCGAGCTGCGCTGCATATTCGGCATAGCCTTCGACGTACGAAGTAACGGAGAAGTCGACCTTGCGGAATGCCGGAAGCCGGTCGTTCTCTTCTTGAAGTGAGAATTGAAAGTGATGGCCCGGGATCAATTCGTGCATGATCAGCGTGCCGGCGCTGACGATCGATGTCGTCGAAGGCGATGAGCCGTTGTAGAAGTATGTTCCGCGGGGCCGTGCGGCCGTTGGTGGCTGGTAATATCCAAAGGTTTGTCCGGCGGCGAGATTCGCCGGCAACGCCTCGACGTCATACGGTTCTTTGGGCGTTTTGCTGTAGAATTGCGGTATTTTCGGTTCGACGCGCTTCACGAATGCCGTGAGCTTCTCGCCGATTTCGTCGCTGGAGGTCGCAAAGAAGCGCCGATCGGTTTTCAAGTACGTAAGGAATGCGTCGAAGTTGCCCGGATAGTTCACGGAACGGCGCACCCCGTCGAGTTCGCTGCGGAGACGCGTGACTTCGTGCAACCCCAGCTCGTGAATCTGTTGCGGCGTCATGTCGAGCGTCGTGCTGCGCTTCACGAGCCACGCGTAGTACTCCGCGCCGCCGGGATACTGCGACTGCCCGACGCCCGATGGTGCTCCCGTACGATACGGACCGTCGGCGTACGCGCGTAACCGCTCGAATGCAGGCACGACCGTCTGCGTAATCGTCGTCTGTATCCGCGTTTCCGCCGCTTTTCGAGCATCGGCGGGTAACGCGTCAAGACGCGCTTCGTCGACAAGAAGCGGCGAATGATCGGTAGATGTAAATCCGGTGAGCACGGCAACGGTCGGATCGATCTCCGGTGCCGGGAGAATGATGCCGCGCTGATGTTGCCCTTGCGCGAACGTGCGAACGGAGTCGGCGAGCGCGGCGTAATCGTTGAGCAGCTTGAAGTACCGGTCGACGTCGGCGGCATTTTTGAACGAATAGGTCGAGAAGATTTGCAACGCGTACGCAAACGGCTGCGAGTACGGCGCGAGATGCTGACCGAGCCAATAATAGCGTTTCGCACCGATGTAGCCGTCCATATTGTATCGCAGTGCGCGGTACGACAGCCACCGGTCATGATCGAGTTTCTTGGGATCGATGGCGTCGAGTTCGCGCAGCATGCCTTGCGCAAAGGTTGCGTCGTCGCCGGCGTTCTTCTCGTCGATCGTACGCAACGACGTAATGGGTTTTCCGGCTTGCAGCGCAACGCTGTAGTCGGTTGCGAGCAGGTAGTTGTAGTAGCGCTCTCCGAGTTCGTCGATGCGCGACGCGTCGCTCGTTGCGGCCGCGCCACCGGCGGGAGCAAAGAACGAGAGCATGCCCGTGAGTGCAAGTAATCGCCGTACGTTCAACGGACCCCCTCCAAAAAGCGTGTCGGTGAAAGAAAACCGATATCGAGTGTTGTGACTCCATCGAGTGCAAGTTGGGCGAGAACCTCGCCGATGACCGGAACGAATTTGAAGCCATGGCCGGAGAAACCGCCCGCGACAATGACACGCCGGTCGTGCGGATCGGCTCCAATGAGGAAATGCTGATCCGGCGTCATCGCATACATGCACGCCTTCACCGAAATGAGATCACCGGCGGCGTCGGGCATCCAATCGCGCAGCGTTCGTTTGACGGCCGCGACTTCGGCGTCGGAAACCTCGCGATTCAACGTATCGGCCGTGGTAATGTCACCCAGTGCGTGAAATGCGACTTTGATGCCTTCGCCCAGATCGGGAAACCCGTAGAGCGGCGCCGCGAGCCCGTCGCGATCGAGAAAAAACGCCGGAAAACGGCCGCGCTCGAATTCGCTGGTCAACGGCTCGAACCAGTATTGCACGTTGCGTTGAACGCGGATCGGAAGTCCAAGCGCCGCGAACGCCGACGGTATCCACGGGCCTGCGCAAACGATCACACGATCGACCTCGTAGGTATCGCGTCCGTCGACTTGGATGACGAGCGAGCCCGCGTCATCTCGCCAACCGGTCACCCGCGTGTTTCCTTCGAGTACCGCGCCGTGCGCGAGGGCAACGTTGATGTGCGCTTCGATCGCACGTTCGGGAAAAACGATTCCGGCTTCCGGCTCGAAGATTCCGATTTCCGTATCGAGCGGACGAAGTTGCGGATAGCTGCGCCGCACTTCCGCCGCGTTCATGATCTCGACGGGAATGGCGTATTCTTCGGACGCGCGCAAAACGCCGCGCGCGACATTCGCTTCGCCTGACCCGACGACGAGCATGCCGCACAGATCGAGCAGAGGCTGCGCCGTAGTGTGCTCTAGTTCGCGCCATAGCTCGTACGCGCGTTGCAGCAACGGCACGTATGCCAAGTCTTCGAAGTACGCTTTGCGAATGATGCGAGTGCGGCCGGCTGATGCGCCGAGCTCATGCATGAGCGGATGCCGGTCGAAACCGATCACGCGAGCGCCTCGCCGGGCGAGATGCGCGGCCGCGGCGCTACCCATGCCGCCGAGGCCAATGACGGCCGCATCGTACCGCTTCATTTGGGGATAGTTCCAAGCGTAACCGGCAAACAACTGCCCGTGTTAGAGGCCCCGAGGAGACTACGAATGCCGCGATTTTTGCACACGTCGATCTTTGTCAACGATATGGACGAATCGATCGACTTCTATACAAAGAAACTAGGACTCAAGCTGCTCGACGGTCCGTATCACTACCCCGGCAACGCCGACATGGCGTTCGTCGGCAACGATTGGAACTCGTATATCGAGCTGGTCTACGATCTTGAAGAACATCCGCCGTATCAACTGGGCAATCGCTACGAACACCTGGCGATCGAAGCCGAGGGAGACTTGAAACAATACATTTCGAGTCTTCGCGACAACGGTGTGAAGGTTCTCAAAGACGTGTACAAGTCGCCCGGCGGAACGCGCGCAATCGCGTTCGTCGAAGATCCCAACGGTATCCCGGTTGAGGTTTTGGAGCCGCGCAAAGTCGAGTCGCTGACCTAGCGTCCGTACCGCACGATATACGTCAAAATCGTGCCTGCGACGATCGCGATCCACGCATTCGTGATGAGAATCGGGATGCTGTGGATCGCGATCGCGTACGGAATATACAGCAGCGAACCGAGCACGATCAGCGCGTACGTGTACAGCGAGAGTCCTTCGACGTCGCGCGTTCGCACGGTTTTGAGTAACTGCGGGAGTTGCGTAATGGCGACGATTGTCGTGGCGATATAGCCGAGCGCTTCTATCACTAGTCCTCGGCGTACGAATCGCGTAGATTTTCGAGGCGCGTCTGACCGGGAACGGGATTTCCGTCGCCGTCGAGCACCTCGACATTGAATCCCGGATACGTCGGCATGAACCGTTCGCGTTTCCAATCTGCAACGGTCCATGCATCCTTCGCAGCACGCTCATACGGCCACGTTGGAAGGCCCGTGCGGTCGGAGCGCACATCGGCGCCGCCAAGGTGCTTGATGCGTACGAGAAAGCCCTCGACTTGATTGATGCGAAGCTCGACGCGGCCTACTTTCGGCATATTGTCGTCTCCCCGTCTGCGCTCAGAGATAAACGAACGGATCGGCGGGCGGCGTTACTCGCTCGATGTCGCCCGCCGCAACGACGAGTTCCTCACCGCGCCGTTCTACGACTCCGCGCACGCTGATCCACGTACCGGATGAAATTGACATCGACGGTACTTTCGCGAGTTCGATACCGACCGGACGCGCGTCGGCGCGGCAGCATGTAATTGCGTAACGCACGACGTGTGGACGACCACCGTGGACATCATACGACCCGGTGAAATCGATGCGTTCACCCGGATAGATCGTGTCGAGCGTCGCTTCCGTCGCGGTGCTCGGCGGTCGAGGCGAACCAAGGAACGCAGCCAGCACAAGCGCCGCACCTGTCATCCTGAGCGCAGGTGCGAAGCACCGGAGTCGAAGGATCGCATCGTGCGTTTCGTTCGTAACAATCCTTCGACTTCGCTGCGCTACGCTCAGGATGACACAGAACAGCGCGCATCCCCACAGTGGTAATGTCATGCGCGGATGCACGAGGGTTGCGCCGTGTTCGTAGGCGACGATTGCGCAAGCAACCGCGAGCAGTGCGTACGTTGAGCGATCGCGCTCCGCACGCAAGGCATGCGGATTCCACCACACGCGCAGATCGAGAATTCCCGCGACGCATAGCATTGCGGTCGACGCGAGTGGTGACTGCGCGCGCAACGCCGCGGCGAGCGCGACACCGCCGAGCGCGCAGGGTGACGCGGCGAATCCTATCATCGCGCCCGCAGCGAGCTCCAGAAGCGGCGGGCAATGCGCGAGCGTAAGCGCCGGCGCGGCAACGGTCACGACACCGGCGAGTACAGCAGACGGCGCGAGCGTCTGAAGATCGCCGAGCAACGGCGCATCATCGTCCGCATGCGCGGCCGGGCAGCGCCGGATAGCGGAAATCAGAACCGCCGCGACCCACCGGATCAGCGCGACGTGCGGACCGAAAACCGCTGCACATGCGACTGCGGCCGGAATCGAGCGCGCGCCGGGCCCGGCACCGCAGCCGCACCCGGCATAAGCAACGAGCGGCCGGGCAAAACGCCCGAACAGCGGCGAAAGCACCGCACTCGCGGCGGCGTACGGCAGCAACTCGAAGACGACTGCGGCCGCCGACGCAAGCGCGGCGCGCGTTGATTCCGGAGCAACGGCGATGCAAGCGGCGAGCGCAGCGACGTATATCGCAGGACGCACATCGCTCGATACCGCGCTTCGCCGCGTTATCTAGGATTAGCGAATCCCGTTTCGAACAGCAGGGAGACGCTGAAGGAGTGGCGCGCCGACTGCAAATGTTTTTTGGGGTGAGATTGAGGCGCAAGGAGGGAGCATATCCTCTGCGATATGTGACCGACGCAGCAACGATGAGATCACCCCAAAAAACATTTGCCCTTCGGGTTTTGGCGGCACAACCCGATCTGCCGCTTCGGCCGCGCGGTCACATCCCACAGAGGGGATGCTCGCGCGCGTCCTCATTGCATCTCGGGTTGTGGCGCCAAAACAGTCGACGCGCCACTCCTTCAGGGTCTCCCTAGGCCATGCCGTCCAAGATTACCGCGCCGCGCGGTACCCAGGACATCGTTCCTCCCATTTCTCGAGCGTGGATTGCGCTCGAGACGGTGATTCACGATCTGTCGCGGCGCTTCGGCTACGGCGAGATTCGCACGCCGATGTTCGAAGCGACGGAACTGTTCGTGCGCGGCGTGGGCGAGACGACGGATATCGTCGAGAAAGAGATGTACACGTTTCTCGACAAGGGCGAACGCAGCATGACACTGCGCCCCGAGTGGACCGCTCCCGTGATGCGCGCGCTGCTCGAACAGAATTTCTTCGCGCAAGGCCCGCAGCGCCTCTATTACATCGGGCCGATCTTTCGATACGAGCGTCCGCAGAAAGGGCGCTATCGTCAAGCGCATCAATTCGGCGTGGAATGCACGGGCTTTGCGGGCCCGGAAGCGGATCTCGAAGTCATCGCGCTTGCGTGGGAACTCGTGCGCGAGCACGGCATCACGGATGCGCAGTTGAACATCAATTCGATCGGCGACGAGACGTGCAGGCCGAGATATCGCCAAGCGCTGCTCGAACATTTTCGTCCGCATATTGACGCGCTTTCGGCCGATTCGCAGCGCCGGCTCGAACGCAACCCGCTGCGCTTGCTCGACAGTAAGGACGAACGTGATGCGCGATTCATCGAAACGGCGCCGACGTTCGAGTCGGTGTTGTGCGATGCGTGCCGCGAACACTTCGACGCGCTCAAAGCGTATCTCGATGAATCCGGCATTCCGTACACCGTGAACCCGCGCATCGTGCGCGGACTCGATTATTACACGCGCACGGTGTTTGAAATTACGTCGAGCGCACTTGGCGCGCAATCGACGGTTTGCGGCGGCGGGCGTTACGACGGCTTGGTGAAATCGCTCGGTGGACCGGATGTTCCGGCCGTCGGATTTGCGCTGGGCATCGAACGGTTTCTGATGATGATTGAGGCGGTGCACGGGGAACGCGCGCTGCCGCGTAGCGGCGTGCAGGCGATCGCGCTTGGGGCGCAAGCGCGCGCCGCGCTGCTGCCGCTCGTCATCGAGTTGCGGCGTTCGCTCGAAGAACCGGTCTTTATGGATTACGAGGATCGCAAGCTGCTCGCGCATTTGAAGATAGCCGACCGCAATCACGCGCGCTTCGCGCTCATTCTCGGATCCGACGAACTTGCTGCCGGGCAGATGGTGCTGCGCGATTTAGAAGCGCGAGAGGACCGCCGGATCCCGCTGGGGAGCGCGGCAGACGTTGTCACGGCCCTTGGCGAAGCAAGGTAAGCAGATGGAACACCAAGACGAAACCGAGACGATCGCGTCGTTGCTCGAGATCATGCACGAGCACGATCTCGATCGCATCAAAGTGAAGGTTGGCGATGCCGTATACGAACTCGTGCGTCGCGAAGCCGGCGCGCAGATCATCGCGCCGGCCGTAGGCGCGCCCGTTTCGGCGGCGGCTTCGCCCGCCGGCGGCGCGGCGCCCACTGTGCCCGCGAACGTAAAGCGCGTCACCGCGCCGCTCACCGGCGTCTTTTACCGCTCGCCCTCTCCGGATGCCGAAGCGTTCGTCACCGAAGGTTCGCGCATCGAAATCGGCGATGTCTTATGCATTCTCGAAGCGATGAAGCTTTTCAACGAAATTCAAAGCGACTACGCGGGTACGGTTCTTCGCATCATTCCCGAGAATGGTGAACTCGTCTCGCAAGGTGAGGAATTGTTCTGGATAGAGCCGTGACGACCGACTATAAAGCGCAGCGCGATTTTACCGCGCTTCTCGCAGACCGCAAAGGCTTACTCGATCCACCCCACTATCAACAGCAAGTCGAAGCGATCGTCAACGCGATCGTCGCGGCGTTGCGCGCCGGAAAACGCATCTACTGGTGCGGCAACGGCGGAAGTGCAGCCGAGGCGCAGCACATGGCGGCGGAGCTTTCCGGACGCTATCTGCGCGAACGGCGCGGGCTCAACAGCGAAGCGCTGACGGTAAACACGTCGACGTTGACGTGCGTCGGCAACGACTATGGCTACGACTACATTTTCAGCCGCCAAGTCGAAGCCTTCGTGCAGCCCGGCGACGTGCTCATCGGCATGACGACGAGCGGCACGTCGAAGAACGTCGTGCTCGCGATGGAAGCGGCGCAGGCGAAGGGCGCGGTAACGATCGCTTTTACCGGCAACGGCGGCGGCACGATCGTGCAGCACAGCGATCTCGTGTTGCTTGGACCGGATGGCTACGCCGCGATCGTTCAAGAAGTCCATCAAGTGATGGCACATATTGTTTGCGACCTCGTCGAACAGCGGCTGATGTTCGAAGACGGCATTGCATGAGCGTTCAACTCCAAGTCCCTGATGCGCGCACGCTCTTCGAGCGCATGCGCGGACGCAAGATTCTCGTCGTCGGCGATTTGATGATCGATGAGTGGATCTGGGGAACGGTCTCGCGTATCTCGCCCGAAGCTCCGGTGCCGGTCGTTGCCGTGACCGATCATTCGTTCACGCTCGGCGGCGCGGGAAACGTTGCGAACAATCTTCGTGCTCTCGACGCAAACGTCGAATTCGTCGGCGCAATCGGCGACGATGCGTTTGCCGCCGACGTACGGCGCCTCTTGCGCGAGGAAGAGGTCGATGATACCGGCGTCTTCAACGTCGGCGATCGTCCGACGACGCGTAAGACGCGCATCGTTGCGCACAACCAGCAAGTGGTTCGCGCGGACTGGGAGGTTGCATCGCCGCTCAGGCCCGCGGATCGTGCGCGGATCGCGCAGCACGTGCGCGAACGAGCGGCTCGCGCCGATGCCGTCATCTTGAGCGATTACGCAAAAGGTCTGCTGTGCGACGAAATTGTCGAGGCGGCTCGTGGATGTCCGCTCGTGCTGGCCGATCCGAAGCCGCAGAACGTCGCGATGTTTTCGGGCGTAACATGTGTTGCCCCGAATGCGCATGAGGCTTCGGCTGCAAGCGGCATCGCGATCAACGATGAAGCGTCGCTCGAACGCGCTGGGAAGACGCTGCTCGACTCGTTACAGTGCCGCTACGTCGTTATCACGCGTGGCGAACACGGAATGTCGCTTTTCGGTCACGACGGCGCGCGTCTCGATGTGCCGTCCGTTGCGCGCAAAGTATTTGATGTTTCGGGCGCCGGTGACACGGTGATTGCCGTGCTTGCGCTTGCGCTTGCCGCCGGTGCGGCGATCGATCGCGCGATGCAGCTTGCGAACTTTGCGGCGGGTGCGGTGGTTGAAAAGCTTGGAACGGCGACGGCCTCGGCCGATGAGATCCTCGCCCTCGTCGAGCATGAACACGGATAACTTCTTCGGCCAGCTTTTGGATGTCGAAGCGGCCATCCAATGGCGCGAAGCGATGCGAGCGCAGGGCAAACGCGTCGTCTTTACCAACGGCTGCTTTGATGTGCTGCATGCGGGACACGTGAACTATCTCGCGTGGGCGCGCGCGCAAGGTGATGCGCTCATCGTCGGGTTGAACTCCGACGCATCGGTTCGCAATCTCAAAGGCGAACGCCGTCCGCTCGTACCGTTCGACGATCGCGCGACGCTGCTTCGCGCGCTGCGGAGCGTCGACGTCGTCGTCGAATTCGCGCAGCGCACGCCGGAGGTGTTGCTCGACCGCATTCGCCCCGACGTCCACGTCAAGAGCTCGCAGTATCGCGAGGACGAGCTGCCGGAGCGCACGGTCGTGCTCCAACACGGCGGCGAGATTCGTCTGGCGCCGCATCTGGCCGGTCACAGCACCACTGATATCATCGCGGAGATCATTTCGCGCTACGGATCTTGAGCGGGGCCTGTCGTGCGAATAGCGTTTACGGCCAACGGGCCGGGAGAGATTGCGGGATGGTTCCGTCCGCTCGTGCGGCGGCTCTACGAACGCGACCCCGATCTCGACGTCTATCTCTTCTGTGTGCCCGACGACTACGCGACGGGATACGAAGCGGATCTCGCGCGCCGGCTCTATCCGAGCGCGCACGTCTTCGATCCTAAAACGTACCTCCGATTCGCGCTCGGGCGTTCGGTGGAAAACGCGCCGCAGAGCGTCGATATCGTTCAATATCTCGGCGGAGATTTAATGCACGCGATGCGCGTGCACGGGCGTCTGGGTGGAACCGCGACGACGTACAAGTTTTCGAAGAAGAACTATCGCGAACGATTCGCGCGCTTCTTCGCGGTCGACGAAAAGAACGCCGAACAGTTGCGCGGATGGAACACCCCCGAAGATCGCATCGAGATCGTTGGAAATCTGGCGATCGACGGTGCGCTCATGGAAGCGCACCTTCCGCTCGAGGCCGGCGTGCCGGACGACGGAATCTTGGTGATGCCGGGTTCGCGCGACTACGAAGTCGAGAACATGATCCCGTTCTTTTTCACGATGGCGTTGCGCATCGTGCGCGAACGTCCCGGACTTCCGATTGCGTTTGGAATCTCGCCGTTTACGCCGCTTGGCGACGTGCGTGCCGCAATTGAAAAAGGCGGACACCCGCGCATGTGGTCGGAGCGCGGGCGGCTTTTGGAGGAAGGGGAAAGTGCGTACCTCACGAGCCTCGACGGCGCGCTGCGGTTTCCGATCCTCCGTAACGCACTTGCGGCGGCTACCCGCGCGCGCCTGGCGGTGACGTTGCCGGGCACGAAGTGCATCGAGCTTGCCGCGCTCGGCGTGCCGATGATCACGACGACGCCGCTCAATGCGCCGGAGGTCGTGACGATCAACGGCCCGCTCACCTACCTGGACCGCATTCCCGTTGTCGGCGTGACGCTCAAGCGGGAAGTCGCCGTGCAGGTTTCGCGGCGCTTTCGCTTTCATACGCAACCGAATATGGACGCGAACGAAATGATCGTCGAAGAGCTGCACGGCACGCTGACGTCGGGCCGCGTCGCGCGCGTCGCGCTCGAGCGATACGATGATGCCGCGTGGATTGCGCGCAGTCGCGCACGGCTAGGCGAACTCTACGCGGCGCACGTCGGGGCGGCGGATCGCATGGCGGAATCACTTCTGTCGCTGAGCGGGTTTTAACTCGATGCGAATATCGGTCGTCATTGCTACTAAGGACCGCGCTTCATATCTCGAACATGCGCTTGCGTCGTTCGAGACGCAGATCGGCGCGCCGCCGTTCGAAGTCATCGTCGTCGACAACGGATCGAGCGACAATACGAAAGGCGTCGCCGAACGCCAGTCCGCGCGCGGCACGTATCCCGTTACGTACGTATACGAACCAGAACCGAATCGTGGAAAGGCGCGCAATCACGGCATCGCGCACGCGAACGGATATCTCGTCCTGTTCTGCGATGACGATGTCGTTGCGCCGCCGGGATATCTCGCGGCACACGAAGCCGCGCATACCACGAGCAATCTCATCGTCAATGGACCGATTCTCAATGTCGGCTCATACGACGAGCGCCCTAAGCCGACGTTCGCGAATTATTCGCGCGCGTTTCTTTGCACGTGCAACGTGTCGCTTCCCAAACACGCGCTCGATGCGGTTTCCGGCTTCGATGAGATGTTCCACCTCTACGGATGGGAAGACACGGAACTCGGCGTGCGTCTGCGCGAAGCCGGCATGCAATGGAAGTTCGCGTGGGACGCGTACATTTGGCACATCAAACCGCCCACCGAAAACACGCTCGAAGTCGAAACGCGCAAAGTGATGGAGAAGGCGCGTATGGCGCGCAAGTTCATTGAAAAACAGCCATCGCCGCGCGTTCGTATGGCAACCGGCGCCTATCCGGTCAACATGATGCGCGCGAAGTTGCTCTTCCCTGATAAGCTGCTCGCCGTCTATGCGGGACTTGCGACCAGCGAAGGCGCGCCGCCGTTTTTGCGCGCGCTCGCGCGCACGCGGTTTCTTGACGGCATGTATCTGCGCGAACTGACGCGCATCTTGAACGAGTGACGTCTCGCGCGCTGCTCTACTGCGCGGGCGGAGGCATTGGGGACTCGCTTGTCGCGAGCGTCGTCGCGCGCGCATTGCATTCGCGCTTTCCGGCGGTCGACGCGCTGACGCTGCCCGGCCACCGCAGCACGCTCGAGAGGGTTCCGGACATCGACGAGGTGCTTATCGACGACGGCGGCGATGAAACAAAGCTGGCGAACATGTTGCGCGCGCGGGCGTACGATGCGTGCATCGTAACGTGGGCAACGCCGCGCACGGCTCGCATTCCGCAACTCGCGCGCATTCGCGTCCGCGTGGGTCAAGCGCGACGATTGTACTCGCCGCGCTTTAGCAAGCGCGTGGTCGTGCGTAGTGAGTGCGGCGACGTGACCAGTTCATGGGCCGACATTTTGCTCGACTACGCGCGCGCGATCGACTGCGACACGAGCGACACGCATCCGCGGTTCATTCCGACCGCATCGGACGTCGTGGAGGCCGAGCAGCTCCTCGGCAGTCTGAGCTTGTCGAAGGGTCGCTACGTGCTACTGCATCCGACGAACGCCATCGCGTCAAAGCGCGGTATCTGGCCGACGCACGGGTGGGCGCAACTCGCGCGCACGTTGCATGAGAAACTCGATGTGCCCGTTCTACTATCCGGCGCAGACGGCGACAAGTCAATCAACGATGCGATCCTTCGACAAGCTCAGGATGACACAGGGACTGGAGCCGTCATTGATATTGCGGGCCACGTCGGGATTGGGGCGTTCGGCGCGCTTGCGCAACGGGCGCGTGCGTTCGTGGGAATCACGACCGGCACCATGCACGTTGCTGCGGCTGTCGGCGCGCCGACGGTCGGCATCTTTCCCTTTCAATCGGACTTCCCCGATCGTTGGGGTCCGCTCGGCCCACGGACGGCCACGGTTCGTCCGACATTTCCGTGCCACGCCGGCGATAAGAAGGAAGACTGCCGCGATTATGCCTGCATCGCGCACTTGAACGTCCCGCGCATTGTTGCCGCGACCGAGGAGTTGATCGCGTAGGAGCGGTCGAACCGGCTTCAAGCCATGCGCGCGACGATTCAACTCTGCACGTATAACCGGGCTCATCTTTTGGAGCGGGTGCTCGATGCTTGCTTCGAGCAGACCGTTCCCGCCGATTCGTACGAAGTCGTGCTCGTCAACGATGGCTCGACCGATTCCACGCCCGACGTCATCGCGCGCGCGGAAACCCGCGCTTCGTGCCGGTTCGTCGTGATCAATCAGCAGAATTCCGGACTTGCGAAAGGCCGTAACGCCGGCATCGGCCGCGCGAGCGGCGAGCGCATTATTTTCATCGATGACGACGTTCTGCCGTTACCGAATTTTGTGGAACAACATTTGCGTTCGCACGACGCGCATCCCAAAGCGATCGTCCGCGGCGGAGCGATCAACGTCGAAAACTTCGACGACCTGCCGCCGCCGATATGGAAGCTGCACAACTACAGCGGCAACTACTTCTGGACGACGAATGTCTCGGTACCACTCGTCACGATTCGCGCGATCGGCGGCTTCAACGAATCGTTTTCCGAGTACGGGTGGGAAGATATCGACGTCGGTTTGCGCCTGCGCTTTGGCGGC
Organism: uncultured bacterium; assembly: GCA_964648945.1. Taxonomy (GTDB): domain Bacteria; phylum Vulcanimicrobiota; class Vulcanimicrobiia; order Vulcanimicrobiales; family Vulcanimicrobiaceae; genus JAMXLG01. Next base: position 82,334 of record CAZYLU010000008.1, on the reverse strand, counting down.
GTGAAAGCAGTCTTCAATCCAAAGGCGCTCGTGTATCACTGGAAGCCTCGTCCGGGCACGCGCGACGTCGAGAAGATGATTCGCCAGGCGCGCGCGCAGGCGCGTACGGCGGTGCAACTGGCAAAGCTCCATCCGCACTGGCGTACATATCTTGCAACGGGAAACAACCCCGTGCAACGCGGCTTGAACAAATGGATTCGCGGCATTGAAAAGGCGCGCGGGTTTCATCCGGAAACAGGCGATCCCGGCGAAGACCGCGCGCTAAACAATCACGAGCTGCGCGCCGCGCGCGCGCTTGCGCGAAACGCATATTACGAAGAGTTGGAAGACGCGCTGCGACGTTGAAGATTCTGCTCTCGCGTACCGATCGCATCGGCGACCTCATTCTTTCAACGCCGGCGATCGCGACGGTGCGCGCGTCGTTTCCGGACGCGCGTATCACGATGGTTACGAGTCCGTACAACCGCATCGTGATGGAACGCAACACCGACGTGGACGAGCTGATCGATCTGCCGGGCGAGATAAAGCCGCGTCCGTTCGGCGAGCGATTTCGCGGGTACGATATCGCCATCGCACTTGCGCCGCGCAGTATCGATGTCCAACTCGTCGGTGCGACGCACGCTCCAATTCGCGCCGGATACACGTATCAACGGCGCTGGTTTGCGCGTCTTACTGCGCGCCTGTATCTCAATCGTATCATGGTCAGTGTCGCGGATCCGGAGCTGTGCGAGCGCAATCCGACGCTCGCCGTGCCGCATGAAGTCGACCAGTTGCTGGAGCTGGTGAGCTTGACCGGTGCGAACGACCGGCGTCCCGAGCTGCGTGTCGACATACAAGACGCAGATCGTGCCGCGCTCGCCCGGCTTCCCGAACATCCGGTGGTCTTACACCTTGGCGCGCGATGGTTCGGCACGGGAAGCACGGCCGAGAGCACGCTTGCGCTCGCCGAGGAATTACGCGAGCGGTATGCGCCGCTGGTGCTCTCGTGTCCGGAAGAGTCCGAGTCGTACGCACGGATGTTCGAAGAGCGCGGATTCATCGTCGCGCACAGCTTGCCGTTCTATACCTGGGCGGCGCTCTTCGAACGCGCGCGCTGTGTCGTGACCGTCGACACCGGTGCGACGCATGTCGCAAGCGCGATGCGCAGGCCCACGCTAGTCGCCTTCGAACATCGCTACTTCCGGTTGAACTCGCAAGAATGGGCGCCCTATGGCGTGCCCAGCGTGCTGGTTCGCAAGCCGGAATTCGCCGACCAGGCGCAGCTTGCGCACTTCCGCACAAGAATCGTCCGCGGCGTCGAACGACTTTTAGCGACAAATGCAGCCACCTGAAATATCCGTCGTCGTTCCGACCTACAACCGGTTGGACACGCTCGCACACGTCATTCCGACGCTGCTCGCGCAAGATTTGCCGCCGAGCTCGTTTGAAGTGCTCGTGTGCGATTCGAATTCGAACGACGGGACCGCGGAGTATCTCGCCGGCGTGCACGCCGAGCATCCGAACATCCGGCATCTGCCGGGCGCGTACACGGGGCGCGCGATGGCGCGCAATGCGGGCATCGATGCCGCGCAAGGCGAGGTCGTGCTTTTCAACGATTCGGATATCCTCGCGTCGCCGGATCTGCTCTCGCGTCACCTGCGCCATCATCGCGAGCGTACGGACATCGCGGTTGTCGGATTGGAAGTGCAAGTCAAAGACCTCGAGGATTACGCGTATAAGCGCGAGCATCCCGAGGCGCGCGGGTTTCTGCACAAATCCACGCGGAAAACGCTGCCGTGGCTGTATTTCCTAACCGGAAACGCGTCGGTGCGGCGCGCGGATCTCTTGCGCGTCGGGAAGTTCGACGAAGATTTCACCGGCTACGGTCATGAAGACTTGGAGCTCGGTTATCGCTTGCAGCGCGCCGGGATCACCATTCTCTACGAACCGAATGCGATCAACTACCACTGCCAAGACGTACCGCACGAAGATCAAAAAGAAAAGATGAAGCTCGCGGGGCGTTCCACGGTGCGGTTTTATCGCAAACATCCGGATTTTAACGTGCAGTTGAACCTTGGCATGACGCCCGTCTCGCTCGGATTGCATTCGATGTTGACGAACATGCCGGCGCTGCTCGGATTTTTCGATTCGCGTGCGAAGAAATCGAAGTTTGCGCGCGATCTGGTTCAACAGTACTACTACGTTTCAGGAATCAAAGCTGCTTTGAAGGAGCCGACGTGATCACCCGATTTTCATGTGGAGCGCTGCGCGCAAGCGATGCCGGAGCAACCGTGGAACTCAACGGTTGGGTCAATCGCCGCCGCGACCACGGCGGCTTGATCTTCGTCGACCTGCGCGATCGCGACGGCGTCACTCAGATCGTCTTCGATCCGCAGCACCACAGCTTCAAAGACGCAGAACACCTGCGCAACGAAGACGTGCTGCGCGTGACGGGTATCGTGCGCAAGCGTCCGGCCGGAACGGAAAACCCGGCGCTTGGAACCGGCGACGTGGAAGTGGCCGTCGACGCGCTCGAGATTCTCAATCGTTCGCAAGTTCCGCCGTTCCCCGTCAATATCGACAGTGACGTCGACGTCGATCTGCGTTTGGAGTACCGCTATCTCGATCTGCGCCGCCAGCGCATGCAATACAACATTCGTTTGCGCCACAAGATCGTCAAAAGCATGCGCGACTTCTTCGACGAGCGCGGCTTCATCGAAATCGAAACGCCGATGCTCATTAAGAGCACGCCGGAAGGCGCGCGCGACTACCTCGTGCCCTCGCGGCTCTACCCGGGCGAATTCTACGCGCTTCCGCAGTCGCCACAGTTGCTCAAGCAGATCTGCATGATCGCGGGCTTTGGCAAGTACATGCAAATCGCGCGCTGCATGCGCGATGAAGATCAGCGCGCCGACCGGCAACCCGAATTCACGCAGCTCGACGTCGAGATGTCGTTCATCAAGCAAGAAGACGTGCTCGAAACGATGGAATCGTGCATCCGGCGCGTGTGGAAAGACGTGCTCGATGTCGAGCTCGCGCCGTTCCCGCGCTTGACGTACGATGACGCGATGAACCGGTACGGCATCGACAAACCGGACATGCGGTTCGGGCTCGAACTCGCGCAGGTCAACGACATCTTCGCGGGCACGGATTTTGTGGTATTCAAGTCGGTCATCGACTCGCAAGGTGCGATCGTTGCGCTGCGCTATCCGGGCGGTGCCTCGCTCTCGCGCCGCGACTTTGATGCGCTGACGGAAGACGCAAAAACGGCGGGCGCGCGAGGCATGGTGTGGATCGCGCTCGGTGCCGACGGCGTAAAATCATCCGCGCAGAAATTCATCACCGACGAGCACATCGAAAAGCTGCGCACTGCGACGCAGAGTCAGACGGGCGATGCGATCCTTTTATTTGCCGACGCGCGCGCGCATGCGCTCTCGGTTGCGGGCAAAATGCGCAACATCGTCGGCGAGCGGTGCGGACTGCGCGACCCCAAACAATTTTCGTTCTGCTGGGTGCTCGATTTTCCGTATTTGGAAGTCGACGAAGAGACCGGCAAACCGTTCCCCGCGCACCATCCGTTTACGTCGCCCGGCGAAGGGCAGTGGCAGTATCTGCACACCGATCCGCTCAAGATGCGCGCGCAGCATTACGACATGGTGCTCAACGGCTACGAACTCGGTTCGGGCTCGATCCGCATTCACAAGCCCGAAGAGCAGCGTGCGATCTTCGAAATGCTCGGCATGACACCGGAGCAGATCCAAGACCAGTTCGGCTTCTTCGTCAAGGCGCTCGAGTACGGCGCGCCGCCGCACGGCGGTATGGCACTCGGCGTCGACCGCATCGTGATGCTCGCCGCCGGCGAGAACCATTTGCGCGACGTGATCGCCTTTCCGAAGAACCAGTCCGCACGCGACGTCATGATGGAGGCGCCGTCGGCCGTTCCGGAGCAACTCTTGCGAGATCTTTACTTGCGCAGCACAGCCCCCGAGCAGGCGACCAGCCGATAATACGAGCGTGAGAGTCCGACTCGTCACCCGTCTCTTCGTCGCGCCCTTGGCGCTTGCGGCGGCCCTTGTGCATCCGAGCCCGTCGCTCGCGCTGATGCAGGGTCCGTCGTGCGGAGAGCAGCTGGTCAAGAACGACAAAGGCGTGCAGATCAGAATCCTCTTCGCAAAGAACGGCACCGTGCAGCGGTATTTGGTTGTGGAGAATGCGCAGAACACGGAAGATGCCAACGATCTGCGTCTGAGCCTCGAGCAGCAGTACGGCCAGGCAGGGGTCGCTGCGCCGCCGATGCATATCGTTTCGTTCAAAACCGGTTCGGGAGGGATGATGCTTCCCGATAAGGCGGTCGACTCGTGCGGAAGAACGCTCTCGTTTCAATAACGCTGCTCGCGCTCTGCGCCTGCAGCAATTCGCATTCGAACGGATCATCGGCTTCGCCCTCGCCCTCCGATACACCGATGCCGCTGCGTTCGTGTGAGGAACGCCGCTTAACGATCGACGGCGCGGAACTCTTCATACAGGCGAACGCCGACGCAACGCCCGCACAGATTTTGATTCTGAGCGCACCCGACGACGAAGCACGCGCGAAAGCGTATCAAGAGGCGCGCAAAATCTTCGGCGACCCGAAACCCGACACGCGAACGCAGACCCGCCAGTATAAACTCGGTCTCACGCAAGTCACCGACATGTGCGGGCGTCCCGTTATGTCGTCGCCGCTTGCGTCTCCCTCGCCGTAGTGTCATCCTGAGCGGAGCGCAGCGGAGTCGAAGGATCGCCTCGAATCAAACGCGCGTAACGATCCTTCGACTCCGCTACGCTTCGCTCAGGATGACACGTGCGCGCGTAAAGATCGAATCGAACATGGGAACGGTGAGGACGCCGGTGTTTGTGTTCTGGCGGCTTGGATGATACGAACCTAGGACGACGATGGTGCGCGTTCCGTGCCGCGCGCGTATCTCAACACCATGTGCGAACTTCGGCCGCGGTGGATCGAGCGTGAATTCCCGTTCGCGCAGCACTTTGAGAATCGCATCGAATCCGATCGATCCCAGGGCAATCATCACACGCAGGTCCGGTAGCGCGTCGAATTCTTCGAGTAAATATGGGAAGCAATTGCGCAGTTCTTCCGGCGTCGGTTTGTTCTTCGGCGGCGCGCAACGGCCGGCGGAAGTAATGAAACAGTCAATCAATTCGAGACCGTCGTCGCGATGCGTCGCATTCGGCTGCGATGCAAAGCCCGCGCGATAGAGGGCGGGATAGAGAAAACCACCCGACGCATCGCCGGTGAACGGACGCCCGGTTCTATTGCTGCCGTGCGCACCGGGCGCGAGGCCCACGATCATCACGCGCGCATCCGCAGCGCCGAACGGCGGGACCGGCTTTCCCCAATACATCTCGTCTGCATGCGCACGCTTTTTTTCGCGAGCAACGTCAGCGCAATACGCGCGTAGCTGCGGACAGCGGGTGCAGCGAATAATGCTTCGTTCGATTTGTTCCAGCGTTCGTGCCCGGCTCATGCGTACTCCATTGCGTCGCGAATGAAGTCGATGAATGTTTCGGCGGACGGGCCGTAGTGTGTGGTGCGGGTCACGAGTTCAATTTTTCTGATGATGGGTTCCGGCGCAAGCGATAAGAGCGAGACGTGCGGTCCCGGCATGTTGCCGAGCATGCGGGGAAAGAGCGCGATGCCCAGGCCCTCCGCGACGAGCGAACGGATCGTGAGCGAGTCGGCACTCTCGAATGCGACACGCGGCTCGAATTGTGCCTTTCGCGCCTCGATATAGAGGCGCGACGTGATGGACGATCCTGGACGGAAAATCACAAACGGTTGCTCGCGCAGCTCTTCGATACCCACGCTGCTCCGTGATGCAAACGCATGTGTCTGTCCGACGATGGCGACGAGTTCGTCCTCGTATAACGGTTCGGACCGGAAGCGTGAATCGCCGGCCCAGCGCGTGTCGGCGATATGCCCGATGAAGACGTCGATTGCGCCGGCTTCGAGTGCGTCGAGCAGGTTGTCGGCCATACCCTCACGCAGCGCGATCTCGATTCGCGGATAGAGTGTATGGAAGCGCCCGAGGAGTTTGGGCAGCGTGTACTCCGCAAATGACTGGTAGGTACCGACGACGACCCTCCCGCGCAGACCGCCGGCGTAGGCGGTCATCTCTTCGGTGGTCCGGTCGACGTCCTCGAGAATCCGCTGCGCTCGCCGCAGGAACGCTCGGCCTGCGTCGGTCACGGCGACGCGCCGGTTGGTGCGGTCGAAAAGCCGGACGCCGAGTTCACGCTCCAGGGCGGCAATCTGCTGCGAGAGCGCGGGTTGCGCGACGGAAAGGTCCGCGGCGGCCTGCGTAAAGCTCAGTCGCTGGGCGATCGCCGAGGCATAGCGGAGTTGTCGAAGCTCCATGATAGGGATATCTTATCAAACTCAGTCTAATTATATATTGGACTTATGAACCTGGGGCGACGATAATCGAGATATGGCGCTCGCTTCCGCTTCGCGGCCGGCAGTTGCTGCCGGCGCTACCGACCGCTCGGGCCTCTTGCTGCTCACCGCGGCGCACCTGATGAACGACATCAATCAAGGCGTTCTCCCCGTCATGATCCCTTGGCTCGTGACGCATCGCGGTCTGAATCTCGCCTTAGCCGCTACGCTGACGCTCGCGGCGAACCTCTTCGGGTCGATCGTGCAGCCGCTCTTCGGCTATATCTCCGACAAGCGGTCCACCGCGTGGGTCATCCCCGCGGCGATTCTCCTCGCGACCGGCGGTACGGCGCTCATCGGCATTGCGCACACGCTTCCGCTGATGCTCGCGGGCGCGGTGATTTCCGGCGTTGGCGTAGCAGCCTTCCACCCCGAGGGCTCGCGCTTCTCAAATTATTTCGCCGGTAAGAAGCGCGCGTCGGGGATGAGTACGTTTACGGTCGGCGGCTATTTGGGATTTGCGATCGGTCCGATTCTGGCGGCGCCGCTGATTCTCGCATTTGGTTTGCCCGGTGTTGCATTTCTTCTGATTCCGGCCGCGATCGTCGCCATGTTGCTCGTGCGTGAACTGCCGCGTTTTGCGGAAGTACGGCGCACTGCGCACCGCGCGCATCGTGAACGCTCAGGAAATGATGACTGGCGCGGATTCTCGCTGATGGCGGTCGTCGTCGCGCTGCGTTCGACGACATTTCTTGCTGCGGTTACGTTTACGCCGATCTTCATCATGAAGGTGAGCGGCGCGCATCCGATTTTCGGCTCGGTATCGTTGTTTGCACTCCTGCTCGGCGGTGCGATCGGCACAATGCAAGGCGGACGACTTGCGGACCGCGTCGATCGCCGTCGCGTCATCTCGCTCTCGCTCGCACTCACGACAATCGCCGGTGCATTGCTCGCTGTCTGCGGTGCGTATTTGCACGTCTACGCGGTGATGACGGTGCTTGCACTTGGGTTTGGCATCTCGCTCGGACTGTCGGCCGGCGTGTTGGTGGTTCTCGGGCAAGAGTATCTGCCCAAACACATCGGCGTCGCGTCGGGCGTAACGCTCGGTCTTGCGAACACCATCGGCGGTCTGGCCGCACCGGCATTTGGCAAAATCGGCGACGATTTCGGCCTCGTGATGGTGTACGTCACGATCGCCATCTTCGCCGCGCTCGCCTTCGCCGGAAC
>CAZYLU010000008.1:0-74598 GCA_964648945.1 uncultured bacterium | reverse complement strand
CCTGTCATCCTGAGCGCAGGTGCGAAGCACCGGAGTCGAAGGATCGCAACGAGCGCTAATCTTGAGACGATCCTTCGACTACGCTGCGCTTCGCTCAGGATGACAGGTGCATCCGGTACTGACGCTCCCCGACGGTCCATCCGTATTCTGCTACAGCAAAACTGAGCGGCGAATCGGGCGGTTCGTTGAAGAGCGTGATGTCGTAAGGAATGCGCGCGTCGAATTCCTCGAGCAATGCTCGCGCGCTTGTTACATCGCGAGCGCCTGCATCGAGCACGTACGCACTTTCGTCCCGCAGGCGCACGAACGCATATGCTCCGTCTACTTCAATGAGTACCGACGGACTGCGCGCAACGCCGATCGCCTCGCGTTGCCAACAGGGTGCCGGCGCATGCGCCGCGCGCTCGACCGTAGAAAGCGCGTACTTGCGAGGAACGAGGCCGTTTTGCGCAATGCGCCGCGCCTTGCGCGCCCACACATACAGTTCGCCGGCCCGCTCGAAGCCGAAGCCTTTGTACATTTCTTGAACCGCTACGTTCCGTTGCACAACTTCGAATTCGATCTGTTTTGCACCTGACGCGCGGACCGCATCAACGGCCGCCCCGAACAGCGTTCGTCCAAGACCGCGCTTGCGAAATTCAGGAAGAATTCCCATCAGCGAAAGCCAGGCGCGCTCACCGCGTTGCGCAAAGACGATCGTCCCGATCGGCTGCTCTCCGTCAAACGCCCATATTGCCCGCGAGAGATCGACGTCGTTGCGGCGTACGAAATCGTCGAACGATCGCGCGGTGAAGATGTCGTATCGCCCGTAGACCGGTCCGCGAAAGACGTCGTTGATGAAGCGGTAGGTGACGCGTGGATTCATCGCAAGCCCGGAAAATCAAGCGCCGCCAGCGCGCCGTACGTGGCAATGCCGACGGCCGTCGAAAGATTCACGCTTCGCACGGTTCCTTCGCGCATCGGAATCCGCAATGCCCGCTGGTGTTCACGCGCAATGAGGTCCTTCGGCAAGCCTTTCGTCTCACGCCCGAAGACGAGCACGTCTCCGGCGGCGAACTCTGCATCGGTGTAGCGGCGCTGCGCGTGCGTTGAGAAGAACCAACGTGACATACCGGCGGTCACGGAGAGAAACTCCTCGAGCGAGGGATGCATCACGACACCAAGATTGTGCCAGTAATCTAATCCCGCGCGCTTGAGCTCGCGATCGTCGATCCGAAACCCGAGCGGCTCAACGAGATGCAGCGCGCATCCCGTCGCAGCGCATAGCCGCGCGACGTTGCCGGTGTTGGGCGGGATTTCCGGTTCGATGAGCGCGATGTGCAGCGGTGCATCTTTGACGTCGTCGAACGTCCGGACGCGCTCGTGCGGCTGCGCGACGCGTTCGGTCATACGGGCGAGGTCAGAATGTCGAGATAGTCGATGCCGACCGGCGCAATGACGTACGCAACGCCGTTGTTGCGTTGCCAGATGCGTTCGATAGCCGCGCGCGGGTACACGACGCGCACCAATGGCGCGGCGGGATCGTTCATTGCGCAGTCGCCGCTTGCCGTGAAACCGCACAGCACCGCCAGATGTCCATCGGAATGTTCCAGCGGCGCGCCGGGAAGTTCGCCGTTACTCCACGAGTAGGAGATGATCACCGGAAGGTTGCGTTCGATCAAACGCTGCGCCTGATCCAGATTCTGCAAATACGCAACCACCGCGCGCAGTCCCAAACTGCCGCTATATGCGACGTTGAACGCCCAATTACCGGTGCCGTTGTACGCGCGATCGGCAACGCTGCGCGCCGTTTCCTCGACCCCGATGTCGATGCCGTGATAGGAGTTCACCATCGCAACACTCGTCGGACTGCACCATCCGCGTTCGCCCTCGACGATATATTGCGTGTATGCGGGAACGTCGAGAATGACGGCGCCGCGCGCATAGGGAAGCGATGGAACGGAATGAACGGGCGTCGCGAAGGCGAGCAAATTGAAATCGACATCGTCAGCAAAGAGTTCGATTCCGTCGAACGGCTGCTCCGCGCGGATGACGTCCACGTCGACACGTACGCCTTCGCGATCGCTCTGTGCACTGAACGACTTGCGTCCCGCCGTATGCCATTCTGCGTAGTCGTACCACGACGTGGCCGGTACGCCGGCGCGCAGCAAGCGGAACGAGAGGCGGCCGTGCGGCGCATACGTATTCCAGCTAATGACGCCGCTGCGCGTCGCTTCGAACCGTAACGATGCGCCCTGCCGGGCGCCGAGGACCTGCGCGAACGACGCGCCTAAATCTGCCACTCCCATGCGTTCCACGTGTCGACCAAAAATGCGGCCGGCTTGAATCCTTTGATATCGCTGTTCATGCCGTAGTACGACTGTTCCCAATAGAAGAAAACCGCGGGGACGACCTGCCGCATGCGCTCTTCCTCGCGTTGATAGAGCCGCTTGCGCTCGGCTTGGTCGAAGGTCGACGCTGCAGCGGCGCTTGTCTGGTCTACGATGGAATCGCGGAGCCACGACGTGTTGGCGCCGTGCGGCGGGATAAACGCCGAGTTCCACAGACCCGCGTTATCGGGATCCGGCCCGTTCGTATCGATCGACCACTCGAGGTCGTATTTGCCGGTGTAGAGCGGACCGTCTTGCGCAAACATGAGGCTAGACGGATAGTTGCGGATCGCAACGTCGATGCCGAGCGCGCGCAACATCGATTGCATCACGACTTCCGATTGTTCGTTGCTCTTCGCGCTCGTGCTCGCCGACACGGTGAGATGGAGCGGAACGCCGTTCCGTCGCAAGATGCCGTCGCGTCCCGGTGTCCATCCCGCTTGCGCGAGCAGCGCTCGCGCGTGTTTGGGATCGTAGGGATACGGCGGGAGTGACGGCGCGGCCCACGACTGTGGAAAGACGTCGGAGACGGCGAGCTGATTGATGCCGTGATACACGGTGTCGTTGATTTGCTTCCAGTCGATTCCCTCGGCGATCGCTTGACGCACGCGAACGTCCGAGAGGAACGGACGGCTGGTGTTAATGCCGAGATGACGCCAATTCGCAAGGAGACGATGTTGGACGGCGACCCCCTCGATCGATGCAAGACGCGGGACGGAATTCGAATCGACGTCGCGATAGAGGTCGATCTCGTGCGTTTGCAATTGGCTCAACAGCGTGTTTGTGTCGGGAACGACTTTCCACACGAGTTGCTTCAGATGCGGTGCCCCACGCCAATAGTATGGATTCGGGATGAAGACGAGCGACGAGCCGTGATTCCACGCTTTGAGGACATAGGGTCCGCTCGAGACCGGCGCAGTGTTGATCGGCGCGCGATTGATATCCGGGAGCTTCTCGAGCAAATGAGACGGCAACGGTGGATACGCCGTACCGGCCATGGTCAACACGTCGAATGCCGCAACGCTCGGATGTTTGAGATGCACGACGATCGTGTAGTCGTCGGGCGCATCGGCGCCGGCGATTTTATCCCAGCCGTACCGCGACTTCACGTTGTTGCGCGGATTGAGCATCGCGTGATACGTGAAGAGCCAATCTTTCGCCGTAACCGGCGCACCGTCCGACCATCGCGCATTGTGACGTAGATGAACCGTGATCGTTCGTCCACCGTCGGTGATGCCGCCGTTTTTCGTCGTCGGAACGGCGAGCGCAAGATCGGGAATCAGGTTGCCGTTCGCATCGTACCGGATGAGAAACGAGTACAGCAGCGAGCTAACTTCATCCGTCGACTCGTTGTTGCCGAACATTAAATTCAGCGAATCCGGCTCTTGCTGCTCGCCCATACGAAACACACCGGGTACCGTCCACGGATGACGTCCGCCCTCGCCGGTTGACGCGGTGCGCGTACACGCCGCAAGCGCGACCAGTGTGAGAAGCGCCGCTATGCGCCGCACGGGCGTTCTTTATGCAGCGCCGGAGCAATCGCCGCGTAGAACGCGTGCGGACCGTACCGCACCACGTCGTCGGCCGGAAGCATCGTTTCGGCTTTCGCGCGCTCGATCTCGGCGCGCGCGCCCGCATCGTCGAGTTTGCGCGTATTGAGCGCGATGCCCACTACGCGCGCAGGTTTCACGGTTGCGAGGAGCGCTTCGTGAATGCGAATCAGTTCGCGATAGCCGAGTGTGGGCGTCATGTAGCTTTCGATACGCGGACGCACCGGGTCGCACACGAGCACGAGCGCATCGGGCGCCGAACCGTACATCAGCGCGAGCGTTACCGGCGCGTACGCGGGGTGATTGATCGCGCCTTGGCCTTCGACGATGATGACATCGGGACTACGATTTGCGGCCTCGAGTACGAGTTGTTCCGTAGCGCCCGGTGCGAAATCGGCGATGACACGATCGATCGAGATGCCCCACCCCGCGATCATGATGCCCGTCTGTCCGGTCGGAACGAAGACCGGATTCTTTCCGGCTTCGCGCGCGGCACGCGCGAGTTCGAGTGCGACGGTCATCTTGCCGACGGCGCAGTCGTTGCCGATCATCAAAAGAATCGGCGCCGTAACATCGTACACGGCGCCGGAAAAAAGCGGCGTCGCGGGCGGCTTACGTACATCCCAGATGGTCGTGCCGTTCGTTCGCGCCGCCTCGGCAAACTCGCGATCCTCGCCGAGCATATCGTGCAGACCGCTCACGATCTCGAGTTTTGCGCGAATGGCGCGCAGAATTTCGTTGCGCCAGGCATTCGGCAGCGCGCCGCCTTTGGGCGCCGTGCCGATTAAAAGCGACGTCGGATGATATGCCAACGCTTCTTCGACGGTTCCGACGATCGGTGCGTCGCTGTGCAGATGCGGCAGCACATCGCGGACGCATTTGCCGGCGGAGTCGTCGTCGATCACGGCGACTGTTTCGTCTTCGCCGTACGCGACGACGCCGTGCGCGGTCTTGGCGTCGACGGCAAAGTGACCGGGCGCGAGAATTGCATAGCGACGTTTCATCTAACGGTATGAGTACGTCGCGAAGATGAAGAGCCCCGCTGGGCGCGCGAAGTTATAACACGAGCGGCAACGTGAGTCCAACTTGCGCGCGGTGCTCGGCGGTGTTGCGAAGCGCAATCGTACCACCGGCGGCTCGTGTGAGGTTGAGCGCGATCGAGAGGCCGAGGCCGCTGCCTTCGCCGCGTTGATGGGAAGGGTCGTCGCGCCAGAAACGCTCGGTCGCATGGTGCAGCGCATCGTCGCTGAACCCCGCGCCGTCATCCGTTACGGTGACGACTGCTTCGCGGGCGTCGTGCTCGATCCGCACGCTAATCGACGACTCGGCGTGACGGAGCGCGTTGTCGAGGAGAATGCGAAGCACGCGCGTCGCAGACTGCGCGCCGATCGCGACGTCGAGTGTCTCCGGAAAATCGTGCGTTACGGTTATATGGCGCGCCCGCGCGACGGGATAGAGTTCTTGGATCACATCGAACGCCACGGCGGAGAGATCGCTCACCGCAGGCGCCGCTCCGAGCGCAGATTCGTTGCGCGCAGCAGCGAGCAGATCGCGAATGAGGTTCTCCAAATCTTTTGCTTCTAAGCCGATCGTTTGCAGTGCGCGGCGGTACTCGGTGCTGTCGCGATCGGCTTGCAGCGTGTAATCGGTCATCGCTTGGATCACGGTGAGTGGTGCGCGCAGTTCGTGCGAGGCATCCGCGGTGAACTGTCGCTCGCGCGCAAAGGCCGCTTCCAGACGGTCGAGCATCTTGTTGAAGGCATTGGCCAGGCGTTCGAGTTCCCGCGGCATACCGCCAAGCTCGAGGCGCCGCGATAGGTGCCGCGCTTCGATTTCTTCGACGGTGCTCGCCATTGCATACAGCGGCCGCAATCCCGAGCGCGCGATAAAGCGGCCGAACAACAACGCAACGACGGCGAGGAGCGGCGCGGCAAAGAGCAGCATCAGCGTCACGCGCCGCTCAACTCGCATCCAAGAGCCTTCGTTGCGCCACGAGACCACGAGACCATGCGCAATGCCGTCGTATACCAGCGGCGAGATTGCCGCGATGTAGCGGTCGTTGCCGGTTTGCATCGCTTGCGCGTAATCGTGCGCGGGAGCCGTGAGGCCGATATTCCGAACGAACGCGGGAACGACCGGGCTTGAAGCATAGACGAGACCGCCACCGGCACGGAAGATCGCCGTTTCCGCCGTCGTGCCGTTGATTTCCGCGATGCGCGCTTGATTCACTTCGCCGGGATGAAACGCGCCGTCATGCCACGTCGAAAATCCGTCTACTGCGCGCGTGATGCGCAGCAGTTCCCTTTCATACTCGGTGCGATCGCTGTATGACACCAGCATAAGCATGAACACCGCAAATGCAACGAGCGAGAAAAACAATGCGCTCGCATATGTCAACGTCAGTCGCGTGCTGATGCTCGTGTTAGCCATGTACGGGCACCTCGCCGAAACGGTAACCGACACCGCGTACGGTTGCGAAGAAGTCCGGTTCGCCGTTTGCGCAGAGCTTGCGCCGCAAACGGCTGACGTACACTTCGATCAGATTCGAAGCACTCTCGCGGTCGCTTTCCCAGAGCGCATCTTCGAGGAGCTGCCGCGGAACGAGTTTGTTGGGATGGCGTAAGAAGTATTCGAGAAACGCGGTCTCGCGCGCGGTGAGCGAGATCTCACGGTCGCCGCGCCATACACGGCGCGACGCGAGGTCCATGACGATGTCGCCGACGGTCAAGGATTCGGAGGGCGCACCACGCTGTTCGCGCCGCGCGACGGAACGCAGTCTCGCCTCGAGTTCGGCGAAAACAAACGGCTTGCGCAGATAATCGTCGGCGCCTCCGTCGAGACCGGTGAGTACGTCTTGTGTCGAATCGCGCGCCGTCAACATGAGAACCGGGCGGGTGTAGCCGTTTGCTCGCATGGCGCGCAGTGCGGCAAACCCGTCCGTGCCGGGCAGCATCACGTCGAGGATGACGGCATCGTATGCGTCCGATTTCGTCATATCAATTGCGCTATTGCCGTCATGCGTTACATCTACTACGTGGCCGCGATCGGTGAGACTGCGCCGCACGATATCGGCGAGACGCACGTCGTCTTCTACCAGCAAAATCTTCATCTGCATCTATGAACCGTTCACGAGTATGGGTGTTGCGCTTGCCCGAATGCAAGCGCCGTTCATCCTGGATTCAGCTTCGGTTAACGACCAATTCAGAAGTATGTGATACCTTCGCAAGCGCCATGCTTGCAACACGTCCACTTATCGCGGCCACTCTGGCCGGTGCACTCACCGCTTGCGCGTCATCGCAGGCGTCAACGATGACCGATCGATCACCGGCTCCGCGGCTCGAAACGGTTGCCGCTGCAGAAGGCGCGGTGCAGCCGGCGCTGACCATCTCGGGCGTGATGGCGCCGTATCGAGAAGTCGGCGTATCGGCAGCGTACAACGAGCGGATTCTCGACATTCGCGTTCGTGAAGGCGACCGCGTAAAGGCAGGGCAAGTGCTCGCAATACTCGATGCCGACGAACTTTCGGCATCGCTTGCCTCGGCACAAGAGACAGCCGCCGAGAACGAGGCTCGGCTCGAACAGCAGCAGTACCAATCGAGCATCAATACCGAGCAGTACGGCAGCAACGTGAAGGTGGCGCGTGCGGCACTGGCTCAAGCGCAGGCGACGTTACTCGAGGCGCAGCACAACTACAATCGCTACGCGCAGCTATCGCACTCCGGATACATCTCCGATCAAGCAGCGGAATCGCAGCGCGTCACGGTTCGTTCCGACGAACAAGCCGTCGCCGCGGCGCAAGCGCAGTACGATCTTGCCGTCGCGAACGCGAAGTTCGGTGGGAGCGCGCAACGCGGCGGCGTCGAGTCGGCGCAGGTGCAGGCGGCGCGCGCCGCCGTAGCGGCAGCGAACCGTGTCGTCGAGCAGATCCAACTCGAGATTCAAAAAGCGGTGCTAACCGCGCCGGCCGACGGAGTCGTCTCGGCGATCAACGGCGCAATCGGAGAGTACCCCAGCGGACGTCAGCTCTTCACGATTCACCAGGATTCCGATATGTACGCAATGCTGACGGCATCGGCGAGCCAAGTCGAACATCTCTATGGCGGTGAACGCGTGATTGTCGCGAGCGCCGACGGCACCATGCACGCTTTCGGCGTGGTTGAGAACGTCCTCGATCAGCTCGCGCCCGGAACGACGAATTACATCGTTAAAGTTCGCGTGCGCAACGCGACGCACGAGTGGCGCGCCGGCATGCCGGTGTCGAGCAAAATTACACTCGCACCGGTGCGCGGTGTCGTCGTTCCGAACTCCGCGTTTGCGGATGTGATGAACGACACGATCTTCGTCGTTCGCGGCGGCGTTGTTCACAGCGTCAACGTTCAAGCACGGACGACGGACGGATCGCGCAGCGTGATCGCCGGTGTCGCGCCGGGCGAACGCATCGTACGCGACGGTCAATCGGGCGTCGCGGACGGCGATAAGGTGGGCAACTAGGATGCGCTTGACGCGACTGATTCTCAAGCGTCCCACCCTTGCGTTCGTCTTCGTTGCGTTGACGCTGCTCGGCGGATTGACCGCTGCGCGATCGCTGGTCGTTCAAGCGTTGCCGAATGTCGGCGCGCCGACGATCGCGGTGGAGATTTCGTATCCCGGCGCATCGACGACGTTCATTCATGACAACATCGTTGCGCCGCTCGAGAATGAAATCGCCGGCGGTCCCGGACTCGACCACATCGATTCCACGATTCAAGTCGGATCCGCAACGATCGACAACATCTTCCGCATGGGCAGCGATCCAAACGCAGATTTGTCGTGGGTGCAGCGTTCCGTTGCAGCTGCAGGATCGACGCTGCCGCCGGATCTGCTGCCGCCGTACATTCGAATCGCAAACCCAGGCCAAGGCGCCGTGATGGCGCTCGCACTAACGTCGAAGACGATGACGCCCGGCAATCTCGCGCAGCTCGCCAACGTTCAAATCATGCCTGCGATCGAGAATACCGACGGCGTTGCCGACGCAGCGGTGCGTGGTTTGCCCACAGCGGCGTTCAACGTGACGGTCGATCCGACGCTGCTTGCATCTGCGAACCTGACGCTAAGCGATATCGTTTCGACGATTCAAACGAACAACGTCCGCGCACCGGGCGGTATCGTGTACGGAAAATTGGAGACGCAAGTGGACGTTCGCGGCGATCTGCCCGACGTCACAACGATCGCTGCACTGCCGGTGCGCGTCACGCCCATCTTCGAACACGGTGCTGCCGTAGCGGGTGCGATGGGCACCGGAATGGCTGCGGCCCCAATGGCACCTGCGGCGCAAGCCTACGTCCCAGCCGCTCCGCCTGCGGCGAACGTGCCGGCGCTGGCGGCATCACAACCGGCGCCCGCTCCACTGGCGACGGCGCTCGCGGGCGGAATCAACGCGCGCAGCGTTGTGGTGGCGCCCACTGCCGCCCCAGTGAACCCCGTCCCGCCGGCGCCGATGCCGCAATACACCACGGCGCTCGATGGGGCGCCGGCGCTCAATACGTCAGTGCCCGTCGTCGGTGCGCTCTCGCCTTGGGAAGCGCTCAGCGCCAATCGCAAGATCGGTGACTTTGCAAACGTGACCGCCGGCACGACCGCGATGCGCGTCTACACTTCGCTCAACGGTCAGCTGGGCGTCGGTATGGACATCCACAAGTTCGACAACGCGTCAGAGATCACGGTCGCAAGCGCCGTTGAGAAAGCGCTGCCGCGGTTTGAAAAGCAGTTCCCGAACGTTCAATTTCGCGTCGACCACGTATCTGCCACGTTCTCGCAAGAACAAGTAGACGGCGTCGTGCGAACGCTCGTCGAGGGAATTGCGCTGGTTGCGCTCGTGATGCTGTTCTTCTTGAAGTCGCGGCGCAATGCGCTTGTCGTGTTAATCGCGATTCCCGCCTCGCTGGGCGTAACGCTGATGGTGATGAAGGCGTTGCATCTCAGCCTCGACGTTATCTCACTGCTCGCAATGTCGCTCGTCGTTGGCACGCTTGTCGACGACTCGACCGTGGTCCTCGAGAATATCGAACGTCACCATCGTAACGGCGAACGTCCGCCGGATGCGGCGCTCAACGGCCGTTCGGAAATCGGTACTGCAGCGATCGTCATCACGTTGATCGACGTCGTCGTCTTCTTACCTGTTGCGTTTCTGAGCGGCCCCGTCGGTAAACAGCTCTCGGAATTCGGTGTCGTCGTTTCCGCCGCGGTGCTCACGTCGCTCCTCGTCTCGTTTACGGTGACGCCGGCGCTTGCCGGGCTGTGGTCGATGCGCTCCACGTGGAAACCCTGGCCGATGATCGAAACGTTCAATGAGGGCTTCGAACGTCTGCGTTTGTGGTACGCGCAGCACGTGCTCTCTGCCGCGTTCCGCCGCCCTGCGCCCTGGATTGCCGGAACCGTCGTGCTGCTCGTGATTTCGTTCGCGCTCGTTCCGCTCGGCGTGGTCGGCGAAGATTACATTCCGGCCGGCGATCAAGGAGAACTTTTCGCGCAGTTCACTTTCGCGCCGGGAACGCCGCTCGACGATGTGCGCGCGCGTCTTTCGCCGATCGATCGAGAGCTCAATACGTGGAAGCAGTTCGAGTCGGTAGAGACCAGCTTCGGCGGCTACTACGCACCGTTCGGCGGTTTCGTTCAAGCCGGTAACACCGGTGAAGTTCATCTCTACTTACGCAAGGGCGTCAACGTCGAGAGTATGGTGCAGCGCGTGCGCGATCTTGCGCGCCGGCGCGTGCCGGGAGCAACGGCGATCGTGTATCAATCGACGTCGCAAACCGGCGGCGCCGCCCAGCCGATCGATTTACTCGTCACCACGAGCGACGGCAGCGATCCCGCGCAGTATGCCGGCACCGTGGCGCGGATTCTCCGCGAGACGAAGGGCGCGCGCGACGTCGTGAATAGTGCGACGAACGTGTCGCCGCAAGTCGAAGTGACGTTCAACCGCGATCTCGCGCGTACGATGGACGTCAACATCGGTGCGGCGTCCACCGCAGTTCGCGCGGCCTTCGGCGGCGCCGTTGCCTCACAGATCGTTACGCCGAACGGATTGATGCAGATCGACGTGATCTATCCGCGGGCCGACCAGCGTTCGCTCGAAGGCGTATTGCAGGTGCCGATCCGTACGAATGGCGGCGGTGTCGTACACGTCGGCGATATCGCAACGCTGCGTTATCTTCCGACGCCGAACTTGTTGACGCGCGAAGATCGCGCGGACGTCGTGCACGTTTCCGCAAATCTCGACCGCGGGGCGCAGCTTTCGAACGTTCTGCGCGATTTCCGCAAGCGCTTGGCGGCCGCGAACTTGCCCGCCGCCGTGGCGGTTGCGTCGGCCGCTAACAGCAGCTCCGACATGATGGATCAAACGCTGCGTCTGCTCGGCATGTCGCTTGCGGGATCGTTCGTGCTCGTCTATCTGCTACTGGTTGCGCTCTACAACAACTATCGCACGCCGGCCATTGTCATCCTTGCGGTCCCGCTGGCCGCGATCGGCGCGCTGCTCTCACTTGCACTGACGCACCAGTCGCTCAATCTCTACTCGCTGATCGGTACGATTCTGCTCGTCGGTCTTGTGACGAAAAACTCCGTGCTGCTCGTCGACTATGCGAACGGCTTGCGCAAGTCACGTGGAATGAGCCGCTACGACGCGATGTTTGAAAGCGCGCGCACGCGGTTTCGTCCGATTCTGATGACGACGATCGCGATGGTTGTCTCGATGATTCCGGTTGCGCTCGCGCTCGAACCCGGTGCAGCGGTGCGGCGCAGTCTCGGCATCGTCGTGATCGGCGGCTTGCTCAGTTCACTGGTGCTCACGCTCGTGCTCGTGCCGCTGTTCTATGTGTGGCTCGCGCCCAAGCGCGAGCAGAAAGGCGTCATCTTCGCCGACGAGGGGGAGAGATCGATCTACGCTACACCGTGCCGCGCGTCGTAACGCCGAGTCCGGGAGCGGTCGGTAAAACCAGCTTGCCTTCTACGTAAGTCACGCCCGTGAACGGATCGTCTTTGGTGAGGAATGGGCCGTCGACATCGGCCCAGTCTACCAAGGGCGATACGTGCGCGGCGGCGGTTGCTGCAATCGCGCTCTCGACCATGCAGCCGAGCATGATTTTCATCCCGAGTGCGCGCGCCGTATGAATCATTGCGATCGCACCGCGAATGCCGCCGGTCTTCGCGAGTTTTACATTGACGCCGTCGACGCATCCGATGAGACGCGGTAAATCGTTCGCGGTGAGCGAGTCTTCATCGGTAACGATCGGTATCTCGGAGCGCTCGCGAATTGCGCGCAAGCCCTCGGGATTGCCCGCGGGAATCGGCTGTTCGCAGAATTCGATCTCGTGCTTCGCAAGCTCTTTGAGAATCTCGATCGCCGTCTCGACGTCCCATCCTTCGTTTGCGTCGATGCGAATCGTGCCGGTGTAGCGATAGCGAATCGCCGCAATGGTTTCGACTTGTTCGCGCGGCGTGCCGAGGCCCAGCTTTACCTTCAATATCGGATGATGGCCGATCTCGTCGAGCTTGCGCATCGTCGTTTCCGGATCGCCGATGCCGATGGTAAACGACGTGACCGGGGTGCGGGCGGGATCGAGTCCCAGCAGCGCATAGAGGGGCGCGCCCAGGCGCTTCCCGATGAGATCGTGCAACGCGAGATCCAGGCCTTCGCGCGCCGCCGCCGGGATGCCGTCGTGGAGCAAATCTTCCAAGCGGAAGGGGTCGTTTAGCGTGAGATGGTTTTTGCTAAAGTAGCGCTCGACGCTCTCGACTGATTCGCCGTAGCGTTCGATGGGCGTTGCTTCGCCGAGCCCTTCGTAGGTACCGTCGCTGACGCGGAACAGCGCAGTTTCTGCAACGGTCTTTTCACCACGCGCGATTTTGAATGGATGTTTCAGCGGGATCGAGAGCGGCGAGATCGAGAGCGAAAGGCCCATGCGCGCGCTTTCTTCCCGTCGCGCTCTGTGTCATCCTGAGCGTAGTGAGCGAAAGCGAACGCAGTCGAAGGATCGCCTCCAGTTAATCGCTCGTCACAATCCTTCGACTACGGTGCTTCGCACCTCCGCTCAGGATGACAAGGCGCTGCATCTCACTGCGCGAGAAGCGGAAATGCACGAACGATCGCGCGTTTGATGGCGTCGTTTGCGAACCGCACCGGACGGCCGTCGACGACGCCGCGCAGGCCGAACGCATCGAGATAAATGGTCACGGTACTACCGCGAGCGTCGCGAAAACGGATGACGTAACGAAGGTCCGCACCGTGCGCAGCGGGTCGTTCCGGCGTCGTTCGAACGGCGCGTGAGACCGATGCAATCACGCTGCGGTCTTGAATCTCCACGTGTTGCGTCGCGCGGCTTCGCACTTCACTTTCGCTCAATGCGGCGCGGACGCTGATCGCGTTGGGAACGTGATCGATGTACATCGTCGTCATCGTTGCACCGGGGACGCAACGCGGTACACGGTGCCTCTGTGATCCTGGCGTAGCCCTTCACCGAGCGTCCGCGCGGCGTGTGTTTCGCTGCCGAGAATGACGCGACGTTCCTCCGCATTGTCGTATTTCGGATCGAAGTGATTCATGAGACGCCGCGCTTGCGAGCGTTTTTCGACGGCATGATCCACCTCGTGACCGAGCCCGAGCGCAGGCGACTGACGGCCGCCGTTTGTGGTGCGCAGCGCACTATAAGGATCCCATGCGATCGTGTTTGTTTGCGGATCGAAGTAATCTTCATTGCGGCTGTTTATACGTAAAACGTAATGACGGCCGTCGGCGGCGTGTTCGAGTTCGGCAAAGAGACGCCGCTCGACCGGATCGTGCGACAGATAGGACTTTGCGACTACGTACTGCTGTTCGGCATTGCGCGGAACATCGAGATTTCCGTGACGGATGTACTGCATCGCGCGTCATTCACGCCGAACGCGTACAACGGAAACCGTCCCAACGCACTATCTTGCGGTTTTTTAACTTCCGCCTTTACATCGTTCGGAAGCGAATGCGCCGATGAAATACATAACGAACTACGGGTGTGCTCTGTGCATAAGGAGGGCTTTATGCACGTAGCAATTGTGCAGCGCAGAACCGCCGATCGCCGTAAAGATCGACGGTTTGCGATGCGTGGTGCGATCGACATGCGCGCCGCTGGAATTGATATTCTCATTCAGGCAACGCTGGAAGATATCTCGGCGACCGGCGCTCGCGTTTCGACGCGCGCACCGCTGCGGATGAAACACCCGGTGCAGATCGAACTGCCGCGCCCGGGTCAGGCGCCGCTGCGCGTGACGGGCAATGTCGTTCGTGCGCGCGGTACGACCACCGATCGCATCTATCACTACGGCATCCTCTTCCGCCTCGAAACCGACGAATTGCGGGCGGCGGTGCGCAGCTACGTGTCGATGTACGCGAGCAAACTGGCGCCGATCCGAACCGCGCCGACGGACAGACGCTCCATTACAAACGGCGTCGACGTAAAGCTCAAGGTGGACGTATCCGTTACTGACGTTGGACGTTTTGCCGCGATCGCGCTTGCGCTTCGTCCGGGCGGTATGCGTATCGCGAGCGATCGTGTCTTGCGTCAAGAGTGGGCGATGAAGATCGATCTGCGTCTTCCGTCTCAAATGCCGGGTGGATCCTCGATCGTTACGGTTCGCGCGCAGGCGAAGGCCGGCGTACGTCAGGTGCGCGGGCAATACGTGCAGGACGTGGAGTTTGTCGAAACGCCGCTGCGCGTTCAGAGCGAAATCGAGAACTTCATTTACGAAACGCGCGCTAACGCGGACGCACGTTGACGGTGACGCGCTCACTCTGCCCGGCACGCGAGCGGTTGTCAAGCACGCTGCGCCGGAGGTTTAATCGCTCCTCAGCGGCCTCTTGACCGCGGGTGATAAGCTACTAAAGCTCGACTGCGCTTAGCGCGCACCACGCATAGGTGCCGAACCGACTTGGATACCTAGGGAGCATCAGCTCCGGATACGACGGGATTGCTTGGGCCTCGTGCCTGCGATACCGGCGCCCGGGCCGCACCCACCTGCGAGACCGCAGGTTCAGTTGCCTCGCGTGGCAGACGCTACTTGCGGTCGAGCACAAGATTAGCTTGCGCGATACGCCACCGGCGTATCGCGCTTGTCATTTCGGCGACCGGTGCGGTCCCGGCGAGCACGACGAACCCAACGAACGACGGCCAACCGTCGAGCAATGGCTCGGGCTCGCCAAGGGCATCGGCCCACAGGAGAACGGTTCGTTCCGCAAGGTCGGTCGGATCGCTCGCCGCATCAAATGCCGACGGCTCGATCCCGTACCGCAGCCACGCCGAGTCGGTCTCCTTCGAGACCCGCTTGCAGTCGTGCACGCTGGCGGCGAAGGTGCCCGGCACGTTTCGCAGCGCGAGCGTTACGTTTGCCGCCTTCGCGCGGCCGGCTGCCTCGGAGAGTTTCGCGAGCTGGGCGCTCCATGCAAGATCGGTCTCGGTTCCCAGCGCAGATGCGATCAACGGGCTTCCAAGGGCGACTGCAATCGATAAAACTTGCTGCATTGTTGCCGCATCCGACGTAAGAAAATCGCGGCTTTCGAGCGCGGCAATCGTGAGGCCGAGGTCCGTCGCCATCTTCTTAACTTGGGCGAGGTAGTCGTCGTCGGTCCGCGGAAAGTGCCGCACGTCCAAGACAATGCCGTCGATGCTCAGCTCCCGTGCAGCGTGATCGAGAACCTCGAGCTGCGTGAGATCCCCACGATCCAACGCACCCGCGAACGCACTGCTCGTGCAAGCTAGCTTCATGGGATCGCAAGATTCACTCGCCGGAGTCCCGGAACATGTTCGTTCACGACAAAATGTTAGTTAGGGCCGCCCTAGGGGAGAGTTTGCCGATGAACCACGTCTATGCGGCCCACGGCATGGGGGCCCCACGCAGCGGGGGGCGCGCAGCTGAGAGCGGAGCGCCTTCCAAATGAAAATCGCGGTTGGCGCTGATCATGCCGGCTATGGCTACAAGGATCGTATTGCGCAAATGCTGCGTGCGAGCGGTCACGAGATTCTGGATTTCGGCACGAACAGTGATACGCCAGTCGACTATCCGCAATACGGATATGCCGTCGGAGAAGCGGTTTCAAGCGGGCAAGCGGATCGCGGAATCGTGGTGTGCGGATCGAGCATTGGTATCTCGATTGCGGCGAACAAGGTTCCGGGCGTCCGATGTGCCTGCGTCTTCGAACCCTATACTGCCGAACTGTCGCGCCGTCATAACGATGCGAACGTGCTTGCGTTATCGGAGCGTCTAAGCGGCTGGGAGATGATCGAACGTCTCGTCGACATCTTCATCCACACACCGTTCGACGGTGATACGCCCGAGGGCGGCCGTCACAAACATCGTGTCGAGCAACTCTTCGAATTCGGCGACGCGCAGCGCGAACGCACGCTCAAAGACATCGAAACGGGTACCATCGCCGATGCGGTTACACCAAAAGAATTACTCTAGAAAGATCACGCATGGATATTCTTACCCCTACTGCCATTGAAGCCGAAGATCCCGAAGTTTTTGCCGCAATCAAAAACGAGGAGCGGCGCCAGCAAGAGAATCTGGAGCTGATCGCTTCGGAGAATTACGCGAGCCGCGCCGTTCGCGAAGCGATGGGCTCCGTAATGACCAACAAGTACGCGGAAGGATATCCGGGTAAGCGCTATTACGGCGGATGCGAATACGTCGACGTGGTCGAGAATCTCGCAATCGACCGTTTGATCACGATCTTCGGCGCCGAGCACGCAAACGTCCAGCCGCACGCGGGCGCGCAGGCGAACATGGCGGTGTTCATGGCGCAACTGCAGCCGGGCGATACCGTGCTCGGCATGTCGCTCGCGCACGGTGGTCACCTCACGCACGGCACGAAAGTGAGCTTTAGCGGAAAGCTCTACAACGCGGTCGCATACGGCGTGCGCAAAGACAACGAGCTCATCGATTTCGACGATGTGCGCGCGAAGGCACGTGAATTTAAACCGAAGATGATCATCGCCGGCGCGAGCGCGTATCCGCGCACGATGGACTACGCGCCGTTCCGCGAGATCGCCGATGAAATCGGCGCGGTACTGCTCGTCGACATGGCGCACATTGCCGGCCTCGTCGCCGTCGGACTGCATCCGTCGCCCGTACCGCTTGCCGAATACGTGACGTCGACGACGCACAAGACGCTGCGCGGACCGCGTGGCGGCATCATTTTGTGCAAAGAAGCCTACGCGCAAGCGATCGACAAGAGCGTGTTTCCGGGCATTCAAGGTGGTCCTCTCATGCATACGATTGCAGCGAAAGCCGTTGCCTTCGGTGAAGCGCTGCAGCCCTCGTTCAAAGCGTATCAACAGCAAGTCGTCGACAACGCGAAGGCGATGGCGGACGAGTTCGTGCGCGGCGGATTGCGCTTGGTGGCCGGCGGAACCGACACGCACCTGATGCTCGTCGATGTCTCGGTCAAAGGCCTTACGGGTAAAGCCGTCGAGCAGTATCTCGACGAGATCAGTATTACTGTGAATAAGAACGCGATTCCGTACGATCAGCAGAAACCCATGGTGGCAAGCGGTATTCGCATCGGTACGCCGGCGATCACGTCACGCGGCTTCGGCGGCGAGGAATGCCGTGAAGTTGCGCGGATCATACTCGACGGCCTTACGGATATCGAGACGAAGACGAACGTCGATAAGCTGCGCGCGCGGGTACACGAATTAACGTCGCGCCATGACGTCCCGTAGACGTAGACATATATGGCCACCGCCTATCGAAGTATCGCCGGTGACCGAAGAACAAATTCCGCTTCTGGCCGAACTTTGGCTCGAGGGCTGGCGCGAAGCACACGAGCACATCTTGCCCAAAGAGCTCGCGAAGTATCGAACGATCGAGGCGTTCAGCGAGCGGCTGCGCAACGAACGCGATAACGTGTTCGTCGTCGGTGACGGGAAGTATTCGATTGCTTTCTATCTTCTCAAAGGCGACGAACTCAATCAATTCTATCTCGCGCCGGAGGCGCGCGGTCTCGGTATTGGTGCGCAGCTACTTCGGGACGCCGAATATGAGCTGTCGCGGCGCGGCGTGACCACGGCGTGGCTTGCGTGCGCAATCGGTAACGATCGCGCCGCGCGATTCTATGAAAAGCACGGGTGGGAACCGGACGGCGTGAAGACGATTCAGCTGCCGACACCGGACGGGGATTTTCCGCTCGACGTTTGGCGTTACAGTAAAATATTGCGTGCGTAGCGATCCTTCGACTGCGCTGCGCTTCGCTCAGGATGACAGGCGCTAGTTATTTAGTTCGTCGTTTTGAATGCCGAATGCGTCGACGATTGCGGCGAGGAGTGCAAGGATCGCGCAGCCGGCGGCGATACCCTGAAATCCGTGTTCGAACGCTTTGGTCGATGCGCGCTGCAACTGCGGATCCTTGAAGCGCGCGCCGCCGAGCCGATCGCGCTGTGCGTCTGCGGCGGCTCGCGTCGCGGGGGATGCGTGCATTGCATCCAGCGACCGGTCGAGGGACGCGTTGTAGAGCGCCGCCAGTGCTGCAGTGAGAATGGCGACAGCGAGTAATCCCGCAACGCGCGAGACCGCATTGTTGATGCCCGACGCGATACCGACGTGTTCCGGGGCGACGCAATCGATAACGGTTGCGGTCAAGGGGGCGACGGTGAGTCCAAGGCCGAGGCCGATGACGAGGATGCCGGGGAAAAAGGCCGTGAGGTACGTGGCATTCGGCTCGAACATCGCGAGCAGTATAAAACCGATGCTGACGATGATCGGGCCGATGGTGAGAATTGCGCGCCGACCGATGATGCGCGAAAGTGCCGTTCCGGCGCGTGCGAGCACAACCATGCAGAACGCAAGCGGCAACGTGGCGAGCGCCGTTTGCAGCGCGTTATATCCGTGCGCCTGAATCATGACGAACGGCAAGATGTAGAAATTTGCACCGAGCGCGCCGTAGAGCAGCAGCGTCGCGACATTGATCGTCGTGAACGTGCGTGACGCGAAAACGGCGGGCGGAACGAGCGGGTTTGCAACTCGCCGGTCGCGTGCGACGAAAATTGCCATGACGATCACGCCGGCAACCCCGCTCCCCGTCGTTGCGATGGAATGCCAGCCGATGGAACTGCCGCGAATGAGCGCGTAGGTAATCGCGCCGAGCGAAATCGTAACTAGTGTACTGCCGGTCAGATCGAGCTGGCGCGATGCGTTTTCGTCGCGGCTTTCCTCGATGTGCACCGATGTTGCGTACAGCACGAGAGCAGCGAGCGGAATGTTGATCCAAAATACGGAGCGCCACCCCAGCGAATCAATGAGCAGACCACCGAGCATTGGGCCTAGCGTCGACGTCAGCGCCCCAAACGCCGACCATGCTGCAATCGCGCGGTCTCTTGCCGTTCCGGTGAAATTCGCTCCGAGAATCGCAAGACTCGACGGTATGAGGAGCATCCCGCCGAGACCCTGTACGACGCGCGCGACAAGCATCGATGGAATGGACCAGGCAAACGCACAGCCAACCGAGCCTATGGAGAAGAGCACGATCCCGATTGTAAAGATCCGTTTGCGCCCGTAGATGTCGGCGAGCGCGCCGCCGATCAGCATGAGGGCACTGATCACTAGCGTGTACAGCTCGACGATCCAAGCGACGTCGCCCGCGGTGGCGTGAAAGTCTCGTTGAATCGACGGCAACGCAAGCGTGACCACCATGCCGTCGATGAACGCCATGCTCGAGCCGACGATCGTCGCGATCAGCACCCACATATCGCGGGTGGATCGGACGGCGCGCGCCATTTCCACGACGCTTGCAACCCCGATACGGCGCTAAAGGCTTCGGGTTCGACTCGCCCTAAATACTCGGGTCATGCCCGCCTTGAAAGGCTTGCACGTCGTCGGCCATCCGGCCGTCGCGGATCGCCTTGCGCGATTGCGCGACCGCGAGACGCCGACGCCGGTTTTCCGAACGCTCATCGAAGAACTCGGCGCGTTTCTCGCTTACGAAGCGACGCGTACGTTGCCGTTGCGTGATGAGATGGTGACGACGCCGCTCATAGACACGACGGCGCAGCGTATTGCAACGCGTCCGGTGGTCGCGCCGGTGCTGCGAGCGGGCTTGGGATTGCTTCCCGGATTTCTCGATGTGATCGACGACGCCGTCGTCGCGCATTTGGGCTTCTATCGCGATCCGCAGTCGCTTCGCGCGGTCCCGTATTACGCAAACGTGCCGCCGCAACTCGAAGACCGTCACGTCTTCGTGCTCGATCCGATGCTCGCGACGGGTCATTCGGGCGTGGCAGCGATCGATGCGTTGGTGGAACGCGGCGCGCGGCAGCTCACGTTCGTTTGCGTGATCGCAGCACCGGAAGGCGTTGCGCACATCCACGAGTTTCATCCGGACGTGAACATCGTAACCGCAGCGCTCGACGCAGGATTGAACGATCATGCGTACATCGTGCCGGGTCTTGGCGACGCCGGCGACCGGATGTTCGGAAGCCTCACCTCAGTGCCGCATGCCGTGCGTGCACGAACTTAAGGAAACACGCTAGGACCCATGCGCCCCGGTTGGGATGAATACTTCATGCAGATTGCGCGAACCGTTGCGACGCGTGCAACGTGTCCGCGCCTGTCCGTCGGCGCGGTGCTCGTGCGCGAGCATCGCATTCTGACGACGGGGTATAACGGTGCGCCACGCGGCGTTGCACACTGCACGCAAGCCGGTTGCATGCTTGTAAACGACCATTGCATGCGCGCGACGCATGCCGAAGCCAATGCGATCGTGCAAGGTGCGCTGCATGGGGTGAGCCTTGCAGGTTCCATCGCCTATTGCACGCATCAGCCATGCGTCAACTGCTCGAAGCTCTTGATCAGCGCAGGCGTGCAGAAAATCATCTACGATATCGGCTATCCCGACCCGGTGGCAAGCGAGTTGCTCGCGGAAGCCGGCGTTGCCATCGTGCAGTTCTCGACCCTCGAGGCTGCGCGCGCGTGACGGCTGCTGTCATTTATCTCGTCACGTTCGCGATCGCGGCGGCGGTCTCGGCAGCGACGACGCCGCTCGTTATTCAACTTGCAACGCATCTCGAGATCACCGCCGGAGCGGGCGAAGAGCGCCACGTTCACGTCCATCCAACGCCGCGCATCGGCGGCCTGGCGGTGTTTTTCGGGTTTTCGTTCGCGCTCTTCGCCGTGCTCGGCTTTGCGCTCAGTTCACCGTACGCGCTCTTTCCGTCGGTAGCGCATTTGGACGCGCATCAGAAGCTCGACGTTATCGGCGATCAATTCGAAACCGTCCACCGCCTCGTTGGTCTGCTCTTCGGCAGTCTTTTGATTCTCGGCGTGGGCGCGTGGGACGACATCATGCAGATGCGTCCGCGCAACAAGCTCTTCGCGCAGATTCTCGTCGCGCTCATCTCGATGCTCTACGGGTTCATCATTCCCGGCATCACGAATCCGTTCGTGCACAACGCAAATTCGAATTGGATCGACTTCCCGTGGTACGTCGGCGTTCCGCTCACGCTCTTGTGGTACGTCGGCATGATGAACGCCATCAATTTTATCGACGGACTCGACGGCTTGCTCTCCGGCTTTGCCGCGATCTCGAGTTTGTTTCTCTTCGCGATTTCGGTGCTGCATGGCAATCCGGTCGTGGCGCTAGTCGTGATCGCGCTTGCCGGCGGAGCGCTCGGGTTTCTTCCGTACAACTTCAATCCGGCAAAGATTTTTTTGGGGGATGCCGGTTCGCTCTTTATCGGTTATGTGTTCGCGACGGTGTCGATCATCGGCGCGAGCAAGACCGCAATAGCGATTTCGATTGTCGTGCCGCTCGTCGTGCTGGCGCTTCCGGTCCTCGACACGGCGGCCGCGATCGTCCGGCGAGCGCGCCAAGGTAAGAAGATCACGGAAGCGGATCGCGGCCACTTCCACCACCAGTTAATCTTCCGCTTCGGGTTGAACGTTCGCCAAGCGGTGCTGCTCATCTATGCCGTCTGCTTTATACTCGGCATCGTCGCGCTTGCTCTCTCAGGTGAATTCACGCACGTTTTCAAGCATACGATCTAATGACGAATTCGAATCATAAACTACGCGTGATGACCGTCTTCGGTACGCGGCCCGACACGATTAAAATGGCGCCGGTCGTCGACGCGCTGCGGGCGCATCCGGCGATCGACGATATCGTGTGCGTTACCGCGCAGCATCGCCAAATGCTCGACGATCTGCTCGACCTCTTCGGCATTACCCCGGACTACGATCTCGACATCATGACGCGCGATCAAACGCTCACGCAGATCACGACGCGCGTGCTCGAGGGTATGGAGCCGGTGCTCCAGCGAGCCAAGCCGGACGTCGTGCTCGTGCACGGGGATACGACGACGAGCAGCTCGGCATCGCTCGCGGCGTTTTACCAGCAGATTCCCGTGGGACACGTGGAAGCGGGATTGCGCACGAGCGATCCGTGGCTGCCCTATCCCGAAGAGATGAACCGCCGCTTGACCGGTACGATTGCGTCGTACCACTTCTCACCGACGATGCTCGCGCGCGAACATCTGCTGCGCGAGAACGTCAACGTCGAGAACATCATCGTGACCGGAAACACCGTGATCGACGCGTTCATCGCCACGGCGAACCGGACGGATCTGCCGAAACCGCCCGGCTTCGATCAGCTCGATCCGTCGCGACCGCTAATTGTCGTGACGGCGCACCGTCGCGAGAATCATCCCCACATGCGTGAGATGTGCGAGGCGATGCGAGAGATCACCGAACTGCCGCAACGCCCACAAATCTATTGGCCCGTGCACCCCTCGCCGCACGTGCGTCCCGTCGCGCTTGAAGTGCTCGACAACGTGCCGGGCGTCGTGCTCGTCGAGCCGATCGATTACGCCCACATGGTGGCGGCAGTCAAAGCCGCGACGTTCGTGCTCACCGATTCCGGCGGCTTACAAGAGGAAGCACCGTGCCTCGGGAAGCCGGTGCTCGTTATGCGCGAGGAGACGGAACGCCCCGAGGGACTTGAAGCGGGCACGTTGGAGTTGGTTGGACACGACCGCGGCAAGATCGTTGCCGCCGCACGCCGGTTGCTAACGGACGAAGCAGAGTTCGCGCGGATGGCTCGTGCGGCAAATCCGTACGGTGACGGGCATGCCGCCCGCCGGATCGTCGAATGGCTGCTTGCTCGACACACGGGCGCGCCGTATCCCGAACCGTTCGGCGCCGTCCCTTTGTGAAGGAGCTCGTTCCGGTTATTGCCGCCGGCGGCACGTTCGCCGGTTCAACGCTCGCTGGACTTCTGATCGGAATCGTCATCGGGGGCCGCACCCATCAGCCGCTTTGGGCGTTCGGCGGTTTGATCGTGGGGCTCGCGATGGGCGCATATAGCGCCGGACGCCTGCTTTTGCGCGCGAAATGAGCGGTTGGGACGATGAGGAGGATTGGGGGAAGACTGAGCGTAGCTATGGCGACGCCGAAGCGGCTGCCGATCTCGCGACGTACCACGCGCTCAAGAAATCGGTTTCGTTTCGAACCCTGCTCATCGTAGCGATCCTCGGTGCCGTAACCGCTCCTTGGTTCCTCGTTCCGGCCCTGGCCCTAGTGGTGGGCGGCCTGTGCGGCATCGTCAACAATCTTTTGTTGATGCGCAGCAACGAGCGGGTCGTCGAAACCCGGTCGGTCGGAGGCTTCGTCTTTAGTAGTTTTCTAAGAATCGCGGTCTTCGGTATAGTCCCGGTGGCGTTCGCCGCCCGTGGACCGTGGTGGTCCATGGCGACGTACTTTGTTGGTTTTTTCCTACCGCTAGCGCTGTATATGGCGAGTGTGCAGCGCGCATTTAAAAGAGAATAACGTTTCGTGCACGAGCAAATCGGCGAGCACATTCCCTGGCAGTGGCCGGTCTTCGGGACCGTTCACGCCGACACGATCATGACAACATGGCTTGTCATGGTGGTTTCGCTCGTCTTTTTTGCGTGGGTCGGTGCCAGCTATCGCTCCGCGTACGTTACGCGGCGTCAGACGGTGGCCGAGGGCGTCATCAACTATATCGCGGACCTTGCGACGAGCACGCTGGGTGAACGCGGCGAGCCCTACGTTCCGTTCTTCATCTCGCTTTTCGTATTCATCTTCTTACTGAATCAGTTCGGGATCTTTCCGTTCAAAGTGCTCGGTCTGCCGTTCGGCGGTTCCCCGACTGCGGACATCAACACGACGCTGCCGCTCGCGCTCATCGTCTTCTTCCTTACCTGGATCGCCGGTATCCGTCAGAACGGTATCAAGCAGTTCGCGCACGTAGCCAAGCCCTTCTGGTGGCTGACGCCGATCAATATCCTCGAAGAACTCGCGCGCCCGGCGACGCTTGCAGCCCGTCTGTTCTTCAATATTTTCGTGGGCGAACTGCTCTTTATCATCATCGCATCGATCGTGACGTCGCACATCATGATCGGGCCGTTGAATCTCTCGCTTGCGGTGACGGTGATCCCGTTCTTCATTCAGTTTTTCAACTTTTTCGTCGGAACCGTACAAGCATTTGTTTTTACGTTGCTCGCGATCGTCTATCTCTCGCTAGCAACGGCATCGGATCACTAGACTTTATCGGTCAAAGTTAAAACTTTGCCCGCTAAAGTCACTCAGTATACTAGCTAAAGACCTAAGGAAAGGTATCGACTTGACCTCTGAAGCGTTGGTTGCAGGCTTTTCGCTGCTCGCGTTCGGCATCATCATCGCCGCCGTCGCATTCGGTTCGGCCATCGGCGACGGTATCGTCGCGAGCAAAGCCGTTGAGGCGATTGCGCGTCAGCCGGAAGCTCGTCCGAACATCTTCACGTTCCTCTTCCTCGGCGTTGGCATTCTGGAAGCGTTCCCGATCATCGGTCTGGGCCTGGGCTTCTATCTGCTGCTCGTCGTCGCCAACGTTCCCAATCTGCTCACGCACCTGCACTAGGAAGCGATGTTTCTCCAACCCGACGGAACGTTCTGGGTCCAGCTGATCAATTTCGCGATCTTCTTCGCGATTCTGTCGGCTGTCTTTTTGCGCCCGGTCAGCCGCGCGATTCGCGAACGCCGCGCGTACATCAACAGCGTTACGACGGACTACGAGAAGTATCAAGGCGAAGGCAGCAAGCTTCGCGCAGAAGCGGAATCGATTCGCGCCGCTGCGCGCCGCGAAGCCGAAGCGACGATTGCAAAAGCGCGCGCCGATGCATCGAACAAAGCGGCGGAAATCTCGTCGCAATATGCGGCGCAAGCACAATCAACGGTTGAGTCGGCGCAAAAAACGGTTGCGCAGGAACTGACCGCCGCGCGTGCCGGTGAAGAGACCGTCGTCCGTCAACTCGCCGATTTGATGGTAGAACGGACGGTATCCGAGCGATGATCGACTACGAACAAATCGCTAAGTGGTCCGACATCATTTCCGCCATCCTCTTCCTCGGCGTGATGGTGTGGCTGTGGATGAAGTACATCGCTCCGGCCGTCATGAACGCGCAGGCAAATCAGAACCGTCTGCTCGCGGAAGCTGAGCGCCATCGTGACGAGGCAAAGGCCGCGCTCGAGCTGCTTCGTCAAGAGATCGAAGGCGCCAAGCACGACGCGGATCTGATCGAGCAGCGTGCGGCAGATCAAGCGAAGCACGAAACCGAGATGACGATCGCCGAAGCGAATGAAGCGGGCGAGCGCACGTTGCGTAACGCGCAAGGCGAGCTTGCGCGTGCGCGCGCTGCGGGACGGGAACAATTCCGCGAAGAGCTCGCGGCCAAGGCGCTCGAACTTGCGCGCCGCGAAGCGGCGAACCGCGTCGATGGCAGCGTGAACGCGCGGCTGGTCGACGGCTTCGTTGCGTCGCTCGAACACGGAGGCCGCAACTAATGGCCAACGAAACGCTCGCCCGGCGCTATGCCCAGGCCGTCTTCCAACTCGCGCAGTCGGCGGGACGGATCGAACGGGTCGGCAACGATCTCTCCTCCATCGGCCGTGCCATCGACGAAGACGCTGCGACACGAGAGTTCTTTGTCTCACCGGTCGTCGACCGCGCTGATAAAGAGAAGGCGATCACGAATGCGTTCAATGGACGCGTCGACGAAATCGCGCTGCACACCGCGCTACTGCTCGTTCGCAAACGCCGCGAGAAGATTCTCGACGATGTGATTACCGAATATCGCAAACTCGAGCTCGTGTCGCGCGGGATGGAGCCGCTTACCGTGATTTCGGCACGCGAGCTTCCGGAAAGCGAGCTGCGCTCGCTGGTCGACCGCCTCGAGCGCGTCTATAGTAAGAAATTCGACGTGACCGTGCGTCGCGATCCGTCGCTCATCGGCGGCGTGCGCGTCGTGATGGGAGATCGCCGCATCGACGGTACCGTTGCGGGCCGCCTTGAAGAACTGTCGCGAACGTTGTTCGCACATCAATAAACCAACGTACAGGATAGAGACATGATCAACGCTGACGAAATTGCCGGAATCCTCAAGCAGCAGATCGCGAGCTTCAACACTGCGGTTCAAGAGGATGAAGTTGGAACCGTGATCGAGGTGGGCGCGAATCTCGCGCGCATCTACGGTCTGCGCGGCGTGCGCGCATCCGAACTCGTCGAGTTCGCGAACGGTTTGGAAGGCATCGCGCTCAACCTCGAAGAGGACAACGTCGGCGTCGTGATCATGGGTGACGACGAAGACATCAAAGAGGGCGACAAGGTCCGCCGTACCGGACGCATCGCGTCCGTGCCGGTCGGCGATGCGCTCCTCGGCCGCGTCGTCAATCCGCTGGGGCAGCCGGTCGACGGCAAGGGCCCGGTGAACACCAATAAGTTCCGCACGATCGAAAATATTGCGCCGACGGTTGTACAACGCCAGGCCGTCAAGCAATCGTTGCCGACCGGTATTCGCGCGATCGACGCGTTGATTCCGATCGGTAAGGGTCAGCGCGAGTTGATCATCGGCGATCGCTCCACCGGAAAAACGGCGATCGCGATCGATACGATCCTCAATCAAAAAGGCAAGAACGTCTTCTGCATCTACGTCGCAATCGGGCAGAAGAACTCGACGGTCGCTGCGCTCGCGCAGATCCTGGAGCAGCGGGGCGCGCTGGATTACACGACGATCGTCGCCGTCGGCCCGTCCGAATCGGCGGCGCTTCGCTGGATCGCGCCGTTCGCCGGTTGTGCGATGGGCGAAGAGATGATGTATCAGGGCAAAGACGTCCTGATCATTTACGATGATCTCACCAAGCACGCGCAGTCGTATCGCGAAATGGCGCTGCTGCTCCGCCGTCCGCCGGGTCGCGAAGCGTATCCGGGCGATGTCTTCTACCTGCACTCGCGTTTACTCGAGCGCGCCGCGAAACTCTCCGACGAACTCGGCGGCGGATCCATGACCGCGCTTCCGATCATTGAAACGCAAGCGGGAGACTTCTCGGCATACATTCCGACCAACGTGATTTCGATTACCGACGGTCAGATCTACCTTACGCCGGGCTTGTTCTTCCAAGGCATTCGTCCCGCCGTCGACGTCGGTCTGTCAGTCTCTCGCGTTGGTGGTTCCGCGCAGACGAAGGCCATGAAATCGGTTGCGGGTCCCCTCAAGCTGGAACTGGCGCAATATCGCGACCTCGCGGCGTTCGCGAAGCTCGCGAGCGATCTCGACAAATCGACGCAGATGCAGCTCATGCGCGGCGAAAAGCTCACCGAACTGCTCAAGCAGCCGCAGTATCAGCCGATGTCGATGGAAGATCAGGTTGCGATCCTCTACGGTGCGACGAACGGGTACGTGAACGACATTCCGACGCCGCGTCTGCAAGAGTGGTCGAAGGGCTTCATCGACTTCTTGCATCAAAAACACGGCGATATTCCGCAAGCGATCGCATCGAGCGGCCAGCTGTCGGATGACATCAAACAGAAGCTCAACGCCGCGCTGACGGAGTTCAACAAGAGCTTTTAATGCCAAGCGTCAAGGATCTTCGCGAGCGGATTCGCTCGCTGAAGAATACGCAGCAGATCACCAAGGCGATGAAACAAGTCGCCGCGGCGAAGATCCGCCGCGCGGAGATGGCGCAAAAGCAAGCGCGTCCGTACGCGGATACGCTTGCCGAGATGTTGCGCGACTTGATGAACGCGGTGTCGAGCGTGGATCATCCGTTCATGAAGCCGGGCACCGACGGTGCGCCGATGGGCGTGATTCTGATGACGGCTGACAAAGGGCTCGCCGGCGCGTTTAACTCGAATGTCATTCGCGCGGGCGAAATCTACGCGCGCGATCAGAAGAGCGTCACGTGGTACACGGTCGGTATCAAAGCGCGTAACGCCGTTCGTCGTATGGGCCAACCCAACCATAAGACGTGGGTGCTCAACGCGCCGTCGAAAATCGACGTGGCGCGTGAAGTGGCAAAGCAAGTAACGGATGACTTTGTCAACGGCCGCATCTCGGGCATTACGCTGATCTCATCGAAACTGATCTCGATGATGTCGCAGAAACCGGAAACGCGACCGATGGTGCCGATCGTCGCCGACACGCTTCGAGCAGCGCAGGGTGATACGCCCGAAGCGGAATCGCATGGACCCCGCGGATCGGTTGAGTTCGCGCCGTCGCCGGAGTTCGTGCTCTCGCGGCTGTTGCCGAAGTACCTCGAGTTCACGATCTTCTCCGCGATGCTCGAAACCGACGCCGCGTTCTTCGCAGCCCAGCTGCTCGCGATGAACAACGCAACCGACAACGCGGGCAAGCTCATCGACGAACTGACCATTCAAATGAACAACGCGCGCCAAGCCGCGATTACCAAAGAACTGTTGGAAATCGTCGGCGGAGCAGAAGCTTTGGTAAATGGGTGATTCGCCACGTGTCATCCTGAGCGAAGGCGCGACGCGCCGTAGTCGAAGGATCGCCTCAAGACAAACGCTCGATGCGATCCTTCGACTCCGCTCCGCTGCGCTCAGGATGACACGAGCGCCCATCCCACTTACCGAGACATACAAACGAAAACACTAAAGGAACGATTGATAATGGCTGCCACCGGCAAAGTTGTGCAAGTACTCGGAAACGTCGTCGACGTCGAATTTTCGCCCGAGACGCTTCCGAAGATCAATGATGCGCTCACGGTTCGCGTTAACGAAGGCGCGAGCGCCGGCACGAACGGACACGCTACAACTACCGGAGTTGAACTCGGTGGTACGGCGATGCAGACGCGCGACCTCGTGCTCGAAGTGCAGGACGAACTCGGCAACAACCAAGTGCGCTGCCTGGCGATGGGATCGACGGATGGTCTGCGTCGTGGCGACGCCGTGACCAACACCGGTGGCCCGATCAAGGTTCCCGTCGGTGAAGGCACGCTCGGACGCATCTTCAACGTGCTCGGCAAAGCGATCGATAGCGACGCTCCGGTGAAAGCCGCCGCGGAGTGGCCGATTCACCGTCCGGCTCCGGATTTTAAATCACAAGATCCGACGCCGAAACTCTTCGAAACCGGCATCAAAGTCATCGACCTCATGGCGCCGTACACGCGCGGCGGCAAAGTTGGACTCTTCGGCGGCGCGGGCGTCGGCAAGACGGTTCTGATTCAAGAGCTGATTCGCAACATCGCCAACGTCCACAAGGGCTTCTCCGTGTTCACCGGCGTCGGCGAACGGACGCGTGAAGGCAACGACCTCTGGGTCGAAATGAAAGAGTCCGGCGTTCTCGCGCAGACGACGCTCGTTTTCGGTCAGATGGACGAGCCGCCCGGCGTGCGTTTCCGCGTCGCGCAAACCGGCGTCACGATGGCGGAATATTTCCGCGATGAGACGGGCGCCGACGTGCTGCTCTTCATGGACAACATCTTCCGCTATCTGCAAGCGGGTTCGGAAGTCTCCGCACTCATGGGCCGCATGCCGTCCGCCGTCGGCTATCAGCCGACGCTCTCGACCGATATGGGCGCGCTCGAAGAGCGCATCACGTCGACGAACAAGGGATCGATCACGTCCGTGCAAGCCGTCTACGTGCCTGCCGACGACTACACCGACCCGGCCGTCGCCGTGACGTTCGCACATTTGGATGCGACGACCGCACTCTCGCGTCCGATCTCCGAACTCGGCATCTATCCGGCCGTCGATCCGCTCGCGTCCACGTCACGCATTCTCGATCCGCAGATCGTCGGCCAGGAGCAGTACGACGTGGCGCGCGGCGTGCAAGAGACGCTGCAGCGCTATAAGGACCTCCAAGATATCATCGCGATTCTCGGCATCGAAGAACTGTCGGAAGAGGACAAGATCACCGTCGGCCGCGCTCGCCGCATGCAGCGCTTCTTCTCGCAGCCGTTCTTCGTCGCCGAGCAGTTCACGGGCACGCCCGGCAAGTACGTCAAGATCCAAGACACGATCGCCGGCTTCCGTGAGATCCTCGAAGGCAAAGTCGACAATCTGCCGGAGCAAGCGTTCTTCTATAAGGGCAGCATCGACGAAGTCAAAGCCGCCGCCGAGAAGCTCGGCGCGACCGTCTAATGGCTTCGACGATCCCGTTCAAGCTCATCACACCGACGAAGGTCGTCTTCGAGGGCGATGCGGAGCTTGTGATCGCGGTGACGACCGAAGGCGAGGAAGGTATCCTTCCGCATCACGCGCCGTTTCTCGCCGCGCTCAAGCCGGGCGTTCTGCGCGCGAACGTCGTGCGCGAAGGCGCCTCAACCCGGCTGGAGCTCGCGACGAGCGAAGGCTTCATGCAAGCGCTTCCGGATCGCTTGACGATCCTCGTCGACGAAGCGCTTAGCTTCGATGACGTCGATGTGGCGAAGACGCGCGACGAACTCAGCAGCACAACCGACCCGGTGGCAATCGAGTTTGCGAATGCGAAGCTACGCCTGGTTGGAGCACACTGAAGCAGCTTACAAACGCGTAAGAAAGGCCGATAAGATCAAGCGGGGCGCCCACCAGCGCCCCGCGAACTTTTTGAAGCAATGCTCGACCGCTTAGAGACCACCTTACGGGTGCATGGCGGCGCACAGCTCGAGGGATCGGTCGCTACGCACGGTGCGAAGAACGCGGCGTTACCGATCATGGCTGCTGCGCTATTGGCAAAAGGAACCGTCACGCTGCATCGCGTGCCACGGATCACTGACGTTTCCGTGATGTGGTCGCTGCTCGAGGCGCTCGGTGCGCGCATCCGTTACGAAGGCGACAACACGGTCACGATCGATTCGAGTAACGTTGCATCGTACAAAGCGCCGTACATGCTCGTACGCAAACTCGCGGCATCATTCGATGTCGTCGGTCCGCTGCTCGGACGTTTCGGCCGCGCGGAAGTGCCGCTTCCCGGCGGATGCGTGCTCGGCACGCGCGCGACCGATATGCACGAGCAAGCCTTTATTGCACTCGGCTGCGAAGTGAGCAACTATCACGGCTCGCTCATCGCGCAATCGAAGCAGAAGCGTTTGCAAGGCGGGACGATCGAATTTCGGATGCCGAGCGTCGGCGCAACGAAGAACGCGATGCTTGCATCGGTGCTTGCCGAAGGCACGACCACGATTTCGAACGCGGCAATGGAACCCGAAGTCGTCGACCTCGGCAACTTCCTCCAAGCGATGGGCGCGAAGATTTCCGGTCTTGGAACCGATACGATTCAGGTCGACGGCGTCAAAGAATTGCACGGCGTCGAATACACGATCATCCCCGATCGTATCGTTACCGGCACGCTGCTGCTCAGCGGTGCGGTAACGCGCGGCGACGTCACGGTGACGAAATGCCGTCCCGATCATCTCGAAGCGTTCATGATGAAGCTGCAAGAGTGCGGCGTGGATTTGACGTACGGCGTCGATTGGATTCGCGTCGACGGCAGCACGATCACCGGCGGCACCGAAATTCTCACCGCTCCGCATCCGGGTTTTCCCACCGATTTGCAACCGCAAATGGTCTCATTCTTGTGCACCGTTCCCGGCACGAGCGTCGTGGAAGAATCGATCTTCAATGCGCGCTTCTCGTACGTCAACGAACTCGCGCGTATGGGCGCCGACGTACGCGTTTCGATGGAGAGCAACACGGCCGTCGTCAAAGGCGTAACGCAGCTTTCCGGTGCACCGGTTGAAGCGCCCGATATTCGCGCGGGTGCGGCGCTGGTAGTGGCCGGTCTTGCCGCAGCGGGCGAAACCGAGATCATCGGTCTGGAATACATCGACCGCGGTTACGAGCGGTTGGAAGAAATGCTTTCGAGTCTCGGCGCGCAAGTGCAGCGGTCGAGCG
Source organism: uncultured bacterium (assembly GCA_964648945.1). Taxonomy (GTDB): domain Bacteria; phylum Vulcanimicrobiota; class Vulcanimicrobiia; order Vulcanimicrobiales; family Vulcanimicrobiaceae; genus JAMXLG01. The sequence continues at coordinate 42,520 of CAZYLU010000008.1, read as the reverse complement.
GTGTGACGCCGCTCGTCGAGCCCGCCGGTCTGTTCGAAACGCGCGAGTATCCTCGCGTGAATACCGCGGCCAGTTAGTTTGTTTTCTCGTCAACCTCTAGTCTAGGGAGTTCGGTTTGGACATCGGCATCGATCTCGGAACGGCCAACGTGCTCGTACACGTCAAAGGCAAAGGTATCGTGTTGCGCGAGCCGTCGGTCGTCGCGAAGGACATGAACAATGGAAAAGTCCTCGCGGTGGGCGAGGAAGCGCGACAGATGCTCGGCAAAACGCCGGCGCACATTCAAGCGATTCGTCCACTTCGCGACGGCGTCATTGCCGACTTCGAAGTGACCGAAGCGATGCTGTCGTATTTCATCAAGAAAGTGATGAAAGACCGATCGTGGTGGTCGTCGATCATCAAACCGAAACCGCATGTAACGATCTGCGTTCCGGCGGAGATCACGAGCGTCGAAGAACGCGCGGTGAAGGATGCAGCCAAACTTGCGGGCGCGCGCAGCGTGGACATCATCGAAGAACCGATGGCGGCGGCGATCGGCGCGGGTCTTCCGATCGATGGTCCTTCGGGATCGATGGTCGTCGACATCGGCGGCGGCACGACGGACGTGGCGGTGATTTCGCTCGGCGGCGTCGTCGTTTCGCAGTCGCTGCGCGTGGCGGGTAACAAGCTCGACGATGCAATCGTCCGCTACATCCGCCGCGTCTATAACCTGATGATCGGCGAACGTACGGCTGAAGAAATCAAAATCAAGATTGGTTCGGCGTATAAGTTGGAACAAGAACTCGCGATGGAGATTCGCGGCCGCGATTTAATCAACGGTCTCCCCAAGACCGTGAAGATCACGAGCGAAGAGATTCGTGAAGCGCTTTCGGAACCGGTCGGCGCAATCGTCGAAGCGGTGAAAGCCGTGCTCGAGAAGACGCCGCCCGAGCTTGCCGCCGATATCATCGATCGCGGCGTGATTCTCACCGGAGGCGGTGCTCTGCTGCGCGGTCTCGATCGGTTGCTCTCGGAAGTCACCGGTGTCCCGGCGATTGTGGCGGACGATCCGCTGTCGTGCGTCGCACTCGGCACCGGTATGAGAATGCATCTGTAGCGATATGGCTATCGGCGCCGTACTCGATGCGCGTCGTGAGACGCTCGAGAACGTCGTGGAAGAGTGCGCGCGCGTGATTTTCGACGGCGGCACGATCATCTTCCCGAACGAAACGAGTTACGGCATCGCATGCGATCCGTATCGCTCGACGGCGGTCGACAAGGTCTATCGCGCGAAACGGCGTCCCGACGAAAAACCGCTAACGTTGCACGTCGCGACGCCCGCGGAGTTCCTGGAGTTCGCTCCGGGAAACGCGGGCGCGATTCTCGCCGCCAAGCGGCTCTTGCCCGGACCGGTGATCATCATCGTCCGCAAGCCGGAGTTTATCAGTGACGAAGTAACGGCCGGAATGCCGACGCTCGGATTTCGTGTGCCGGACGAGCCGCTTGCGCGCGCGATTCTCGAGCGGTGCGGACCGCTCGCGGTAACGAGCGCGAACCAGAGTGGGCGCCCGCCGTATCGCGGCGGCGAGGACACCAGCGAGCTGCCGAGCGCTGATTTGCTCGTGCTGAACGGGCCCACGCGGTACGAGGGCGAAGCATCGATCGTGGACTTGAGTCGAACGCCCGCGCGCCTCCTACGTGAAGGCGTCGTGAAATACGAACGTGTTGCGGAACTTCTGGGAGCGGTCGAACGTCATAGCGTAAAGGTCCGCTCTCAACAATGAAGCATGCGCTGTTACTCGTTATCGCTGCTGCGCTCGTCGCCGCGGCGCCTAAGCCGTCGCCGCCCGCCGCTGCGAGCGGCACGCAGTTCAACGTCGGCATCTGGACCGTCCACATGACCTCCGTCGACGTCAACTTCAAGACCGGCGATTTTTCAACGCCGAACCAAGTGACGATGAACCGCCAAGGCGGCGACATCACCGGCGATCGCGCGAACGGCAACTACAAGACCAAAGCCGCAACGCTCTACGGCCACGTCGTCATGCACGACTCGCAGGGCAATTTCGCGGGACTTTCGAGCACGAGCGCATCCAACTCACGCGGCCCGGCGACCCTCACGGCGGATCAAGTCAACATCGACGGCAGCGCGAAAATCTACACCGCGACCGGCAACGTCCATTACGTACAAGCCGACACGACGGTCGATGCGGCGAAGGGTGTGCTCAACGACGACGCGCATACGCTCGACCTCAACGGCAACGTGCACATCGTTCAGGGCGACCGCAACATGCAGGCGCAGCACGTCGTCTACGATACGACCACCGGTAAAGCGCACGCCGAGGGCAACGTCGTGATGCAATTCCCGAGCGAAGTCAATCCGCGCTTCGCAACGCCACGTCCCATCAACATCAAGAACCCGCTCGTAAAGCATACGCCGCAGCCGACAGCGTCGCCGCGCGTGCGATGAATTCACTCTTCGGAGAACCGGAGGCACCGCTCGCAGCGCGGATGCGTCCGCGTTCACTCGATGAGTACGTCGGTCAAGAACAGATCGTCGGTGTAGGACGCGCGCTGCGTCGTGCGATCGAAAGCGATCGGGTTCCCTCGATGATTTTATGGGGACCGCCTGGTACCGGAAAAACGACGCTCGCGGAGATCGTTGCGCGTTCCACCGGTGCGCATTTCGAGAAGTTGTCTGCGGTAAGCGCAGGCGTTGCTGATTTGCGACGCGTTGTTGCCGAGGCGCAAGCGCGGCGCCGGGTTGGACAGCGAACAGTGCTCTTTATCGACGAAATTCATCGCTTCAATAAAGCGCAACAGGATGCGGTGTTGCCGTATGTAGAGGACGGAACGGTCACGCTGATTGGCGCAACAACCGAGAATCCTTCGTTTGAAGTAAACTCCGCGTTACTCTCTCGTGCGCGCGTGTTCGTCTTGCAACAGCTGACCGATGAAGAAATCGCCGCAATCGTGGAGCGTGCGCTGAGCGATAGCGAGCGCGGCCTGGGAAGTCAGGGTATTCATCTGGAACCCGACGCGCGCGCGACGTTGATCGGGTACGCGAACGGTGACGCACGTACGGCGCTCAATGCACTGGAGTTTGCCGCCGAAACGGCGCCGCTGCGCAACGGGACGAAGCAGATCGACCGCGAGCTGGTGCTTGAAGCGTTGCAGAAACGAGGGTCGACGTACGATAAAGGCGGCGAACAGCACTACGACATCATCAGTGCGTTCATCAAAAGCATTCGCGCGAGCGATCCTGATGCAGCCGTGTATTGGCTCGCGCGCATGCTCGACGGCGGCGAAGATGCGCTCTTCATCGCGCGCCGTCTCGTGATTCTCGCGTCCGAAGACGTCGGATTAGCAGATCCGCACGGGATTCAAGTCGCGATTGCAGCGCAGCAAGCGGTGCACTTTGTCGGCATGCCCGAAGGCTTTTATCCGCTGGCGCACGCGACGTTGTATTTAGCGAAAGCGCCGAAGAGCAACAGCGTGGGACGCGCCTATGGCGCTGCGATGCAAGACGTCCAGGAGACGCGCAACGATCCCGTACCGCTCCACTTGCGAAATGCTCCCACCGACCTCATGAAACAGCTCGGATACGGCAAGGGCTATCATTACGCGCACGACGACTATTCCGTCAAGCAGCAGAACCTGCCCGAAAATTTGCGAGATCGCAAATACTATGACCCGGGAGAGAACGACCGCTAACCAATTGTCATCCTGAGCGAAGGTGCGGAGCACCCCTTTGACTTCGCTCAGGACAGGCTCCGTCAAAGGATCGATACGCGCGAATGAGTTGAGGCGATCCTTCGACTGCGCGCCTTCGGCGCTTCGCTCAGGATGACAGACGGCGATCATGCGAATGTCGCGATCTCTTCGAAATCGAGGCGCGGGTTGCGGGGGAAGAGTTTGCTTTCGTCTCCGTAGCCGAGCGTGACGAGCAGAATCGATTTGCAGGTGCCGTTAGGGAAGAATTCCGCATCCACTTTTGATGCGTCGAAACCGCCCATCGGACCAGCATCGAGACCGTGCGCACGTGCTGCGAGGATGAAGTATCCGGCCTGGAGCGTTGCGTTTTGCAGCGACGTATACTCCGCGTTGGTGCGTGCGCCGTCGTAGTACGCTTCGGGCGCATGCGGAAACAGGCGCGGAAGATGTTCGTGGAACGCAAGGTCGCGCGCAAGGATCGCAGTCACCGGCGCGGACTCCACCTTGGCGACGTTCCCCGGGTTCACCGCGGGTATGAGCCGTTCGCGGCCCTTCGGTGTCGTCACAAATATGACGCGCAGCGGCAGCGCGTTCATCGCGGTCGGAGCCATCTTCGCTGCCTCGACGATCTCGCGGAGCGTCCCTTCGGATACGGGCTCGGGCAAGAAGCCGTTTGCGCTCCGTGCCTGATGAAATAAGACGTCCAGGGCTGAGTCGTCGAGACGCCGCTCGCTTTGCGTCAGTAGGCTACTATTCATAACCAATATAATACGCTGCAAGATAGTTTGAGCCAAGACGATTTTGAAATAGACCTTCTGCTATACTATGATCGTCGCATGGAAACTCTTCACGCTTCGGACGCCTGCTCGAAGGTGCCGGCGGTGCTGCGTCAAGGCCTGAGCTGGACGCTTGCCCGGCTCGCGCGCCGGTTCGTCGCGGTCCAAAATTCCGCGCTGGCGGAGCTCGGGCTGACCATGCGAAGCTTCGGCGTACTCGCAACCGTAAGCGAGCGCTCTGCCCGCACGCAATTGGAGATCGCGCAGATCGTCGGCTTGGACAAGAGTACGCTTGTGGCTACGATCGACGACCTTGAACAGCGCAGGCTCGTGGAGCGCCGCGCGGATCCGGACGATCGCCGCGCGCGCGTCGTTCAGAGTACGGAAGCAGGCGCGGCGCTTGCCGCCCGCGCTGCGGAAACGGTGGCGCAGGCCGAGGCAGCCCTCCTGGGCGAGTTCGACGACGCGGACGCCCGGCAAGTGAAAGCCGTCCTCATCGCGCTGCTCGCCCGCACGGCTCATAGCGACTCCATGCACTCGGGTAGTTGCATCTAAGTCCGAACGGAAAAAAAAGTGGCCGGAGTTCATCCGGCCACCCTTTCCCGTTGCTACTTCTCGGAGTGTGCAATGGAGCTTCGCACAGGTGTTATGGTAGGGTGACGCTCTGAGAAGGCTCTGAGAATTCGTGGAAGATCGCATTTATCTCGATAACGCCGCTACCACGCCCGTGCGCCGTGAGGTGCTCGAGGCGATGCTCCCCTACTTTGGACAGGCAGGCCACAATCCGAGTTCCTTGCACGCGGAGGGACGGCGTGCGCGCGCGGGTCTTGACGATGCGCGCGATCGCGTCGCTGCGCTGCTCGGTGTGCCGCGCAAAACGATCACATTTACCGGCAGTGGGTCGGAGTCGGATAATCAGGCGATAATCGGCGTAGCGCGCGCGCTCGCTCCGAAAGGCCGTCACATTATTTCGAGCGCGATCGACCACCACGCCGTGCTGCATTCACTCGATGCACTGCGTGACGAAGGATTCGAAATAACACTACTCGGTGTTGACGCGCGCGGATTGGTGGACGTTGAGGAATTCGCTGCGGCACTTCGGCCGGATACAACACTTGCAACGATCATGCTGGCGAACAACGAGATCGGCACAATTCAACCGATCGCGCGACTCGCTGCAACTGCACGCGAACGAGGGGTGATCTTCCACACCGATGCAGTCCAAGCCGCACCGTGGATCGACGTGCGTCCGAACGACCTCGGTGTCGACATGCTCTCGATCTCGGCGCACAAGTTCAACGGTCCAAAAGGAGTCGGCGTGCTCTATGCGCGCGAAGGTGTTCCGGTACAACCGTTGGTTTACGGCGGAGGCCAAGAGTTCGGGCGCCGCGCGGGAACGGAAAACGTTGCGGGCATCGTCGGGCTCGCGACGGCGTTCGAGCTTTCCGCACGGGAACGCGAACAGACGTCGTCCCGCGTCGCCGCTCAGCGCGACCGGCTGGAGAACCGGTTGAAAGCGCTCGAGGACGTACGGATCAACGGCGAAGGCGCCCCGCGCGTGGCGAATAATTGCAATGTGTCATTTGCGGGTATCGATTCTGAATCGATGCTCGTTGCGCTCGACCTCGAAGGGATCGCTGTTTCGACCGGCAGTGCCTGTACCTCGGGTGCGCTCGAGCCCAGCCACGTGATCGCGGCGCTCGGCATCGATCCGCGCTGGCACCAAGGAGTCATCCGTTTTTCCCTGGGACACAGTACCCTGGACGCGGAGATCGAACGAGCCGGCGACGTGGTTGCCCGCTTGGCTACACAGATGCGAGAAAGGAACGTGCACATATGACCGGGACCGACCTTAGCTGGATCATGTACGTCGGCGTGGGCGTCGGCGTGCTTCTTGCCGGTATCGGAATTCTTTGGGCGATGATCGCGTTCGCGAAGACCCTTGGCCGGGTCAATGTGACGCTCGATGAGGTCGACCGTCAGATTTCGACCCTCAGCAAGCCTGTAAACGACACGCTGGGCCACGTAGGCGGTATCGCGGACACGGCGGACCAGACCCTGGCGCGGCTCGGCGGCGTGGTGAAGTCGCTTGAAGATGTGGCGGGCTCGGTCTCGGAGACGGCATCGCTTACGAAGGACGCGCTGCAGCCGGCGATCGTCAACGTCGGGGCGACAATCACGGGTGTAAGTGCCGGTTTGCGGAGGCTGGTAACGGGAAGAAAGTCAGCAGGCGAGTCCTAGGAGACGATTTCGAAGATGAATGACGAGAATCGCGGCGGTGGCTTTTTCGCCGGATTCCTTCTTGGCGCTATTGTCGGCGGCGCGGTCGCCGTGCTTCTGACGCAAGAAGAAACTCGCGACGTTCTGGTTGGGAAAGCCCGTGAAGCGGGTAATCTGGCCATGGATGCCACAGGTGACTTGCGTGGGCGCGTAAGCGATGTCACGTCTTCGTGGCAGGAAAGTGCGGCCGATCTCTACGAGCGCGGCCGAGCGGTGGTTGAAAACGCGCGGACGAACTTTAACGAAGCGGTTGAGGAAGGCAATGCCTCAGCGGAGTCATTGCGTCAAGAACTCGAACGTAAGGCCGACGCATAGGAGTGAAAAAGACGTTGGACATCAAGGTGAACGTGCGTGAAGCACAAGGCGATTGTTACGTCGTCGATCTCGGTGGCGAGATCGACGTCTACACGTCGCCGAAAGTCAAGGACGCAATCGGCGAGCTCATCGATCGCGGCGTGTATCACCTCGTCATCAATCTGGAGAAGGTCCGGTACATCGACTCGACGGGTCTTGGCGTCCTTATCGGCGGCCTCAAGCGCGTTCGCGAACATGGCGGGTCGGTAAACTTGGTCTGCACGAATCCGCAGATCAAGAAGATCTTCGATATCACGGGCTTGGTGAAAATTTTCGGCATCTTCGAGAGCGAAGACGCGGCAATGAAGGCACTCGTGTGAATCAACCCGTACCGCGCGCTGACGACATCGACGTCGTTGAATTGCGCGTACCGTGCAAGGCAGAATGGGTCGCGCTCGCGCGTCTCTCCGTAGCGGCCGTTGCTAGCCGCCTGCATTTCTCGATCGACGAGATTGAGGACATCAAACTCGCGGTCGCAGAAGCGTGCACCAACGCAATTCAGCACGCGCATGGAAGTTCGTACATTGAAATTCGTTGCGAAGCGCTCAGCGACGGCCTTCGCATTCAAGTACGCGATTACGGACGTGGAACACGTCCCGAAAGCATCCGTTCGCGGGAGCTCGAGGACGAGCGTGTCGGAGGATTGGGCGTGTTCCTTATCCGCTCACTCATGGATGACGTCTCTTACGACGTGCATCCTGAGCAAGGGACGCAGCTCATCATGACCAAACGACTTCCGGTCTGACGTGCACGAATCGAATCCGGACGTTCGTTCCGAACGGGAACGGACGCGCGCGCTCTTTGGCAGGTTTGCAACCGCGAGAGCCCGTCACGACCAAAATCCCGATCGCAAGGACAGCGAATACGAGTCGCTGCGAAACGACCTTGTCGTTGCGCACCTGAACCTCGTTCGTTTTCTCGCGCTCAAGTTCGCCAATCGCGGCGAACCGCTCGACGATTTGGTGCAAGTCGGCACGGTCGGACTGCTAAAAGCGATCGATCGCTTCGAACTCGACCGCGGTGTTGAATTTACGACGTACGCGACGCCGACGATCGTGGGCGAGATCAAGCGCTATTTCCGCGATAAGGGCTGGGCGGTCAAAGTCCCGCGCCGTTTGCAAGAACTGAATCTTTCGGTCAACCGCGCGAACGAGAAGATGGCGGTCGAACTCGGACGCAGTCCGACCGTTGCAGAGCTCGCGGAACGATTGAACGCCACCGAAGAAGAGATTCTCGAAGCGCAAGAATTAGGGCAGGCGTACAACTTGCTCTCGCTCGACTCAGAAGTCTCGGGCGAAGGCGAAAAGAAATCGCAGACGCTTGCGGATACGGTCGGTATTACCGACTCGGGCCTGGAGATGCTGGAAGATCGCGCGAATCTCGAACGCGCGTTTCACGTGCTCACCGGGCGCGAACGCGTCATCATCTATTTGCGCTTCTACGAGTCCGTCTCGCAGACGGAGATCGCCAAACGCCTCAACGTCTCGCAGATGCACGTCTCGCGGTTACAGGCAAAGGCGCTCGAGAAGCTGCGCGCCGTACTGAGGGAGTGATCCCGCCCGCGTAGTATCTCCCGGTAGCCCATGAAAAGCCAAGAACTCCGTCAGGCTTGGATCGACTTTTTCGTCGCCAAGCAACACAAGCTGCTTCCCTCCGCGAGCCTTATCCCGGACGAAATGTCGACGACGCTCTTTACGATCGCCGGCATGGAGCAGTTCGTGCCCGTCTTCCTGGGCGAGCAGCCGCCTCCCGCGCCGCGCGCGGTAACCGTGCAGCGTTGCTTGCGCGTTGCGGGCGCCAAGAGTGATATCGAAAACGTGGGCCGCACCGGCCGCCATGGGACGTTCCTTGAGATGCTGGGGAACTTTTCGTTCGGCGACTATTACAAACGCGAAGCGATTCCGTGGGCGTGGGAGTTCTCCACGAAAGTCCTCAAGCTCGATCCCAAGCGCATTTACGTCACCATTCACGTAAGCGACGACGAAGCCGAACGCATTTGGATCGAAGACGTCGGGCTGCCCAAAGAGCGCATCAGCCGCTGGGATGAAGACAACTTTTGGACGATGGGACCGACGGGTCCATGCGGTCCGTCAACGGAGCTCTTCTACGATACGGGCGAAGAGCACGCGAGTGGTCCCGATGATACCGCGCCCAATCTCGGCAACCGGTTCGTCGAATTCTGGAACGTCGTTTTCCAACAGTACAATCGCACCGCCGACGGAAAGCTCACGGAGCTTCCGAAGAAATCGATCGACACCGGCGCGGGTTTCGAGCGCTGTCTTGCGCTCGCCAACGGTCAGGCGTCGATGTACGAGACGGATCTCTTCACGGATTTGATCGCCGCGCAACCGCCGGTCGGTCAGACGTCACTGAAGCCGGCCGAACAACGCATTCGGCAAAACATCATTGCGGATCACGCGCGCGCGGTGACGTTCATGATCAACGACGGCATCTTCCCGTCGAACACCGATCGCGGCTACGTGTTGCGCTTTTTGATTCGCCGCGCGATTCGTAACGGACGACTGTTGGGGTATCCCAACGGGTTCCTGACGGAACTCATCCCCGCCGTCGTGCAATCGCTTGCGCCCGGATATCCGGAGCTGCGGCAGAACGTCGGACGGATTCAGCAAACCTTGCGCGCCGAGGAACAAACCTTCGATCGGACGCTCGAACGCGGCATGGCGATGCTCGATCGCCTCATTCAAGATGCCAACGACAACTGCACGCGATTGATTTCGGGTGAAGATGCGTTCGTATTGCATGACACGTACGGATTCCCGATCGAGTTGACGCGCGAAATCGCAAGCGACGGCGGTGTCGCAGTTGATTCCGTCGAGTTCGAACAGAAGATGACCCAGCAACGCGAACGTGCACGCGCCGATGCTGCTGCCAAACGCGCCGTCGTGACGCTTGCGGAGTTGCCCGCCGTGAAGTCCGAGTTTACCGGCTACGAAGGATTGGAATCGGACGGCGAGATCGTCGCGATTCTCAAAGACGAGAAGCCCGTCGACGCACTGAGCGCCGGTGAACGCGGCATCATCGTGCTCGATCGCACGTCATTCTACGCCGAGCGCGGCGGTCAAATCGGCGACCGCGGGCGGCTGACAAACGAAGACGGGTCCGTCTTTGAAGTTGAAGATACGCAGTTTATGGGCGAAGCGGTTGCGCATCACGGCATCGTACGCAGCGGCGAATTCCGCGCGAGCAATCGCGTTCACACGGCGGTCTATGATTGGTGGCGACGTGAGATTCGGCGGCATCACACGTCGGCGCACTTGCTGCAGCGCGCACTCAAGGACGTGCTCGGTGACGACGTCGCGCAGGCCGGATCGTGGGTCGGTATCGATCGCATGCGGTTCGATTTCCGCTGGCCCGCGGGCGCGCTCTCGCCCGAACAAAAGCGCGCGGTCGCAGGGCGCGTCAACGAGATGATTCGCGACGACTCGCATCTCATAACGCACGAGCTTCCGATCGAAGAAGCGCGCGCTACCGGCGCGATCACGATGGCCGGCGAGAAGTACGGCGAGATCGTGCGCGTCGTGCAGGCCGGTCCGTCGGTCGAGTTCTGCGGCGGCACGCATTCGCATACAACCGGCGAGCTGGGCATGTTCATCATCTTGAGCGAGTCGTCGATCGGCAGCGGTGTTCGCCGCATCGAGAGCTGCGTTTCGCAAGCGGCGGAAGATTTCGTTTCGCATCAGCAGAGCCTCGTCGGCGAACTCGCATCGTCGCTTGCGACGACGCCGGATGAGATCAGCGAGCGCGTTGCGCGCATGCAGCGCGATATCAAAGATCTGCAAACCGCCGTCGGCCAATTGAAGGCACGTCTTGCGGCGGCGGATGCGCAAGCGTATCTGGAACGCGTCGAACGCAAAGGCGATCGCGCATTCGTCGGTGCGGTCGTGCACGAAGGAAACGCGGAAGCGCTGCGCCATTTGACGAGCGCACTTCGCAGCCGTTTGCCCAGCGGCGTCATCGCGCTCGCCGGCGTAGACAACGGCAGCGTGAATCTGCTGGTTTCCGCGAGCGATGATTTGGTGAAAGCCGGCATTCATGCGGGGAATCTCGTGAAGCTCGCCGCGCCGCTCGTAGGGGGCAAGGGCGGCGGTGCGCCCGCGCAGGCGCAAGGCGGCGGTAAAAACGCGAATGGCGCGCCCGCAGCGGTGCAGGCCATTCGTGACGCTGTGCTCGCGTGAGGCGTATTCTCTCGCTCGTTGCGGTGCTTGCGACGCTCATCGCCGCGGCGCCGCGAAGGGCCGCTCCGATCGACTCGCAGATCGCGCTCGAACGGTACGAACTCGAGATGTCGTCGCTCAAACAGCCCAAGGCGATGATCTTCACTTATGTTGTGTCGCAGGCCGGCGCGAACTCAATCGAGCAGCGGCATCAGATCTATCGTCGCGGGCAGAACGTGCGTGATGAGACGCTGACCGTCGACGGCACGCCGCTGGCGCAGAAAGTCGTGCGAATCGAGCGGCGTCCGGACCGTTACGACATCACGCGCGTCGCGCCGCGCACCAGCACGTATACAATGCTCTTCCTCCGCGCGGTTCGCGATGGTTCACATTTCGACTACATGTATGAGGCGCGGCCGCTCGTTCCGACCGACACTGGGTTCGTTGTGACACGTGTGACGATCGACGGACAGACGTACTTGCCGCGCATGATCGCGTTTCGCGCAACTGCCGCAACGGCAAGCGGAACCGGCGAACTGCAATACGGTAAATCCGGCTCGTACTGGGTCCCGTTCACCGCAAGCGTCGAGGCAGACGTGAAAGGCAAAGTCACGCGCGAGCGCATCACGTGGAGCGACTATCGCTTTCCGCGTTCACTTCCGGCGTCCACGTTCGTCGGAGCCAAACCGCTGCCGCAAGCAACGCTGCCGCCGCCATAGCGATGAAGGCGCGGCGTGAACGGGTAGCGGGCCTCGCTGCGTTCGCCGCGCCGCTCGTCCTCTACGCGATCACCGCGCACCGCTTCGTCGGATTCTGGGATGTCGGTGAAATGGATACGGTGCCGTACATTCTGGGCATCGCGCATCCGCCGGGACTTCCGTTCTATACGCTCGCGGGATGGTTCTTCTCGCACGCATTTCCGTTCGGCTCCGTCGCATTTCGCATGAGTTTTTTTAGCGCCCTATGCATGAGTGTCGCGGCGTGGTGCGTGTACGCGGTGGTGCGCGAACTCGACTCCGATGACGTCTCGGCAGTTCTGGCGGCGTGGCTCTTTGCGGCGGGTGGCGTTGCGTGGACCGTTGCAACACGCGCAGACGTTCATGCGTTCGCAACCGCTTTCTACGCGCTCGCGCTCTTGTTTCTGTTGCGATGGTACCGCGAACCATCCGCGGCCCGCCTCAATGTGACGGGACTCGTATTCGGTCTTGCCGTTGCGGCGCATCCAATCGGACTCTTTCTCTTGCCGGCGATCGTAACGCTCGTTATCGCAAAATTACACGAAGCGGACGGTCGGGCGTTCGCCGGTGCATCGCTCATCGGGTTTGCCGCCGCGACGGTTTGGTTCTTGTATTTGCCGCTGCGCAGCGCGTATGTGACGGCGATGCATCTCGATCCGGTTGCGCAATTGGGTCTGACGGGAAATGCGTTTTGGGATTACGGCCATCCGATGCTGCTGCAAAATCTCGCGGGGCTCGTGTTTGCGCAAGATCTCGATGTCGCATCGGCGCTCCACGGATACGCGGAAGACGCATATGTCGATTCCGTTGCGGCGTTTGTGCTGATTGCGCTTCGCGAACTCACGCCGCTCGGCATACTCGCTGCACTCCTCGGCCTCGTTCGCGCGATCCGTATGCGAGATGTTCGTATCGCAGCGCTATGCATCGCAGGTGTTGCGCCGATGCTATTCGCGCTTGGCTTTCGCGAAGAGTCCGATGCGTCGCGATACTTTTTGCCCGCATTTGCCGTGCTCGCGGCGCTCGGCGGATACGGCGTGGGCGCCCTGCGGATGACGGTGTTACGCGTTCCCGCGCAAGCGGCGCTGTTGTTCGGCGTCGCATTCTTGCTGCTGACGCAGCCGACGATCTCCGGCCAGGCCGATGACCGCCGCGCGCTCGATCAAGCCGATGATGTGCTTCACGCAACGCCCGATGACGCCATTGTCGTCGCGACGTGGACGCTTGCGCCGCCGCTCGCGTATCGCGCATACGTCGATCGCGCCGCAGGTCACCGTACGATCGTCCCGGCCTGGTTCGGTGAAACGGCGGACCGGCTTGAAGCATGGAGTAAGCATCGCGGCGTATTTGTCGTCGGGACGCCGGAAGGAAGCGTTCGCGGCTTTCGCCTCGAACGGCTCTCCGCGCAACCCGAACTCTACCGCGTGGAGCGAACGACGGCCCAGCTGTGAAAATCAAACGATCCCTTATTGCCGGGGCGATTGCGTGTGTTGCCATCGCCATCGTCTCGCGCGGACGAGCGACGCCGTACAATAATTTCGTCCTGCTCGCGCAAGCGCTGTTGCACGGACACACCTGGATCGATTGGCCCGGCGCGTACATCGATGCGTTGGCGTACAACGGTCAACATTACGTGATCGAAGCGCCGATGCCGGCATTGTTGTTGCTGCCGTTCGTTGCGATCTTCGGCACGGCGAATCAAACGATACTCTCGATTGTGCTCGGCGGCATCGCGGTTGGTGCCGCATACGAGCTCGGCGAGCGTTACGGCGTCGATGAAGTATCGAATTATTGGATCTGCGCGTTCTTACTCGCCGGTACCGATTTACTCTGGTGTGCGATGCTCGGCGACGTCTGGTTCATTGCCCATGTGTCGGCCGTGTGTTTCACGATGCTCGCGCTCGTCGAACTTGCCGGCAAAAAACGCGGCTGGCTCGTTGCGATCTGGGGGAGCGCGGCGCTCCTTTCTCGCTTCGATTTGATCCTAGCGCTGCCCGTGTACGCCTATCTGTTGAATTCGAGGCGCGCGCTCGCATCGTTCGGTGCGGTGCTCGTTCCCGTTGCCGTCGGGTGTGTGTCATACAATCTCGCGCGTTGGGGCACGTGGTACGACATCGGCTACACCGCGTGGTATCACCAAGATCAAGCGGGGAGTCCGACGGGATCGCCGTTCCAACTCAAATATTTCCCGTATCAGTTGTGGTCGTTCTTCGTACAAGCACCGGACAAACTGCCGCAATCTCCGTATTTACAACCATCGCTTAGCGGGGTGGCGTTAACGTGGACGAGTCCGGCACTCATTTACGCGTTTTTTGCGCGCCGTCCCGTGCAGCTCGTCATTGCGCTTTGGGCAGCGACACTGCTCACCGCCGTACCGAACTTCGTGTACTACGTCAACGGCTTCGCGCAATTTGGGATGCGCCACGCGCTGGACTTCGAACCGTTCCTCGTCGCACTGATGTTCCTCGCCGCAAAAGAGAAACTCGCGCTCTGGGCGCGAGTCCTCATCGCCTATTCCATTATCGCCGGCCTCTGGGGCTGCTGGTACTGGAACAACTTCGTCCGCACGTAACCGTGTCATCCTGAGCGCAGTCGAAGGATCGTTACGAACAAAAAGCCCGACGAGATCTCGCCGGGCTTTTGCTTTGATGCGATCCTTCGACTGCGCTCAGGATGACACGGTTATACGCGAGCCGGAAGTCCGCTGATGTTCGGGCGGGTGGCGTTGCGATTTACGGGTTGTGCCGGTTGCGGCGGTTCGGGTGCGGTGCCGAGGGGGAGATAGCGGTACGCCAAGACGTACGCGAGGTAGTCGTTGTACGACTCACACTCATTGGTGATCGTAAAGCAGCGGACGATCCACATTGGGCCGCTGATCAGGACACCGACGCCCGAGAGCAGCGCGAGGGTCATCAGGATGCCCCGCTTCCACTCGCCCATGTAGTACGCTTCGCCGCCGACGATTCCGAGCAGAATGGTCAGAAGCAGCCCGATGTTCGGGTCCTTCGCGAAGCGGCGGTAGTCGTATAGAAACGCCCCTTGGCTCTCCGGGCGGACGTACTGCAGAAGCGTCTCGACGTACGGTGTCATGTTTTCTTCCTCTACCGTTCACTACGCCGCAGACGGCAACGTGTTTCAGGCCGGCACGAGCGAATCGTAGGCCTCCCGAAGGTCGGCCGCGCTTTTCACCGGCGCGGCGCAGATTGTTCCGGAGCAAACGTACGCCTCGGGCCCCTCGTCGCCGCCATCGGCGTAGACGGTCGTGAACGCTGCCGGCAGACGGCGCGCCGCCTCGCGCAGGTCGCTCGTGGCATCCGGTGTTCCTTGCAACCGTACGGTCACGGGCGCCGTGAGGTACCGCCGGACGGCGCGAGCATATGTCGACGCGAAGCTGCCCGCGTTGACGTACGTGTTCGCGTAGAGCGTTAGCGTTCGCTCTGCTTCGACCCGGTAGCGATCCTCGCCGGTCATGACGCTCAGGCGCAACAAATTCTCGGCCATCACGCCATTGTCGATGATCGGGCGGTCCGGCAAATCGAGGCGCCCGATGACTTGTTCGCGTCCGACGTGATCGTAAAAGCCGCCGTCTTCCGCCCCAAAATGCTGCAGCACGGCATCTGCGTGCGCTTGCGCGCGCTCCAGTAAGCGGCGCTCGCCGGTTGCTTCGTGCGCGTCGAGTAACGCGCGAATGTACGCAACTTGATCGGTCAACAGGCCGCGGATGCGCGGCTCCTCGCCTGGCGCGACGACGTGATACAGCAACCCGTCCGGATCGCGCATGCGTTCGTGCAGCGAATCGAGCGTGAACAGCGCCTCGTGCGCAAGTACGTCGTCATCGGTTGCAAGCGAGGCCCACGCAAAAGCGCCGGCAAGTGATGCCGTCCAATTCGAGTACGAACGCGGATCGACGTACGGCGCCTCACGTTTACGCCGCTCTTCCAGGGGCAACGCAAAGTACGCTTCGTCGGCGTCTTGACTGCCGGAGAAAAATCCCGTGACGGGATCGCGCAACACCGTGCGTACGTACATAATCGCCGAGACCAGTGTTTCGTGTACGTCTTGCGTCGGCGCCCAAAGCGCAAGCTCGGAAAGCACGCGTAGCAGTCCCGCGTGATCTTCCGCCATCTTCTCGAAGTGTGGAACCGACCAGTCGCGCGTCGTGGAATAGCGAAAGAAGCCGCCTTCGACGTGATCGTACATGCCGCCGCGCGACATCTCGAGCATCGTGCGTGCCACCATATCGTAGCAGTTGCGGTCTTCGCGCACGCGCCACTCGTAGACGAGAAAATCGAGCACTTCGGGCTGCGGAAACTTCGGTGCCTCGCCGAATCCGCCGAACTCCGGATCGTACATATCCGCAATCGCGTTGCGGACGTTATCAACGATCGCTTCGGAGAGTGCTTCGGCGGGCGCCGCTTCATACGCAATAGTCCGTCCGCGCAGTTCCTCCGAACGCTCGACGATTTCGTCTTTCTTCTCTCGATAGAAGCGCGCGATGTCATCGAGCGCGTGACGCATCTGCGAGGGCGGCAGGTACGTTGCGCCGGTGAGTGTCGTGCCGTCCGGCGCGAGAAACGCCGTGGTCGGCCATCCGCCCATGTTGTAGCGCGAATTGACATCCGGCCGCTCGTCGTTGTCGACGCGGACCGGAATGTAATCGGCATTGATTTGCGCGATGACGTCGCCGTCCGAATACGTCGTTTCGTCCATGACGTGACACCAGTGACACCACACGGCGGAAATCGAGAGCAGCACGGGTTTATCTTCGCGCGCCGCGCGTTCGAACGCCGACGGACCCCACGGCATCCAGCCGATCTCGGCGGCCCGGTTCGGTCGCGGTGAAAAATGGAAGTCAGCCATCGTCTTCATGAGCTCCGCGGAGGAACGACGTTAGATAAAACAGTGCAAAGAGCACGAACGCCGCAAAGATGTAGAAGCTTATGGTACCTGCTCCGAAGAGGCGCGTGAAGACGAATGCGCCAAAGAACGCGACCGCTACCCAGGCATATGTGCGATGCGACGCCGGCGTCATTCCGTAGACGTCGGTATCGTAGTACCCGCCGGGCGACCGGCTGCGCAGCATCGCGAAGATGGCGATGATACCCGAACCGGCGACACCTAAAACGCTCCAGATCACCGCTTGGCCGTTTCTAGAGGAGCGGGGTTTGTGCTTGCGACCGAGCGGGAAAATCGTACTCGCTTATCGGGTTCGCGCGTAGAGCGCAACCCATGCGAGGAAGGGAGAACAACACACTTATGAGCGATCCGGTAATCGTCAGGGATGAGGGCGGAAGCAGCGGCGCCGCAATCGGTATCACGTTGATCGTCATCGTTGCGGTGCTCATCGCGCTCTTCGCGTGGCATCCGTGGTCGACGACGAGCACGTCAACGACGCACAATACGACGATCACGCAACCGGGAAGCAACTCCGGTTCCCATGGGTCCTCGTCCACCAACACCACGACGACGACCAATGACGGGAACGGCGGAGGCCATCCGTAAGCCATGGCGGGACTGCTCTGGGCAATCATCGTTATTCTGTTCATCTTCTGGCTGATCGGACTGTCGTTCCATCTCCTCGGCGGTCTGATCCACATCGTGCTGGTGGTCGCGATCATTCTCTTAGTGATCAACCTGTTGACCGGCCGGGGTGCAAGGGTGTAAGAGTCGGCATAGATGCCGGCGTCCCGCAAGAAGACGAGCGACGCGAGCCGGAGTACCGGCTCGCTCGCCACGTACAAGAAGAAACGTGACTTCTCGATTACGCCCGAACCGAGCGGGGCGAAAGCCCCAGCCGGTAAACGGCTTCGCTTCGTCATTCAAAAACACGACGCAACGCGGCTTCACTACGATTTTCGTTTAGAAGCTGCGGGCGTTCTTGCGTCTTGGGCCGTGCCGAAAGGGCCGACGCTGGTTCCCGGTGACCGGCGTCTCGCGATGCACGTCGAGGATCACCCGATGGACTACCGCGACTTCGAGGGCGTCATTCCCGACGGGCAATACGGCGCGGGCGAAGTGATCGTGTGGGACAACGGCTGGTACGAACTTGCCGAGGGCGACGATCCCGCCAAAGAGATCGAAAACGGAAAAATCAAGTTCATCATGCACGGCCACAAGTTGCACGGCATGTTCACGCTTGTGAAGATCAAGCCGAAGGAAGGCGAGAAAGGCGATCCGTGGTTGCTCATCAAGGACCACGACGGGAACGACCCGACACACTACGATGTCAACGACTATCCGGAGTCGGTGATCACGGGACGGACGCTCGACGACATTCGTAAAGAGAAACATCCCGAAACGTGGCAGTCGTCGAAAGTGAAAGATCCGCCGAAGCGTGCGTCGGTGCGCGCTGCGGCGAAACGAAAAGCCGACCCGCTCCCGCATCTGCGAGGCGTTGAGCTTGCAACGCTGATCGACGCGCCGTTCGACGATGACGAATGGCTCTTTGAAATCAAGTGGGACGGTTATCGCGCGATCTGCACGATCGACGAGAACGGAAATCTCTCGCTCGTTTCACGCAACGGCCTCGATCTGCTCAAGCAGTTTCCCGATATGGCCGGCCTCGCCGACGCATTCGAGAGCGTCCCGATCGTGGTCGACGGCGAAATCGTTAGTCTCGATGCAAAGGGGCGTTCGGATTTTCAACGGCTACAAGAGTACGGCCAACGCGGTTATGACCTCACCTACGCTGCGTTCGATCTCATCTATGCCGACGGACGCGATAAACGAAAGGTTCCGCTCGAAGAGCGCAAAGCGCTACTCGAGCGTTTGATACGCGACGACGAACTCGTACTCTATTCCAAGCACGTGGCCGGCAAAGGTAAAGCCCTCTTCGAACAAGCCAAGCACAATCAACTCGAAGGCATCATCGGCAAGAAGCGCGCATCGGTCTATCAAGAGCGGCGTACGCGCGATTGGGTCAAAATCAAGGCGCAGCTGGAGCAAGAGTTCGTGATCGGCGGATGGACCGATCCGCGGGGAAGCCGTAAGGGCTTCGGTTCGCTGCTGCTGGGAGCATACGAGGGAACGAATTTGCGTTTCGTCGGATCGGTCGGCACCGGGTTTTCCGTCAAGCTGATTGGTGAGATCATGAAGAAGCTCGAACGTCTCTCGCGCGCGACGTCGCCGTTCGTCAATCCCGTGATTGCGAATGCACCGACGCATTGGGTGAAACCGGAACTCGTTGCCGAGGTGCGGTTCACGGAATGGACGCGCGACTTGTACCTGCGTCAGCCGGCATTCCTTGGACTACGTACGGACAAGGATGCACGCGACGTGGTGATCGAGCGCCCGGAGGGGTAAAAAGCGCGACATGACAGAGCGGACGTGCATACACGTCGAATTGAGGGGCGAGTTCGATATCAGCAACGTGAGCGAACTGTCCCGGATTCTCAAGTCGGGCGAACGGGCGGACGACGTCATGATCGATTGCTCGCGCCTGGAGTACATCGACTCGACCGGTTTGACCGAACTCTTCAAGCTGTACCAGAAGCTGGAGCGCTCCGGCGGCTCCGTCTACCTTACGGGCGTCTCGCCGCACATCCGTAAGCTCTTCACGTTGACGCGGCTCGATTCGGTCTTCAGGTTTAGAGACTAGCGCATTGGCGGAGAAGCGCACGCAACTGGTCGTCGACGGCCGAAGCCTTTCGGTCTCCAATCTCGACAAAGTGCTCTTCCCGCGCGACGGCATTACCAAAGGCGATTTGATCGAGTATTACCGGGGCGTCGCGCCGTGGCTGCTACCGCATTTGCGCGATTATCCCCTGACGCTGCAGCGGTATCCCGACGGGATCGATGCGCAGTCGTTCTTCGAAAAGCATCTGCCGCGCGGATTGCCCGAATGGGCGGCGCGCGTGCCCATTACGAGCCCCGAAGGCATGCGCGACAAGACGACTTACATGTTGTGCAACGACGAAGCCACGCTCGTCTTTGTTGCAAACCTCGCCACGATTATTTTGCACGTATGGACGTCCCACGTACCGACGATCGAAGATCCGGATTACATCTTCTTCGATCTCGATCCCGGCGAGCAATGTTCGCTCAAGACGCTTGCGACGGTCGCGATCGAAATGCGCGATCTGCTCGCCGAGATCGGACTCACGGCGCTCGTGAAAACGTCCGGCGGTATGGGGCTGCACGTCATCGTTCCGCTTTCCGCCGCCTACTCATACGACTCGGCAAAGATGTTTGCCGAAGCGGTTGCAACGCAGATGGCCCATCGCTACCCGAAGTTCGTCACCCTCGAGCGTTCGCTCAAGAAGCGCGATCAATCGCTTGTGTATCTCGACTTTCTTCAAGTTGGCCGCGGAAAGACGATCGTCAGTATCTACTCGGTGCGCGCGCGCGACGGCGCACCGGTCTCTACGCCGCTCGATTGGTCCGAGGTCGAAGCATTTGCGCGGAAGCGGAGCGGATCGCCCGAGGAGACGTTCGCGCAGTTCAACATGCGCACGACGCCTAAGCGGTTGGAGCGCGACGGAGACCTCTGGTCGGGGCGCGGCTGGAAGAAGCAGCGGCTCGAGCCGGCCATCGCTAAGGCCCAGAAGCGGTGGGTACCACAATAGATTGTGGTGCGTACGTTCGGCTAACTACCAAATAGCCAAAGCCGGTGCTCCCGCTTGCTAAAGTCGGGTACACTATACGCGCTATGGCTCATTCAATTTGGTCCGGTGCTATCAACTTCGGTCTCGTTACGATTCCCGTGAAGCTTTTCACGGCCGTGCGAAGCGACGAACTTTCGTTCAACATGCTTCATGCGAAAGACGGCGGCCGCATCAAGTACGAACGCGTTTGCTCGATCGACGGCAAGCCGGTACCGTGGGACGAGATCGTCAAAGGCTACGAGTACGAAAAAGGCCAGTACGTCGAGTTGACGGACGAAGACTTCAAAAAAGTGAATCCGGTCGCGACGCAGTCGGTCGACATTTTGGAGTTCGTCGATCTCGATAAGATCAATCCGATGTTCTTCGACAAGCCGTACTATCTCGAGCCGAGCAAACAAGGTAAACACGCCTACGCGCTGCTACGCGAAGCCTTGAATCAGGCCAATAAAGTCGCAATCGCGCGCGTCGTGATTCGCACGAAAGAGTACATCGCCGCGGTGAAGCCGATCGGCGAAGCGCTCGTGCTGGAATTGATGCACTGGGCCGATGAGATCGTGGAGCCGTCGTCGCTCGAAATACCAGGGAAAGAAAAGCTTCCCGAGGGCGAGATGAAGATGGCGAAGATGCTCATCGACACGATGAGTGTCGACGAATTCGAGCCGGAAAAATTCACGAACCGCTATCACGACGAGCTGCTCGCAATGATCGAAGCACGCGCGCAAGGCAAAGAACTGCCCAAGGCCAAGAAAGCCGCGGCGCCGCGCGCGAAGGTCGTCAACCTCATGGACGTTCTCGCGCAATCGCTCGAGGAAAGCAAGAAGCGCCGCGCCACCGGAACGAACGGCCGCGCCGCCTCCCACGAAAAGAACGAGAAAAAGACCACGACCCGCCGCAAGAAATCCGCAGCATAAGCGCGTCATCCTGAGCGAAGTCGAAGGATCGCGACGAACCAAAAGCCCGACGAGATCTCGCCGGTCTTTTGCTTTGATGCGCTCCTTCGACTTCGCTCAGGATGACACGGGCGTTAGGAACCCTTCGTGCAGCTTTCCGTGACGTTGACGACGCGGCCGGATTTTTCCGTGAACGACGTCTTCATCGTACGCTTCGTGTTGCTATCCTTGCTGTACACTTCGGGCTGATACGAGGCGATGTCCGGAGCTTGACTTTGGATCACATACGTGAAGGCGGTGCGATCCGGTGACGTGCTCACGGCGTAGACACCGTTATCGCCGGTCATGATGCGAACCCAACGCTTGGCGTTGTTGTCGTACGTGATGCGTGACTCGTTGGTGAACTCTTGCGGAATCCAGGACGCCTTATGAATCTTCTCGGTCTTGATCAACCAATAACCCGTGGGGTCTAACGCGTACGTTGTCGTGATTTGGAAGGGCCCGGGGCGGCGGGAACTGACATCCGTGCAGTTCCACGTCCCGATCAAGTATTGGGCGGCGCTCCAGTCGGGTTTCGGAGCGGTCGGAACCGGCGTACCCTCAACCGGCGGGTTTTGCGCTAACGCAATTGTGCGAAGCGTCAGCATAAGTGCACTGATAACGATAAAGCAACGGATGGAATGGTTCATTCGTTGTCCTCCATCCGCGCGACGTTCTCACGCGATAGCAGCCGTCCTAGAACACGTCGGCCTACTCCTCGTGACGTTAGGCCTATGGGATCGTCCTAGTCACACCGCCGTGCGCCCGCCGTCGACGGCGAGAACCGCGCCGTGGATAAAACGCGCATCATTGGACGCGAGAAACGCGATCGCGTTTGCGATATCTTCCGCTTCCGCGGGATGTCCGGCTGGCGCCGCCGACGCGAGCTGATCGAGCGCTTCGCCCATCTCGGCCGTGCCTTCCGTACGAGTCGGTCCCGGGCTTACCGCATTGACGCGCACGCCTTTGGGTCCGAACTCCGCAGCCCATGCTTTCGTCAAGAGATTTAGCGCGGCTTTGCTCGAGCCGTATAACGCCATGCCCGCTAGGCCGAAATCGGCAACCATCGTGCTGACGTTGATGATAGCACCGCCGCCGTTCTCGGCCATCTTCGGCGCGAGTTCGGCAACGAGCATGAACGGTGCTTTTACGTTGGTCGCATAGACGCTATCAAACTGATCGCTGGTCGTCGCCGCGGTTGGTCCGAACGGAAAGATCCCCGCACTATTGACGAGGATGTCGACGTGCCCGGCGAGTTGGGTCGCGCGCTTTGCGAGGTCGCGTGCCGCTTCGCCGCTCGTGAGGTCTGCTTCCAAAAATGCTGCGCCGCCGCGGGCGGCGCGGATTGCCGCGACGAGCGCTTCGCCGCGCTCCCTGTTGCGCCCGGAGATGAGCACGCGCGCGCCGCGGCGTGCGAGCGCCATCGCGGTCGCTTTACCGATTCCGCTGGTACCGCCGGTAACGAGCGCGGTTTTGCCCATGAGGTCCGTGTTGTCCATGTAGTCTTTCTTAAAATGGAGTGGTTAATCCAATATAGTTAGAAAAAAATGGATTGTCAACTCCAAAAATGTGCTATTCTATGGCTGTGAACATGAAAGCCGAGAAGGAAGCCACAGCTCGGAAGCTTACGCCGAAAGGTGAGGCGACGCGTGAACGGATCGTGGCGGCTGCCTCACGGCTCATGCACGAGCGGGGTGTTGCGCGGACGAGTACCGACGACGTGCGCACTGCGGCGGGCGTTAGCTCGTCGCAGCTCTACCACTATTTCACCGACAAGATGAGCCTTGTACGCGCAGTGATCGCGTACCAAACTCACGCGGTACTCGGCGCGCAGAAACAATTCCTTGGGCGCCTCGACAGCATGGATGCACTGCGGCGCTGGCGCGATTTACTCGTGGGCATTCAGCGGGAGCTGCACTGCGAAGGCGGCTGTCCACTGGGAACGCTTTCGAGCGAGCTTTCGGAAATGTCGCCGCAAGCACGCGCGGATTTGCAGGCGTCATTCGATCGTTGGGAAGACGGAATTCGCAGTGGTTTACAAGCGATGTACGATCGCGGCGAGTTTTCGCGCGACGTCGATCCGAATCGCCTCGCAACCGCCATCCTCGCGGCGGTACAAGGCGGGTTGCTCCTCACGCAAGTGCATCGCAACACCGCCCCTCTCGAAGCCGCGCTGGATGGGATGCTCGACTACGTCGAATCATGTGTCATCCTGAGCGAAGTGAGCGAAGCGAACGCAGTCGAAGGATCGCCTCAACAGGGACGCGCGTAACAATCCTTCGACTCCGGCGCTTCGCGCCTGCGCTCAGGATGACACGGCCTTCCAGCCCCATTCGAAGAGCGGCATTGCGTTCTTCGAAAACACGACCACGAGATCTACCAATGCCGGAGATTTCAGATCATCCGGCGCGAGCCGTTCGGAAACGACGAACGACTTTCGCTTGATGTACTCCGAGATCGAGGGATCGACGTTCTCGAAGCCGCGCGGCAATCGTGTGAGCGCGTCGTCTTCGCCGCCGAACGCAAGCCCTGCGCTCTGAAGCTTGACGGCGAGCGCACGAAACGCTTTCGGATCGCGCGCGACTGCCGAGCGAAGCGCGCGCAGTTGCGCCGGATCCGGCTGATGAAATCCCGCCGCAAGAAACGGCTCAACCGGATCGATGTGGAGATACAGCACGCCCGGCGACGTTCTATCGCCATGACGATGTAACACCGCCGATGCGTGCGTTTTATAAGGCGACTTATCTGCAGAGAACCGCGTATCGCGGTAGATGCGAAACGAAAGCCGCCGCGGATCGCTCGCAATCGGAATGTGCTTTGCGCGCAGCGCATCGTTGACCGCGGCGACGAGTGCGTGCAGCGGCTGCTGCACCTGTTCGACGTAGATCGCCTTGCGTTCGTTGAACCACGCGCGATCGTTGTTCTTCCCGAGTCCTTTGAGGAAGCGAAGACCCGATTCAGGAAAGCCGTCGAACTCGCGTTCTTGGCTCGCAATCATCGTTTACTGATCGCCGAAGATGTTCTTCAGAACTGACGCGGCGACACCGCCGGCAACGCCGCCCGCGACTCCGGTTTGCGCTGCGGCTTGCGCTTCTTGCTTTCCGAGATAGGGAAGCAGTGAATGCGCGAGGTTTGGCATCGTGAGCGTTTGCAGCCACACTTTGCCCGGTCCCGTCAAACGTGCGATGAACAAGCCGTCGCCGCCGAAGACGGCGTTCATGATACCGCGCATGAACGTGATGTCGAAGTTGACGCTCGATTCAAACATTCCGATATGGCCCGGATGCACTTGAATCGATTCGCCCGGCGCCAGGTCGTACGTCACGATCTCGCCGCCGAGCTCGACCCATGCGCTGCACCTTCCACCCAAGCGTTGCAAAATGAAGCCGTTCCCGCCGAAGATTCCGCCTCCGAGCGAGCGCTGGAAGCCCATGTTCAACTCGACGCCCTGCGTCGCGCACAGGAATCCGTGCCGGTGAATCATGTACTCGCGTCCGGGCTCGACGTCGACTTGCATGATCTGTCCTGGTATTTTCGCAGCGAACGCGATCAGGCCGTTACCGCTTTGCGAAAAGTATTCCGTCATGAAAATACCGCCGCCCGATAAAGCGCGGCCGATGATTCCCATAATTCCTTTTGCGCCGGCCGTCATGGCAGTGGTATTCAACTGCACATTGTCGGTCATCCATGAGAATTCGCCTGGTTCGGCGACGATTTTATCGCCTGGTTCTAGTCCGATTTCAAGAACGGGTAACGTCGTACCGGTAATCTTCGTCTTCATACGAGCTCCTCGCAGCAGAAGTGAGCACCGATTGGTCGGTAACGTCGTGTGGTACCGTCGGCGCGCGCAGAGAGTTTCGTATGCCGAGCGCGAGGGCGATCGCCGACATGAAGAGTGGTTCGACGCTCGCAAACGGTGACCCGTAACGCGCGAGGAGTCCGGTCGAGACCGGCGGCGCGAGGATACCGGAAAGCGAGTCGAGTGATGAGGACACGCCGAGCACGGTGCCTTGTTCGCGCTCGGTCGCCGCGTTGGAAATCATCGCCGTCAAACCGTTGTTCGCGAACGCGCCACCGACCGCAAAGAGCACCATGACCGCCGTAAGCGTATAGAGGTTGTGGACGAATGGCGCCGACGCAAATGCGGCGACGAGAAGCACGAGGCCGAGCGACGACATCAGCCGATCGCCGAGGCGGTTCGACGCCTTCCCGACACCAACGCCGTTGATGACCACGTTGATGACGGCAAAGAGCGAGAAATACTGCGTCGTCTGAACGACGCCGAAATGCAGCTGGCCCGCCAGATACAGTGCGATGGCCGAATACCACCCGTAGAGTGCGAGTGAGAGTGCGAGCTTTTGCACGAGAAGTGGCGAAAGGCGGGTATTTGTAAACGTCGCGAATACCTCGCGCGCGCCGACGTGTTCTTCGTCGATCTTTGCTTTCGAGCGCGATTCCGGCAAGAGCAGCACGGTCAAGATAAGTGTCAGGAATTGCAGTGCTGATGCGGCTAAAAACGGCGCAGCGAAACCGAATTTCGAAAAGAGCAAACCACCGCCGGCCGGACCGAAAACCATGCCGGCCGCGAATGTTGCGCTGATCAAGCCGAACGCTTTTGCGCGTTGCTTTGGCTCGACGAGGTCGGCGACGTAGGCTTGCGTGATCCCGATGTTTCCGCCGGAGATACCTTCGATGATCCGTGCGATAAAGACCCAAACGATGTTCGGCGCAAACGCAAGCATCGCCCAGCCGATCGTTGCGCCGATCTGACTGATGATCAGGACCTTTTTGCGGCCGATGCGATCCGACGCGTTGCCCCAAATCGGTCCTGAAATCAATTGACAGAGTGAAAACGTCGAGAGCAGAATGCCGACGACGATCGCGCTCATGCCGAAGTGCGTTACGAAATACGGCAAGATCGGAAGCAGCATGCTGAATCCGATGATGTCGATAAATGTAACGCCGAGAATCGGCGCGAGCTTGCGTATCATGCAGGCGATTCGACGGGCAGAATGATGGTATTGAAACGTTCGCTCTTACGCAGAACGTCGAGTTTATACGGGCGACGCAGATCGATCGACGTCAAGCGTTTGTGCAAGTCGTCGATTCCCGTAATACGCTCGCCTTCAATTGCAAGCAGCACGTCGCCTTCCTGTAAGCGAGCGGTCGACGCGGGACTTCCAGGTTCGACGGAACCGACGAGTACCGCGCGCGCATCGAGCAGCTCGAAGCGCCGTGCCGCGGCGCGCGAAAGCACGATATCTTGTCCCGCGATTCCGAAGTAGCCGCGCCGAACTTTTCCGTCGCGAATCAAGAGGCTCGCAACGTGCTTTGCGGTGTTGATCGCGATCGCGAAACACAAGCCTTGCCCGGGAAGGACTGCCGTATTCACACCGATGACTTCGCCGGTCGCGGTCACCAGCGGTCCGCCGGAGTTGCCGGGATTGAGCGCAGCGTCGGTTTGAATGATGTTATCCATCAACCGTCCCGACTGCGAGCGCAAGCTGCGTCCGAGCGCGCTTACGACGCCGGCGGTTACCGTGTAGGCAAGCCCGTACGGATTGCCGACGGCGACGACGAGTTGCCCCGCACGCAGTGCGGACGAATCGCCGAGGGAAGCGGCAATTAAATCCGGAGCGTCGATCCGAACGACCGCAAGATCGGTGTGCGGATCGTCGCCGATAATTTGTGCGGGCAGTTCACGCCCGTCGAGGAGCGCCACGTTCACACGCTCTGCATCGTGAACCACGTGGCTGTTGGTTAGAATGAAGCCGTCGGGCGTGAAGACAAAACCGGAACCATTACCGGAATGCCGCCCGTTTCGCACTTCGATCGCAACCACCGATGGGCTAACCCGTTCGGCGGCACCCGTAACCGCTTCCGAGTACGGGTCAAGCGCTCTATCCGGCGCTACGTCGGTGTGCGAGATAAGTCTGACTAGGGACATCGCGAATCCGGAAACCCCGAGGAAGACAAAGAAGTTTCACGAACGGAGAGCGGCCGCATCGCGCGGCCGGCTAAGCTCAGGTGGCGGAATTGGTAGACGCGCTGGTTTCAGGTACCAGTGGTGGCAACATCGTGGGGGTTCGAGTCCCTTCCTGAGCACCAAGCCTGCGCAGTGTCGCAAAACAAAGTAACGCAGGAGCCCGCACGATTGTGTGCGGGCTCCTGTGTTGTTACTTGGCCGCGGGAACGCGGAAGTAGTGGCCTTGTTCCAAGTCTTCGATGAGGCCGCTGTGCGTCGGATCCCAACCGAGTAGCTCACGCGTGATTGCGTTCGAAGCGCGTGAGTCGAGCGCGAACACGCGAGCTATCCAGCCGAAATGTGCCTCCGCATCTTCCGGCGGAATCGAGCGGACGGGGACGTTCACGTGGCGGCCGATGATTTCGGCGATCGTGCGGGTCGGCACACCTTCGTCTGCAACGCCATGAAGCACGGAACCGGCGGGCGCAGATTCCAACGCTAGACGAAAGAGCACCGCTGCATCCAGCCGATGGACGGCGGGCCAGTGGTTCGATCCGTCGGCGATATAACCGGAGACGCCTTTCTCACGCGCGATGTTGATCAACCACGGAATGAACCCATGGTCGCCTTCGCCGTGCACCGTCGGCGCCAGACGGACGATCGAAGATCGAATGCCGCGCGAAGCAAGCGCCAGCGTCATCTGCCAGTTTTCGATGCGGGGCGAAAACATGACGGAAAACGTGTCGCGTTCGGTGGCGACGCGACCGCCGCCCAGTCCGACGACGCCCGATGCGCCGACGAAGGGGCGATTGCTCCCTTGGAGCGCTGCAGCGAGCGTCTCGATCGCTCGCTTGTCGATCGCTGCGGCCTCTTCGTGGCGTGAGAAATCATGGATGAAGGCGAGATGGATGACGCCGTCCGACTCCGTCGCTCCGCGTTTTAAGGTCTCGAGATCTTCCAGATCACCGCGAAGCACCTCGGCGCCGGCGGCAGACAGCGCCGCGGCAGAGGCGTCGGAGCGTGCGAGCGCGACCACCTCGTGGCCGGCATTGATCAGTTCGGGAACGGTGGCAGAGCCGATGAAGCCGGACGCTCCGGTTACAAAAACACGCATTTAGGACCTCCAGGTCGGGATGTCAGTAACTGTCGTCAGTGACTGACATGAGTATAAGGACCGACGGTCGGGATGTCAATCACTGACATCATGAGCTATACTGGAGTCCATGGGGCGATGGGAGCCAAATGCGCGCGGCCGACTTCAAGAGGCCGCGCTGGCGTTATATAGCGAGCGAGGGTACGAACAGACGACGGTCGCTGAGATAGCAAAGCGCGCGGGTCTTACGGAACGCACATTCTTCCGGCACTTTGCAGACAAGCGTGAAGTCTTGTTCTGGGGTGCCGGCGCGCTGCAAGAGCAACTGCTGCGCGCACTCGACGAGGCGCCGGAATCGCTGCCTCCCATCGAACGCGTCGGGCGCGCATTCGAAGCCGTCACGGCGTTGCTTGCGGATCGAGAGTACTCGCGTGCGCGTCAGCGCATTATTTCCGCGAATCCCGAACTGCGAGAGCGGGAACAGATCAAGCTTGCATCGCTTGCTACGGCGGCTGCCGGTTCTTTGGAGCGGCGCGGCGTGAAAGCATCTGCCGCGAATCTTGCAGCAGAGATGGGCGTCGCCGTTTTTAGAGTTGCGTTCGAACGTTGGCTAACCGAAACGAACGAGCGAGCATTATCAGATGTTTTTCGCGAATCGTTTGAAGAGTTGAAGGCCGTCAGCGCCGGCAAGTAACAAATTCGTAGCGATGGATCGCGACGATACTCTGCTCGGACTCGGCGAGACTATTACGCGCCGTGATTTTGTCAACGGTGTTTTAGCGGGCGCCGGTGCCGCACTTATTGCTTCGCCCATTACCGCACGCGCGCAAGGACTCACCGATGCGTTCACCGGTTACGCGGGCGTCGGTGATTACGCGCGATCGAACGGCAACACCGCTGCCGTCGTCAATGCGGCGCACGCCCTTCGTGATGGGCGTTACGAAGCGCGAATTGCTGCCGCTCCGCTCGTTGATGATCTGTACGACGCGGTGATCATCGGCGGCGGAATCTCGGGAATGACGGCCGCGTACACGATCCGCAAACACAATCCGAACGCGCGCGTGCTCATCATCGAAAACCATCCGGTTCCGGGCGGCGAAGCCAAACAAAATGAGATCGACGTTGACGGCGTGCGATTGTTCGGCGCGCAAGCATCAAATGATACCGGTCTTCCAAGTGAGGACGATCCCGTCATCGGCGCGTTGTGGAGCGAACTCGGAATTCCGCGCGAGTTCGAGTTCGTGGAACCCACGGGCGCGGCGAGCGGTCTTCGTTTCGCTCGCGATAACTTCGATCCGTGGTTTTGGGAAGAAGCAACCGCCAATGTGGGATGGTTCTTTGACGGCGGTCCCTTCGGCGTAAGCGGCTTTTACCGCGATATTTTTGAGGACGATTTGCGAGGCGTGCCGATGCCCGAGCGCGTGCGCGCAGATCTGTTGGCTTGGCACAATAATGAGAAAGAGTTCTTGCCGCCTGACGGTTCCGCGATGGGCCCGTGGCTCGACTCGATGTCGTACGGCGCGTTCATTCGCAATGTGATGGGCCTTGGACCAGCTCCCGTTCGTCTTGCAGATTCGCTCACGGGTACAACGAGTTTTGCTGCGAGCGCCGATGCCGTTTCGGCATACGGCGCAAAGCTTCTCGGACTTCCCGGCGTGGCTCCGCGACCGAGACCATCGTCCAGCTCCCCCGCATTCTCGTTTCCGGGTGGAAACGGCACGATCGCGCGACATCTCGTCAAGGCGCTGGTTCCATCGGCGATCACGAACGATCGAACGTTTGCGCACATCGTCGACGCGCCGTTTGATTTCAACGAATTCGATCGCGCAAATTCCAACGTGCGGATTCGGCTTGCCGCCACTGCGCATGCCGTCCATCATATCGGTGATGCATCGGATGCGAAACGCGTTCGCATCGTGTACGAGCGCAATGGGCAGTTGGAGGCCGTGCAAGCGCGTAGCGTGGTCGTGACGATCGGCGGATGGGTTGCAAAGCATGTAGTGCGAGACCTTCCGTCCGACTATCGTGCGGCGTACGATCGCTTTCATTATGCGCCGTGCGTCGTTGCGAACGTTGCGCTGCGCAATTGGAGCGCGTTCGCGAAGCTCGGTGTTACGGGTGCCCGTTGGTTCGACGGATACGGGTTTTGGGGCAACATTCGGCAGCCCATGGCATTCGGAGATTATCGTCCTCCGCTCGATCCTCGGCGCCCCGCAATGTTTACGATGTACACCGGATTTCCGAAACCCGGCATGCCGCTCGCAGAACAAACCACGGCCGGCCGCGTTCATTTGTTCACGACGAGCTACGCGGATTTCGAGCGGCAGATTCGCGCGCAGTTGCAAAAGCGGTTCGGCAGCGCCGGATTCGACGCGCGACGCGACATTGCCGCGATCGTCTTGAATCGTTGGGGACATGCGTATATTTCGCCCGCGCCGGGTTTTTATTTCGGGCCGAACGGCACGCCGGGTCCTATTGAAACGATACGCACGGGCTTCGGCCGTATCGCGTTCGGCCACTCTGAATTACGCGGCCGCCAGTTCTGGACCGGCGCGGTGATGGAAGGCCAGCGCGCGGCGATGCAAGCGTTGTCCGTAATGGGCTAAGCAATCCATGCATTTTTCTGTACTGTCTGCACGCTAAGGCCCGTACATATATTCGCCGAACTCCTGTGTGGGTTGT
This sequence comes from uncultured bacterium, assembly GCA_964648945.1. Taxonomy (GTDB): domain Bacteria; phylum Vulcanimicrobiota; class Vulcanimicrobiia; order Vulcanimicrobiales; family Vulcanimicrobiaceae; genus JAMXLG01. Next base: position 11,236 of record CAZYLU010000008.1, on the reverse strand, counting down.
CACGAACATCGCTCGTTGCAACCAGGATCGCTCAGTGTTTTCTGATGCGTTCTATTTCGATTTGCAGATTTCGCGAGAACTTAGCACTGCTCGGCACCACTCGCGAAGCGAATGCAGTCCGGTCCCTGCGGCCGGGCTGCTTCGTTTTTTTAGCTAGGCTGCTTGCGCGTGGGCGACGATGACGGCCTTGTGCGTCTTGCGTGAACCGCGCAGCAATTGCACCTTGACGTGATACGAGCCGAGTCTTGCGCTTTTCGACATCGTGCGCTCGAGGACGCACCGGGCCGCGAGCACCGCGACGGCGCGTTCGAGCACCGACGGCAGCTTGGCGAAATCGCTTTCCGCAGTCCACTGCGGGTCGAGCGGCTGGCCCGATTGCGCAGAACAAACCATAATGATGCGGTGATGTTCGTCCAGGACGAAACAGCGGGGAAGCGCTTCCGCGCTCAGGTTGACGATGTGTTCGTTGCGATCCATGCCCGCATCGTACGATTTCCTGGCCTGCGCCCTCATCGCGAGAATCACCTGACTTCCTCACCTCGGGTACCACGCGGCGCATACGTGGTTATACGCGGACTTTACGTCGCGTTAACGTTGCTGTTCCCGATCGTGCTTGCGTGCAGCGGTTTGGCTTCTGCGGATGAGCCGCAAAGTGTCGACGATTACTACCGTGGGGTGCTCGCCCAGATGTCGAGGCTGCCGGAGCCTCCGCTCGTGTCCTACGACGTCGTCGTTCGCGCGTCGGGCGCCACGTTCTACGTCAGCCGTGACCCGGAAAACGGGGAGGCAGAGTTCGGATTCTCCGTCGGTCCGGCGCTTGGTGACACATCTGCGCGGTGGCCGGTGGTCGTTCGGACCAATGACAATGCCACGTCGGTTCTGCTAGACAACGCGCGCGCCGTCACACACTTTCCCGCCTTTAACGCGACCTGGGGCGGAATCGATGCGTGGATGCGCTTCGGCATGGCGTCTGCGACGCCCGTACCTTCGGCGTCTCCGCCGGCGCCGGCCAGTTCGAGGGCGGAGGATTATCGTGTTATCGCCGTGGTGCGCTCGCTCGACCTTGGCATCTATCGGGTTCGCGACGGCGGCACAACGAATTGTGACGATAAGTCACCGGCGCGCCTGCTTCATCTCACCGCACGCGACAACGCCTCGCGCCATCCCGCGACGGACATCAGTGTGCAAACCGCAACGCAAACAATTTGCACGATCCGGTTTGAGCTGGAGCGCAGCGAGCTGGTGGGACGCAACGGCTACGTCCAACTCTACATAAAGCAACTCGGTTCGTATTATCTCGTCGATCGCGGAGAGATCTCGTTCGATGCGGGCCCCAAACTCGGGCGCCGGCACGTGCGCCTTTTCCTCAACTACGTGGGTGTGGAGTTTCCGTCCGCCTCGCCTACGGGTGCGTTTACGACGCCGGCACCTGACCGCCGGCGATGATCCGTCCAGCAGTCTTCAACGATCCCACAGCGATTGCGCGCGTGCACGTGCAGAGCTGGGAAGAAACGTATCGTGGAATTTTGCCAGATAGTACACTCGACATGCGTCCGCTCGCGGTGAGGATCGAACACTGGAAGGATTGGCTGACGTTCTATGAAGCCTCGGCGCCGTGTACGGATTCCCTGACATCGCGGTACTACGCTGACTTCGATGTTCGCACAACTCGTCATTAATGCGCGCTCGAGGCGTGGTGCGAAGGCGGCACCCGAGGTTCGCGCGGCGCTGCACGACGCCGGAATCCGGTTTGCGGAAGATGGTTGGCCGGACGATATCGCCGGCGAGGTCGATTGCATCATAGCCGCGGGCGGAGACGGAACGCTCTTGAGCGCGATCGGAAGCGCGTTGAATCGCGATCTGCCGCTCGGGATCATTCCGCTGGGAACGTTCAACGATCTCGCGCGTACGCTCGAAATTCCAATGAACATCCGTGCTGCCGTCGACGTTATTGCGAGCGCCTATGAACGAGCAATCGATGTCGGACGTGTCAACGGGCGGTATTTCGTCAACGAGTCGAGCATCGGCATTTCCAGCCGCATCTCGCGAATGCAGACACCGCAGCTCAAACAACGCTTCGGCTTTCTCGCCGTTCTTGCGACGGCACTGCAAGCGTTTCGTCATGCACGGCCGATTGAGGCCGATGTCGTGTACGACGCCGGCACCGAGCATCTGCGAACCGTTCAACTAACGATCGCAAACAGTTTCCGTTTCGGCGGCTTCGTTTCGGTTGCAGATGCCGCTATCGACGACGGGTGGCTCGATCTTTACTCGATCGATATCGAAAACCCGTGGGAAGCCTTTACGATCGGACGAGCACTTATCGAGGGGCGGCGACAAGACGTACCGGGTTTGCGAACGCTGCGAGGCAAGCGATTTGAAATCCGTACCTCGCACCGGCATCACATCACGGCAGATGCCGAGCCCGCGGGCAGGACGCCCGCTACCTTCGAGGTTTTGCCAAAGGCGCTGCGCGTCTTCGTGCCGCACTGAGTGCACATGCACTATAGAACGCTCGGACACTCCGGCTTGAAGCTTTCCGTCATCGGCCTTGGATCGTGGTTGACATTCGGGAACACGGTCGATCAAGACGCAGCGCGCGAATGCGTGCGCATCGCATTTGATGAGGGCGTGACGTTTTTTGATACGGCAAGCACGTATTCGAAGGGAAAAGCGGAAGAAGCGCTCGGGCCGATTCTCGCCGAGCTGCCGCGCGAACAGATCGTAATCGGGACGAAACTGTATTGGCCGACGGGCGAGACGCCCAACGAGCGCGGGCTCTCGCGCAAACATATTCGTGACGAGGTCTACAAGTCGCTCGAGCGGCTGCAGATCGAGTACATCGACCTCTATCAGTGTCATCGGTACGACAACGAGACGCCGATCGAAGAGACGTGCGAGATGATGAACGACCTCGTGCGCGCGGGAACGATTCTATACTGGGGCGTCTCGGAATGGAATGCCGACCAGATCGCGAGTGCCGTGAACCTATGCCGCGTGCGCGGCTGGAGCGTTCCGATCAGCAATCAACCGCAATACAGTGCGCTATGGCGGCGCATCGAGGAGCGCGTGCTCCCCACGTGCGCGCAGTACGGTGTCGGAAACGTCGTATGGTCCCCGCTCGCGATGGGAATTTTGACCGGCAAGTATACCGACGCATCGAATCCGCCGGCCGGCTCGCGCGCGGCGACACAGTATCGCGAGTTCATGGAGGATTACTTCACGCAACCGATTCTCGACGCGGTCGCAGAATTGAAACCCTTAGCGGAGCAGGCCGGCGTTTCTCTTGCGCAACTCGCGCTCGCATGGACGCTGCGCGAACCGGGAATTACGAGCGCGATCGTCGGTGCCACGAATCCCGCACACGTCAAAGACAACGTGGTGGCCGGTACGCTGCATCTCGATCCGGCAATCTTCGAAGAAGTCGACCGGATCTTGGAGCCCGTAGCACCGCACGAACCATACCTTGCGTGATTCAAATAAAAATGGACGGTCGGCACCGTCCATTTTTATTTGCTGCACTCTACGAGGTAAGGGTTCCTCGGGGGTGTCGTTGGTGGAGGACAACTTCACCCCCGTTCATCTCGCGCGCATTACCGCACGGATGAAACTTTAATTTGTTGCTAATTCCAGCGCGTCAGCATGGAGAGCGGTCCGACCACTTTCGGTCCCCAGCCGCCGAAGGCGGCTCCGCTCGGTGCGACTTCGATCACACGCGTGAACGAGTTCACCGGTTGTTGCTCCTCTTGTGCAATGACGTCTGAGTTTGAATCCGAGGGCGTATTCACGACTGTTCCTTCCATTTGGACCACGCATGTTTTGCGTTGTCCGTGTGTCACTCTACACTGCGGATTACCGCCCACCTATGATTTTTGTTTCACACGAATTTTCGTGCAGTCGTGAAAGAAACTGTTATATATAGGACCTTGTGACTATGCGTTACGTTCCCGCATCGCCACCGGCGCGGAATACGTACTTCACTATTAAGCGATTTAATGTTGCAATCGCCGACGGTGAACCGTAGTTCACATAAAGATCGCCTGAGCGCAGTTGTAAGTGGTATGCAGCAGCAACGTTGAGTCCCGGTAATGCAAATCCACCGGTTCCGTTAACGCTGCGCAAACCTATCGTGAAATTACTGAGCGGCGAAATGTTGTACCCGATCGAAACACGCCGTAAAAACTGGGAATTTACTGCGCCCGTTGTAAGACTGCGCTGATACGTGCCGTCGTATTCGAGTCCCAGCGTAAACCGTGAACCAAGCGGGCGTGATGTCGTTGACGTGTACAGGTGCTCCCAGTAACCCCCGAAGCTTCCCCAGTTTGCGCTTACATCGATCGGCGCCGATGTAGCGTCGTGATAGCCGATCGGCAGAGAGAACAGATTGAACGGCACATCGGTCCCGTTGAGATAATTGGGATAGCCGGTGAATAAGTTGCCATCGTAACTGCGCAGGATGCTGACGGTCGGACCGAGGCCGTTGATCGAGAACCCATTTTTGAAGTTGGCGCTCAGGAACGCGCCTGCATCAGCTTCGTGGACCGCGCCGCTTCTATCTTTGAAGCGGTCTCCGTAGATGAAGATGCTCCAGTTTTTTATTCCCGTCGTCGCGCCGTTGAACGAAATGAAACCTTGCGGTCCACGAATATCCGAGTTTGTTGTAAATCCATCGAGCGGGTTGTAGTTGGGCGCGATATCGACGTAGCCCGTGTTGATTTCATAATTGTGCTGGTGGATGTCGAAGTAGCCGTTCGTGCTATTCGCGCTGCGGTTTGGAACCCATGAACCGTTCTCCGTCGCATGATCGATCATCCAAACGAAGCCCGTGTGCAGATTGCGTCCTTTCGCCCCGAACTCGAGCGTCGAGTCGTCGCCCGCGATGCTGTGATGCGCGAGCACTCCGTCGGTCCAGTACTGGAACGTTTGATCCTGCATCGCGTGCTTGTATCCAAACGCCTGATCGTCGAACGTATCGTTCGTCAGTTCGTTGTATCCGCGGAACGTCAACAAGCCGAAGCTCTGTAGTCCCTCGGTTCCTTCGACCTTCAAGCCGCGGTCGAACGGACCGACGCTAGGCGAATAAAACACTTCGTTCGTGGGCGCGTTGTAGTTCGAATACGGATTCGGGTTGGGATTGATGTATTGCGCGCCTTGCGCGAAGAACGGCCGGTACTCCGTGAGCTGACGCGCGAATTCTTGCGGCGCGATCGTCTGTTGATCGGTTTCGACGTTGGAGAAATCGGGGTCGAGCGTGCCGACCACATTGACCGTCGACGTTACCGGATAGCTAAAATCCATCCCGAGAGAACGCGTTTTCTGCGGCGCAAACGTTCCGTTGGCTTGTTGGTAGACGTCGCGATCGTCACCGCTGCTCGAAAGCGCGAAGAGTTCCAGGCGCGGCTTCGGCTTGGTTGCAGCGCTCGAAACCGCGATCGACGTTGCCGCGGGCCAGTACCGCAGATCGCTGAAGCTCGGCCAGTTGCCCGCTCCTTGATCCTGCATGAGCGGATCGAACGCCCAGGATAAATGTTCGCCCCGCGCTGCAACGCTGCGGAAAAAGCCAATTCGCCACGTCTCCTTCAAGCCTGGCCTAAGGCGCATGTCGGCGAGCGGAATACGCATGACGGCCCGCCAGCCCTGTCCATCCACCTTTGCAGCGGAGTCCCATTCCGGACGGTAGCGCACGTTTTCGAGCGCCTGCTGGTAGCGCACGCCACGCGGCGTGGTCTCGAAAAAGTACGCCTGCGACCCGCTGCCGCTTGGGTCGACGCCCACTCCCACGAAGTCGTCGGTACCAAATCCCACGTTGTTCGAGGTCTGCGTCGCCGTAACGGGAACGCCGTCCTGAGGGACGACGAAACCAACATACAGGTAGCGGTCGTCATAGAGCATGTACACCGTTGCCGGCGGCGCTGAGCTGCGGGTCGTCACGTTCTCCCATCCTCGGTCGCTAGGCACTTTGCCCGTTTGCCACGCGGGGTCCGACATCGACGGATCCAGCGGCAAGGCATGGGGAGCCTTCGCCACCGGGAACGAAAATGAGTCGGGAACGGCTGCTGTCGCGGGAGTTGCGCATATAGCGAAACCCCCCAGCAGTACGGCCGTAGTAACGGGTGAGAGGCGCGTCGTCATCGTCTTAAGCATGCGAGTAAGGCTATCGACCGTCCTCAAAACGGAATCAATTATTCTTCGAAGGCAGTGCGGTTATGGACGTCTATGAATTTGGTCCTTTCCACCTCGATGTCGAGCGGTTATTGCTCGTACATGACGGTGAACCGGTTGCACTCGGTCCGAAAGTCGTCGAGACGCTGCTCGCGCTCATCGAGCATCCGGGCGAAGTTCTTGCTAAGTCGATGCTTCTCGATCGTATCTGGCCCGAGGGATTTGTCGAAGAAGCCAACCTCGCACAAAACATCTACGTCCTGCGCAAGACCCTTCGTGCGCGCTGGGGCACCGACGCGATAGAAACCGTGCCTCGCCGCGGCTATCGTTTCACCGCACCCGTGCGCCGCATCGCACGCGCCGCACTTGCCGAAGCACCGGTCGTCCTCGCAGCCGAGAGCGCTCCCGGGGCGGCTGTCGAGGCAAATGACGTTCACACTCGACCGCATGTGCGCTTCATGAACGTCCGCTGGGTTGCAGCGGCGGCAGCAGCGATTGCGTTGATCGCGGCGTCGTTCTTCCTGCTCGCGACGGAAGTATCGCATCACTCGGCTTCTGCCGGGATGCTTTCGGATAACGGTTCTCGCCTCTATCAAATCGGACGGTATTACTGGAATCTGCGCACGCGAGACGGCGTCGAAAAGAGCCTGAGCTATTTTGCGCAGGTGGTCGATAGCGATCCCAAGAGCGCGCGTGGATATGCGGCGCTCGCGGATGCGAACGCAACGATGGGTGACTATCGCTACGGCACGCAAACGCCGGCCGTGTACTTTGCGCGGGCGCGAGGCTATGCGGAAAAGGCGTTGGCGCTCGATCCGAATTCGGCCGAAGCGCATGCCGCGCTCGGCGTGATCGCCCTCAACCAAAAGCAGATGCCGAAAGCGATGATCGAACTGCAGCGCGCGATCGCACTCGATCCCGGATACGGTCCGGCGCGCGAATGGTACGGTATCGCGCTCGTGGGACAAGGGCACCTGCGTGACGGGTTCGCGCAGCTTCAACGCGCATCGGATCTCGATCCCCTAAGCGTCGCGACGACCGCGTGGCTGGGTTCAGCTGCGTACTACGACCGCCGCTTCCACGATGCCATTGCCTATTCGAAGCAGGCGTTGGAACTTTCGCCGCAACGCACCGATGCGCTGACGACGATGGGCGAAGCGTATGAAGCGGAAGGCAACACCACGCGCGCAATTGAGGCATTCAAGCAGTATGCCGCCTCGAGTCCGTACTCGCGCGCAGAAGGCGCGGCGCTGCTCGCGCACGCGTACGCAATGGCTCACCGGTACGCTGAAGCGCGTGCCCAGCTTGCATATGCGCGCGCGCATGCGCGTGACGTCGATCCTGCGGACCTCGTTGCGGCAGCCGCCGCCGTCGGCGATCGCAGCGTGGCGTTTGCGTTGCTGCGGCGCATGCACGAACCGGGTACGTGGATGGCGATCAAAAACGACCCGCGCTTCGATCAACTGCGTGATGACGCCGAGTTCCGTCAACTAGCACAAGAGTCCGCATAGTGGCCGACGAGGGGCTCTTTTCCGCGATTGCGGCGCGTCCGCAGATCGCGCGGACGCTTGCCGCGCATTTGCGCGCGTTGAACGACGACGGGACGGTCCCGGTTCGCACGAAAGAACTCATCGCGCTGATGGTGGGCTGGCTCAATGCGTGCGATTACTGTACGTGCGTGCATGAAGAGATCGCGCTCAAGCTCGGAATCGAAACGGAAACGCTTGCGGAATTGGGCGACTTTGCACGCAGCGAACGATTTACGCCTGCGGAACGTGCGGCGTTAACGGCGACCGTCTCATTGACACGCGAGCCGCGCGCGCTGCCGCCGCCGGTGCTCGAGCAACTGCGGGAATACTACACGCAAGCGGAGATCGTGGAGATTCTCGCGGCAATCGGCGCAAACAATTACGTCAGCCGGATGAGCAACGCGCTCGCACTGGAGCCTACGCCGGCACGGTAGCCGCGCCCGCGCTCGCCGCGGCGGTGCTTGCAGCGCGCGCCATCGCGCGTTCCGCGGTAATCAGCCTCGTGCCGCTCCATCGGTCATGTAGCATGAGGCGATGCTGTATGAAGCTGAGCGGAATGATGATGGGGAACAGACAGAAACCGAGAATGTAGCGCCAGAACGAAAGCGCGAGTCCCGGTTTTCGAAAATCCGTCGTAACAACGCGTAAGCCCGTGATCATCATGCCGAACGTTTGTCCCGCAAGGCCCACGAGCAACGCGAAGTAAAGGCCCGCAGCCCAAACGGTGAGATCTTTTCCAAAGAATTCGCCGACCACTGCAAGCGGCGTTCCCTCGGCGATGCGGATGCCGTCCGGACTCAACCAGAACCAGCCGATCTGCTCGCCCAAATCGCGGCTTTGGGTTGTCGTTGTATTGGCGGGCACGACCCTTTCGCTGCGTGTCGTTTTGCCGTTCTTGTCAACGTTGACGTTGAGTTGCACTTTAGATTCGTCGCTGGCGGTAAGCGCGGCGACCAGCGACGTGACGACGATGAGATCGATGAGCGTTGCCGTAAACCGGCGCCACCAGCCGGCGCAATCGGCGCGTGAAACGCTCACGCGGCCGGGTGCGGGAAGCGCCGGCGGCGGTTCATAGGCTTCGCGCAAGAACCACTCTTCGAGTGTTTGAAACGCGTGTGTCTGCGCGAACTTCCGCATGTCGGCAATGCGCCGCGTCGCATAGGGCTCGGCGCCCAGCCACTCGCCCCAGCGCAGCACGCTATCGCCCGCGATTTCGCGTCCTTGTTCAGCAAACTGTTCCACGTCGACGGTGCGCCCGAAGTGATGGAACGACGCGATGGCAATCGCGCGCGCGGCTGCATCAACCGATCCGCAGACGAGGAGTCCCACTTTATCGCAGGTTAGCTCGCAGAGGCGCAGCCACGGGCCGAAGATGAGCGCGATCAGCGGATTTTCATTTCCGTTCACGCTTAAAAGCGAGATAAAGCGCGTGTGGCCCGCGGCAATGTGTCCGAGCTGGCGTCCGATGATGAACGCAAGTTCGTCGTCTTGAAAGTGCTCGATGTAGTGGCTCGAGAGCACGAGCGAATACGGCTCGCCGAAACCGAGCGCCGCCACGGGCACGAGGTAATCTTCGCGCACGAAGATGAGCGGCATAGGAATCTCGAGCGCGGCGCACGCGCGCTTGACGATCGCGAAGATCCGCGGATGCTGCGCTTCGTGAATCATCAACGAAGAACCGATCAGGCGCCCGCGCGCGAGCGTTACGTAAAGCATCGCGATGACCACGAAAAGCGCGACCTTCGGGAGATCGACCCGCTCGTGAATGATCAGGCCGAGAAGACCCGCTAAGGGCAACGCCCATAGCAGCGTCCCCAGTAGCGCTAGGCGTTCGCGGGGATGGCGAAGGGAGACGGGTCCGCTGAAGATTCGGCTGGCCACGAGGAACCGTTCGCGAGTTTCACGCCGCGCCCCCCGTTTTGCTTCACCGCATACATTTCGCGATCTGCGATCTGCAGCAGTTGTTTCGGATCGATCCCCGAGTGGGGGTAGACGGCAACGCCGATACTCGCGCTGACGCTGATGTCTTCCCCGTTGACCGCGAATGGATCGTCGAGGCTGCGCAAGAGCTTGCGCGCTGCATCGAGACCCGCTTCTTGGGTGAACAGGTCGCCGATCAACACGACGAATTCGTCTCCGCCCAGACGCGCAACCATGTCTGAGGAGCGCACATTGCGCGCGAGACGATGCGCGATCGCGACGAGGACGCGGTCACCGAATTGGTGTCCGCGCGCATCGTTGACCGACTTGAATCCGTCGATATCGATGAAGAGCACCGCACAGCACTGTTCGCTGCGCTGGCAGCGGGAAATCGACGCCGCAAGGCGCTCTTCGAGGGCAGCGCGATTCGGCAGGCGCGTCAGCGGGTCGTGAAGCGCGAGTTCCGAAAGCTCGGCTTCGCGTTCTTTCAAATCCGTGATGTCGATTAGCGTGCCTACACGCGCGACCGGCACGCCGGCTTCATCAAACATCGTGCGCACGCGTTCGCGCACCGCCCGTACGCGACTCCCAAGACACAGGATCCGATGATCGCACACGTACCCGTCGTTGTCTGCGTACGCGGCAATCGCGTCGGCGATCGCCGCACGATCTTCGGGATGATCGAAGGCGCGAATATCGAGTTGCGCGACGTGACGCGGCATGCCGAGAAGCGACGCGAGCCCTTCGGACATCGTCACGGCGCCGGTGCGTAAATCTTCATACCAGGTGCCCATGCCGGCGAAGCGCTCCGCATGGAACATCGCCTGCGCGTGGAGGCCCGCCGTGTCCGAGACCTCGATCGCGCGTCCCGCCACGCCGACGACGGCGCCGGACGGATCGTGCAACGGCTGAACTTCACAGTGGTACGGTGTGCCCCCGATTGGCGCCTCGAAGGCGAGTGACTCGCCCTCGAGCGCCCAGTGGTGGGCTGCAATCGCGACCGCGAGCCGGTCGTCATTTCCCCAGAGATCGCTCACATGGAGGCTCGGTATACCCGCGCCGACGCCTGCCAGGCCGCGCAGCCGAGCCGATAGCGACGTGACCCGCAGTGATAAATCGGCGTTCCAAACGAGCAATTCCGTAATCCTCTAAGCGAGCGGATCTCTGTGCCCTCATAGTACGAAATGCCCACCCGCTGCCGTATCCGTGGAAACCCCTGACTTTGGGGCCGGGGCGCCGGGGTGAGGTCTGCGTGTTAGTGCTGGGGTTTGTCGCGGGGACGCCCGGATTTTCACATCGTGTGAAAATCCTACTCCCTGAAATTCGCCTCCCGCCCATCCTGGGCTCCGGCGAATTCTCAGAGGCCCCGCGACAAACCCCATCACTAACCCACAGACCTCACCCTTCTTTGATATGCGAGCCTGGCTTTTTAGTGAGCTTGACTCCGACGTTGCGTTACGGCCTAGTGTCATCCTGAGCGCAGCGCCGGAGGCGCGGAGTCGAAGGATCGCGTCGGTTCATGATGCCGGAAAGACTTTTTGCGACCCCCTTGACCGTAGAGTACTATCGCGCTATTGTACTAGTGTACTAGTACGACAGTTGAGTGGTACGGTACGGAGAGAGAT
>CAZYLU010000007.1:12857-107341 GCA_964648945.1 uncultured bacterium | reverse complement strand
ACTCCTGACCCCTTACATGCGAAGCAAGTGCTCTACCAGCTGAGCTACATCCCCAGGGTCAACGATTTGGGCAACGCGAGGGATTATACGTGCCCAGCGGTCTCCCTGTCAAAGACGAAGGGCCGCGTAACGTCGCCGACAAAAGTGGCAAGTGCTGGGTTGCTTCGCTTCGCGGAGGGAGTCGTTTATGACCCGACGGGTTCGCTTTTCTCCAGGGGTACTTGCGGCAACGCTAGCGCTTGCGGCGTGTGGAGGCGGGGGCGGAACTTCTTCGATGCCGCCCGGCCCTTCGCAAGGGAAGACCGCATCACTCGCCTCGGCTGCGCTTTCATTTTTCATTCCGTCTGGGTCAACCTCGAGCACCCGTGCTAAACGGCCGTCGTATCTGCCGTCAACGACGCAATCGATCGTCGTCAACATTTATAATGCCGACGGTACGCCGACGAATCCGCCGACGGCGCCGACCGTATTCAACGTCTCCGCGAACAGTTGCACCGCGGCATCGGGCGGAGAGCAATGCACGCTAACGGTGACCGTCCCGACTGGATCGCTCCTCTTTGCGATCGCCGCGTATGCGCAGCAAAATGGAGCGGGTGCTTTGCTGTCGTCCAGCACATCACCGGCGACGATCGGAAGCGGACCGAATAACGTTGCTGTTTCATTGAGCGCGCAAGCGCAATACACTGGAACGAATCTGAACGGCGGCGGAATGCAGTCCGTGACGATCGATCACCAAGCCGGTACGTTTTCGGTAGCGAAGATCGGCGGTAGCGCTACGAGCAGCGGGACATTCACCACGTTACCGAACGGCGATTTAAAAGCGACGGTGACCGCTGCAACGGATGGTACGGCGATCGGCAGCATCGCGTATATCCACGAGATCGCAAACGGCGCGCTAATGTTTGCCGCGACCAACACGTCGGCACCGAGCGTCGACGGCAGCTCGAACAACGGCGACTTCGGCATGCTGACCGCGGTGCAGCAATGCCCGAGCGCCAGCGCAACATTTGGCATCAATGCAATCACCGTCGCAGGGCCGAATTTCCCGAGCGTTGCCTCAACACACGAAGCATATACTACCGGCACCGCAACCGTTGGAAACGGAACGTTGAACTTCACGGGGACGAGTTACACGCTAGCAGGAACGAATCTCGGTACAACGCCGACGCAACCGTACACGTGCGCGAGCGGCGTGTTCACCGATTTGTCATCCGGTTCCGTCGTCTACGATCCACAAGGATTCGTCGTCGTGAGTTCCGGTCCGCAACAAGGAACGAATCCGTCGCAAACCGGGAACTTCGCGTTCCGCGCGCCGGCACAGCCATTCGACCTCCCGACGCTGGCAAGTAAATCGTACGAAGGGTACAGCGGCGAGTTCATTACCAGTGGAGGGACGACGACCGTAACGGAGACGCCGTTCGCAGTTACGCCGGGTGCGAATGGGCTGACGGCGTGTCCGTATGTGAACTTCGCGGCGAGCACCATCGGAACGTCGGGGTGTCTGGCGCTAACGCTCAGCGCACAGCCATCGCCCGGAATCATTACGGGAACGGCGACGGGCGGAACGATGAATGCGTCGTTCGTGGCCGCGGTCGGTCAGATCAACGGCAAATACGTTATCACGATCTTAGCGTCACAGGCCGGAGGCACAGCGGTAAATATGGCGTTGATGCAGCAATAGAGCGTTATGCTCTTTGCTGCCGTCCTCGCCGCCGCGCTTAGCGGTGGGCCCTCGTCCATGGTCGCGCTCGCGCGCTGCAACAACCTCAATGCAACGCACTACGAAGATGCAGTGCGCGGATACGAAAAACACCCGGTGACGTCGGCGCCCGACCGCGACACGCGGTTCGCGGCGCTGCAAGACGTTATTGCAAGCGCCGACAACGAGTCGATCATTCTACAGGGAATCTGCAGCCAGGCCGACTTCGAGCCGATCGCGGCGCAGCTCTTCGCCGTGGAGGCATGGGCGCTTGCACTGGAATCCGACCTGAGCCGGCAGAAGAACGCCGCCACTTGTCCAGCAGCCGAGCTTCCCGTCGCGCGGGGCTATATCGCGAACGCGTGGCTACTCGTCACGCGCGCGGATATCAACGCAAGCGGGCGTTACCCGACCGTGCAAACCGTGCTTCCGAAAGTTCAGAGCCGTGCGGCGACGTTGAATCTGACGCTGCCCGCGCGCATCGACACAACGACCTACTGGATGACCGGTATTCGGGACGCGGCGACGGAGGCGGCGAAGAGCTGCCCACAATGATTTTGCGAATTATTCGCAAATAATCTCCTCATGGCAACCCGGGCAGAATACGCAACGCGGCCGCGCGAGCGCATTGCGGCCGTGCTTCGAAGCGCGCGCCGCTTCTTCTCAGCGGCCGAAGTGCATCGTGAACTCGAGGCGCAAAAGGTGCGTGTCGCTTTATCAACCGTCTATCGCACGCTGGAACACTTGCGTGAGAAGGGCGACGCGACGGTTCGCGTCGACGACAGCGGTGAGGCGACGTACATGTTCTGTGAGCCTGCGCAGCACCATCATCACGCGATTTGCAACAGTTGCGGCCGCGTCGAAGACGTTGATTGTTCCGCCGTCGATGCATTCGCCGAATCGCTGCGTGCGTTGCACGGATTTAAACTCGATTCACATACGATGGAATTTTACGGGCGGTGCGCTTCATGTCGCTAAAGCGTGCCGCTGCCGTACTCCTCGCGCTGTTCGTCGCCGCGTGTTCGTCGCAGCAATCGCCGGCAGCCGGCGCGAACGGACCGATTCCCGTGGTCACGACGATCTCGACCTTCAACTCAATGGTTGAGGCAGTAGGTGGGAATCGCGTGCAAGTCAAGAGCCTCGTCCCGGTCGGCGCGTCGCCGGAAGAGTACCAGCCGACGCCTCAGGACGTCGTGACACTTTCGCAGGCGTCGCTCCTGGTTGAAAACGGCGCCGGTCTCGAAACGTGGCTTGCAAAAACGATTTCGAACGTTCGCTCAACGACGCTGCACACACTTGTCTGTACCGACGGACTCACCGTTCAAAATCAAAATCCGCATCTATGGATGGATCCGGTCAACGCCAAACATTACGTCTTTGCGATTCGCGACGCGTTGATCAATATCGACCCACAGCATAGCGATGAGTATCGCAACAATGCGAACCGCTACGCGGCGTCGCTGGATCAGTTGCGCGCAAGCATCGCGCGCAAGATTGCAACGATTCCGCCTCAGCAGCGATACATGATCGTCTTCCACAACGCATGGCTCTATTACAACGAGCGCTTCGGCATTACGTCGCTCGGCTTCATCGAGGCGAATCCGGGGCAAGATCCCAATCCGCAGCAGATTGGGCATCTGATCGACCTTGCGCGGCAGCACCACGTTCGCGCGATCTTTTCCGAACCGGAGTACAGTGCGAAGATCGCGCAGCAGATCGCGCACAACGCGGATATCAAGATCGTCGATAACCTCTACGACGATTCCATCGGAACCGATCCGCGCGTCTCCACCTATACCTCGATGTTGAACTACGATACGGATGTCATCGTAAAGGCGTTGCGGTGAACGGTCCACCGCGTGAAGCGGTTTGCGCGGAAGACCTAGTTGTCCGTTACGATGGTTTCGTGGCACTCGACGGGGTAACGCTGCGCTTACGTTTCGGTGAAGCCGTCGGGATCATCGGTCCGAACGGTTCGGGAAAGTCGACGCTGCTCAAAACGATCGCGGGATTGCTGCGGCCGGCCTCTGGCGAATTAACCGTGCTTGGGACCTCGCCTCAGCGTTTGCGTGCTGGCAGTATCGCTTACGTCCCGCAGGTCGAAGCGGTAGACTGGTCGTTTCCGGCGACCGTCTGGGACGTCGTTGCAATGGGACGTTTTCCGCGCTTGCCGTTTTGGCAGCGTTTCGGCGCTCGCGATCGTGACGTCGTGCTTCACGCCCTCGACGTCGTGAACATGACCCAGCTCGCGAACCGTCATATCGCGCAACTCTCCGGCGGCCAGCAACAGCGCGTCTTCCTTGCGCGCGCGATCGCGCAACAACCGCAACTGCTGCTGCTCGACGAACCGACGACCGGAGTTGACGCAGAGACCGAGCGCGCGCTATCGAAGGTCGTGCGGGAGCTGGTCGCGCAAGGTCTCCCGGTGCTGATGACTACGCACGATCTGGACAATGTGAGTGCATGGTTCGACCGGTTGATGGTTCTCGATCGGAAAGTATTAGCTGTCGGTCAACCCGACGAGGTCGTGACGTCCGGCGCGTATGCCGGCATTCGCGAGCATACCCACACGCACGGGCATCTGCGGCACGACCATGACGCGCATGCCGAGCACGCCATGCATCCGGAGATTCGACCCTAGCGCAATGAACGGAATTCTCGCACCTTTCCAATTCGAATTCATGCAACGCGCCTTCGTCGAGGCGCTCGCCGTCGGTTTGCTGTGCTCGACCATGGGCACGTATGTCGTGCTTCGGAAGCTTTCGTTTATCGGCGACGGGATCGCGCACGCATCCTTCGCCGGTATCGTCATTGCCTATCTTCGCGGCTTGGATTATTACATCGGCGCTGCCGTCGTCGCCGTCGTAACCGCACTCGGCATCGGCTTCGTGCATCGCCGTGGACGCATCTCGCTCGATACGACGATCGGTGTGCTGTTCACCGGTGCATTTGCGCTCGGCGTTTTTCTCATGAGCCAACAGAAGAACTATGCGGTCGATCTGCAGAGCTTTCTGTTCGGCGATATTTTGGGTGTCGGGGTTTCCGACCTCATGTTGATTCTGGCGCTCGGTATCGTGGTCGCGCTTGCGACGATCGTGCTGTTCCGTCCGCTGCTGTACACGACGTTTGATCCCGTTGTGGCGGATGCAAGCGGCATGCATTCACCGATCATCGAGTACGTGCTGCTCGTCATGCTTGCACTCACGATCATCGTCGCATTGCAGGCGGTGGGCATTGTGCTCGTCGCCGCATTACTGGTGACGCCCGCAGCAGCCGCGTATCAGCTGACATCGCGGTTTGCGCCCATGATGGTGCTCTCGGCGATGCTCGGCGTCGTCAGCACGGTCGGTGGATTGTACCTTTCCTATTTTTTGCGCAGCTCGAGCGGTGCGACGATCGTGCTCGTCGCGACGGCGCTGTTCTTTCTCGCCATCGGCTTGAAGCAGGCGCGCGCGGCTAACGCACGGCGAGCGTGAAGGGCGCGACGTAAAGCGCGCCTGCGCCGCGGAACTGGAACCATAACTTGTACGTCCCGACCGGTAGCGCGGGCACGTACATCACCAGGTGCGGCCCGGCAACGGGCGCCATATCCATATCCATATTGATCATCGCGCCCATCTTCGCACCACGCACCAGTGGATGCACGTGCACGTACTCCAGCGTCGCGGTATTGATGAAGACGGCGTGCCCCGCGGCTCCGAGATACGGTCGAAGATCGCTCGCCGCGCGTCCGGCTTTCGTGATGTCGAGGGGAATCGACTCAGCGGATCCAGCGGACAGCGTCGTTCGTGCGAGTTTCACGGTATACGGTCCGGCGTTCATCGTGGACGGCGACGGCGTGCTCGGCGGAAGCGGCTGTGTCGTTGGTGACGGTTGTGCGTCGGCGGGAACCGTAAAGCGGAAGACTTGTTGACCGGCGCCCTTCGGTTCTGAATCTGCGTACACGTTGTATGCGTGCGTCGGATCGACGTTTACTATGGCGTGGAACGTGCCGGTCTTGCGATCGAACGACGGGTGCAGATGCATGAACTGACGGAAATCGTCACGGATCGCGATGACGTGCATCAGTTTCGTCATGTCGGCATCATACGAGACGATCGCCGGACCTCCGGCATGCCACGATTGCACGATGTCGAGCGTCACTTCATTCGAACGCAAATGTGACACTACTGCACGAGCGACGATGTGCTGCGTGCCGCCGAGCAGTGCGAACGTTCCCGTCAATGGCGCGGCTACTGCCGCCGCGGCTAAGACGAGGGTGGCGGCGGTTCGCGCAAGACTCTCCATCGATCTTCAGACTCCGTTTCTAAATAACCGGCCGTTGCGAGCGCGTCGAGAACTTCATGAAGCGCGGCGCGCTCGTTTTTATTCGGCATACCGGCCCAGCGCATCGCCGCATCGTTCAAATCGATCGTCGCATCGGTAACGAGCAATGAACGCACGAAGGGCTCGGGGAGTTTCACGCGCTCCATCCGGCGGCGTACCGGTTCGAGTGCTCCATCGAAATCGCTCGCCGGCTCTACTACTGTAGGCGCGGGTGCCGGTGTTTCGTCTTGTACGATCGTTGCACGTGCGGCCGCCGGTGCGGCGGGCGGCGTGACGAGTTGCGCCATCGCGATGTCGGCGAGCGCGGGGAACCATTCTCCCGCGACCGTTCCCGCCGTTTGCCACCACACCGCATTCACGCGCGATGCGCGTCGTTCGATCCCGTGAAGAATCGCCTTTGCGACGTCGTCGGGTTTTGCATGCCATGATGCCGCGTTTGGTTTCATCCCCGAAGCAACCGAAAATTCCGTATCGACGACGCCGGGATCAACATACGTCACAAAGACGCCTTGCGGGCGCAGTTCGCGACGCAACTGCATGCTCGCAGCTCGAATCGCGGCTTTTACCGGCGCATACGCGCCGTAGCCCGGTGCGGGAACGCGAGCGAGTCCTGAGCCGATGAAGACCAATCCGCCGCGCTGCTCGCGAAGGTACGGTAATGCCGCGCGCGCAATACGCAGCGGCGCCGCGACGTGCAATTGCCACTGTGCTTCGATCGCCGCATCACTTTGCTCGAGCAGCAAACCGGGATGCGCCACTCCGGCATTGTTGAACACGGCGTCGATCCGTGAGAATCGCCGCACCGCTTCCGTAACGATGCGCGTGGCGGCGCCGGGTGCGGTGACATCGAGTGCGAGCGTCGCGCAGTTCGGGTGTTGCGCAAGCGCACTCAATCGATCTGCACGGCGCGCGACGGCGAGCACGTTCCAGCCGCGTTCGAGACAAAGGCGCGCGAGCGCCGCGCCGATTCCGGAGCTAGCTCCGGTAATCACGATAGAGCGCATCGATTCCTTCGGGGAGAGAAGCATAGAAAGCGGTTTCAGTCGCAATCGGCGGTGGTGTCGGTTCCACGCTCCACTCGCGCTCTGCGATTGCTGCGAGTGTTTGCGCTACCGGCTTGTACGAGCCGTCGTTGCGAATCATGCCGAAGTGCAACTCGTGCTTTGCGCGGTCGAACGGTGGAAGGCCGGCGAGCGAAGGGTCGTAATCCGCCCAGCACCACCAAAGTCCGCCGATCGCGCCCTCCGCATGCAATTTCTCCAGCACGCGCTCGCAGTACGTTGCCATTTCATCTTCATTCAAACACGCATAGCCCGCTGCATTCTTCGGAAGACGCTCGGGCGAGGCAACAGGTTCGCCGGGTAACGGCTCGCGATCGTACGGTGAAACGGTTCCCGGTGGACATGTCGGATTGCCGAATTCGCTGAAAAGCAGCGGCTTCTCCGTGAACGCTTGCATTAGGCGGCCGTAGAAGGGAACGACGTCGGTATCGAGGCGTCCGCGCGAGAATTTCGCGTAGACGGAGTAACCGTGCATCGTTGCGATTTCCCACGGTTTCGCGAGCGAGGACGGACGCAGCCCGCGATCCCGTTCCACGTCTTCGCCGTGCGTGCCGCCGGTTACACCACGACCGGACGCGCGCTGCAACACCTCCGTGAGGCGCTCGCTCCAATGCGCGGCATCACCGGGCGTTTTCGGTTCACGCAGATTCGAAAACTCGTTTCCGAGATCCCAGACGAATAGCGCCGGATGTTCGCGCACGCGTTCGCCGACACGCTGTGCGAAGAATGCCTGCGCGTCGAGCAGAAGTGGATCTGCGTAGAAGTCGCCGATGCCGTACGGCGACGTTTCACCTCCGGCAATCGTACGAAAGCGTCCGTGCGGTGTGTTTGCATCGAGCGACCACGACGGAAGCCAGTTCACCCCGCTCATGTGTCCGGTGTACAACGTCGGAATGGCCTGCAGGCCCGCATCGGCGATCGCCTGCATCATCGAATCGAAGCGCGCGAGCATCTCCTCGTCCATGCGGTCGGGTGCCGGTTGGAACGCATCCCACATCAGGAAAAATCGCACGACGTGCAGGCCGAGCGATTTGATACGTCCCATGTCCTCGCGGATCTCGCCAAGGTCGAAGCGGTTCCACATATACATCGCGCTGCGGCGCGGCCAGTAGTTGACGCCCAGCTGAAAGAGCGGCATGTCGTAGGTTGTCCTCCGTTGCGACGAGAAGCGCCTGCACGATGGCGCAAGCAACCGGAAATCCGAAGATCGGCATTATCATGGGCAGCCGTTCCGATTGGGACACCATGTCGGCCGCAAGCGACACACTTAGCGAGTTGGACATACCCTGCGAAGTGTGTGTCGTATCGGCGCACCGCATGCCTGATGAGATGTTCGAGTATGCGCGAACTGCGCGCGAACGCGGGATCGAAGTCATTATCGCGGGTGCGGGCGGCGCGGCGCATCTGCCGGGAATGACCGCAGCGAAGACGCTCGTGCCCGTCATCGGTGTTCCGGTGAAGTCGCGCGCATTGAACGGCATGGATTCGCTGCTCTCGATCGCACAGATGCCGCCCGGTGTTCCCGTAGCGACGATGGCGATCGACGGTGCCGTCAATGCGGCGCTCCTTGCCGCGCGGATTCTCGCGCTCCATGACGACGCCATCGCGAGCCGGCTTGCCGATTACGTTTCCCGGATGCACGACGCCGCCGTGCAGAGCACGCCGTGATCCAATCGATCGGCGTCATCGGTGGCGGCCAGCTCGGCCGCATGTTCGCGCTGGACGCCAAGCGCATGGGATACCACGTCGTCACGCTCGATCCGCAAGAACATTCACCCACCGGGCAAGTTGCCGACGAACAGATCATCGCGCAATACCATGATCTTGCGGCGGTCGAACGCCTCGGCAAAATGACCGACGTCGTAACGTACGAATTCGAAAACATCGCGATCGAGTCGGTTGAATATCTCGAGAATCACGGCTATCGCGTGACACCGTCGAGCGACGTGCTGCGCATTACGCAGGATCGATTGCTTGAGAAGACCTTCGTTAGGCGCTGCGGCGTTGCAACGGCGAATTTCGCAGAAGTTGCGCGCATCGAAGACGTTGCGCGCGCGGCGGAGGAGATCGGCTTTCCCGCGATCCTCAAAACCACGCGCGGCGGTTACGATGGAAAAGGTCAATGGCGCGTGCAGTCTTTGGAAGAGGCCGAAGCGGCGTTTGCTGCGGCGAAGGGTGCGACGCTGATCTGGGAGAGTTTTGTACCGTTCGTTCGCGAGCTCAGCGTCGTCGCAACGCGCAACTCACGCGATCAGGTAATCACCTATTTTCCCGGCGAGAACGTGCACGACGCGGGCATTCTTGCGATAACGATGGTTCCCGCTCGGGTGTCGAACGAGGTCTCTGCACGTGCCGCGGAAATCGCGACGACGATCGGCCGAGGCCTAGGAATCGTCGGCACGTATTGCGTCGAGTTCTTCATTACCGCCGACGATGAACTACTGGTGAACGAGATCGCACCGCGCCCGCATAACAGCGGACACTACACCATCGACGTGACGCAATGCAGCCAATACGAACAGCACGTACGCGCCATTTGCGAACTGCCGCTCGCGCAGCCGCGCCTCTTTTCCAGCGCGATCATGATGAACATCCTCGGCACCGGAACCGGCGACCACCTCTACGGAGTCGACGATCTGCTGCTCGACCCGTGCATCGTCTTGCACATGTACGGCAAACGCCACGCGGTCGACCGCCGCAAGATGGGCCACTTCACGATGCTCGTCGACGGAATCAACGAAGGTGCGATCACGCGTGCGCAAGCAGCGCATGCGTTGCTGCATTGGGCGCGGTAGGTTCACATCAGGCGTCGTTAAAGACCAGCGTACGCGGTTTTTCCGGAATGTCCGTGTAGGCCATCGGCCGGTCCCACCAATCGCGCTTGCGCCAATGCAGCTGTTCTTCCGATGGTGCGGGCGGCAGCTGCTGTCGTAATGCAGCTTCGTACGCGTCAACGTAACGGTCGATCATCTTTTCAACGGTGAACGTCGTTTCGACACGGCGTCGGCAGGCAGCACGATCGAGCGTCGCAAGCTGCGGCACGCGCTCCGCGGCTTCGATGACGTCATCGCAGATGAATCCCGTGACGCCGTCGATCACGATCTCCGGCACGGAACCCATGTTCGCGCCGAGAACCGGCGTCCCGCATGACATCGCTTCCACCATCGTCAATCCAAAGCGCTCAGGTCGCGTGGTCATGTGTACGAGCGCGAGCGCATTGCTCAAGAGCTCGTCGCGCGCTTCGCGTTCCACTGCGCCTAAATACTGAATCTGATCGCCGTCGATGTACGGCTCGACGCGTTCGCGATAATACTCTTCATCTTGATGGATCGCCGCGATCTTCAAGCGAACGCCGGCGCGCTTGGCGACCTCGATCGCAAGATGCGTTCCTTTCTCGGGATGAAACCGCCCGAGAAACACGAGATAGTCACCCGGATTTGGATTGAACGTGAACTCCGTCGGATCGATTCCATTGTACGTCGTCGCGACGTATGAGAGGCCGGGATCACGGTCGGCATCACTGATGGAGCAGAAGAAGCTGCGCCATGCACATGCATAATACGCCGCGAGAATCTGCGGCGATGAGAAGCCGTGAATCGTCGTGAGCAGCGGCGGCGTTTGCGAGCCGAGCGCATACGTCATGGGCTTCCAATCGAAATTGTTGTGAATCAGATCGAATTCGTGCGCGCGCCGCATCAGTTCGCCGATGTGCAGCGCGGTGAAGACGTCGGCGTTGAGCGCGGGATCCTGATTGACGCCGACCGGGATAACGGAGGCGACGCGTCCGTCGAAGGTCGAGTTCCCCGGCGCGAACAGCGTCACATCGGCCCCACGCCTACGCATTCCGTCGGCGATGTTGAACGCGATCTGTTCCCACGGTCCGTAACCCGGCGGGGGCGTCGGCCATGAAATAGGAGCCAGGACGGCAAGTTTGAGCCCAGTGAGATTCATCACCGGGCTCGTTTACCCACGTACGAGGCGCGACCCTCGGTTATTTGTCGACGATGGCGCCGGCTTTTACCACTGCCTCTGGCTGACGGAATGCGCGAATATCGGAACCTACGTCGGCACTGAGTAGCAAAATGTCCGCCGGCTCACCGGGTGCGATGATGCCACGATGCAGTCCGATCAACTCCGCAGCAACCGCCGTAGCGGCGTGCAGTGCGCCCTGAGGCTTCATCCCGAGCAGACGATGCATCAATTCCACTTCGTACGCATAATTGTCGTGATAGTTAAACGGCGTGCCCGCATCCGAGCCGCCGGCTATTTTTACGCCGGCCTCGTACGCGCGGCGAATGTTCGCTGTCATTGCTTCGGTCAACGCCTGGGCTTTGCGCACGACGAACTCCGGCTGTGAACCGTCGTGCGCATGTTCGAGAATGCACGTCGGTGCGGTGAGTGTGGGCACCAGATAGGCCCCGTTTGCCTTGAAAAGTTCGATCGCTTCCTCATCGAGCAAATGCCCGTGTTCGATTGAATCGATGCCCGCGCGAAGCGCGTTCTTTATTCCCTCGGTTCCGATTGCGTGCGATGCGACGCGCATGCCGTGCCGGTGCGCCTCGTCGATTCCCGCGACGAGCTCTTCCGGCAACAGTTGCGCGTTTCCGGGCACGGCGCCTTTGGTCAGCACGCCGCCCGTCGCAATCATTTTGATGCAATCAGCGCCTGCTTTCATTTGTTCGCGCACCGCTTTGCGCGCGTCCCACGGCCCGTCGATTTCACGTCCGACGAAATGTCCGTGTCCGCCGGTCATGCACAACACGGCCCCCGCAACGCGCATCCGCGGCCCGGGAATGCGGCCGCGGTCAATCGCGTCGCGCACATCGCTGGAAACGCCATACGAAGAGCCGACGTCGCGAACCGTCGTTACGCCCGAGCGTAACGTTTTCGATGCATTCTCGACTGCGCGTAACACGCGTTGGTTCTGCGTCATCGACGCGAGCGAACCCATCGTGTCCGGTTCGCCGCTCATCTCCAGATGCACGTGCGCGTTCACGAGTCCCGGCGTCACACATGGCGCTGAGCGGTCGTATTGGCTTCCTTCACCGGCATTTCGAATGTCGACGATACGATCGCCGGCGACTTCGATATCGACGTTTCGACGTGGTTCGTTCAGCGTGCCGTCGTAGAGAATTCCCGCGCGTAGGATCACGGTGCCGTCGTCATTGCGGCGGCACGCGCGTCGGCGGCTTCGAACGCCGCAAACGCCTTACTCGTAAGATCGTGATCGAGCACGCCGCGAATAAAGCGCGATGCGGCGCGAACCTTCGCAAGATCGACTCCGGTTTCGACGTTCATCGAGTTCAGCAAGTAGATCACGTCCTCGGTGCCGACGTTGCCCGTTGCGCCGGGCGCGTATGGACATCCACCTAAGCCACCGGCGGAGCTATCGAAGATGTGTACGCCGTGCTGCAGCGCGGCGTAGAGATTCGCCAGCGCTGTTCCGCGCGTGTCGTGGAAGTGAAACGCTAATTGATCGAGCGAGATTTTCTTCGCGAGCGCGGGGATCAATTCGTCGAGTTGACTCGGAACGCCGACGCCGATCGTATCGCCGATCGAGAGTTCGTCGCATCCCATTTCCATGAGCTTCACGCTCACATCGACAACCATTGCGGGCGTCACGGTATCGCCGAAGGGCGAGCCGAATGCCGTCGAAACATATCCGCGCACCCACATGCCGTCGTTCTTCGCTGCGCGAACCACGTCGCGAAACGTCTCGAGCGATTCATCGATCGTCATATTGATGTTGCGCTTCGTAAACGTTTCCGACGCTGCGGTGAAAACCGCGACGGCGTCAACGCCAACAGCCTTAGCGCGTTCGTAACCCTTCATGTTCGGGACGAGCACGGGATATCGCACGCCGGGCGCTTTCCGAATGCGCGAAAAGACCTCCGCCGCATCCGCGAGTTGCGGGATCGCCTTGGGGCTAACGAACGAGGTCGCTTCGATCCACTGTAATCCCGTCTCCGCAAGCAGATCGATGTAGCGGACTTTATCGTCGGTGCTGATGACCGCGTGCTCGTTTTGCAGACCGTCGCGCGGTCCCATCTCAACGAGTTTTACGGATTTCGGGAGTGCCATGTGTTCTACGACCTCTGCAAACGCTATCCGAGTTCCACCAGCGGCGCACCGCCGGCGACAATGTCGCCTTCTTTTACGAGCACCGCGCGCACCGTCGCATCGAGCGACGCCTCGATGCGGTGTTCCATCTTCATCGCTTCGAGAACGAGTAAGAGCTCGCGCTCCGCCACCTGTTCGCCTTCGCGTACGGCGATTTTTACGATCTTCCCCGGCATCGGCGCGGTCACGCTGCCGTCCGAACCCGCTCCAGCTCCGCCTCCAGTCCCTCCGTGCGCCGACGGCGGGGGGATGCGCTCGAAGCGGTACGTCTGCGCGTTGAGGTGCGCGATCCACCCGCCGCCGCTGCGCTCCACGTTTCCGTGCACCTTGCGAACGTCGATCTCGCCCTCGAGATCGCCGGTCAAGCGAAAGACGTTCGCATCGTTCGTAGCATCCGCTGCGGCAACGAATGACACACCGTTCGATGCAATGCGTACGGGCATGCCGACCGCACCCATGCGCCACGGCACGTCCCGATTGGCAAGCATCGACGCCGCGACGAGCATCGCCGCTTCGCGCGGGACGTCTTTGCGTGTAAAGATCGACTCATCCAAGCGCTCCGCGAGAAAATTCGTCGTCGTGCGTCCTTCGATAAACCACTCGTCGCGCGCGATCCACAAGAGCAGCGGCACGTTCGCCCGCACGCCTTCGATGCGGAAATGCTCGAGTGCTTGTTGCAATCGCGAAATCGCGTGCGTGCGTTCCGTGCCGTACACGATGAGCTTCGCGAGCATCGGATCGTAGTAGACGCTCACCTCGCTCCCAGTTTGCACGCCAGAATCCACACGAACGCCCGGCCCTTCCGCCGGTTCCCATTTTGTGATCGTTCCTGTCGACGGGAGCATGTGATTCGCGGGATCTTCCGCATAGATGCGCGTTTCGATGGCCCATCCACGTGGGCGCACATCCTCTTGCGAGATCGTCAGGCGTTCGCCGTTTGCGATGCGCAGTTGCCAGTGCACGAGATCGACACCGTAAACAAGTTCCGTCACCGGATGCTCGACTTGCAGGCGGGTGTTCATTTCCAGGAAGTAATACGAGCCGTCGGAATCGAGCATGAATTCGCACGTGCCGGCATTTTGATAGCCGACCGATTCTGCCGCGCGTACGGCAGCGGCGCCCATCTCGGCGCGCAGTTCCGGTGAAAGCGCGACCGATGGTGCTTCTTCGACGATCTTTTGATGGCGCCGCTGGATCGAACATTCGCGTTCGCCCAGATGGATCGTCGTGCCATGCGAATCGGCCAGCACTTGAAACTCTATGTGGCGCGGCTCGCGCAAGTATCGCTCGAGCAGCACCGCGTCGTCACCGAACGCCGCGAGCGCTTCACGTTTGGCTGCCGCAAGCGCTTCATGGAATTCATCAATTGATTCGACGACGCGCATGCCGCGTCCGCCGCCGCCGGCGCTGGCTTTGATGAGAAGCGGAAATCCGACATTCGCGGCTTCCGTGCGCAGGCGCTGCGGCGATTGATCGTCGCCGTCGTATCCCGGAACCGTCGGAACGTTCACCTTGCGAACGCGGTGCTTAGCTTCGATTTTGCTCCCCATTGCGGCCATCGCTTCGGGCGTCGGACCGACGAAGATCAAGCCTGCGTCGCGCACTGCTTTCGCAAATGCCGAACGTTCTGAGAGAAAACCGTAGCCGGGATGCACCGCGTCGGCCTTCATAGTGACCGCTGCGGCGATGACGGCGTCGATATTGAGATACGATTCCGTCGCCGGCGCAGGTCCGATGCAGCGCGCATCGTCCATAAACGAGAGGTGGTATGCGTTTGCATCGGCTTCGGAATAGATTCCGAGCGGTGCGATTCCCATTTCACGTGCGCCGCGCGCGACGCGTACCGCAATCTCGCCGCGATTGGCAATCAAGAGACGTTGAATCATTGTGCGAAACTCGCTTTACGGCGTTCCAGGAATGCGCGCAACCCCTCTTGACCTTCGGGACTCGTGCGCTGTTTTGCAATGGCGCTGCTCGTAATGCCCAGCGTTTCATCATACGAGGCTGCAGCCACCCTCGCGACGAGCGCCTTCGCTGCCGCGACAGCTTCTGGTCCGCTCGTCATGATCTGCGCGAGCGCCTCGTCGACCGCGGCGTCGAGCTGCTCCGCGGTGACGACGCGATGCACGAGACCGATGTGCAGCGCGCGCGCTGCATCGAAACGTTCGCCGGTAAGGAAGAGCGCACGCGCGTGCGACGGACCGATTTTCGCGAGCACGAACGGTGAGATCACCGCTGGGATAATCCCGAGTTTGACTTCGGTGAATCCAAAGAGCG
Source organism: uncultured bacterium (assembly GCA_964648945.1). Classification (GTDB taxonomy): domain Bacteria; phylum Vulcanimicrobiota; class Vulcanimicrobiia; order Vulcanimicrobiales; family Vulcanimicrobiaceae; genus JAMXLG01. The sequence goes on along the minus strand of CAZYLU010000007.1, from coordinate 91,858 downwards.
CATCGTCACTCGCAATTGCGATATCGCAAACGGCCGCGAGACCAGAGCCGCCGCCGAGTGCCGCGCCGTGTATGCGTCCGATAACGGGTTTGGCGCAGCGATCGATTGCGCGGAACATCATGCTCATGGCTTCGGCGTCCGCGGCGTTCTCGTCGTAACTCAGATCCAGCGCGCCGCGCATCCAATTGATGTCGGCGCCGCCGCAGAACGACGGCCCCTCGCCGGCCAGCACGACCGCCCGAACGTCGTCGTCGCCGGAAAGGCGGACGAACGCGTCGCGCAGCTCGCGGATGACGTCGGCGTTGAAAGCATTGCGAACTTCGGGCCGCGCGAGCGTAACCCGCGCGACCCGCGCTTGCGAAGAGATCGTGATGGTAGACATGGGCCCGTCCTGGTTCGGCTTCTCATCCGGCCGTGCCTTGAATGCGTTATAGTGGTATGCAGATGGGGCGCAAGGTCTACCGGTATGCCGTTTTGACGCGGCTGAGCCACTGGTTTTGGGTGATCGCCTTCGGCGTGCTGGTCTCCAGCGGGCTCCAGATTTTCAACGCCGCCCCCTATCTGGATGCCTCCGATAAGTCGAATCCGTCGCGACGCGTGCTGTCGATCGATGCACCTGCCCAAGGTGTTGGAAAGACAACGATCTTCGGGCGCACGTTTAACACGACGGGATGGCTGGGCTATACCGATGACGGCATGGGCGGACGAACCGCGCGCGCGTTCCCGAGCTGGATCACGATTCCGTCATATCAAGACCTCGCCGACGGTCGTCGCTGGCACTTGTTTTTTGCGTGGTTTGCAGCTGCATGTTGGGTTGCGTGGCTCGTTTCATCCGCGATCAAGGGCAACTTGAGCGAGATGGTGCTGCGGCCGAGCGACATACCGAAGCTGTGGCCCATGCAAGCGTACTATTTGCGTCTGCGCAAAGAACCGCCGCCGCACGGCATCTACAATCCGTTGCAGAAGGCCGCGTATACGAGTATCGGACTTATCATTGCGCCGCTCGTAGTTTTGACCGGTCTTGCGCTCTCACCGGGCGTCGATGCGATTGCCCAGCCGCTAACGTGGTTCTTCGGTGGCAGACAATTCGCACGGTTGTGGCACTTCGTCGGGATGCTGCTGTTGCTCGCGTTCTTCGTCGTACATACATTCCAAGTGCTCACGCAAGGTGTCGTCAACCAGATGAATTCGATGATCACCGGATGGTATCGCCCCGGTGAGCATGACGTGGTGGGGCCATGAACCGGCGTCTTTTTATCGCGACCTCGATTTCGTCAGCGCTTGCAGCCTGTTCGCCGATCGGAACGGCGCTGAACGAGAACGGCTCATTCCATAAGCTTCTCGGCTCCGCGCAGAGCTTGAACCATAAGGTGATCGGCACGCATGGGCTCGCGCGCGAATATCGCGAGAGCGACATCGACCGCGATTTTCGCGTGAACGGATTGCCGACGCCGAGCGACTCGCGCTACGAGCGGCTCGTCGCGCGCCGCTTCGAGCCGTACCGCCTCGTCGTCGACGGCGCCGTAGAGCACCGGAGTGCCTTCACGCTCGCCCAACTCCAGGCGATGAAGCAAACAACGCAGATCACGCGCCACGATTGCGTCGAAGGCTGGAGTGCGATCGGCAAGTGGAGCGGCGTACCGTTACGCGATTTTCTCGCCGCCGTGCGTCCGCGTAGCGACGCCCGTTACGTCGTCTTCCATTGCTTCGATCGCGACGACCAAAACATGCCGTATTACGAGAGCCTCGATCTCCATCAAGCATCGCATCCGCAAACCCTGCTCGCACTTGGTTTGAACGGCGCGCCGCTCGACCCGGACCACGGCGCTCCGGTCCGTCTGCGCGTGCCCACGCAACTGGGATACAAGAGCGCGAAGTGGGTCGAGCGCATCGAACTCGTCGGTTCGTTCGCTACGATCTACTCCGGCGGCGGCGGTTATTGGGAAGATCAGGGATACGAGTGGTACGCGGGGATCTAGGTGTAACGCCTACTTCACCGCGATCATCATCGCTTGCGAATAGGTGACTTGAACGACGTCACCCACTTTGAATCCGCTAAGCAAGTCTCGATTTCGAACGGCGAGCGTTAGGACGCGGCCGTCTTGTGTTTTTACCGTAACCGACGGTTTAAATTTATCCATTGCTTGAATCGTCACGGTCGTCGTCAATGTTTGCGAGACCATGCCGCCCGGCTTCGCGCCGGCAAGTTCCGTCACGATCGGACTCGATGATGCTGACGGTATTGCTGCTGTTCCCGCTTTCACCATGTTCAGCGCCATCGAGCGTTGATAGACGAAGCTGATCGTGTCACCGACCTTGATGGCGTCGAAACGTTTGATCGACGGACTAACTTGATACGTAGCAGTACTGCCGTCCGCATCTTGCAACGTGATGATGCGCTTATTGTAATCGATCGAGACGACTTTTGCCGTGACCGTCGCCGTCTCGGCTCCCGTCATGACGGGTGGGTTTGCGTTGTCTTGCGCCGATACGCGCGGCGGGAACGCGATCAGCGATAGCGTGAGAAGCGCAGCCAGTGCGATAACTCGTGTACACATGAGAAACTCCCGTGTCATCCTGAGCGCAGTGAGCGAAGCGAATGAAGTCGAAGGAGCGCATCGTGCGATTGAATCGAGGCGATCCTTCGACTGCGCGCCTGCGGCGCTCCGCTCAGGATGACACGGGTTCTTGCGCCATAGGTTGCTTCACAATCCGATAGTCGTTTTCGATGCTGAAGGAGCTAACGTGAAACGTCTCACCCTCGCCGTACTTGCCGCAACGCTCGTCCTAATATCACAACCTCTCCGTGCGGAAGAGCCGCCCCATTTGTCATTCGTGCCCGCGCCGCCGGGGAACGTCGTCCAAAGTCAGGTGGTGTATCTCGCAGGCCAGGCGATGCATAGCCAGTGGCGCGGTGTTATCAGCAAAAAGGCTGTCGGATCGGGTAACGCGGAGACCTTTTATCAGTGGTACGTCTCGATCTACCAAATCGACGGCTCGACCTACCATCTGCGGTATCAGTCACCGAAGAACGGCGGACCGCTCGACAAACTGGAAAAGGCCAAAGGCGCGAACCTGTGGTTCCCGCGTCAGTCGGCGGAAATTGCCGGCGCTGCACAGTTGATGGGACCGGGCGTCGAGCAACTCGTCGTACAGACGCATCAATCCGGCGCTGACTGCGGATCCGCGGATCTGACGGTCTTTCGCTACGACTCAAAAACGAACAAGGTTGTGCCGGCTGTCACCGTCGAGAACGGATGCGACCTCAACGTGAAGATCGTCAAGACTACGAACGGCGATGCGTATTTGCAACTGAGCGGTCCGTATTATAACGGCAGCGCGCCGATGTGCTGCCCGACGAAGCCGAAAGCGACGGCGACGCTCAAGTACTCGAACGGGAAGTGGATTGAATCTCCGCGGTACTATAAGTACTATCCAAATTCGTTTCCGCACGCTTGACGAGCGCGATCGCCATGCCGGCGATCACCAGGAGCGAACCGACGAGTTCCCGCCAGCCGAAATGCTCGCCGCCGAATAGAATACCGACGGTAATCGCGATCACTGGAAAGATCAGCGATGACATGCCGACGACCCAAACGGGCAGCCGTTTGAGCACCCAGAGATTCAGAAAGAACGCGATGCCGCTTCCGAAGATTGCGAGGTAGAGCAGCGCGACGAGCGACGGCGGTGTAAATGCCGCAGCCCAGTTCGTACGTTCGAAGATCAAGCCGGCGACGAGAATCACGCCGCCGGCAAGCAACATCGACGGAGGAAGCGTCAGCAGCGGATCGTGATGCGAGTGACGCTTCGCGTACACGTTCGCGAATGACGATACGGCTGCGGCTGCGATCGCGCAGAGCGCAAAGAGTGGCGAACCACTGACTTGTCCAGCGAGCGAAATGACCGCAACGCCGGCGAAGGCAATCAGTGCGCCGATCCAAATGCGCGGCGTCGTGCGCTCGCCAACCATCACGTGGCCAATACCGAACGTGAAAAAGGGCAGCGTCCCGAAGAGGACGGAAACGAGGCCCGAATCAAGCCGCGTTTCAGCGACATACGTAAGAATGTAATTCAATCCGAAAAGCGTCGTCGCCAACACCGCGACGAGCTTCCACGGAATCTCTCGTGCAGGCCGAAGTGCTCCAGCGAACGCGGCAACGCCGAAGAGAAATACGCCGGCGATGACGAACCGCAGGCCGACGCCCGTGAGCGGCGGCAGTGTGTGTAAGCCAATCTTGATCGCGAGCCACGTCGTGCCCCAAATGAGGCACATGCCGGCGTACGCCAGAACCGTTCGGTACATTACATACGAAAAATGCCAAAGTGGGTCGGCGGTTGCGGCGCATTCGCCGCGGCGTCGAGTCCGATAGCAAGCACGCGCCGCGTATCGAGCGGATCGATTATGCCGTCATCCCACAAGCGCGCCGTCGAGTAATACGGATTCCCCTCGCGCTCGTATTTCTCGAGAATGGGCGCTTCGAATTTCGCCTTTTCTTCCGGCGTCATATCGCCTTTGACGGTCGACAGCACGCTTGCGGCTTGCGGTCCCCCCATAACGCTGATGCGCGCGTTCGGCCACATCCAAAGTTGTCGCGGAGAATAGGCGCGCCCGGACATGCCGTAGTTTCCGGCTCCAAAACTGCCGCCGATTACGACGGTAAACTTCGGCACTTCGGCGCACGCCACAGCAGTGACGAGTTTGGCGCCGTCCTTGGCGATACCGCCGTTTTCGTATTCCTTGCCCACCATGAAGCCCGTGATGTTCTGCAGGAACAGCAACGGCGTTCCACGCTGCGTGCACAGCTCGATGAAGTGTGCGCCCTTGAGTGCGCTTTCGCTAAACAGAATGCCGTTGTTCGCGAGGATACCGATCGGGTGACCTTCGATATGGGCGAATCCGCAGACGAGCGTCGTTCCATATCGTGCCTTGAATTCGTGGAATTCCGATCCGTCAACGAGACGTGCAACGATTTCACGTACGTCGTAGCCGATACGGCTATCCGCCGGAATGATGCCGTAGATCTCGCGTGGATCGTACTTCGGCGGCCGCGGTTCTTCACGATCCCATTGGCGCGGCAGTTCGCGGTGCAAGTTGCGCACGATTTCGCGCACCATGCCCAGCGCATGATGGTCGTCGTTGGCGAAGTGATCCGCAACGCCTGAGATGCGCGTATGCACGTCGGCGCCGCCCAGCTCTTCGGCCGTGACTTCTTCGCCGGTCGCGGCCTTGACGAGCGGCGGACCGCCGAGAAAGATCGTTCCCGTGCCTTTGACGATCACTGTTTCGTCGCTCATCGCGGGAACGTACGCGCCGCCTGCGGTGCAGGATCCCATGACCGCGGCGATCTGCGGAATGCGTTTGCCCGACATGCGCGCCTGATTGTAGAAGATCCGTCCGAAGTGATCGCGGTCGGGAAAAACGTCCGCTTGCAGCGGTAGAAACGCACCGCCCGAATCCACCAGATAGATACACGGCAGATGATTTTGGTCAGCGATCTCTTGCGCACGCAGATGCTTCTTAACCGTCATCGGGTAGTACGTGCCGCCCTTGACCGTCGCATCGTTCGCGATGATCACGCACTGCTGGCCCTCAACGCACCCGATCCCCGTGATGATTCCGGCCGACGGCGAGTCACCGCCGTACATGTCGTACGCTGCAAGCGCGGAGAATTCGAGGAAATCAGAATCCGGATCGATCAGCTCGTCGATCCGTTCGCGTGCCGTCAGCTTGTTGCGTTTACGATGCTTCTCCGTTGCTTCCGGTCCGCCGCCGGCGCGCACGGCTTCGAGACGTTCGCGATATTCGGAAACCAGGGTCGACATGCGTTCGGCATTGCGTGCAAACGCGTCACTTTGGCGGTCGAGGCGCGATTCGATAAGGCTCACGAAGGCGGCTGGTTCGGCAAGCGACTGCCTTAACCCGTCCTTCATGACATTCGGGGCGCTCGCTTCGTTCAATAGAGATATGGCTTCGGGATTGAATCGTCCGGAGGGCGCGCTTGAAATAGGTACGGCCCTCGCTCCGTATACCGGAAATTGGGATGAACGTCTGGCGGCACATCTCTTGCGTCGCGCAGGCTTCGGTGGAACGCCGCAAGAGATCGCAGCCGCCGCACGGAGCAATCCGCACGACGTCGTGAAGTCGCTCGTTCATTTTCCCGACACTTCGCAAGCTGCGCAACCGCCCGATGTGTACGATCCGCAACTCACCTCGCTGCTCGCTTTATCCAAAGATCAGCGCATGGAAGCGCTCAAAACGATTGGGATGGACGCGCGCCAGTCCATCATTTCGATGCAGATGTGGTGGCTCAATCGCATGCTGACGACGTCTGCGCCGCTGCAAGAGAAGATGACGCTCTTCTTTCATGGCCACTTTACGACGGCGGCGATTCAAAAGGGCGTCTGGCCGAGCTACGTCTACAATCAAAATCAACTCTTCCGCACGAATGCGCTTGGAAATCTCCGTGAGCTGACACTGTCTGTGAGCAAAGATCCGGCGATGCTGCTCTATCTTGACAACGCGAGCAACAACAAAGATCATCCAAACGAAAACTACGCGCGCGAACTGATGGAGCTGTTTACGCTCGGTCACGGAAATTACAGCGAAGAAGACATCCGCCAGTCCGCGCGTGCCTTTACCGGCTGGACCGTTAATCGCCGAACCGGACAATTTGTCGACAATCCTCGCATTCACGACAGCGGAACCAAGTCATTCCTCGGTCGCTCCGGGAACTTCGACGGTGCCGATATCGTTTCGATAATCTATCAACAATCTGCAGCGTGTAAATTCTGGGCAGGCACCTTACTTGGGTATTTCGTCTATAATGATCCGGAGCCGCAACTCGTCGATGCACTCGCCGCCGTGATACGCAAATACGACTTCAATCTCGCGCCAGTGATGTCAACGCTGCTGCAAAGTAACGTCTTTTTCTCGCAACGGGCGTATCGCGCGATCGTGAAAAGTCCCGTCGAGTTTGTTGTCGGAACGCATAAGGCGTTTGCGCTTCCTCAGATCGACCGCAGCGCTCCACGCGCGCTCAATCAGATGGGACAGATTCTCTTTTATCCGCCCAATGTTGCGGGATGGCCGGGCGGTGCAAACTGGATCACATCGCAGACGATCATCGCGCGGCAAAACTTCCTGGCGCAGCTCAGCAATTCACGCATGATGGGAGACTGCGCTTGGCTGGAAGAGATACCGGTGGATGATGCAAAACGCGCATCATTCGAGTTGATACAAATGCTCCTGCAAGGAGACGCGCCCGACATCGCGCGCGCGCAACTGTTCTCCTATTTGAACGGTGACTCGACCTCTGCTCTCAAATCGTTCGGCGTCGAAAATTTTCAAGAACGCGTTCGCGGGGCCGCGTACTTGACGATGGCAATGCCCGCCTACCAACTCGCTTAGGCCAACAACGGACAAAAGGATTTTCATGAAACGCGGTAAGTTCGTACTCGGCGCACTCTCCGGACTCGCAGTCGTCGCGAATGTCGATCACGTCTTCGCGCGCGCGCTCGCCGACACTCCGTTGCCCGGACTTCCAGGGGCGCAGAATCGCGTTCTTGTGCTCCTCAACTTACAGGGCGGTAACGACGGATTGAATTGCGTCGTTCCACACGGAAACGACGCGTACTACCAAATGCGTCCGACGCTTGCGATTCCGCGCAGCGACGTTCTCGCGATCGATGCGCAGATCGGATTCAATCCTGGGATGCAATCGTTCAAGGCGCTCTACGATAAGGGCAACGTTGCAATCGTTCAAGGCGTCGGATATCCTGATCCCGACCACTCACACTTCCGTTCCACGGAGATTTGGCAGACCGCGGCGCCGGATCGCTACGAACATACCGGATGGCTCGGGCGTTATCTCGACGACGTGAATCTGCCCAAGGACAATCTATTCAACGGGCTTGCGCTCGCGCAAGTCTTACCTGAAGTGCTCGTGTCGAATTCCGTCGACGTGCCCGCCGTCGCGCAGTTGAACGGATACGGTCTCGTAAGCGATCGCAATGCGTTTGCGCGCAAGACGTATTCGCAACTCGTGGGAGACAACAAGTTTCCGTTCGCATCTCCGTATCTCGCGCACATTGCCGAGATCGAAGATCACGCGCAGCGCGGGTCCGAAGAGCTGCCGAAGCTCGTTGCAGGCTATAAGACGGATGCGCCGTATCCTCCGACGCCGCTCGGCCGCAGCTTAGCGCTCGCGGCGCAGATCGTCGGAAGCAACCTCGGAACGCGTGTGCTCTATGTCCAGCACGGTTCCTTCGATACGCACGTGAGCCAAAAAGCAACGCAGGACCGGCTGCTGCGCGAGTTCTCGGATGCGATCGCCGCCTTCTACCAGGATCTTCACGCGCACGGAAACGACACGCGCGTGCTGACCATGACGTTTAGCGAATTCGGACGACGCATCGCGGAAAACGGAAGCCGCGGAACGGACCACGGTGAAGCATCGCCGCTCTTTCTCATCGGCGGAGGCGTCAAAGGCGGAACCTACGGATCGGTCCCCGATCTGCAAAAGACGAACATGGGGAACGTCGCGTTTACAACAGATTTCCGTAGCGTCTACGCAACGGTGCTCGAGCGCTGGCTCGGGCGCCCCTCACAAAAAATTCTCGGCGGAACGTTTCCGCACGTTGCCGCGCTCGCGTAACTACGCCCGTTCGAGCGCGTTCGCCGCGTTCGTCAGCGCATCGGCGAGCCGGGGATGCTGGACAGCGAGCACCCGGAAGACGCGCGATGCGTACGAGGCAAGCGAAAGACGCGGATCGATCGCGCGCGCTGCATCCTCGAGCGCGGGCGGAGACGTATTGAGAATCATCGACGTCGTCGCCAGCGGGTTGACGAAGAGCCCGATCAACTCCAGCGCACCGTCCGTCGCGCTATCGAGGTCCGGCGGAAACGCGTTGCCGCGCGGCAGTTCCGTCGTAGCCTCCCGCATCTTGCTGACCGCCTGACGCAGGCGGCTGCCGGCGTCGCTCGTCTCGTCCCCCGCGAGGGCCGCGAACAGCTCGTCCTTGCCGACCCCGTGTTCTGCCGCAATCGCGGCGATGTCCGAGTTGGCGCATAATCGTTCCAAAAGCGTGCGGCGCGAGACCGGCCCGCCGAATAAATCCTGCATAAAATCGGCGGTAGGGACGTATTTCATTCGTAGATGATACCATTTGGCCGAATGAACGCGTAGGAAACTGGTACCGAAAGTACCTGAAAAGCTGCGACTTTGAGCGCAGGTCAGACTTTCATAGGCGTAAAACTACCGCCGGGTTGTACAGGGGTCTGGTTCAAAAGACCCACTTCGGAAGGACCGGCACAGGTATGTTCGTGGAGGAGCACACGGCCGCACCGTACGGTGGAGGGCCCGTATGATCGATACGGGTTTCGACACCAGCACTTTACGCGATAGCGGTTTGCCACCCAGGGGAACCCCTAAGAATTACTTGATGGCATGGCTTCTGGTCATGCTCAAAGACCACAATCTGCACGGCTACGAGATCATGAAAGAACTCAAAGAAAAGTTCGACGTGATCACCGATCCGGGTACCGTCTACCGGGCGCTTCGCCAGCTTGAACGCGACGGATACATCTCGTCGTGGTGGGATCCCAAAGATCAGGGACCCGCTCGGCGGATTTACACCGTTACCGAAGCGGGATGTGCCGCGCTTCGTCTCTGGAGCGCGGCGCTGGAGCAGTATCGATCGAACCTCGATCAGTTCTTCGTGCTCTACGCGAGCAAGCACGAACCGGGAAAGGCCCGCAATTTAGCCTAATCGAGTCCACGTTTTGGATTCGGTAACTTTTCTTGGAAGCGGCGGCGCGCGATTCGTCGTTGCGCGTCAGTTGCGTGCGTCGGGTGGGATGTGGTTTCGGTTCGGCGAGACGCAGATTCACGTCGATCCTGGTCCGGGCGCGCTGGTGCGCGCGCTCTCGCATACACCTCCGTTCAATCCCCGGGAGCTCGATGCGATCGCGCTCTCGCACAAGCATCTGGATCATGCCGGCGATGTGACGGCGATGATCGAGGCGATGACCTCCGGCGGATTTCGCAAGCGCGGCATTTTGCTTGCGCCAGAAGATGCGCTCATCGACGAACCGACGGTGCTTCCGTACGCGCAAGGATTCGTCGAGCGCATCGACACCGTTACGGAACGCGGCGGCCCGTATCGCGTCGGCAACGTCGAGATCCGCGCATCGATTCGTCACATACATGCCGTTGAAACGTACGGGATGCATTTTACGCACGGCGATCTTCGCGTTTCCTATCTCCCCTGCGGCCGATACTTCGATGCGTTGGTGGAGGATTACGCGCAGGCGCGTCCCGATGTGTTGATCATCAACGTGCTGCGATTCCGCGACGGCATGGACGTCGATCACCTCACGTGGGATCAAGCGCGTGAAGTGATCGAAGGCGTTCGCCCGCGCGTCGCGATCATGCAGCATTTCGGAACGAAGATGCTCGAAGCCGACCCGCAAGCGCTGGCGCAAACATTGGAAGATGATCTCGGCATCCGCGCCATCGCCGCGCGCGATAATCTGGAAGTCGACATGACGACTGAGGTGGCGTCGGTTGCCATTTGACGTCCTTCGGGTTCCACTGGAAGCGCTCGACGCGTTCTATCGAACGTACGAGCGTGAAAGTCTTCGAGCGTTCTACGAGTTCCCGGTAATCTGGCACGAAGCGCGCTACGGCTTCGCAGTAAAAAACGGCGACGACGTGGTTGCGGCGGGGACGCTCAAAGTTGCGGCATCGTTAGGCGAAATCGAACGTCTCATCGTTGCACCCGATCACCGCCGTCAGGGCATCGCGCGTGCAATCGTCTCCGAGATGGGCGACGTCGCGAATTACTACAACTGCCACAAGATGACCGTGATGGTCCCGCACGAACGCAGCGCACAACGCTTCTTCGAAGCCTGCGGCTACGGCATCGAAGCCGTACTCCCCCAACACACCTTCAAACTCGACATGGCCATGATGCGCAAGTATTTGCTCTAGCGGCGCCTGTCATCCTGAGCGAAGTGAGCAAAGCGAACGCAGTCGAAGGATCGCCTCGATTCAAACTCGCGTCGCGATCCTTCGACTTCGGTCATATCTTCAGGTAGACTGCTCAGGTAAACTGAAGATCGTGACGAAGACGACGATGGATACGGCCGAGTTAGCGAGCGAACTTCGCGTCGCCGTACGTCGCATGCTGCATCGCTTGCGGGTTGAAGACGCAGCTGACGAACTGACCGTGTCCCAACGATCGGCCCTCGGGCGGATCGGCGACGATCGTCCAATGACATTGAGCGCCCTAGCCGCTGCGGAGGGCGTTCGCCCACAATCGATGAGCGCGACGGTTCACACTTTAGAACAAGACGGGCTATTGCGCAGGACCGCCGACCCGCAAGACGGGCGGCAGCAACTGATTTCGCTGACGAAGGCCGGGCGCGCGAAGCTCGACCGCAGTCGCGCCGACCGCAACGCCTGGCTCGCGCGAACGATTGAAGAAACGTGTTCCGCTTCTGAGCAACGTACTCTCGCCGCCGCGCTTCCGCTTCTTCGCCGTATTATCGACGCCTGAAAGAAACCCAATCGTGACTTCCACCTGCACACGTATTGATAATGACGCGGCGGTCCAGCCGGGCCGCGCCGCTACCGACCCAAATGGGCCCACCGGCCGGCTCGCCACCTGGCTCGCCAAGACAACGCTGGACGACATTCCGAGCTCCGTCCGCAACCACGCAAAGCATCTGCTGCTCGACGGCGTCGCCTGCGCGCTCGTCGGCGCCCAGCTCCCCGTCTCCCGTAAAGGCGTTGAGGGCCTCACCAACCTCGACGGCGGCGGGAAGTCCCCGCTCATAGGGTGGGGCGGCCGAACCACCAGTCCGCCATCGGCCGCGATGCTCAACTCTAGCTTCATTCAGGGGTTCGAACTCGACGATTATCACCCGCTCGCGCCTCTGCATAGCAACTCGCTTGTCATACCGGCTATGCTCGCGGCGGTCCAGCAGGTCGGCCGGGTCTCCGGCAGTCGTTTCCTGCTGGGCGCGATCCTCGGTTACGAGACGGGGCCGCGCGTTGGCCAAGCGCTCGGAGGCTTGGAAATGCTCTCCCGCGGGTGGCACTCAGGCGCTGTCTTCGGCACCCTATCTGCCGCGGCGTCCGCAGGAACTCTTTACGGACTGGACGCCGCCGGCTTCGAGGACGCACTTGGGATCGCCGCTACTCAATCGGGTGGCCTGATGTCGGCGCAGTTCGAATCGATGGTCAAGCGTATGCAGCACGGTTTCGCCGCTCGTAGCGGCCTAATCGCCGCGGCGCTTGCGGCCTCCGGCTACGTCGGCATCAAGCGCGTTTTAGGGGGAGTACGGCGGTTGGCTGTCCGTGTTCGGCGAGGGTCACCATCCCGACGCGCACGAGATCTACGCCGGCCTCGGTACCGTCTGGGAAACCGAACGGATCGCCGTTAAGGCGCATGCCGCAATGGGCCTGTTGCACGCTGCTATAGAGGCCGCACTGCAACTACGCTCGGAGGATAAACTGCAGGCCGACCAGATCGATCGAATCGACATCGACATGCCGGAGGCCGCGTACGGACACGGGGGTTGGCAGGCGGTGCGCCCGCTTCAACCGATCGGCGCGCAGATGAATGTCGCGTACGTCGTCGCAGCGGCAATCCGCGACGGCGAAGTGCTTATCGATCAGTTCTCAGAGAAGCGTATAAACAACGACGACGTCTGGAACCTCATCGACCGCACGGAAACCCACCACAACAACGCCTACGACGAGCTCCCAGTAGACGAGAGGCTGACCACGCGCGTGCGCGTGACGGTCAAAGACGGCAGCACCCGCGACAAGGTCGTCACCCATCCGCGCGGCACCGGCAAACACGTGCTGACCGACGCCGAGATCGTCGAAAAGTACCGCGCACTCACTCGCTCCGTGATTACGACAAAGCGTCAGACTGCCATTCAGAAGGCGGTCCTTAACCTCGATGCCCTCGATGACATCTCCGAACTCACGGACCTCTTGATCCCCACCGTAGCATCCGCCTTGGACGGCGGCCTAAAGGAGTAAGTCGTTCATGGCAATTTCAGAAATCGACCCTCGCACCGCGCTGGTGGTGATCGACCTGCAGCGCGGGATCGTGCGTATGCCCGTTGTGCATTCCCCCGACGTCGTCGTTGCGAACTCCGTGCGCCTGATACAGGCGTTCCGCAAGCGCAGTCTTCCGGTCGTTCTCGTTCACGTGGGCTACGCAACGGACGGCGCGGACGCGGTAAAAACGCGCACCGACGCTGCGAAGAACGCGCCGCCAATGACGTTCCCGGCGGACTTTGTCGAATACGTCGACGAACTCGACGTGCAGCCGTCCGACATCAAGATTCTCAAGCATCAATGGGGCGCGTTTTACGGCACCGACCTCGACCTGCAACTACGCCGCCGCGGCGTTACCGGGATCGTTCTCTGCGGCATCTCGACGAGTATTGGCGTTGAGTCTACCGCGCGTTCCGCGTGGGAGCACAACTACAACATCGCATTTGCGTCGGATGCCATGACGGACACGGTCGAAGAGAACCACAACCGTTCGCTCGCCGGAATCTTTCCGCGGCTCGGCGAGGTCGGAACGACGGACGATATTCTAGCAGCGCTGCCTTAGACTAATCGACGTGATAGGGCTTGGAGCACGGCGCTTGTGCGGTCGCGGACGCCGAGTTTGACGAAGATATTCGAGACGTGGTTGCGTACGGTGCCTTCGGTCAGTGACAGCGCTTCGGCGATGTCTCGATTGCTGACACCGCTCGTGAGCAGCGCGAGAACGTCGCGCTCGCGAGGCGTGAGTTCGACTTTCTCGGACGGCGCATCGCCGGCCGCCTCCGGCGCAGTAAGCGCCGGCGCGAAGAGATACGTGCCGCCGTTCGCAACCGTTTCGATTGCCTCAACCAACACTTCCGGACGAACGCCCTTGAGCAAATATCCGCGCGCGCCGGCCTTCAGGCCCGCAACGAGCGCATACGGGTCTTCAAATGTCGTCAGCAACAGTGTGGGCGGAAGAATCGCTCCGCGTGACATTCGTTCGATCGCCTCGATTCCGCTGAGTTTCGGCATGCGTACGTCGAGCAACAGTACATCGGGTTTTGATTCGCGGACCGCTTCGATCGCGCGTTCGCCGTCGTCGGCTTCGGAAACGACGTCGATGTGTTCGAACGTGCGAAGCAGCGCGCTGATGCCGCTACGGACGAGAGCTTGATCGTCGGCGACCGTGACGCGAATCACTTTGCCGGACCGAACGACGGCATGCGTGCCCACAATTGAAATCCGTCGTCGCGCGATTCGATTGAAACCGCGCCGCCTAGCTGCGCGAAACGCTCGCGTAACCCGCGCAATCCGGCGCCTTCGATGATGCTGCCCGCGGCATGGCCGTCGTCTTTAGCTTCGACGTAAATCTCGGACTCGTTCTGAACGACGGTGATGTTCAATGTGCGCGCGTCCGCGTGGCGCAGTGCGTTCGTGATGGTCTCTTGGACGCAACGCACGAGCGCTTCGGCGCGCGGCGTATCGTCTACGCGAAGATCATCCGGGACGGCGATGCGCACGTCGAGATCGCCGGTGTTTTGCGCGAGAGAAAGTAATGCGGCGCGCACATCGATCGTTTGCTGGCGAAACTCGCCGACGACGGCGCGCACTTGATCGAGCAGACCGGCCGCAATCGCGCGGGTCCGCGTTAGGTGATCGTTGAGCGCACCATCGGATTGCCGCGCAGCAAGGTCAAGCTGAATCGTGAGAACGGTCAACCCGTGACCCAAGATGTCGTGCAGATCGCGCGCGATGCGCAAGCGTTCGCCGAACGCGGCCGTTTCCCGCAGGAGATCTTGAGCGGCTTCCAATTCTGCATTTGCGCGCGCGAGGCGATTACGCGCGTCGATTTCGTTACGCACTAGCTGCGCCGCGGCCATCGCGAAGAGTTGAAAACCCAGCGTGCCGATCAAGACAAGCCACGACATCGCCATCACGTTGGTCGCACCGGTACATTTTTCAAGCGCGAGCACACCTGACTGTAACGCCGTGACGACGAGCGCGACGCGCAGATTTGTGGCCAGCGTAAGATGCCAAATCACGACGACGAGCAGACACGTCGTAAGAAAGTTCGGATACAGCAGCACGAGAGCAACCGACGTTACACTCGCCGTAGCAAGCACCACCGCGCGGCGTGCCGCTGTCCGCATCGGCGTATCACTTAGCAGTGCGAGATACGCTACGCCAAACGCTGCGTAGATCAGCGCCCACAGCAGCGGCGCATGTGGAATCGCGGCAAATTGATTTCGTTCAAACGCAGCTGCATACCACGCGCGCAGGCCGGCTGCGATCACGATGGCCACGCCGGCAGAACGTAAGAGGCGGCTCTTTACGGGCATCATTGGAGATCGTAGCATGCGGCCTCGAGGGCCGTCCCGTGACTCGTGTCATGATCTGCACTCATGACGCGCGGCACTGGTTCCTGCAGCGAGGGAGATGGCACCCTAGTGGCATGAGACTACTGTGTATCGTACTTGCAGCGCTCGCGCTGGTCGAGCGGGTCGGGTTACCCGTAGCGGCGGATACCCTTCAAACAGGTCAGGCGCAATTGAAAATGATTGAATCGCTCACCGGCACGTGGGACGCGCCGACCAAAAACGGCACAATGACCGATATCTTTCAGCCTTTCGGCGACGGCACAGCGGTGCTCGGCGAAGAGCTGATGAACGGTAAGCAGATAACGGCGACCATCTTCTACGTGGTCGACGGTCAGCTGTACGCCGACCACTATTGCGACTATAAAAACCAGCCGCGCTACACCGCGCTCCCTTCAATCGACCCGAGCGTGATCGACTTTGAATTCCGCGACGCGACGAACATCGACACGTATCCCGTATTCTTTCATTCGACGGTGTGGAAGGTCATCGATACGGATCATCTCGTTCAAGATTGGTACGTGCAAGGCGGGAAGATTCCGAACCATCTCATGCGCATGCAGTTCACACGGCGCAAAGAAAAGTAATGTCTTGCTGCAATTATCGTGGACGCGGCGGCCGCCGCGTCCGCGTGGGTATGGGGTGCTCGCCATGGCTCGGGAATTGGCGGCGCAAGTCCGGATGCGAACGAAGCGAGCCATTATAGTAGATCACAGTGCCGCGTTCGGTTGTTGCCGTTACGACCGGTCCGGATTGAAACGAACCTTCGGACAGAACCCGGCCGTCGCCGCTATGCGCATCGATCTGCGCGCCGCCGCGGCCAATGCCCAATGCGATATTGCCGCGCGCGCTTTCGAATCGGGCGAGTCCCGGTTCAAAGCTGCCGTTGTCGTAGACGATCGAACCCGTCAAACTCGTTGCTTCGATTTGGCGCGCGGTGCAATTCTCGAAAAACATGTTTCCGCGTCCGGTTCGCCCGCGTATGCGGTCCAACGTTGAATTGCGAACGAGCACAGGACCGTTGTTTACTTGAAAGCCGCCGGTACCGCTCACGTCGTCGAGACGCAGCATTCCCGCGCGAACGGTAGCGAAGAACGTTCCGCCGTGATACCCGTCGATGCTCACTTCGCCTTGCGCGACGCGCGTGACGAGCAGCGGCGATCCACTCGGCACCGTGATCGTGAGATTACCGTACCCGTTAAAGGCGACGGCATCGTGCGACGACGACGGATCGAGCGGCTGAATAAGAAACGGTTCCGGCGGGAGCATCAACGGGCCGTCGGGCGTGTCGATCGTCTGCGAGAAGAACGTGAACGCGGGCGGAAGATTCGCCGGAATGCGGTCGATGTGCCGCACGTTGACCGTCGGATCCGCGTCAACCTGAACGTCCGTGCGATTCCACGTGCGGACCGTCACGACGCCCGCTTGCAATTGCGCGAAGACGACCGGCGCGCCGCTCGTCGCAATCGTCTGCGTATCCGCACTCGCGCGCGTCACGCCGGCTGCGGCGCACGCGAAAACGAACAGGAGCCCCGCGAGCGCCCGCCGTCCGTATGATCCCACGGTCCGATTGTACGTTCGGTCGCGCACGGCGATCATGAGGACTCGGTGAGCGATTCATCGATGACGGGGAGCTCCACGCGGAAGAGCGCCCCGCCCTCGGGTGCGCGAGCAGCGGTGACAGTACCGCCGTGAACGCGCGCGATCGAGCGTACGATCGCAAGGCCAAGACCGGTTCCCGGCACATTGCGCGAATGTGCGCGATCCGAGCGGTAGAAACGCTCGAAGACCGAACCAAGCTCGGCTTCCGGAATTCCGGGGCCGGTATCTGCGACTTCCACCCATGCCTCTCGGCCGTTTCCGCCGACACGAACGTAAACACCGCCCGCGGGCGTGAATTTGATCGCATTGTCGATTAAGTTCCCAATCATCTGCCGCAGCAGATGTTCGCTCCCCTCGACAAGCGGCGAACGCTCCGGACGTTGGAATTCGAGCGCGAGGCCTTTTTCGTTCGCGCGTTGTTGCGCTCCGCGCACCGCATCGGCGGCGACCATGCCGAGCGACAGCGGCTCTTTGGGAACATCGTCGCCGCGATCGGCTTTTGCAAGCGTCAACATGCCGTTGACCATATCGGCAAGCGCAGCACTCTCGCGCGCAATCGTTTCGAGACTCTCGCGACGCACGGCCTCGTCGCGATCGCCCCAGCGGATCAGCAGCTGCGCGTTTGCATTAATCGATGTGAGCGGCGTCTTGAGTTCATGCGATGCATCGGAGATGAACTGCCGTTCGCGCGCAAACGCTTCTTCGAGCCGCGCAAGCAGGTCGTTGAAACTTGCAGTCAATTCACCGATTTCATCGTGCCGGTGCGTGATGAGCCGCACGTCGAGCCGTTCCGAACCCACTTCGCGCATCGCTTGCGAAAGCGCCGTGATCGGACCGATCGCTTGTGATGCAATGACGAATGAGAGCACGATGACGGCGACGGCGCCGCCGAGTAAGATCATGACGATCGCCTGACGGCCTTGTTCGAAGGTACGATAGAGTGCATCGAGCGGCTGCGCAACATGGACGATCGCCGCGGCGTCGCCGCTGCGAAAGAGGCGGTCTTCCACGAGGAACGGACGGCCGTTCAATCCGATGGTGCGGAACGCCGTATCATGCGACGGCGTAATCGCGTCGTTCGGTGGAATATTCGTCGCGCCGAGGTTCGGTGTGCGTGCGATCGGGTAACCGCCGGCGTTGTCGACTTGAATGAACGTGCTCGGCGATTCCCAGAGGACGAGGTTCGCGCTGCTGAAGAGCTGGTCGAAGGTTTCCGGTGCGAGTTCGTTGATCCCGAACGGGTTCGCCGAGGCCACACGCTGCGCGATATCGTTCATCGTCGTATTTACGCGTTCGCGCGCTTCGCTGAAAAGGATTGTTTGCAGCCGCCACACGATGACGCCGCTCATGCCGGCAAGCACGAGAATAAGCAGCGCGGCGTACGCCGCCGCGATCCGCCACCGGAGCGAAAGATGAGCCACGCTAGTCTTTGATCGTATAGCCGACGCCGCGGACCGTGCTGATCAGCTTGTCGTCGAATCCTTCGTCGATCTTGCCGCGCAGATAGCGGATGTACACGTCGATGAGATTGGAATCACCCAAGAAATCGCTGCCCCAGACGCCGTTGAAGAGTTCGTCGCGCGTGTGCACTTTGTTGCGGTGCAGCAATAGATACTCGAGCAGCGCGTACTCTTTTGCCGTCAGCGCAATCGGTTTGCCGCCGCGCATAACCTCGCGACGGTCGCGGTCCATCACGACGTCGCGATATTCGATCTTATTGCTCTTGGGATGCCGCTGACGCAGCCGCGCGCGCACGCGCGCGAGCAGCTCCTCCGTCGAGAACGGTTTGGTGAGGTAGTCGTCGGCTCCGACGTCTAACCCCGCAACCCGATCCGGCACACGATCTTTCGCGGTGAGCATAATAATCGGAACATCGCTCTTCGCGCGCAAGCGTTTCGTGACTTCGATGCCGTCCATGCGCGGCAGCATCAGATCGAGAATGACGAGATCGGGTTCTTTGAGCGCTTTTTCTAAGCCCTCGAGCCCGTCGCGGGCGGCGTCGACCTCGTAGCCTTCATGCTCCAACTCGAGTTGAAGCACGCGGCTGATAGCGGCGTCGTCTTCAACAACGAGAATCTTGTATGCGCTTGCCGGCTCGTTCATACCGGCGAAGTTAGCGACGGCGTGCGTTGACGCCCTTTGCCGCAGGTTGGAATCCGGTGAAAATCGAGAGCCAGATCGCGGCGCCGCCGCCGGCGGCGATCCATGCAAGCGTCGAGTAATTCGAGAGCGCATCCTCGACCGTCGAACCGATGGCCTCGAGCGAGTGAACGAAGAGGGTTCCGCCGCTAAGCACGACGAGAGCGACCAGCCAGCACGCCACGGCGGCAACTGCACCGAGCGTCACGATCTCCCAAGGCTTGAACAACGGCGCGGGGCGGTAGACGGTCGCGGTGAGGATGGAAGCACGAAGATCGGCGGGCGGTTCCTCGAGCGGAAGCGCAAAGAGAGCGCGGTCAAGTGCGTCGTCGCTGTCGTATTTCATTCCATTACCTCCGCCGCGCTCAAGAGCTTGCGCAATTGCTCCTTTGCCCGGAATAGATGCGTTTTCACCGTTCCCATCGGTAGTCCCAGCACTTCGGCGATTTCTTCGTACTGTTTTCCCTGCAGATGGTAGAGCGTGATGACCGTTCGGTATTTTTCGGGTAGTGCGTCGATCGCCGCACGCAGCCGGCGCGCTTCGTCGAGCGCGATCGCTTCCCGTTCCGGTCCCGGTGAGGGGTCGGCCCGTTCAGGCATCTCCTCATTGCTGTACCGCTTGTTGCGGCTTAGCCGGTCGCAGCAGGCGTGGTAGGCAATCGCGAAGATCCACGTCGAGAACTTCGCTCCTTGCTTGAAGGTTCGCAGCGACCGGTACGCCTTGAAAAAGGCTTCCTGCGCCGCATCGCGGGCCTCTTCGACGTTGTGGAGCGTGCGGTAGCAGAGGTGGTATACGGCGCGATCGTATCGTTCGACGAGCGTGGCAAACGCCTCGGCGTTGCCGCCGAGGGTCATCGCTACCAGTTCGCCGTCTTCCGGCCCGGCGTGCATCGGGTCTATCCGACGCACCTCCGCGAGCACTGCCGACACGCCCCATGTACGGCCCCTGGGCGCCCCATGTTTCGTAAGTATTGATGAAACAACCGAGGACCCAAATCGTACGTGAGACAGGCACAACCACGGAGGCCTAAGCGGAAAAAAATGCTCACGACAGTCAAGCTCAACAAAACGCTCCCGAAGGCAGTACTCGTCGAAGACACCGGACGGGACCTGCGCCCAACCTTCCAAGGCTGGGGCCCGCGCATCTAATGCGTGCCATGGAACGTCCGTCACGCACCGGTCTGATCTCGCTGCTCATCGCTGTTGAAGTGGTGATCGCGGGCTTAGCCCTGTATACACTGCGAGGCGCGGGCTTTGCTTCGGCGGGTGGTTTCCATCAAGTGGACTATAGCGCACCGGCGATCGCTCCAATTAGCGCTGGATATTCACCTGTCGTGACCGTCGATGACATCGATTCACGCATCGTCGTCACGCCGTCGAGCGATGGACTCGTTCACGTCACCGATCGCACCGAGGTGCACGGATTTATCTTCGGTGCCGATCACGCGCAAACACTCCAAGTTTCGCGCACGCTGGGCGGCGTACACATTTACCGGCCCGAAGGCCACTTCGTGCTCGGCGATACGACAACGCGCGTCGAAGTCGCCGTTCCGCCGATGACGCAACTGCACATTTCGCGCAGCGGCGGTGATGATATTAGCGGACTGCAGAACGGCGTGGACGTCGTCTCCCAAGACGGACGCATTACGCTCGAAGACATCAAGGGCGATATTAAAGCGCATAGCGACGACGGACGGATCACGCTCACAAACGTGAACGCGAATCAGATCGACGCGTCGACGCACGACGGCCGCATCTACGCATCGCAGATTCAGATGACGGGCACATCACCGCGTGCAACGCTGCACAGCGATAGCGGATCGATGCACATCAGCGGCTCATTTTCCGCAGGCACCTATGCGTTCACCACATCCGATGGACGCATCGATCTGGGCCTTCTTTCAGGGTCGGATGCGAGCGTCGACGCTTCGACTGCCGACGGCCGCGTCGTCGTCAACGGTCAGCGCGATGAGGCCGGCCAACCGATTCGTGTCGGAAACGGCAGCGCGGTGATGCGCGTGCGCACGGAAGACGGATCGGTCCACATTACCACGAACGGAGCCCTCTAGTCATGTCAGATACACTCGTCCCCATCTTCGGCATCATCTTTCTGTTCGGCGCACCCGTCGCCGCATGGATCGTCTCCCGCGTGCTCGCGCACCAGGAACGAATGGAGATGATCCGCCGCGGCATCGTCCCGCCGAGCGATCCGCGCCTCTTCCGCGACATGCAGCGTCGCGGATGGCAGACGGGGCCGATCCCACCGCCGCCCGGACCCGGTATCGGCAACGTGCCTCCGCCGACGGCCGGAATGTACGACGATCAATACTACGCGCAGAGCCAGATGCGCAAAGGGATCACGGTGACGATGGTCGGGTTTGCGCTCTTGATCGGGCTCTCGTTCATCGGATATCACAGCGACGGACGGATGGATTTCGGTCCATGGCTGCTCGGCGGATTGATTCCGATGTTTGTCGGAATTGCGCAGATCATCAACGCGCTGCTCAACGGCGCACGTTTCCCCGGCATGCAAACCATGGGCGCTCCTCCGCCGCAGTCGCCGTTCACGGCGCAGCCTCCGCCGAGCGCCGGCACGCCGCCGAACCCGCCGCCGCAATCGTCGGGACCCTACGGATGGCGTCCCGGACCGACGCCCGAGATCGAAAAGCCCGTGCAGCCACCCGAC
The DNA here is from genome assembly GCA_964648945.1 of uncultured bacterium. Lineage (GTDB taxonomy): Bacteria > Vulcanimicrobiota > Vulcanimicrobiia > Vulcanimicrobiales > Vulcanimicrobiaceae > JAMXLG01. The sequence continues at coordinate 70,001 of CAZYLU010000007.1, read as the reverse complement.
GCACGGTAGCATTGAAAAACTTCGCTTCTATAAGGAAGAAAAACAACGACGCCGGTTCCGATGGAACCGGCGTCGTCGCTGCTGCTAGAGGTCTTCGAGTGCTGCTTTGGAGGTTAACTCGTGCGTGGAATCCGCGGGAAGGAGGTTACTTGCAGGAGACCAGTGCGATTGCCCAGCCTGCTGAAGTTCTCGTTCGTACGAGATAGCCGTCCGCAGTGCGGTCGTAGACCTGATACCCGGCGCGTAGCGCGTCGGCCAACGTTTTGAATACCATCAGACCAGCCATTGCGGACCCTCCTTTCCACTTTTGTCTTTACTACTATCTATAACGGCTCAAGTCGCACTAAGGTTCAGTATTCTTCCCCGGACTTTGTTAAAAATTTGGAGAAAAGTCTTCACATTATGCCCATCGTTTCGCCGCTTGCCACTATCCATAACGCGGTAGTGACGGATCGACGAGTGCTCGCGCCCGGCGTCGTCTTACTTGGTTTTGACGCGCCGGATCTGGTTGCTGTGACGCGGCCCGGTTCGTTCGTCATGGTCGTACCGCAGAGCGGCGAGAGCGCTGCAACGGCACTTGGTGTCTACGAAGCGGACGGACGTCGCGCAAGTATTCTGTTTTTCGTCGTTGGAAAACGTACTGAAGAATTATCAAGAATTTCTGAGGGCGAACGCATCGGCGTGGTCGGCCCCCTAGGCAACGGATTCACGATCGGAAGCGAGCGTGACGTTGCGATTGTCGCCGGCGGCGTTGGAATCGCCTCCGTGCTCTTGCCTGCGCAAGCCTACGTCAGCGCCGGTGCGCGCGTACGCTTGTACTACGGCGCGCGTACGTCCGAGTTGTTGGTCGAACGCGAACGATTCGCGCAAGAAGGGTGCGAATTGCAAGTTGCAACCGATGATGGAAGCATGGGCCATTCGGGCTATATAACGGAGCTGCTCGCGCAAACCGAGCGTCCGCCGGACGTAATTCTCGCGTGCGGGCCGACGCCGATGCTCCGTGCGGTTGCAAGCGTTGCAAGTGACATGAATGTGCCCGCGCAACTCTCGCTTGAAGAAACCTTTGCATGCGGGGTCGGCGGATGTTGGGGCTGCGTCGTTCCGATCGTGAACACGTCGGCACAAGCGCCAAGTTTTCCGCCGCCCGAGCGCAACGGCAGCGACGTCGTCTACGCGCGTGTTTGTAAGGAAGGCCCGGTCTTCTGGGCGCATGAGTTGAGATGGTGAACGATATGATAGCAACACGCGCGGTCGATCTCTCCGTGCGGCTCGGCGGACTGCAGTTGCCGTACCCGACGCTCATGGGCAGCGGCTGCTACGGCTCGGGCGAAGAGTTTGCGCCGTTCGTCGATCTCTCGCAGATTGGTGCCGTCGTCCTCAAGAGCGTGACGCGGCAGCCGCGGCTGGGGAATCCGACGCCGCGATTGGTGCACACGCCGGCCGGCATGCTCAACGCGATCGGCTTGCAGAATCCCGGAATCGAGTGGTATCTCGAGCACGATGTTGCGAAGTTCGCGAATCGTCCGTGCACGATTATCGGCAGCGTTGCGGGGTTCTCGGTCGACGACTACGCGTACGTGACCGAACAGCTTGCCGCGCGCGATGAGATCAAAGCGATCGAGCTCAATATTTCATGCCCCAACGTCGCAAGTGAAGGCGAAACGTTTGCGTGCGATCCGAACCTCACCGCCAAGGTAGTGCGCACGGCGCGTGCAGTCACGGATAAGACGCTCATCGTAAAGCTCTCGCCGAACGTGACGGACATCGCGTCCATCGCGCGCGAAGCCGAGCGCGCGGGCGCCGATGCGCTCGCGGTGATCAATACGGTGCGCGGTATGGCCATAGATATCGACGTATGGCGTCCGCGGCTCGGCAACGTGACCGGCGGACTCTCCGGCCCTGCGATCCGTCCGATTGCCGTGCTTGCCGTGTACGAAGTTGCGCGCGCGGTGAAGATTCCGATCGTCGGTCAAGGCGGTATCGAAACCACGAGCGACGCGCTCGAGTTCTTCCTGGCGGGCGCAAGCGCGATCTCGATCGGCACAGCAAATTTCACCGATCCGCGCATTCCCGTCCGGATCGTCGACGAGCTACGCACGTATTTGGCCAAGCGCGGCTTGCGCAGCTTACAGCAGATCGTCGGCAAAGCAAACGTCGGATTCGCGAATCCGTATCAGTATGAAGGAGATGAGGGTTAGCAGCCGATGCCGCAATTAATCGTTGCACTCGACGTTCCGAACGCCGACGAAGCGGAACGGCTCATCGATCAGCTCTACGAGCTGGACGTGATCTTCAAGATCGGCATGGAATCGCTTTACGGGTATCCTGAACGCATTTTCTCGTATTGCGAAGCGCGCGACGTGCGCTACTTCGTTGACGCGAAACTGCACGATATTCCGCGTACCGTCGGTGCTGCTATCAAGGCGCTCGTGCGTCCCGGCGCTCATATCATCAATGTGCACGCGCTCGGGGGAATCGAGATGATGCGTGCAGCGGTCGACGCATCGCAAGAACGGGCAGGCGAACTCGGGCTTTCCGCACCGCACATCTTTGCGGTCACGATTCTGACGAGTCATGCGGCCGCGGATCTCGGCGAACTCGGATTGCAAGGAGGTCCAGGCGAAAACGTTACGCGGTTATCCGCGCTGGCGCGCGATTCCGGTTGTGCCGGGGTCGTCTGCAGCGCGCACGAAGTGCGCGATTTGAAGAACTTTTTCGGCGAGGATTTTCTTACGCTTACGCCCGGTATCCGGCCGAGCGGCGCGGCGCACGGCGATCAAAAACGGGTGATGACGCCGGCGATGGCCGTTGCAGCGGGCGCCGATTACTTGGTCGTGGGCCGCCCGATTACCGAAGCGCGCAGTCCGCTTGAAGCAGCGCGCGCGATCCTTGACGAAATGCACGCTCATGCCGATCACCTCTGATTTTGATCTCAGCGCTGCGCTGCAGGAGCGCGGTGCGCTGCTGGAAGGCCATTTCCGTTTGAGTTCCGGCCGTCACAGCGACAAGTTCATCCAGAAGTTCCGCATCCTCGAGAGTCCGCCGCTGGTCGAGAAGGTCGGTCGCATGATTGCCGACGCGTTTCGCGACGCGCAGCCGACGATCGTGGTCAGCGCCGCAGTGGGCGGCATCGTGCTCGGCTACGAAGTCGCCCGCCAACTCGGCACGAACGCAATCTTCGTCGAGAAGGAGGCCGGCGTTGCGAAGCTGCGCCGCAGTTTTCAGCTCACGCCGCAAGATCGCGTGCTCGTCGTCGAGGATGTCGTGACGACCGGCATGTCGGTGCGTGAAGTGATCGACGTGGTGCGGCAGCACGGCGCGACGGTCATCGGCGTCGGTGTTATCGTTGAACGCGGCGAAGCCGATTTCGGTGTGCCGACGTACGCGCTGCTGAAGCTTCGGATTGAATCGTTCGAGGCGTCGGAATGCCCGCAGTGCGCGGCGGGCGAGCCCATCACCGATCCCGGATCACGGCGAGCGTAGCGCGTAGATGCAGCTCTCGATTCGCACCGCGACGCCCGCCGACGCGGCGTTCATCGAGAGCTTGGGCAAGCGGACCGTGATGGATAGCGTCGCGGCGCTGCGTCATCCCGACCCTGCGGACGTCATGGAAAACTTCGACCGCCTTTTGCGCATCATCGAACGGCGAGAGCACACCGCGCTCATTGCCGAAGACGAGGGCGAACCGGTGGGATTTCTGTTGATGCTCGAGTCGTTGCCCGATGAAGTCACCGGGCAAGATCAAGCCTTTATCGCGTACATGGCGGTCGAGCGCGACCGGCGCGGCGGCGGAATCGGCGCGGCGCTCCTCTCTGCGGCGGAAGATGAGGCGCGCAAGCGCGGTCTGCCGTATATGGCATTGATGGTGACCGACGAGAACGCATCGGCGCGCGCGCTCTACGAACGCGCGGGCTATCTGACGGAGCGGCGTTTGTTGTGCAAAATGCTGTGAGCCCGCAGAGCTGGCGCCGAATTCTCATCGGAACCGCCATCGTCATTGCGCTGATCGCCGCTTTCATTTTTGCCGAACATATCCCGCGAACGCTCTCGATCTTTTTGATCGCGGCGTTCATCGCGTTCGGCGTGCAGCCGATCTGTTTGCGGCTCGAACGGCGCGGCGTACCGAAGTCGCTGTCGATCACGATCGTCTTCACCGTGTTGCTGCTCGTCATCGTGATCGGCCTGGTCGTCATCGTTCCGTTGACCGTCGCGCAGCTCAATGCGCTCGCGCAGAACGTTCCCTCGGCGATCGCGAACGTTCAAGGCTGGCTCACGCAAGCGCAGACATGGCTTCAACGCCACATTCCCGGCTTTCGTGCTCCGTCGAATGCATTCGACGTAACGACGATCGGCGCCGGCTCTCTTGCCACGCTTGCGCAAGGAACGCTCACGTCGCTCGGCGCGATCATCGTCGGTGCCGCAGCCGCGTTCTTTATCGCATTTTCATCGATCGTGCTTTCGTTCTTCTTTCTGTTGAACGACAGACAGATCGCCGAAGGATTTGCGGCGATGTTCCCGGTTGCGCGCCGCGAAACCGCGCGCAAACTGGCGGCGGAGATCACGGAAACGTTCGGCAGCTATATCTCGGGTCAGGTCATCGTTAGTGCGATAACGGGGCTCGTTATAGCGGTGCTCTCGGCGGCGATCGGGTTCAAGTTTTCGCTGATTCTCGGCATCATCAGTGGCGTCGCGTACGCAATTCCCGTCATCGGCATGCTCATCGCGGAAGCCATCGCGGTGGTGTTATGCGCACCGCAGGGCGGCTGGATGATCCTCTGGGTGCAGGTCATCATGTTCGGCATGGCGCGCATCAGCGACAACGTCCTCGTCCCGAAGATCATGGGGCAGTCGGTCGGCGTCTCGCCTATCGGCGTAATGTTTGCGTCGTTTGCCGGAGGCGAGCTTTTCGGCATCCCCGGATTGCTGCTCGGCATTCCCGCCGCCGCGCTGATCAAGATTCTGTGGCGCTATTTCGTCGCGCCGTGGCTGCACGCGCAACTCGATCGAGGATAACGACGGCTAAGCACTCACAAGCTTAAGAGCTTCTCAGTTTCTCAGGCGGTCTGTGAGAGCGCTCTCAGGTACGAGCGGAGTCTTGGAGCAACTTTAGGGTCCTCAGGGGTGCGCTCCCAGATGGGATGCCCACAATCGAGATCCATATGCGATCTTGGATCTTCGTGGCCGTCGTCTCGCTGACGGCTTGCTCGCGTCCCCACCCTGCTCCGGCTCCGCCGCCGCAAACCGTTGATGTCTCCACGGCTGCATTCACTACGATTGCGCCCACCGAGACGTTAGCCGGAACGGCGGCGCCGTACCAAAATATTGCCATTCAAGAGACGTCGATCTCGGAGCCCGCACTTCGCGTTAACGTCAACGAAGGCGACATCGTACATCGCGGCGACGTGCTCGCCGTACTGAACACCGACGATTTACAGGCGAATGTTCGCGCCGACATGGCCAACGCGCAGAGCTTCGGCGCGCGCGTGAGTCAATTCACGTATCAGGGCGTTGAAACGATCTCCCAAAGCGGCGATCAAGTGAGATTTGCACGCGCCGCGCTTCAGCAAGCACAAGCGACGCTCAAGAACGACCAAGCCAATCTCCAGCGCGATGAGCCGCTGTACGCGCAAGGCTATATCTCTCCGCAGATGTTGCAACAGCAACAGACGCTTGTGCGCAACGACCAACAAGCCGTGCAGTCGGCACAGTCGAACCTCAGTTCGGCAATCAGTGCGGTTCAAGCAAACGGCACGATGAGCCACGGCATGCAGGCCTCGAACGTGCAGAACTCACAGGCGAGCCAGGAGATGGCCATGGCGCAAGCCGATCAACTTCGCGCGGAGATCGCGCGCGGTACGATCGTTTCGCCGGTCGACGGCGTCGTCACGAACCGCAACTTCAATCCCGGCGAGTATCCCGGAACGCGTCAGATCTTCACCGTGCAGCAGCTCGATCCGATATACGCGGTCTTCCAAGCGTCGAGCGCACAAATCGTCGGCATTGAAAAAGGCGCTCCCGTGAAGATCCAATCCGTCGACGATCCGACGCAAACATATGTAGGCAAAGTCGTCGCCGTGCTGGGACAAGTTGCGCCGGGCACGACGAACTTCACCGTAAAGGCGATCTTCCGCAATCCGGGCTACAAACTCCGCGCCGGCATGGTTCTCTCCGGCTCGCTTCAACAGTCGCACGTGAGCGGCATCGGCATCCCGACGACGGCGTTTCTCGATGATTCACACGTCACCGTCATGACGGTCGACTCGAGCGGAACGCTGCACGTATCGAAAGTGCAGCAGATTCGCGGCGATGAGAAGACGACGCTCGTAAAGGGTCTTCCCGCGGGATCCAAAGTCGTCACGAACGGTCAGCTCGCGCTAACGCCGGGTGAGAAAGTCGCGGTAGCCCAATAACATGGAACTGACCAAGGTCTTCCTGCAGCGGCCCACGCTGGTCTTCGTGCTGTTGGCGCTCGTCTTAATCGCGGGCCTTATCTCCCTCAAACAGCTGCCCGTGCAGCAGTTTCCGAACGTTATTCAGCCGACCATTACGATTACCGTATCGTACTCCGGCGCTCCGACGAACGTCATGCGTACCGATATCGTGGAGCCGATTGAAAATCAGCTCGCCGGCACGCCGGAGCTCTCACGAATCAATTCGGTGGTTCAGGCCGGCACCGCGCGCGTTAGCGCGATCTTCACCACCACCTCCGACGTTTCGACGGATATGGTCAACGTGCAGAAGGCCGTTACGCTCGCGCAGCATCAGTTGCCGACGGCAATCCAACCGCCGACGATCCAAGTCAACGATCCCAGTGAAGCCGTTGTCGTTACGCTTGAAGTGAGCTCGACCAAGATGACGATGGGCAAGCTCTCGATGATCGTGACCGACGAAATCGCACCGGCGATTCAACAGGTCCCCGGTATCTCGCTCGTGAGTGCCGCCGGTACCGTCACGCCGGCATACGAGGTTAATGCCAATCCGTATAAGCTCGCCGCGAATAATCTTACGCTGACGGACGTGTACAACACGATCTTCAACGGCAATCTTCGCGCACCGGGCGGGTACGTTTACGGCCAGAATCGACAGACGTCCGTCGATATTCGCGGCGACATTCAAACGCCGAATTCCGTCCTCGACCTTCCGATTGCCGCATCGAGCACGGCGACGGCGCTTATTCCGACGACTGCCGGCGCGACGGATCCGTGGACGACGGGAAGCAGGACGTTACGCGTGCGTGACGTTGCTTCCGTCTCAGACGGTTTCGAGCCCCAACTAGCTTTCGCGCAAGTCAACGGCAGTCCGGCGGTATTTTTGCAAGTGCAGAAAACCGATAAGGCGAGCGAAGTAACGAGTTCCGAAGCGGTCGTTGCTGCCTTACCGAAGTTACAGCGGCAGTTTCCCGACGTGCGATTCCACGTTCTCGACATCCAGGCTACGTTCACGAAGCAGCAAGTCGACGGCGTCATTCGCACACTCATGGAAGGCATTTTCCTAACCGGCATCGTGATGTTGTTCTTCCTCGGGAAGTGGCGCCACGCGATCGTCGTCCTCATCGCGATTCCCACGTCGCTCCTCATCGCGCTCACCGCGATGAATCTCATGCACATGACGCTCGACACGGTGTCACTGCTCGGTATGACGCTCGCCATCGGCATTCTCGTCGATGACTCGACGGTGACGCTAGAAAACATCGACCGGCACTCGGAATTAGGCGAGACGCCGTTCAACGCTGCGCTGCGAGGACGATCCGAGATCGGCATGGCCGCGATCGTCATCACGCTCGTCGACGTCGTCGTCTTTTTGCCGATCGCGTTTCTCCAAAGCCAAGTCGGCGAACAACTTCAAGAGTTCGGGCTCGTCGTCGCCGTCTCCACGCTCGCTTCGCTCCTGGTCTCGTTCACCGTCACACCGGTACTCGCGGGACGGTGGGCGCTCTACTCACATTGGAAGCCGTGGTGGATCATTCGCGCCTTCGATCATTTGTTCGACAGCGCGCGGAGCTGGTATGCCGAACACGTTTTACGCTGGGCATTGCGTCGCCCGCTGATCATCGTGGCGGCCTGTTTCCTCTCGTTCGTCTTTGCCGTCGCCCTCGTGCCGATGGGCGTTGTCGGCGAGACGTACATTCCGCCGCAAGATCGCGGCGAGATCTACATTCAGCTCGTCTATCCGCCGGGATGGCCGATCGACCAAGTGCGCAACGGTGTTTTCGCGCTCGAACACGTCGTCGACGGTAATCCGGATCTCGCGAATGAGGCATCCGTCGCAGGCTTTTACAATCCGTCATTCGGCGGAACGGCAACGCAAACGAACGTTGGACAGATCCACATTTTCCTCAAAGACGATCGCACACATTCGACCGCGTATTGGGTGAACGAGTACAAAACGATCGCACCGCCGATGTCGCCGCAGGCGCAGGTGACGGTCGTGCCGGTGACGGCCACGACCGGCGGCAACACGCAGCCGATCGACGAGATCGTCTCCGACGTGACGGGTGGCGATCCAACGCCGTACGCGCTCAAGGTGTATCAGTTGATGTTGAAGATTCCGGGTACGGCAAACGTCAACAGCACCGCCTCCACGCTCGCGCCGCAGATCGCGATCCAATTCGACCGCGCGAAGATGCGTGCGCTCGACGTGGACATTACGACAGCGGCAACAGCCGCGGAATCCGCATTCGGTGGTGCGATCGCGACTCAGTTCGAGACGGATCTCGGGCTCGAGCAGGTGCAGGTGATCTATCCGATTCGCGACTTGCACAGCATTACAGAACTGCAAGCCGTGCCGGTGCGCGCGTCAAACGGAAATATCGTCCATCTCGGCGACTTCACACGCATCGAGAACGAACCGGCGATGCCGCTCATAGTACGCGTCGATCGCAACAACGTCGTACACGTGAACTCGAACATTGCGCCGGGTTATGAACTCTCGAACGTACAGAACGCGTTCACGAAGGCACTGCCGTCCTTGCATCTTCCCTCCAATATCACCGTCATGCCTGCGCCGTTCGGCCAGCAGGACTTCATGAATCAGGTCCTGCACGGTCTCGGCGGCTCGCTGATTCTCTCGGTGATCCTCGTCTTTCTGCTGATGGTCGCCCTCTACAATAGTTACAGCTCGCCGCTCATCATTCTCTTCTCTGTGCCGGTCGCAGCAGTAGGCGCGCTGGGAGCGCTCTGGCTCACGCACGAGACGCTCAACCTCTTCTCGATGATCGGTACGATTCTGCTCGTCGGTATCGCAACGAAGAACGGCATCCTGCTCGTCGATTACGCGAATACGATGAGGCGACGCGGTTTGAACAAGATCGCCGCGATTCGGGAGAGCGCGCGCACGCGTTTCCGCCCGATCATGATGACGAGTATCTCAATCGTTGCCGCAAACATTCCGCTTGCACTCGCGCTCGAACCCGGTTCGAGTGTACGGAGCAGCCTCGGCGTTGTGATCTGCGGCGGCGCGCTCAGTTCGCTCATCTTGACGCTCGTGCTCGTGCCGGTGATGTACATGTGGCTTGCGCCCAAACGCATGCCGCTGATCGAAGGCGAGAGCACCAACGGCAAATCGAAGACGCCGTCCGGAGTCCCACAGCACCCGGCACCCAGCGGTGCGTCGGTTCAGTGAGGCTAGCTGAGGGAGGCCGCTTGTGCGGAGGCGGACGGAGATACGGCCAGGACGCGCGGCAATGTGATCGTGAAACGCGCGCCCTCACCCGGCTTGCTCTCGACGGCGATCGTTCCGTGCGCGCGTTCGACGACGGTCTTCGCAATCGCAAGTCCAAGTCCCGAGCCGGGCACATCGCGCCGGTTTCCACGATAGAACCGGTCAAATACGTGCGGCAAATTGTCTTCGGCAATTCCGCTTCCTTCGTCGCTGACGGTCACGTACGCGTGGGCGTCGTCAGCGGTGACGTCAACGGTGATCGCACCGTCGGGCGCATATTTCAGCGCGTTCGCGACGATGTTCGTGATCGCGTGCCGGAACTCGTTTGTGTCGACGCAGCAGGTCACATCGGTAACGGTATTGATCCGGACGACCGTATCAGGATGCGAAGACGCCATTGGCTCGACCGCCGACGCAACGAACTTTCCGATGTCGACGAACTCGCACATCGGCCCGTCTTCGGAATGCCACGTTTCGAGCAGCATCAACCGCTCGACCAACGCACGCATGACACTGATCTGCTGCTCCATTTTCTGCAAAATCTTCGGCGCGTCGTCCGGATGACGCAGCTGCCCTTTGCGCATAATGCCGATGAAGCCGGAGAGAACGGTCAGCGGCGTTCGCAACTGGTGGCCGGCATCCGCAATGAATTTGTGCGTGCGTTCCTCTGCGGCATCACGCTGCGCTGTGGCAATCTGCGCGCTCTCGACGGCGTGATTGTATGCAGCAATCAATTGACGAATTTCGTCGCTTCCCTCTTCCGGGATCGACATGGTAATCGGAAGGCCGCGTTCGGCCATCGCTTCGAGCGCCTCTCGGACAAGATGCAGCGGACGCATCGTGCGATCCGCTAAGTGACGCGAGATGGAATTCGAGCGGATGATTGCAATGAGCGCGATCAGCGCGAGCGCACCGAAGGTTCGCGCCGCAATCGCTTCCACGCTTCCAATCGGAAATAACGTAAGCATCGCGCCTTTGAGAAAAACACGTGCGGGTACGTGCGCTCCGAGGAGTAACGCGAGCGGAGGCTCCGGATACCATCGGGAGTTTACGTCGATCGTCGGCTGTGGCGTCCAACGCACGACGAAACGCGAGTTCGACCCCACGATAAGCAGGACCCAACCGGGGTGCGACGTGCCTGCAATGATTCGTTCGACTTGTTCTTTCGTTTGGATCGGGCGATCGTTGTGGACGCGCTGCGTGTACACCATGATGTCGTCCTGCGTTTCGCGCGCCAGTGGCGCGAGCTGCACGAAGAACGCAATCAGCGCGATCGTAAACGCGACCGAGACCAGCTCGATCGAGAGCACCATCCGCAGCGTCGCCGTGAGATGATGCGCTAGGTGCCGAATGGTCATTAGCCCGTGGCCGACTCGAGACGCGCGATGAGATCGTCCATGTCGAAGGGCTTCGTGACGTAGTCGCACGCGCCCAGTGCGAGGCCTCGCTCCCGATCGCATGTGCGCGAGCGTGCGGTCAGAAACAAGATCGGAGAGTTGCTGACGGCGCGGAGCTTCGGAAAGAGGGCAAATCCGTCCACATCAGGCAGCATAACATCGAGGAGAATGACGTCAGGCGCCCAGCGCTGCGTCGCCTGAACAGCGGATGAGCCCGTCGCAGCGACCGCAACTTCGAAACCCGCCGCGCCAAGCGCATAGTTAAGTAAATCGCTGACATCGGCTTCATCATCTACGACAAGAACTTTTGTGTGCGAAGCCATTCCGGTAGCGTACCTAGCGATTCTTGGGAACCCTGTCCGATTTTCCCAGAATTCCCTGAGACCACACGGTATGCTAGTTGAGAAACAAAGGCAGGTCTGGCGTGATTTCTGCATTTCCCCGAATACTTGCGGTCGAGGACGAACCCGAGATCCGCGAACTTCTCGAGTACGGCCTGGGCAATCAGGGCTTTGAAGTCAAAGCCGTTGCGGACGGTCGCGTTGCGACCGATGCGATCCGAGATTGGGCGCCTGAGGCGATCCTGCTCGACATCGGTCTTCCCGGCATCGACGGCTTTTCGCTCATCCAAACCCTGCGCCGCCTCACCGATGTACCGATACTCATGCTGACGGCACGGTCTGGCACGCCCGACAAAGTGTCGGCGTTGACGCGCGGTGCGGACGACTATGTCGCAAAGCCGTTCGACATCGAAGAACTCGCGGCGCGCATACGCGCGCGCTTGCGGCGGCCGCGGATAGAAACGCGCGACATCGTCAGCTATGCCGACATCGTTATCGATGTGACGCAGCGAAAAGCGGCACGGGCCGGAAGAACGCTCGAACTATCGACGCGTGAATTCGACTTGTTGCTTACGCTTGCGCGCCATCCCGAGCAGGTCTTTTCGCGTTCGCAGTTGCTCGACTTGGTCTGGGGCATCGATCGCGATGTTACTCCGGCGACGGTCGAGACGTACATTTCGTATCTGCGGGCGAAAGTCGACGTCGTCGGCAGCCCGCGCTTGATTCAAACGCTCCGGGGCGTCGGCTACTCGATGCGCGTCGAGCGCTAACGTATTTTACATACTCTCGGGCGCGGAGACGCCGATGAGATCGAGCACTTCCGCCAGTACCGACTTGGCGGCAAGCGAGAGCGCAAGGCGTGCAATGCGCGTGTCGCGATCTTCTACGAGGATGCGGCACTCGGTATAGAACTGGTGGAAATCCGACGCAACGTCGCGCGCGTATTTTGTCAAACGGTGCGGCGCAAGGTGATCTACCACGCCACGAACGACGTTCGGCAGTTCCCACAGCCGCCGCGCGAGTGACATCTCCGACGGCGCATGTAACACATCGAGTGATGCGTGGCCGCTGCGCGCCGTTTCGATGTCCTGCGGATCGGCGTTCTTGAGGACCGATGCGATGCGCGCGTGCCCGTACTGCACGTAGTACACCGGGTTTTCGTTGCTCTGCTCGAGTGCCAGCTTCAGGTCGAAGGTGAGCGGCGATTCGGTTGCGAGCATCACAAAGAAGAAGCGCGTCGCATCGACGCCGACCTCGTCGAGGATATCGTCGAGCGTGATGATGTTACCGGCGCGCTTGCTCATGCTCACCTGCTCGCCGCCGCGCAGTAACGTGACCTGCTGCGCGATGAGCACGTCGAGATGTCCCGCAAACCCCATAGCCGCCGCAGCCGCTTTCAAGCGACCAATGTAGCCATGGTGGTCGGGACCGAGAATATCGATGACGCGATCGGCGCGGCTGAGTTTTTCGAAATGATATGCGATGTCCGGCGCAAAGTACGTCGGCGTTCCGTCGCTGCGAATAATGACGCGGTCCTTATCGTCGCCGAATTCCGACGTGCGGAAATACTGCGCGCCCTCGTCTTCGTAGATCAGGCCCATCGCGCGCAGCTTCTCGAGGTCCTCGTTCATGCGGCCGCTCTCGCGAAGCTCTTTTTCGCTTTGCCACAGGTTGTAGCGAACGCCGAACCGCTCCGCGGTCGCGCGCTGCTCGGCGACGATCGTGTCGCGCCCGAACTTCGCGAAGTACGGCACCCATTGCGATTCCGGCGTTGTGCGCCACTTCTCGCCGTCGCGCTGCGCGATTGCATCGGCAAGCGGAATCAAATATTCGCCGGGATACCCGTCTTCGGGAAACGGATATGACGGATCGAAGCGCTGCATGTAGCGCGCGTAGATCGACCGCGCCAGCGTTTCGACTTGGTTACCGGCATCGTTGATGATCCATTCCACGAACACGTCGTAGCCGCAGAAACGGAACGCGCGCACGAGCGCATCGCCGATCGAAAGCGCACGTCCTTGTACCACAACGAGCGGCCCCGTGGGATTTGCACTGCCGAATTCGAGCGAGATGCGCGTGCCGTTGGGGGGATGCTTGCCGTAGTCGGAACCGTCGCGCAGAATCGTCGAAACGAGCGTTTGCCACACGACCGGCGCAAGGCGCAGGTTGATGAATCCGGCGACCGCTTCGATGCTGGAGAAAAGCGCCGCGACGTTTGGTGCCGCTTCGCGCAAGTCGGCGATAATCGTCGACGCGACGTCATTGGGCGAACGGCGCGCGACCTTCGCAAGCGAGAACGCAACGTTCGTTGCAAAATCACCAAACTCGGGGCGCCGCGGAGCCTCAAACCCAACCTTCGCCGCCGCTGCCTCGGGATAACGAGCGGCTATGACGTCACTAACGGCCGCCGCAAACGCATTGAGCGCGTCGTCAGGAAGCATCGCCGAACTAGTGATGGTAGGGTTCATTCCGAGAAATCTTCGCCGCGCGGTAGAGTTGTTCCAGCACGATCATGCGCGCCCACTCGTGTAAGAACGTCAGTTGCGAAAGGGACCACGTGAAGTCGGCGCGTTCCATCAACGCATCGCCCGCACCGTAGGTTCCGGCTACGACAAAGGTCAAACGCGATGTGCCGGCATGCATTGCGCCATCTAATTTGCGTGCAAGCTCTTCGCTCGAGAGTTGCGTCCCGGTGCGTTCGAGTAGCCATAGCGATTCGTCTGGACGAACCAGACGTAAGATCCGTTCCGTTTCGTCGCGTATCGCCGCGCCCGGATTGCTGCCCGATGCCGGACGCACTTCGACTTCTTCGTACGGCAGATACGGACGTAATCGCTTGCGGAATTCCGCGCACGCATCGGCGACGTACGGCGTGCGAAGTTTATCTACGGCGATGAGCCGGAGCTGCATTGCAACAGCATAGCAAAGGGCTCAAACGGCCGCCGCGTAGCGGCTGCCTCGGCGCTCGACCAACCCTTCGAATTCCAATAACGCGAGCGCCGCGAGAATGTCGCCGGCACCCGCGTTGGCAGCACCCGCCAGCTCATCGAGGCTGCATTCGCCTTCGGCAAGCGCCGTGAGAATCGCACCGGCGAGGCCGTCTCGCGCGGGAAGGATCGGCTTGCGCTTTGGGACGGCGAGGTCGAGCACTTCAAGCACATCGGCCGCGGATCGCGCGAGGATCGCACCGTCACGAATGAGCGCGTGGCAGCCTTCGACGTGCTTGCGATCCACGTCGCCCGGAACGGCGAGCACGGGGATTCGGCCCGCCGCCCAGTTCGCCGTATTCAAGGCGCCGCTTCGAGCCGGTGCTTCGATCACAACGACGACGTCGGCAAGCGCGGCAACGACGGCATTACGCTCGAGAAACTGATGCGGGAACGCGGAATGCTCCGGCGGCCACGGTGAGAGCACGGCGCCCCCGCCGAACGCCATCCGGTGAGCCAGCTCGCGGTTGCGCTCGGGGAAGAAGCGCGCGTGCCCGCCGCCCAGCACGCCGATCGTCGGGGCTTCCGCATCCAGCGCGCCTTCGTGCGCGGCGGCATCGATTCCGAGCGCCAGACCGGACACGATGCAGCAGCCGTGCGCGCCCAGCTCACGGGCGAAGGAATGCGCCAGGCGCCGCCCGTAGCCGCTCGCGGCGCGCGTCCCGACGATGGCGACGGAGGGCCGCCGCAAGCCCTCGAGCACCCCGACGCTCCACAAACCGGGCCCTTGCCAGGCAAAGCCGCGTTCGGCGCGCAGCTCGTCGAAGGCGGCGTGCTCGAGATACCGTGCTCCATCCATGCTCGTGCCTTCACGCGGCCCCTCGTGCGCAGCAAGCAGGAATCCCTGCCTCGTGCTCACCAAGGAGGCACGCCCGCATACCCGAATACGGCCAGCCGCAACACGCCCAGCTCTTCGGAGGATCCTCAGGTGGCAGCAGAAGCCTATTGCGTCAAATGCAAGACGAAGCGCCAAATCAAAGACGCCGTTCAAATCACGATGAAGAACGGTCGCCCCGCAACGGAAGGCAAATGCCCCGAATGCGGGACCAAGATGTTTAAAATCGGCGCCGCGAGCTAGATTTCGCCCGTGGCGTCGTTGCGAAAGGGCTCATTGCCCTTAGGCAACTTCGCCCTTCCGCGCCTAGCCACGAGCGAAATCTAGCTCGCGGCGTCGCGGAAATGAGCATAGTGGATTTGATAGATTGAAAGGCCGCCCGCAGTATGCGGAGCGGCCTTTTTGCGTTTACTAGGGATAGTGCCGTATAATACGAGCACCCACTATATAGCGGGCGTGCATCGGAGATTGCTACCTGATCTGTCCAACCTGTCGCAAGAGTGAGACGCGCGTCGTCGACTCGCGCGACGACGAAACCGTGGTTCGCCGCCGGCGCGAGTGTTTGGACCCGCGCTGTAAGCATCGTTTTACCACGTACGAGCGAATGGAAGCGCCACGTTTGTTCGTCGTGAAGAAGGACGGCCGCCGCGAGCAGTACAGCCGCGAGAAGATTCTCAACGGCCTGCGCAAGGCGTGCGAGAAGCGCCCGATTTCGGAAAGCCAGATGGAAGCGGTCGCCGCCGATCTCGAACGCGATCTCTTCGCGCGCGGCGAGAGCGAAGTCGGTTCGACGATGGTCGGTGAGAAGCTGATGGAAGCGCTCAAAAAGCTCGATCCGGTTGCATACATCCGCTTTGCGAGCGTCTACCGCTCGTTCCGCGACATCGAGAGCTTCAGAGAAGAGTTATCGCAGCTTCTTTCTAAATGACGGCACACATGGACACGCGTGTGCCGGTTGCGCTCAAGCGCCTGCCGGAATCCGAAGACTTACCGCTGCCTTCCTATATGAGTGATCTCGCCGCAGGCGCCGATCTCTATGCGGCGGTGCGCGACGATGTGAGGCTCGATCCCGGTATGCGAGCGCTCGTGCCCACGGGAATCGCAATTGCGCTTCCGGCCGGATACGAAGCGCAGATTCGTCCTCGAAGCGGCCTTGCACTCAAGTCCGGCATCACGTGTTTGAACACGCCAGGCACAATCGATGCGGATTACCGGGGGCACGTGCAAGTGCTGCTCGTCAATCTTGGGAACGAACCCGCGGTAATCAAGCGCGGCGATCGTATCGCGCAGATGATCGTTGCGCCGGTGCTCCGCGCGGAGTTCACGGTCGTTGAAGAATTGCCCGACTCGCCGCGGGGCGCAAACGGCTTCGGGAGCACGGGGGTTGCGTCGTGAAGGTCTACATCGTAGGGCGCGGAGCGGTCGGAACGTACTTGGGCGATCTGCTCTCGTCGATCGGCGTGGAAGTAGCGTACGCGCCGCGTGCGGTCTCGGACGTGCGTCCGTTTCAAGCCGATGTCGCAATCGTTGCCGTCAAGGCGTACGACACCGACGGCGCCATTGAAACGTTGCGCGCGGCGATACCCGATCCGAAGAACACCGTATTCGTCACGCCGCAGAACGGTGTGGGCAACGAGGAGAAGCTGGCGTCGGCGTTTGGCGCCGACAACGTCGTCGCAGCGGCGCTCACCGTTCCCGTGGATCGCGACCGGGACGGTCACGCGAACGCGACGCACGAAGGCGGCCTCGCCTTTGCGCCGGTTGGATCAAGTGCGTTCAACTGGCTGGTGGCCACGTTCGCGAGCACCGGACTCAAGATGAAGGTGGTCGACGATTGGCGCGCACTCAAGTGGAGCAAGCTCGCGCTCAACGTGGTTGCCAATGCAAGCTGTGCGATCTTAAACGTACTGCCCAACCGCCTCGTGCATTTCGAGAAGATCTTCACGCTCGAGATCCGCATGATTCGCGAAGTGCGCGCGGTCATGGCGGCGATGAATCTGACGCCGATCGATCTTCCGCGCTATCCGGTCAAGGCGCTCTTTGCAGCTGCTGCGCTCCCGAGTCCCGTCGCGCGTCGCGTCATGGCGGGTCGCGTTGCGGGAGCGCGTGGAACGAAGCCGCCCTCACTGCTGCTCGATCTTCGTCACGGTAAGCCGCAAACGGAAGTGGATTATCTCAACGGCGCCGTGGTCGCGGCGGGGCGCACGTATGACGTGCCTACTCCGGTCAATGCGGTGTACACGCGCGTGTTGGACGATATTGCAAACATGCCGCAGCTATGGGCCAAATACCGCGAACGGCCTGAGGCGCTCGTTGCTGAAGTGGAAGCGGAGATGCGCCGCGTGAAAGCACTCGCGCGCGGGGCAGCGCACTGATGCGCGATCCGAACGTTCCCGAATCGCTCGAAGGATGGTGGATTCTCCACCGCATGTTTGCCTTCGACCGGCGGACGTGGGATGCGCTGCCGGAGAAGCGGCGCGCGAAATACGCATCGCACGCAACCGACCTCTTCGAGCATCTTCAATCGGGCAAAGACGGCGACGTGGGACTCGCGCAGATCGTTGGCCATAAGGGCGATCTGATGCTGACGCATTACGCGCGTTCGTATGAAGGGCTCGTGTACGCGCAAACGCTCGTCGATAAACTCGAAGTCCGCGAATATCTCGCTCCGCTGGGTTCCTATGTCTCGGTACTCGAACTCGGAATGTACGATGCGACGGCAAAGATTCACACGGAACTGGAGTCACGCAACTTGACGCCGCATTCACCGGAGTGGATCGCCGCGTTTGATGAACTCGTTCGCAAACAAGCGGAGAACCCGCATGTCGGCCCCCGCTTGTGGGCAAAGATTCCCCAGCGCCGCTACGTGTGTTTCTATCCGATGAACAAGAAGCGGGACGGCGCGGACAATTGGTTCATGCTCTCGTACGGCGATCGGCAGAAGCTGATGAACGAGCATGGAAAAGTCGGCCGGTCGTACCACGGGCTCGTCACGCAAGTGATTTCGGGATCGATCGGCTTCGACGACTTCGAGTGGGGTGTCGACCTCTATGCCGAGGATCCGCTCGTCTTCAAAAAGCTGATCTACGAAATGCGCTTTGATGAAGCCAGTGCCCGATTCGGAGAATTCGGCGCATTCTGGAGCGGCGTGCAATTCTCCGCACCGGAACTGCGCGTCTTCCTCGACGGCGACGCCGTCCCCGCATTAGACTCGACTACGGCGTAACTTCCTCGACCGTTTTCTTCATTTCGCCGGCGTAAAAGCCGTATTTCCCCTCGATGTGTTCCCAGCCGGCCTTCGGATTGTCGTAGACCCACGCAACGTCGACGACCCGTTGTCCATCGCTTACGAAGTCGGCGTAGAGGCACGTGCCTTTGTACGGACAGGTGTAATCATGGGCGGACAACTGGAGATTCGGATGGACCGCGTCCGGGTCGAAATACCAGTTGCCCTCGACTTTTTGTACTTGGCCGTCCTTACCGTCGGCGAGTACCGCGCCCGATGATTTTTCGATAATCCTTACTCTCATAGTACTTCGCGTAACACCGCTACGTCGCGTCGGGCTGCAACCGCAACGGCTGGGCAACGATATCTTTGAGCACCATTGCATCGTGCGGCGCGGCGGCGTCGGTGTCGTTGTTGAAATACACGTAAACGTCTTCGCCGAGCGAGGCAAGCCTTTCAATCGTCGCGGCCCACGCGCGCAGCACGCGCTTTGGATACGAGCCGACGTAGAGCCCGGTATACCCGTGTAAACGTACGTATGCGAGGTTGGGCGATGTGACCCACTGCGGCACGTGAAGTCCGGGGTAGTCGTGAATGCAGAACGCGATACCACGCTGCGCGAGCAGATCGCGAACCGCCGGTTGAAACCACGACTCGTTTCTGAATTCGACGACGTAGCGGTATTCGGCGGGCAATTTATCGAGAAACGATGCGAGCCGCGCATCGTCGCGTTCCAAGTAGGGCGGAAACTGTACCAGTATCTGCGCTAGGACATCGCGGTCAAAGCAGGCGGCGCGCGCGAAATAATTCTCGATGAATTCGTCGACGCGCGGCGGCAGGTCGCGCCGGTGCGTAATGAGGCGGCTGAGTTTAACGGTGTAGCGGAAGCCTGCTGGAACCGTCTCGCACCAGATACGCACCTGGGCCGGCTTCGGGAGGCGGTACGTCGTCGCGTTTAGTTCGACCGTGTCGAAATGTTGCGCGTAGTACTGCAGCCACTTCCGCTGCGGCACTTCCCTAGGGTAAAACCGCTCCCGCCAGCCTCCGTAGACCCAGCCGCTCGTTCCGATATGGATCACACATACGCTATTCCCAACCTAACGCGCCGTTATGGCCACTACAGCTTAAGCCGTTTCAGACGCGCGACATCGGGCAGGTCTGTTTGCACTTCCTCAACCGTATGAGGAATCCACATGCGCGCCACGCCAATATACTTGTCGGCCATGCCGTAATAGATGTCGTAAGAACCATCTTTACGATCGTCGATTCCGGTCGGGAAAACGACGTTGTCGACGACCCCTGTCGTTTCTTCGCCTACTTCGGGTATTAAGATCGGCGTGGTTGTGCGGTACCGCATTAGGTGGTCTTTCTCTCTTCGAAGAATAACGACGCCCGCGACATAATTGACGCGATTCTTTTCACCGGGTGCTTGCGCCAAGACACCGCTCACTCCATGGTAGACGGCCATGTACCCCAGCGGCGTGCGCACCGGCGGAGTGCCGATGCCGATGCGAAGCACTTCCCACGGATGATCGGGATCGAAAAGCAACGAATGGCGGCGCATTACTTTCAAATACCGGATGTCGCGCTTCGCCCACTCGAGTTCACAGCCGGAGACCCAAATGCTGGGAACCGCAACTTGAATGGCGTGCGGTACATCGGCGCTCCCGTAAAACGGACGATGAAGCAGACCCAGCACTTTTGTTCCGTCGCCCAACTCGACCGGATCGGGCGCAAACGCACCGTCTTTGTTTTGGTAGTTGTTGAAAATGACGCCGTATCGTGCTTCTACGTCGGGCTGAAAGTCAACGAGCCCAAGTCGCTCCCAAGCAAGACAATTTTCAGAAATCGCAAGCGCGATTCGCGGCCCCTTCGGTCCCCACGCAACATACGCCATCACATAAAGACCAACCGCTTCGATGAACGTGACGCGTGGATCTTCGCATCCGCCCGTTCCCTCTTGCGGCCGCAACTCGTACGGTTCTTCCGGTTCAAGCGCGATTCCAAGACGCTCCACACCGACCGGTATGCTTTCATCGTTGAAGATTACGCGTGCAAGGCCGATGCGTGAAAAATTATTCTTTCCGACGAGGCGCGGAAAGAGATAGAGCTGGCCGTCGGGACCGCGTGCCGCACCGGGATTGAGCACCCCTTCCAACTCTTCAGGGCGATTAGGATCGGGTCGCATTACAACCCCGAGACGCTGGACTTTGAACGGCGTTTCCGCCACTTTATCCATCCAATATGATCTCCGGAGCTCAGCGTAACATGTCGTGCTAAAATGTGCGCGCTACATGAAGAGTTTGATTGTATTCGATCTAGACGGAACGCTTGCAAAGAGTAAGGCCGCGCTTGACGATGAAATGGCGTCGCTGCTCGGTAGTCTGCTCGGCGTGACGAAAGTTGCGATTATTTCCGGCGGCGATCTTCCGCAGTTTGAAAAACAAGTGCTCGGCCATCTTCCCGCGTCGAGTAACTTGCGAAACTTGTCATTACTGCCAACATCCGGTACCAAATTCTTCGAGTACGACGGCCAGTGGCATAGACTCTATTCGGAGGACCTTAACGCTTCGGAGAAGCAGCAGATTGAAAGCGCCTTTGCGCAAGCACTTGCGCAAACCGGGCTTGAGCCCAAGCAAACGTGGGGAGAGCGCGTCGAGGATCGCGGAACGCAGATTACTTACTCGGCACTCGGTCAACAAGCGCCGCTCGAGGAGAAGGTGAAGTGGGATCCCGACTTTTCGAAACGCAAGCGCATCAAAGCCGTGCTGGATCCGTTGCTTCCGGAGTTCTCCGTTCGGCTCGGCGGCTCAACGTCGATCGACGTTACGCGTCCGGGCATCGACAAAGCATACGGCATACGCAAACTACGCGATGTGCTCGCTATACCGATTGCACAAATGCTATTCATTGGCGACGCGATCTTTCCCGGAGGGAATGATTATCCAGCGCTTCAAGCCGGCGCGGACAGCATCGAAGTGCGAGATCCTGACGAGACCAAGCACGTCATCCAAGCCGTTATTGCTTGTTTGAAGTAGCTATGGCCAGCAGAGTGTGTCGATTGCGTGCATGATTCCGGGATCGACTTTTCCGCCGGGAAGTATTTCGTAATTGATCAGACCCGAGGACTGCGTTCCGGGGATCAGCATCATAAACGCCGGCGAGCCGTTTCCGAGTGGATCGTCAATTCGATACGCGGGCTGCGTGTGGTTGCACACCAGCACTTCGGTGACGTGGACGTCGGCATTCGGGCGAATCGCTGCCATGCTCTTTTGGAATCGTGCTTTAACGGCATCTGCAGCGTTCGGCCCACGCACGTCGTGGGAGACGCCGGTCACCGTTACGCGAAAGTTCGCCGTTCCATCGGGACTGCGCCATTCGTTGTAGCGTCCAGATTGCGTGCGTCGCCAGCCGGGCGGAATATCGATCGTGAGTTGCTGCTTCACCGCTGATGCAGCCGGAGACGCAACGGGTGAAGTTGAGGCATCCGGGCTTGCTTGAGCCACGATTGCTCCGAGGACTGCGGCTGCGATAAACGCTGGCATCCAAGCGACTTCGCCGAGGGCCTGAGGCTGCCCATCCCCGCTTGCAGAACTGACCGAGTTATACGCGGTCCCAGTGATATAGGAGAAACATCATGGCGAAGAGCGGCGGCATCATCGGCGTATCCGATCACGGTGGTTGGGCGGTGATGGTAACAGTTGCGCGCGACGGGACGCTCCTCGACCGCCGCCGCGTAGAGCTCGTGGACGAGACGCTGCCCGGTCTTCCCCATCACCACGAGGGCCAGTTGATCCCGATAGACGAAGCCGTTGCCCTCGTCGAGCGGGTACGCATTTCCGCCGAGAGGCATGCAGTGCTCGCGCTGGACGGGTTGGCGATCGCGGTACCCAATATTCTGGGCATCGCACTTCGAAGTTGCCCGCAACTTCCGGCGACGATTGCCGAACGAATCAAGGATTATCGCGCACGAAACGTGGCCGACTGGGTAATGTACCGCAACGCTCTTGCGTCCGCCGCCGAGACGCGCGGCTGGCCAGTCCATTGGTATGACGCCAAGAAGGTGGTAAGTTTGGCAACCCAGGCGCTGCACGTCGAGAGCTTCGACGACCACTTTCTCCAAATGCGGCGGGCCGTCGGGCCCCCGTGGAATCAGGATCACAAGCTGGCAATGGCGGCGGCCCTCGTGACGGCGACGGCGCTTTCGCACCAAGCTGCCAAGCGCTAGCGCTGCGACGAAAATCGCAACCCTAGCGAGGCACTGCGTGTTTCGAATTTGCGTCGCACGGCTTTTCGTGAGATAGTCTCGTCGCCGCTAGCCCGATCTTTCGAGTGATGGCAAGGGATCGCCATCTTCCACGAAAGACTCGTTGCATTTTGCCCCGCGCCGCTAGAGTAAGTATAGGAGTATCATCATCGCCCGTAAGCGCAATACCACCCTTCGCACGCCAAAAGCGAGCTCCGGTCAAGACAACAAGGAAGCACCGCTTGAAGTGTTTGGAAGCATCAAACAGGTTTTTCCGAGCACCATGTTTTCCGTCGAGCTCGACAACGGCCACGTCGTTCTCGCACATATCGCCGGCCGTCTGCGCCGCCACCACATCAAGATTTTGCCGGGAGATCGAGTCGACGTCGAGCTTTCGCCCTACGACTTGACCAAAGGGCGCATCGTTTACCGGTACCGTGCCGGCGAAGCACGCCGCACATAATTCTTAGCGGCTCGTCATGCCGCGTATTGGGATGCGGCGCAGGCGATATCCGGTGAGACGCTAACGCCGCGCCGCCGCTCCGCCGGGATATGCGCTGCGCTCCATTGTTTATAGCTTCCGTCGATTAGGTCTACAACCACGTTGAAAACACCGCTCGGCGTTCTGCCATGAAGGGCCGCCGCAATAAAGAACGCGGCTGCCGCTGACAGTTTTAAGCAAATTCTCAAGGGCAACAGTGCATCTTTTTTGTTTATACATTGATCGTAGACAATGAGATGCGTACTCTGCTAACAAACCGCTTTCGCGCACTGCCCGCGGTTGTCGGCTCCCTTATCTTGGCAGTATTCCCCACGATTGCTTCGGCGGATACGAGCGTTCCGTCGTATGCAACGAAGACCGGCGACTCAATCGTAGGCACAATTTCGAAGTTCGACGGCGCGTACACGATGTACGTTCGCGACAAGAACGGTTATCTTGATAACGTCACGCTGCATCGCGGCACGATTATCAACCCGACCGGCATCCAACTTCAGGCTGGTTTTTCGGTTACCGTCATCGGTCGTCCGGACGGCAAGACGTTTGAAGCCGATGAAATCGATACGCCGTATCACTACACAGCGTATGAGATTCCGATCTATCCGTACTATCCGTACCCTTACGCGTACGGCTATCCGCTGTATCCGCGTCCGTTCTTCGGCTTCGGCTATGGCTTCCGCGGCTATCACGGACGGTGGTAACTAACTGACGTCGTTCAGTCCTACATCCTCAACCGGTTCTCGCGTCCGCGAGAACCGGTTTTCGTTTGTCGTGAAGGGCACATGAGAGTCGTGCGGTCAGGCGGCCCGTCCGTCGAGCCGTTCTAGGCTTCGATATTGAACGGCCTCCGCGACGTGCTCGGCACGAATCGATGGTGAGCCGGCAAGATCAGCGATCGTGCGCGCAACGCGCGCGATTCTATCGAGTGCGCGGGCGGAGAATTGCCGCTTCGCGCTTGCGAGCGAGAGCAGCTTCATCGCTGCATCGTCGAGTGCGCAGTACGTACGCATCGCGCTTGGCGGAATCTCCGCGTTTGCGTGAATTGCCGTCCCGGCAAAACGCTCGCATGCGAATGCTCGTGCCGCGACGACGCGTTCGCGAATCGTTGCCGACCGTTCCGCTCCATCGCGGCGTACCATATCATCGAACGGCACGCGTGCAATCTGCACCTGCAAGTCGATACGATCGAGCAGGGGACCCGAAAGCTTTCCGACGTACTTTGCCACCGCTGCATCGTCACAGCGGCACTCGGCGTTTCGCACGCCGCGATACCCGCATGGACATGGATTCATCGATGCAACGAGTTGGAATCGCGCTGGATACGTGAATGTGCCGATTGCGCGCGCGATCGTAACAGTTCCCTCTTCGAGCGGTTGGCGCATCACTTCGATGGCGCCACGATTGAATTCCGGAAGTTCGTCGAGAAACAACACGCCGTGATGCGCGAGCGAAATTTCGCCCGGTTTCACTGAGGGTCCGCCGCCGACTAGCGCCGTCTGGCTAATCGTATGATGCGGAAATCGAAACGGGCGGGCATTGACGATGCCGGAACGATTTCCGAGCAAACCTGCTACGCTGTAGATCTTGGTGACGTCCAACGCTTCGTCGGGCGTCATCGATGGAAGAATCGACGGTAAGCGGCGCGCGAGCATCGTCTTTCCACACCCCGGCGGACCGACGAACAGCAGATTGTGACCGC
This sequence comes from uncultured bacterium, assembly GCA_964648945.1. Taxonomy (GTDB): domain Bacteria; phylum Vulcanimicrobiota; class Vulcanimicrobiia; order Vulcanimicrobiales; family Vulcanimicrobiaceae; genus JAMXLG01. The sequence goes on along the minus strand of CAZYLU010000007.1, from coordinate 45,111 downwards.
CTGCTGCGGCGATTTCCAGCGCACGTTTAGCCACGAGCTGACCGCGCACATCGGCGAGGTCGCCGTGCACGAACTCGTCTTCCGCGTGGAATTCGGGCGCTTTGGTCGTGCGTCGCCACTTTGCCCCGTTACCGAGCAAAACGGCAACGGCGGAGGCGAGTGAATCGACAGCGTAAAGCTCGATGCCCTCCACCAACGCAGCCTCATCGCCGTTGCGTTGCGGCAGAATCAGTTTCGTGAATCCGGCGTTGCGCGCGCCGATGACCATCGGCAAGATGCCGTTGACCGCACGCAGCGTTCCGTCGAGCGCGAGTTCTCCAAGTGCGATAAAGCTTTGCAGCGTCAGGCGGTCGATTTGTTCGTCAATTGCAAGCAGCGCGAGCGCGATTGCCAGATCGAACGCCGGACCTTCTTTACGAACGTCTGCGGGCGAGAGATTCACCAGCAATCGCCCCGCCGGATACGCGAAACCCGAGTTGAAAATCGCCGCTCGCACGCGTTCACGCGCTTCGCCGAGCGCACGGTCGGGTAGACCGATGATCGTAAAAACCGGAGTTCCGGCCGAGCTGTCCGCTTCAACGCGAACGACGTATCCCTCGATGCCGAGCATGCCGGCAGAAAACGAAAGCGCGAGCATATCGCGCGTCATTCACGACGTGCGGCGCCTTGCGCAAGTCCTCAGTAGAGCGTTCGTATGCTGGGCGCAGCGGCAACGGAAAAATGGGGAGACCAAAGCCATGTCTGTGCAGCCTCAAGCAGCGGATAATTCAAATCCCCAAGATCATCGAGCTCTTTTACGGAGTATGACCGAGAATTTTACCGGCGTCTATTTAACGATGCTTAGCATTGTTCAGGGCGTTGCTTTTACTGATCCCGCCAATATCGCGCTTTCGGAGCATGGGCATTTAATGATCGTTTAATGGCTGCAGGTTGCCACGATGCTCTGGACGTTGATGTACATTTGGAATCACTTCATGGCCGATGCGCTCGTGACGCATTGGGTGCCCGAACTGGAAGACGCTGCGCTCTTGTTCGGGACCGGCGTTTTTGAGCTGGTTGCGAATCACGGCACTTCCTGGGGTGTGACACCCTGGTTCGCCACGCTCGCGGTTATGCTCTGCGCGTGGAGTATCGGATCGTTTTATATTGGACTTCAAGAACACCGGTTTGTACGATCACTCTCGCCGGCGGTCTGCTACTTGGTATACTTGCCGTGGTTTGCGGCGTAACGCATGCGGCGTCCGATAGCGCGGCGCCGATGGAGCGCGGGATCGCACTCACGTCCGTTCTCACCGCGTTGGCTATCAGCCTTATCATTGGCGCGACATCATCGGCTTTTTTTCGGCGCGTGCGACACTATGCGCGTACAGGAGAAGCACCTAGCCTTGGCTGACCGCATGGAGCGGGGATTCACGTGCCTGTCAGATTCGGCGTTTACCATCCCTCGTATGACGTTGCGTTCTGTTTGTCTCGGAGCTGCTTTATCCGCGCTCGCCGGCACGGTTGCGCTTGCTGCAACCGTATCGACTACCGCCTACCCGGCCGACAACAAGGTTCCCCGCTACGATCACGTCTTTCTCGTAATCGAAGAGAATCGTAGTTACGAGGTCATTCTCGGCGATACCGGCGCCGCTCCGAACCTCGTACGTCTCGCCAACACCTACGGCTCTGCCACGAACTTCTACGCCGAGACGCATCCCAGCGAACCGAATTATGTCGCGATGTCGTCAGGATCGACGTACGGCATCAAAGATGACGACAGCTTCACCGTCAACAGTGTCGATGCGCCGAATATTGCGACGCAGCTGGAGGCGCACGGACTGACGTGGGGCGGGTACTTCGGTGGCTACAATCCCGCCAAGCCGCTTGAAGTGCGCAACAATGCAACGGGCTACGCAGCCAAGCACAATCCGTTCATCAACTTTTCGAATCTGCGCTCCGAGCCGGGATTCGCGATGCATCAGCATACGCTCGAGTCGCTTGCCGCAGATCTGCAATCGGGAAGCGTGCCGAATTTTTCGGTGATCGTTCCGAACCTTTGCGACGACATGCACGGCAACATCAATTGCATGAACAGCGCGGCGAACGTTACTCGGGGGGATACCGTCGCCGGCGAGATCGTGGACGAGATCCAACACTCGCCGCTCTGGCACTCGGCAAAAAACGAAGCGATTGTCATTACGTGGGACGAGAACGACGGCAGTCACCGTTCCAGCGGGCAGCAAAGCTGCTGCGGCGCGTCGCCGGGCGGCGGCCACATTCCGACGATTGTCATCACGAATCACGGACCGCGCGCCCTTAAAGACAACACGGCGTACAACCATTACTCGCTGCTGCGCACGCTGGAAGATGCGTTCGGCATCAAGCAATATCTCGCGGGCGCAGCGGATTGGGCTGACGGCGTGCGTCCGATGGCTCCGCTCTTTTCGGTGACGCACTAGGCGGTGCATACGGCGGCCGAGAACCGGACGCGCATGCAACCCATCGTGGAACTCGACCGCCTCGTCTCGTTTTCGCCGCAGCCGCACGCCGTTGCGGTCGACGGTGATCTCGTCTACGTCAGCTCGCGAGCAACGCGGCGGATCGACGTGATCGGCCGTAATTCATGGAAGAAGCAGGCCGAACTCGAGCCGCCCGGGATGCCGTGGGGCATGACCTTCGCGAACAACGAGCTGGTAATGACGTGCGGCGAGGAAGCGGAAGATTTTCGGCGCATTCGCCGTTACTCTCCGCGGCGCGGATGGGAGTCATCATTTGTGCCCTGTCCCGATGATACCGGCTCGCACCTTGCGGTGCACGATGGTCATGTTCTGCTCGGCCAGTGGTATAACAAAGCGATCTTGCAGCTCGATCCTACGGGCCGAACGCTGCACCGGTACGATGCTCCGCACGGGATCGCCGGCATTGCCGTTGACGGAGACAAGGCCTTCCTTCTCACGACCGACGATGAAGACGCAGGCGAGTATTGGATCACGCGTCTCGATTTAACGAGTGGTGCGTGCGAGGACGTCGCGCTGGTGCCGTTTCACGCGCGCAGCCTGGCGTGGGACGGCGAGCGTTTTTGGACCAATCATCGCGAAGCCGATCGAACCGTAACGTTTAGACTTTCCTCGTAGGCGCGGACCCCGCCGAAGGCGAATCGGCGGCGAAATGCATTTGACCGCGCTCGATTGGGTGATCGTCGTCGTGTCACTCGGCGTAACGTTCATCCCCGCGATCGTGCTTGCTCGCCGCGCCGGAAAGAACACCGCCGAGTTTTTTGCTGCCGGACGGCAAGCGCCGTGGTGGCTCATCGGCATCTCTCTCGTCGCGACGACGTTTTCCACCGACACGCCCAATCTCGTCACGAATCTCGTTCGTGAGGGCGGCGTCGCCGAAAACTGGGTGTGGTGGTCGTTCCTTTTGACCGGCATGGCGACGGTCTTTTTTTATGCGCGTTTGTGGCGGCGCAGCGGCGTTCTCACCGATCTCGAATTCTACGAACTGCGCTACTCAGGAAAAGCGGCTTCGTTCGTTCGCGGATTTCGCGCGATCTATCTCGGTTTGGCGTTCAACTGCGTCATCATTGCAACAGTCAATCTCGCTGCGGTGAAGATCGCGTCCGTGCTCTTCGGCTGGCCACGCTGGGAGACGCTGCTGTTCTGTGCGTTCGTACCAATCGTGTTCGCTGCGGCCGCGGGGCTGTGGGGCGTGATGGTGACGGACATGATCCAATTCTGCATCACGATCACCGGTGCGTTTGCCGCCGCGTATTTTGCGTTGCATGCCCCGGGCGTCGGCGGATTGCATGCGGCGGTCTCGCACATCGCGCAGATGCATCCGTCGCTGCTCGCCATCGTACCGGATTTCAATGACTGGAAGACCGCGGTTGCCATCTTTATCATTCCGCTCACCGTGCAGTGGTGGTCGGTGTGGTATCCCGGCGCGGAGCCTGGCGGCGGAAGCTACGTTGCGCAACGAATGCTCGCCGCAAGGACGGAGAACGACGCGCTCTTCGGAACGCTGTCGTTTGCCGTGATGCATTACGCGCTTCGGCCGTGGCCGTGGATCGTCGTTGCCTTCGTTTCGACAATCGTGTATCCGTCGCTTGCCGATATCCACGCGCGCTTTCCGTACGTTCCGCAGAATTTACTTGGCAACGATATCGCATATCCAGCGATGCTGGTCTATCTCCCGGCCGGCTTTGCGGGGTTGATGGTTGCCGGAATCTTCGCTGCGTATCGCAGCACGATCGAAACGCACTTGAATTGGGGGACGTCGTACCTCGTTCACGACTTCTACCGGCGGTTTATTCGTCGCGATGAACGTGAAGCGCACTACGTGCTGACGGGGCGGATCGTTACGGTCATCCTCATGCTTTGCGGCGTCGGCTTGACGTTCGTTCTCGACACGGCGAAAGAGGGCTTCGATCTGCTGCTGTCTATCGGCGCCGGCACGGGACTGATCTACCTGCTGCGTTGGTTCTGGTCGCGCATCAACGCCTGGAGCGAGTTCAGCGCTATGATCGCCTCGTTCATCGTTTCCTTCGCCTTCTTCATCGCCGGTAAGAACGGACACGGCTCCGACCCGACGACCGTACTCCTTGTGACCGTGTTCGTAACGACCGTCGTTTGGCTCACCGTGACGTTTCTCACGCCTCCCGTGGACGACGAGACGCTCGCGCGATTCTATGAGAAGGTCCGCCCGGCAGGTCCCGGATGGGCCCGGATCCGCGGCCGGTTTGGCCTCTCGCCCTCGCCCGACTCGCCGGCGGCTGCGCTCGGCGCTTGGGTCTTGGGCCTGGCCGGAGTCTACGGTGCGCTCTTTGCGACCGGCGGGTTCGTCTATGGCTCGCTCGGAATGGCTAGCATCTGGACCGCAATAACGGCGTTTGCCGTCGCCGGACTCATATTTTTGGTAAAAAGATCGCCTTCTCCACAGATTGCACAAGAGTAACGTCGCTGCTTGTGGACAATTATCAGCACAATCTTGCTTTAGGAGTATCGATGAAAAGGATTCGCTCGCTTGCCTTTATGCTGTTTGCCGCCGCGCTCGCCGCATGCTCCGGTAATTCGTCGAACTCATCGAGCGCATCAAATGCGTCCAGTTCGGCGCCCGGTCCGGCCGGCAGCGCGAGCAAGACGATCGGCATTTCCATCCAGGACCGCGAAGCGCAGTTCTACCAGCAGATGGAAAACGGTATGCAGTCCGAGGCAAAAAAATACGGCTACAAATTGATCGTCGTCGACGCGAACCGCGACAACGCAAAACAACAGAGCCAAGTTGAAGATTTCATTTCGAACAAGGTCGACGCCATCGTTTTGACGCCGTACGATTCGACGGCGATCGGCAGTGCAATCGCCGAAGCGAACAAAGCGAACATTCCGGTATTCACGGCCGATATTGCAAGCGCGAGTAAGCAAGGGCACGTGATCGCTCACATCGCGAGCGACAATGTGGAAGGCGGACGCCAAGCCGGGAAACTCATGTGTCAGGCCGTGGGCAAGACCGGCTTCGTTGCCATCATCGATGAACCGGAAGTGACGAGCGTTCAAGATCGCGTGAAAGGTTTCCGTGAAGCGCTCAAAGCGAATTGTCCCAACGTAACCGTCGTCGCGGATGAGGATGCGGGCGGCGCGCGCGACAAGGCGAATCGAGATATGAGCGATCTGCTGCAGTCGAACAAGAACTTGACCGGCGTCTTCGGTATCAATGACGACTCCGCACTCGGTGCGCTCACCGCAATCCGCGCGGCGGGGCTCAACGGCAAAATCAAAGTCATTGGTTATGACGCGACGCCGGAAGCGCGTTCCGCGATTGGATCGGGTGATATGTACGGCGATGCGATTCAATACCCCGACAAGATCGGCACACTCACCATCGACACGATCCACGATTACTTCTCAGCCAAGACGCCGCAAGCAACAGTTCACGTCCCTGTCGGTACGTTCACGCAAGCCGACGCGAAGAAGGCGCAATAACGATCGACACTCCGCTTCTGGAGATGCGCGGCATCGGGAAATCGTTTCCCGGTGTCCGCGCGCTCAACAATGTTTCCCTGACGCTCCACTCCGGTGAAGTCCTCGCGCTCGTCGGTGAAAACGGTGCGGGTAAATCGACGCTGATGAAGATCCTCGCCGGTGCGCAGAATGCCGACACCGGGACGATCGCAATCGACGGTAACGAGGTCCACATCGCATCCCCGCACGATGCCGAAGCCCTCGGCATCGGGATGATCTACCAAGAGTTCAATCTCGTTCCGCAACTGACGGCGCTGGACAACATCGTGCTTGGCGCCGAGCCCACGCGCGGCATCCTTCTCGACGAAGCAGCGGCACGAAAACGCGCGCGTGCTATCGTCGAAGAGCTCGGCATGGATCTTCCGCTCGACGAGCGAGCCTCACGCCTCTCGGTTAGTGCGCAACAGCTCATCGAAATCGCTAAGGCGCTCTCGAAGCGTGCACGCATCATCGTGATGGACGAACCGTCCGCTGCTTTGACCGATCGCGAAATCGACGCGCTCTTTGCGATCATTGCACGGCTCAAAGCCAACGGTGCCGGAATTATCTACATCTCGCACCGCATGGAAGAACTTCCGAAGATCGCCGACCGGATTACGATTCTTCGCGACGGGAGCGTCATCGAAACGCGCCCGACCAGCCAATTTCCGGCCAACGAAATCATTCGCGCGATGGTTGGACGTCCGCTCGACGCGCATTTTCCCGATCTTCCCGTCGTTCCGGCCGACGCGCCGGTCATGCTCGACGTGCAACATCTCACGCGCCGCCACGTCGTAAACGACGTGTCGTTCTCGGTACGCGCGGGTGAGATCGTCGGGCTCGCCGGTTTGGTGGGTGCGGGGCGCACCGAGATCGTGCGCGCGATTGCGGGCGCTGACGTTCCGGACTCGGGAACGATTCACGTCGGCGGCGATCTGATTCGTATTCGCAGTCCGCACGACGGCATCAAGGCGGGCATCGCGTTCATCACCGAGGATCGCAAAGGCCAAGGACTCGTGCTCGGAATGAGCGTTGCTGAAAACATCACGCTCGCGCACCTCTCGCAGTTCGTAAATCGCGAGATGCTCATCGACGAGAACCGGGAAGAAGCCGCAGCCGAGAAAATGATCGACGAGCTGCGCGTGCGCACGCCGAGTCCCGAGCAGCGCGTTCGGAACCTGTCCGGCGGCAACCAGCAGAAGGTCGTGCTCGCGAAATGGCTGCTTGGAAATGCGCGTGTGTTTCTTTTCGATGAACCAACGCGCGGCATCGACATCGGCGCGAAGACCGAAATCTACGCTTTGATGCTCAACTTGATCAAGAACGGAGCTGCTATCGTCATGGTATCGAGCGAACTGCCGGAAGTGCTCGGCATGTCGCACCGCGTTCTCGCCATCCGAGAAGGACGCATCGCCCGCGAATTCACTCACGGCGAGGCGACGCCGGAAGCGGTCATCGCTGCTGCGACGGGTTCGGCTGCGGCATGAACGGATTGGTCAAAACCGCCGGCACCAGCAACGTACTGCAGAATTACTGGATTCGCATTGCAGGGGCGATTGTCGTCGTCATCATTTTGATGGCGGTCGTCAACGTCGCGGCACACGGTGCGTTTCTGCAGCCGGGCAACATCGTTCAAGTCCTGCGACAGATTACGTATAACTGCATTCTGGGCGTCGGTCAAACGTTTGTCATCATCACGGGCGGTATCGATCTGTCGATTGGTTCGCTCGTTTCGCTCACCGGCGTCGTGATGGCGACGGTCGCAAATGCACTGCCGTTCGGCGGCATCGGTTTGCTGATCGTCACGCTGCTCGTCGGCATGATTGTCGGCGGCGCAGCGGGTTGGATCAACGCGCTCCCGGTCGTGAAGTTGAATCTGCCGCCGTTCATTACGACGTTCGCGATGCTTGAAGTGACGCTCGGACTCTCGTACATCATCTCGGGCGGACGGCCCGTCGCGCTCCACTCCGATGCATTTGGCGGCGTGGGATACGGCTCGTTCCTCGGCGGCGTGACGAACGCGCTCCATCTCCCCAGCATTCCGATGCCCGTCATCTGGATGATCGTCGTGATAATCATCGCGTCGGTCCTGTTGATGCGCACGCGATTCGGCCGGTACGTCTTCGCGATCGGCGGTAACGAAGAAGCAGCTCGCCTTGCGGGCGTCAGCACGTCGCGCGTCAAGACGATGGTCTATGTGATCAGCGGGATGTGCGCCGCGATCGTAGGGTTTTTGTACATGGCGCTCTTCTCGTCGGGTTCACCGCAAACCGGAACCGGCGACGAACTGCTCGAGGCGATCGCCGCGGTGGTCGTCGGCGGAACGAGTTTGATGGGCGGTGCCGGTTCGATCGTCGGCACGTTCTTCGGCGCGCTGCTCATCGGCTTGTTGTACAACGCAATGAATCTCATCCACGTCGATTCGTATCTGCAGAAGGTCGTGCTCGGCGTCGTCATTTTGCTTGCCGTCGTTCTGGACGAGTTGCGTAAGAGGTATCTGGCGCGGACGTAGATGCTTAAAATCATCGCGCTCATCCTTGCTGCCGCCCTGGCCTCGCCGATGCCGACGGACACGCCGCAGCCCAGCCACTTCAACCAGCTTGCCACGCTTCAATTCGTCGTTACCACGCCACAAGGCCGCGGTCGCGCGCTCTACTTTGCGAACGGCTCACTCGACGGCGACAAATCGGCGACGATGGCGTTGATCATCGTGCACGGTGTGCTGCGTGATGCAGATTACTACTACGACACGGGCATGGAGGCCGTTCGCGACGAGAACCGTTCCGACGTGCTGGTGATTTCGCCGCAGTTCGTCGAGCCGGAGGACATCGCTGGACACAATCTTCCCAGCGACACACTTCGTTGGAACTCGACCTGGCCCGGCGGCTCCGCAGCCCTCGCGCCCGCGCCTATCAGCAGTTATGCTGTCTTTGACGCAATCATCGCGCGGTTATCGGACCGCACGCGCTTCCCAAATCTCAAAAAGATCGTCATCGCCGGACACTCCGCGGGTGGGCAGATCGTGCAGCGATATGCTGCCGTCGGAAACGCGCAACAACTCGATCCGGGCGCTGAAATTCCGGTGCATCTCGTCGTTGCGAATCCGTCATCGTATTTTTATTTCAGCGACGACCGTCCCGTACACGTAGCGAATTGCGCCGATTACAACCAATGGCGATACGGAATCGCCGGAGCGCCGCCGTACGTCAAAGGCACTGCCTCGGAGCTCGAAGCGCGTTACGTGAAGCGCGATGTAACGTATCTTCTCGGAACGGCGGATACGAATCCGAATGAAGACGATCTCGATCGCACGTGCGGCGGCGAAGCGCAAGGGCCATACCGCTTCGCGCGCGGCAAGAACTACATCGCGTATATGAAGCGCCGGCACCCGACTGGTACGGCACAGGACTACGGGTTTGTCCTCGGCGTACCGCACGATAATCGCCGCATGTTCCGCTCAGCTTGCGGCCGAGCGGTTATTTTCGGAGGCAGTGCCGCCTCGTGCGCCGAGTACGGGAAGATTTAGACGTTATACGAACGTGCGTTCGGGTACGATCGATACATGGACGAGAACGTACGAAAGAACGCGATGATGCGGCATCTGATCGAGTCGCTCGAAGCCGGAGAGGATATCGGTCACTACGGGCGGTTGGTATTTACGATGGTTGCTCGCTACTTCGCGAGTGACGACGAGCTGGTTGCGATGCTGCGCAACGGCGGCGACTGCGATGAGAAGAAGGCGCGTGCGCTCGTGCTGCAAGTGAAAGAGCACGACTATAACCCGCCGTCACGTCAAAAAATTGCGGAGTTCCAGGCGAAGCAAGACTTTCCGATTCTGCCGCACGACGACCCGGGCGAGGGGAACGTGTATAAGGATTTGCAGTTCCCCGAACACGTTTACGATCGAATCGAAGAGTTTTACGAAGAGCGGGTGTAGTCGGCTCGCTCAAGATTCGGCATACGGGCCGATGCCCAGTCTCGATGCAGCGCGTTCGATCAACTGCCGCACGTACATGTTCGGCACGGTTCCAACGTAGCAGGCTGCTTCCGCTTCGCGATTTTGCTCCAGGCGTGCGAGCGCCGATCCGACCCCTGAGCTGCGCGAGATGCCCGCGGTGCAGTGAATCACGAAGCGATCGACGTCGTTACGCCAACGATCCCAGAAGCGAACGATCTCTTCGGCCATCTCCTCGGTCATCACGACGTGGTGTGGAAATTCGACGGGATTGTGCGATTCTGGGGTGAGGTCGTCAAAGATCACTTGCAATATGTCGACGTAGCCGGGTCTCACCTTGCAGACATCCATGACGGTCTGCTCGGGATCCTCACGATTATCGTTGATCGAAATAACCGCGTAGCGACCGGGAACGGCCATTCTCTGCGCCATCTCGCGAGAGAAGATCACAAAGCGGTTGTTGACGTCACAGGCGCTCACATTCATTCCGTACCTACAGACAAAGGAAAAGCCCGCCGAGGTTTCGGCGGGCTTTCACGATCGGACGGGGTTAGAACGGGAAGTCGTTTTGCGATAGGTTCGCGTTCAGATTCCAGTCGGTGAAGGACTGGTCGAGAACGACTTTGTCCCCTTCGTAGAGGATTTGTCGCACGGGGAAGTGCGTTTGCTGCGAGAGGTAAACTTTCTGCAGCGAGATGTTGTCGTTGCTTGCCGGATCCGCGACTTTCAACTGCAGCATGTCGGTTTGCGCGCCCTCGATCATACCGGCGTTGCTCACCTGCGTAAGATCGCCTTTGACCGACGTGTACTTCTCGATAATGGTCTGCGGCAAGCCGTCGGGAATCGTGTAGCCACGAATCGAGACCGCGCGGCCGTCGTGCACGCTGATCTTCAAGTGGATGCCCGCGAGAAATCCGCCTTGATGTCCGCTGACCTGATCGCCGCCGGCCCACACGCCGCCTGACCCTCTGCCGGGGCCCGATTCGATGAGCGTCTTGGCGAAGTGCGGCTTCATGAACGAGTAGTCGTAGACGCGGTCTTGCACGTCGTCGCCTTTGACCTCGTGCGAATGCAGCTTATACGTGAAGCTAGTCGCTTTCCCGAACGCGTCGTCGAATGCCGAAATTGCCGGCGTCGATGACGCCGCACGGGCAAATCCGTGCGGCAAGAGTACGGCAGCGAGCGCCGCTGCAAGAAGAACGAGCGGTGTACCTGGTTTCTGCATGTATCCTCCGTTTAGCAGTTCCGAGTCCCCTAAGCTTGAGCGCCCGGAGCTGCCTGCTCTTCGTAGAGCAGCGTCCCGTGTTTGCCCTCAACGCCGATCAAGACGTCGCACTTGGCGTCCGCCGCGATCTCTTCAATGGTTCGTCCGAGCGGGGCGCCGGTGTACTTGCCCTCACGGAACGAGCCGAGAATGATCAGATTTGCCTTTTCGCGCTTGGCCAGGTCGAGTACCGCCTGTTTGGTCGAGCGCGCTTTGATGATCTCCGTCCGTAGAGAAACGTCGTTGTTGGTGGCGATCGTTTCGGCGGCGCCCAACGCGTCGAGCGCCGAGCGCTCCTCGACCGGCATCTCCGCGTCGGGCGGTAGCGTGTAGGGCACTTCGATCACGTAAATCGCGAGCAGGTCCGAGCGCTCCCCGCGCGCGAGCTTTGCGGCGAGGGCCATCATGTGGCCGGAGAGGATGTCTTGCGAGAACACGACGACGATCGAGCCGCCCACCATGCGTTCGAGCGACGTCTCCGCTTCCTTCGCTAATCGTTGCACGAACGAGGCGGGTGGATGCAGCATCCACCAAATCGTCGCAATGACGGCAACGAGGATCACGACGGAGATCAGCACGCCCGCGAGCGTCACATAGATTTCACCGTTCGTGTAGATCATCGGTGACGCATCGCCTCGCGCACTTGACGAAAGCGGATGACGCCGAGGAGAATCATCGCGGCTCCGAGCACGATGCCCGTGAACGACTGCGCAATCGGATAGCGGAGCATCTGCACGACGACGAACGCGCCGACGACGATCATGAAGATGGAAAGCGCCCCGCGAAAGACGAGCATATTACACCGCCGCCTTCGTGCGACGCTCGTCGCTCTCTTTCACGTTCGCGATGTATTCATCCATCAGTTCCAGCTCGCCGGCGCGCCGCAGAATCTCCATCTGCTCGCCTCGCCAGTTACGCTTGACCGAATGCAGCACCGGTAGCCTTTTGCGCTTGCGGTAGATGAAGTATAGGATCAAGCCGAGCGCGAGCCACGAGGGACCGGCGATGCGGCCGATCGGATGCGTGATCATTGTGAAGACCAAGATCGCCGCGATGCCGATGAAGCCAACGACCGCGATGATCGGAAAGTCGGCACGCTCGCCGCGGAAGCGCACCGGGATATTGAGCGGTATTTTGAACTTGCGGGGACTCAGGGGGTCGGTGAGGCGCAGCGCAACAAGCGCGACAAAGACGAACGAATAGCTCGTAGCGGCACCGAACGCATAGAGATCGCCTAAGAAATCGATGCCGCTCTCACCGTTGAAATGCTTTGCGTATATGTCGGCCATGCGGGGACTGAGCGAGGGGAGCGCCGCGAAAATCGCCTCGAGGAGCGCCACGCCCGTAAAAACCAAGAGCGAAACCGTCGGCGTTCGAAACCGGCGATGTACGCTCTGAAAGATCGACGGAAGCAATCCGCCTTTCGACATCGCGTACGCGATGCGCGAGCTTCCAAAGACGCCGGAGTTCGACGAGATGAGCAGCAACACGGCGCCCAGCACCGGAACGTAGAACGCGGCGATTGCGCCCCAATACGGAACTTGTTTCGCAATCAGCGCGACGGCTTTACCGTTGTTGTCGCTATTACCCAGCCACTGCCAGAGCATCTGCGGATGGCCATTCGGGTCCGGCGGAATGGGATGCCACGTGTGCATGCCGAGCGCGAGGTTGGCGTACGAGAGCGCGAAGATCAAGATCGTCAAGATCAATGCGGTCGACGTTCGCGGAATGATCGAGGCTGGACGCTGTGTCTCTTCGGCCGCTTGTGAAATGGATTCGAGCCCGACGAACGAGACGATCGCAAGCGAGATGCCCTTCATGAAGTCGAACGGCGTCGGCCAGCTCGTCGTCATCGTGTGTACGAGCAAATCGGGACTGAATGCGAACAAGAAGCCTAGCGTAAGAATTGCGGTTTCGCTCACGATGTCGAGACCGCTCACGAACCCGTTGAAAGCCGTCGATTCCCGCACACCGATGAAGTTCAGCGTGCACAAACCGACGATGAGTCCGATCACGACGACGAAATGCGCCCACGGGTGCGGACCGCTGCCGAGAATCGGCAGCAATTCGCTCAAGTAGTCGACGCAGCTCCATGCAAACAGCGCGATATCGATCGTGAAATCGAGCAGCACCGCCCAGCCCGCGATAAAACCGAAGATATCGCCGAGCCCGCGCAGCACGAAATACTGGCCGCCGCCGGCAACGGGATACGTCGCGGCCAGTTCCGTATAGGCGAGGCCGATGCAGACGTACACGATGCCGGCAAAAAGAAATGCGACGTTGGACGCGCCCGCCGCCGCACCGAGTACCAGACCAAGCCCGACGAAGATGTCGGCGCCAACATCCGAGTAGCCCCACGAAAACGATCCCCAGGGCGTGACGGAGCGGCGAAGCTCCGGTTTATTATCCTTCGACATACCTGTTGTTAGAAGATGATCCCGATTGCGGTGCGTTCCAACGCGTTGATCATGTATTCGGCGTGCGCGTATTGTTCGTGCAGGCCATAATCACGGAAGATGCGCAGCCCTTCGTTCAACCGGTTTACCGCGTCACGCAACTCGTTACGATCGCGGCGGCCGTCGGCGGCCTTCTGCAAGATCATCGTTGCGTATTTCAGTGCGGTCTTCGCGTATTCCGATTCGTTGTTGCTCACCGACAGTTCGTGCATCGCAGCGACGTAGGCGTCTTTTGCTTCGTCGTAGTCTCGGCGTCGCGTTGCGATCATTCCCTTGAGCACGTTCTCTAACGCATCGGTGCGGTTGCGCGAACTTGCGAGCGCGCGATCCAACGCTTGCCGAAGCGTAGGATCCGTTGCTTTTGCCGACGGCGTAAACGTTTTGAGCGGCTTTGCGTCCGGTACCGGTGCTGTTTGCGACGCAGGCATGGCGGGTCCGAGGAGCGCTTGGATATCGGCCATGAACTCGCGCGCGGTTTGATAGCGTCTGCCGGGATCTTTCTCGATCGCGCGCATCATAATGTGTTCGAGTGACTCGGGAATATTGCGGTTGATTTCGCGCGGCGACGTCGGCAGATCGTGAACGTGGGAGTACATCGTAGCGACGATGTCGTCGCGATCGTTGCGGAACGGAAGCGTGCCCGTGAAGATTTCATACATCACGATGCCGACCGAGTAGAGGTCGCTGCGAACGTCCGCCGGTTTGCTCAGGAAACGTTCGGGAGCAAGATACGAGATCGTTCCCACAATCTGTCCCGTACGCGTCGTTTGCGTTACTTCGCTCGCCCGCCGGGCGAGGCCGAAATCGGTGAGCTTCGTGTGCCTGCCGTCTTCGACGATCATGATGTTGGACGGCTTGATATCGCGGTGAATGATCCCTTGCGAATTCGCGTAATCGAGCGCTTCGAGGACTTCGTGAACGTATCCGAGCGCCTGGCGGTATCCCAGTTCGCCGCCTTCCAATTGCGAGAGCGTCTTTCCGCGCACGAGCTCCATCACGATGTACGAAATGCCGTTGTCTTCACCGGCGTCGTACACCGCGACGATGTGCGGATGATTCAGGCGCGCCATCGCACGCGCTTCCATGAGAAGACGCGCATTCGTCTCGTCCGAGCGCTCGATGAGCACCTTGACGGCGACGTCGCGGTGAAGTGTTTTGTCGAGTGCGCGGTACGTATCTGCCGTACCGCCGCGCCCGATAAGCTCGGCGATCTCGTAGCGGCCGCCGAGCGTCCGTCCTTGGAGCGAGTCCACTAGCCCTTTCCGTCCATAAAACTAGAAAGCGTTTCGATGCAGGGCCAACCGATTACCGTCTATTGCGACAATATCGAAGCGTATTCGCGCTCCGGGCGCCACAATTTGGGCGAAGTCCTCGCCGACGGCTCGCAGTGTTGCCCTCTTGCTATAATCGACCGCTGCAAGGGCAGTCCCGAATCGGCGGCCGTCGCGGCGCTTGACCTCGACGATGACGAGCGTGCGTCCGTCAAGCGCGATCAGATCGGCCTCGCCGAACGGCGTCCGGTAGTTCCGGGCGAGGATGCGGTAGCCCCGGCTCTCCAAAAACGCGGCCGCGATTGCTTCACCCCGGTGCCCCTTGCTCTTCGTGCTCACGCAGTTCCACTGCGTCGTCGCCGTGCTCGAACAAGAGTTCGAGCTGCGAATCGCGTACGCGCCACCACGCGGTGCGGTGGTGCTCGCTGGGACCATGTAGTTTGAGCGCCTCGATGTGAACGGGAGTCGCATAACCTTTATGCAGATCGAAGCGGTAGCGCGGATCGAGTTGATGTAACTCCGTCAGAAGCGCGTCGCGATGGACTTTGGCGAGAATCGATGCCGCCGAAACAACGGCGCAGATCGCGTCGCCCTTTATCAGCGGTTCTTGCGGACCAACAAACGACTTGATGCGCACGGCGTCGGTGAAGAGATACTCCGGAGGATCGCACGTCAGTGATGCGATAGCGCGTTCCATCGCGAGAACGCTCGCCCAATAGATATTGAGGCGATTGATCTCCTCGACGCTTGCCGCGCCGATGCCCCATCCGCACGCGACTTCGCGAATTTTGTGCGCAAGCTCGACGCGCACTTCAGGACGGACTTGTTTGGAGTCGTTCAACCCCTTGAGCATCAACGGCTCACGAGCGACGACACACGCCGCAACGACGGGACCTGCTAACGGCCCGCGTCCCGCTTCATCGACACCGCCAAGGAATGTGAATCCTTTTTCGCGCGCCGCGTATTCGAAGCGGTGCAGCCGATGCAAACGGCGCCGTTCACGTTCGTACGCGTTTTTGGCTTTACGCTTTTTGTCGAGCTTCATCGTCATCCGGTGCTTCTAAACTCAAACGTCCAAAGGTGCCCTCATTGAACGCGCGGATGTAGGATTGCGCCGCGTTGTGGTAATCAACCTCGCCGCCGCGGCGTGCAAATCCGCGCGCTTGCGCAAAGTTTTCCAAATCCGGGACCGTCGTCCGGCCGTTCGTCTTGGCAACCAGCCAACGATGGAAATTGACGGCCACTTCCTCGGGATCGTATCGCTCGCGCGGAACCGCGCCGATGAGCGCGAGCTTCCACTGCGATTCGGGCGTCTCGATCTTCGGTACGAGGATGCCGGGCGTGTCCATCAGCTCGATGGCGGGTCCTAAGCGAAACCATTGCAATTGCCGCGTTACGCCCGCGCGATCTTCGGTTTTCGCAGCCGAACGCTTGAGCAAACCGTTGATAATCGACGACTTGCCCGAGTTCGGCAAACCAACCACGATCGCGCGCGTCATCCCGGTGCGCGTTTTTGCAAGCGCATTGACCGCCTGCAGAATCCGGCCGACACTCTGCTGTTGGCGTCCCTCGGCGGCGATTGTCATGCGGCCGCGCGCTTCGAAGTCTTCGATCCATCGCTTCGTCGTCGCGGGATCTGCGAGATCGTCGCGATTGAGGATCGTCAGGCGCTTGCGATTGCCGATGAGTGCATCGAGCATGGGGTTTTCATCACTGCGCGGTGCGCGTGCATCGATTACCTCGATGACCAGCTCGACGAGTTTGAGATACTCGCCCATCTTGCGCATCGCGCGGACCATGTGGCCGGGATACCACTGGACCGCGCGCTGCAGATCGGCGTTCACAGCGTTCCTAAGTTGTGGAGAGGCCAGATTCCCGCGAGCGCGCGGCCCGTCAAATCGTTGTCTGCGACGGGGCCGAAGAAGCGCGAATCCTCGCTGTTTGCGCGGTTGTCGCCGAGCACATAGACGCTGTTCTCGGGGACCGTGATTTCCCCGAAACTCCGCTCATCGTTGTAGCGGACGTAGGGTTCCTCGAGCTTCGTGCCGTTGACGTAGACGATGCCGCGATCGATACGAACCCGATCGCCTGCGATACCGATGATTCGCTTGATGTAAAGCTCCGGACGGTCCGCGACGTGGAGAAACGCCACGATGTCGCCGCGACGCGGCTGCGCGAAACGATATGCGAGCGTGTTGATCAACACGTACTCGCCGGAATCGATGTGCGGCTCCATCGAGAGCCCGCTCACCTGCGGCGTGCGAACGAAGAATGCAGCGATCAATGCACCCAGGATCGCGAGTTGCAGCACGAGGCTCGCGAGCGAGCGCAGTTGCACGAACCGGACCACGGAGCGTGAGCTTCGCTGCGATTAGTGCAGAATCTTCGCTTGCGAGATTGGCCAGAAGATCAAGAATGCGCGTCCCGTAAAGCCGGCACGCTCCCCCGCACGCGGTCCTGTCGCGAATTTGCCGGCGACTTGCGCGAAGCCCCACACATGTGAATCGTCGGAGTCGTTGCGATTATCGCCCATCATGAAGTAGCAGTTCGGTGGAATCGTGTTCGGCGACGTCCACGCGCTCTTGGGCGGAACGTTCGCGGCAGACGGATCGAGCGCGTGCCAACCGAAGCCGTCGTTCACGTAGATGCCGTAGTTGCGAATTTCCAGATCGTAGTTCGGCGGCTGCGCAATGTACGGCTCGTTGAGCGCGACGTCATTGACGTACACGACGCCTTTGGTGATGCGGAATCGTTCGCCGGGCAAGCCGATCACGCGCTTGATGAAATCGTCCGGCGTCGGGATCGGCGGCGGAAAGACAACGATATCGCCTTCGGTGGGCTTGCGGAAGCGATACTCGAATTTATCGACGAGCAACACGTCGTGGACCTGAAGCGTCGGCACCATTGATGCGGACGGAATGTAGTACGTGCGCGCCACGAACGTGATCAACAGCCACGCGGCGATTCCCGCGTAAATGAACGGGTCGAGATACTCCCTGGCGATCGAGGTGCTGCGGCCGCTCGATACCGTCGCAACGGGGCGCAATGAAAGCGCAACCCGCACAACGGCGATGATCGCGACCAATCCCAGCAGTTCGTATGGCGTCATTAAAGCTGTTCGTCTTTTCTAAGTCAGTATGCGCAGCCGGTTCAGCGGCCAGAAGTTGAGAAACGCGCGTCCGAAGAATGCGCTGCGCGTTGCAAAGCCCCATACATGCGAATCGTCGGAGTAGTTCCTGTTGTCGCCCAACATGAAGTAATAGCCTGCCGGAATCCGGTCGGGCGCACTCCATTTCGAGCGAGGCGGAACATTCGCGTTACGCGGATTCAGTGCGACACCGTTAACGTAGATCCCATAGTTCTTGATCTCGAGATCGTACGCGGGCGGTTCGTTTTCGTACGGCTCCGGCAGCGCTTTCCCATTCCGGTACACGATACCGTCCTGAATCGAAAGTGTGTCACCGGGCACGCCGATGACGCGCTTGATGAACTCGTTGCCGCCTGAATTAATCGGCGGAAGAAAGACGGCGATATCTCCGTCCTTGGGTCCGTACAAGCGATACCGCAGCTCGTCGACGAGCAGGACGTCGTGGACTTGGAGCGTCGGAATCATCGATATCGAGGGAATGTAAAACGTGCGGATCACGAAGGTGATGAGCAGCAGTGCCGCAAGACCCGCGACGATGAACGCGTCGAGATAGCCGCGTAAGACGCCAACGGCCGACGACTCATGGTCGCCGGCCGCGATGGGTTTAAAACTGAGAGTCACTCGAGCGACCGCAAAAACCGCGACGAGCCCGAGCAGTTGTAGCGGCGTCAGGGCAGCTCTTAAGCTTTCGTAGTTTTCTTTTCTTTGATGCGAGCGGCCTTACCGACCTTATCGCTCAAATAGTACAGACGGCTGCGGCGAACGACACCGCGCTTGCTGAGCTCGATGCGATCGACGCGCGGGCTGTGCAACAAGAACGTCTTTTCAACGCCCACACCGTGCGCAACACGACGCACGACGATCGACTCGTGCGCGCCGCCGCCCTTGCGAACGGTGACGACGCCTTCGAACATCTGAATGCGCTCTTTGCCGCCTTCAACGACTTTCGAATAGACTTTGACAGTGTCGCCGGGACGGAAGTCCGGGACGCTCTCCTTGAGCTGTTCTTTATTAAGGACGTCTATGACGTTCATGGCACAATCTCGTAGTTCGGACGAAGAAATAAGCGCGCGGTAACCCCGGCGCGACAACCTACGCAATATATCACGGCTCGGGGTTCTCCAGCAAGTCTTTGCGTCGGGCTTCGGTGCGCGCCCGAGACTGCGCTCGGCGCCATTCGGCGATCTTGGCATGGTTGCCCGAGAGGAGCACCTCGGGAACGGAGACGCCCCGGAAGACCGGAGGGCGGGTGTAGCTGGGGTAGTCCAGCAGGCCTTCGGAAAACGACTCCGCCGCCGCGGATTCTGCGGTAATCGCGCCTTCTAGCAGGCGCACCGTCGCATCCATGAAGGCGAGCGCGGGAACCTCGCCGCCGGTCAGGACGAAGTCGCCAAGGGACAACTCCTCGACCGCGTAGAGGTCGGCGATACGCTCGTCGATCCCCTCATAGTGTCCGCAGACGATGATCAGGCGGTCGAGGTTCGCGAACCGCTCGGCGTCACGTTGCTGGAAGGGCCGGCCCGCGGGCGAGGGCACGACGATCGTGCGACGCTCATCCGGCGGGGCCGAGGCGAGGATCGCATCTAGCGTGCGCGCGATGGGCTCGATACGCAGCACCATGCCGGCGCCGCCGCCGTACGGCGTGTCGTCTGCGCGCTCGTTCCCCGTCAGCACGTCGAGCAAATGATGGTAGCGGACGTCAGCCAATCCCGCCTCGACGGCGCGCCCGACAATCGAGAGGCCGACGAACGGCGCAAAGACTTCCGGAAAGAGCGTGACGACATCGATCGTGAACATAAGACGAGCTCGTGTTCCATTTCTTACGCCGCTTCGCTTTCAAAAAGCGCGACGATCCCGCGCCTGCGGAAGAACCACGCGATGCGATAGCCTTCAATAAGCGCGGCGTCCGCCGCATCCGCGAGGGAGACCGCGTCGCGGCACGCGCCGATTTCGAAGCGGCGCTCGCGCACGATTCCGCGCATGCGCCGGCGATGATGAATCTCGGGAATCTCGCATTTGAATCGGGCGATGCCATTGAAGCGGTGCGCTGGTACGAAGCCGCGATCGCAGCCGATCCAGACTATCCGCTCGTCCATGCGAACCTTGCATCGGCGTATAAAAAACTTGGGCGATACGACGATGCGGTGCGCGAGATGCGCCGCGCTTCGAAGCTGGAGGTGCGACCGCGCCGGAAGCCAAGCAGGCGGTGATGGTGAGCGAGGCGGCGGAGCAGATTTTTCTCTCGGACGAGATCCTCAACCTGATGCGCCGTGCGGCGGAGATTGCCGGAACCGTGAACGAGCCGTTCATCACGGTGCGCGCCTTATTGCTCGCATTGCTCGACGATCCGCAACTCGGCGAAGCACTGCAAGAAGCGTTGCCGCGCGAGAAGCTCGAGGAGTATGAAATGGCGGCGGAGGCCGCAAAGGCAAACATCGCCTCACGCGTTTCGGAGCCGCAGATGCAAGCCGGCGAACGAGCGGCGATGCTGCGTTTTAACACGCTCGCGTTCAAAATGCCGAGTGGAACGAAGAGCGTTTGGCTCAGCCGTGAGGCCTTCAGTGCTTGGAACGAAGGCGCAAAACGCGTCGAAGAAGGCTCGCGTTACTTGCCCAAACATCTCGCCTTCGGCATCGCCGCCGACGCAATTCGAACACCCGGCGTCCTGGCCGCGCTACACCTCTCCCCCGGCGCAATCAACGAAGCTGTCATCCTGAGCGAAGAGAGCGGAGCGAACGCAGTCGAAGGATCGCCTCGAGAAAAACGCTCGTAGCGATCCTTCGACTCCGGTGCTTCGCACCTGCGCTCAGGATGACAGGCGGTTTATTTCTTTGAGGCTTCGACGGCGGTGAGTTCTTCGAGGTATTCGAAGAGCTGCGGTAGCGTGATCTTTTCGAGCGCCGTCTGTTCCTTGATGCCGGTTTCGTCTTCGCCTTCGTCGCGAATGTAACAGCGCGTCTCGACGCCGTTCTCACTTTCGCTGATGAACGAGACCGCGAATCCGCGGCCCGGCATTTCATCGTAGATGCGCATCGTCTGCGGGTTGAGGATCTCGATCGAGTGCGCCTGATTGTTGGCGTCGAAGATCAGGATCTTCAAATGCTCGTAATTCGTGACTTCGATCAATCCGACGACGAAGACGTTCTTTGCGGAAAAGAACTCGTGCCCACGTTTGCTGCGGCTCGACACTTCGTAGAAGACACGATGCGCGACGAACCGGTTAAGGATCTTGCGCAAGGTTGCGAGCGAAGCAAGCGTTTCAGTCCGGTTGCCCCGCGTGTAGATGATCTTCACGGCGGACGCCAAAGCTTGCACAGGCGCAGGAGGACCCCCTGCTTTCGAAGGGTGAGCAGCCTCGCGAGGGGGAAGCCCTAGGCGTGTTTTCGATCCCCGATATCATGGTCGTCTCCGTGCTCGCCCTATTGCTCTTCGGCCCGGATCAGCTGCCGAAGATCATGCGCCAAGCGGGACGCGTGATGCGGGAGGTGCAGAACACCTCGCACTCATTCATCGCGGAAATGGAGCGCGCGGCTGACGTCAACGAGCAGCACGAGATGCCGCCGCCGATGCCTCCGCCCGCGCCTACGGTTCACCCGCCAGACGACGCCACAGCGCGATAACCCGGCGCACGTAGCGCCTCGTTTCCGGATACGGCGGAATGCCGCCGTACCGGTCGACTGCGCCTGAGCCCGCATTGTACGCGGCGATCGCATCGATGTATTGTTCGTCGCGGCGGCCGGCTGCGTAGTGCGCGAGAAGCCGGCGAAGATGCACGGCGACGCCGTGAATATTTGCAATCGCATCGTCGGGATCGACGCCTAGCGCACCCGCCGTCGCGGGCATCAACTGTCCGAGTCCCCGCGCGCCGGCGCTCGAGAGGGCGTCGCTGTGCCACGATGATTCGACGGCGATGAGGGCAACGAGAAGTCGCGCGTCCAGCGCCTGCGCATCCGCTTCACGGATCGTCGCGCGCGCATACTGCAATGCATCGCCGGGTGGAAGCGACGGATTGAAGATGCGCAACGCCTGCGCATAGAGCGCCGCGAGAAACGCAAACTGCCGCATGCACTGCTTACAGTGCCGCGGCAGTAGAAGTTGGAGACGCGGGTTTTAAATGTTGAAGTTTTGCCGGATCTCGGAGATGCGCTGTGCGACTTGCGAGCGCACCTGAGCGTGCAGCCGTTCCTTTTGCTCTTCCGGGAGGCGCCGGTAAACGAAATACCCGGCTGCGGAGACGAGACCGCCGAGAAGCCCGACGAGCAGCGCCCGGCCTACTTCGTTCTCACCTTCCTCCGCGCGTTCGGGCTCTTTCCCGAATGCGGTTTGGTAGCCGTTCGCGCCGGTCGCCCCAGGCGACCACTGCTCTTCGGGCGGCGTAGTGCGAAAGCTGTCAGTCATGCATGCCTCCTGTGGTAGATGCCTATCGTACCCGATTTCCATTACGCATGTTACGGTTGCACCTCGTTTTCACGAGTGAAGCGAACGTGTTGCGGATACTGCGATGCGATCTGTTCGACCGCGAGTTCGGCGGTTCGCACAATCGCGCGCACGCCCTGGTCGTCGCGATACGCCTCGGGAATGTAAAGGCGCATGTCGCCGCGTTCTTGCCGGATCTCCACCGGCACGTTCGCAACGCTCTCCAGCCCGAGCCGCGCGGCCTGTAGAATTGCCGAGACCGCCCCGCAGACGAGCGAATATTCGTCGCTCGACGTTTCGGGAATCTCGACGTGACCGAGGCCGACAAAAGAAGACAGCCGCTGCCGGCTGTCTTCATAAAAGGTTACGTTGAGCATGGGAAGCCGCGACGGCTAGAGGCTGATCTTCGTAATCTTGACTTCCGCGAAACGTTGACGGTGACCGTTGAGCTTGCGGACGCGCTTCTTTGGCTTATAGCGGAAGACGAGGATCTTCTTGTCTTTCGCTTGGCGCAACACGGTGCCCGAGACGCTCGCGCCCGAGACGAGCGGGGCGCCCACTTTCACGTCGCTGCCCGTGCTCGCGAGCACGACGCGGTCGAACGTAACGTCGCTGCCGGCCTCGATGTCGATGAGGTCGGTGCGGATAATATCGCCCTCGGCAACACGCAGTTGCTTGCCGCCGGTCTCAATGATCGCGTACATAACCGGGATACGATACCAGGGCGCCCACCTCACTGTCAACGACACGCACGGACCTCTATTGACAAGGTCGCGAAAATGGCCTAGCTTTCAGATAAGTCTATATAACAGACTAGTCTGGAGGTTCAACATGGATGCATCGGAGGCGCGAGACCACCTCGACACGGTAAACCGCATCATCTCCTCGTCTTCGCAGCGGCTCTACGCCGGTGGAGAGTTCTTCGTGGCATGGGGCGTGGCGGGAGCGATTCTCGACGTGCTGTTCACGCTAGTCGCCGCCGGCAAACTTCCGCCGAGCGCGCAATGGATCAACCTCTTCATCATCGCTGGCGCAACCGGATACACCGTTGCGCGCGCACGTCACTACCGAATAAGCGATCACCCGATGTCCCTGTTGCAACGCGAGTATTTGAACGTGTTGCAGATTGCCATTGGCGCCGCGGTTTTTGCGAACGTCCTCGCGTTCAACCTCCTCTCCCCGAATGCGTCGATTGCGATTTGGAACATCGTCGAGTCGATCGTGCTGGCGTATATCGCGATTCACGGCAATACGTGGGCGCGTGCCGGCACCGCGGTGTTGCTGCTTTCGATTGCGGTCGCGAATTTTGAACCGCAGTATGCCGCCTATGTTCTTGCCGGCGGCGTTCTCTTGGGCTATGCAGGTTTCGGCGCGGCGGAGCTACTCGCGCGCGACTAATGGACGAACTGCTCTTATCGAAGATCCGCTTGAGCATCGTCGCGGAACTACTTCCGAATCAGTGGGTCCCGTTCTCCGCGCTGCAGCGCGCGGTTAACACAACGAATGGAAATCTTGGAGCGCACCTCGGCAAATTGATCGAGGCCGGGTACGTGCGCGAAGAAAAAACGTTCGTCGATCGCCGGCCGCAGTCGCGCTACAGTCTCACGACGACCGGTCGCGAAGCGTTTATTGCGCACGTAAGAAGCCTCGAGCAGTTGCTGGCAGCTGCCCAAGAGCCTAGCGGTACCGACGAATGAGATCGGCGGAGTGCTACGGGCGATACGTCGGTGAAGCCGCCGGCGACGGCATCGGCGCGGATTTCGTCTTCATCGAGCCTTTGTTGCCCGGCGCCGGCGAGGTGCAGTTCGTTTCGTCCGCCGTCAGTGATCCCGGCTGTGATCCGGCCGGCCCGGAAGGCGAGTTCGACGAGGAGCCGCTGCTTTCAACTGGCTGGCTGCCGGTGCTCGTCCGGTTCATGTTCGAAGCTCCGCAGGGTGCGGGGCTTGCTGACGGAGACGGTTGCGCCATTTGCGAGTGTGCAATTACCGGCACCGAAGCGAGGATTCCGGTTGCCGCTGCCGCGGCGAAAAGTCGTGTCAAATTCGAACAAATCATAGGTGCCCCCGTTCGGTCTTCCGACACGCGGGCAGCATAGCAATGCGATCAGCCAATCTAGAGAACGCTAAAAGAAGTTTGTTACCGCCCGCCGCGTTATGGGCGGATGACTAAGCGCTCGACGGCAGCGCGATTGACGGCGCCATCTGAATACGGAAGTGTAAGCAAACGTCCCGCGATCCAATCGTCTGCTTCGTCGGTGTAGTGTCGCGATGCTGGACGACCGGAGTTTCCTTGCGGAATCGTGATGCCACCGGCATCCCAATTGCCGATGTCCCAGACTGCGCGAAAACTCTGCGAAAATCCATTGTTCTGCACGTGAATCGTATACGCGTCGCCGTTTCCGGAGAACGTCGAGCCGTTCAAGAACCGGATGCCGAGTGCTGCAAGCGGATGACGGACCGTTACGGCGCCGGCTTCACTCCACGGTGCGGGCGAAGCTGGAAGCGTGATGCTCGCAATGACGCCGGGCTTGATGCGAGCGTCGATCAATCCCGTCGTGAAGTCACCGTAGCGTTTGGTGAGTTGCTGCCGCGCCGAAAACGCCGACGTCGCTTGGGCTGAATCGGGCGCGAATCGTCCGTCCCACGATCGCAACGGATTGAAGTAGTGCGCGAATTCACGTTCCGCGATCGAAAGCGTGTCCATTTGCATCGACGTAAAATACGAGACGTCATAGCGTGAGCGCGCGCGCAAGAGTTCGGCGATGCGATGCGCACGGTACGGCGGCCGGAATTCCGCCGTCAAACGATATGGATATCCCGGCCCGTACATTTTATTGTTTGCGGTCCATACAACGGCGTCGCGCGAGGCAGCAACATGCGGAAGCCGATCGAAGGGAATTGCCCGGTACGTCTTCGCCAGATCCGATGTGGGATGAATACCGCGCGACCACAGCGGATCGTTCGGAATCTCGCCCGCAAGTTGATACGCGACACGTCCGTTCGTATCGGCTAGTTCGAAGTTTTGGGTAGGTCCGGGGTACGCGCGCAGCGCCTTGATCCCATCTTCGATGTTGCGCGCTTCGTCCAGACCCGCAAACGCCGATAGCGCGGAAACCGGCTCCGTATATGCGTTCCATCGGACCAGCACGAACCGGTCGTGGCCCTTCACGTGAATCGTCGTGCCGAACTCATTGCGACCGCGGTAATAGCGCTTTGTGGCGCTCGAACCGAAGCGAACGCCAAAACTCTCCGTTTGCCAAAACCTCTCGTCGAGATGCGCGGGCGGATCGAAGATCGAGAGCGCGGTTACCGTTCCATTCGTTGCGCCCCATGCAATCGAATCATTGTGACCGAGAATCACTCCGGGCACGCCGGCGAGCACCGCACCGGCGGCATGAAAGTCCGGTGCATGAAGATCGACCAAATACCAAACGCCCGGTATGCCGAGCCGAAGATGCGGATCGTTCGCGAGCAGCGCGCGTCCGGTTGTTGTGTGCGCTGCGCCGGCTGCCCACTCATTGCTTCCTACCGGCGGGCGCGAATCGAAGAGCGATCGCAGGAGCGCGGCTTTGGCGTTGCAGTGCGCGGGGTCGGCAATCTTCGAGAGACCTTCGGTTACCGGCGCATCGTAACAGGGATCGCTCAACGGATCTTCCTTACGAATGCGTCCCGCGATGTCGTTCCAGGTATCCGCGAGATCCAGCACCGTCGCAAATCCCACCGCGAGCGAATCTTGCGGACGCCACGGCTTTGGCTTGTACATCAGAATGCGAAATTCAACCGGCGTAGATTCGCGCGCGTACGCAGCATTGACGCCGTCGGAGAACGCTTGAAGAATCAGACGATCGCGCGCGTTCAAGCGTTGCCATTGCCGCTCGACGAGTTCGCGAATGGGAACGACGCGCGACTGTTCATCGGTTCCGAGTGCCGGTGCGCCGAGCACTTCGGCGAGTTGTCCGTAAACGAACCGACGCAGCAAGTCGAGTTGAAAGCCGCGATCGCTCGCCTCGGCATAGCCTTGTGCAAAGAATAGATCGTAACGGTCGCGCGCGCGAATGTGCGGAACGCCGCGGGTATCGCGGATGATCTCAACCGGCTGACGAACGCCGGCAGCGGAGATCGTTCCGGACGTTTGTGCGGCGGCATGCATGCCGAATGCGACATTCGCCGCGTAAATTGCGATGGCCACAATGATGATCGCGGCGAGGGCCGCGGCAATACGTAGTGCGCGGCGCATCAGGCCTCGATCAAGATGTCGTCGCCCTCGACGGTGATCGGAAACGTCATCAGCGGGATGACCGCCGGAAGCGTCAGCGCTTCACCGGTTTGCACGTCGAACGTTGCGCCATGCCGCGGACAGACCACGCAATTCCCTTCGAGACGTCCTTGATCGAGCGGCGCGCCGTCATGCGTGCACACGTCTTCGACGGCATAAAACGATCCGCCGACGTTGCATACTAAGATGTCCAGGCCATCGATTGGAAAAGTCTTCGCGGCGCCTTCACCGATTGATTTTGCCGCTCCAGTGAGACGATGTTGCATTACGTGCCGACTTTGCGACACGGTTCCATCTTCCTCGGATCGCCCCAGCCGATGACGTGAAAACTGAACCCCGGACCGATTGTGATATTCTTACCGTGCCGCACTTCGTTCACGGCCGTTCGAATGATGCCGGCGATCGGAATGTATCCCGACGCGCGTTCCGTCATCGATTCGACGGGTGCCCAAGCCGATGCATCGCGCGGGTCGTTGATAACTTCAATGGTCTTTTTCCCTAAAATCAACTCTCGCGTGTCGAGCACGAGCGAGCCGCTGCGATTGTGATTGCTTGCCGCCGTCACCGCTCGTACGTAACCGTAGCCTATCGTGTTTTCCGGTACGATGGTGCCAAGAATATTGGCATCTACCGTGATCTTGAAGCGAAATACCATCCCCGGATATGCCGTCGCGGAACTCACACTATCGACCATAGTAGCGGGAATTCCGGCGTTACACATCGTCACCCATGCGTTCGCACGTGACGCGGTTGCGAGCAGCAGAAGAAGCAGAAGCGGCATGAAGCGCATTATGTTTGCTCCGGCGATGGCGAGGGTGACGGTGAGGATTGGCGGCGCTCTTCCCGTCCGCGTTTCGGCCGGCACGGTTCGCGCGTGATGATGTCGCCCATCACAATGACGTGGAAATTAAAACCCGGTCCCAGCGTGACGTTGCTTCCTTTGCGCACCGTATTGATGGCGGTGCCGATCATACCCATCGGTATGAAACCCATGCCTTTTTCTATCATCGTCATCGCATGTGCAAATTCAGGCGTTTCGCGTGGATCCGCCATTACTGCGATCCGGGATTCGCCGATGAGAATGAAGCGCGGCTCGAGGATCAGAAGGCCCGAGCGATTGCGCCAGCGCGCAGGTTGAACGTAGCGGACGACGCCGAACCCTTCGGTGCCTTTGGGGATGTCAACGTCACCGAACGTTGAGGGCTCAGTCGTCTTGAAACGAAACCGCTCACCCGGATACGAGTGAGCGGAACTGATACTGTCGACCATTGTGGCCGAAATCGCGAGGTCGCAGATTACGTCGGCGCGCGACGGCGCGATCGACAGCGCAAACGAAATGGTGGTTAGCGCACCGAGCGCGACCGGGCCTCGCCGCATGGCGAAAGCCGTTCGGTCGGCTAGCCTACGGCGCCTTCCATCTCCATTTTGACGAGGCGGTTGAGTTCGACGGCGTATTCCATCGGCAGTTCCTTGACGAAGAAGTCGAAGAAACCGTTGACGATCAGCGCCGTGGCGTCGGCTTCGCTCAGTCCGCGCGACATCGCGTAGAAGAGCTGATCTTCGCCGATCTTCGAGACGCTCGCTTCGTGTTCGACCGTCGACTGCTGCTCGTGGATTTTCATTGTCGGCTTCGTATCGCTCGCCGATTCGTCGTCCATAATCAGCGCGTCGCATTTCACGCGCGTCTTTGCGCCGGTCGCGCCCGGGAAGATCTCGACGAGGCCGCGATACGTCGTCTTACCGCCGTGCGCGCTGACGCTTTTGTTCGTCACGACCGACGTCGTGTTCGGCGCGGCGTGAATGACCTTCGCGCCAGCGTCTTGATGCTGGCCTTCGCCGGCGAACGCCATCGAGAGAATCTCGCCGCGCGCGCCTTCGCCCATCAGGTAGATCGCGGGATATTTCATCGTGAGCTTGGAGCCGATGTTGCCGTCAACCCACTCGACGGTCGCATTCTTATGCGCGACCGCGCGCTTCGTCACGAGATTGTAGATGTTGCGATACCAGTTCTGAATCGTCGTGTAACGAATCGACCCTTCGTCGTGCGCGACGAGTTCGACAACCGCACTGTGCAGCGACGACGTCGAGAACTTCGGCGCCGTGCATCCCTCGATGTAATGCACTTTCGCGCCCTTATCTGCGATAATCAGCGTGCGCTCGAACTGGCCCATGTTCTCCGCATTGATGCGGAAGTAGGCTTGGAGCGGCATCTTCACTTCGACGCCCGGCGGAACATAGATGAACGAACCGCCCGACCACACCGCCGAGTTCAACGCGGCGAATTTGTTGTCGGCCGCCGGAATGACGGTCGCGAGATACTTTTTGACGATCTCGGGATACTCCTTAACGGCCGTATCCATATCGCAGAAGAGCACGCCCTGCGATTCGAGCTCTTTGTTGACGTTGTGATAGACGACTTCCGATTCGTACTGCGCCGAAACACCGGCGAGGAACTTGCGCTCGGCTTCGGGGATGCCTAAGCGATCGAACGTCCGCTTGATGTCGTCAGGAACGTCATCCCACGAGCGCTCTGCGCGGTCGGTCGATTTCACGAAATAGTGAATATCCGCGAAGTCGATCTGATTGAGGAGCTCGGTGTCGCCCCACGTCGGCATCGGCTTACTAATGAAGATCTCGTACGCCTTGAGCCGGAAGTCGCGCATCCAGTCGGGTTCGCCCTTCATCGCACTGATGCGCTCCACGATCTCGCGCGTCAAGCCCTTGTCGGACTTGAAAACGTAGTTCTCCGGATCGTGAAATCCGTGGCGGTAATCCTCGGAGATGATCGGTTCTTGTAGGGGGGTCGTCATGACTATCTGAGGTTACCCCCGGTCAGGGGTATAGTCAAGATAGTGAAGTCATAACTTCAAAATCTTTTTTAGCAAGCGAGCCGTTCATTAAGAACTTCTTATTTCAAAGGGGTTTACAGGGGGGGCTGCGGGGGTTATTATGTTCGCCGGACCTGGGGTAAGTAAGGGGCTGCGAAAAGCGGCCTAGGCAGGTCTACGGTATGAGGAGGGCGCCCCTTTTATGGCGCCATCGCGGCGAATCGCCCGTGCACCGAAAAGCGCCGGCAAGAGTTCGCCGATAGGTCGGGGACGTGACTGCACTGCAGGCGCCAGCCGACGAAGTCCGGAGGTGGGATTTCCCCCAAAGGCTCTGAGGAGAGCGATAAAATTGAAAGCACTCGGTACACACATCGTGTGTGAGCTGTCGGGCTGCGATGCAGCGGCGCTCACCGATGTTGATGCAGTACGCGACATGATGATCGGCGCAGCGAAGGCGTCGCGCGCGACCATTATGGAAGTCGCCTTCCACAGATTTGAGCCTCAAGGGGTATCCGGCGTGGTGGTCCTCGCCGAGTCCCATATCTCGATCCATACCTGGCCCGAGATGGGCTATGCGGCGATGGATTTCTACACGTGCGGCGATCACACCGACCCGTGGCTTGCTTGCGAGTACGCTGCGAAGATTCTCAGCGCGAAGGTCATGCAAACGACGGAAGTCAAGCGTGGCATCGCTCAGCCGAGCGGGACGTTCACGCACGCCGTGACCCGCGATCACGAGACCGTCGCCGTCTCCGCGTAGAGCCCGCGACGCAACGAAAAGAAACGAGCACCGTGAGTACGGTGCTCGTTATTTTTATCCGAAGACAAGAATGCGGCGCGCTCACCTGCCCTGCGACATTTCCGGCATGGAAAGCGTTGCCCGGCAGCAAAGCAAGGTCGCCCCGCGCAAGACATCTGTCGTGCGCTCGTTGATACTGTTTTTCTTCTCAAGGGCGGGTTCTTTTGATGAACGGTCGGGTCGGGATTCGGATCGGAGGCGCCATTGCGGTCGCAACGTGCGCATTACTGGTTGCATGCGGTGGCGGCGGAGGCGGCGGCGGCGTAACACCCCAAGCAACGCCGACCCCGAGCATCTACCCGGCAACACAATCCGCATCGGCGACGCTGAGCACGTCGCAGACGACGGCGGTGTCCCTCGGAGGCGTTTCAACGAGCGGCGTCAATGTCGTCAATTCCGCAAACGTAACGTTTCCGCTGGCCAACAATGCGGCGACCGAGAACCTCACGCTCTCCGGCGCGCTGCCCAACAACGTTCCCGCGCCGTCGAATCGAACGGTACATCTGAAAAAGGCAGATACGCTCGGCGTTCCGTCGACGTCGCTCGCGTACATCTCGCTTACGCTCAGCGCGAACGTGACGATCAACACATCCCCCGCATTTACGGTAACGTTTCCTTCCGCGGTTTCCGGCAACGTGTATCTCGTTGTGTACGATCCGTTAGGAACGCTCGGAAGCGGCTGGGTAGAAGTGGCGGGGCCCGTTAGCGCGTCGACCGGAACGGCGACGTTCGCATCGGCGCCGCTTTCCCCACCGCTCACGCTGCAGGGAAATAACCAGTACGTTTTCGCGGTCGTTACGACGGGATCGCGCACGATTCCAACGCCCAGTGGATCGACGATCCCGACGACCGCGCCAACCTCAACGGCAAGCGGTCTCGGGTCACCTTTGCCCGCAATTACCGCGGCGCCGCAGAACAAGGGTTGGACGCCGTATCAAGTCGCGACGGCCCTACAGTTCCCCGCAATGACGGGCTACACGGGTGCCGGACAGACGATCGCGATAGTCGGTGACGCGTATCCGAACCAAAACGACCTCAACACGTTCCTTTCCACATTTCAGATCAACCGGCGTGGCTCGTTCAGCATCGTTCCGATTAGCGGCGGCCCCGACGGCAGCGGAGTTGCAGCCGGTGACGACGGCGAGGCGACGCTGGACGTTGAGACGGTTCTTGCGCTCGCGCCGGATGCCAACGTGTTGTTCTACGCGATTCCGAACCTCAACCAGACCTCGTTCTGGGCCGCCGAGCAGTATGTGTTGTCGGATCCGAACCACCCCAACGTTCTCAACGAATCCTTCGGCGGCTGCGAGTACTCCGGCAACACGACCGACGACACATACTTCGCGCAAGGCGTCTCGCAAAAACATATCGCCTACACCGCATCGTCGGGCGACTACGGTAACGAGTGCTACAACGGAACGGACAGCAGTAACAATCCGATCTACACGCCTGGTCCGAATAATCCGGCGAGCGACCCGAACGTCATCGCGGTCGGCGGAAACGAAAACGTTCACATCGTCGGCTCGAGTTACTCACTCACGAGCTTAACGGCACCGACCGTGTGGAACGACACCTTCTTCCAGTCACAAGGAGCGTCCGGCGGTGGCGTGTCGTCCTTGTTCACGACGCTGCCTTCGTACCAAAGCGGTGTGTCCGGGCTCGCATCGAACACGGCGCGCAACGTTCCGGACATTACGATGCCTGCTGAAGCGGTAGCCGTGTATCTGCAGGGTCAATGGCAAACGTTCGGCGGTACCTCGTGGGGTGCACCGATCGCCGCCGCTCTCGTAGCCGAGATGAATCAATACTGTGGCGGCACGGGCAATCCGACCAATACGGTGGGCATGTTCTACACCGCGCGCTC
>CAZYLU010000007.1:1601-12757 GCA_964648945.1 uncultured bacterium | reverse complement strand
GTGGCGGCACGGGCAATCCGACCAATACGGTGGGCATGTTCTACACCGCGCGCTCACGGAATTCGTCAGCGTTTGTCGACGTGACGAGCGGCAACAATCAATTCGGCACGTCGACGCGGTACTACACCGCGGTAGCAGGATATGACGATGCAACTGGTCTTGGTTTGCCGCTCGGCATGCCGGCGGCGCAAGCCCTTTGCCCCTCGCATATCTGGTCGTACATGGCGCGTTCGCAATCGATGGCGCTGGAAGCATACGGCGCTTCACGCAATACCGATCTCAATAATGCAGCAAACCTGCGCGGCATGAGCGATCTCGGCGCACGGAGCAGCGACGCGCAAACCGACGTTTGGATCGCCCTGCGCAATACACCAACGGTGTCGCAAGACGAGCAAACCGTCATCACGGAGTTAAAGAACGCCGGATTCCAGATCACGCAAACGTTCGCGAGCAACTTGCTGATCCAAGCAAAGGCGCCGGCGTCCACGATCTCCTCGTACTTCAACACGACCTTGCACGACGTAAGCGAGGGACGCTACGGAACTCGTTACGCGAACGCTACGTCGATGACGGTGCCGGCGGCAATCGCGCCGTACGTTCGCGCCGTCGTCGCCGACAACGTCATTCGCCGTCACCGCTTGAGCTATCGCATCCGCTAGCGAATCGGCAGCTTAAGAATCATGAAGGGCATCCCCGCGGGGGTGCCCTTTGTGCTTGGCGAAACCGCTGCCCGCTATGCCGAAGACCGAACATTGGCAGTGGTACGTTGAGGAGTTCGCTCCGACCGAACAGCATCACCACGCTATCGATACCGTCTATTACTCGGGACGCTCGCAATTTCAGCAAGTCTCAATCATCAGCTCGCCGGTTTTCGGCAAGATGCTGATTCTGGACGGCGATACGCAGAGTTCCCAGAACGACGAGAAGATTTATCACGAAGCGCTGGTGCATCCCGCGCTTGCCGGTGCGAACGATTGTCGCGACGTGTTGATTCTCGGCGGCGGCGAGGGTGCGACGCTGCGCGAAGTGTTGCGCCGCTCTGACGTGCAGCGCTGCACGATGGTCGACATCGACGGGCTCGTCGTCGATCTCTCCAAGGAGTATCTGCCGGAGTGGAGCGCGGGAGCGTTTGATGACCCGCGCGCGCGCGTCATTATCGGCGATGCATTGAAGTTCATGCGCGAAGATGACGACCGTTACGGCGTCATCATCTCGGATCTGACCGAGCCGCTCGAAGATTCCCCGAGCAACATCTTGTTCAATGAAGATGTCTTCCGGTTGATCAAGTCGCGGCTCACCGACGATGGGATTTATGTGTTACAGGCGAGCATGCTCGCGTTTCACAATCTGTCGCTTCACTGCAAGATGGCGCGCACGCTGCGACAGCACTACAAGTACGTGACGTCGTTCTTCCATTCGGTTCCGGCCTTTGACACCGATTGGGCATTCCTCGCGTGCAGCGATACCGTCGATCTTGCGACGCTCGACCCCGACGAGGTCAACCGGTACTGCGCGGGCCTCAAGGGCGAGAATTTTTTCTACGACGGCGAAACTCACCGGCGGCTGTTTTCACTTCCCCTGTACGTTCGCCGTGCCCTTGCCGCCCCGGGACCCGTCTTTAGTTAAAAGCCATAGACGAGGGGGCCGCCGAGGGGTACGCTTCGGAGGTTCATGAGCACCGATTTCGCCTCGGCCCCGCATCGCTGGGAGAAGGAAAAGTCGCATTTTGTCGCGCTTCTCGACCTGAAACTCGAGTCGGTCGATCACGGCAAAGCCGTGATGCGCATGCCCTTCCGGCCGGAGATCGCCAACGGCGCAGGCGCCGTTCACGGCGGCGCCATCGTTAGCTTGTGCGACACGGTTTTCTATGTGGCGCTTGCTTCCATCTACGGTCGCGAACAAGATACGGTCACCGTTTCGCTGCAATGCAATTTCCTCGCGCCGGCGCTTCCGCCGCACGATTTAATAGCCGAAGCGAGCGTGCTTCGCGCTGGACGGCGTATCTGTTACGGCGAAGTGCAAGTCAAGAGCAATGGCAAGCTCGTCGCTCATGCCACGCTCAACTTCCTTAATACCTATCCCGACGAGGCCCCGAAGAAATGACCGCTTCGACCGATTTGCGTCGCACGGCGCTGTACGACGAACATGTAAAACTTGGCGCGCGCTTAGTGCCGTACGCCGGATTTGAAATGCCGGTCCAATATGCTGGCATTTTGAAAGAGCATGACGCCGTGCGCAACCGCGCCGGACTCTTCGATCTCTCGCACATGGGGCAGTTCGTACTGGAAGGCCCGAACGTTGCGCCGTGGGCGGATACGCTGACGATCAATGCGGTCGCGACGATGAAGCCGATGCAGGCGCGCTACAACATCTTTTGCAACCCGCAGGGCGGCGCGCACGACGACACGATCTTCTATCGTTTGCTCAACGATCGCTGGCTGCTGGTCGTCAACGGCGCCAATGCGGATAAGATGTGGGATCACCTCAATGCGAATATCGCCGAAGGCGTGCGCCTCGAAAACCTCCACGGACGCAACGCCCTGATCGCAGTGCAAGGGCCGAAGGCGATTTCGATGCTGCAGCCGCACGTCGACGTCGACCTAAATTCGATCAAGTATTATTTCTCCACCGAAGGCAACGTGTACGGGCGTCCGGCGATTATCGCGCGCACCGGGTACACCGGCGAAGACGGATTCGAACTCTTCGTGTTCGGCGAACACGCGCCGGAGATTTGGAGCAACCTGCTGCGTGACGAGAGCGCAAACGGACTCGAGCCGTGCGGCCTCGGCTCGCGCGACGTCCTTCGCTTGGAAGCCGGCATGCCGCTCTACGGCCACGAGCTCACCGAAGAGATTACGCCGGTACAAGCCGGGCAACAGTGGGCGATCAAGACGAGCAAGCCCGAGTTCATCGGCAAAAACGTGCTCGTCGAACAGATGGAGCGCGACGACTATCCGCGCATCGTCGGACTCGTGATGGCGGGACGGGCTCCCGCACGCGAGGGTTACAAGGTCTTTTTGGGCGACCGCGAAGTCGGCGAGGTTCGCAGCGGATCGATGGCACCGGCGGTCGAGAACAAGAACATCGCGACGGCACTCGTGGCAAAAGACGCCGCAACCGAGGGGACCAGGCTTGTGGTCCAGGTACGCGGCACGATGCATGATGCGACGGTGGTCGCACTTCCGTTCTATAAACGCGCAAAGTAAATAAGGAGTAGAGGAGCTTAGATGGCGCAGCCTGCTGATCTGCTGTACAGCAAGGAACACGAGTGGGTGAAACTCGACGGCGATACGGCCGTCGTCGGTATCACCGATCACGCGCAAAACTCGCTCGGCGATATCGTTTACGTCGAGTTGCCGCGTGTGGGCAAGCAGATCGATCAATTCGGTAACGTCGGTGTCGTCGAATCCGTCAAAGCGGTTTCGGATCTGTTCACGCCGATCGGCGGTGAAATTGTCGAAGTGAACAGCGCGCTGGACGCGGATCCGGCCGCCGTCAATCGCGATCCCTACGGTGAAGGCTGGCTCTTCAAAGTCAAGCTGAAAGACGTGAGCGAAAAGAACAACCTCCTCTCGCCCGACGATTACGAGAAGATCGCAGTAGAATAGGACCGTGTACACACCGCATACCGAGGAAGATATCCGTGCGATGCTCGGCGCCATCGGCGTCGGTTCGCTGGAAGAACTGCTCAAAGTCCCTGACGCCGTCGCGCTCAAAGCGCCGCTCGACGTCGTACCGGCGCTGCCGGAGTATCAAATTGCACGCCGCTTCGAACAGTTTGCGAAGAAGAATACCGGCGTCGATTACGTTTCATTCCTCGGTGCGGGTTCGTACCGGCATTATGCGCCGCCCGCAATCTTGGCGCTTGCAATGCGCGGTGAATTCCTAACGGCCTACACGCCGTATCAAGCCGAAGTTTCGCAAGGGTATTTGCAAGCGATCTACGAGTGGCAGAGTTACATCTGCTTGCTCACCGGCATGGATATTGCGAATGCGTCGGTATACGACGGCGCAACGGCGCTAGCCGAAGCGGCGATTATGGCGCTCAACGCGAACGGCCGCAAGAAAGTGCTCGTGTCGCGCGCGGTCGATCCGAACTACCGCGCCGTGCTCAAGACGTATTGCGACGGTTTGGATGTCACGATCGACGAGCTGCCGCTCACAGCGGACGGAACGACCGATCTCGACGCGTTGAAGACGGCCGTTGCATCGAAAGAGTATGCGGCCGTTGCGCTGCAAACGCCGAACTTCTTCGGCAATATCGAGGCGTTCGATTCCGCAACGGCAGCGGCGGTGCGCGAAAGCGGAACGGTGCCGATCGCGGTTGTCTCGGAAGCGATCTCGCTTGCTGCGCTTGCGACGCCTGCGTCATGGGGCGCCGAGATCGTCGTCGGCGAAGCGCAGAGCTTCGGTGTCGCGATGGCGTACGGCGGTCCGTACGTCGGATTCATTGCATCAACGAAAGAACACATGCGCCGCATTCCGGGACGTCTCGTCGGCAAGACCGTCGATAAAGATGGTAAAACGGCGTACGTACTCACGCTGCAGGCGCGCGAACAGCACATTCGCCGTGAACGCGCGACGTCGAATATCTGCACGAATCAAGCGCACTGCGCGCTCATCGCGACGATCTATCTCGCCCTCATGGGTAAATCGGGTTTGCACGATGTAGCGTCGCTGAACTTGCAGCGTTCGCGTGAACTTGCGACCGCCGTGTCGAGCGTCGACGGCGTTGATTTAAAATTCGCCGCGCCGTTCTTCAACGAAATCGTCGTCGACGTGCATCAGCCCGCCGCAACGGTTCTTGCGAAGCTGCAGGAACGCGGTATTCTAGCCGGCGTGGACCTCGGACGCTGGTATCCGGAGCTGTCGACTTGCATTTTGATGAACGCAACCGAGCTCACCACAGCGGGTGAGATCGACGTGCTTGCTAGCGCCCTTGGAGAGATCGTCCGTGTCCACGCAAACGTTTGATCGTACGCAGAGCCCGTTGATCTTCGATCTCGGCAAGGACGGACGCGCGAACAAGTACGTCGAGGACGCGCGCCCGATGACCGACTTCTTGCCGAAGTCCGTACTTCGCGACGAACTGCCGCTGCCCGATAACAGCGAGCTCGACGTGATGCGTCACTTCACGAAGCTCTCTCAGCGCACGTTCGGCATCGATCTCGGTTTCTATCCGCTCGGATCGTGCACGATGAAGTACAATCCGCGCATCAACGACGCGATGGCGACCAAGCGCGAATTCGCGCAGCTCCATCCGTACACGCCCGACGAACTCGCGCAAGGCGCGCTGCAAGTCATGTACGAGCTGGAACGTTCGCTCGCATCGCTCTTCGGTATGGCTGCGTTCTCGCTGAACCCGTCCGCCGGCGCGCACGCCGAACTCGCCGCGCTGCTCATCGCAAAGAAGTACTTCAAGGATAAGGGCGAGACGAAGCGCGACAAAGTGATCGTCCCTGATACCGCGCACGGAACGAATCCGGCGTCGGCGGCGATGTGCGGCTTCAAAGTCATCAGCCTGCCGTCAGATCAACGCGGCCGCGTGAGCGTCGAAGAGATCAAGAAAGTACTTGGCGACGACACGGCCGTCTGCATGATGACGAACCCCAACACGCTCGGGCTCTTCGAAGATCACATTCATGAGATCGCGCAAGCGGTGCATGATGCGGGCGGCTTGATGTACTACGACGGAGCCAACGCGAACGCGATCATGGGCAACGTGCGTCCGGGCGACATGGGCTTCGATCTCATGCACCTCAACACGCACAAGACGTTCACCATTCCGCACGGCGGCGGCGGTGCGGGTCACGGTCCGGTCGGTGTTGCGGCGCATCTCGTTGACTATTTGCCGACGCCGGTCGTTCGCGCAACGCCGAAGAGCAACGGCGATCCGAATGCCGCGCCGAGCGACCGCTACACGTTCTCGCTCGACTTCGATCGTCCGAAGTCGATCGGTCCGATGCGCTCGTTCTGGTCGAACTTCGCCCACGCGGTTCGGGCGCTGGCGTACATTTATGCCAACGGTGCGGACGGGTTGAAGAAAGTTTCGCAACTCGCCGTGCTCAACGCGAACTACATTCGCGTGAAAGTCGCCGAATTTCTCGAGACACCGTATCCCGAGATCTGCCGCCACGAGTTTGTTGCATCGGCGCAAGAACTCAAGAAAGAGACGGGCGTCAAAGCGCTCGATCTCGCAAAGGCACTGCTCGACCACGGCATGATGGCGCCGACGATGTACTTCCCGCTGATCGTTCCGGAGTGCTTGATGATCGAGCCGACGGAAACCGAATCAAAGGAAACCCTCGACCAATTCATCGACGTCCTCCGCGAAATCGTCGAAGAAGCAAAGCGTAATCCGGAAGCCATTATGGCAGCGCCGGTCACGACCGTCGTCGGCCGCGTCGACGAAACCCGTGCCGCGCGCAACCCCGACCTCAAGTGGGAACCGCATCCGGCGTCATCCTGAGCGAAGCGCAGCGTAGTCGAAGGATCGAATCGCAAATAAGGACCGCATCGTAAAATAAGAAGAGCCGCCTCGAACGAGGCGGCTCTTCTCATCTGCATCTCGGCGTTCCATGGTGCGTTGCGATCCTTCGACTCCGCGGCTTCGCCGCTGCGCTCAGGATGACACTGGGGCGCGCTTTTTCTGGAGCGCGAGGGTTTCTTTGAGTTTCTTTTCGGTGCGTTGCTGCGGGGTTTCGCGTTCGCGCTTTTTTAGAAAATCGAGGACGAACTTTTCTTCCGGTAACAGACCCTTCGCGGGTTTACCGCGTAGCATTTGACCGATGGTCCCGTCTTCCGTGTACGCCGCGATGATCTCCGGATGGATGTAGCTCTTGCGCGCGACGGCAGGCGTGTTGCCCAGACGCGCGGCTACTTGTTTGATCACGTCGTTCAAGCGGCGCTTGCGGTCCGATTGCGTTTCGACCAGTTGTTCCTCGGCGAGCAGCAGGGCGCACTGTACGGTGCCAACCCACGTGCGGAAATCTTTCGCCGTGAAATCGCCGCCGGAGATTTCCTTGATGTAGTCGTTCACGTCGGCCGAGCCGACGTCGCGCGGCGTGCCGTCATGGTCGATGTACCCGAACAACTCTTGGCCGGGGATGTCTTGACAGGCGCGGATGATCTTCGCAAGCGGCTTATCGCGCAGCGCAATCGTGTGCTTCACGCCGCTCTTTCCTTTAAACTTGAAGCGCACTTGCGCGCCTTCCACTTTTGCATGCTTGTTCAGCATTGTCGTGAGGCCGTAGGAGTCGTTCTCTTTTTTGTACTCCTCGTTACCGACGCGAATCGTCGTCTCTTCGAGCAGGCGTACGACCGCGGCGAGCACTTTCTCGCGCGGCATCCCCGGCAACTCGAGATCGCGTTCGACGCGCGCCCGGATCTTTGGGAGCACCTGCGCGAAGTCGATCATCCTGTGGTATTTGGTCTCGTCGCGTACCTCGCGCCACTTCTTGTGATAGCGATACTGCTTGCGGCCGCGGGCATCTATGGCGGTCGCCTGAAGGTGGCCGTTGGGGAGCGGACAGATCCAAACGCTCTCGTAGGCCGGCGGCACGCCGATCGCCTTGATGCGGGCCAGTTCCGCGTCGTCCGTGATGGGTTTGCCCTCGGGGCTGAGGTACTTGAAGCTCTTGCCCTGGCGGAGACGCCGGATTCCGGGCACCTCATCGGTGAGGTAGCGGAGCCCGGCCGAACGGGCGACTTGTGACGGGTCTTGGTCCACCACATGGCTATACCCAAGCTAAACGGAAAAGGGGCATCCTCCCGGCAGGCGCTTCTTGGGGCCGGGGCCTATAATGGAGGTAATCAGGGGGCACAACAGCGCCCCCTTCCCTGTCTCCTACGGGTCATCGACATGCGAATCAAGTATGAAGTGTCGGCCGGTGGACTGGTCTTGCGACCGCGCGAGACCGGGTTTGATGCGCTATTGATCGGTCGCGGTGAACCGCGCATTTGGACGTTGCCGAAAGGCCACGTCGAAGCGCGCGAGTCAAACGAACAAGCCGCGCTGCGCGAAGTGCGCGAAGAGACGGGATGCTGGGCTGAGATTCTCACCCGACTAAACGAAATCTCGTATTGGTTCTACGTGGGCAAAGCCAAGCACAAGAAGTCGGTCACGTTCTTCCTTATGCGCTACCTCTCTGGCGACACCGCGAACCACGACCACGAGGTCGATGAAGCGCGGTGGTTCGAGGTCAAAGCGGCGCGTAAGGCGCTCAAGTACGTGAACGAAAAGCGCCTCGTTGACATGGCGCTCGACTATATGACCACTACCCCTGCTGCGTTTGGCGACATTCCAGTCGTCGCGCGAACGGCCGAACAGAAGAGCTCTTGAACCAAACCGATGCCCCGGAAGCCGTGCAGGATCAGCAGAACGCTGAATCCGCGCAGGGCGAGCCTCTCCGTGTCCAACTCGACGTCTTCGACGGCCCGCTGGATCTGCTGCTGAGCTTGATCAAAGAGCAGCAACTCGACATTGCAACCGTGCCGCTCGCGCG
This sequence comes from uncultured bacterium, assembly GCA_964648945.1. Classification (GTDB taxonomy): domain Bacteria; phylum Vulcanimicrobiota; class Vulcanimicrobiia; order Vulcanimicrobiales; family Vulcanimicrobiaceae; genus JAMXLG01. The sequence goes on along the minus strand of CAZYLU010000007.1, from coordinate 4,253 downwards.
CGTCGCCGAGCAGTACCTCGCATACGTGCGCATGATGGAAGCGCTCGACGTCGAGGTCGCTGCCGAATATCTCGTGATCGCCGCCACGCTGGTCTTCTTGAAGTCCAAAGCGTTGTTGCCGCCGATTCCGCAAGAGTTCGTCGACGAAACCGAAGAGACGCCCGAGCAAGTGGAAGAGCGGCTGCGCCGCCGCCTCATCGCGTACTCGAAGTATCGCGAGCTCGGCCAACAGCTCAAGGCGCGTCAAGACGAAGCAAGCGGATTCTATTTCCGCGAATCGGGCGATCCGACGAGCGAACTGGTGCAGCGCTTTCGCATCGATCCCGAGAAGCTCAAACGCGCGTTCCTCGCGATGCTCCAGCAAGCGCGTCCCGAGAAGCGCGAGATCGTGCGCGAAACGTTCTCGCTCATTGCGACGATGGATTACGTCTCGCGCCAGATCAAGGAGCACGGCGAAGTGCTCTTCTCAACGCTTTGCCGTGACATGGGCATGACGCGCGAAGCGATCATCGTCGCGTTCCTCGCGATTTTGGAACTCGTGCGCCGGCATCGCATTTCGTTCGATCAGCCGACGCCCGACGACGATATCCGCGTCTTTCCCGTTCCCCCCGCCGCAGCCGAAGGATAACCGTGCAGACCGAAGAGCCGATCGCCGAGATCGAAGAACCGATCACCGAGATCAACGAAGACGCCGAAGAAATGCGTCTGGCGGCAGAACGCATTGAACCGGCGATCGAAGCGTTGCTGTTCGTCGCAAGCGAACCGCTCGAAACAAAGCGCCTCGCGAAGTTGACGGGCGAAGACGAAAAGGCCGTCGCGCTCGCGATTCAGCAGCTGGAAGAACGCTACAGCAACGGCGGTATCGTCCTGCGCGAAGTCGCCGGCGGATACCGTTTCGCGACCTCGTCATCCGTGCGCGATGTCGTAGAGGCGTATCTGTTGCCGCCCAAGACGTCGCTGTCGACGCCGGCGCTCGAAGCGCTCGCGATCGTGGCTCACATGCAGCCGGTAACGAAGAGCGAAATCGAAGCGATCCGCGGCGTCAATTCCGACAGTGTCGTCAATACGCTCATCGACCGCGGCCTGGTGGCCGAAGCCGGACGCAAAGACGTCGTCGGACGCCCGATGACGTATAAGACCACGTCGCTCTTCCTTGAATCGTTCGGTCTCAACTCGCTCGACGATCTGCCGCAGCTTGAACTCGAACCAGGGCAGCCGCTCGAATTGAACTTGCTCGTACCGACGCCGCAGATGGAACACGCCGAACAATCGGCTGAGCCGGCGGAACCCCTGGAAACAGCAGAGCCGGTGGAAACGCCCGAGGATTCTGCCGATATTCCCAACGAGCCATGACAACGACGTTCGATTCCCTCGCCGAAAATTACGACGCGGGTCGCATCGGCTACGCGAACGAGGTGTTCAATCATCTCGTCGCGTTCGGTCTCTCGCGCAAGCATCGCGTCCTCGACATCGGATGCGGAACCGGTCTCGCGAGCGGACCCCTTATCGAGAACGGCTTTACCGTCGCTGGAGTCGATCCGTCGGAGAAGATGCTCGTACACGCGAAGCGCCGGTATCCGGATGCGGAGTGGGTACTCGGTACGGCAGAAAAGCTGCCGTTCGGCGAGGCATCGTTTGATGCGGCGATCAGCGCACAGATCATGCACCGTGTCGATCGCGTTGCAGCGATCGCCGAAATGATTCGGGTGCTCAAACCGAACGGCCTCATTGCCATTTGGTGGAAGGTGTTGATGAGCGACGACGCCGTCAACATCATCCGCGGCGAATCGGCGAACGAAGCCGGCACCGAAGCACCAGTGAGCGGACTCAAGGGCGGATTTAAGGAGTTTTACGCCGCGCCGCTGCGCGACCACACGATTCGCGTCGTGCCATGGCGCGCGTCGATGCCGTTATCGCAAGTCGTGCAAATGGAGCGTTCGCGCAGCAGCGTTCACGAAAACGCCGGCGATCGCGCTGAAACGTACTTCAATACGTTCGAGCGGCGCCTGCGGGAGCGATTCGGACAAGGCGATCCACATGTACCGTTGGCGTTCACGCACTACCTGTATTTAGCAAAGAAGTAGTTCCCGATGCGCATCGGGATCCACGTTCGCGTCTCCGGCGGTTACGCCAAAGCGATCGAACACGCGAAGAACGCCGGATGCACGGCGATCCAAGTTTTCTCGACTAATCCGCGAAGCTACCGCCCGAGTAAAATCGACCGCCCGGCGCTCGATGCGTTTGCCACGATGCGGCGAGAGGCGGGCATCGATCCGTGCGTCATTCACACGCCGTATCTCATCAACGTCGCGAGTGAAGATCCCAAAGTGCTCGAAGGCTCGATTACGCTACTGAAGGCAGATCTCGCCACGGCGGCCGCCGGCGACATTCGCTACGTGAACACGCACCTCGGCTCGTACGGAAAGCGCGACCGTAATGAAGGCTTTGTTGGGATGTGCCGGGCGCTCGAGGACGTGCTGGAAACGATTCAGCCCGGCGTGTATCTCATCGTCGAAAATTCCGCGGGCGCGGGAAATCTCGCGGGAGGCACACTCGAAGAACTTGGCGAGCTGATGCGTACGCTCGATCATCCGCAACTCGGTGTCTGCCTCGACACGGCTCATGCGTGGGCAGCCGGCTACGAAATCAATA
>CAZYLU010000007.1:0-1501 GCA_964648945.1 uncultured bacterium | reverse complement strand
CTCGGTGTCTGCCTCGACACGGCTCATGCGTGGGCAGCCGGCTACGAAATCAATACGGCGGCGGGCGTCAATGAATTCATCGCCAGTGCGGAAGCCCACATCGGATTGAATCGCCTGCATTTATTCCACTTCAACGACACGGAAGTTCCGCTCGGCGGCGCGCGCGACCGCCATCATCACATCGCGGAAGGCGTGATCGGGTACGAAGGTTTTCGCGCATTTCTCGCGCACCGCGAGTTGCAAGAAAAGGTCGCGATTCTCGAGACGCCGGGCGAAGATGCCGACGATATCCGAAACATGAAGACGATCCTTACGATCGCAAACGCTGTGAGGTAGCACGTCGATGCGATTCATCGCGCACTTCGACATCGACGCGTTCTACGCGAGTGTCGCGGTGCGCGACGATCCGTCGCTCGCCGGAAAACCGCTCGCTGTTGCGGGAAGCCGCCGCCGCGCCGTCGTGCTGACGGCGTCGTACGAAGCGCGTCCGTTTGGCGTGCGCTCCGCGATCCCGCTCTATCGCGCGCGTCAACTCTGCCCCCAGCTCGTTGTCGTGCCGCCGGACATGGCAAAGTACAAGACGGCTTCGCGCGCGGTCTTCGCGATTTTCGGTGCGCGCGGACATACGGTGCAAGGCCTCTCGATGGACGAAGCGTTCGTCGATCTGGGCGAAATGGAGCTCGACGAAGCCGTTCGTTTGACGCAGCAAATTCGTGACGAAGTACTGCAAGAGACGCGACTAACGGTCAGCGCCGGTGTCGCAACCGGAAAACTGATCGCGAAGATTGCGTCAGACAGCTGTAAACCGAACGGACTTCTTGCAATCGCGCCCGGAGAAGAAGAGGCCTATCTTGCCCCGCTCCCCGTCGGTCGATTGTGGGGAATCGGCCCGAAGACGGCGGCGCGTTTGCAGACCTTCGGCATCACTACGATCGGCCAAGTTGCGGCGCTGGATGATGCGTCGCTAAAACAGTTGTTTGGATCGTGGGGCGCGGAAGTGCGCGATCTTGCTCGCGGCATCGATCGACGTGCCGTCGAAGCCGATCGCGAGACGAAATCGATTTCATCCGAGGAAACGTTCGAATACGACGTCCGCGACGAGAAACAATTGATCGCAGCGTTACGCGAGCAGACGCGCGATATTGTTGCAAAACTCGAACGCGAGAACCTCACTGCAGCGACGGTAGGAGTAAAAATCAAGCGCGCTGATTTTCGCGTCTTCGGCCGTCAAACACATCTGACGGAACCGACACGCGACGCCAAACGTATATTCCGCGCTGCCCTCCATTGCCTCAAACGAGCGGAGCTGAACGGCGCTCCTATACGCCTGCTGGGTTTGCGCGTCGCGTCACTGACCGAGGGCGAAGCGAAACAAATCAGTTTGTTCGACCCCGTGTCATCCTGAGCGAAACGCCGAAGGCGTGCAGTCGAAGGATCGCCTCAAGACAATCGCTCGTAACGATCCTTCGACTCCGGTGCTTCGCACCTGCGCTCAGGATGA
>CAZYLU010000006.1:62582-113653 GCA_964648945.1 uncultured bacterium | reverse complement strand
CGAGTACGATGACGTCCACGGGGCGCGGTCTGCTTCGCTTGACCGGCGGAATCCTTGTCAACGCTCGCGCCCCATGATATTATCTGCGGGTTGCGCCGGAGCCTCACGGCTTCCCGAGTGCGACATTTGTCCAATTTTGAAAGTTGTTAGGGGAACGTTTCCGATGGCGAAGCGCTGCGAGATCTGTGGCAAGGGGCCCAAGGCGGGCAACAACGTCAGCCACGCGATGAACAAGACGAGACGCCGCTGGCTGCCCAATCTGCAGTCGGTGAAGGTGAACGACGCCGGTACGCACCGCACCGCAAAGGTCTGCACGCAGTGCATGCGCTCGAAGCGCGTGACGCGCGCCGTCTAAGTTCTCCCGCTACACGTATAAAACGAGGCCGCTTCCGCGGCCTCGTTTTTTTTGTTGGACTCTCCCGCTACACGCCTATGCGGACTGCTTGAGTACCGAGAGCGTCATGAGCGGTTCGGGGCGGTAGCGATAGTCGGGATCGATCTGCGCATCAACGATGTGTCCGTCACGACTCACCACGTATCGCGCAGGAACGGCGAGCTGCCACGCATTTGCGGCGTTCTGGACCGAAATGTCGTTCTTGAAGACGTTTTGGTAGAGCTCTTTTAAGTCTTCCGGGAAATCGTAGACGAGACCGAACGCTTTTCCAACCGCGTTATCGCGATCGTAGAGCACCGGAAAGGCGATCCCGGCGAGCGCTTGGGCATCTTGCTGCTCGGGCGCTTGCGGCGAAATGGCGACGATGCTGCCGCCCGCGTTCGTAATGTCCTGCGCAATCTCCGAGAGCGCGCGAAGTTCCGCAACACAGTACGGGCACCACGTCCCACGGAAGAATGTGACGACGAGAGGACCGCGCTTTAACAGGTCGGCCGAACTCACGCTATTGCCTTCGCGGTCCTCCAGGACGAACGAAGGCATGATATCGCCGGCGTTCTTGGCTCCCTTGACGAAACCGCTCGCGCAGATGCTCGATGTGGCCGTCCATCACCGCGGTGAGGTTCGGCTTGAGCAACCCGGCATATTTATCGCGCAAAGCGCCGAGGGTGGACGCCAGCGACGTATTGGTTTGCATTCTAAACTCCTCAAATATTTTGACGTAAAAATATACGCTGTGATATACTACGACGTCAAAGGACTTGAGTCAAGGTATTTTAATGTCGAAAGAAATGACGGACGTTCGGGACTCGGTCGACTTGGCGCTCGCCTCCCCGGAAGCCGCCTCGAAATACGCGGGGGCCGACCCGACCTATATCGGAATTATCAGCCGCCTCTTCCGCATCTACGCGCACCTCGATCGTGAAGCGTCGGAAATTTTCGAGCGCCACGGTATAACGCGGGGCGAGGCCGACGTGCTCTCCTCGCTCTACCGCTTGGGCGAGTCGCTTGCTCCGACCGAACTTGCAGCGGCGTTGCTTTGCTCGCCGGGCGCAATGACGAACCGGCTGAACAACTTAGAGCGCGCGGGATTGATTCGGCGTGTGGTCGTGCCGACGGACAAACGAAGCTACAACATTTCACTAACGCCCGAAGGAAAGCGCCTTATCGTTGCAGCGCTTGCCGATCGTAAAGCCGCGCATTCCGATTTGATACCGCTTAGCCGCAAAGAACGCGAGCAGCTCATTCCGCTCTTGCGAAAACTACTCTTTGCGATGGAATCGAAAAATACCGGTTGAGCTCTAGCTACTGCGGCGATGTGGCGCTATGGAGCGCCGAAAGATCCATCAAAGCACGCGAGATGTTTTCGGGTTCGAGCGTGACCATGTATTCGACGCGCACGTGCGAGCTTTCGATGCTCTTCAATCGCACGCCGCAGAGCACCGGACCGCGGCGGCTCGGCGCAAACGAAAGTTCGAAAAGTCCGCCGGCGAACGAAAAGCTTGCCGCAGGTCCGTTACCGGAATTTATTTGCGCGAGATAGCTGCGCAACTCGGTAAATTCTTCGACGCGCATGGAGACGTCGAACGGCGCATTCACCGGCGGCGCAACGGCGTGCACGGTGCAGAGCAGCAGATCCATGCCATGCGGTTCGACGGTGTCCGGATGTTCGAATCCCGTCACCTCGATGCGAACGTGCGGCTTGCCCTCGTTTTCACCAAGGTAGAGTGTCTGCGGGAGCATTGTGGGCTTTTACCCGTAAATGATTTTGTGCTTCGGCGGTGCGAATTTCAGGCGCGCGCTATCCTCCGCGCTTGCCTTGAGCTGTTCCGTCTCGACGTTCGAGCGCTCGCAGAAGCGTATCGTGCGGTCGTCGTCGACCTGATAGCCGACCGGGTTCCACTTCGCAAGCGCCGCCACGGGGTCAACCGTGCCGCCGCCGTACGGCGTGGTGTTCGCGACGGCCCGTGTCGCGAGTGCCGTCGAGAGCAGCACGGAGGCGAACGGCGAGCCGCCGAGCCCCACGAACGCCGCCATCGATGCGGCGAACACATCGCCGACGCCATGCGCCGTATACCGTGGAAAATACGGCGCGCTGATGCGGTGGTAGCTGTAGCCGTTGGTAAAGAGCAGCGTCGTACGGTGTTTTTCGGGATCGCGCGTGAACGACGTCACGACCACCGCCTCAGGTCCGAGATCGAACAGTCCGTTCAAGTACGCGTACTCGCTTAGCGTCTGGTCGCCGGTGCCAAGAAGCACGTCGGCCTCGAAGCGATTCGGCGTGATAATCTGCGCGAGCGGGATGAGCCAATCTTTGATTGCGCGCGCCGTTTCTTCCGAAACGAACAGGCCTTTGCGATGGTCGCCGATCACTGGATCGAGCAGCACGATGCCCTTGTATTCACGCAGCGCCGACGCAACAACGTCGACGTGCATGGGCTTGGGCAAATAGCCGACGTGAATGATTCCGGGACGTTGCGCGACGACGAATGAAACATCACGCCGGAACTGCGCGACGTCCGCGGTAACGCTCGTGCGGCCTGCAACGCCGCCGTGGGCGCTCGAGAACTGCGATTGCGCGTGAACGAGACGGCCGCCGAGTGCGTTGACGATCGCGAACGACGCCTGGTTGCCGAGGAACCCCATGGCGACGCTATTCTGAATGCTGCCGATCAGCGGATACGATTGCGCCTCGTCGTCAATCACTAGTGCACCCTCAAGCGAAGTGATCCCAGCCGGAAGGTTCCAGCGGGTCCTCACGGTCCTCATTCACCACGGCCACGCGCTCGTCCGCTTGAACGACACCGATGCGATGGAGCGCGCCGCCGAAGCGGGCTTCGAATCTTGCCGCGAGATACAAAAACGCGCGCGGCGCCACGCTGACGAGCAGTTCGAAATCCTCGCCGCCTGCGAGCGCAAATCGAAACGGCTCGACGCCGAGACGAACGCTCGCAACTTGCGCCGCACGCGCAACCGGCACAGCGTCAACGCGCGCTCCGGCATGCGAAGCGGCGAGCAGGCGCAACAGATCGGTCGAGAGTCCGTCGGAGCAATCCATCATCGCGTGCACGTTGCGGCTCGCACCGAGCCACTGCCCTTCCGCGACGCGCGGCGTTGGCCGGCGGTGCGCGCGCACCGCTTCTACTGCACTGCTTTCATCGAGTTCCAGCTCGCCGCGCAGATGCAACAATCCCGCGCGGCTTGCGCCGAGCGGTCCCGTAACGGCAAGAACGTCGCCCGGACGCGCGCCCGAGCGCAGCTTCAGATTCGTCGGACGCACTTCTCCGATCGCCGTGATGGCGACCGTCCACACGGGCGCGCGTGTCAGATCACCGCCGGCAATTTCAATGCCACTCGCCCGCGCACACGCGTCCATCCCGCGATACCAGTCGAACACATCAGCGGATGTTGCACTCGCCGGGACACCGAGCGCAACGGTCGCAAGGCGTGGCCGCGCACCCATTGCCGCAACATCGCTCGCGTTTGCCGCCATTGCGCGCCATCCCGCATCTTCGCAGCTCATCCAACCTAGCGAAAAGTGCACGTTCTCGATCAGCGCATCGGTGGTAATGACGCTGCGGCTCGAACGTGACGGCTGCCAAACCGCAGCATCGTCTCCGATACCGATCTGCACGCGCGAGTGCTCGCGACGCGTCAGCTCCGCAATTGCTCGTACGAGCTCGTCCTCAAGCACTGATCAATGCGCGCATCTTGCGTGTCGTCTCGCCCGGATCATGCGTACCGAAAATGCTCGATCCCATAACGATGGCGCGAGCGCCGGCATCCACCACTTCGCGGATGTTCTTGCTGCCGATTCCGCCGTCGACTTCCAAGATACACGCGGGGTTGCGCGCGTCGATGAGTTCGCGGGCTTCGCGAAGTTTGACGAGCGAGCGCGGGATGAACGTTTGTCCGCCGAATCCGGGATTGACGCTCATAATGAGCACCAGATCGCAATCTTCGATGATATCTTGCAGCATCGACACGGGCGTCTGCGGACAGATCGAGATGCCGGCCTTCGCGCCGAGCGAACGAATGTGCGTGAGCAAACGCTGCGCATGCGGCGTCGCTTCGTAGTGGAACGTAATGATGTCTGCGCCGGCTCTGCGAAATTCGTCGACGTACTTCTCCGGCTCGACGATCATGAGATGACAATCGAAAACGCGGCGGCTCAATTTTCGCAGATCGCCGATAATCTTCGGCCCCCAGGTAAGATTCGGAACGAACCGTCCGTCCATTACGTCGAGATGAAGAAAGTCGGCGCCGGCTTCATCGACGGATGCAATCTCCTCCGCAATGCGCGCGAAGTCCGCGGAGAGCAGCGAGGGCGCGATATAAATCTCCGTCACGGCGTGGACGAAGGTTCCGGCGATTGCGATTGCTTCTTGTTTTTCTTTCCCTGATCGTACACTTTGGGCGGTTCATTGCCGAGCCGCGTTTCGCCGGCGAGCGCATCGTTGACATACATGTCGACGACGGACGTTCCGAGCGCGGTCACGACATAGTCGATCTTCTGCCCCGGGTTCGCGTAGCCGCGGAATGCGTCGTACGAACCCGTTGCATCGCGCACGCGCAGCGTCAACTTCACCGATTCTCCCGGCTTGACGTCCTCGGGCGTCGGCACGGATACGAGCACACGAACTTGCCGTAAGATGTAACCGGACTCGTTCGGACCCGCGCTAACCTGCAGAGAAACAGGATCGTATGTGCCGATGCGTGTTCCCGGCGCAATTGATTGTCGCGCGACGACCCCGTGCGGCGGACCCTTCTTCCCAAGCGGCGTCCACACGAGTTGTCCGATTTTGATGTTCAACTTGTCGGCGAGCGCGCGCGCCGCGTCGATCTTCATGTTGACGAAGTTCGGAACTTTAACGTACTGCGCGCCGCCCTTACTGATCACGAGATCGACTTTGTCGCCTTCGAGCACGTTGGCAAGCGGCTGCGGATCTTGCGTAATGACGTGTCCCTCGGGAACGACGTCACTCTTCACGTACGTGACCTTGCCGAGCTGCAAACGCGTGCGCGACAGATCGAGTCCGACTTCGCGCATCGACTGATAACGCATGTCGGGCATCAAGCGCGTGACGATCCCGTCGCTCACGACGAAACTCACCTGTCGTCCTTCGCGCACTTTCGTCCCGGGATCGGGACGTTGATTCATCACGACGCCCTTGGGATAACGGTCGCTCGTCGCATGATCGATGACGTTCGTCGTGAGACGCATACGTTCGGCGGCATTGTTTGCATCGCCGAGCGTCTGTCCGATGAACGATGGAATCGTCACCTCATCGACCGGCGGCATCAAGAAATCATGAATCTGATGACCGAACCACACGACCACGCCGACGAACGCGGCGAGGACGAGCGAGAAGATCCAATCGCGCGGGATGTACTGGTGCAGCGTGTTGCGCCAGTCTCCGCTGGGAGCGTGGCCGTTCAGGCGAGAGCCTCCAACGCGGCATCGGAGAGTTCGAGGTTGCTAAAGACGTGCTGCACGTCTTCGTTGGACTCGATCGCATCGAGAAATCCGAGCGCATCGTTCAACTGCGCGCCTTCGGGTGAGACCGTCTGCTTCGCGCGCACACCCAGATATGCGCCGGTGATCTTCAGACCGGCGGCAGCGAGCAGTTCACGCGCATGCGCGAGCTGCGCGGGTTCGGTATAGATCGACGTCTGTTCGTCACCGTAATCGAGATCGATAACGCCATCGACGAGCGCCGCTTCGGTGAGCGCGTCTTCGCTTTTTCCGGCTGTATCGACTTCAACGATGCCGACGGAATCGAACATCCATGCGACCGAGCCCGTTTCGCCGAGCGAACCGCCGTGTTTGGTGAACGTGAAGCGTAATTCGCCTGCGGTGCGATTGCGATTATCCGTCGCAGCATCGACGACGACGGCAACGCCATGCGGGCCGTAGCCCTCGTAGCGAATCTCTTCGATCTCTTTTTCGCCGGTGCCGCCTGCGCCGCGCGCGATCGCGCGCTTGATGTTATCTTGCGGCATGTTGTTTTCGCGGGCTTTGTCGATCGCGATCTTCAGCCGGTGATTCGCATCGGGATCCGTTGAACCGCCCTTGGCTGCGAGCGCGATCTCCCTGCTCAGTCTGGTGAACAGCGCACCGCGCTCTTGATCTAATTTGCCCTTGCCAAGCTTAATATTCTGCCACTTGCGACCCATAGCAGTCTTTCTTCGCTATCCTGGTCCTACGACCCACTTGTTGTTGACCATCCACATGCGGGCGTGCCAGACGTCCCACGGAATCTTCTGCGCCGAAAGGATCGGATAGAAGTAGACGAAGCCGAAGGCAATCAGCACGCAGACGGCGCCGACGGCGATACCGCCGGCCAGCTTCGTGCTCTGCCCGCGTGTCCTCGCCCATTCCCAAATCCGCTGGAGCACGATCGCATTGCAGAGACAGATGAGCGGAATGTCGACGTAGAAATGGTACGCGAACGTAATGCGCGGCGACCTCATCCACGGAAGCCACTGCAAGAGGTACGTCAGAACGATCAGCGCGTAGGCTTTGTTTCGCTCGCGCCAAGCCAAGAATGCGACAATCGGTACGCAGATCAATCCGAACCAAAGGATGAACGGGTTAGGCATCGAGGTGATCTCCTCGACGCAGCAGCCATGATCGTCGCTCTTATTCGTGCGGTTGTCCTGATAGTAGTACGCGATCGGAACGTAATCGAGCGGCCACTCCCACCATTTCGACGAGTACGGATGCGTTGCGGTGAGCTTGTCGTGGTACTCGAACATCGTGTACTGCCGGTTCACGACGTCGTTCATGTTATGGATCTCGTTCGGATCCGGCGCCTGACGCACGAGATCCGGAACCCACGCTAGCGCGTAAACCGTCGACGCGACGAAGAGTATCGTAACGAGCGCTCCATCAAGCCGGAATCCGCGTGGATTCCCCCATAGCGCAAGACGCCCGCGACGAAAGACGCGCTGGAGCCAGACAAAAATAAGCGCGATGAAACTGACGCCAAAACCCATGACGCCATACCACTTGGAACTCACGAGCAGTCCGAGCGCGACGGTGAACGCGATCAGCCACAGCGTCGCCGATTTGCCTTGTTCGACGCCGCCTTCCGCGTGAATCTCGTTATTCGAATACACCGCGGTACCGGCCGGCGACGCGAACGTGACGCTCGGCGCCGTGCGGTACGTAACCGTCACGTCGTCGTCGCGGTACTCGAGCGCTCCCGAGCGGTTTTGCGAGAACGTGCCGTTGCGAATCTTGGCTTTGCCGCCCGGCGCGCTTTCGATAACGCCGCCGTCAGGCGCAAAAACCGCGTGAATCTGCGGATCGACGAGTGCATACGAACCGTCGGCAAACGTCTGCTCCATGGAACCGTCGGCGTACATCGCGGGAAACGCGACGTAGCGCACGAGCAAGTACACGCCGAGCGCAACGTAAATGGCGACGACGATGGAGGTCGGAAGATCGAGCTTCGACGGATTCGGCATGGTGCTCCACACCAGATCCCAGATGCCGACCACAATGAGGCCGGCGACAATCGACGCGGCGACTCCGGCGATAAATGCGCCCACCGGAACGACCACGTGCTTACGTTCTTCGACTTGCGATGCAAGCCAAAAGCGATAGAACGCATAGACGGCCGCAAGCGCAAAGAACACGACGAAGCCTTCCGGCGTCGCGATACGCGACTGCACGAAATGCATGCCGTCGAGGAATAAGAATCCGGCCGCCATCGTGGCGAAAATCGACGACTTCGTCACGCGCTTGGCAAAGACGTAGAGCAGCATCACGACGAGCGCGCCGAAGACGACGTCGAGGAAACGCCAGCCGTACGTGTTGTCGCCGTGCTGCAGGCCGCCGAAGAGCAGCATCGAGAGCGTCACGAGCAGTTTCGAGAGCGGTGGATGTGTGTTCTCATAGATCCGCAGGTTGCGCAGATACTCTTCCGCCGCTCGCGCGAAATAGATCTCGTCGAACACACCGCAACGGGTGACGCCGCTGATCGTCCAGCACTGGTCCGTCTTGTTCGGGTACCAATAGTTGATGTACGAGACGATGAAACTCACAACGCCGAGCCCCGTCATCAACACGTAATCGAGCGGCGCTTGCATGACCGCAAGCCCTTCACGCGGATCGAAGTAGTTCCACGCGCGGCGCCACCACGACGCATCGTGTTGCTCCACTCCCGTTTGCGGGCGCTGCACCGGCGCGCTCTCCTCTTCTTCAGCGACGGTGCCGCCGAGATAGGCGTATCCGAGCGTGAAGAACGTACCGACCGCGAGCAGCGCGTAGAACGAGGTTCCGAACCCCCACAAATTGTGCGGATCCGCGCCGGGCGATCCGCCGCTCACCGCAGCGAGATACTGCAGCGAATAGAGCAGATTGGCAAAAAGGACGATCGAGAGCACGATCGCGCCCCAAAGATAGCGCCGCGCAATCGGAATGCACGCGATCGAGAAGAGCAGGCCGTCAAAGATATAGCGCTCGTGCATCCGCGTGGCGAGCACGAAGAACGCGAGCAGCGCGAGCGCGCACGATTCGAGGAACGCGGCCGGCGTGCGCTCTTGCACGTAACGCCAAACGATCAGTGCAAGCGCTGCAACGACCAGGCCGATGCCCCAGAAGTACTGCGGCAAGCCGAGAATGCTTTGCGAATCCGGCTGCCACAACTGCCCGCGAATCGCCCATAGATTGAATGCGTTGACGCTGTTGAACGCATAGACCGACGAACCGACGGAGTAGCGTTGCAGCAGCCAGCTCATCGCCGAAACGGGATTCGAGGGATGAAACGGCTCCACCAAGACGAGAGCGACCACGAAGGCGGCGACGATGCCGGCCGCCGTTCCGTTCACGCGCGAACGACGGCGAGCCGGGTCGGTGAAGGCAAACGCGATGAAGATCGGAATGAGCACCGCCGCTTGCGGTTTGATCAAGAGCGAATACGCGAGCGAAATCCACGCAAGCGGGATGAACCAAGAGATTCGATCGGCCGGTCCGTCGTCGCTCTTCAATAGAAAGTATGCGGCGAGCAGCGCGAAGCCGCCGGAGATTGCGTCGACTTGGCCCCAGTCAGCGGAGATGAAGATCGTTGCGGGATTAAAGACGTAGAGCGCAGCCGCACCGAGCGCAACCGCGGGAGCCGCGAAACGCCGCACGACCGCATAGAGCAACGCGCCGACGCCGAGATCGGCGAGTATCGCCGGCAGCTTCACGAGCACGGCGAGGATTGAATAGCCGGGATCGTGCGCGCGCAGCGGCGCCCACAGCGCACCGATCAATCCGAGAATGTAAAGGTAGCCGGGCGGATAGTCCGCAAAGCCCGTCTTCGCGTAGAAGTTCGCGAGGCCGTTTTCATCGACGGAGATGGCCCATGCTTCGAACGTGTGCACGTCGGTTTCGAAGCCCGATGCGCGCACGAAGAGCATCCGTACGACAAAGCCGAGCACGAGCAACGCGGGAAGCGCCCATGGATACATGCGTTCCCAGACGGACGGCTGGTCGTTCGTCATGACCTTCACGAAGTGGTGTATCCTCCGGTCTAGCCGACGCTTTCGGCTAGGGTATTGAGCATGTAGTCACGGAGCTCGTTTGCATGGGCGCGCTCCACCACCGCCACTTGTTCTTCAACTGCACGCGCCGCCGCCTCTCGCGCACCCAGCGTATCGAGCGCGTCCATAACCCTGGATACCGAATCGGGGTCCAATGCCCGCCCGCCGCCGTAGGCCTGCGCAACCGCATCACGCGCGGCCGTCGGCCGTTGCGCGAGCGCCCAGACGACGGGAAAGGTCCACTTGCGGCGCGCCAGATCGTTGAGCGCCACTTTTCCGGTCTCGTCGACGCTCGCCCAGATGCCCAGCATATCGTCGCGAATCTGGAACGCGATGCCATAGGCGCGCGCCATCTCGCCGTAGGCGCGGACGGTTTGCAGGTTCGCGTGGGCGCAGTGTGCCCCGAGCATGCACGAGGCTTCGAAGAGCGCCGCGGTTTTTGCGCCGATCATTTCGTAGTAGCGATCCAGATCGACGTGCGAAGCGGCTTCGAATTCCAGATCGAGGGATTGTCCTTCGCACATCACGTGATGCGCATCGTGGAGCAGATCCATCATCGCAACGACGCGGTCGACGGGATGGCGCTGCGTCGTCTTGAGCAACGTCAAAAACGTCAACGCGCAGAGCGCATCGCCGGCATTGATCGCTAGCGGAACGCCGTAGACACTCCAGAGCGTCGGGCGCCCGCGACGCAGCTGGTCTCCGTCTTCGATATCATCGTGCACGAGGGAGTAGTTGTGCAAAAGTTCGACGGCCGCCGCCGCATCGAGCGCGTCGTCCAGATCGCCGCCTTCATTGAGCGCGGCACGCATCACGAGCTGCGGCCGCAGACGCTTTCCCGGACGCGCCGGCCCGTGTTTTCCATAACCAAAGTGGTAGAAAAGCATATCGGAGACCAATGACGATCCCCGATACTCCGTTATACGCCGTTCCAAATGAGCTTCAAAACGATCAGACGGGCTGACGGCTGAGCTCCTCCATGCGCGCCTCGACCTGATCGACGAGCCAACCGGGGGTCGACGCGCCCGACATGAGCCCTGCTACCGCGATGCCGTCGAACCACTCCGCTCGCAGCTCGTCGGGCCCTTCAATATGATAGGAACGCGCGCCGTGCGATTCGGCGAGTTCCGCGAGATGCTTGGTATTGGCGGACGTCTTGCCTCCGACGACCACCATGATTTCGACTTCGCGCGCGAGGCGCAACGCTTCGGTTTGACGATTGTTCGTATCGGTGCAGATCGTGTTGACCGCGCGAACTTCGTAATATTTCTGCGAGAGCGCCTTGACGATATCGGTGAAGCGTTCGCCCGAATACGTCGATTGCACGACGACGCCGACTTTGCTGCCGCGTGGCAATTTCTCCACGTCTTCGATGGTCTCGATACACCAGGCACCGGGAACGTGGCTCAGCGTGCCTTTGACTTCCGGATGCTTCGGATCGCCGACGACGATGATCTTATAGCCGTCATTCTTGAGCCGCTCGGCCTGAACGTGGATCTTCGTCACCATGGGGCAGGTGGCGTCGATTACTTCCAAGCCCTTCTGCGCCGCTTTTTCGAACACGTCGACAGGCAGGCCGTGGGCGCGAACGAAGAGTGCGCCGCTTTCCACGTCATCGACGGAGTCCGCATTGCGCAGTCCGCGCTGCTCGAGCGACTCGACCATCTGCGGGTTGTGAACGACATGGCCAAGCGTCGTCACGTCGCTTCGTGACGCGATCGCGTCTTCGGCTTTCTTCACCGTGATAGCAACGCCGAAGCAGAATCCTTGGACCTTTGCCTTACGAATTTGCACCGATATCCCTCGCGAGCGCGTAAATCGTGCTCATAACTGTGTCGGTAAACTTCGCCAATTCGTCGCGAGTTGCTTTCCGGTCGAACGGCAGCGAGATGGGTTTGCCGAATACGACTTTGATCTTACCCCGCTTGTGTTTCTCGTTCGTCCCAACGACGGCCGCCGGCACGATGGGAGCCTTCGCGAGCGAAGCCAGCAGCGCGACGCCGCCGCGGACCTCCTTGTCGCCTTCGGGGTTTCTGCCGCCCTCGGGGAAGATGCCGACGCATCCGCCGCTGCGTAAGACCTCGACGGACCGCTTGATCGCTGACGTCGCACTGCCCTCACGATCCACCGGATAGGCGCCTAAGCCCCCAATCAACGGTCCCAGCACGGGAATTTCGAAGAGTTCTTTCTTGGCCATATACTGGACCGGACGCGGAACGAACGATCCCATCACGGGCGGATCGAGCAACGAGACGTGATTGCAAGCGACGATCAGCGGGCCGGTGAGCGGAATGTTTTCGGTACCCGAGACTCGCGCGCCCCATACGAGTTGGCTATAGATACGAACGGTGTTCTTCGCGAACGCGTAGAGCGCTGGGTTCACGCCATGACCTCACCGTCGCGCTTCACGTTGCGTACGATCGTCACGATTTCATCGACGACGCCGTCCGCGTCGATCGTACTTGAATCGATGGCATGCGCGTCCGGGGCCGGGACGAGCGGCGATGCGGCGCGTTCGCGATCGAGACGGTCGCGTTCTTCGATCTCCTGCGAGAGTTGATGGATGCTCACATCGACGCCCGCTTCGAGCAGTTGCGCGCGGCGCCGCGCAACGCGCGCCTCGACAGAGGCGGTGAGAAAAATCTTCACCTGCGCAAACGGAAGAACCACCGTCCCGATGTCGCGTCCCGCCATCACAACGGGTCCGCGCTGCGCGATGGCCCGTTGACTGCCGACCAGCGCTTCGCGAACACGCGGATGCGCGGCAATCGTCGAAACGATCGCGGTCACTTCATTTGATTGGAGAGTCCGCTCCGCGATATCGCGTCCGCCCGCGTTGATGCGAAAGCCTTGAGGCGCACTCGCATCGAGTTCGATGTGAACGTGCGCAGCGTCCCAAAGCCGGATGAGCGCACCTTCATTGTCGGCATCGGTGCGCGACTGCAGCGCAAGGTGCGCGAGCGTCCGGTACATCGCCCCCGTATCTAGATATAAAATGTGGAGCCGGTCGGCGAGACGATGTGCGACCGTGGTTTTCCCGGACGCCGCAGGTCCGTCGATTGCAATCTGCAGATGCACAGGCGGGCTCATGATCGAGCGGCCGTTTCGCCGCGCCAGGCAACTCCACCCCGTGCGGCAAAGGCGTGCGCGTGGCAAAGGCACGCTCCGTCTACTTCTGCAACGGCTGCGGATTTGAATCGCCGCGCTGGCTTGGGCGTTGCCCGCAATGCGAGGCGTGGAACTCCTTCGATGAGCGCCCGTTTAGCGTGCCCTCACGCAGCACGCGCAGCACGCCTGCGCGCACCGCGACGCTGGCGCCCGTTCCGCTCCAAGAAATCGACGGCGCGAAGATCGCCCGCGTCCGCACTGGATTGCACGAATTCGACGGCGTGCTCGGCGGCGGCATCGTTCCCGGAAGTCTGACGCTCATCGGCGGACCGCCGGGCGCCGGCAAGTCGACGCTGTTGCTGCAAATTGCTGCACGTCTCGCCGATCTCGGCCCCACCGTATACGTCTGCGGCGAAGAATCGGCGGCGCAAGTGAAGCTGCGCGCGGAGCGCCTCGGGCTCGATGCGCCGATTCTCGTTCACGCGGAAACAAATCTACGCAGCGTGCTCGAACATCTCGAGCGCATCGCACCGCTCGCGCTGATCGTCGATTCGATTCAAACCGTATGGCTTCCGGAAGCGGAAGCGTATGCGGGCTCGGTGACACAGGTACGCGACTGTACGCAGGCACTGATGGAATACGCCAAGCGCACGGGCTGCGCGACATTCATCGTCGGTCATGTGACCAAAGACGGCGCGATCGCGGGGCCGCGCCTGCTCGAACATCTGGTCGATACCGTGCTCTACTTCGAAGGTGAGACGACGGGCGAGTACCGCATTTTGCGCGCGTATAAAAATCGTTTCGGATCGATCGACGAGATCTGTGTGTTTTCGATGCACGAGAGCGGACTGGAAGAAGTGTCGAATCCGTCCGAACTCTTTCTCGCCGGACGCGACGCGCGGCCCAGCGGCTCGTGCGTTGTCGCATCGATCGTTGGTTCGCGTCCGGTGCTCATCGAAGTGCAGGCGCTCGTCGGCGAAACCAGTTACGGAACGCCGCGGCGCCTTGCGAACAATCTCGATCAAGCGCGCCTGGCGATGATTCTCGCCGTCTTGGAACGGCGCGTCGGCATGCATCTCGGAACGCATGATGTGTACGCATCGGTGGCAGGCGGTCTTCGCATCAATGAACCGGCCGCAGATCTTGGCATCGCGCTCGCGATCGCGTCGTCGTTTCGCAACGCAGCGCTGCCTTCCGACGCCGTCGCGTTCGGCGAGCTCGGTCTCTCGGGCGAACTGCGCGCGGTCGGCGCGTCGCCGCGACGCGAAGCGGAAGCGCGTAAACTGGGCTACCGAACGATGTTTTCTCCCACGCAATTCAGCGACATCGCAACGGCAATCGGCGCCGCGCTACGATAACGCATGGCGCTCTTCGAAATCGTACCGAACATCTCCGAAGGGCAGCGCAGTCAAACGATCGATGCAGCGGTCGAAGCGGTGAACGCTGCAGGCGCGCACGTACTGCATCGCACGAGCGATGCGGTGCATCATCGCAGCGTGCTGACGATTGCCGGAAATGCGCGCGCCGTTCTCGACGCCGCCGTTGCACTTGCAGGCGTCGTGGTCGAGACGATCGATCTGCGAACGCACCGCGGAGTTCATCCGCGCATTGGCGCGCTCGACGTGCTTCCGTTCGTTCCGCTCGAGGGCGCGACGCTCAACGAGGCGGCTGCGCTGGCGCACGAAGCAGGCGAGCGCATTTGGGGACGGTATCGAGTTCCATCGTTCTTCTACGGCGCGGCGGCGCTCAGTCCACACCGCGTGTTGCTATCCGACGTGCGAGCCGGGGAGTTCGAGGGGTTGGACGTGCGCTTTACCGACCCACGTTGGCGTCCGGACGTCGGCGATATTGCTCGGCACGAGCGAGCCGGCGCCATTGCGATCGGCGCTCGCGAACTGCTCATCGCGTTCAACGTGAATCTCGCGACGAGCGACATCAATCTGGCACGGCGGATTGCCGCGCGCATGCGCGAACGCAGCGGAGGGCTTGTGACGCTCCGCGCGCTTGGTCTGCGCCTCGGAGAAAATGTCGTGCAAGTCTCGTTCAACGTCACACAGTATGAGTCAACGCCGCTCTATCGAATCGTAGAGCTTGTGCGCCGCCTTGCGGCCGCGCACGGAGTAGCCGTTGCGACGAGCGAGTTGATCGGCTGCATTCCGCGTGCCGCCGTCGAGTCGGCCGCGCGCTTCTATCTCGGCATCCGCTGAACTCTGGTTCATCCAAGGAGTCTCGATCGTTCGTGAAACGCGCTCTTCTTCTCATCGTCTGCCTCTTTGCGGTGCTCGCACCCGTTGCGGCTGCAACGCAAGACTCCGGCGGGCCAGGTGATGCCGGCATCTACACCTCGACACTGCAGAACGGTTTGCGAATCGTTGTCGTCGAGGATCATGCGGCGCCCGTCGTTCAGACTGCGATGTGGTATCACTTCGGCGCGTTGGACGAGCGACCGGGAAAGACCGGCCTTGCGCACGCGCTCGAACACATGAATTTTCGCGGTACGAACGATATGAGTGCAGGGGGACTTGACGATATCGTCGCGCGTCTTGGTGCGCAGATGAACGCCGAGACCAGCTATGACTCAACGCACTTCTTCTTCGTTATGCCGGCCGACAAACTCGACGTCGCCCTGCAGATCGAAGCCGATCGCATGCACAATCTCGCGCTGCGCCAAGCCGATTGGAACATCGAACGCGGCGCGGTGCTCAACGAACTCGAAGGCGACGAGAGTTCACCCTTCTTCTCACTGCTCTCGCGCGTTCGCGCCGCGGCCTATCCCGGACAGCCGGAAGGACGCACACCGATCGGTCTGCGCAGCGACGTCGAGCATGCCACGGCCGCCGACATCGCAACGTATTATCACGAGTGGTACGCGCCGAACAACGCGACGCTCGTCGTCGCAGGTGATGTGAACCATACGACCGTCTTCGATCATGCTCACCGGTACTTCGCTTCGATCGCGCCGAAGAAATTGCCGCAGCACCAGTCGATGCATCCTGTGCCGATCGACCACACCGTCACCGTCGAGTCCAATCTGCCGTTCCCATTCGAGATCCTCGATCTTGCGTACGCGGTTCCCGGCGACGCGGAAAAAGGTGAGCCGGAGATCAGCATGCTCGTGCAATTGATCGGCAACCAGCTCTCGCCGTTCTATCAAGCGCTCGTGCAATCGAACGTGGCGCTCGAGATTGAAGCCGAGGAGGATACGCAACTGCACGGCGGCCTCTTCAACGTTTTCGTCGTCCTCAATCCGGGGCACACGAGCGCCGAAGCGCAGCAAATTTTTCAAGCCACCATGGACGAGGCGCTCAAGAACGGCTTTTCGCCGGATCTCATGCAGGCGTCGAAGCGCTTGACGATTGCCGATCGCATGTACTCCGGAGATTCGATCACCGGAATGGGCGATCTGGCAGGATACACCTACGGAATCGTCAACGAGCGCATCGCGGACGAAGACAATCGTCTTGCTGCCATTACCTCGAAGTCGCTGCTCGACGTTACGTCAACGTACTTGAAGGCGCCGACGGTGGTCGGCGTTCTGCGCACGAAAACCCAACCGGCTGGAAGTACATCGCAAAAGACCGACGCGACGGCCAGCGACGACTTCTCCAAGCGCGTGCCGAACGGTCCGATCACGATTCCGCCGGGAATTGCCGCTGCACTGAAGACACCTACGACGGCACGCAGCAAGCTGACCCCGACACAATTTACGCTGAGCAACGGATTGAAAGTGATCGTGCAAGAGAAACACGATCGTCCGACGTTTATGTTGCAAGGTGATATTCGGTCGTCGGCGGCGTTCACGCCGTCGGGTAAGGAAGGCATCGGGCGCCTCGCATCGGCGGCGGCTGACTACGGCAGCGCAAATTATCCGTTTGCCGAGCGCCGGAAAGCAATCGATATGATGGGCGCGGTCGTGCACAGCGGAGCCCAGTTCAGTGCACGTGGACTCGTTCGCGATTTCTCATCCATCGTCTCGATCGTTGCCGACGGCGAAGAACATCCGACGTTCGCCGCGCCGTGGTTCGACATCGAACGCAGCCAACTCTCGAACAGTTTGCAATCCGAATCGACGATCTCGGGTGTGATGGTCGATCGCGCGTACGCAAGGCTCCTCGCCTCGCCGCGCGATCCATCGCTGCGCGAGCCGAGTTCGATCAGCGTAAACGGCATCACGCAAGGCGATCTGCTCGCGTACGTCGCCTCGTACTGGCGTCCCGATCTGACGACGATCGCGATCGTCGGCGACGTGACACCGCAGCAAGTGCGAGCCGAATTCGAGCGAGCGTTTGGATCTTGGAAAGCTGACGGACCGACGCCCGATGCACGGCAGCTGGCCTACCCCGCAGCACGCAGCGGACACGATTATATCGGAACGCAGGCGAGCCAAGTGTACGTCCGCCTCGGTCAGCCGGCCGTCGCGCGCGACAGCGCCGATTATCCCGCCTTCCTCGTGCTCAATCAGATCCTCGGTGCAGCCGGTGCGTTCGAATCGCGCCTGTGGCAAGAGCTGCGTCAGAAGCGCGGCCTTGTCTACAGTGTAAATAGCGGCGTGTATTCGAGTCGCGATCGCGGCGATTTCCGCATCGAACTGGATGCGACGCCCTCTCGCGTACCGGAAGCGGTGCGATTTGTGCGCACCGAGCTGCGCAGGCTGCAACAAGAACCGGTGTCCGCAACGGAACTGCAGGCAGCAAAGCTGCGTCTTGTCAGCAACGCGCTGCTTGATGAAGCAGGTGCCGATGGTCAAGTCGGGCAGCTCCTGGATATTGGAACGAATGGACTGCCGCTCGATTACTATCGCACGTTGAACGAACGCTTTGCCGGTATCACGGCAGCGGACGTTCAGCGCGTCGCTAAGACGTATCTCGTTCCCAACAAACTCGTCGAGATTTACGCTGGACCTCCGGGACCGTGGGCAGAAGGTCAGTTGTAGAGGTACAGGATGAAAACACTAAACGTCGTCACTACGATCGATCCGTCGACCGGCGAAGCGATCGAACGAATTCCGCGAGCAGATCACGGCCAAATCGAAGCGGCGGTAACGAAGGCACGCGACCGGTTCGTGGCATGGCGCAGCGTTTCGATCGACGAGCGCGGACAGCTCGTCGCGAACATTGCAGCGACGCTCCGAGCGCAAAAAGAAACGCTCGCGCGCACGGCCGTTCGCGAGATGGGAAAACCGATCGATCAAGCGCGGGCCGAAGTTGAAAAGTGCGCGACGTGCTGTGACTACTTCTCGCAACACGCTGCGGAGATGCTCGCCGACTTGCCGATGGAGAGCAACGCTCAAAAGAGCTACGCGGCATTTCGGCCGCTCGGCGTAATCCTCGCGATCATGCCGTGGAACTTCCCGTTCTGGCAAGTCTTCCGCGCTGCCGTTCCCGCGCTGATGGCCGGCAACACGATGCTCCTCAAACACGCGGAAAACACGACGCGCTGCGCGCTCGAGATCGAGCGCATCTTCAAAGAATCCGGTGCGCCGGAGGGTCTTTTCACAACGCTCGTAGTCGGACATGACGACGCGAATGCGCTGATCTGCGACGAGCGCGTCGTAGCTGCGACGCTGACGGGGAGCGAGCGTGCCGGCGTTGCCATCGCAAGCGCGGCCGGTTCGCAACTCAAGAAAACGGTGCTCGAACTGGGCGGGAGCGATGCGTTCATCGTGCTCGGTGATGCGGATATCGAAGAAACGGCAAAGCGCGCGGTTCAAGGGCGGTTTCAGAACAACGGGCAGAGCTGTATCGCCGCAAAACGATTCATCGTCGTCGAATCGGTGTACGACGCATTCGTGAATCGATTCGTCGCGCTCACGGCGGCACAGAAAATCGGAAATCCGATGGACGAGGCGACCGACCTCGGCCCTGTTGCACGCGCAGACCTTTTGAAGACGCTGCACGAGCAAGTGCAAGCGACGGTCGACGCCGGCGCGCCGCTCTTACTCGGTGGACGCCCGATAGAGCAGCCGGGAAATTACTATCAACCGACGATCGTCGGCGATGTGCGTCCCGGTATGCGCATGTTCGACGAAGAAACGTTCGGACCGGCCGCGGCAGTGGTTCGTGCGCGCGACGAACACGATGCGGTTGCGCTCGCGAATCACTCGACCTACGGTCTGGGCTGCTCGATTCACACCGCGGATCTCGAACGAGCGCAAACCCTTGCACGCGACATAGAAGCCGGTATGGTGTTCGTGAACGGCATCGTCGCAAGCGATCCGCGCCTGCCTTTCGGCGGCGTCAAGCGAAGCGGCCACGGCCGCGAACTCTCGCACTTCGGCCTTCACGAGTTCACAAACATTCAAACGGTCTGGGTGGCCTGACGCGTTCCTACGGCTCGATGTACGTTCCGTGCGATTGAACGTACGATAATGATCCCGGGACGGGCGGCGGATAAACGAAACTCGGGAAGCTGCCGCCGTCGATCTGCTCCAGCCAATTCACCGTCGTTCCGCTCGACGCGCTGCCGAAGAAACCGGGCACTGCGGTAAGATTCGGAATCGTAACCGAGGTTTGAATTCCGAGATATGCCGCGGTTGCGTACGTCGTGATTTGGTTGACCACGCCGGCGCTCTGCCAGGCGATCTGTCCGCGATACGTTTGCGTCGCAAGGCCGCTGAATCCCGAATACGTGAACGAAAACGTGGGAAACTGTGCGGCGGCCGGCGGCGTGTACGTCCAAACCGGCGGGTAGGTGAGCGTTACGGGCGTACCGTTTGAAGTGTACAGCGTGGTTCCCATCGATTCGCCGATTGCAAGATTCGCCGAATTCGAATTGATTTGATACTGATCGAGCGCGCTTACATCCGCAAGCGAGATGGCGGGATACTGTACCGCCGATCCGTTGCTCAGCGTGAGTAGTGTCGCGTTCGACGTGAGGTACGTCACGTTGAGCGCAGGCGGCGTGGCAAATCCCGGCGGCAGGCCGACAATCGTCACCGCTTCGTTCATCACTTCGTCTGCAACACCGGCGATGATCGTTGCGCCGGCGTTGATCGCGCCCGGGACGATCTGCGAACGCAGAATCTTCACCGCGAGAATGTTTCCTGCGCCGTCGAGTGCCAGCACCGCAATGTCGTTCGTTCCCGCCGGCATCGCGACATTGAATGCGCCGGTAACGCCGTTGACGTCGCCGCTGTACCCTTGCGCACCGACGATGCGCGCTTTCACCGCACCCGGAATCGCGGAGATGTCAAACGTTCCCGTTGCGGGCGCCGTCGACGCTGCAGGTGCGTAACATGGCGACACGGTGTACGCCGTTCCGTCGGAGAGATTCCCTTCGTACGCGTATTCCGCAACGACGGTTCCAAAAAGGTTCACAGCCGGACACGCGACGGCAAACGCGTACGTATTCGTGCCGGCCGGAACGAACAGCGTGAGTTTATTCGACGATAACGTCGCGGAAACGAAAGCGTTGTTCCCGGTAGAGACGGCTGCCGCGTTCGGTACCGCACCCGCAAATGTGATGGTAACCGGTATGCCGGCTGCGGACGGTTGCGGCGTGGGCGGCGCGTCGCTGCCGCCGCCACCGCTGCTGCACGCGGTGAGCAACGCAAGGAACCATAGTAGGGCGAAGCGGCGGTGAAGCATGGACCCTCCCCACGGTATGTGCGAGGAGGGTTCGTTTACGCTACGAGAAGCTCTTTTTGCGGTACGAGAAGATCTTTGTTCTCCCGCACGACTTGGAGCAGCGCGGGTGAAAGCGTCGCCTTTGCGATCGGCGCCATTGCGCGCACGAGGCGCCGCCAGCGGCGTTCGCGCGCAGCCGCGTCGTGACGCGGATTGAAGGCGTCGGCGCAAACAAGCACGAGCGCGTCTGCGCAGCGCTGCATCGCGGGTTCGTGGTCGGTCGCTTCGCGTATGCTGCGGACGAGCGAGTCGAACGCCTGCCGCGCGTCGGGATCGACCGATGCGTCGAGCGCTTGTGTCAACAATCGATTCATGCTTTTGCTCCTTTCAGGAGTGTGAGAAACGGAAGCGGTACTGCAAGTAAACCGACCACTCCGGTGATAAAAAATCCGTCTGCAAATCCCATCGTTGCAGATTGCGTGTCGACGAGCGCTGCAAGTTGCACAGCGGAGTG
Organism: uncultured bacterium; assembly: GCA_964648945.1. Classification (GTDB taxonomy): domain Bacteria; phylum Vulcanimicrobiota; class Vulcanimicrobiia; order Vulcanimicrobiales; family Vulcanimicrobiaceae; genus JAMXLG01. The sequence continues at coordinate 92,541 of CAZYLU010000006.1, read as the reverse complement.
TTGCGTAAGAAACGATGCGACCACCGGCCGGCTGAGTGTTGCCGAAGCCGACAGAATCGCTTGGTGGAAATCGACGCGGCGTTCGATGAATGCTACGAGCGACGCAGCTGCTACCGACCCGCCGAGTTGCGCGAAGAGGGTAATAAATGCGGCGGCCTTCGGAATGTCGGCCGGCTTGACCGCGCGCAACGTCGCAACGAGCGTCGGCGAAAACACGAGGGTCGTTCCGAAGCCCATAACGAGCAGCGGCGGGACGAACGCCACGAGCACCGATCCCGACGTGATAACGAGCGACATCCATATACAAGACAACGACGCAAGAACGAGTCCGGATGCGATCATGATCGGTAGATTCGTGCGCCGGTGATTCGCGATTTTCCCGATGGAGATGGTAAGGAAGGCAATTGGCAGCGCACGGATGCCGATCAGTACGCCGGCCAGTGTGGACGTAAATCCGAGCACGCCGACCACGTATTGCGGCAGAATCAAGAGGCCGCCGTAAATGATCGTTCCGATGCCGACGGCAATCAACGACCCCGCCGCGACCGGAATCTGGGCGAGCACGCGCACGTCGACAATCGGCGCCTTCGCTCGCAGCTCGTGCCAAACGAACGCCGCTCCGGCGACGACCGCGATACACGCCATCAGGCAAATCGTCGAATTGTTGAACCAGTCATCGTGCTGCCCTTGATCGAGCACGTATTGCAAGGAACCGATGGCGGCGGTGAGCAGGACGATGCCCGTCACGTCGACGCTCGACTTTTTACTCTCGTTTCCGCGCAAGAACATGGCAAGGATCACGATAGCGAGGATTCCTGGGACGAGGTTTATATCGAAGACCCATTGCCACGAAAGGTTGTCGGTCATCACGCCGCCGAGCGTGGGACCAATGGATGGACCGAGGACCGCACCTAGCGTGTAGATGGACTGGCTGGTTCCCAGTGCTTCGGGCGGAAACGTGTCGCGCAGCACAACTTGCGACGTCGGCAGCAAACCGCCGCCGAAGATCCCTTGAATCACGCGAAACGCAACGAGCATCGGCAGTGACGTCGCAAGACCGCACAACATCGATGCCGCGGTAAAGCCGGCGATCGACACCAAAAAATAATTCTTGCGTCCGAACCGCATCTGCAGCCACGGCGTCATCGGTATCACGACGATGTTCGCAATGACGTATGCCGTCACGACCCACGTCGCCTCGTCGACGCTCGCGCCGAGATTGCCTTGAATGGTCGGCAGCGCAACGTTGACGATCGTTGCGTCGATGGTTTGCAACAGCGCGGCCATCATTACGCCCGCAACAATGATCGTGCGACGCCAACCGTACTCGACATACGAAGGTGGAACCGTTGCCGAGCGTGGTGGGGTTGGAGAAACAGAAAGTACGCCCCGCACCGGCGGGCGGGTCAATGTAGTAGCCATCGAGGGTTGTTGATCCTTGAAGGCGGCGTGGACAGCGAGGCCGCCTGCTGATAGAATACGGGATAGCGTTATCCTATCACCAGACCCGCCTTATCCTAGCACTGAGAGTGTTATGTTGAATGTCGAACGCGATGCCGAGCGGCGCGCGGAGCTCACAGATTTTTTGCGGACGCGCCGTGCGCGTCTCGCTCCGGAAGATGTCGGACTCATCAGTGGCTCGCGCCGCCGAACGCCCGGACTGCGTCGCGAAGAGGTTGCGCTGCTCGCCAATATCGGTGCGACGTGGTACACGCGACTCGAACAAGGCCTGCCGATCAACGTCTCCGCCGAGGTCCTCCACAGCATCGCGAAAGCACTTCAGCTCACCGACGTTGAGCGCCAGCATCTTTTTACACTCGCCAGCGTTCCGTTTCCCGAGCGGGTCGACACGCAGAGCGAAGCAATCACGCCGCAATTGCGCCGCATCGTCGATGCTCTTTATCCGAATCCCGCCTACGTTCGTGGGCGGCGATGGGACATTCTCGCCGCAAATAAAGCGGCGGAGTGTCTTCTCGGGATCACTTCACCGCAAGTCGGACCGAAGGTCAACATGCTCTTCCGCTTCTTCACGAATCCGGAAGCACGCATTTGTTATCCAAAGTGGCATGAGATCGGGCCGAAACTCGTCGCACAGTTTCGTGCGGTCGCCGCGCGCTATCCGGACGATCTGCAGCTGCGCGCGCTCGTTTCGACGCTACAAGCCCGGAGCGAACACTTCCGGCGCTGGTGGGCGCAACACGACGTCTACGAAGTGACGCAGGGGTTCAAGCAGTTCTATCATCCGGCCGTCGGTGACTTGACGCTCGATCACGTTGCCCTTACGATTCCCGACTTCGCCGACGTTCGCATCATGGCGTACTCGGTGGAACCCGGGTCGGAGTCCGAGCGCAAATTGCACACGCTCGTCGCGATGCCGAATGCCTACACGGAACTGATGACGACGGCGCTCGGGTTAAACAAACTCACCCACGAATTCCGCGATACGCCGCACACCTTCGCGGACGCGGTCTAGCGGCGCGACCCAGCTCAAGCGTAGCCAACTGTCGAACGATGCACCGAACGCCGCACCGGGAATTGCGACGACATCATGCTCTTCGATCAATTGCAGCGCCGCATCAAGCGACGCTATGCCGTCGGGTAGACGCAGGCACGCATAGAAGCTGCCCTCGGGTTTGATATAGCGCAGTCCGCTCGCATCGAGCGCTTCCACGACGCCCGCCCACTGCGCGCGATACCAAGAAACATGTTCACCGACGCCGCCGAGCGTCGTGAACACATGCAGCGCAACCTGTTGCGCGAACGTATCGGCGCACGAGGTTACCCACGCGTGTGCCTTCGTCGCCTGCGTGATGAAGTCATCAGGCGCAATGAGCCAGCCGAGGCGAAGCCCCGTGAGTGCATTGCTCTTGCTCACCGAGTTCGTGGCGATTGTATGCGGGTAGCGCTCCGCGAGATACGCTTCGTTATCGACAAACGTCTGCTCGCGATAGATTTCATCGTGAATGAGCCAGATCGGATCGCCGCCACGGCGCTCGAGCGCGTGCACTAATGCTTCCGCTTGCGTACGATCGATCACGCGGCCCGTAGGATTGTTGGGCGAACAAATCACGATCGCCCGGGTTCGATCGGAGATTCCCGCAACGATCCGCTCCGCGTCAAAGGCGAAGTCGTCCTCTTCGGACATCGCAACGGTACGAACGGGAATGCCCTCGAGCTTCGCCATCTTCACGTACGACGGAAACGACGGTTCGATGGATAGCAATTCGTCGCGCGAGGGGTCGAGCAGCGTTTTGAGCGCGACGTACATCGCTTCTTGCGAGCCCGTGGTAATGCACACGTTCTCACTGCCGTGCATCCCCGGATAGTCGTAATGGCGCGCGATCGCGTCGCGCAGCGCCGGATCGCCGGCGTTGTGCGTGTACTTGATGCCGTGTTGCGCGATGTAATTCATCGCGGCCTCGAAATGGTCGGCATTCGGCCTGAGCGAGGGCTCACCCAGACCGAGATCGATCGACGAGGCGCGCTTTTTGCTCGCGACTTCGCGAATCAATGAGCCGGGAATGTCGAGCACTCGGGGATTCAATTAAACTGCCACCTCATAGTCGCGCAGCGCTGCATTGAGCGATGTCTTGCGATCCGTGGTTTCACTGCGCGTTCCGATAATGAGCGCGCACGGAACGCCGAATTCGCCGGCCGGAAACGCTTTCGGTATCGTTCCGGGAATCACGACGGCGCGGGGCGGAATGCTGCCCTTCGTCGTCTCGGGCCTCGCTCCGCGTACGTCGACGACGGGTGTGCTTGCCGTCAGCACGACGCCAGCCCCAAGCACCGCCTCGCGGCCGACGCGCACGCCCTCGACCACGATCGAGCGCGAGCCGATGAACGCTCCGTCTTCGATAATGACCGGAGCCGCTTGCGGGGGTTCGAGCACGCCGCCGATGCCGACCCCGCCGGAAAGGTGCACGCCCTTACCGACCTGGGCGCACGAACCGACCGTGGCCCACGTATCGACCATCGAGCCTTCGTCGACGTACGCACCGATGTTCACGTATCCGGGCATCAGAATCACGCCGCGCCCGAGGAAGCTCCCGTAGCGGGCGACGCCCGGCGGCACGCAGCGCACGCCGAGCTTCTTATAATTACGCTTTACCGGCAGCTTGTCGTAGAACACGAGGGCGTCGCGCTGAGCGTCGCCCATCCACTCGACGTCGCGCCTAGCAAAGTAGAGCAGAATTGCCTGCTTGACCCAGGCGTTCACGCGCCAGTCTTCACCGTCGGGCTGCGCAACCCGCAGGGTCCCGAGGTCGAGGGCATCGATGACGTCATCAATGACGTCGCCGTCGGTTCCCCGTACATCTCCCTTGCCCGCTGCTAGTGCTTCGATGCGCTCGCGCGCCGACTCAATCTCCATTCCGGCGCTACCGTTACGCCCCCGCGCATCGGCTTTCATGCACGCAGGTTATGCGGGACATTAGCAATCCTTAAGTCCCGCGTGCAACCCGCGAGTTTGAAGTAGGGGTAAGAACTAACTCTGGGAGCGAATAATCCGGTCCCCTTTGTCATTTGCGAAGGAGCAACTGTGGCGAACTCGCCGGTCGATGAACAACGCATCAATGCGATCCGCTTTCTCGCGGTTGATGCGGTGCAGAAAGCGAACTCGGGGCATCCCGGGCTTCCGCTCGGCGCGGCGGCCATGGCGTATACGCTTTGGTCGCGTCATCTAAAATTCAACGCCAAGGATCCGCACTGGTTCGATCGCGACCGCTTCGTGCTCTCCGCAGGACACGGCTCGATGCTTCTCTATGCGTTGCTCTATCTCACGGGATACGGCGTGACGCTCGACGACCTCAAGTCGTTCCGGCAACTGGGGAGTAAGACGCCGGGACATCCCGAGGCCGGACATACGCCCGGCGTAGAGGCGACAACCGGTCCGCTGGGACAAGGTCTCGGTAATGCAGTCGGCATGGCGATTGCGGAAGCGCACCTCGGCGCCGTATACAATCGCAGCGATGCGCAGATCGTCGATCACTACACGTATGTCATCGCAGGCGACGGCGATTTGATGGAAGGCATCAGTCAAGAAGCGGTTTCGCTCGCCGGCCACTTAAAACTCGGCAAATTGATCGTTCTGTACGACGACAATCGTGTCTCGCTCGCTGGTCCGACCGACGTGACCTTCACCGACGATGCGTGCGCGCGTTTCGACGCGAGCGGCTGGCATACGCAAACGATCGAAGTGGATCGTTCGAACGACGTCGACACGATCGACGAAGCAATTCGCATTGCAAAGAACGTCACGGACCGCCCGTCGATGATCGCCGTGCGCACGCACATCGGCTTCGGGTCTCCGCTGCAAGATAGCTTCAAGAGTCACGGCGAGCCGCTCGGAGCGGACAACGTCAAGAAAACGAAAGAGATGCTCGGGTGGCCGCTCGAGCCGGATTTCTACGTGCCCGACGACGTGTTGAAATTCTATCGTGAACTTGGTGAGCGCGGCGCGCAAACGCAAGCGCAATGGCAACGCACCTTCGATGCGTGGAAAGCGCAGAACGGCGAGCCGGCCGCGCAACTCGAGCGCGCGCTGCGCGGGGAAATTCCCGCCTCGTTGCCGTGGCCTTCGTTCACTGCGGAAAACGGTGCCGTGGCAACGCGCGATGCCGGTGGAACGGTAATGAATGCAATTGCCGCGGCGCTGCCCGAACTCGTCGGCGGTTCCGCCGACCTCGATCCTTCGACCAAGACATATCTTAAAGGTCAGGGCGATTTCGAACCGGGCAACTACGCCGGGCGCAACGTTCACTACGGCGTCCGCGAGCACGTGATGGCCGCGGCGACCAACGGCATCGCGCTTCACGGCGGCCTGATGCCCTTTGCGGCGACATTCTTCAATTTTGTCGATTATTTGAAGCCCGCGCTGCGCCTTGCCGCGCTCTCGGAACTGCACAACATCTTCGTCTTCACGCACGACTCCGTGTTCCTCGGCGAAGACGGTCCGACGCACGAGCCGATCGAACAGCTTGCGATGCTGCGCGCGATGCCGAATATCCGCGTCGTTCGTCCGGCGGACTCGGTCGAAACCGTCGCGGCGTGGAAGCTCGCGATCGATCCGAAGAGCGGATGTCCGTGGGCGCTCGTGCTCACGCGCCAAAAAGTTCCGTTCCTCGGTCAGCGCAACGCTGATGTTTCGCGCGGCGCATACATCATCGCGGATGCGCAAGGGACGCCCGATCTCATTCTGATCGCGACGGGCTCCGAAGTCGCGCTTGCGATCGATGCGAAAAAGATTCTCGACGACAAAGGCGTCGCGACACGCGTCGTCTCGATGCCGTGCTGGGAACTCTTCGCCGATCAACCGGAGTCGTATCGCGACGATGTCCTTCCACCGTCGGTTACGGCGCGCATGTCGATCGAAGCCGGAGCAACCTTCGGTTGGAAACAATGGGTCGGGGATCGTGGTTACGCCTTTGGCATCGATCACTACGGCCGGTCCGCACCGTACGCGGCAATTGCCAAAGCGTTCGGCTTCACTCCCGACAACATCGCGAACGTCGCGCTCGAAAAGTTTGCACTCGCAACCCGTTAGCATCAAATCCGACGACTAGGAGAACAACGTGAGCAACCAATTGGAACAATTGCTGGCCGCCGGACAGAGCGTGTGGCTCGACAACCTTCGCCGTGGAATGTTTGCCTCAGGCGAGCTAAAACGGTTGATCGATCAAGGGCTGCGCGGAATGACGAGCAACCCGACGATCTTCGAAAAAGCGATCGGCAGCGGGAACGACTACGACGAACAGCTGCGTACGCTGATTCAAGAAGAAAAGGACGCGGACGAACTCTTCTGGGATCTCGCGGTGCAAGATATTCAGAATGCGTGCGACGCCTTCCGCGGCGTGTACGATTCGTCCGGCGGTAACGACGGATTCGTCAGTCTCGAAGTCTCGCCGCTGCTCGCGCACGACACCGAAGGCACAATCGCCGATGCGAAAAAATTGTGGAAGCGCGTGAATCGTCCCAATCTCATGGTGAAGATTCCGGGTACCAACGAAGGCGTCGCCGCGATCGAACAGTGCATCTACGAAGGGATCAACATCAATGTCACGTTGATCTTCTCGATCGAAATGTACGAGAAGACGGCGCGCGCGTACATCAGGGGACTCGAACGCCGGCTCGCCGAGGGCAAGCCCGTCGACAAGATTCGCTCGGTCAATTCCGTCTTCGTCAGCCGCATCGACACCGCGATCGATAAATTGCTGCAAGCGAGAATCGACAAAGGCGAAACGAAGCTCAAAGAGCTCCTCGGTAAAGCGGGCGTCGCGAACCTCAAGCTGACGTACCAGCGCTTCAAAGAAATCTTCGAGGGTGGCGAGTTCTCAAAAGTGCGCCATGCCGGTGCGCAGGTTCAGCGGCCGCTGTGGGCGAGCACCTCGACGAAGAATCCCGCCTATCCGGATTTGATGTACGTGGAACCGGTCGTTGGAAAGAACACCGTGAACACCATGCCGCCGAACACGCTCGACGCGCTGCTCGATCACGGCAAGATCGTGCCGGATACGGTGGAGCAAGGTATCGATGACGCGCGCGCCGTCATGAAGCACCTCCAAGACGCGAATATCTCGCTCTTCGAAGTGACGCACCAGTTGCAAGTAGAGGGCGTGTCGTCGTTCTCGGATTCGTTTGCGGCGCTCCTTGGCGCGATCGTGTACAAGCAGAACCAGCTCCAAGGCGGCACGCAACGCATCGCGATCGAACTCGGCGATGATACGTCTCCGTTTGACCAAGCGCTCGACAAACTTGCGAAAGGTGATTTCCTCAAGAAGCTTTGGGCGAAAGATCCCTCGCCGTGGACGAGCGATCCGCAAGCGGCGGACATCATCAAACACGCTCTCGGATGGCTCGACATTCCGCAGCATTTGATGGAACATATGCCGGATCTGCTGACCTTCGCGCAAGAGATCAAGCGCGAATTCGATCACGTTGTCGTGCTCGGCATGGGCGGCAGTTCGCTCGCGCCCGACGTTATGGCCGATACGTTCGGCGTAATGGACGGATGGCCGCAGCTTCACGTGCTCGATTCGACCGCACCCTCGCAGATCGAAGAACTCGACGAAGCAATCGATCTCGATCAAACGCTCTTCATCGTCGCGAGCAAGAGCGGCACGACGACCGAACCGAACGCCTACTTCGCTTACTACTACGATAAAATCGCGAAACGGTTCGGCGCGGAAAAAGCCGGTGACCGATTCATCGCCATCACCGATCCCGGAACGAAGATGGTCGACGTCGCGCGCGGACACAAGTTCCGCCGCATCTTCGAAAACGATCCGAATATCGGCGGCCGCTACTCCGCGCTCTCGTTCTTCGGCATGGTTCCGGCGGCGCTGGCAGGATACGATGTCAAGCTGCTGCTCGACCGCGGTCTGGGCGCAATGCACGCAAACGATAAAACGGTCGACACGAAGAACGCGCCCGGCGTGTGCTTCGGTGCGGCAATCGGCGGGCTTGCGACCTGCGGCCGCGACAAACTGACGATCATCACGCATCCGGACGTTGCGGCGTTCGGCGCGTGGGCGGAACAACTCATTGCCGAATCGACGGGAAAACTCGGCAAGGGCATCGTGCCGATTGAGGGCGAGGAACTGGGCGCACCGGAAGACTACGGCAACGATCGCGTCTTCGTCTACGTCGGTTCGAATTTGCCGGACCCAACGCCCGGCGTCGAAGAAAAACTTCGTGCGCTCGAGAGCGCCGGCCATCCCGTAATTCGTCTCGGCATGAACGACGCGTACGATCTCGGCGAACAATTCTACACGTGGGAGATCGCGACGGCCGCCGCCGGAAGCATCCTCGGCATCAACGCGTTCGATCAGCCGAACGTGCAAGAGTCCAAAGACAACACGAAGGCGCTGCTCGAACAATACCATAGCCAAGGGTCGATTCCGGAACCGGAGCCGAACGTCACCGGCGACCGCTTCGATATCACGTATCTCGCGGGCAGCAAAAATTCAAACGGGAACACGGTTTCGTCGGCGCTCTCAGGCGTCTTCCGTCAACTCACTCCCGGCGATTACGTCGCGATCTGCGCCTACATCAGCCGCAATGACGACCACATCGCTCTGCTCGACGAACTTCGGCTCAAAATTCGTGAAGCGGAAGACGTTGCAACGACCGTCGGGTTCGGTCCGCGCTTCTTGCATTCGACGGGACAGCTGCATAAAGGCGGACCGAACTCCGTCGTTGTGCTCCAGTTGACCGATGACGAACCGAGCGATCCGCCGATCCCGGGCATGAACGTCGGTTTCCGCACGTTGCTCGCGGCGCAAGCGCTCGGCGATCTTCAGTCGCTCGACAAGCGCAATCGCCGCGGAGCGCGAATTCACTTAAAGGGCGACACCGATAGTGCACTGCGGGCACTGATCGGCGCCGTCGACGACGCACTCTCCGCGCGAGCATAGGATGCTTATGGCTGATGCGGTAGCGACCGTTTCTCCTGACGGTAAGAGCCTCCCGAACCCGCTGCGCGCGGGACTGGATACCGATCGCATCAGCGATCCGTGCTCGATCGTATTCTTCGGTGCGAGCGGCGATCTGTTCAAACGGATGCTGCTCCCGGCGATGTACACTTTACGCGTGCGCGGGATTATGCCGAACGATTTCGCGATCGTCGGCTTCTCGCGCACCGAGTTCAGCGACGACGAGTTTCGCGAGTACTGCAAAGCTCAACTCGACAAATTCGCGCCGGACGGTGCAAAGCCGCAGGGAGCGGTCTGGGACGACTTCGCGAAACGCCTGAGCTACATCAGCGCGGATTTCGACGACCACAACTGCTACGCGAAGCTCGCGCAACAGCTGCGCGACAATGACGAACATCTCGGAACGAAGGGCAACTGCCTCTTCTACCTCTCCACGCCGCCCTCGGTCTTTCCGGTGATCATCGATCAGCTGAAAGAAGCCGATCTCACGCCCCATGAAGGGCGTAAGGGGTGGTCGAGGATTATCGTCGAGAAGCCGTTCGGTACCGATTTGAATTCGGCACGTTCGCTGCAAGCGACGGTCGAACGCGCATTCCCGGAAAGCGCAATCTATCGCATAGATCACTACCTCGGCAAAGAGCCGGTGCAAGATATCATGGCGCTGCGTTTTGCCAATACGATCTTCGAGCCGGTCTGGAACCGAAACTACGTCGACTCGGTGCAGATCACGGCGGCAGAACAAATCGGCGTGGAATTGCGCGGCGGATATTACGACAACGCCGGTGCGTTGCGCGACATGATTCAGAACCACGTGATGAATCTGCTCGCGCTCGTCGCGATGGAAGCGCCCGTGAGCCGTGATGCCGACGCGATTCGCGCGGAAAAAGCAAAAGTGCTTTCAGCGATCGTGCCGCCGAATATCGGCGACGTGTGGCAGATGTCGGCGCGCGGGCAGTATGGTGCAGGCGTCATCAACGGCGAGCCGGTTCCGGCATATCGGGAAGAACCCGACGTCAATCCGCAATCGAATACGGAGACCTACGCTGCGGTAAAACTCTACATCGAGAGCTGGCGCTGGGCCGGTGTTCCGTTTTATCTGCGCAGCGGCAAACGGCTCGCAAAAAAGACCTCCGAGATCGCGGTGACGTTCAAGCCGATCCCTCATCGCATCTACGGTGAGACGACCGACGCCATCGAACCGAACGTGCTCGTGATGAAGATTCAACCGGAGGAAGGCGTTACGATGCGATTCTCCGCGAAAGTTCCCGGGCCGAAGAGCCACATCCGCAGCGTCTTCATGGATTTCAATTACGGTACGGGTTTCGGCGTGCAATCGCCGCCGGCATACGAACGCCTCATCGGCGACGCGATGCGCGGCGATCAAACGCTCTTCACGCGCTGGGATGCGGTCGAACGGGCATGGGAAATCGTCATGCCGGTGCTGGAAGTTTGGCAGAACACGAAAGACTTCACGTTCCCGAACTATGCGGCGGGATCGCAAGGTCCGGAGTCGGCGATGAAGCTCTTTCCCGGATGGCGGGCGCTGTGAGTCTCGACGTTCATCCCGTCGCCGACGAACTCGCGGCGGCGCGCCACGGCGACGATGCGATGAAGGCCGCGACGATGACGCTCGTGGTCTTTTTCGAAAATCCCATCGTTGCGTCTTGGGTAACGCAGCGCACCCACCTCATCGCGGATAAACACCCCTCTCGCGTCGTACTCTTCGACGGAACAAAGAACGAAGGGGATCAACACGCGGAACCGTCCGTCGCACGCGGTGAATGGGTGGAAGTCGGCGTCAAAGGAGCGCGCGCCGACGAGCTCTCGGCGGCGCTTTCGATGCTTGCGCTTCCGGAAGCGCCGATTGTGCTCGCGTGGGTAGCAACAGAGATTCAACACGACGACCGCTTCGTGGCGCTCGCGACTCTGGCGGACACCGTCGTGGTGAGCAGTTCGGCCATCACGGCGGATGAAAGCGCGCTGCGCGATCTGGCAGCGTTCGTCGCCGCGCATCCACAAATCGTCGTGCAAGATGTTGCGTTTCTGCGACTCGGTGCGTGGCAAGAACTGGTCGCCGAATTCTTCGACGAGCCGGAGTTTCTCAGCGAACTGACCGAATTGCGCGAGGTCGACCTTACCGGCGGGTCGGACGCGGAGATGTACTACGCTCTCGGTTGGCTTGCGAGCCGTTTGGATTGGACCCCGTGCGCGCCGAACGAGTTCTGCAACTCCGGCGGCGACATCATCCATTTCACGCTGCGGCGCGAAGGCACACCGCGGCGTTTGTCACGCGTCGCGTTGAATTCGAAGACGGTCACCTTTACCGCCGAGGTACAAGATGACGATCCTGATGCGGTGTGTCTCCAAGTCTCCGGTGCGAAAAAGCGAGCGCCACGTTGTGCTCCGCTTCACACGATGGATATCGCATCGCTTATGGAACGCGCGATCCTGCGCACGTCACAAGACGAGATGTTCATGCAGTCACTCACGATGGCGAAGCTCATCATCGAACGGAACAAAGCATGATTAGAACGACCGGTGATCTCGTCGTTCTCGACACACCGGCGGACGTCGCAAAGGCGCTCGCCGATCTTTTTGTGCGCTGCGGTCAGGACGCGATCGCCGCGCGCGGTCGTTTCGACGTGTCGCTTGCGGGCGGAACGACGCCGACGGCCGCGTATGAGCTACTCGGCACTCCCGAATACGCATCGGAGCTCGACTGGAACAAAGTCGAAGTGTACTTCGGCGACGAGCGCTGCGTGCCGCCCGATCACGAGCAATCGAATTACAAAATGGCAAAAGACGCGTTTCTCGAGCGCGTCGGCATCCCGGGAGCGAACGTCCATCGCATTGCGGGCGAAGATGATCCCGTCGACGCGGCCGCCGCGTATCGCGCGGAGCTCATCAGCCGTCTGGGCGAAGAGCCGCGCTTCGATCTCGTGATGCTCGGAATGGGACCCGACGGACATACAGCATCGCTCTTCCCCGGTACCGACCCGCTCGAAGCCGACGAAATGCTCGTGCGCGCCGTGTACTCAACCTCGCAAAAGCAATGGCGCATCACGCTCACGCCGCGTGTGCTCAATGGCGCGCGCACGGTGGTCTTCGCCGTCGCAGGCGCCGGCAAGGCGTCGATGTTGAAGCAGGTTCGCGAGGGACCGTATGAACCCATGAAACGACCCTCACAAATCATCGCGCCGCGTGATGGACGCCTCATTTGGCTCGTCGACCGGGAAGCGGCACGTTGAGGTTGCGCTCCCGCTTTCCCTAGGCGCAACGGTTGCGGCCGCGGCGTTATTTGTCCACCTCCCGGATTTTTTCAGAACCATTGTCTCCGCAAACGAAGGGCTCTACGCCGTTGTTGCGCGTGAGCTGCTCCACGGACACTTGCCCTATGTGACCGCGTGGGAAGCAAAACCGCCGCTCTTCTTCGCGCTGCTTGCGGCGTTCATGGCAATCACCGGTACATCGTTCGTTGCGCTGCATCTCGCATCGCTCATCGCCGGACTCTTCACCGCGTACGCTGTCTATCGCATCGGGCGTGCATTCGGGGCAGGCGGCGAGCGGATCGGTGTGTTCGCCGCGCTGCTCACGATTGCGCTGGGCGCGAGCAACAAGGGGACGTCGGCCGAAGCTGAGGTCTTCGTCAACGCATTCGCGAGCGGCGCATTTGCGATCGTTGCAGCAGCGATCTCGACGCGAACGCTTTGCATACGCAACGCCGTACTGACAGGTCTTCTCGCGGGATGCGCGATTGAAATGAAACTGACCGCAGTTCCGCTTGCAATTGCGGCAGCGGCGTTTGCCGTGGCCGCAAGCCCGGCGCCTGCAATGGGCGCACTGGCAGTAGTATGCGGTTTACTCGCACCGGTTGCGGTCAGCATTCTTCCCTATGTTGCAATAGGCCGCACCGATGCATTCCTCGACGCAAACGCCGGTACCGTACTTCGGCGCTTCTTAGCGCCCGTCGCGCATCCGCATCTCTACGAAACGGTGCGGTGGGAGGTTGAAGCGCTGTTCCCTGTGTGGGCACTGGCAGCACTTACTCTGCGGCGTTGGAGCGAAACGGAACGCGCGGTAGGTCTGATGCTCATCGCATGGCTCGGTGCAGCGATCGTTTCGTTGATCGCGGTGCGTGAATACTTCGGCTACCACTTCATCATGCTCGTTCCACCGGCGTGCTTGCTCGCAGCCTGGGGATTCTATCGCACGTGGAACGGCCCCGCGGCACAGCGCGTTGCGCTCGCAATCGCGGTGCTTGCCGTCATCGGTCACGGCATCGGAAGATATTCAGTACTCGCACAGCCGGACCCGGAAGCACAGAGCGCAAAGATCCTCCGTCATCTCATCGCGCAACAACCCGGTTCACTCTACGTCGCGCAAGGTGATCCGGCGCTCTACGTGCTGACGGGCGAAACGATTCCCACGCGGTTTCCGTATCCGCAGCACCTCTATTCACGCGACATGCAAGCCGCTGCGAATATCGATGGAACCAGGGAAGTCACGCGGATTATGTCGACACGTCCACGCTACGTCGTTCTGCGTCCAGGCCGCGAGAATCCACAGAACGCTGCACTACACGCCGCAGATCGTATACTCGACCGCAACTACGCGCTTCGGGCGAGCGCGGGCGAGTACCGGATATATGCGTTGGATTCGCGTTAGCAGAGTTGTAAACGCGACGTACGGTAATCGAGCGTTGCGACGCAACCCGCAAATGCATTCGCACCGAGTTTGCCGCTAAGATCGACATTTCCAAACACGTCGTCGCCCGGGCGCGTCGTGAACGCGACATTGCGAAGGGTGACCGGGCCGCACCGTATCTCCGGAACGATCACGCGATCGATCCCGAGCGGTATCCCGACGTTGCGCTGCACCACCCAATCGGGATGGGAGCGGTGCCAACGATCGAGCAACGCCTGCGGAACGAACGACGTCGCCTGCACCGTCCCCGTCGGTTTGAGCGCAACGGAAGCCGCAATGTCGAACGACATCGTGAGGCTTTCACCGGCAACGGTGACCGGTATGCGCGTATATCCGCCGTCGATACGAAGCGGCACGTTGGCATCCGAGGCAGCCAATGTTGCGCCGAGCATTGTACAACGCCGGCGCGGCCAATCAAAGCGCCACGTCCGCCCATTGAACCACGTACGGCCCAATTGCGCTTCGAAACCAGAAAGAATCGGATCTACGCGATCGTTAGGCTCACGCTCGAAGACCGGAAGATCTTTGGCCGTGCTCAGCGGCGGAATCGACGGCGATGTAAACGCTGGAAGAGCCGCGTTACGCTTTCCGTCCACCTTTTGCGTCGTCAGATGAAACGCGTCGACAGCCGCATCAAAAATGAATCCGCCGCCGTCCGTATCCAGCCAGCACGCGAAGACCCGTCCATCCGGGACGCGCGGCACTGCAAAAAATCGTCCACCGCGCACTTCGACCGGCACATCGACATCGGATGCCGGCGCGGCCGCCGCCAGCGTGGCCCCGCCGAGCACCGCCAAAAATCGGTCGCGCTTCACGACGCCATGCCAACGTGCAGTTTAGCGGTTTGCCGCTCTACTGTTCCAGCGTTCCAGAGCTCGTGCGTAAAGAACGGCGGTGCGCTCTTGCAGTTTGCGCTGTGTAGCCTCGCTGAGACGGCGAATCCGTGCTTTTCGAATCGTCATGGTTTTTTCAGTGCTCCTTCACCTAACGTCTGTATGTTAACGTTGTTCGCGTTCAAAATCGTTCCGTCGGCGCGACTCAATTCGACGACCGCTTTGTCAAAATCGGTCTGCGCTTGCAACTCGGTTCCCTCTGTTTGCACGAGCGTGACCTGTTGCTGATTCACGAGAAACGTCGTCGATTCACCGTTACGGAATTTCCGCAGTTCGCTTGCGTAAACTTGCTGCTGTGCTTCACGGGCCGCGCGCGCGGCATAGAGACGCGACGCCGCTGATTCATAATCTTGTAATGCATTTCTAACGTCGAACAGGATTCGCTGATCGGTGTTCGCGGTAGTGATGTCCGCGATCCGCTGCTGTTCCTTCGCTGCTGCATAATTCGCCTTCGCCGTGCGATTGCCGATCGGCGTCGAGATCATTACGCCCGCCGTGTAAGCCGGGAAGCGGCCGATGTTGCCGTACGCCTGGCCGTACGTACCACCGAGATACGGCGGCGGCGTTGCGGTTCCGAAGACGCCGCCGAGCGGCGGAAGCGCATTGCCGGCGAAGCCGTTGCCGCTATATTGCAGTTGCAGATCGACTTGCGGAAGCAGTTGATTTTTCGCGTAGCGCGCGTTGACCGCAGCCGTTTGGCGTTGCGCCGCTGCTTGGGCAAGTTCGGGACGGTGCTGCATCGCCGTGGCGAGCATCGCATCGAGCGACGGCTCTGCGGGCGCTTGTGTTACCGACGTCGTGGGCATCAAATTGGCGCGCCAAATCGGATCGCCCGGGTCGTCGAGGATCAGCGATTTCAATTGGTTCTGTAACGACGATACGCTCTGCAGCGCCGAGAAAACGTTGTTCTGATACGTGGACACTTGCGTTGCGGACTGCACCGCATCGATCGGTGCTGCTTGGCCGCGCCGTGCCAAACGTACGTTGCTTTGCTGCGTCGAGACCGCAGAACGAAGCGCATCTTCTTGAATCGCGACGTTGCGCCACGCCGCTACGAGATCCCAATAGGCATTTTCAACGCCGGCAATCGTCGTCGAGACGCTCGCAAGCGTCCCCGCCGTAGTTCCCTGCTGGCTCAAAATTGCGAGTTGGATCTGCCGCCGCGTGTCGTTGCCCGGACCAAAGTTGCGAAGCAGCGGTTGCGTGATCGAGACGTTCAACGCCGCGTTGTAATACGGATTGAACGCGTTGATGAACGTGTTATTGTCGATTCTCGACTGTTGAATGTTGATGTTGTACTGCGTGCCGGTCGGAAGCTGTCCGCTGATACCCGCGGCGATGGATTGTTGGTTTTGCGTGATCGGTCCGAAGCCCGCGCTAGAGAAGAACGCGTTTTGCGGAGCCGTCGTGGAGTGGCTGGTACTCGGATTAACGAAGAACCGCACATCGTATGCGCCTTGTGTGGCAGTGATTTGATAGCCGCCGATACGCACGTTCGATGCCGAAATTGCGAGATCCGGATTTCGCGCGAGCGCCATGCCGATTGCGTCATTGAGCGCAATGCCCACGAACGGCTGCTGTGTTACCCCGACCACATTTGCCGTCGTCGGGCGCACGTTGGGCGCGACATAGCCGGGAGCGACGGTCGGCGCCACCGGCGTAACCGGCGAGGGTGCCGGTGTCGGTATCGACGCGCTATTCGGCGACGGCGGCGCCTGGGGCTGCACTTGCTGCGCCGGCGCAATGAGTGGTGCCGCCGCAACCGCGACGGACAGGGAAAGAACTGCGATGCTCCGTTTTTTCACAACGACTCCTATTACTCGACCGCGATTGTTTCGCCCAAGCGCGGTTTGTTCAACAATAGAACCAGTGGTGCGAGAGCAATCGTGATAATCGCCGTCCAGCGAGAGGTGTCGGCATACGACAACACCGCCGCCTGACTTTCGACGATTCCCTCGAGATTGCTCAAACCTGATACCGATCGCTCGCCGCCGTTCGTTTGAACGTATGTAGCCACAGGCGCACGATGAAGATTCTGCGACGCCGCGAGATCGGTTTGATGCGCCGTCATGCCGCGCACCAGCAGCGTGACGAGCACGGCGGTCGCGATGCTGCCGCCGACTTGACGTGAAAGATTGAAGAATGCGGAGGTTGCGGGAACCTCTTTGTCCGGCACGCCGCCGAGCACTGCGATCGAGAGCGGAACGAAGATCTGCGAGAGCCCGATGCCGCTGATGATGAGCGAGACGACGAATGTTCCGAACTCCGACTGCGGCGTCGTTACGCCGGCGAGAATCCAATTCGAGATGCCGAGCAAGATGAATCCGAGCGCGGTCGATAGCCGCACGTCGATCTTTCCTCTACTCGCGAGCGCAGCAGTGAATGGCGTGAAGATCATGACGGCGAGCGCCCGAACCAGAATCGTCAGACCCGACAGTGTCGCGGTAAAGCCGAGCGAGTTCTGCAGATATTGCGGCAGTACCAGGATCGATCCATAGAGACTCACGCCGAGAACCGCGCCGAGCACGCTGCCGGCCGCGACTTGGCGCAAGCGCAATACGTGAAGATCGACCACTGGAATGGCCGAGCGTAGCGTCCACCAGATAAAGCCGCCGACCCCGGCGAACGCGAGGAGCGCGAACAAGCGAATGTTGGGATCATCGAACCAGTCGTACTGCTGACCTTGATCGAGCACGTATTGCATCGAGCCAAGACCGATTGCGAGCAGCGCAAGTCCGATCCAATCGAGCTTCTTCTTTTGCGGTTCCGACGGGTTGCGCAGGTACATCCAGATCAGCGTCCCTGCGATGATTCCAACGGGCAGGTTGATAAAGAACGCCCACCGCCACGTGAGATTATCGGTGATCCATCCGCCAAGCACGGGGCCGAGCGCAGGACCGACGATGACGCCCATCGCGAAGATTCCCTGCGCTTTCCCCTGTTCGTCGAGCGGATACGTATCGCGCAGAATCGCCTGCGAAGTAGAGATCAATCCGCCCCCGCCGATTCCCTGGACGATTCGCCAGAAAACGAGATCGCCGAATCCCGGCGAGAGTCCGCACATGAGTGAGGCTATCGTAAAGATGACGATCGAGGCGAAGAAGTACTGCCGCCGGCCGAATCGCGCCGCGAGCCACGGTGTGATCGGAATAACCACGACGTTCGCGATGATGTACCCGGTGACGATCCATGCACCTTGATCGACCGCGACGCCGAAGTTGCCCTGAATGTTCGGGAGTGCAACGTTCACGATCGTCGTATCGATGATCTCGAGGAGCGTCGCGGCGATGACCGCGAGGCTCACGATGACCCTCCGTGAGCCGAATTCGACCACGTTCTGCGGCTGATTCATTGCGTCTTACGTCCTAGCGCTGCGTTGTTCTTATCGAACCTTCACGTAGGTCTCGACGCTCATACCGGGACGTAACGGCTGGTTGGGATCCTGATCGTCGATGTAGATGCGAACCGGAATGCGCTGCGTCACTTTGACGAAGTTGCCCGTCGCGTTTTGTGCAGGGACGAGCGCGTACGTGTTCTGCGACGCGGGGTTGATCGACCCGACGTGGCCATGGAACGTACGATTGTAGGCATCAACGTGAACGTCGGCCGGCTGACCTACCCGCATGTCCTTCATCTGCGTTTCCTTATAGTTTGCGGTGATGTAGATCTGACCGGGGCCGGTCGGAATGAGCGTGAGGATCGTCGAGCCGGCTTGAACCGTTTGCCCGACTTCCGCACTCTTCTGTCCGACGAATCCGTCGATGGGCGAGTAGATACGCGTATAACCGAGGTTCTGCTGCGCAACGCCGAGTTGGGCTTTCGCCGCTTCGATCTGACTCGGATCGGCCGCTTGCGCGAGCTTACCTTGCGCGGTCGTGACGTTGCCCTGCGCTGCCGTCACCGCCGCTTGTGCGGCGCCGACTTTACTCTGCGCGCCGGCGAGGTTTGCCTCCGCACTGCGCACTTGATCCTCGGCGCTGCGCAGCTGCGCAGCCGCGTTCGCGAGGGTTGCCGTGTCGGCATCGAGTTGGGCGCGCGGCACGTCACCGGTCTTTACAAGCGCGTTCGTGCGGTTGTAGTCAGCCAGTGCACGATTGTACGCGGCTTGCGCGGACGGAACTTGCGCTTGTGCGACGCGAAGCGCCGCTTGCGCTTGTTGAACGCCGGACTGCGCGACCGGAACTTGCGCCGAAGCATTGATGACGTCAGCTTGCGCCTGCGTCACGCCACCGGTACCCTGCGTGGAGGTCGTGCGTTGGTTCGTGACGGCGAGATCGTAGTTCGCCTTCGCTTGGCGCAGTTGATCGCGTTCGACCGCGTTGTCCAGAACGACCAGCAACTGGCCCTTCTTCACGGGCTCGTTCGTGTCGGTGAGAATCTGATCGATGCGTTCATTGATTTTACTCGTCACTGCCACCGGATCGGCGTCGACGCGCGCGTCATCGGTGCCCTCGTGAACGCGTGCATACGCAAACCACTTGATGCCCCAGATGATGACGACGATCGCAACGATGACACCGAGGACGCCAAAGATGTAGCGCTTGCGCAGACCCTTACGTTCGTCCCCTTCTTCCTCGACGACGGGTTCATTGACACGACCGTTCGGTGGCGGTGCCGCCGGTGCGGTTTTTTGTTCCTCTACCTCGCGGGTATTCATTTACTTGCTCCTTACGCCGTTGAGAAAGACGTTTACGAAAAATCGGATTGCGTAATCGGTATCGTTGAAGAGGGGCGATGCCGGGTACTTCTCCCGCGCGATCATGCGTGAGAAGATCATGCCCATGAACGTCGACGCGAGATCCTCGGGGTTCGCCGCGAGCGTCCCCGCTTCGACTTGCCGGGCAAAGTAGTCGATGATAATTTGGCGCACAGCCGTTTGCGGCCGCCACGCTTCTTTTGCAAAGAGGCTGTTCTCGTAGTCGGTCTCGACGAGCGACCAACGAACCATATCGATCATCGATTCCAGATGCTGCGACAATCGCACGCCAATGGTATACAGATCGTCTTCAATGGGCCCCTTCAACTGTGAAAGGGTATCCCGCAATTCCATATCGGGACACGACGCCTTGACAACTGCAAGAATCAGCGATTCTTTGTTTCCAAAATGCCGGAAAAGGGTTGCTTCGTTGACGCCTGCGAGATCCGCGATTTCGCGCGTCGTTGCGCCGCGTTTTCCTTTGCGCGCGATCACTTCACGTGCGGCCGCGACGATGCGGTCGCGCGTCTGGTCGGCTTGAGTTCGAGCGGCGTCGCTCTCGCGTTGTGCTTCAATCATCTTTTGAATACCGAATCATCCACGGCAACGTTCGTTTGATACGTGCCGAATTGGGAATCGCCGACAGCGTGAACGTGTGGAATGTTGATGTCGACGTGTTGCTGTGAGACGAGGCTGTAGTCGCCCTCATGGCGATACCATTGCCGCATGACGATCTTGCCGCCGTTGCGGTAGTTCCATTCCATCATCAACAGCTCGTAGGTGTTGGGGTCGACGTACGCGATCGCGTCGGCCGTTTGATCGCTGTAGATCTTCTTCGTCATGTACAGCTCGATCAAGGAACTGGGGTAGTCGGGAATTTTCACGGCTCCCTTGTCCGTGATATTCCAGTCGGCTTCCCATGACAGCGGATCCGCAACGTCGTTGAAAAGTTTCTGGAAGCCCTTCGCATACGACGGCACCCGGTCGAAGACGACTTCACTGTGGCCCGGACGCTTGAAATACGACGTGCCGTCGAGCTTGGGCGAAAGGAACGGAAAGTTGAGCATGTGCAGATTGACGTGCACGCGCGCCGTGAACGAGTTGAGCGAGGGATTGCGGTCGACCATGCGCGCGATGACCGCGTTTGCGGTCGTCGGCATCTCGGCCGGCGTTGGGGAAGGCCCTTGTGCGACGGCGGGGCCGACAACGCTCGCCAGCACCGCGAAGACCAGCGCAAGCGAGAGTCGGATCATGCAGCTTTCACCATCGGGAAAAGCCGGTCGAGCGCCAACGTGTTCAGCGTGCGCAGCAGTTCGGGACGCGTTACGTGCAACGCGACCTCGCCGCCGACTTCACGAGACCGGCGCAGCAGGGTAATCAACCCGCGGACACCCTCGGTGTCCAGGCGGGGAAGTTCGTCTAGGTCGAGCACGATGCGGCTGACCCCGGTTTCGAAGGCAGTCAGAATGGCTGCCTGCAAGGCTTCGAACGCGGCCGGACGATACTCAAAAACGATCGGTTGCATCAAAATACTCATCATTTTGGTACGCAAGTGGGTACTTGCACGCAGAGCGTAACATAATCCGTTCGCGCGTGCAAGTACCCACTTGCAGCGACACATACAGCTCTAACGCAAGGAAGCCCGACTTGGATGCACCCTTAACCCCCACGCAGCTCGCTCGCTTCACCGAGGAGCAGGGGCTTGAACCGGCCTCGATCGTCGTGCAGTCGTTAGACGACGGCTGGTCCGCCTCGTACCGTGCCACCGAACACCTTTACCCGGCGAGCATGATCAAGACGCCTCTGGCGGCGGCCGCGCTTGCCGAGGTGGCCGCGGGCCGCATGAGCATAGCGGACCGCATCGAGATCTCGCGCGCGAACATGACGTACAACGATGCGCCGTCGCCGCTGGTACCGGGGTACTGGGCGCGTCTGGACGAGTTGTGCGAACTTGCAATTTCGCGCTCGGACAACGTCGCCACCAATGTGCTCTTCGATGTAGTGGGACGCGAACGCGCGACCCGCATCGTTGGCCAGCAGTTCGGATTGCGCGACACCGCGTTCTACCGCAAGCTTTCCGGCAGCGAACCGCTTATCGAAGATCCCGGCTGGGACGGCGTGCATCGCAACACGCATCCGGCAAACGACGCCGCAAGGATGTTCGAACTCATCGCTCTCGATCGCGTGCCGCACAGCGATCTGCTGCGCGCCGCGCTCACGCGTCAGTTTTGGAACGACAAACTTTCGAAGGGCATACGCGCGGATGATACATTCGCACATAAAACCGGCGACACGAACGACGTGACGCACGACGGCGGCATTCTGGTCACCGCCCAAGGGCGAAGCTACGTCGTGGTCGTCTACACCGGCCTCTCAAGCACCGACGAAAACAACGCGCGCTTCGGGCCGTTCATGCGCGCGTTGCGGCCGATGCTTTAGCCGTTTGTATGCTTGTGCTCGCCTGCGGGACGATCGCCTTCTTTGAGCGCTTGCTTGCGGCACATATATTGACCGTGTTTGGTGCGCCCGTAATACGGATCGGTCGGCTCGTGGAAGACATGCGTCTTCGTGTTCACCCATACGGCGCGTTGCGAACCGCAGCTTAATCCCGGCGGTACGGTCGCGAGCGTTCCGGGAGCCATCGGTTCGCCGGATGCATTTACGCCGCCCATCGGGCCGTTGACGACGGTGCTTGGCGAGGGATTGGCAGACTCGCTGGTCATAATGCCGTTGCTCGAAGCCGTTGGGCTTGCCGCAGACGAGCTTTGATTGTTTCCGCCGCCGCCGCATGCGGCAAGCGCGATAAGGACGGTGACTGCAAGCAGATTACGGAATGACACGTTGCGCGATCTCCTTTAACTTCTGCTGTGCCAAGCGGGCGAGAGGCGAGGATTCTCCCGTATAGACGCGAGCTCCGCCGACGAACGCGGCTTGCACCCAGCTATCTTGCCCACGATAAACGACTGCATTGACCTCCGGCGTCCACGGATCGATCGCCGACGCATCGAGCACGAGAAAATCGGCCGCCGCTCCAGCCGTGAGATCGCCTGCGTCAATGCGCAGCGCGCGTGCACCTTGCGCCGTTCCGAGATCAAAGGCGTTCTGTGCGCCGAGCGCACTTCCGTCGATACGCGCGATCTTCTGCAGCAGCGTTGCCGCGCGCATCTCGTCGATCAGTGACGGTTTGACGTCGGCATCGGTGCCAAGACCGATCGTCACGCCGAGCGCCTGCAGCTCCAAGACGTCGCAGATGCCGTCGCCGAGGTACTGATTCGTCATTGGATTATGGATCACGCGCGCACCGCGCTCGGCGAGCAGACGCTTTTCGTCTTCCGTGATGTAAATTGCGTGCACCGCAACGGTGCGATCGTTGAGCGCGTCGAGCCGGTCGAGTAAGTCGATCGGCGTCGCGCCGTGCGCGGCGAGCGTCGCCTGTCCTTCGTAGGCGGCTTCGGCCGCGTGCACGTGCATCATGCAATCGTAGACGCGCGCAAACTCGGCGGCCGCACGAATCATTTCGAGCGATGCCGCGTGAAGCGAATGCGGCGCAACGCAAACGTTGGCCCACGGATACGCTTCCATCAGCTCCAACGTCCTCGATTGCGCGACGTCGATGTGTTCGCGGAACTGCGGCGGCGCGTATTCCGCGTCCATCCACGTTCGTGCAAAGACCAAACGGATTCCGGTTTCTTGCGCTGCGCGTATCGCAGCCTCGGCATGCGCATTTCCGTGACCGTTCAAATAGAAAAATTCGGTGACCGTCGTGATGCCGGCCGAGAGCATTTCTGAAAACGCCGCGACGAACGTCCAATAGATGTCGTCGGGTGTGAGTTGCGGCACGACTTTGTAGAGCGCGTCGCTGCGCCATTTGGCGAAGCTCCAATCGTCGGCCCAGCCGCGCAGCAGAATCTGATACGCGTGGCTGTGACCGTTGATAAAACCCGGTACGACGAGACGATCGTCGGGAAAGGACCGAGCCGGTAGGCCCGGGTTGCGCGCCGCGACGAGCGCGTAGTCTCCCGCGTCTTCGATACGTCCGTCGCGTACCACGAAGGCGTAGTCGCGACGTGTTTGCGCACCGGCGAGCGCGCGCGCACACCGAACGAGTTCATTCGGTGAGGTTCTCAAACGACCACTCCTCGATGAACGACGGCCGCCGCGAGATTGCCGCCGTGCTGCCAGCCGAATTCATCCGGTGACGAAATCCGCAGCGCGACGAAGTCGGCGACGGCTCCTGTGCGCAGCACCCCCGCATCCGCACGAAGCGAATGCGCGGCGGCAACCGTTACACCGTAGAGCGCTTCCGCCGCCGACAAGCCGAAGAGTTTGCGTCCAAAATAAGCAACGGTTTGAAGATTGAAACACGGCGAAGTGCCCGGATTATAGTCGCTTGCAAGCGCAACGTCGCCGCCGCGATCGAGCAAATCGCGTACGGGTGCGCGCTTGGGAAGATCCAGATACGCAATCGTGGCCGGGCACGCAACGGTGACCGTGTTGCTCTCAACGATCGCCTGAACGTCCTCGCCTCGGATATAGTTGCAGTGATCGACGGCATCGACGCCGACTTCGACCGCCATCTCCGCTGCATGGCCGAAGCTCATCTCGTCGCAGTGGACGCGCAGCTGCATGCCGTGCTCGCTGCACGCCTCGAGATACCGGCGCGTCTGCTCGGGCGAAAAGAATCCCGGCTCGCAAAACGCATCAGCATAGACGGCGCCGTGCGCTTTTGCAAACGGCACGAGCTGGTCGATGAGGTAATCGATGTACGCAACTTCGTTGGTGAATTCCGGCGGTAATGCGTGCGCGCCCAAGAACGTTGCGATCAGCGCGGGGACGTCGTAGTCGCTGCGGTGCGCAGAGATCATGTCGAGCAGTTCCGTCTCGCCCGGCTTATGCAGCGCGTAGCCCGTCTTTGTTTCGAGCGTCGTCGTGCCGTGTGCCAGCAACATCTTCAAGCGAGGATGGATGACGTCTTCGTAAAACCGCTGCGGCTCGAGCAGCGCGTCGCGTGTCTGCTCTACCGTGAACAGCATACCGAGCGGCGCCCGCTCACCACGTTGCCGCGCCGCAAAATCGGGTTCTCGATCGCCGGCAAAAAGCGGATGCGCATGGGCGTCGATAAATCCCGGAACGACGACGCAATCGCGTACGTCCAGTTCGCGTACCGGCCGCTCGCCCAGCGCGTGTTCGATCTCCGCGCGTTTCCCGACGGCGGCGATCCGATGGCCGTCGACGATCATCGCGGCATCGTCGATGCGCCCAAGTCGGTCGAAGGTAACGCCGCCTTGAGCAGCGTTACCATCGCACGTCACAATCGTTTTAGCGCGAACGAGTAAGGGTTCCATCAACTGACGCTTGCTCTACAAACGCCAATCAATTCCCTTCGAATCCGCCGTCTCAATTGCGATATCGTACCCGGCGTCGGCGTGACGCACGACACCCATTCCGCAATCGGTGGTAAGCACCGTTGCGAGCCGCTCTTGCGCGTCTTGCGAACCGTCCGCAACAACGACCATGCCTGCATGCAGGCTGTAGCCGATGCCGACGCCGCCGCCGTGATGGAAGCTCACCCAATGCGCGCCCGCGGCGGTATTCAACAGCGCGTTAAGGATCGGCCAATCCGCGATCGCATCGGAGCCGTCTTTCATGGATTCCGTCTCGCGGTACGGCGATGCGACGCTGCCCGTATCGAGATGATCGCGTCCGATGACGATCGGCGCGGAGATCTCGCCGTTGCGTACGAGTTCATTGAAGCGCAATCCGGCCTTTGCGCGGTCGCCGTAGCCGAGCCAGCAGATACGTGCCGGCAGTCCTTGAAACGCGATGCGTTCCTGCGCGAGTTTAATCCAGCGCTGCAATCCGGCATCATCGGGGAAGAGCGCGAGCAGTTCTTGATCCAGACGATGAATGTCTTTGGGATCGCCGGAGAGCGCTGCGAAGCGGAACGGCCCCGATCCTTTGCAGAACAGCGGACGCACGAACGCCGGAACAAAGCCGGGAAACGCAAACGCGCGTCCATATCCCGCGCGCTGCGCTTGCGCGCGAATGTTGTTGCCGTAATCGAACACGATCGCCCCCGCGTCTTGGAAACGCACCATCGCTTCGACGTGCTTGCCGCAGCTCTCGAGCGCGCGCCGTTCGTACTCGTCCGGTGACGTGCGCCGCAGCTGCGCCGCTTCTTCCAGAGACAATCCCTCGGGAACGTAGCCGTTGATCAAGTCGTGCGCCGACGTTTGGTCGGTGACGGCATCGGGACGGAATCCGAGATCGTACAGCTCCCAGAATTCGGTCGCCGCATTGCCTTCGTATCCGATGGATATCGCTTCGCCCGTTGCGCGCGCGCGTTCGACTTCGCGCAGCGCTTCTTCTCGCGAATCGACGACTTTGTCGAGGTACCGCAGTTCGCGCCGGCGATCCAATCTCGAGCGATCGACATCGATGACGAGCGCGATGCCTTCGTTCATCGTGATTGCGAGCGGCTGCGCACCGCCCATGCCGCCGATACCGGCGGTCAGACAGACGCGACCTTTGAGCGTGCCGCCGAAATGTTGACGCGAAAGCTCGGCAAACGTTTCATAGGTGCCTTGCACGATGCCTTGCGTGCCGATGTAGATCCACGATCCGGCCGTCATCTGGCCGTACATCGTAAGCCCTTGCGCTTCGAGTTCGCGGAAGATTTTCCAATCGGCCCACTTCGGCACGAGATTCGAATTCGCGATGAGCACGCGCGGCGCACGTTCGTGCGTTTTCCAAACCGCGACGGGTTTGCCGCTCTGCACGATCATCGTTTCGTCATTCTTCAATCGCCGCAGCGTGCGCACGAACGCATCAAAGGCCTCCCACGAACGCGCCGCGCGTCCGTTTCCGCCGTAGACGACGAGGTCGTCCGGACGCTCCGCGACGTCGGGGTCGAGGTTGTTCATCAACATGCGAAGCGCCGCTTCTTGCGGCCAGCCTTGGCACGAAAGCTCTGTGCCGCGAGGTGCGCGAACGGTGCGCGCGCCGGAAATCGTACTCGTCATGACCGGGGTGTTAGGCGACCCGCGCAGAGGGGCCCTCCGACCTTGGACGATGCGTCTTGACATTACCCGATATATCGAATACTATCGCCTCATGTTGACGTACGACGTGCTTGCGGCCCTCTGGAATGCCCCGGCAACCGACGTCGAAGTGACGCGCGCGGTCGAAGACCGCCTCGGCACCGAGCTCAGCCGCAACCTAATCGATCAGCACCTACGCCTGCTGCGCACGACGGGCTACGTTAAGACCCGCAATGTCCTTGGCGCGCCGGCATACCTCTTGACCGACGCCGGATCGCAGCTGCTCGCGCAGCTCGCGGCGCAGGTCGAACGCGAGGAGTACATCTGATGTGCAGATACGCCTACGGCCGCCGCTCCATGCGCGACGCCGACAGTTTCTTCACCATCGTCGTTGCGATGATTCGCAGAGCGATTGCGGTTCTTGCGCAGTTGCGTCGCGAACTCGAAGAGGCCGCGCATAGCGGCACAACGGCGACGAGCGGACACGATATCAAACCAACGGAGACCCATTTGAATGTTCCACTTTAGACACGGACGCGGCGGATTCGAAGGCTCGTGGGGCCCCGGCGCGTTCCGTCACGGCCGCGGCATGCGCGGCGGACGCGCGCGCGGCGAAATGAAATACGAGATTCTCGAATGTTTAGTTCAAGGTCCGCGCCACGGCTATGACATCATGCTGGAGATCGAATCAAAAACCGGCATGCGTCCGAGTCCCGGATCGATCTATCCCGCGCTGCAAATGCTCGAAGACGGCGACTACATTCGCGGCCAAGAACGCGACGGCAAGCGCACGTACGAAATCACCGACAAAGGCCGCGAACTCTTAGCGCAGCGAGAAAAGCCCGGCGACGAGGGAGCTTTCGACGCTGAGAATATCTACAGCATCGTTGCCGAAGCCATGCGCCAAGTCCACGGGATCAAAGACGCGGTAAAACAAATTGCGCGTACCGGCAATGTTGAATCGTATCGCAAAGCGATCGCCGCACTCGATCGCGCGCGCCGCGAACTCTTTGCGATCTTAGCGGATCACATCTAGGCGCTACCGCCCGATCGTAACGTGGTCGACGATTCGCTGCACGCCGTGAACGCGGCGCACCGCAGCGAGAAGCGTCGCCTTGATCTCCGGCGTCGGGACGCGACCGCTCAGTGTCACGACGCCACGGTGCACCGTCGGCTTCACGTTAAAGGCGTTGACGCCGGTTTGCGCGGCCATCACTCCGGCGACTTGCGCGGTAAGCGCAGCATCAGCGGCCCCTTGCTTTACGGGGCTCGGGATACTGTTGACGGCTTCCTGGACTTGTTTTTGCCCTTGCGCCTGTTGTTGCGTGCTACACGCGCCGAGCAACAACGCGAGCGCCGCAAAAGCTAGCTTGTTCACGCATCGGTTGTACCCACTTGCAACTGTCATCCTGAGCGTAGCTCGCGTAGCGAGCGGAGTCGAAGGATCGTTACGCGCAGAACGCTTGAGGCGATCCTTCGACTCCGGTGCTTCGCACCTGCGCTCATGATGACACTGTGTTACCGGCGTAAGCCGCGTAAGACTTTGCCTTCGGTGTTGAGGTAGTACGTCGAGGGATCGAAGCGCTTGGAGTCGGCGAACATCAAATAGAGGTACTTGAAGTTTTCGCTGAACGAATACGCCGGGAAGTGATCGCCGGGCGTCATCGGGCGAGTGCGGATGTCGGTCAGCGTCGTGTAACCGTTTGCAACGCGACAGTTCGCGCGAAGCGCCTGGAAGTAGCGGTACGCCGTGCGCCGGTACTTTTCGTCGCCCGTGAGGAACCAGAGATCGAATGCAGAGTTTACGTATTCGGGCCGCATCGCATACGCGGGATCGACGATGCTCAAGTTCTTTATGTCGATGACTTCGGGAATCAAGGTGTAACGGTCGAGTACATTTGTCCACGAGTCGTAGAACGCTGAGCCGACGTCGCGCCGGCCGCCCTTGGACACCAGTTCTGCGTAGAATGCCGAAAGCTCCGTGAGCTGCGTTTGCCCGGTCGGCACGCCCGTCGTGTAATCTACGGTTTGAAACCACAACCGCCCATCCATGTGCACGATGCTGTGCGCGAGGATCGGATCCGTCACGAGATTGTACCAATCGCGGCACTGCGCGATGCCCAGCATCTGCCAGCCGCCCCAGAGATATTCGTAGAACGAATCGGCCGGTTCATCGGGCGCGACGTCGTCTTTTCCGATGAACTCGCCCCGCTCGACGTCGAAATTGGTCCCGAGCAGATTTAGCGGCGAGCGTTTCGCGATGATGGCTTCATACGCGCGCATCGACGCATTGAGGTACTTCGGATCGCCCGTCAAACGCGAAAGATCGCCGAACTCCAGAATGTTGCTGCCTATCTCGGCGAGGTTCGATTTCGGATCCGAGACGTCGCCGGTATGCAAGTTGGCGTAGCGGTACGGAGCACCGGATGGCGATTTCGTGAAACACGGCAACAACCGGTCGGTGAGCTCGCGCGCCGCATCGAGCATAAACCGTTCGCCCGTCGCGTAGTATCCCGATAAAAACCCCGCCACCATTCGAATCACCGCTTCGAACATCTGCACGTTGCCGTCGACGTCGAAGTCGACATGCGTGCGAAGCCATTCCACGCACGCATGCAATTCGTCATCAAGCTCCATGACGTACAGCGTATCGAGCGCCTCGATAATCGAAAGGCCGAACGAATGCGCCGGCACGAAGAAATTGGAACCCGTGCCGCTTACGGGCTTGACCTCGTCATAGCCCCACGCGAAACGCCTATAGCCTTGCCATGCGTGCAAAAACTCATTACGGACTTGTTGCGCGATCGTTTGCGGCTTGGGCATCGCGCCGAGAAGCGGTAGCACAGCGGCGCTGGCCGCAGTGCGAAGAAACAAGGCTCTCCTCACGTTATTTTGCAGCGTCGTCGGGCGTTTTTCGCCGGCGCGCGATTAGCGCTGCAACCAGTAGGCCGGCCCCGGCTCCGCCGAGCCCATCGGTCCAACGGTTATAGCCCGCTGGGCAGAAAATCGACCACAGACAAAGAGCCGCGCCGCAAACGATGATGAACGGATACGCGCGCGACCACCAATACGGGAAGTAATACGCCATATTGCTCCACTCCTCGATGCTCACCGGTAGCCGGTTTTCGCGCACAGCGCATGTTGTCATCCTGAGCGAAGCGCCGAACGCGCGAAGTCGAAGGACCGCCTCAAGAA